>JBLHYG010000011.1:0-171007 GCA_047630755.1 Crocinitomicaceae bacterium | reverse complement strand
ACTATATGATCTATAGCCTGTCGAATCGCTATAGAAAATCCACTCTCCTGTTTTCATTCCATTATCATACTCTCGACTTTCACATAAAACTCCATCGGGAAACCAAAACTTCCATTGCCCGTGTGGCTGGTTATCGAGATATTCTCCCTCGCATAGTGGAGTTCCATTTTTATAATACGATTTGTATTTCCCGTTGCTAGGAAGCTTAAATTCAGGACTAATTTTTCCAAGCTGTAAATATTTATTCCAATTACCCGAACTCGTGTCTTTATCAAAAGAATGCATGACAAGAGCTAGATTGATTAATTCTGGATGAGTAGAGCCATCAAAGTTTACATGGAGGAATTCAAATTTTTCAAAATCATGAAAATTAACAGGAAGAAATGTTGCCCCCCATAATCGTAGCTTTGTCAAATTTGGCAAAGCAAAAACTTTTGGTGATAATCCTTGAATTAGAGTAAGATCGCTACGTTCAATTGAATGGAAATTATTGTGTTCAACTTTTGGCAATGAACCGAGATCCAGAAATTCAAGAGTTGTCATTTTTTCAAGAGTATTATTTAAAGAAATACTGCTTTGATTGGAGAATAAGTGCGAATTAGTGTATCCAAAGTAGGGGATTCGATATCCAAAAGGTAAAGTCAAGTACTTAATGTTCTTGTAACTTTTAAGAGTCTCGATATCTCCAAGACTTGGATAAAACTGGAGCCATCTAACTTTATTTCTTTGTGATTTTTTAAGTTCGACGTTTCCATAAGAGATTAAATGATTGGATGACAGCCTATGACTCCAGTACTCTGTGTTTATCTGTAATGAATCATTGTTCGATGAGTCGTAATGGTCGATAACACCAATTGTGTCAAAATTAAAGTGCGTATTGATTGAACTCATCCAATAGCCTGGATTGGCTACTGTAGGCCATGAAATAGTGATTTCAGGTGACATACCATAATACTGAATTAACCTGTTATTTATTGAGTCACATCGAACATCTATTTTCTTATGAGTATCAATAGGCTCAAAATTCCCCATAATAAAATCACCACTCCTAATTTGTGCTTGTGCTGAACTACAAGTCAGGCATACAATTATCAGAATGTATTTACGAAGTTGAATTCTCACGGTTTAATAACTGTTTATAAAATGAATGTTACACTTATGAGATTTGCTTAAATCGTTTCAATGTACTCATATAATGATTTATGCATTTACCACAAAAAGAGGGTGTTTCGAAAGTGTTCATCATTGTACATAACTTATTGATATGCACATTGCGTTTATCCCACCAAATTGGCATGCTAAACACAATAGCTTTATTTTTGTCCTACACGAAATTACGAATTAATTTAAATTTGAATTAACCTCATATCTATACGCCTCATCAAGTGCAGATAGCTCTCTTAATTACACCCTTCTTTAAAAGTATTCCAGTTTATATCGACCGGCACAGGATACTTTTCCATTGTATTTTTATTTATTTTCAGTTTGGCTCTTACAGCTTGGAATTCGAACTTTTGAAAACTGACGCACGTCAATAAAATCAGTGCTTACAACTATTTTTCACTTAGAAACATAAAGGCACAAAAAAGAGGCTGTCTGAAATTACTTTCTGGACAGCCTCGTGATTTTTTCTTCTCAGAACAACTCAAGATACTTATGAAGTTCCTTTCTATGTTTGATTATCTCTGTGAGTATCAGGTTATCGCTTTAAGCGCATTTCGAGGTAAGGGGTTGTGAAGCCCAACTTTTCTTCAAATCTAAATTGATAATTAAGAAAAGGTTCGTTTATAATCTTCTTTTTCTTCTTCAATCAATGAAACGCAACACTTGTTTTATGGAGCGAAGCGGAACAAAACGTGTGTGAAGAGGTTCTGTATTTCATGATTTTGCTTCGATAGTAATTAATTTTCATAAAAAGTAATAGGTTTTCATGAGGTGGATGTAATTGATTTTCATAAATTAGCAGTATGAGTAACTATTTTTCACAAGAAGTAACCACATTTCATGGAAGAGCAACTCCAGAATTGGGATTTCTAGTTGGCTATGCTTTTCTTATAACGGAAATTGAGAGAAATTCCAGAATAAGTGTTCCGTTACCAGATAGACTTGCCATAGTTACAGAAAAACATCAACGCTATAATACGGATCAATGGCAAGTCTTCACGGTAAGGCATAAGCCTAATTCAGATCTTATAAGTCATTTGGCATTTGCTTTAAAATATGAAGGAATCGACTTATATATTCTAAAAAAGTTCTTTCTATACACTAAGGAAGAGCCGATAGTCAACATGATAAATAAAGAACCAACAAGTCAATATAGTAGAAGGGTTTGGTTTTTATTTGAATGGTTAATGGGAAAAGAACTTGAAATACCAGATTTAAAAACAGGAACATATGTTGAAATAGTTAATTCGAAACTACAATTCACAGGTTCTTCAATAAATTCAACACGGCATAGGATAAAAAATAATTTGCCTGGAACTTATGAGTTCTGTCCAATGGTAAGGAGAACAGAAAAAATTGAAAAGTTTGTAGAAAAGGACATGTCAGGCTCGATTGAAAAAGGGTTAAATGGTCGCGACAAAGAATTGGTTAGAAGGGCAGCTGCATTTATGTTATTAAAAGATTCCAAGGCTTCTTTTGCGATTGAAGGAGAATACCCTCCGAATTTAAGAGCGAGAAATTGGGGAAAAGCAATAGGGCAAGCGGGAAAAAAGCAACTTACAGTTGAAGAGTTAGAAAGACTTCAAGATATCGTTATCGGAGCGAAAAAACTCAAACACATGGGAGTTAGAAAGCACGAAGGATTTATTGGGGAACATGACCGCGAAACTTTTTCGCCACTACCAGATCATATTTCGGCAAAGTCAAAGGATCTTCCGTCTTTAATGAGAGGGCTTTTAGACACAAATAATCTTCTTCAAGAATCTGATTGTGATCCCATAATTGTAGCCGCTACTATGGCATTTGGATTTGTGTTCATTCACCCTTTTTCTGATGGGAATGGTCGAATTCATAGATATATGATTCATCATATTCTTACGCGAATGGGGTATACTAAAAGAGGAATGATCTTTCCTGTATCAGCCGCAATATTAAGTCGAATTGATGAATATCAAGAAATCTTGGAAGACTATTCCTCTCAACGAATTGATTTGATAGAGTGGGAGCCAACTTCAGATCATAATGTTAAAATCCTTAATGAGACGATTGATCTATATCGCTACTATGACCTTACTGCTCAAGTTGAGTTTATATACGAGTGCGTTGAAGATACAATTGAACGGATAATTCCGGATGAATTAGACTATTTGGAAAAATATGATCGAATATCCAACTATATAAATACCTATGTTACGTTATCTGATACAAAGGTTGATTTATTAATCAAGTTCTTGGATCAGAATAAAGGTAAGTTATCAAAGAGAAAAAGAGAAAAGGAATTTGACGAATTGACTGATTCAGAAATTTCAGAAATTGAAGAGAATTTTCACGCTATTTTCAATAGTGATAATCCAAACCATTAAATAATTATCTTGCATCATATTTGAATAATGAACACACCATTAAATCAAATACCGCAACCCAAACAAGAAGAGCTAACTAAAGTTGCTGAATTGCTTTCAGCTTGAACTCTTTGCTGAACTTTTTTCTTGCTTTCATGTGTCTAATTTAAAATAGTTAATGCTTGCTCAACTATCTTAACTAAACTGTCCTGTTAAATGTAGTAACTCCAACGACAACTAACCACACGAACATGGACAGATAGCTCTCTTAATTACAGCCTTCTTTAAAAGTATTCCAGTTTATATCGACCGGCACAGGATACTTTTCCATTGTATTTTTATTTATTTTCAGTTTGGCTCTTACAGCTTGGAGTTCGAATTTTTGAAAACTGACGCACGTCAATAGAATCAGTACTTACAACTGTTTTTCACTTAGAAACATAAAGGCACAAAAAAAGAGGCTGTCTGAAATTACTTTCTGGACAGCCTCGTGGTTTTTTCTTCTCAGAACAACTCAAGATACTTATGAAGTTCCTTCTATGTTTGATTATTTCTGTGAGTACCAGGTTATCGCTTTAAGCGCATTTCGAGGTAAGGGGTTGTGAAGCCCAACTTTTCATACAAGAAACGGGCAGGATTCTCTTTTTCTACGTGCAATGCGATGTCACCTTTACATGATTTGATTGCAAATGTCATTAATTCTTGCCCAAAACCTTTTCCTCTGTACTTACCATCAACTGCGATATATACAAGAATGTTTTCTGGGATGTAGCCACTCATACCTGTCTCATTCACAACGACAACGCCAGAAATTTTGTTCTTATAAAACTGTACTAAAGCAAAGCCACCTACCTTTTCAAATATGTATTCAATAGCACTGTTAATGTCGGTGAGATTGTCACCATACTCTTCCAAATGTTTGAATAAAAAGTGTTTTACATTCCCTTCACTAACCAAGGATGTTCTTCCAGAGAACTTATTGATCAACTTATATTTTAAATCTTCTTTTACTGGGTGCATTTATTTTTATTAAAGGAGGTGAATGAATTTCAAATTTGAAGGGATTGATTCTATGCTGTTTTTTATGATTTTTAGATTGTGAGCACTTCCAGCTAAAAATAAATCTCCGTTATTGGCTTTTGCAAAAATTCGGAACAAACGCCAGCGCTCCAAATCAGTTTTAGAAACTTTCTTTTCAATATTAGTTTCTATAGAAAATAAATTAATATTATCCTTCCTTACAATTATAACATCGGGTTGAAATCCTTTGTCTGCGTTTTTTAGACCAATTGCATATGGTGTCTCAAACCCCATAATATCGGCATATATTTTATCGCACCCTTGTTTTTTTGAATCGGATACAATATTATTAATGATAACTCCTTTTGCGTATGACATATAATTGTTTCTATACAAACAAAAGTAGTAATTTTAGTTAAATTGACCGTGTAATAGATGTAAAACAAAAATATTTTGACCTCAAAAATTAATTATTTCCTTATTGTAATTGTATTCCAGTTTGCCTGTGTCGGATGTAACCCGAAAATGATTCGCTATAATTTGAACGAACCAGACCAGCGTTTTAAGCTTTCAAACAGAGTCGATGAAATTTCAGGGTTAACAACCTTCAATGACTCTACGCTGATTTGTGTAGATGATGAATTGGGTAAGTTCTTTTTTATTGATTTCAACAACGGCAATATTATAGCGGATATAAAATTTGGAAAGAAAGGAGATTTTGAGGGAGTTGAAATTGTTGATAGCGTTATTTACGTATTGAAAAGTAACGGAACAATTAATATGGTGATTGGAGATAAGCAAGAAATTGACACGCTTGTTCTTTATAAAACAGGTTTAGAAAAACTCAATACTGAGGGGTTGGGGACAAGCGAACATGGAGAGTTACTTATCGCTTGTAAAGGAAGGAAAAAGAAGGCATCGGAGCGACAGATATTTACGTATGACCCTAACAAAGAAAAGTTAAAACTGTTAACCCGTATTACTTACAAAAAGGTAAAGCGATACGTAAAACGAAATAAAGCTGAAAAACGACTAAAACACCTGATTATTGATAAAGAAAAAAAAATCCGATTTAGTCCGTCGGGAATTGCAAGCCACCCAACCACCGGGAACTTATACGTGATTTCTGCAAACGATAGATACCTCATGGTACTCTCACCACATGGAAGAATTTTGTTTATTGAGGAGTTGGATAAAAAAAGAATAAAACAACCCGAAGGTATTTGCTTTAGCTCCGATGGATCTCTAATAATTTCAAACGAAGCCCGAAATAAAAAAGCAACATTACTACTGTTTAAAGCTATTGATGAGTGATGTTTTCGCCTGATACGATTAATGGAGAGGCGTCAACATCTTCGACTTCCATAAACTCCACAAGCAGCCCCATTGCCTTCTGAAGGCTTTCCAAATCGTCATTTGATAGCGATTTTAACTTCGCGGTCAATTTTTCATGCAACAAATCTGGAATTGACACAACGGATTTTGCGCCCAATGCTGTGATGTAGATGTGAGTAGATCGTTTATCTGTTTCATTCGGTAGTTTTGCGAGACATCCCTTTTTTTCCAATCTTGAAATGATACCACTAACCGTACTGGCATTTAGGTTCAAATGTGTGCCAATATCTTTGGTTGTTGCCCGATAATTCTCTCTTGAATTGATATAATCCAAACATAAATACTGAGGGATACTTATACCATGTTCCTTTTGAATTCGCTTACTTTCCAAATTAATGGAACGAATCATTTTTCTGATATTGATAAGAACTTCTGTGTAATCCAATGTCGTTATTTACCTCAAATATAATTGAATTTGACTTATGGAATATTTTGAATGCGCAATTGATAGTGTTCAAATAATAATTATCTATATCTAGTCCTAGATCCACCAGAAGCCCATTGCAGTATTTAAACTAACCTTCTGAAATTTGCTTATACCTATTTTTATTCCCCTTCAAGTCAAAAGAAAAAGATCCCAATTTACCGTCATCCATAGATTTAATCATATTTGGAATAGCTATATACAATGTTACCCACTTTTTCATTCTCTTTCTAGATATCCACCAAGAGAGAAGTGTTCTGCCGAGAGCAACTGTTATAAAAATATTATTTGCCGATGATTGTTAATTTAGTTGTGTAGACTTTATTTTCTTCCTTCAGATGAACGAAATAGTGTCCGTTTGCTAAATTGTCAGTTGAAAGAATAACTGTTCGCCCCGAAATGTTTTTTGTTTCCTTCACTGTCTGCCCTAAAGAATTGTAAACTGTCAAGGTTGCGTCTTTTAAAACTTCGTTCGCGTGTAATGTTGTTGAGGAAGAGGTTGGATTAGGAAAAATCTGAATTATTGAATTGTATGATAAGTTATCAATACCTGTTACACTGCTGCCCAACTTCGTTACAAAAATAGAACCTCCTGTATTGGTTAATGTAGTAGCTCCGAAAGTAATGGAAGGGCTATAAAAATATCCTGTTATGAAAACATCTCCGTTTGCGTCCGTGGCAATCCCAAGGCCAGTTTCACTATCTGTTCCGCCGACTCCTTTCGCCCATAAATCATTCCCGTTGGAATCGTATTTCACAACAAATATATCCGAATAATACGTACTGCCGGTTTTTGTTAAGGTGTTGGTCCCGAAGGAAATGGAAGAACTATTAAATTGGCCTGTTACATAAGCATTTCCGTTTGCATCGGTAATAATACCGTTTGCAATTTCGCTTTCGTTCTCGCCTGCTCCTTTTGCCCATAGCGCATTTCCGATGGAATCGTATTTCGCAACGAATATATTAAGGCTACCAGTGCTCGTACCCACATTCAACAAAGTAGTAGTTCCAAAGGTAATGGAAGGGCTCTTAAAATATCCTGTTAAGAAAACATTTCCGTTCGGATCGGTGGAAATGCTCCTTCCAGTATCATTATTTGTTCCACCTTCGCCTTTTGCCCACAACACATTCCCGCTAGCATCGTACTTTACAACATATAAATCCGATTCAGACGTACTGGTTTTTGTTAAATTAATGGTTCCGAACCAAACAGAAGAATCATAAAAATGGCCTGTTATGTAAGCATTACCATTTGTATCGGTGGTAACGCCGCTTACGCTTTCAGTAAGAGGTGACTCGCCTCCTATTTGTGCCCATAGCGCATTCCCGTTAGAATCGTATTTGACAAGAAAAATTTCCCCAGCAGGCGAACTGGTATTTGTTAAAGTAGTGGTTCCGAACGAAATGGAGGAACTCGAAAAATGTCCTGTTACGAAAACATTTCCGTTTAAATCGGTGGCAATACTTTTTCCATCCTCATAACCCGTTCCGCCTTCGCTTTTTGCCCACAAGACATTACCATTTGCATCGTATTTAACCACAAAAAGATCATCAGCAATGCTCGAATTCGTTAAAGTAGTCGTTCCGAAAGTAATGGAAGGGCTATAAAAGTATCCTGTCACAAAAACATTTCCGTTTGCATCAGTGGCAATGCTTTGTCCCACATCGTCTTTTGTCCCGCCAGCACCTTTTGCCCACAATACATTGCCGCTTGCATCGTATTTCGCAATAAAAAAATCAAAAGTGCCCACTTTGGTTAAAGTAGTGGTTCCGAAAGTAATAGTAGGGCTCTGAAAACGTCCTGTCACATAAACATTTCCGCTTGCATCGGTGGCAATGCTGTTTCCTTCATCATAATTTATCCCGCCAGCTGCTTTTGCCCATTGAAAGGAGGTTGATTGTGCATTAACGATTCCGAAAATTGTAATGAATATGATTAGTAGTGTTATTTTCATTTTGTCAAAATAGATGCTATTTATTCGTCACTGTATGCATAGAAGACTATTGTTACTTTTGAAAGGTTGCCCGCACTTTCTTCGCATTGTGCGCCATTTTACCTAGTGCATGTTATGCATTTTTAATTTATGTCTCGTCCAGAAATAAAAAAGGCCTTGCCGAAACAAAGCCTTTAATTCTGGTAAGAGAAAGCACTGCTTTCGAAGACTGAGTTTCGATCTGGAAAGATCGAGTAAACGAGGGAAGATGGGATTATTTCATGATCCCAATGTCTTCGAGAAACCTGCATCAAAATGAAAACTCCTATCGGCGTAATTTTTCTACTTTACAATTTTGATTTCAAGCGAGCTTGATCAAAGTTGCTTGTATAAAAAAAACAGCCTTAAAAAAGACTGGTTTTCATTTTAATGGGTGGAAGGTCGGATTGTTCTCGAGATCTAAATCAATGAAAATCAACAGTATGAAAGATAAGGAAATTGAGTTGTCGAAATTTGTTTTGTTGGAAACTCTTAACGGAGGAGAGTATAAATAATGATGCTTTGGCTCAGCTTCACCGAAGTTAAGAGTTCTTTTTATGTCCGATGATTGCTATTCGAAACAGCACAAAGTTGAATTATTTTTGAAGTAAGCTAACTCTGGATAAATGTTTAATGTTGAAGTCAAATTAAACATTAATCATCATTTCCTTCAAATATTTTTTCAATTATTTTATTTGATAACTCATTCAATTTACCTTGTGAATCTTCCGTCATAACATTGGTAACTAAAAATATCCCTATTTTTTTATCTGGATACAGAGCTATCCAAGAGGATTCGCCAAAAGTACCTCCATTATGATATAGCATTTTATCGGGTTGGTCAAATTCGAAAGTGTTCCAAGCGTACGCTCTGCCATATTTTTCGTTTCCAGCCAATAAGTTCATCGATTGTTTTACAACTGGGTCGTTGCTTTCTAAATACATTTTGATGAATTTTAACATAGATTCGGTAGAAGATTTCAAACCACCTGCAAATTCATAACCACCGTTTTCTAATGGCATTTTATCTCCTTTGTTGTTTTTCCCAATAGCGATTCTGTTATTAAGACTATCATTTGTTTTTATGTAAGTGCTTTGTTCTTTGGAGCGTGAGAACACAAACTTCTTTAAAAGTGATTCAAAAGGTGATTGGTAGATGTTTTCCAAAATGTAACCAACTAACTGAATTCCTGTATTTGAATAATGATAATTCTTTCCAGATTTATCTATAAGTTTAACTTTTTTTAATTGTTCGAAAAAATCTTCTTTAGTGAAGCTTTTAAAGCATGATAGTTGCTCTTCTATGGTTTGTTCTTTTTTATTACAATTAATAATCATTGGCAGTCCTGCTGTATGTGTTATCAAATTTCTCAAGGTGATTGGGCAATTGTTGTCCAACTTGAGATTTGGGTATTTACCATTTAAATAAATCTCAATATTGTCATCAAGATTGAGATTATGGTCATATATCGCTTGTGAGAATAATAAACCAACATACGTTTTTGATATTGAGCCAATTTCATAAAGGGTTTGATTATTTGGTTTTGTAGTGTCTAATAATTCACCAAAATGAAATTGATACGTTTTTCCATTGACATAGATTGAACCAGATAGAGCAGAAAATTCAGGTGCTTTCATAAACGCAGTAATTTCTTCATTTACAATCCTTTCAATACTATTCTGTGTATTGCTTGATTGCTTACTTTTTTCTGAAGTTGTATGCCTATTTCTACTACAAGATGGAGTAATAGCAAGTATTATTAGTAAACCTATTATCTTATTCATAAACAACATAATTAACTTTATCAACCCCTGTATTTCCACTTTTAGCATTATAGGCATAAACGATGAGCTCATATTGACCTGCTGAAGTGAGATTTATACTACCTTCAAAAAGATTTGTTTCTGTAAGCGACATTATAACTTCTTTAAGATAAGAGCCATTTTTTTTAATTATAACCTTAACTTCTATATTTTCAGAATCCCAAACTCCTCCTTTATTTATGGTACACCCGCACATCATTACTATGTTTGCCTTTATTTCAAATGGTTTATTTTCAATAGCCTTTAAGGCAATGTAATGATGAGTTCTGGGTTTCAAAATATCTATAATAAATCCTGGAATTTCTAAAATAATTCCATCTCCTAAAATATCCTTACCAGGAATTAGCCATAATTCGGTGCTCACTTTAGCTTGTGCTTGCTTATTGTTAAACGGTGAAATGACTTCTATACTAATAAAAGTAGGTTCAATAATATCAATAGTTGCTAAGAATTTGGCTGCCTGCTCGTCCCAAATTGAATCTCCTCTTTCTTTAGGTATATTCATTATCAAATCGGTGTTTCCTGTGCTGCCTATTGTTTTACCTTCGGCTAATATTCTATTATTGGTTTTATTTCTAATGATAACATAAGCACCACCAAGTGAACTACCAATAAATTTAGCATCCTTGGCTTTTGCCCTTACTATGATTTTAGTTTCTGTTGCAAATGAAACTATGCTTGAAAATAGAAGTACTATAATAAGAATTGATTTTAGCATAATTATTGGTTAATTGATTTTAGGTATTCTTCCTTAAATCTGAAGAGAAATGAAGTTTTTTCTAAGTTAAAATCTATTTTGTCCAAATATGTTAGGATAGATAAATCTTTGTCCATAATGTCTAGAATAGCTTTTTCACAACTATTCCAAAGTATTTCAAGTTTTGGCATCAATTTATTTGCTTTATAGGTTAATGTGATAATCTGTTTTCTTTTGTCGACCTTATCATGTTCAGTTTTTAAATAACCTTTTTCCGCCATTTTTTTTACGATTACGACAACTGACGGATGTGCGTAGCCCAAATGTTCAGCTATATAGGATATTGAAACCTTTTCATTTTTTTGTAAAAGCATAAATATCAGATACCAATTAGGTTCAACATCAACATTAATTTCTTTGTATAGTTTTCTTATATCGTGAGATATTCTATCACTGATTCTTTTTAATCGACTATCCAAGGCTTTGTAGCCAAGTTCTTTTATAAAATCTTCTCTCATCTTTTAGTTATTAGAATGCAAATGTAATAAAAAAGTCAACTATATAGTTGACTACCTAAAATATTTAAATATCTTGCATTGAAATATGTTCAAAAAGAAAGAATGGAGCAATTTTTTAAACAATGTTGCACCAAATTGTTGTTTTGAATAAGTCGTGTAAGTTAATGTCCCACAACTGTCTAACAACTGTCATCACTATGTCTTATTGATTTCATACGTAAAGAAAGGCTAATACTTTACCCAATAAATAATATTAAAACCTAAACAAAAATGAATCACACATTAATTAATTTAAGAGATTTTAAAAAAATGAGATTAGAATGTCATTGGTCACAAGATCAATTAGCAGAAATAAGTGGATTGAGCATAAGAACTATTCAGAGGATTGAAAACGGTGAAAATACAGGTCTAGAATCATTGAAATATTTGACAGCTGTTTTTGAAACAAATATTGCTGATTTCGATAAGAAAGTGGCACAGATTAGAAAAGAAGAAGAGTATGCTCAAAATGTTAAAGGTTTTTATAAACTTCTTGCAGTTGCTTTAATAAGCTTGGTAGTACCATTTATTCTTGCAGTTAGTGATACATCTGATTGGAACGTTTTTTTATTGATACTACTTTCTTGGGGAGTATTGTTAGTAATCTATTCTCTGAATGTTTTTGATTTCTTTGGGGATAAATGGAAAAGAAAACTTATTAAAAGTAGATTCAAAAAGGAGTAATTAATTTTATAAATATTGGCAAACCTCTTTTATTTCGTTTCCAATTGCATATAACTTAATAATATGCACATCGTGTTTAGACTTATAAATAGGTGTGTTAAACACAATAGTTTTAGCTTTATTATATCCGAAAGTACGGATATATCTGATTGGATTTAAACCTATAACTGCACACTTTACCAAGTGCAGATACCGTTCTAATTACGACACAAAAGGAGTTTAAACAGAAAATGCACACCAAAAGGCGTGCATTTTTCAAATTAGGGTGGAAGACCGGGCTCACTTCGACTGCACTGCGTTCCGCTCAGTATGAACTTCTCGCCTTGTGGTAGTTACAGTTTACACCAAAAAAAAGAGCTAATCCTTTCGAATTAACTCTTTTGGGTGGAAGGTCGGACTCTTCTCGAACTCTAAGGCGTTGAAAATCATTAACATGAAAGATGAAGAAATTGAATTATCGAAGTTTCTTCTGTTGGAAACTCTAATGGGTAAAGGAGTGGAGGGTAAAAAGAAATATGCTTCATGAGCAAATATTATTTTAGCTCAGTTCTATGTTAGTAGCATCTATTTCCAAAATTCCCACCACTTTCTTGTATCCTTTTTTTCTTTTAGGCTTGAAATATATTCTTGTCTAGATTTCTCTAATTCTTCTAGTTCTTTCTTGTGTTTTTCCTCGGAATAGGTGCCATTATCTTTTTCTATTTCTGTTCTACCTCCAACGCAAAAAATATCGGCTCGATCGACAAGAATTACTCTGTTTTTATGCATCAAAATGCCAAGTCCATGTTCTTCATCCCAAGGACAGCAAAAGGAAATCCCATAGTAGGACACATCATCTTTTTCTTGATTTCGAATACAGAGTCCTTCAATACCAATAAGTTTTTTTACTTGTTCAGGATTGATCAATTCAGGAAACCCCGATTCTTGATCATAAGTATTCTGCTCGTACCGCTTCATTAATTCAGGGTAATCATTGATAAAAGACGCGCATAGCGAGTTTAATATTTGCTCTTGATTGTCTTGGAAATAATAAAGTGCGTTTAATTGATTTTGTCTTGGTTTATCGTGACCATCATTTGAGAAACTAATTCCAATATATCCATGAAAGTGTCCATTTCTTAGACGAGAGTAGCTTCCCTCAGTTCTGAACGCTTTTATGGAGTCAAATTCTATTTCTAGATAAAAATCATCATCCAATTCCGAGAAATCTACACCATCTAGAATATCTTTCTTTTCCATTTAGCTTACTTATATAACCTGTAATAGGATTAATTGCTACCAACGTTATTATAAACGCAATTGCGTTTTTACACCCAAATCGGCGCGCTAAACACAATTGTTTTTATTTCTATTATATATGAAAGTAAGAATTTATTTAGTTTGGTTAAACTACTAACTGCCCACCTATGTCAGGGCAAAATTGAATATAACTAGCAAATTAGGGTAATTAAAACGACAAATGCCCACCTTTCGGTGGGCATTTAAGCCATTAGGGTGGAAGGTCGGACTGTTCTCGAACTCTAAAGTATTGAAAATCATCAATATGAAAGATGAAGAGATTGAGTTATCGAAGTTTCTTTTGTTAGAAACGCTAAAATGATATTTCGATTGGAATGGTACGGTTTGTTTTTTTCTTAGTTCTATGTTGAAACAATACAAATATTAATGCTAGCTCCTATACTTTATATTTCAATGGATTAATTATTTTTTTCATTTTCCAACCTTTCTAGTATTTGAATCATCCTATGCGTATATTGATAATCAACTTATGAAGTTCAGATTTCATTTTTATGATATGATTTTCAATGATTAGAGAATAATATGAAAAGGTATATGAGGTATAAAATTTTAATATTGATTGTAATTGTTGCAGGTGTTTTTAGTGCTTGTAATAAATGGAAAAAGCCTACAGATGTGGATTTTTATGTTGACGTGAATAAAACAGCAACATTGAATGGACAATTAACCTTTAATGGAGGATTTATAAATATCGAATATTTCGATTTTGATGCAGATAGAGAAAAGGGTGATGACGTATATTTCACAAATGAATTTGTTAGCGGACTGTCAATTCCATTTGATGGGACTCAGCAGGTTGCCGAGCTTGATTTTGTTATTCCACAAGGTGAGTATAAACGAATAGACATAGGCTTCAGAACTTTTGATGATAATAGCACTGTTTGTATACTAGTGGAAGGTGCTTATGAATACTCAGGTGGTGGTTCAATACCTTTTAGATTTGAGTTTTCGGATTCCGAACAATTTAAAATAAGAGCGGAAAATGATAACGGTGGTAATATCGTACTCAACAAAGATGTTATTAGCCCAGCCAAAATTATTTTAGACCCAAACTACTGGTTTGAAATCGTTCCTGTTTCTTATTTTGAGAATGCTGTTGTGTCCAATATCTCTGGAACCAATACAATTTTAATTGACAAGACAAATAATGATAATATTTATGATATTGTACTTGATAGACTGGAAGAGACAGCATTAATTGTATTTAATTATTAATGAGCGAAAGATCTCCATATAGCTATTCTGATGCAGAACTAATTGAAGGTTCAGTAGAGAGAGATCGACATCTTCAGGAAATGCTTTACAGAAAATACGCTGATGGTATGTTTACCGTTGCTTGTAATTATTGTGATGATGATGAAACCGCAGCAGATATACTTCAAGAAAGCTTTATTAAAGTATTTGGAAAGCTTAAAGATCATGACAAGTCTAAATCTTTGGGTGGGTGGATTCGTAGAATAGTTATTAATACAGCATTAGAACATTATAGAAAAAACAAAAGACATCTTGAAATACTACACGAGTATTACGAGAATGAAGAACCTCAAATTGGCATGTTTGAGAATGTGAATAATATTGAAATTGTGAAGCATGTAAATAGCCTTCCTTCCAAAGCACAAATTGTATTGAAACTTTTTACACTCGAAGGTTATGGACATCAGGAAATAGCAACTGCATTGGATATTTCTGTTGGAACATCTAAATCACAATTGAACCGAGCTAAACATTTACTAAAGGAAATGATTAAGACTTCCAATGGCTGATAAATCTAAACATATCGACCAAAAAATTAAAGAGGGCTTTGATACTATTCAAAGAAAGGCTCCTGAAGGTTTATGGGAGAATATTGCTCCATCGGCATCATTGTCGAATGATGAACAAATTATACAGGATAGTTTTCAAAATATTGAAAAAAAAGCACCTGTAGGTGGATGGGGTAAAGTTAAGAGACAAGTTATTATTGATGAGGTTTGGGATAAAATCCTACTGCATCAAGATCGTAGGAAACGTAGAGTTTTTTGGTTGTGGTTTGCTGGGTCGGCATCAGTTGTATTGCTTTTAATATCCTTAGCGCTATTTAATTCGGACTCAGTAAATTCAAATGGGAATAAACATGGAGTGACATCTGAGATTGATTTGGACTCTGAAAAGAATGACGGTATTGAGGGCGAACCTAACCATAATGAATCACAGAATGTCAAGGACGCAGAAAACCCACCAAGTTCAATAGGACATGTAACCTTTCCATCAAGTAACGAAATAGGCGTTCCAGACAAGGATCTACTTTCAACTGTAAATATTCAGACAAATATTGATTCGATCACAATGCTAGATAGTTTAGAAACGACTGAATTCGATCCATATCGATTCATGGTAACTAATGATGGGATTGAGGAAATGGATTCAGTTTCTAAACTTCCATATCGAGAACTTAATGCACTAACATTCAATAATAGTGAATCAAAAATAGCTTTTCGTCCCATAACTCCATTAATTCCACCTAGGCGGTTTGAGGCAGGAATAATTGTAGGAGCAGGAAGTTCATGGTTGTTTAATAATGATGTGAAAAATGGATTCAATAGTAGTTCATTAATTCAGAATAAATTCTCACTTGGATACAGTTTTGGAGTTAATGTGAATTACAACTTCATTAGAAGGTCTGCGTTAGAGGTAGGATACGATGTGTACTCTATTCATCAGGAAAAATACAGCTATTACGAAGCGGGCAGGTTAATTGATAAAAATATAAAATTCAGAGAGCAAAAACTTTCACTGGCGTACAAGTATAGGTTACGGAATAATTCAATGAAAAATAGAATTTTTGTAGTTAAAGGAGGTGCATTTTTTGCCCATTCTATAAAAGAGGAAACATCAATGAACTGGGTTAAAACTACATTGAATGAATCATTTGAATCAATAGATTATGGATTGATCATTGGAGCAGGTATTGAACATAGGTTGGGTCCAATAAAAATTGAGTATGGATTAAAATCTGATATTGGACTGCATAATATCACAGCAAACACCTTAGAGCTTCCTAAAAAATTCGATTACGCAACTACCTTTATTTTAGGCGGTTATCTTTCAGTTAGATATTTATTTTAATCTTAATTCCAACCTTTTCAAATTCTCAATCATCCTAAGGGTGAACATAAAAAAGAAAACATATGAAAATCGCATTTAAAACAATTGGAATTTTAATGTTATCAGCACTGACGATTACGTCATGTAGTAAATATGACAATGGTGGTACAAAAGCAAGAGCTGAGAAGAACATAAAGAAATCATGGAAAATTGAATCTTATTATCTGGATGACGTTGATAATACATCGGAATTATTGATAAGTAATTTTGTAGAGACATTTAATGATGATGGATCTTATACTAGAACCTTTATTGATGCTAGTGGTGATCCTGAGAGTCAAGTAGGAACATGGTCATTGGATGATGATAAATCGTTGATTAACGTATCGGGGACTGGTAGTTACGAATTGACAAACCAAACTTCAACGGTCTCAACTTCTGATTATACTATTTTGAAATTAAAGAAAGATGAAATGTGGTATAAGTTTTCCAATGGTGGAAGTACGCATGAGTTCCATCTTGTTCCAAATTAGATTGATTTCGAAAACGATATTTATGGGGGCTGAGAAGCCCCCATTTTTTTGTTTAAATATTTTAACTTTTGGTATCCGTGAAGGAACCACGGGAAATAAATGTCAGTTTTAACAAAGAAGTACAAGGAATTAAACCCATAACTGCCCACCTTAACAGGGGCAGTTAGCATTCTAAATGCGAAATAAGAGGAGTTTAAACGACAAATGCCCACCAAAAGGTGGGCACTTAAGCCATTAGGGTGGAAGGTCGGTCTAGGGTCGAACCATTTTAAATCGGAGAAAATTGCTCTGATAGAGCAGGAAGTAGAGTTATCGAAGTTTCTTTTATTGGAAACTCTAACGGATAGAGGAGTGGAGGGTAAAAAGAAATTTGCTTCATAAACAGCTATTATTTTCTCACCATCCCATTGTTCCACCACACAACCATTGAGAATTCAGATGATATTTTTGTAGCATTTCAGCCGCTTTGATAGACCTTCCACCACCTTTGCCGCAGGTTGTAATGTATAATTTACTTTTTGGAAGTTCAGGTAATTTAGTTTCTAATTCATCAATCGGTATATGAATAGAATTTTGAATATAGCCATTGTCACGCTCTTCATTTGTTCGAACGTCAATGATTATATAATTTGATTTACCTTGTAATTCTTCTTTTGAAACACATCTAATTGTAGATTCCATTTTTATTTTTTAACTAAGGGTTGCATTCTTATCTTGATTATTATAGCGGAAATTAATGTCAGGACTCCAATCAAAATAATTGCACTATTTATATTGTATAAATCGGCGATTATTCCGGTAATAATTGCACCAATAGCATAACCCAGATCTCTCCAAAGCCTGAATGTTCCAATACTTTTCGCTCTATCAATTGGATTTGTATTTTCCGCAATAGAGGCTAAAAAAGTAGGGTAAACCATTGCTGTTCCCCAACCTAAAATTGCAGATAGAATGATGTATTGATACATTTCTTTGGCGAATACAAATAATAATAGAGTAATGGATTGTAATAACATTCCCCAAAACAACATTTCTTTTTTTGGATATTTGTCTGCCATTTTACCCGTAAATAATTGGCCAATCCCCCATACTGCTGGATATATTGCTGTAATTATTCCAATTTGTTCTATGCTGAAATTTTTGCTAATTAATAATAGTGGGAATATTCCCCAAACCATTCCATCATTTAAGTTGTTTATTAAGCCAGCTTGTGTAACAGAACCTAGATTTTTACTTTTCCAAGTAGTATCCCAAAAAATATTTTTCAGCAAAGGAGTCGTGTTTGATTTAGATTCTTTAGCAACGTGGTGTTTTGTATCCTGAATAAAGAAAATGCTAAAAATCAACCCTAATAGAACGAGTACGATTCCAATGTAAAAAGGATATGGTCTTAATCCATAATTACTAGCAATCCAGCCTGTTAAAAAAGCAACAATAGCAACGGATAAATATCCAGCGAATTCATTTAATCCCATTGCGAAACCTCTGTCTTTTTCCCCAACCAAATCAATTTTCATTACAACTGTACTACTCCAAGTAAGTCCTTGATTAATTCCTAGTAAAACATTGGCAAAAATGATCCAATTCCAACTTGGTGCATACATTAAGATAAATGGAATTGGAATTCCAATAATCCAACCCAATATTAATAATTTTTTTCTACCATATTTATTAGCTAAAGCACCAGTATAGTAGTTGGTGATGGCTTTGGTTATGCCAAATATTATGATAAATGATAGGATTACAGATTTTACGATTAAGCCGAATTCTTTTTCTGCAATTTCAGGTAAAATTGAGCGTTCTAAGCCTACCATTCCACCAACAAATGCATTTACGATTACTAATAGTGAAAACTGTTTCCAGTTTTCCTTTAGTCCTAATTTCACGTCATTCATATTTTTGTTTTGTCTTAACAAAGATCAGAATGAATAATAAGAATATATTTTACATTTGTTAAATAATTACCTTTTAGCTCTAATTCTACTTAAGCTAACCTGAGTAATTCCTAAATAGGAGGCAATGTGTTTTAAAGGAACTCTTTGAACAATGTTCTTTGATTGATTTAAAAGGTTTGTATATCGTTCTTCTGCTGTGTGAAATTGTAAACTTTCTATTCTGTTAACGGTCTCTACATATGAATTTTCAAATATTTTTCGAAACAATCGTTCTATATCAGGAAAGTCATCATATAATTTAAATAATTGCCCCGAATTAATAGCTACTAGTTCTGAATACTCAATCGCTTGAATACCTTTTTTTGAAGGGTTGGCATTAAATAAACTATCTGCTCTAGCTACAATTGCATTTTCAAATTCAAAACTTTCTGTCACATCCGTGTCATCCTTGAAGTAATAGATTCTTAATAGCCCTTGCTTAATGAAGTAAATGTTTCTGCAAGTATTTCCTATTGGATGTAAGTCTTTACCTTTTTTAACAATAGTTTCATTGCAAATAGAAACTAATGATTCCTCGGATTCATTTGAAAGTTTCTGTATTTGATTAAAATAGGTGAGTAATTCGGTCATTTTTGGAATTGCTGGTAACAAGTCGATATAGTGCACTATTGTTTATATCTATTATAGTAAAAGTACGAATTTATTTGTCTGAATTAAACCTGTAACTGCCCACCCTAACATGGGCAGATAGCAACTTAATTGCGAAATAAGAGGAGTTTAAACGACAAATGCCCACCTTTCGGTGGGCATTTTTGCCATTAGGGTGGAAGACGGGATTCGAACCCGCGACCCTCGGTACCACAAACCGATGCTCTAACCAACTGAGCTACAACCACCGTATATTTCCATCAATTTGGAGGCGCAAATATATATAATTCCGTCTATAATTTTCATACCTGAGCAAGAAATATTAATTTAAATTCGAAGTATTTCAATTTAAGTTCAAAGCAACATGCAAGATCACCTTATTAAAGAGTTTGAAATCAGAGTTTTTGACGAATCTTACACCAGGATTTCAAAATGCTTAAATCTTTTAAATGAAGACGAGATTTGGTATGCTCCAAACGATCAAATCACGACAGTTGGAAATACCGTACTCCATTTAATTGGAAATGCACGCCAGTGGATTATAGCTGGAATTGGTCAAGAAGAAGACAATCGAGAGCGAGATGATGAATTCAAAGTTGATTCTAGAGTGAGTAAAGTAGAGCTTGAGAGCGCATTGACTGAACTTCAAAAAGATTTAGAACCGGTTCTCTTTGGTTTAAACAATAATCAGATCAACAAGGTCACAAATGTTCAAGGCTTCGAAGTAAGTGGTTTTTCCATTCTGATTCATGTCATTGAACACTTCTCTTACCACACGGGGCAAATTTCACTGTTGACAAAGCTTATGAAAAACGAAGACCTCGGATATTATGAACTTTCGTAATTGTGAGTGATAGTTATAAATTATGAGTGATGAATTATAAGTGATTAATTATCCACTCCGTTTACCGAAGATGATCTTGCGCCTCAACCCAACTCTTCATACTGCCTTTTGCGCCTTTGCGGTTAAAATCTATCCCGCATAAAGTGATTACTATCTGTCTACTCCGTTGACCAAAGGTCATCTTGCACCTCAATCCAACTTCTTCATGGTGCCTTTTGTGCCTTTGCGGTTAAAATCTATCTAACATAAAGTGATTACTATCTGTCTATTCCGTTGACCGGAGGTCATCTTGCGCCTCAACCCAATCCTTCATAGTGCCTTTTGTGCCTACCTGCGCTGCCGCTAGTCTTCAAAAATTGGACTTTTTTCTTGCGGTTAAAAAATCAGTACAGCTCACTGCAAACATCAATCCCCCTTAGGAATTCGAAAAATCGATCCACCTAACATTACAAAACACCTCGAAAGGAAATCAATTTACGCATCCATTGAACGATTTAAAGTTCTTTAACGACTCTTGTTGATAATCTTCCCTCCAAAGCTTTCATTCGTGCGGAATCTACGCTATTTTTACAGGAAATAATTTTATATGCTTAAAGTAGGAGTTCTTGGTGCTGGTCATTTGGGTAAAATCCACATTCGACTTTTATTGGAATTGAATGATAAATTTGAATTCATAGGTTTTTATGACCCTAGTGACGACAACGCTGCAGCAGCAATTGAGTCTTATAATATCAAACGCTTCGAAACAATCGATGAACTCCTCGACGCTGTTGATTGTGTTGATATCGTCACTCCAACAATTTCGCATTTCGATTGCGCTTCAAAAGCACTTCGCAAGAGTAAACATGTATTTATTGAGAAGCCTGTTACCGAAACTGTTGAAGAGGCAAAGATCTTAAGCGATCTAGCGCATGAAGCAGGAGTGAAGGTTCAAGTAGGGCATGTTGAGCGTTTTAACCCAGCCTTTCAGGCCGCAGTTCCGTTCTTAAAGAACCCGATGTTTATTGAAACGCACCGATTGGCTCAATTCAATCCTCGTGGAACGGACGTTCCTGTTGTTCTTGATTTGATGATTCATGACTTAGATGCTATTTTAAGTGTTGTAAAGTCAGGTATTAAGAGGATTTCGGCGTCCGGAGTTTCTGTTGTAAGTGATACACCAGATATTGCAAATGCGCGAATTGAATTCGACAACGGATGTGTGGCAAATTTGACAGCGAGTAGAATCTCAATGAAGAACATGAGAAAATCAAGGTTCTTTCAGAAGGATGCATACATCTCAGTTGATTTCTTGACAAAGGAATTGGAGGTAGTGCGAATGGAAGATGTAGAAGGCGAACCAGATCCGTTTGATATGGTTTTGGAATTGGGCAACGGCAAGCCATCGAAGAAAATTTTATTCGATAAACCGGATATTGAAGATAGAAATGCGATTAAGGAAGAATTATCTACTTTCGCAGACGCAATTGTAAATGATACAACACCAATCGTTTCCATTGAAGATGGGAGATTGGCGTTGGAAGTGGCACAACAAATTGTAGATAAATTAAAGTCGTCGGCTTCGCTTGTTTTAGACAAATAAGCAGAAGGGATTTACGAAATAATAGAACTAGTATGAAAATATTCTTAATCTTTTTAGGCAGCTTGGCGATCCTTACGTCATGTGTTAAAAACAATCCAGATGCTGTATGGCTAAAGGTGAATGAGTGGGATCTTGTTACAAACGTTCCTGGAAACACAGAAGGTGTACTTACACAAAATATTTCTGATGCTTGGGTATATGTAGATGATAAATTGATAGGCGTATTCGAAGTTCCTTTTAAAATACCTCTTTTGGTCAGTGGAGAGAATAGAAAAATCACGCTTTATCCAACCATTAGAAACAATGGGATTTCAGCGACAAAAAGAATTTATCCGTTCTTAGTGCCGTATGAGATTACAACAGATTTAATTCAGAACGACACGATTACTCTGAATCCAGTAACAAACTATTATGTAGAGACTCAGTTTCATATCATAGATTTCGAATCGGGACCAAATGATGGGATTATCGAGAGTGGAAATTCAGTCGCTTCTCTAATTCAAACGAATGATCCGCTTGTTCTTGTCGAATCAATTAATCAGGCGACTTTTGGACGTGTGACGCTTAACAGTTCATTTCCAAATTGGATTGCAAGAACAGACTTCTCTCCAGTTACACCATTTCCTCAGTTTGGAGCGGAGGTTTATTTAGAGCTTGATTACCATACTACATTGGATGTTTTGACAGGTGTGGCTTCTGAAAAGAACGGAGAAGTAGTCGAAAATCCAAATGTTCAATTCAATAGACAAGATCCAGATAGCGTGACCGTTACTTGGAAAAAAATCTATATCGATATGCAAACGATTATTTCTGGTTCTCCATCGGGAAGCGATTTTCAGGTGACATTTGAATCATTATTGCCTGAAGGAATTGATGATGGAGAGATTAATATTGATAATATAAAAGTGGTGCATTTTTAAATGAATTCACGTCTCCTCACATTTCTTCTTATTCTTCTTGATTGGGCATTTTCATGCGCAGGATGGGCGTTGTTCTATTATTATAGAAAGACGAGCATCGAAGGGGAGGAATTTACGGTAAACAACTCATTTTACTTAGGGATTTTGTTGGTGCCGTTGATTTGGCTTTTCATTTATCTCTTGCAAGGAACGTATCAAGATGTTCGAAGATTGTACCGATTAAAAACGATCAATCTAACTTTCATTGGAACGCTTTTGGGAGTTGTCGTTATTTTCTTCTTACTTCTTATTGATGACGAAATTAGCGGCTATAAACAGTATTATAAATCGCTCTTTGTTCTATTTGCCATTCAGTTTTCCGTTGTTTTTGTTCCTCGATTTATTTTGGTCAGCTACATTGTTAAACGGATTCACTCTAAAAAATCTGGTTTCAAAACATTAATTATTGGAGGGAGTGAAAAGGCTGTTGAGATTTATAATGAAATTCAAGATCTGCCGAAAGGAATTGGACATAAATTTATTGGCTTCGTTAATATAAATGGAGTTGACAGGCTTTTGGAAGATAAGATTCAATACCTCGGTCACATTGATGATATTGAAAATGTACTGATTGATAATGAAATCGAAGAAGTTATTATTGCGCTAGAAAGTACGGAGCACGACAAGATTCGATCGATTATTTCCCGCTTGGAAGTAGGGGATGTGAAGATCCGTGTTCTACCGGATATGTACGATATTTTGTCAGGAACAGTTGATATGAATAATATTTTCGGAGCGCTGTTAATTGAAGTGAACTCTGAAGTGATGCCGGTATGGCAGCGAACCTTTAAGCGTGTTATCGATATCGTTGCATCGATTATTTCATTGATCATATTTACACCAATGTTTATCGTTCTGGCCATTTTGGTAAAGTCTTCTTCTCGCGGACCGATCTTCTTTTTACAGGAAAGAGTAGGTAAGAATGGACGTCCATTTAAAATTGTGAAGTACAGAACGATGGTTGTCAATGCCGAAAAAGCAGGGCCTCAACTGTCCTCGTCAAACGATCCGAGAATCACTAAAATTGGCCGTTTCATGCGAAAAACGAGACTGGATGAATTTCCTCAATTTTACAATGTTTTGATTGGAGATATGTCTTTGGTTGGGCCACGTCCAGAACGCCAATTTTATATTGATCAAATCGTTAAGATTGAACCTCAATTCTTGGAGTTAACCAAAGTCCGTCCGGGAATTACATCTTGGGGACAAGTTAAATACGGGTATGCTGAAAACGTTGAGCAAATGTTGGATAGAATGAAGTTTGATCTCTTATACCTCAAGAATAGAACGCTATCACTGGATTTGAAGATTATGCTTTACACAATCTTGATCATTTTTAAAGGATCTGGGAAATAGATTTTTAATTATGAATCATTAAATTATTAATGATGAATATTCTCATTGTTGGTGTTAATGAATCCAGTTTTAACTCCTAACTAATAATTCCTAATTTACTTCACCCTTACCATAAACATTTCTTTTTCACCAATAAATCCTTTCAACTCATCATCAATAGCAATTGGACCAACACCTGCTGGAGTTCCAGTATAGATTAGATCTCCTTTTTTCAAAGTCATAAACTGAGAAACGTAAGCGATTAATTGATCGATATTGAAAATCATGTCCTTCGTTGAGCCCAGTTGGACTTGAGTTCCATTTTGAGTTAAGCTAAATTGAACATCAGCAAGATCAAGTGTGCTTTTATCGATGAACTCTTTTGACAGAGGAGCGCTCCCTTCAAAAGATTTTGCAATTTCCCAGGGATGTCCTTTTTCTTTGCATTGTTTCTGTAAGTCTCTAGCTGTAAAGTCAATACCCAATCCAATTTCATTGTAGTATTTATGAGCGAATCGTTCTGAGATGTTTTTTCCTACACGATTTATTTTTACAACCAATTCGCATTCAAAATGTATATCCTTCGAAAAATTAGGGTAATAGAAAGGAGTTCCCGGACGTAAAATAGCTACATCAGGCTTCATGAAAAACATCGGGACTGAAGGGATAGGCGAGTTCATCTCCTTCGCGTGATCCGCATAATTACGACCTATACAAATGATTTTCATTTCTTGAATTTATTTTTAAGAGCATCTAGTTTGTTGTCAAACCCTTTTACTTCGTTTTGAGAATTCTCTGCTTTGATTCTGTCCATTTCAGCTTTAAGACACTGTTTGGTATATAATGGGAAATCAGCGGACATCATCCAGCCGTAATAGCCTGGCTCATTTATCATGACCTCTTTTACCGTTTTGTCTTTTTGTTTCCCGAAATTGTAAACAACATCGCCATTTTCATTAATAGCAAGTCTTCCTGCGAAATCTGCACGTTTAACGTTTCCGTGACGCGAAAACTCATCAAGGAAGTCAACGTCTTCTTTAAGTTCGTCATAATGCTTTATTTGGGCATCTAAGACTTCCCATGTGGCTTGGGCATCTGCAAGAGCGCTGTGGGCATTCTTTAAATCTTTTTGACAGTAGAATTTATAAGCTGCAACTAAAGTTCGTTGCTCCATTTTATGGAAGATGTTTTGAACGTCAATGTGTTTCTTGCCTGATAGATCGAATGAGCTCCCCGCACGAAGTAATTCTTCGGCAAGCATTGGCAAATCAAATTTATTTGAATTGTACCCTGCAAAATCGCAATCCTTTAAGAAAGCTTCTAATTCTGGCAGTCCTTCTTTAAGAGTGGGAGCATCCTTAATGTCTTCCTCATAGATTCCGTGAATCTCACTTACGATTTTAGGAATTGGAATTTCTGGATTGAAACGTTGAAGGTAATTTTCTTGCGTTCCATCAGGAGCAATTTTAACAACCGCCAATTCAACAATGCGATCATGAGTTACACTGAGTCCAGTAGCTTCGATATCGAAAATGGCAAGCGATTTTGTTAAGGAAATATTCATGTCTCAAATATAAGAATGATAGGGAAGAGTAGGGCAAAAAAAAGCCTGTCTTGTTAATTCAAGACAGGCTTTTAAATATGGTAGGGTCGCTTTTGGCTCCCGTATCAAAGCTTTCGCTTTGATTATTCTGTTTTAAGACCTACATACTGGTAAGGGAAATACTTCTCTTTATTCGTAGCATCTTTAACATAATCAGGACCTTGAACGATAGCAGTAACAATTACCACATTCACTTTTCCTTTAAATGCTTCGTCATTCTCGAAGTATGCAATAACATCGTACTTCATGTTTTCAGCTCTAACTTTAGTCAACTTCTCATTTGTTCCAAATGTTTTCGTTGGTACATTGGATGCAGAAGAGTAGATATTCACAGTAATTGACTCACGACCATCTTCTAGTTGTTTCTCAATTTCTTTCATGAATTTCTTCAATTTACCTTTCGTTACAGACAACTTGTTTTTGTTGTATGCGAAGTAATGCATAAACTCTAAGTTATCGAATGGTTGAACAATAACAGGTGGTATTGTGATTGTATCCTCAGGAATAATGATAATTCTCTTGTCTACATCCAATAGAAGCTCTCTGTATACTTCTTGATAAGCTTCATCACAAAGAGTTGTAAATGAATCTTCTCCCATGATTAAGCTATCCGTCAAGTTCATGTACTCTAATTTGTAAGTTTTACAAGGTTGAAGTCCAGTCATGAATACACCATCTCTCAAACGTGGAAAGACTTGTCGAACATCACCTGCAGGACCACAATCCATACAGATTAGTTTCACATTAATAGCGAACTCTTCTGGAATAGGCTTGTCATCAACTGTTTTGATTAATCCTTTTAAAACGGCAATATCTTTAAGGCCTAAATAATCATTGTAGATTTCATAGATGTCTTTTTCACCTTGTCCGTCTTTTCTATAAGAAGTCATGTAACCTCTTCGGCCATCTAGGGTAGTGGTGTAGAAAATATCATCATTTGTAGAGTTGAAAGGGTAGCCAAGGTTTGATCCTGTAACCCAAACACTGTCATCTTGCATTTCACTTTTGAAAATATCGAAACCACCAATACTTTTTTCTCCATCTGAAGAATAGTATAATGTTCTGTTATCTACAGAAATAAATGGTGCATCCTCATCATTTGGTGAGTTGATTCCAGGTCCTAAGTTCTTAGGATTCGTCCATTTACCATTTTTCTTACGTTCCATTACATAAATATCACGGCCACCAAATCCACCCGGACGGTCAGAAACAAAGAAGAAACGTCTTTGATCGTGAGACATCATACAGTGTGTTTCCCAATACTTAGTGTTAACATTTTTCATGTCTAACTCCTCGATGTCTTGAAATTTAGCGTGAAAGAAATCAGTTGTGAAAATGTCACCATTTCCAGTTGAATCCTCATACAGGTAAATTTTACGTTCATCAGAACTCATAGAAATAGAAGCCTCATTTCTTTTAGGCTTACAAAAATCAAGTCTTACTGGCTCTGTCCATGTAGAATCGAAATCCAAATAACTTACATAAACATCCTCAGGATATTGATTAATTGCTAAATCTCTAAATTCGTTTGTTTCATCATTTGCCCAAGCTCTTCTAGAAGTAAAGTAAAGTGCCGAACCGTCCAGCGATACAACTGGGCTATATTCAGGGAACGCTGTATTAATCGTTGGCCCCATATTCTTAAGTCGAACATTTACAGGCTTAGCCATTTGAACTTTAGCTTCAGCACATTGTTTAAGTCTTAATTCTGTAACTGGCAAAAGCTCCGATTTCTTATTTGAAACCTCTTTGAACTTGTTATAGTTCTCTACGGCTTTGTCAATGTCTTCATTTAAGTGATAACACATTGCCAAATGATAAAAGGCATCCGGGGGAGAACTTGTCTCTTTGTGCGAATACATATCGAAATTTGGATCGATGTCTTTAGTTGCCATTGCAAAATGAGGAATCGCTCCTTCATAATCCTTATGGATTTCCAACATCAAAAAACCTTTACGATAATGGTAATTCGGATTTTGAGGATTGATTTGTAATAATTTATCAGCTAAGATTTCCGCATAGAACAAATACCCTTCTTGCGTAAGGGTTGAGTTCTGCATCACCAACTCTGGCTCATCTGCAGCAGCTGCAATTTTTCTAACCATTTCTTCCGTAATCTGCGATTGCGCGGCTGTTGTAATGACAACTGTTAAAATAGTAAGAAGGATCGACTTCAATTTCATAATGAATAGTTTTAAAACATATCAATTCGTAAACATTGATACGGCATTGCTTTTATAATGTTACATATTTCCATTTAGTTAAACAAAAAGTTGGCCAAGTATTGCTACTTGACTATCCGAATGAGGCTTCCCCCTGAATAAATTTTACTTAACTATTTTAAATTCAGTTCTTCTGTTTGCTTGATGCTCTTCATCAGAACAATCAGAAACAACACTTCCTTCACATCCACAATCGTTTACCAATTTAGACTCACCGTATCCCTTACCGTAAATCCGTTTAGGATTAGTGATTCTTGATTTGATATACTCAGCCGAAGATGTTGCTCTTCTTCCAGATAATGCTTTGTTGTATCCTTTAGATGCTCTACAATCCGTATGTGAACCCAATTCAATTTTAATATCAGGGTTCTCATTCATGATTTTTACAATTTTATCCAACTCTAAGGCTGCATCTGGTCTAATGCTGGACTTGTCCACATCAAAGTAAATCGGGTTCAAGTCGAAAATAGCTCCAATATCAACTCCAATCTCGTTCTTCGTAATTAAATAATCAAGCTTAAGTGTTGGAAAGAAACCTAAAACACTATCTAATTTAAACGTTTGAGTTAAGTAGTCTTCTTTTTCAACTTTAATGTTGAATGCAATTCTATCTCCTGGAATATTGTCCTTCAAAATATCTGATGCAAATGCTCCATTTGCATCCATTGTAAAGGATTTAATTAACTGATCTGTTTCTGGATCTAAGAATGAAACAACAGCTCCCTTCAGGTATTCCAATGTTTTATCATCTGCAACAGTTCCGGCTAAAGCGTATTCTCCTAGGTATTCCTTAAGAATAATTTCTTCATTTTCGCTGTTGCAGTTTGTAACCAATTTTTCCGTTCTCAAAAGCGTGCCGGATTGGTAGTAGTCAACTTCGTAATCCTTACAACGCTTGAGCACAGCGAAGAACATACTTTGAGATTTAATTCGAGGATTGATTTCTTTTTCACTTTCAATCTTACAATTAGTACATCTGATTTTAACAGAAACGTTGTTGGGAACGGGAGTTCCGTCAATCATCAGAAACTGTCCTTTAATTGAACTGATCGGATTGTTACCCAAGTAATCGTTTTGAATCTCGTAAATGTCTTTTTCACCGTATCCACCTTTTCTAAATGAAGATAAGTAACCTCTTAATCCGTCAATAGTAGTAGTGTAAAAGATATCGTCTCCAGTGGAGTTGATTGGGAATCCCATGTTCGTAGGAGTTGACCATGTATTTTGATCATCTCGGAAAGTAACGAATACATCGAATCCTCCCATACTTGTTTCACCATTACTAGAGTAGTAAAGTGTTTTGTTGTTAACAGCAATAAACGGTGAATCTTCGTCATTTGGAGTGTTTATTTCAGGTCCCATATTTTGAGCCTTACTCCATTCTCCATTCGGTAGTTTTACTATTCGATAAATATCACGTCCACCATATCCGCCAGGTCTGTCAGAAGCGAAATACATGTTTTGACCATCAGGTGTAATTGTACAATGCGTTTCCCAATATTCAGTATTTACTTCTCCGTGTTGTAATTTCGCAATGTCTCCAAATCTATCATTTTCCTTAATGTCAGAGTAGTAAATATCTCCGGCACCGGTAATGTCTTGATAAACATAAATTCTTCTCT
This sequence comes from Crocinitomicaceae bacterium, assembly GCA_047630755.1. GTDB lineage: Bacteria > Bacteroidota > Bacteroidia > Flavobacteriales_D > Crocinitomicaceae > UBA4466. The sequence continues at coordinate 141,301 of JBLHYG010000011.1, read as the reverse complement.
CATCAGAACTTACACTGATTGTGGCTTCATTTAATGAATCAACACAAAATTCCAATCGGGTAGGAATTGTCCAATCACCTTCAAAATCAGCGTATGAAACAAAGATGTCTTCCGGATAGTTGTACAACATTGGATCTCTAAACTTAGTTTCGAGCCTGTCCTCCCATTTTCTTCTTGATGTAAAGTAAATTGAATTTCCATCCAAAGATACAACTGGAGCATAATCAGGACCAGGACCGTTAATTGCCTCACCAACGTTTTTTACAATTGCACTTTTTGGATTTTTGAATTCACGTTCCGCAACATCACATTGTTTTAAACCAAGTTGAGAATTCGCAATATTAATTGAGTTCTTATTTGAATTGGCTAGGAATAAATTGTAAAATTCACGTGCCTTGTCTAAATCATCATTGATATGATAACATTTGCCTAAATAGTAATAGACATCAAATGGAGCACCTGTTTCTTTATGAGAATAGATATCGAAATTTTTCTTAACGCCAAGTGTAGCCTTCTTGAAATATTTAATAGCTCCTGCATAATCACTTCTTGAATAGACAGCGATATATCCTTTACGGTAATTGTAATTTGAATTATCAGGTTTGAGAGAAATCAATCTATCGACTAAAATGTCCGCATGAACGAGAAAGTTTTGCTGGATCATTTCAGAGCTCAGCATCACAATTTCTTGTTCGGATGCTGTGTTTGCAAGCTTACGAACTTCTAATTCCGTCATTTGCCCAATAGACAAAAGTGGCATTAGAATGAATAATAGGATCAATTTTCTCATGGTTCTATCAAATTATATTTCTCTCGAAGCATCAAATTGCTCAAGGTAATCAGCAACTCTTTTAACAAACATTCCACCCAATGCACCGTCAACAACTCTATGGTCATACGAGTGAGACAAGAACATTTTGTGTCGAATTCCAATGAAGTCTCCATCAGGAGTTTCAATTACCGCTGGAACTTTTCTAATTGCACCAAGAGCAAGAATCGCCACTTGAGGTTGGTTGATAATTGGAGTTCCCATAACGTTTCCAAACGTACCTACATTTGTAACTGTATATGTTCCACCTTGAATATCGTCTGAACTCAATTTATTATTTCTCGCTTTATTGGCCATTTCATTAACTGATTTAGTTAAACCAGTCAAATTCATTCTGTCTGCATCTTTAATCACAGGAACAATCAAATTTCCTGATGGTAGAGCAGTGGCCATACCGATATTAATATGCTTTCTTTTAATAATTTGTGTTCCAGAAATTGAAACATTAACCATTGGGAAATCTTTAATTGCCTTGACAATTGCTTCCATGAAGATTGGAGTAAACGTAATGTTTTCACCTTCCTTTTCCATGAATGAGCTTTTCACCTTCTTTCTCCAGTTCCAAATGTTTGTTACATCAGCTTCAACGTAACTTGTTACGTGTGGAGAAACATGTGTTGACATAACCATGTGGTCTGCGATTAATTTTCGCATTCTGTCCATCTCGATGATTTCATCATCTGGTCCGGCAATAACGATAGGTTCCTTTATATTTGACAAGAACCCTCCTCCAGTTGGAGCAGCAGCAATTACTTTTGTTGGTTTTGGAGCAGCACTATTACTAGCAGCTGGAGCTGGAGTAGCAGCTTTACGATCACCTGAGATGAACGCCATAATATCTTTCTTTGTAACTCTTCCTCCTTGTCCGGAACCAGAAATTGATTCCAATTCTGTCATTGAAATGCCTTCTTTCTCAGAGATACTTCTAACCAGGGGGGAATAAAACTTACCTGTTGGGCCATTTTTATCCATTGTTCCAGAGCCATTTACGCTTGCGGCAACGGTTTCTACTTCTGCAATTATTTCAGCAGCGGCAACATTTGAAACTACGTCTGCCTTCGCGGTTGGGGCACTTGCATCGTTAGTAGGAGCATCGCCATCAGTAGAGATGATAGCAATTACATCGCCAACTTGAGCAACCTCGTCTGTATCGAATAATTGTTTAACCAATACGCCTTCTGCTTCAGAAGGAAGTTCGTTATCGACCTTGTCAGTCGCAACTTCTACTAAAGGTTCGTCCATTTCAATTGTATCACCGATGTTCTTCAACCAATTCGTAATTGTTGCTTCGGTTACACTTTCTCCCATTTTTGGGAGGCGGATTTCTATTTGCGCCATAGATTTATTTAATGTTGAAATTTACGACTACAAAAATAAGCGAAAATTCGTTTTAGGCAAGGGGAAAGAGAATGAATTAGTTATCTAATTTTCGCCACGTCTTCCAAACGATAGAGAAGTCCTTGCGCATAGAGTAATCTCTTGCGTACAAGAGGTTTAGTTTTTGACGAACGCTTGAGTCTGCATGTTGAAATGGATCGTCTGGTGTGATTAACCCTTGTTTGATTCTAGGCAATCGCACATCTTTCATTGTTAACTCATTAGAAAACCCGATGAATGATTTTTTACCAATGAAAATGTTTCCAATATTTTTAACGTATTTGGTTTTGTTTTTGAATAGGAAAATTAGGAACGGAAGTGTGATCAAAAGTCCAGTTGAAATCAGTAAATCAAAAAGACGTTTTTTCCTCTTGTTCTCATTGCTCACAAGAGTATTTAGATTTAGAATGTAAAGCTCTCCAGCAGTATCAATTGAATTGCTCCCGATAAGGTGGTTGCTGTCATTCGGAGAAATCTTAAAATCATACGTGTTCTCCTTTTCGTTCGACATCGTTGCAATTATTTTCCCATACGATTGACTGCCTGAACAAAAAATAATTTCATCTATTTTTTGGCCTGTTTTTTTGAATTCTTCAATTGAACTAAAAGATATGATCTCCCCTAATTTTTCTTGCGTTTGAACAAGTAGTTCTTTGGTTTTTATGGCTTCCGATTCACTCCCGATAATTACAAATGATTTTTTGTCGTTATTCCTTAGTTTGAATTTTCCGCCAAAACCGAAGTGTAAGAAGATCCTTGAAATAATGTAAAAAGTCAATACCCAAGCCGCTCCAAAAAAGATGAATAACCGTGAGAACTGAAGTGATTTAGGCAGGACTGCATATGCAATCAAGATGACAGCAGTTGCGATAACGGTTCCCTTTAAGTATTTCAAGATTTTCGTTGGATAATCATATCCGCCATTGAAAAACACAATTCCTACCCAAGTGATTCCGTAGATTGGAATTGAATACTTGATGAGTTCTTCTGGGAATTCAATGTTCGACATTTTCCAATAGTTCGTCAGTGCAAAAAGACCGCAAACGATATATATTAAATCAATAACGGGCAATGTTATTCGCTTTATAAACCTTACTGAAATTGCTACTGTAGCTCGGAAATAAATGGCTAAATTAATCAAGAATGAAAAGAGTCCAGCGTTGTTTCCAGAGAAGTGTTTATTTGCGAAAATGATCATTGCACGGTAAAAAACAAAGACATAATTAACCGAGCTTTTCTTCGTGCTTTCTCCTTTGTAATGGATGATTGAGGTGTCAGCGAAATAATAATTGTCGTAGCCTCCTTTTTGAATTCTGTACGACAAGTCGATATCCTCACCGTACATAAAGAAATCTTCATCGAGGTTGCCGACTTTGTCCAAAGCTTTTTTACGCATGAGCATGAAAGCCCCGCTTAAAACATCAATTTTATTGGTCTCAAATTCAGATAAATGTCCTAAATGATATTGCCCGAATCTTTTTGATTTTGGGAATATTCGCGAAAGACCAAAAATCTTGTAAAACGCAACCATTGGAGTAGGAAGGCCTCTTTTTGATTCTGGTAAAAAATGTCCTTTTCCATCAATCATTCTAACGCCAAGACCTCCTGCGTTAGGATGTTTGTCCATAAAGTTGATCACTTTTTCAAAAGAAGATTCTTCGACAACAGTATCTGGATTTAGAAGCAATACGTATTCTCCTTGAGAGATGTTAATTCCTTGATTGTTTGCTCTTGAGAATCCAACATTTTCTTTGTTGAAAATTAATTTTAATTCTGAATATTTTTCTTCTAGAAGATCTACAGAGCCATCAATGGAAGCGTTGTCAATTACAATCACTTCTATCGGATGATTAGTGATAGAAGCTTTTACAGAGTTTAAACATTGGTCTACGAAGTATTCTACATTGTAATTAACAATGATGACACTAAGCTTGTATTTGAAGTTAGATTCCAAGTGGTTTACTTGATAGCAATACAAGAAATTTCAACCTCAACATCCAAAGGAAGTTTGGCTACTTGTACTGTTTCTCTTGCTGGTGGATTTGAACGAAAATATTCACCATATATTTCATTTACTGCACTAAAACTGTCCATGTTTTTTAAAAAGATAGAACATTTGACAATATCATCAGTAGTCATATCTGCTTCTTTTAATAAGGCACAAATGTTTTCCATTACTTGTCTAGTTGATGCCGAAACCGACGAATCTACTAGGTTTCCAGTTACAGGGTTGATTGGAATTTGACCAGAGACGTACAAGGTATCGTTCTTTAAAATTGCCTGACTGTACGGTCCAATTGGTGATGGAGCACCAGGAATTTGTAAAACCTTTTTCATCTTTCTTATTTTTGTACAAGTTTACATAAAAAGAAATACTTGCAGCGCATCCTCTTATTAGATAATTACGATTCATTCACTTACAACCTTTGTCACTATTTAGAGGCAGAAGGGGTTATCGTGGATGTAGTATTGAACGATCAGTTGAATTGTTCGACTCTTGACCTGTACGACAAAATTGTTTTGTCACCTGGTCCGGGCTTGCCTGTGAGCTCTGGAGATCTGATGGAAGTGATTCGCTTGTCAGATGGAGTGTGTCCAGTATTAGGTATTTGCCTCGGGATGCAGGCTATGGCAGAGTACCTGGGAGGTTCATTGTACAATCAGAATCAAGTTAAACACGGCGTTGGTGAAATGATTCAACTAGAATCTTCCTTGCTTTTTCAGGGCTTACCGTCTGAGATTGAAGTTGGGCTTTACCACAGTTGGGCTGTAAATACCGAAGGTGATTTTGAGATTATATCTAGATCGCGCGAAAATGTCATAATGGCGATTGAAAACAAATCAAAGAACTTTTACGGTGTTCAATTTCATCCAGAATCAATATTGACGCCTCTAGGGAAAGGGATAATCAAAAATTTTTTGAATCTTTAAAATAGTTGAATTGTAGTTGCGGAAAATCCAACTGATCCTTTTTCAATTGCGGAATTAGATTATCCGAATGGAAGAGGTTACTCTAGATTTGAGGTGTCAAGAGAACGAAACAAATGCAAATCGTTTTTGGCAACTCTTCGTAAAGTACGAAGGGATATGGAGTAGGTTGCTGATTTAAAAATGATAGTCACACTTGCTTTAAATTATTGTATTCAAAACTAAAATCATTGTTATGAAAAGTTCAATTCTACTAATTATTACACTATTGGTCGCTGGTTCTGTTTTTTCACAAACTAAAACCGTTTCTGGGGCCACTTTCAAGTCTCAAATGGATATTAAAGGAACTAAGTTAATGTACAATGGCGCTGGTTTGAGAGAGAAGTACACGATTGACCTTTATGTTGCTGCTCTTTATTTGCCGAATCAAACGATGAATGGGACAACAGTAATTAACGCAAACGAAGTTCAAGCAATTGAGCTTAAAATCGTTTCGAATAAAGTAACGAGAGAGAAATTCAATGATACTGTAAAAGAGGGGTTTGCGAAGGTGAGCGAAGGCAAGGCGAGTGCTGAAGAAATAAGCAAGTTTACTGGGTTTTTCTCTGCGGAATTAAAAGACGGCGACGCTATTCTAATTATTTACAAGCCGGGCAAAGGGACCGCAGTTATGGTTAATGGAAAATACAAAGGTTTGGTCGAAGGCCTTGAGTTCAAGAAGGCATTGTTTTCAATTTGGTTGGGGGCCACTCCTGCGGACAAAAAGTTGAAGAGTAAAATGCTTGGTAAGGTTTAAACTCAGTTTTTAAGAAGAACACGATTAAATAAATTCAAAATCAACGCGCCGGTTGCGTTGTCTTCCATCGGGAGTATCATTTGTAGCGGCTGGATTCGATTCTCCTTTGAAATCGAACTCCAGTCGTTCTTTTTTCAAGCCATGATCAACGAAGTATTGAATGATTGCTTCTGATCGTTCTTTGGAAAGAATATCATTGTATCCATCAGTTCCTTCAGCATCGGTGTGTCCAGTCACTTTAACGCGCAAATCTGAATGTCCTTTAACTATTTTAATCATTGCATCGAGAAAATCATTGTGTTCTTCGCGAATATCGAATTTATCGAAATCAAAGAAAATAGGTTCGAATACGAAGTTGTCGCGTTCAATTTTACGAATAGCCGGAGCGCTTAATCCGTCTTTGTAATCTTTTATAAATTGTTCAAACCAAATGTGACTGGCGTGTGACTCTTTCTCTTTTGATAGTTCAAAATCAGCCTTGTATAAGATCAACTTCCCCGACAACCGTTTACAATCCAGGCTCTTATATGTACCTGTTAGATAGCCTTTAACAGGGTCGTATGTTAGCTCTCCAAACTTCCGGCACCATTTCATTCTCGATGTTTTCTCGTTCTTCCCGACGGCAATTTGCTTGTATTTTAGGATGTCTGACTCTTGTGTTCCTCTTAAGACAGTGACGGCGAAATAATCCGTCTCAAAGAGTTCTTCACGCATGTTCCCTTTCAGAACACCATCGTCTAGTTTAAAGTCTACGTAGACAATAGATCCGGATTCCATAGGTTTTCCAGCTTCAATGAATACGCCTTGCCAAGTACCGATAAATGTGCCATCGTTAGCAAAACTCATTAAAGAGGTTAAAAAGAAGGTGATTAACGCAATGATTTTCATTCTAAATAATATAACGCTAAAAGAGCAATAAATGTTCCATTTTAATGCATGTTTATTATTTGTTGGAATAATTCGAATGGCTATTAACAATTTACACTTTAAACTGTTGATAAGTACGTCTTTCTTTCGCCTAATTTACTCGCTTTTAACGAATCCTATCGTTATTTTTGTGTGACACGAATTTTGTAGGTATTAGATGCCTAGAATTGAGCTAAAATTATGAGTGAAGAAAACAAAAATCAAGATTACGCAGCGGATAATATTCAGGTACTTGAAGGATTAGAAGCGGTTAGAAAACGTCCGGCCATGTATATCGGTGATATTGGGACGAAAGGATTGCACCACCTTGTGTATGAGGTCGTGGATAATTCAATTGATGAGGCACTTGCAGGGCATTGTGATGCAATTCAAGTATTCATAAATGAGAACAATTCAATTACCGTTAATGATAATGGTCGTGGTATTCCAACTGGGATGCACGCGAAAGAGAAAAGATCGGCTTTAGAAGTTGTAATGACTGTTCTTCACGCAGGTGGTAAGTTCGATAAGGATACGTATAAAGTTTCTGGTGGACTTCACGGTGTTGGGGTGTCGTGTGTGAACGCGTTATCTAGTGATTTGAAAGTTACGGTTCGTAGAGATGGTAAAGTCTTTGAGCAAGAATATAAGATTGGTAAACCGCAATACGACGTAAGAGAAATTGGAACGTCTGATCTAACGGGAACTGAAGTGACATTCATGCCAGATGATTCCATTTTTGAAGAGTTAGTATACAATTACGATACTTTAGCTGCGAGAATGCGTGAATTGGCTTTCTTGAACAAAGGAATTAAGATCAACTTAACAGATTTACGTGAAACGGACGATGACGGAAAGCACTTTACTGAGCTTTTCCATTCAGAAAGAGGATTGCGTGAATTTGCTGAATATATTGATAGAAACCGTGAGTCTCTGTTGTCAGATGTTGTTTATTTTGAAGGAGAGAAAGATGGAATTCCTGTTGAAGTTGCATTAACCTATAACACTTCGTATTCAGAAAATATTCAGGCTTACGTAAATAATATTAATACTTATGAGGGTGGGACACACCTTTCAGGTTTTAGAAGAGGTTTGACGAATACTTTAAAGAAGTACGCGACTGATTCTGGAATGTTGGCCAAAGAAAAAGTAGAGATTGAAGGTGATGATTTCCGTGAGGGATTGACAGCCGTAGTTTCTGTTAAGGTTCAAGAACCGCAATTCGAAGGGCAAACGAAAACAAAACTTGGAAACAGAGAAGTTTCTGCTCCTGTAAGTCAGAGTGTTTCTGAAATGCTTACTAATTATTTAGAAGAGCATCCAAATGAAGCTAGAGTTATTGTTCAAAAAGTTGTATTAGCAGCTAAGGCGAGACAAGCAGCTCGTAAGGCGCGTGAAATGGTTCAGCGTAAGAGCGTTTTAACTGGAGGAGGTCTTCCTGGTAAACTTGCCGATTGTTCGTCTAAAGATCCCGCTGAGTCTGAGATTTACCTTGTCGAGGGAGATTCTGCCGGTGGAACTGCGAAACAAGGTAGAGATCGTTTCTTTCAAGCAATTATGCCATTGAGAGGTAAGATTTTGAACGTTGAGAAAGCAATGCAACATAAGATCTTCGAAAATGAAGAGATTAAAAATATCTATACGGCTCTTGGTGTAAGAGTTGGTACGGAAGAGGATTCGAAGGCCTTGAACATGGAGAAGCTGAGATATCACAAAGTAATCATCATGTGTGATGCCGATGTCGATGGTTCCCATATTGAAACTTTAATCTTAACATTCTTCTTTAGATACATGAAAGAAATGGTAGAGAAAGGATATATCTATATCGCAACTCCACCTTTGTACCAAGTGAAGAAAGGAGCAAAATCTCAATATGCTTGGGATGATGATCAACGTGATGTTTTAATTCAGCAAATGAAAGGGGCGGGATCTGAATCATCAGTTGGTGTTCAACGTTATAAAGGTCTTGGTGAGATGAACGCGGATCAATTGTGGGATACTACAATGAACCCAGAATTCAGAACGCTGCGTCAAGTTACTATCGAAAACGTTGCTGAATGTGATCAAGTATTCTCAATGCTTATGGGGGATGAAGTTCCACCAAGAAGAGAGTTTATAGAGAAAAATGCAAAATACGCGAAGATTGATATTTAATCTTACAAGAAATGATTACAGAAAGCGCCTTAGTATTTTACTAAGGCGCTTTTTTTTGTAAATTGAAATATGAGAGGCTTGTTTTTTTGTGTTGCTTTGTTTTTAAGTTCTTGGTCAATTTGCCAGTCTGATTATAAATTCGGAGGTGCAATTCGTTACGAGGTGGGCTTGAATAAGGCTAATTGGAACCTTATAGAGCCAATATTCCTATTTAAATATAAGAAACATCAATTTGAAATAGGTCCACAATTATTATTACAATCTAGATATTTCACCCCCTACCATCGGGATTTTGGTGCAGCATTCTCATATGTTTATTATCCACTGGATCTTGAAAATCGATTTAACTTATTCTTCTTTTTTAGCCCTGATTATTTTATCGAGCTTTCAAGGGTTAACTTCAAGAAGTACGCTCGCAGGTATTGTGACATTGATTTTGGTTATGGGTTTACAATTAACATTACGAATCGCTTTTACCTCAATTTACGCACCGCCATAGGAATGTCGTTCGATAGTTATACGGAAGGTGTGGATGACTATAATTTTTCAGAAAGTAAGTTGTTTAGCAGTCCTGATATAAATTTTTCTGCATCGACCTGTTTCGGAATTAGATTTAAAAAATAGAATGGCCCTCTAGATTTGGGTGTGGCAGAGGACAATTCTTTTTATCCTTTCTTAGTCTCTTGTGTAGTTCTGTTCTTTCCTCAGTAATAAAGAATCAGTCGGCGAAAAATTTTTGATTCAAAATGGAAATGTTCCTGATTTAAATGAATCATTGCTCTTTTTAAGGAAATCGATATCAAAAAAAATCCCTCACCGAAAACGATGAGGGATTTAAGTTGTTTAGTAAATTTTACTGCTTCACAATTCGTGTTACCACAGTGTCATTTTCATTGCTAATTGTAACGAAATATACTCCCGTTTCATAGTTCGTTGTATTTAGTACAACACTTTCAGAACCTGAACCAGCTGCGATGTTTCTTCCTCTTGCGTCAACAATTTCGTAGTTGAATTCACCGTTTAATTCGATGTTCAATTCGTTTGTTGTTGGGTTCGGGAAGATGCTCAATCCGATGTTTTCTTGTTCATCAATAGAAAGACAAGCATCTACTAAGACATCAGTAGTTCCAGTATTGGCACATCCATTTGCATCTGTATAAGAATATGTGATAGTATGTGTTCCTAATCCAGCTGCTGCAGGATCAAACGTCGTTCCTGTTACACCAGGTCCAGAATAAGTTCCTCCCGCAGGTGTTGCACCTGATAAAGTAACTGGTGCTGTATAATCACAAACATCAGCCATTGCAATTAATGCAATCGTTGGCAATGGATTAACAACTACATCAGTTGCTGCAGATGTTGCAGTACATCCGTTCCCGTTTGTATAGAGAACTGTGATTGATCCACTAGTTGTTACTGAAATCGTCTGAGTTGTTCCAGCCGTTGACCAAGTGTTTCCGGAACCTTGAGAAGATGTTAAATCAACACTGCCTCCTTCACAGAATGTCAATGGACCACCAGCTGTAATTGTCGGCACTGCTGGATTCGCATTAACAGTTATCACTATTGGTGCTGATGTTGAAGAACATCCAAATCCATCAGTATAAGTAACAGAGATTGTTTGAGATGTAGTCACTGAAATAGTCGGCGTCGTTTCAGTTGTTGTCCAACTGTTTCCAGAACCGTAAGAAGATGTTAAAACAACTGTTCCGCCATCACAGAACGTCGTTGCTCCACCAGGTGTAATTGTTGGTGAAACTGGAGGAGTAGGGTCATTCAATCCTTGTGCTAGGATATTAGAAGTGCATCCGTTTCCATCTGTGATCGTAATGTTGTACGATCCTGCCGCTAATCCTGGGATGGTATATGGAAGGGAAACACCGTTTGCATTTCCAGTTGCAGTACCTGACCATGAGATATCACCAGTTCCAGAACCAGCAACTTGAATGGATCCAGTTGAAGTTCCACAAGCAGTTGGCTCAGTAACAGTTCCAGCCGAAAGAACAGGTGCGTTATTTACAACAATCGTTGTTGCAACAGATGTGTTTGAACATCCATTTGCATCCGTATGAATAACACTAACTGGTCCTGCTGTTGAAACAGTAATAGTTGAACTCGTTTCAGTTGTTGACCAAACGTTGTTTGTAGGGTATGAAGATGTTAAATCAACACTAGATCCAGAACAAATAGTCGTTGTGCTTCCTGCTGTAATTACTGGTGCAGGCGGCAATGGATTAACTGTTACAGTTGCTTGAGCTGAAGTTACACATCCTGCAACAGTAACTAAACAATCGTATTGAGTCGTTGATGCTGGCGAAACAGGAATTGAAGCTCCAGTTCCAATAGAGGTTGTACCATCAAACCATTGGTACGTTCCTCCACCAGTAGCTGTAACTGTTGTAGATCCACCTGGGCAAATTGCGGCACCTGAAATAGCACTTGCCGCAGGGGCTGTAGAAGTTGCAACCGTTACAGTATACATCGCTTCACAGCTGTTGCCTAAAGTTGCAACATAAACGTCATAATTACCAGGGGCTAAAATTGTAAATATATTTCCCAATTGATAGTTGATACCATCTAAACTGTAGTAGTACGTTGTTAAATCTCCACCAAGTGGCAAAGTAACTGTGATTGAACCATCATTGTTACCGCAAGTTGTTCCAGTAGGAGTTACAGTTGCACTTACAGGGTCATACAATGAAACTGGCATTACTACACCGTCACTATAACAAGATGCAGATCCGAAAAGGAAGATTTGGTAATCACCAGCTGCATAAGGAAAGTTAAATGTATTTCCTGCAGTACTAGACTCCTCAAGTGTTGTTACCCATGGATCGTCAGTTACATACCATCTATAATCAATATTATTAGTTGAAGTAGAACCGTTAACAGTAATATCTCCACCGATACACACTTCGTCATTTGTAGCAGTAAAATCCATTGCTGGAGCCGGTCCTGTTGAAGTTAATACATCTAATAAACCTGTAAGACCAACTCCAGTCGTAGCTGCAATAGTTGTCCAACCATTAATTGACCCATCGTATGAAGTTACATCTTGTGCAGCTCCTACGATTTGTGCATAAAGAGCGAAAGTATCAACTGAGACATAACTCAATTCATATCCAACCCAAACTGTTCCAACAACACCCACTGCTGGAGTTGAAAATTCCACATTGTTCCAAGAGCCTGCGACTATATCAGCGAGGAGCACTGTTTCAGTAGTGATTGGAACTGCAGCTGGTTCGCCACCATTGTCAGCCCATACTTTGAAAATTACACTTCCACCAGCATCTTCAACTACTGCGGCAGCAAATTCAATTGCTCTAATGTCTGTTACGGCAGGAATAGTATAAACTTCAGCCCATTGCAATGATGTTTCCGTTCCAATTTGTGAATTACCATGAGCGTAACCAACTGATGGAGCACTCCAACTGATTGGTCCAGCTCCAGCTAATACGTCCCAGTTTCTTATAGTATCACATGCAGTTCCTGTGGCAGGAGCGGCAACTTGAATATAGTTGATTTCAGATTCAGGTGTAGGATCTGCACCCCATACGTTTGAAGCTGTAAGAGTTACATTGTAAGTTCCTACCGTATAAAATTCTATTTGAGGATCTTGTGAAGCTCCATTCGTTCCATTGATATAGTTCCAGTCTGTAACTGGAGTTCCTGATATAGTCCAAGCCCATCCTGTTGGAACATTCGTAGATTCGTCAATCAAGTTGACAGATCCGCCTGATGGAATAATAATTGGAAACCCAGGAGCTGGTATAGCCGTAAATGCAGATACTGGAGGTGTATTTGTTGGATCACAACCAGGAGAAAGTAGAAGTGAACCTCTAATTCCTTGAAGAATAAGCAACATGTAGTTCGATTGTTCCTGCGTAAACATAACAGTACAACCGGTTGCGTAGTCCATGTAGTTTTCATATTGAACTTCAACAGCGCCGCATGATGTGTAACTAGCTAATCCACAACTGAATGTTGGGTCCTGATCTGCAGGTCCATCAGTAGATGGTGTATCTGTGAAGTTGTCATCATTACCACAGCCTCCAGAACCACCCCAAGTGTGGTCTAATCCTAAATAGTGACCAACTTCGTGTGTTAATACGTTTGATCCAAATCCAATGTTGTAATCAATTACAATTCCATCAATATCTGCAGTTGGAAGGTAAGTTGTTGTAGGACGGTAAGCATAACCAGCTGTTCCATAATTCAACCCATTTGTAATGTTACAAACCCAAACATTCAAGTATTTATTTCTGTCCCAAATTTCAGACCCACCAGTAGCGGCTGCCTTCATTTTGTTTCCTTCCGTGCTAGGATCATAATAATCCTCTGTTGTTGAAACGCGCACAATTCCTGGATCAAGAAGTGGTGCTCCAAATGGATCCTGTGTCGCCAAGCAGAAGTTGATATCGGCATCTGCAGGAACAAATCCTAAACCACCTCTTGCATTTGCAGCATCTGCATTCAGCAATTGGTAATCCTGTTGTAATTCTAAAAACAACGCTTGTATTTGCGCAGATGAAACATTCTCTGCTGGGTTACTCGGATTGTAAACAACGTGAAAAATTACTGAAATTTCATTTACACCTGGTGTTTCTGGAAATGACATTGATGCAGCTGTTGCCGCTGACTGTTGGTAGCTTAGATTGTATTCATTTAAAATTCCTCTTGAAGCATAGTGTGCTTCATTCAATTCATGTGAAAAACAATTGTGTTGACCTTGAACTGCTCCAGCCGAATTAATTTGGGTAGAATTGATGCTCGCAGGTAATGGACGAGAATTATGCTCTTGAGCGTTACTCTGGGAAGATGGTTGAACCAGGGTTTCCGCAGGTGTTTGCTGATTGTTTTGACCAAAACTGATCGAGGCGAATAAGACCGCCGTCAGTAATAAGTAGTTTTTTTTCATAGTTTGTAGCATTTTTTTTAGCGCATACAAGGTACAAATTAAAAACTACGTTTAAAAAAGAGTTTTGAACAGTTTGGGTATAAGTTATGACCAAAAAAACAATGCATTGAAAATGACTTGTAGATCAACAGCTCTAAATTTATAAAGCCATTGCTTCTGATACGTATCGAAATTGAAAAGAATCGTAGTTTTATAACTACGTCTTTCTTTTTTTCTTTTTCGCAGCTGGGAATAAGATGTTGTTCAAGATCAATCGGTAACCCGGTGAGTTTGGGTGAAGGTTTAAATCTGTCGCTGGATCGCCAACTCTATGCTGATAGTCTTCTGGATCATGCCCACCGTAATAAGTCCAAGTACCTTGACCGTATTCTCCGTGGATATAACGGGCAGTGTTCAACGATTCCGACTCGCCCATGATTAGAACGTTGGATTTAATAAAGTCCTTTTTGAAATCCGTTGTTTGTCCCATGAATCCGTTTACAACGTTTGTGTGGTTTTGGCAAAGCATTGTAGGAACAACATCCCATTTTGCAGAGAAATCAAAGAGTGTGAATTTGTCAATTTTTGCTGCTTGAGCTTCTGGAATGCCTCGTTTTCTTAAGTCTGTTCCATCAATATTAGAATATTCATATGTCAATGGATCTTTGACCAGCTCAAAGTTTTCAAAGGCGAAGGTGTTGTTGAAATCCAATTCCTCTTGGCAATTATGGGCTGCGGGATCGCCATCAAACATCACTTCACAAATATCTGTTTTATGCGCTGCCAATCCAATATCAAAGCTATCTGTTCCACTACACATTGTGAATAAGAATCCTCCGCCAACAACGAAATTTTTAATATTCGTTGCTACGGCGAGCTTCATTTGAGAAACTTTTGTAAAACCTAGAGATGCTGCTGAAGCTTCTAAATCCGACACTTGTTGTTTGTACCAAGAATACGATCTAAAATTCGCGTAAAACTTACCGTACTGTCCTGTGAAATCTTCATGGTGTAAGTGAACCCAATCGAATTCGCTTAATCTTCCCATGACAATTGCCGAGTCATAAATTTTCTCGTAAGGAATGTCCGCATATTCCATAACTAAAGTTACGGCGTCATCCCAAGGTTGTTTTCCTCCTGGGGTGTAGACTGCAATTTTTGGAACTTTTTCCAATTGCACAACTTCCATGTTGGCTTCCGGGTTGGAAATCTGCTCTCTAATCGCTGCGGCTTGTCCATCTGCGATAATTTCATAGCTTATCCCACGAATTACAAGCTCTTCCTCGATCGTTGTTAGATGCGGAGTCATAAATGAGCCGCCTCTATAATTGAGGAGCCATTCAATTATAATTTCATTTTCTAAAACGTAAAAGGCTAATCCATAAGCCTTAAGGTGATCTGTCTGCGTTTCGTCCATGGGTATCAGGATTTGTGAACTCCAAGAGACCTGTGAACTGAATGACAGAAGAAGAATTATTAGATACTTTTTCATTAGTTACAATATAGCAAAAATCTTACCTAAAATGGCGTCTCTCCATCGTCAGAAGGATCGAAATTAATATTGTCGTTGTCCAATGAGTTCATTTTACTAGGGATGGTGTAGCTTTCTTGAGCTTGATCATCGAATGAATTATTGGCTGAAAGGCTTGTGTTTGGCAGAGCGGGTTGACCGCCTTCAGGTATTTGACCAAAATCACTTTCTAGATTATCGAAACGCGCGTATTCTTTAATGAAACGCAATCGGACGCTGTCCAGTCCACCGTTTCGGTGTTTTGCAATAATTATTTCACCAATTCCTGCGTTTGAATTACCATCTTCATCTTGCAAGAATCCATAGTATTCGGGACGGTAGATAAATGAAACAATATCAGCATCCTGCTCAATCGCACCCGATTCACGAAGATCGGAAAGGATTGGTTTTTTATCACCACCACGTTGCTCCACCGAACGACTTAGCTGTGAAAGAGCAATAATAGGTACGTTTAATTCCTTTGCAATTTCTTTAATCGATCTGGAAATAGATGATATTTCTTGCTCACGATTCCCTTGTCCTTTAGATCCTCCAGCAGTCATTAACTGTAAATAATCAATGATTACCATTTGGATATCGTACTGCATTTTCAAACGACGGCATTTCGCACGTAAATCGAAAATACTAAGTCCTGGCGTATCATCAATATAAAGAGGAGCAGTTGCAAGTTTACTGATCCGTGTATGCAATTGCTGGAATTCATCTTCTCTTAAATCACCTTTTCTCAATTTTTCGGCAGAAATTCTTGTTTCGGAAGCGATCAAACGTTTTACAAGTTGCACCGAAGACATCTCCAGTGAGAAGAATGCGACACCTTGTCCAAAGTCAACTGCGGTATTTCGAGCCAAAGAAAGAACGAAGGCTGTTTTCCCCATTGCAGGACGTGCTGCAAGAACAATCATATCTGATTTCTGGAAACCTGCTGTTAGTTTGTCCAAAGCCATGAAGCCTGTTGGCACTCCTGAGATACCATCTGCATTCTGTGATGCTTTTTCAATTTCTTCAATGGCTTCACGAACAACATTTTGCATTGTGTCGACCGTTTTACCCATGTTGTTTTCGGCAATCTTAAAAAGGTCACCTTCTGCTTTATTTAAAACATCGAAAACGTCATTTGTATCATCATAAGCTTCTTTCATCACTTCAGAGCTCATTCTGATCAACTCGCGTTTAATATACTTTTCAGAGATAACACGTGCATGATATTCAACGTGAGCAGTGGATGCGATTCGACTCGTCAATTGAGAAACATAAACCGGTCCACCTGCAGCTTCGAGTTCACCATTTTTCTTCAATTGGGAAGTAACGGTTAAAATATCGATAGGTTTGGAAGTACCAAATAGTTCTTTAATTACACCAAAAATATATTGATGCTTCGGATCGTAAAAACTATCCTGAGAAAGAATGTCAATGGTGTCAGTAACGGCATTTTTTTCAAGCATCATTGCTCCCAAGACGGCTTTTTCAAGGTCTACGGCTTGAGGTGGGATACGCCCCATATCGTCGGGCTTTAATCCAGGTTTCGAGAATTTTGTAGTCGTTTTTCGACTTTTATCCGGCTGATTTTCCATGGTTCAAAGATACGCAAACGATCGTCACTAATTCACTGAAATTTGAATCAATATTTATGAACGCGAGTTAACAGGATATGAACATGTTGTTAACAAGAAAAAACAGCGCTTTCGATGGAGAATTGGAAGTGACTAAAACGAAGGTTTGATTTGAAATTTAAATGATTTCCAAACTTAAATTATGTCTAACTTTGCAGCATGGAACGGAAAGTACAACTTACAGAAGACGGTTCTTCGACCATTTATATTCCAGAGATGGATGAGACGTACCATTCAACACATGGTGCAATTCAAGAAGCAAATCATGTTTTTTTAAAGCATGGAATTGAAACCTTGAATCAAAACCCGATTGCTGTATTTGAAATGGGATTTGGGACAGGATTGAACGCTCTTTTGACAAGTGAATTCGCGAATAGCAATCAAATTGAGGTTGTGTATAAGGGAATAGAAGCCTTTCCCGTTGAGGAGGAATTAATTAAATCTCTGAATTACGCAGAAGAGATTGAAGGGAATTCTCGGGGAAATTTTGAATTAATCCATAGTACTGATTGGAACATCGAACAGCAGATTAACGCGTTTTTCGCGTTGACCAAAATCCACGAGAAAATTGAAGATTTCGTGCCAATTCCGAATTCAATTGATATTGTATACTACGATGCATTTGGCCCCAGGGCACAAGGTGAAATGTGGCAAAAATGTATTTTAGAGAAAATGTACAAAATGCTAAAGCCAAACGGTATTTTCGTTACGTATTGCGCAATGGGGCAATTTAAACGTGATTTAAAAGCGATTGGATTTACAGTAGAAGGAAAGCCTGGTCCTCCTGGTAAACGAGAAATGACGGTAGGAATAAAAAGCGCCTAGTGTCCTCCTTTTCTTCGTTTGATTTTTTTAGGTTGTTTGTTTGTCCACTTGTGCTGCTTTCTGCTGTTCTGGTTTTTGTGTTTCGGATTGTCAGGAGTTCTAAAAACCAATCCAGCATTATGTTGCAAGTAATTACTTTTCGTGTCCCAGACCTTAGGGTAAACAGCAAATTTCGCTGTCGAAGATAATTGTACACCAAACCAATTAACAATCCATAAATTTATTCCTCCACCAAGATTTACAGTTGGAACATAAGGATCAGCAGTTCCAGTTCTATATGTGAATCCAACGCCAGCAATTAAATAAGGCTCAATCCATCTTGCACGAGGTGCGTAGAGGTTGTAGAAACTGTATTTGGCATTAAAATCAATGGAAAGGTTAATTCCTTCTCGTCCTGTTGAGTCATTGACAAGTTTATCAGGGGTATACTCGACATAAGATGCTGCCATTTCGACACTCCATCCGTAGACAAGATATCGATCTAATGTGAAGCGTGTCGGAAACGGTTTGATATTCCAAGAGTTATTGACATCAAAAAGATTGCCGAATTTATTCCCGTCGTCGTCAACAGCCGTCCAATGCACTCCGATCATCCATTTGTATGGTTTGTACGGCTTGATTGTCTTGTATGGCTGCGCGTAAGCACCAAACGAGATGAATATTAGAGTGGCAATAAATAGGTTCTTCAACATATATAATCCTTAGTATAACAAAAATAGCTTAAATTGTTTCACTTTTTTTGTGCTTAATGTCCATGCGGTGTTTTTTCACCAGCTTTAATTTCCACTTTTAATGTGTTTTCGTCTGGAGGAATCGGGCATGAATATCTGTATGAATAGGCGCAATAAGGATTGTAGGCCAAATTAAAATCAATTAAGGCAATTGTGCTCTCTGGAATTTTAAAATCCAAGAAACGACCGCCGCCATACGTCTCATTTCGCGTCGTTTTGTCTTTGTAAGGAATGAATAAATAGTTTTTGAATTCCTTTCGATCTCTTTTCAGTAAGTCAATATTTTGATAAACTGTCAGTCGGCAGGGAACAGAGTCAATAATGAAATCAATGTAGCCATATCTTCTATAAATTGGCAATCTATCAGTGGATGTAGGCATTTCGAACTTTTTCCCTTTGTCTTTTGTGAAGGTTGCCTTTAATTGAAAAGAAGGATCAAAGTCGAAATAATCCAATCCTTGAAATTCATTAATCTCTTCAATACTTAGCATGTGATTGGCCGTGTCGAGAAGCTCGGTCTTATGTTCTTCTCTATGCTCTAAAATTCCCGTTTCAGATTGTTGTGATACACCCAAAAATGGAATTAGTAAGAAGATTAATGGTATTCTTTTCATAGAATTCAAAGGTAGGAAATTCATTTTCGTAAATGAAAGGAAATAAATTTAAGCACATGTGCTTGAAATGACAGAATAAGTACCCTAAATCACCTTGTCGTATTGTTTAAACGCTTTTTTTATTTGTTATTGCTCAAAATGGCCCTGATTCAATTTGAACTAGGGTGAATTAAACCAAAACACTATTCTTATGAGAAAAAGTAATTTTTGGACGTTTTTTAGCGTCACAATTTTAGCATCATTTGTATTTCTTCGATGCACAGAGTCAGGTGATTCGAGCCTGGACAAAGTGGACGATTTAGAAGCGGCCGCTGACCTGATGTCAGATTTAAGTCCCATTTTACCATTTGATGTTACGATTACAGGAACTCAATTAGAAACTACGATTCTTCACGATTTCGATCTGTTCAGTTGGCAATCTTTTATTGCATTAAGTTGGTCAACAAACGATAGTGAAATGATTGGTATCAATGGTGATAACTCAACGAAATGGGAGACGTGGAAAAACGCTTATGACATCTTTCTTGAAGGCGGTGAAAAGCCTCAGCCATGGGGGACTCCTGGACAATATCCTTCGAGTTGTACTGATTCCGAAGGGCGTTTATTAATTCAAGTTGGTAAGACACCAGATTTATTAACTGCAAGTGAACAACCCTTTAAAACGGGGCCACTAATCGATCAAAACGGATTGTACACTCGGTTTGAAATCGTGGTAAATAAGGAAATGTTCAATTACATCTATAACAATGACTTATACAGTTTTGATGGACAAGGAGCGTTTAATCAAAATGCTGAATTCCCGTCGGGTGATAACGCAGATAGCACATGGGGTGCAATAATGGTAAAAGCCTCATGGAAGGTTATTGGAGATGGTGATGATGCTAGTAAGTTTCACTGTGTAGAAGCTGCAGTGTATACTCCTGCATCAACAAATCCTTCCGTTCCAGAGTCTTGTGTTATTCAGAAAGTTGGATTGGTAGGACTTCATATCGGAACTAAAACGACAACCAGTCCTCAGTGGATTTGGTCGACATTTGAGCATGTAGATAATGCTCCTACATTTAATGAGGCAGCAGATAAAGCGCATTATAATTATTATAAAAAGGGATCGGACAGACCAATAAATGAGTCGCCAGCCCAACCTTGGGATCCAAACCGCGCTAACCAAATACCTACTCAAGTGGAACGTTTGATTCCAATTGATCCAGTAACGGCTGCGTTAAATAAGGAGTTCCAAGCCAAATTGAGAGCAGTGAATAAGAAGTCTGTTTGGCAATATTATGAGTTGGTTGGAACTCAATGGCCCGTAGATCCTACAGAGTCGGACGAAGGAAACCCTTTCCCCGTGTATTTAGGGAATGCGACTTTGGAAACTTATATCCAAGGAATTGTTAAGGATGGTCAAGTGACCGAAGTTCCTGGAGTTTCATCTAGTTGTATACATTGTCATAATGGCGCAATGATGTCTGGAGCGGCGAAACAAGCAGATTTCACATACTTATTAAAACGAGCAAAATAAAAAATTATGGTAATGACATTAGATACATTTGTAGCCTTATCGGCTAGTTTAACTGGTTATCCTGCGAGTAAGTTGAAACCAGACCTTGATACCCAAAAGGTAGCAGAATTGTTTTACGATACATTGATTGGACAAGCTGGGCCAACACCTCTCGCAGCACTGAATGATGCGTTTTTGGCCATTTCTGATCCAACGGATCACGAATCAATAAAAAATAAAATATTTGACAATCCCGAAACGATGACTCTTGCCAAAATTATCATTCGAATGTGGTATACAGGCGTTTGGTATTACTGCAATGACCCTCAAGATGGGTTCGTTGTTTCAAGTAAAGGTTATATCAATGGCCTAGTATGGGGGACAATGTTTGCGCATCCAATGGGGTATAGCGTGTCTCATTTCGGATACTGGAACGAAGCTCCGACAACGAAATAATTTATTTCATCTTAAAAAATTAGAACAATGAGTAATTCAGATACAATATACGATGTGGTAATTGTTGGCGGCGGATGGGCTGGAGCAACAATGGCTAAAAAATTAGGTGAGGCAGGAAAAAAAGTGTTGGTCGTTGAAGCTGGAGTAGGCTTGAGCTCTAGTGATAGAGAAACGTACATGGAGACTTTCTTTACTGCAATGGCAAAGGTGCCTTCTTCTCCGTACGAGCAAAATTATAATGCTCCAAGACCGTCAGTTCTTGATATTAAAAATATAAATCCAGATGATCCGGTAATTGAATATCCAAACAATCCAATTAAATCAATAAAAGACAATGGATATTTTGTTGAAAATGGACCTTTGCCTTTTGCAAGTACAAACGAACGTCTTGCTGGAGGAACATCATGGCACTGGCTTGGAACGTGTTTGCGGTTGGTTCCGAACGATTTTAAATTGAAAACAAAATACGGTGTTGGTGTCGATTGGCCAATTGATTACGACATACTTTCGCCGTATTACGATGAAGCCGAGTATTTCATTGGAGTGGCTGGAGCTGTAGATCAACAGAATGGAAATCATGGGATTACGTATACTGAAGGGTATAACTATCCAATGAAGCCTATTCCGAATACCGTTTTGGATCAAGCTTTTATAAAAGCTCTTGCGGTAGAGCCCTTGCTAGAAATTGACGGAAATGTAGTTGAAGTGGCGGGTACTCCAGCCGGTCGAAATGGAGCGTCGAATAAGCATTGGAAAACAGGTGAGATTTACGATAATGGTAGAAGAGAATGCCAAGGAAATACCAACTGTACTCCGATTTGCCCAATTCAAGCGAAGTATGATGCAACAATCACGTTGAAAGAAGCACTTGATACTGGTAATGTTGACATAATGTATAAAACTGTTGCGTACGATATATTGATGGATGAAACGACAAAGAAGATCAATGGAATAAAGTACAAGCAATATGAATCTCGAAAGGGTGGACAAACAGGTGAAGGAACGGTTTATGGAAAGAAATATGTCGTTGCTGCTCACGCAATAGAATCGGCAAAGTTATTCTTGATGTCTAATTCGCAAATGCCAAATGGAATTGCCAATTCAAGCGGGCAGATGGGGAAAAACTTAATGGACCATCCAATGACGGTTTCTTGGGGATTAATGCCAGAGCGAACTTATCCATTCCGTGGACCGCTTTCGACCTCTGGAATTGAATCTGTAAAAGATGGAGATTACAGAAAGAAGCGTGCTGCTTACAGAATCGAAATTGGCAATGAAGGTTGGAACTGGACGATGGGCGCACCTTACTCGACCGTTAATGATTTTGTGAATACTTCTGGTGTTTTTGGTGCAGAGCTGATATCTTCGATTGAAGATCAAATGACAAGACAATTCCGTATTGGATTTTTGATTGAGCAAACTCCAGAAGAATCTTCTTGTATTATTCCTTCTCTGACGCTTAAAGACAATCTTGGAATTCCTCGTCCTGAGATTAATTACGACTTTTCAGAATATACAATGAAGGGCTTCAAAGCTTCTCGAGAGGCTACAAAGCAAATATTTGATAAGTTAGGAGCTACTGATTACTCTGTGACAGATGCAAAGAAAATAAAAGACCCGAATAGCGGATTTGTTTGGTTTGATTTTGAAGGAGAAACATACAGTTTTTACGGAGCAGGTCACATTATGGGGACACACCGCATGGGAGATGCGAAAGAGAACTCTGTTACGAATTCAGATTTAAAAAGCTGGGATCACGATAATTTATACATCGTAGGATGTGGTTCTTTTCCAACCGGAGCGACTTCAAATCCAACGTTGACGTTAGTTGCCTTAGCACTTAGAGCGGCAGACGCAATGATAGCTGAAATGAACGCTTAACAAAAATTATAGATGTAAAAAAGCCACTGCTTTCGAGCAGTGGCTTTTTTTGTACTTTATTTTTTAATTTCTTCCTCCAAATATTGAACTTCCAATTCGCACCATTGTGCTTCCTTCTTCAATTGCCAATTTATAGTCTCCACTCATTCCCATTGAGAGGTGTTTGAAGTTGTCATTGAACTTGAAAAAGTGGCTCTTGAGCACATTAAAGTCTCCTTCTAAATTGCAGAATTCCTCTCTGACTTGTTCTTCATTGTCTGTAAACGTTGCCATTCCCATTAAACCAATGATAGAAACGTTTTGCATTTCAACGAATTCGTTTGAGTTCAAAACTTCCATGAGTTCGTCGAATTTCATACCGAATTTAGACTCCTCATCTGCAATGTGCATTTGAAGCATACATTGTATCGTTCGATTGTTCTTTTTTGCCTGTTTGTTTATTTCCGACAAAAGTTTTAGGCTATCAACGGCATGAATTACGCTTACAAACGGAGCGATATATTTCACTTTGTTTGTTTGAACATGGCCAATTAAATGCCATTGAATGTCCTTCGGAAGAACCGCTTCCTTTTCAACCATTTCTTGAACCTTGTTCTCGCCAAAAACGCGCTGACCAGCGGCATATGCTTCTTCAATGTCTGATGCAGGTTTTGTTTTCGAAACGGCAACTAGCGTGACATTTTCAGGAATATCAGCCAATATTTTATTTAAATTTTCCTTAATCATTCGTTAATGTTATAAATCGTTGATCCGCTTCTTAGTTTCGGCTCTACCCAAGTCGATTTTGGAGGCATCGTCATTTGATTGTCCGCAACACGCTTAATGTCCGATATTTCGACAGGATAAAGAAAGAATCCAATTTTGAATCCACCTTTTTCCATTGTTGAACTCAATGAATTTAACTCTTGGTTCCCACTGATGAAATCAATTTTCTTATTTGTTTTTAAATCAGAGATCCCAAGAATTGGTTCGAGTACAAAGTTCGTGAGGATTTCGGCATCTAGGCACTTAACAGGATGATTGTGGTCTATAATCGAGTCTTTGCATGTCAATTTGTACCAAGATTCTTCAACAAACATCGTTATTTCATGTTCTTTTGACGGTTTCTCACCAATGAACAGTGTTTCAATTGTAAAGCTAGTTTCAAGTTGGTCGATAAGTTGTTCCTTAGTAAGTCCGTTCATTGTTTTTACCAGTCGATTGAACTCAAGAATCGTCAAACGTCTTTCATTCAAAAAGAAAGCAAGAAAATTATCTTCGTTCGGAAAATGATTAAATCCTTTTCCTTCTCGCCAGTCCTTTAAACCAGCTGATGATGCGCATCTATGGTGTCCGTCGCAAATATATGTCGCGTCCAATTGCTCAAACGCGTGAATCACGGCATTCGCTTCATCTTCCGTAAAAACCCACATCTCATGCTTAATCATGTCCGTGGTCGTGTATTCATTCTCAGGCCGTTCCTTCGTCTTATTGTAAAGGATAGGCTCAATTTGATTTTCAATATCAGAGTAGGAGAGAAGTACCGGTTCGGCATTGTAACCAACGATATTCAAATAATTGGTAAACATCTCTTCACGACTGGTTATCGTTGCTTCGTGCTTCTTGATTTTGTCCGATTTGTACTCGTCAACACTTGCTCCAGCAATAACTCCCATGTATTCATTTCCATCTTTGGTTTGACGGTACATATAAATATTCGGAAGTTCGTCTTGTTTTAAGATCCCACGGTCGATAAAGTCATGGTATGCATCGCTAACAAGTGCAAAACGTTCTTTTGAATTCGGCTCTGTCTTTTGCTTCTCTCCAAATTCAGGATTAATAATATGAAGAAAAGTGAAAGGATTGTCTTCCAACTTGGCCTTGAGAACATTGTCTTTGTATGTGTAATAAGGGCGTGTAGCAACGAGGTGAATCTTGTCACGTGTTGGTCTTATTGCCTTGAATGGACTGATTTTCGCCATTGTTATATTTGTTTTTAGTCGGAGAGGTGCGAAGATCGTAATTATTTTTTCTTGTATAGCACAAAAGGCTGACGATGTCAGCCTTTTGTTTTAATATTTTGAAGTGTTCTTCGCTTCTTTGAGCTTCAATTTTACTTCTGACCGAAATGAGAAATAATAATTTCAGCCAATTCAGTACCAATTCGAGTTTGAGCCTCAACAGTTGCAGCACCAACGTGTGGAGTACAAGCAATTTTTTCATGGCTCAATAAATCAACTCTTGGGTTGGGTTCGTTTTCAAATACATCAAGTGCTATTGAGGCAACTTTACCTGAATCCAACGCAGTGATTAGTGCATCTTCGTCAATAACACCACCACGAGCAGCATTAATGATTCTAACGCCGTCTTTCATTGCTGCAAATTCAGTTGTACCAATAACCGCAGATCCGTCTGATTGTTTAGGAACATGCAGTGAAATGTAATCAGCATCACCAATTACATCCATCAATGAAGTGGTAGGAGTGATAGAAGTTGAAGCCGTTAAACCGTTTCCAAGTTGAAGAGAAATTTCTCTAGCATCGGTATACGTATCTACGGCAATTACATCCATTCCGCAACCCAATGCGTAAGCAGCAAGGCTTTGTCCGATTCTTCCAAATCCAACGATAATCAATTTCTTACCTCTTAACTCAACACCTTTTCCGTATTTCTTTTTCAAGGTTTTGAAATCACCACCTTCCATGTTCTTGTATGAATCATTCAATGAACGTGAGATTGCGAACATGTGTCCCATTACCAATTCAGCAACAGATTGACTTGAGGCCCCTGGCGTATTTACGACCAATTTCCCGTTGTCTCTTCCGTATTGAACATCGATGTTATCCATTCCAACACCTCCACGCCCAATCAATTTTAGATTTGGACACGCATCGATCATGTCTTTGCGAGCTGTTGTTGCGCTTCTAACTAGAAGTACTTCAATATTATCTTTGTTAATTGTGTCGATCAAGTCTTCTTGTTCAACTTTATCTGTAAGCACTGTATATCCAGCTGCTTCTAATGCGTCAATTCCTGCTTGAGAAATTCCGTCGTTTGCTAATACTTTCATTTTTTTATCCTTTAGAACGTGTCAATTCACTCATTACAGCTGTCAAAGCTTGAACGCTTTCAAGCGTTAATGCATTGTACATGGATGCTCTATAGCCTCCAACTGATCTGTGTCCTTTTAAACCTACGATTTCAGCATCATTCCACAATTTATCGAATGCGTCTTTGTCCGCTTCGTCATTTAATAGGAATGTAATATTCATAATTGAACGATCTTCAACTGGAACAGTTCCTTTGAATGAAGGATTGCTGTCAATTTCAGCGTAAAGAGCATCTGCTTTTGCCTTGTTTCTAGCTGCTGCAGCTTCAACGCCACCGTTAGCGATTAAATCGCGAAGGTTCAACATGGCTGCGTAAATAGAAAAAACAGGAGGCGTATTCAACATTGACCCTTTATCAGCGTGATTTTTAAGGTTCAAATATTTCGGCATGAATTCAGAAGTTGATTTACCAAGAACTGAATCTTTAACAATGTATAAAGTCGTTCCTGCAGGTCCTAAGTTCTTTTGTGCTCCAGCGTAGATAAGATCGTATTTTGAAACATCAACGGGTTTTGAGAAAATATCTGATGACATATCACAAACCAATGGAAGAGTTGTTTCTGGAATTGCGTGAAATTGCGTTCCAAAAATTGTATTGTTCGAAGTGTAGTGAATGTAATCTACATCCGTTGGGATTGCATCACCTTTAGGAATGTAACCGAAGTTGTTGTCTTCCGAAGAAGCAAATACGTTTACATCAATTCCAACGGCTTTTGCTTCACCGATTGCACCTTTCGCCCAGGTTCCAGTATTCATATAACCGGCTTTCTTAGTTTCACGCATCATGTTCAATGCAGCAATAGTGAATCCTAACGAAGCTCCTCCTTGTAGAAAAAGAACTGAATAACCTTCTGGTACATTAAGTGCTTTTTTCACGAGGTCTTGTGCTTCTTCCATAACGGCAACGAAGTCTGGACTTCTATGTGAGATTTCAAGAATCGATAACCCATTAAAATCAACGATTGCCTCTGCTGCTTCCTTGAAGACGGCTTTAGGTAGAATGCAAGGTCCAGCACCAAAATTATGTTTCATAATAAAATTTGAAAAAAAATTAATAAAAAAAAAGCCTCGGTAAAACCGAGGCAAATATGTTAGTCCTTTTTATCGGAGTCTGTTTTCTTTGCTGCAGCTTTTTTCGCTGGTGCTTTTTTCGCCGCTGGCTTTTTAACCGCTGCTTTCTTTTCTTCAGTTGCCTCAGCTGCTACAGGAGCTTTCTTTTTAGGAGCTGCTTTTTTCTTTGGAGCAACCACTGGAGTAGCTTTCTTACGTTTTCTAGTATTCCCAAAAGATCCAATTGTTCTTTTACCTTTCGTCGTTTTTCTATCCCCTTTACCCATAGTAATACAATATTTAATAATTTATTTCAGTTTGCAGAGTACAAATATATTATTCTTTTTCTAAAATTCGCCTTCTAATCTCTCGCTCAACGTCTTCTCCGTCACGAATAATTCTAGTACTCCACTTTATTTTCAATTTGACTTGCTCAGCTTCCGAAAGTCTCCAGTCAAGTTCAGACCCTTCTAGCCGTTCACGGAGTCTACTGAGAGCCAGGGCTGCGGACACAGAAACGTTAAAACTTTCTGTGAATCCATACATAGGTAATCGAACCAAATGATCGGAAAATTCGGCTACTTCCTTTGATATTCCACTAACTTCTGTTCCAAAAACAAGTGCAATTGGTTTGTCTAAAGGAACTTCACGAACCGTCATTTTTGTATGTGGCGAAGTACTGACGATTTGATACCCTTGATCTTTTAACTCTTGAAGGCATTTAATAGAAGGCGATTCTCCTTCCGAATGGGAGTGAAGATCGACCCAATTTCCAGATCCCATTGCGATGTCTCTTTGAATTTCATATTGAACATCCTTCTCAATGGCATGGAGATCTTGAATCCCGAAACAATCGCACGATCTTAAAACAGCAGATGCATTATGATCTTTAATTAGGTTTTCCATTACAACAGTTATATACCGCGTTCGATCGGCAGCAATAGTGTCGTATTTCTCTTGTTTACTTTCTGTAATCATATTATAGAAAACATCGAGTACTTTTTGGTCAACGGTCATGTCGAGAGTTTAGGGAATAAAAAAAGGCCTCTTCTCGTTTCGGTTAAACCGAGACGAGAGAGACCTTTAATTTCTTGAACGAAAAGTAAACTAGTTTACTTTTCCAGAAAGCTCAGATCCTGCTTTGAAACGTACAACGTTCTTAGCTGCGATTTGGATTTCTTTTCCTGTTTGTGGGTTACGTCCAGTTCTAGCTGCTCTATTTGAAATAGAAAAAGATCCGAATCCAACAAGTGAAATTCTATCTCCTTTTTTCAATGCATCAGATGTAGCTGTAACGAATCCATCAAGTGCTCTTTTTGCATCTGCTTTTGACAAATCTGCGTTTGAAGCAATCGCGTCAATCAATTCTGCTTTGTTCATAGTTTTGGTTTTTTAGTTTGTTATAAAAAATTTACTTGAACAAATATATTGGAATATCCTTGCCACACAAGGATTTGAGCAAAAAAAACGCGTATTTTGTGGATAAATACGTCATTTTGTTGATAACCCCCTCTGAAATGGGCTGTTTTAGTGGTGTTTTCGACTAATAAGGTATAATCGTCGTTGAATGGGTGTTTCTTCTAAGCATCAATTACAGTAAGGTTGTCCACAGAGTTTCCTGCTAAAAAATCCTTATAATTCATTTTTCGTTTCCCTTCAGATTGAATTTCAAGTACGCGAATGAAATAATCTGAACAAGGAATTAAGATGCCTTCGCTATCCGATTTAAGTTCCTTCGATTCATCGGTAGAAATACTCGTTTTTAAAGTTCCAAAGATCTTAAAGGTTTTGGATTCGCTTTTCTCTTTATTATATAAGGAGCACCAAGCGCCGGGATAGGGTGCCAATCCACGGCAGAAGTTATGGACGTCTTGAACCGTATTGGTAAAGTTGATTTTACAGTCTTCTTTGAATATTTTTGGTGCCGGTTTATGCGCAGCATCTAAGAGCTTGTCTTGGTTGATTGACTCTACTTGACCAGATTGAATTTTATGCACAGTAGAGAGCATTGTATCCGCTCCAATGTTCATTAGTCGTTCGTAGAGTTCACCAACGGTTTCGTTTTCTCCAATGCTTGCTTTTTCCTGTTCGATAATTTCGCCGGTGTCAATTTCCTTTTCAATAAAGAACGTTGAAACGCCTGATTCCTTTTCTCCGTTAATAATTGCCCAGTTGATTGGTGCAGCACCTCGATAGTTTGGCAGGAGGGAAGCGTGTAGGTTAATTGTTCCTTTCGAAGGCATACTCCAAACTATTTCGGGTAACATTCTAAAAGCAACCACAACGAATAAGTCGGCACCGAGGTTTTTCAGTTCAGAAACAAAGTCTTCGTCTTTTAAATTTGTTGGTTGTAAAACGTTGAGTTCGTTTTCAACAGCATATTCCTTAACAGCGCTTTGATTAATTTTTCGACCGCGACCCGCTTTTTTATCAGGAGCTGTTACAACGCCTTTAATTGCAATACCTTCTTTGTGCAGTTTGTCCAATATCGCTACCGCAAACTCGGGTGTCCCCATAAAAACTATGCTGAAATCTTTATCCATATTATATTGTCTTCTTTTGCCAGTTGAAAAAACGAAGGTACCCAATTGATAGGATCCCCATGATTGAAAAATAAATGTACTCAACCGACCAGATCCAATAAATGTCCCAATTAAAGACTTTAATGAATAGATAAGCAAAGCCTAGGTAAAACCCAACAGCTATCGTTTCTATATACAAGGTAAACTTTGTGTTACCGCTTCCATTAATGGTTTGAAAGTAAACGCTCGACAGGCCATAGATCAATACTGAGCCTGATACGAACCGAAGAATTTCCGCGCTTCCTTTAAGGTAAGCAGCTTCTGGGTTGATCATCTTTACCAACGCTTCAGGATACAAAACCGCTCCATGAAAAATGGCAACTAAGAACAATGCTGTGAGTAATTGAATTCTCCGCTGAACGATCTTTATCTCTTTGAATGATTGACTACCAATGTACTGACTGATGTATGTTTTTGTTGTTCCAGCAAAGCCCCAAATTGGGATGAAGGCCAAGAAGTACAGGGCACGAATGTTTTGAGAAAGTGTCAATTCATACATTCCTTTGTGTTCAATCCAAACAAAAAATGCGGTCCATGTAATCAGAGCTATTAAACCTTGAAATGCAATTGGCGCACCAATTTTGATAAGCATTTTGAAAGATTCATAATTGTATTTGAGCTTTGTGAAAAGTTCGTGTCGTTTTCGATTTGCGCTAAGGTATAAGGCGGTAATTAAAAAGAGCATTCCCGTTCCATCCGCAATCATCGATGCAACAGCAGCACCTTCAAGCCCCATACGAGGCAGTCCCCAGTTTCCGAAAATTAAAGCATAATCCAACCCGATGTTTGAAAAGGCAATCACAATGGCACTTAGTAAGACAACATAGGTTCTCCCCATTGCCAAGAAATAAGCGTTGATTGTAAGAGTAATTGCCGAGAAGAACAGTCCGTAGCTTCTGATTTGAACAAATGTTGTTTCTCCCGCAGCGATAGCCTTGTTTCTGGTTATTGTTTCAATGATGTTAGGAATTAAAAGCTGAATGAAAAGACAGAGAATAATCGCAATTAATACATTCGTGAAAATCGTAGTTCCAAATATTTGAGCCAATAGATTCTCTTTCTTTTCTCCAATTCGACGGGCCATTAAGATTTGAGCTCCATCTGCAATTCCCATTAATGCAACGAACATTGTGATATAAATCAAGCCCCCGTTTCCAGAAGCATCGAATGCAATTGTGCTGTATCGACTAAGAAAAGCCGAATCGGTAATCATCACAATTGACTGAATAAATGATGAAGCCATCAGCGGAACGGCAACGGATAAAATTGTTTTATAGCGAAGATCGAGCATTAGTCCACTTGAATTACCAGTCCTTTTAGGTATTCGCCTTCTGGATGAAACGCGCTAATCGGATGGTCCATTGGTTGGTGAAGTTGTTCTAAAATTCGAACATTACGGCCTGACTCAATTGCGGCTGCTGTTATCGTGTGGTTAAATAAAGTCTTGTCAACGACTTGAGAACATGAAAAGGTAAATATGATTCCACCCGGTTTGATTTGTCGAATCGTATGAGCATTCAATCGTTTGTAGCCCTGAATTGCTTTGTGTCTTTTGTCGCGGTGTTTTGCAAATGCCGGTGGATCTAGAATAATTACGTCGTAATCTTCAGGAAGATCTTTCATGTATGTCATTGCATCTGCCACAATCGATTTGTGCTTCGATCCAAAGTTGTTCAATTCGATATTGTCTTCCGTTAAAGCAATTGCTTTTTTCGAACTGTCCAATGAATGAACAAGGTCAGCGCCGTGTTTTAAAGCAAGCAAACTGAATCCACCAGAATAGCAAAACGTATTTAAAATCTTTTTCCCTTTTGAATATTTAGCCAGCAAGAATCGATTTTCACGTTGATCAATGAAGAATCCTGTTTTTTGTCCAGTAATCCAGTCAATGTTGAGTTTTACTCCGTTTTCCAAAGCAATATGTGGCGTCTCGCAATCTCCGATAAGGTATTTGTCTTCAGTAGCGATCCGCTCGGGAAGTGTATCAGACGATTTTGAATAAACAGCAATTAAGTCACTTTTAAGCCATGCCTTTAGCGCATTAGCAATGAAATCAACGGACTTGTACATGCCAATACTGTGGCATTGAACGAC
This sequence comes from Crocinitomicaceae bacterium, assembly GCA_047630755.1. Lineage (GTDB taxonomy): Bacteria > Bacteroidota > Bacteroidia > Flavobacteriales_D > Crocinitomicaceae > UBA4466. The sequence goes on along the minus strand of JBLHYG010000011.1, from coordinate 109,453 downwards.
TGCAACACCATTGTAATAATCAACAACTAACCCTGGCAAACCATCGCCTTCGCCATGAACAAGTCGACAAATGTTATTGTCTTCTCTAAACAATTGCTGATTGCGGCGAACTTTAATTGCATTGCCAATTTTTCTATCAAAAAAGGGTTGGTCAATTTCTTCGTCTTCAAAAGTCAATACACGAACCGAAATTGTCGCATGTTGAAAATGTCCTTTTGCAATTACTTTCTCTTTGTGATCGTACACTGTGACTAAGTCGCCATCTTCAAAGTCTTCAACGTTAGAGGAAATTGCACCGGAAAAAATCCAAGGGTGTTTTCGCTCAATTGAGTGTGTTTTTTTCTTGTGTATTTGAAGGGCTTTTTCCAAGGTGTTGATTTAAAAGTCGAGCAAATTTACACGGCTACGTGGATTAAAACGAATAAATCAATAGAAAGTTGATATTTTTGTTCCAAATTGACAGCATGATTTGTAAAGCACATTTTTATTTATTGAACGATCATTTCTCGATTGAACATGCGAATGAAAATTTTAATGGGGAAGAATCTGAATTGAACCGAAGGCACGAATGGGAGGATGAATTGGAAATTAAAACGGAAGTTTCAGATGTTCACGTTGAAGAAAATGGAACGTATGTTTTGCAAGGGGAACTTCCAGATGGAGATTCCTTTAGCAACAGTATTTCAAAAATGCGATTGTTCAACATTGCAAATGGAGAACAAGTTGTAGCTCAATTGGCGTGTTCAGAAAGCATCATTTCTTCTTTTGATATTGAAAAAAGTGATGAAGCTTTTGTCGTGAAAATTTACATTAAGGACGATGAACCTTTAGCGAATCCTGTTCCTGGAATTTATATCGCTGCGCAAGAATTTCCAAAAGAGCTCATTTTTTAATGATCGAACTCCACAACATTGGTATCAAAAGAGAAGATTGGGTTTTACGTAATATCAACCTTTCAATTGCCCAAGGCGAGTTAATTGGAATTATAGGCGAGAGTGGAATCGGTAAAACGACGCTGCTGAAATTGATGTCGGGTCTTGTTGATGCTTCAGAAGGTGAGGTGCGATTTCAAGGCGTTAAATTGATAGGGCCTACTGAGAAACTAATTCCTGGGTATGAAGAAATTCAACTGGTCAATCAAGATTTCGGTCTCGAACCTTACCACACCGTTTTGCAGAATGTAAAAGAAAAGGTTCTGAATCTGAATCAAGAAGACCAGGATTTGGTGGTAACTGAATTCTTAGAATTGGTTGAACTGAATCATCTTCAAAATAGAAAAGCAATTGTTCTTTCTGGAGGCGAGCAGCAACGGTTGGCAATCGCTAGGGCTTTGGCATGTGAGCCGAAAGTACTTTTGTTAGACGAGCCATTTGTTCATATAGATCAGCGGTTGAGGTTGAAAATCATCAATTATTTATTGAAACTTAACGAAGTGAGAAATACCACAATCGTTCTTGTTTCGCATGATGGAGCTGAGGTGATGGGGTTTGTCAAAAAGGTCGCGCATATCGCAGCAGAAGGCGTCGAAAGAATTGATTCGATCGAAAATATGTTTTACCATCCTGCAACGTTTGAACAAGGTCAATTAATGGGATGGATCAATCAGATTGAATTGGAAGGAGAAAAGGTTCTTTTTCGGCCAAATGAATACGCAATTGAAGAAGGTGGTATTGAATTGTCTTTTACCAATTTCCTAGATACTGGAATCAACGTTTTTAATTATTTTAAAACTGCAAATGGAGAGGACATCGTTTTAACTTCTATGGCACCATTGGATCAAGTACAATCAATTAACATCAAAAGAAAATGACACTTTCTGATCTCAAAGAAATGGTGAAAACGACATTTAAGGAGTTTGCTCAAGAGCGTCCTTTTCTGCACGGAGCGGCCTTGTCCTATTACGCAATATTGGCTCTAATTCCCTTGTTGTATTTGAGTGTTATGTTTTTTGGGATTGTGGTTGGATACGATACAATGCACACTATTATCGAGACTCTTTTAAAAGATCAAATTGGATTAAAAGATGTAAGTGGAATTACAACATTTTTAGACAGTATTGAATTTTCAGGGAGTGGCGGCCTCATGGAAGCAGGTGGTATTATTGCATTGATGTTTTCATGCACCGCAATTTTAAATTCCCTTAAGAAAAGTATCAATGAATTTTATGATATAGAAAAACCAAAGTTAAATCGCAAAAAAAGAATTCTTAAGGGTTTGATATCTAGATTGATGCAGATGGTTTTTATCGTGGGGGCCACAGTTCTTGTAATCGCCATTTATTTTGGAGAAACGATTTTTCTATCAATTGGAGACAAGTATTTCGAAGGTCAACAATTAATAACGTGGTTTTTTGGAGCCGTTGCTAAGCATGGAATGCCAATCCTGATGAATGTGATCTTATTTAGCTTTCTGTTCAAATACCTTAATGATGGCATCGTGAAATGGAAAAATGCCATTGTTGGAGCTGCCGTTACTGGGTTATTGCTTTATTTGGGGCAATTGATCATTAAGTTTTATTTAACTAATTATTTTTTCGGATCGAACGGAGGAGTCGCCGGAACAATGTTAATCATCCTTGTTTGGGTCTATTATTCTTCCCAAATCCTCTTCATAGGAGCCAAGTTTACAGCAGTTTATTCTCGATACAAAGGAACGCCGATTGAAAATAAATGATTAAATATTCATCAAAGCTTGATAATATTCTAAGAATTGATTAGTTTTCCGTCAGATTTAATAGAGTTCAATTATGGAGATAGGAAAAAACCTCAAGTTATTAAGAAACCGCTTAAAGAAGTCACAAGAAGAAGTAGCTACGGATTTAAAGTTGACGAGGAGTTCGTATTCTGGATATGAGAACAATGTCGCTCAGCCCAATCTTGAAAGCTTGATTCTTTTCAGTGATTATTACAAAATGTCAATTGATGACTTGGTAAAGAAAGACCTCAGTAATTTCAATGATAACGACTGGAAGAAAGTGGACCAGGGATTACACACAGACGTCAAAGGACAAAAGTTACGTGTTCTAACATCCATGGTCGATTCGAACAACGAAGATTTAATTGAATTGATTCCATTAAAGGCAAGTGCAGGTTATGCAGCTGGATATGCTGACCCTGACTACTTAAAAGTCCTTCCTACGTTTCATTTGCCGTTTCTTTCAAAAGATAGAAAATACCGTTCGTTTCCTATTAAAGGGGACTCAATGCCTCCTGTTGTAGAAGGTTCGTATGTTGTTGCTGAGTTCGTTCAAAACTGGATGTCAATTCGCAATGGAACGCCTTGTATCGTTGTTACAAAAGATGATGGAATTGTTTTTAAAGTCGTTCATAATTTATTGAGTTCTGAACAAGGATTCCAGTTGTGCTCTACAAATCCTTTCTATCAACCATTTACAGTTCACGCCAATAATATTCTTGAAATCTGGAAGTTTGTAAATTACATTTCTCCAGAGTTACCAGACGTTCGCTTGGATGATAACGATCTTTCAAAGTCGCTTAAAAGTCTTCAAAAAGAAGTGCATGAACTGAAGAGTATGGTTAAGAATTAATTGACACTTTTGAAGATCATTTGTCTTCAATTTGAAGGGAGTTAAATAGCTATCGGAGCTATTGAGAAAGATTAAGCATTTAGATAACTTTATAAACTTGATCTTTATACTCAATCACTTCTTCCAAAATTAATTCTCGAATCACGGCATTAAGATCTTCTGCAGAGCATTCCAACGTAGATGTTAAATCATTCAAACTTGCAGGAAGCAATGCCATGATTTCATCCGCAAGCTTATCGTTTCCTCGACCTATTCTTGCTAAACAATTGTCACATTTTCCGCAATCTTCTGTTTTGTCACCGAAGTATTCAGAAATCATTTTCGGTCTACAATCCGTTCCTGTTACGTACTTCAAAATGGAGTTCAACTTCTCGTGTTCCACCCTCTTTCTGCTTTCGTAAATGTCGTTCGATAACGATAAATGCGAATCAGGAAGTCGTTCGTGCAGATAGGTCACCAAAGGCAAGTGAGATTGAAAAGTAATATCGATCACTCCATATTGTTCCAAAAACTCGAGCCGTTCTTTCAATTGCTTCTGGTTAATTTTAAGTCGTTTGCATAGTTCTCCTTCGTGAATAGTAGCGAATCTGTCAAATACACCTGCGTAACTTCTTGTAATAAGTGAAATCAAGCTTGAGACTTTTTCGTGGCTTACTTGAAACTTGTATAAAGTCTCATTTCCAACGGCAATTTTGAGTCGGGTAGGATGGAAGCTACTTTCAGTAAAATTAATTGTGCCGTTCAGTTGAAGAATTTTAAGCGCATAATACGTTTCGCCAATTCCTACTTCAAAAGTATTCGCAAACGATTGAATATTGAAGGGATACGTCTCGTCCGCTCCAGAGCCTATCGCGATTTTAAGGAAATTCGAAATTGAATTGTAAATCAACTTGATTCGATCCTTCTCTGGATATTTGGCGACCAATTTACTTTTTAAGATGTCCAAATCTTGTTCTTCCCAAAATGCTATTGCTTGAGCGTCATGTTCGTCACGACCTGCACGACCTGCTTCCTGATAATACGCCTCAAGGTTTCCTGGAATTTCATAGTGAAGAACATATCTAACATCTGGTTTGTCAATCCCCATCCCAAATGCATTCGTAGCCACCATTACCTTGATATTGCCCTCCATCCATTGATCGAGCATGTATTTTCGATCCTCAGAGTTCAATCCTCCGTGGTAAATCCCCGCAGAGATCTTGTGAGCGCGCAATTGCGTTACAATCTGCTTAACACTTCGTCGCGTTTGGCAGTATACTATTCCGGTTTGATCTCGATTTGCTTTGCAATAATCTACAATCGCTCCAATCTTATTCTCTGATTGACGAACTGAGTATTTAATATTTTCACGTTGAAGAGAGCCAACGAATTTTTTCGGTTTTTTTAGTTTTAATTGCGCTACAATATCCTCTTGAACTTTTGGGGTAGCCGAAGCTGTAACAGCAATGATAGGTGCTTCCGGATGGTATTCTCGAATTGCAGCAATCTCTCTGTAAGAAGGACGGAAGTCATGTCCCCATTCCGAAATACAATGTGCCTCATCGATTACGATTAGCCCAATTTTCATTCGCTTAAAACGCTCAATGAAAAGATCCGATTTTAGTCTTTCAGGTGAAGTATATAGAAACTTGGTGTTGCCAAATCGAGCATTGTCCAGTGAGATATCAATTTCTCGATACGATAAGGCGCTGGTAATCAACGAAGCGTTTATGCCTCTTTTCTCCAGATTATTAACCTGGTCTTGCATCAAAGCGATCAATGGCGAAATCACTAGAGTTACTCCTTCCAAAGCTATTCCTGGCACTTGAAAACAAATCGATTTTCCTCCGCCAGTTGGGAGTATAGCAAAAGTGTCATGACCATAGATTGCACTATCGACAATGTCCTCTTGAAGTACTCGAAACGAATCGAACCCCCAATATTTTTTTAATATTTCTCTACTTTTGTTCACGTAACTCTATAGGAATCAAAAATACTCAAATATTAATTCCGTGAAATATTTAGCGCGTATTTGATAAAGTTGGAGAATCTCAGTACCTTTGCACTCAGAAACCCCTAGAAATGATAAAAGACTCCAAAGAGATAAAAATCAATAAAAGCCCGCGTTCTAGAATTACTGATGTCGATTGGGACAACTTGCCATTTGGTAAAGTTTTCTCAGACCACATGCTGGTAATGGATTACAAAGACGGTCAATGGGAAGATGCTGAGATTATGCCATTTGAAGATCTTCAAATGCATCCTGCAACATCTGCCATTCACTACGGTCAATCTATTTTTGAAGGTATGAAGGCGAATAAAGATGAGGACGGAAATGTTTTGATTTTTAGACCCGATATGAACGCAAAACGATTTATTGAATCGTGTGAGCGAATGTGTATGCCTGAGATACCTGAAGAGGTCTTTGTTGACTTGATTAAAAAAGTAGTTGATTTGGACCGCGATTGGATTCCAAACAAACCAGGGTACTCGCTTTATATTCGTCCATTTATGTTTGCTACTGATGATTTTATTGGCATCAAACCTTCTGACACTTATAAATTTATAATTTTCACATGTCCTGTTGGAGCTTACTATACGGCGCCAGTTAATGTGAAAATTGAAGAATACTATACACGTGCGGCTCAAGGTGGAGTTGGTAGAGCAAAGACTGCTGGTAATTATGCAGCATCATTGTATCCAGCGAAATTGGCACAAGAGCAAGGTTTTCACCAATTGATTTGGACGGATGCTGCGGAACACAAGTACATCGAAGAATCGGGAACAATGAATGTTGTTTTTGAAATTGATGGTAAAATGGTGACGCCTTCGGAAGACATGGATACTATTCTAAGAGGTGTTACAAAGCGCTCTGTTGTAGAAATTGCAAAACATTGGGGAATTACAGTAGAAGAGCGAAAAGTTACCGTAGAAGAAGTTGTTAAGGCATTGCGAGAAGGAAGAGTGACGGATGCGTTCGGAGCAGGAACTGCAGCGACGATTGCTCAGATTGCTAAAATCGGTTTCCGCGATGAATTATTCGAATTGCCAAGCATAGAATCAAGAACAACATCAAATAAAATTAAAGCTTATCTAACGGACTTGAAGTCTGGAAAGATTGAAGATGAATTGAACTGGTTGGTTAAATTTTAACCAAGCATGAATTTATTTAAAGCTTCTCAAAACTGAGGAGCTTTTTTTGTGCCTAATTTAAATTGATTAAGTATATTTGGCTTATCTATAATTATTCTAAATAGTGAACTTAGTATTAGCAGATAGCAATGAGTTAATTAGACTCGGGATTCGTGTTTTAGTAAACACTGAATTGGAGGCGACTATTGTCGGTGAAGCCAACGGTAATGAAGAGTTAGTTGAATTACTAAGATCATTTGATGTAGATGTTGTTGTGGTTGATTTCACAGCGAAAGGTTTCAATATAGATGTTCTTTCAGAGGTTAAACGACGCTTTCCAGATGTTCGAATGCTTGCAATTACACCTGAGCAATCGGCTACAGTTTTGGTTGATGCATTACGCTCTGGAATTACCAGCTATGTAAAAAAGGATTGTTCCTTCCCAGAAATTTTAGAAGCTGTCAAAGAGACCAATAATGGAAACAAGTTCTTCTGCGGAACAATTTTAGAGACGATTCAAGAAGCGAACTTGAATGTAGACAATATCGACATTGATGCGTTTTCATGTGAAGCTGTAATAATTTCAAAGAGAGAAAGTGAAATAATTACCCACATTGCTGAAGGTTTTACGAACGCTCAAATTGCGGAGAAATTATTTCTAAGCGCACATACAATCAATACGCATAGAAAGAATATTATGTCAAAATTAGGAGTTAAGAATACTGCTGGTATTGTAATGTACGCTGTTAAGACCAATCTAATTTCTCCAAATAAATTCTTGTTTACAGCGGCTAGCGAAGATTAAGATTGAATTCTCGTTTTGTTGTTTTAGTCCAGGCTTGAGGTTCATCAATTTTTTTTACCCATTTATTGAACGTATTTTTATCTGCGCTGTACAGTACTTCAAATTCGGTAATTTATGCGAAATTTTATAACAGTTTTATTTACGTTATTCTCATTGTTGGGTATTGCTCAGAATGAAAATGAACTTCTTAATAATACAAACACAAATTCGAATACCAATTCGAACACAAACTTCAATACTTATGGTAACGGTACTGTGACTGCTGACACTTCAGTTGTGAAGGAAGAAACAGAAATGGACGAGGATATAAAAGTTCCAAAACGTAAGCTTGAAAAAGAATCGTTAAAGGAAAAAGGAAAGGATAAAAGTACCCGTGGATATTCAAGCAATGCGCCCGGAGTTGTTGAGACTAAGGCTTTAGAAGATGCAGAGGCGCCATCACCAGCGCCATCAATTCAAAGTTCGCAAGAATATAAATCAACATCTTATGGGTTTTCTACAACAAAGCAAAAAGCATCGGTTCAAAGGTCACAACGAAGTCCTTCAATAGAGCAACAGGTTCAAATGGATGAAGCCGTTGGTTATTTTGAAGTTAATTCTCCAAATTCATTCGAGTTTCATTATTTCAAATATGCCTCAGGGAATTACGACATCAGCCTGATTGAAAATTTAAAATCCGCAGAAACTTTGCGTCCAAATAACGCCGATGTACAAGTTCAGCTGGCGGCGTACAATATGATCAAGCGCGATAACGATAGCGCAATTGGATATTTAGAGAAACTGAAAACGGCGGGAAAGTTAACCGAGAATACGTTGTACTACGCCGAGGATATTTTGTTGTCTGTTCCCGAAAATGGCGTTTTAATTACACACGGCTTTGATGATTCTTTTGGAACATGGTACAACCAAAACAAGACGGATGTGCGAAAGGATGTCACAATCGTTTCACTTGATTTCTTGCAGAGTGCGCATTACCGTGAATTATTAAAAGAGGACGGTTTCAAGTTGCCCGAAAGCACGGTCATTGATGTAGAGTTCTTGAAATCCTTCTGTGAACTGAATAGTTCGAAGTCAATTAGTATTTCCTTAACGACGCCAAAAGAGTATTTCAAACCGCTTCAAAACAATTTATTCATAACCGGTTTGGTGTTTGAATACCACAAAGATAAATTTGATAATTTCCATAGAAATGATGATTTATGGAATTCGACCTTGAAAAAGCATCTTGTAGATAATGCAACTGACGAAAAGTCAAAACAACTCTCATCCAATTACTTACCAATGCTTTTGCAATTGAGAAAAGTGTATGTGAAAATGGATGCCAAAGAAAAACTTAAAGAAGTAGATGAAGCCTCAGACAAGGTCTCTGTTCAATGTAGAAAATATGAACAAGTCCAGAAACTGAAGAATTCGTATTAATGAGATTGGTCAAGCCCCAATATAAAGAAATGACTGACGAGTCATTAATGATAGCAATCTCCAAAGGAGATAAGCGTGCCTTCAATCAAATATATGAAAGGTACTCTGGTCCGCTATTGGGCTATTTTATGCGCTTACTTTGGCGTGATAGAGAGAAAGCCGAGGATTTTGTTCATGATATTTTCGCTAAAATTATTCGTAAACCAGAATTGTTCGATCCAACAAGAAAATTTAAAACGTGGATCTATTCAGTTGCGAATAACATGTGTAAGAACGAATACAAGAAACAAGAAGTTCGAAAGAACACAACCAATGGACTTGATCATACGTGTGCAGTGAAAGATCATAACGCGAACGTTTTGTCTGAAGTTTCTGACAATCAATTCAGAGAGGAGTTTACCAAGAGTTTGGAAGATTTAGACGAAAAACATAGTGAAGTTTTTCAATTAAGACACATCGATGGATTGTCGATTAAAGAAATAGCCGAGGTCACAGGTATTAGCGATGGAACGGTCAAATCAAGATTGTTTTACGCGACAAAGTACCTCGCAGCAAGTTTAGAAGATTTTAATCCCGTAATGAATAGATAGGATGGAAAAGGATTTAGTAGATATTATAATGGAAAAGAGGTACATCGAACTTTCGGCAAATGAAAAGGCTGAACTGAACGAATATTGTGGCTCGGAGTCGGAATACAATCAAATGAGAGATGTCTTTCAAGGCGTTGAAGGAATGAAATTTGAAACATTTACGCCTAAGAAAGAAACAAAAGAGAGCCTCGATAGTTTGTTTGATAGCTCCTTTCCTAAAGTAGCACCGATTTGGTACATGTCTGTTTTGGCAACAATTGTCCCGAAAGAAAAAGTTGTTTACCGCCAACCATTGGTGCAAATCGCAGCAATAGGATTATTGATTTTCCTTGCGTATCCATTTTTCAATTCGGATGTAGCAGGCGAGGTTCCTCAATTTGCTGAAGTTCAATCCCCACAACCATCGACTCCAAAGGTTAAGAATAATTTCGTTCCAGAGCCTGTTCAACCTAAAGAGGTGAAAGATGTTGTGCAATCGGAACCAATTTTGGTTGCTGCTGTTGATCCAAAGCCAGTATTTCAGGCAGCCGTAAATCCAGAGCATTCAGATGGAATTTGGGATCCTTCAACAGAGATGGCGTTTTCACAGCCTGCCAGTGAGTCTCCAGAAATGTTAGATTTATTGACAGCGACGTTCTAATTTGGCTTAACGAATAACGAAGTGTTCTTTTTCTTGTTCTTTTCGAGGAACTACAATGCCCATTCTAAAGAGGTCAATAGTTACATGGTAACGCTCGTCCGATTTGATTGTTTCCCAAGCTTGAAACATTGATTCGCTCCAACGGATATCGTCCAGAATGAAGATTGTTTCATTGTGGGAATGCGCCTCTAATCGTTTTAAGTAGTTCGTTAAAGCAACACCATCATGGTGTCCATCGATAAATATTAAATCAAAGACTTCATTTGTTAATCCATCCAAGTAGGAATCGAAAGTTGAATTAACGGATTCAATGTTGTCCAATTGTGTTTCGGCTATATTCTCGTTGGCAACTGCAAAAGTGTTTGAGCAACCTTCAACCGTTGTGATCTTAGAATTTGAATTCCCGGAAGCCATGCAGATAGCACCAATGCCCATAGATGTTCCGAATTCCAACACCCTTTCAGGGCTTAAGTGATTGACCAACTGGTACAATAGAGTTCCAAATTTCCCTCGGCTTGAACTGGTGTTGTAAATGGAACGAATCGTGCGAGTGTTACTTAGCTTCTTAGATCCAGCACCAAAATCGCTAATTTCTATGGAACGATTGTCCTTACTTAATTTCGCATGAAGCTTGCTTAAATTCGATTTTAGCTCGAGTGAAATCGGTATTCGAAAACATTTATCAGTTAAATCATATATAAAAGGAGAGTGAACGCCATGTCGACGCTTCGCTTTCCATTGATATTTTATATATTCGACCCCCAGATTCATTTTACAAAGTAATAATCTTCTGCGAAGATATGAGCATAGACGAAAAGTCATCCATAATTAATCAAAAAAGAGACATTTTTGAAAGAGAACATTACGTTAGTCTTGCGACTGCATGTTCAATTGGCGATGGAATTATTAGAATAGAAGGAGAGGCGCGAAATGAAGCTCTAGAGTTGTTTCGAGAAGTTGCCCCGAGAATTACATTTTTTATCCCGGCTTCCGGTTCTGGATCTCGAATGTTCAAATTTCTCTTTGATTATACGAAAGATGAAATTGCAACAGATGTTGTGAAAAAATTCTTCGATCATTTAGACACCTTTGCCTTTTACCAAACGATTCCGATTAATGTTAGGCAGAAAATGTCTACGCTTCAATCCATTTATTTGGCCGAATATTTATTGAATGAAGAAGGAATGAACTTCGCGCAATTGCCGAAAGGATTAATTCCTTTTCATGAAGTAAAAGGGAAAATTTACAATCCATTTCAAGAGCAAGTACTTCAATCGAGGCATTTAATGTCAAGAGGAGGAGAGATGCACTTCACGGTGCAAGAAGGTTTTGAAGGGATGGTTAGAGATTCAATAGAAAGTCTTGGCGAGTATTTGCATGGTGACATTCAATTTTCGTTTTCCAATCAAGAAAAAAATACGGACGCTTACTGTTTTAATTCTGACGGGAGCGCCTTTATTGAAAATAATACTCAGTTAAGACGTCCCGCTGGACACGGTGCTTTGATTCATAATCTAAATGCAATAGAAGCAGATTTTATTCTTGTTAAAAATATAGACAACGTTCAACATTTTTCTAAGAAGGAAGCTTCAAACGACACATGGGAATTGGCTTTAGGAACGTTAATAAAATTTAAACAAGACCTGAGAGCAATTGTCGGGAATTACAGCAAAGCAGCAATTGTAGCGCTTAATAGTAAATATGATTTTCTTTCAGAAACGGAAATTGATGCTTTTGATGAAGCAAGATTAAGTGAACTTGCATCAAGACCATCTAGGGTTTGTGGAATGGTTAAGAATGAAGGTGCGCCTGGAGGAGGTCCATTTTGGATCAATGATAATGGTGTTGTGACGAAGCAAATTGTTGAAGGTGTTCAGATTTCGAAAGAAGAAGATCAACAATCAATATTGAAATCAAGCAGTCATTTTAATCCTGTTTTTATAGCGCTTTCAAAAACCGATGTAAACGATAAGCCCTTGGATCTAATGTCTTTTATTGATCCGTCAAAAAACCTTGTAGTCAATAGGCCGCACAAAGGAAACGAGATAATGTATCGCGAGTTGCCAGGTCTTTGGAATGGAGCAATGAGTGATTGGAATACAATCTTTTTAGAGATTCCTGTTGAAGTTTTCTCTCCCGTTAAAACAGCGAATGATCTTCTTACAGAGGCACACAGGTCTTAATGCAGTTTTTGTCGCTTCAATAAATATTTCAAAAGTACTTCGTTGTATCCTTCATTAATATCCGCTGGCATAAAGTCGATTGAATAATCTGCGCATTTTAAGGCAATAGAATCAAAGTACTTGCCAATTGCGTCAACGTAGGCTTCTTTGAACTGGTTCGGTTGAAGTTTAATGCTCTCTCCGGTTTCCATGTCTACAATGTTGTAAGGACGGTTTTCCAATTCAAAATCAATTTCGCGCTTTTTGTCAATCGTGTGAAATACAATTACCTCGTGCTTGTTGTGTTTCAAATGTTGAAGCGCTTGGTAGAATTCTTCCGTTTTCTCAGGATCATCAAGCAAATCAGAGAAGATAACAATGAGACTTCGTTTGTGACTCAGTTCAGCAATATCATGCAAGGTCTGAATGGTAGAAGTAGAGCTTTGTTCACTTTTGGTATAGTCCTTTAAGTTTTTTTCCAATTCACTGAACAAGTACCGATGGTGTCGAACAGATGATTTTGCCGGAGTGTGAAGGTTTATTTTATCTGTAAAAAGAGAAAGCCCGACAGCATCTCTCTGGCGTTTTAATAATTCAATAATCGACGCTGCGGCATATACTGAGAAACTGAGTTTCGTTTGATCTGCTCCAACGGGGAAAAGCATAGAACTTGAGCAATCAATTACAATTTGACAGCGCAAGTTCGTTTCCTCTTCATATTTCTTCGTGAAAAGTTTATCAGTCTTGCCGAATAGTTTCCAATCGATGTGCCTGGTTGACTCTCCTTTATTATAGAGTCTATGTTCTGCAAACTCCACTGAAAATCCATGAAACGGGCTTTTATGAAGTCCTGTAATAAAACCTTCAACAACCTGTTTGGCCAACAAATCAATGTTGCCGAAATTTGCAATTTTTTCTCTTTGAATTTTGGACTCCATGAACTAAAAATACGAATTAAAGTCTACTTAGCTTTTCTTAAAAAGGCATTTATTATCACGCCAGACAGAACAAGAACGATTCCAAGTAGAATTGTATTGCTTAAGGTTTCCGCAAAGATATAATAACCAACGAGGAAGGCGTAGACTGCACCAATGTATTGAAATGGAATAATTGAAGATGCTGCGCCTTGGTGAAGTGCTTTCGTCATTGTGATTTGAGCCAATTGAGTAAAAATTCCGATTATTAAAAGATACAACCATTCAATACCTTGGGGCATTGTGAAGTCAAAAAAGCAAAGAACAACCATGAATGGTATGGAAACCATTGGAAAGTAAAATACGATCGTGATTGGAGCATCAGTCGTTCTCAACTTCATTATTGCTACATAAGCAACTCCTGATAGAACAGCAGAGATCAAACCAAGTCCAATCCAGAACATCGATACTTCCCCGTGTGCAACATTTGGGTTCCCTTTACTGAAAGAAATCAAAAGAACCCCTGAGAAGGTTACTCCAATAAAAAGCCATTGAAGCAAACGGACTTTCTCCTTGAGTAAAACCATTGCGAAAATAATTGTGAAAATAGGAGAGAGGTACTGAACTGTCACAGCAATCGCTAACGGAAGATGGTGAACAGTATTGAAAAATACGGTGAGCGCAATCATTCCTGCCAGACTCCTGATGATCAACCATTTTTTGTTGTTCCCAAATACTGGAATTTTCAATCTTTTAATAATGAACAAGCTAATCGCAAAGGAAACGATCGATCGAGCAAGAACGAGTTCATGCGCAGGATAGGACTGCAGTTCACCAAAACCATCGGTATGTATAGGGCCGAGAAGCTTCACAAAGAAGTTTACGATCGCAAAACAGATTCCCGAGAGAATCATAAATATCATTCCTTTTTTCACAAGCGCAAAAATAGCGATGTTAATGAATCTTATGCAGAATAAAATTTAATTGGTAGATTCGCGTTAATAAGAAAAAAGTGATAAAACTACTAGCAATATCAATGTGCCTCGGTTTGTCTTTGAGTGTAAGCGCTCAAAAGCTTGTCCCTAAGTTCACCTACAATGTTGAGCTTGGGCTTCCTGTTGCCGCCAGTAACTTGCCTTTCCGAGACATTATGCAGGGATTGGCCTCGGTCAATACTTTTGGTCAATACACTTTTCCTTTTCATTTAAATCTAGGAGTTGGAATCAAATATTCCTATTTCGCAGTAAATCAATTTTCTGTTTCTGAGGCCGTTTTTGGAGGAATTCATTCTGGAGGTGCTTTCCTTAAGGTTGGATATGATAAGTTTTACAATGATCGATTCGCAATGGATTTTGGAGTCAAAGTAGGGTATATGGAACACTATATGTTGACAGACAAAAACAAAAGCAGCGGTGATTATCCAGTGCACGTAGGTGGATCATTAATCGAACCAACAGTTGGTTTTATTCTAACTGCTGATGAGCGTAATTCATACCGTTTCAACATTGGCTATTCAATTCAAGGCTATAGCTTTAGTCCACAGATGTTAGGTCTTGGTTCGAATGAGAATTATGAGATCGAAAAGCTTAATAATTTAACGCAGTATTTTTACGTTGGATTTGGATATACATTCTACTTCGGGGTTAAAGGAAGTAGCGATTAAATGTTTGTTCAAGCGAATTCCCTTCAGGAGATTAAACGTTACTTTAATTCAGAATTATCCAATCTATATACAGAGAGCGAGATTAAATTAATAATTAAAGAACTGACCATTAAAAGGCTTGGTATTAGCCCGGTAGACTATATTTTGTTTTCAGAAAAAAGGCTGTCGGAATCCGATTTGCTTTTTTACCACGATGCATTAAAGAGATTGAGAAATCAAGAACCATTTCAATATATTTTAGGAGAAGTTTGGTTTTATGATTTGAATTTAAAGATCGATTCAAGGGCACTTATTCCTCGTCCAGAAACCGAAGAATTAGTGGATTGGATCAAAACAGATTTGAAGAATCTTTCTCAGCCGACAATTATGGATTTGTGCTCCGGTTCGGGATGTATTGCCTTAGCGTTAAAATCATTGATGCCGGAATCCAATTGTAGTGCAACGGAGTATTCGGAAGACGCCTTGTCTCTGCTTCGTGAAAATGCAAAACGTACAAATCTTTCGCTTGATATATCCAAAATGGACGTGTTGAACGAAGATGATTATTCTTACCTCACACCAAACAGGTTTGACTGCTGGGTTTCTAATCCACCATACATTCCAACCAAGGAGAAGTCGTTAATGGCGCCAAATGTATTAAAGCATGAACCGCTTATGGCTTTGTTTGTAACGGATGAAGACCCACTTATTTTTTACCGTGTAATTGCAGAGAAAGCTTTGATTTACTTGAAGAAGGGAGGTGCTTTATATTTTGAAATCAATGAAAATTTAACAGCTTCAATGCTTGCTCTTCTCGAAGGTCTTGGATTTGTTAACATTGAAGTGAGGAAAGATTTGCAAGGCAAGGATAGAATGATGAAGGCACAGACGGTATCTTCACGTCATGAATCCGAATGAGGCAAAGATTGAGATTGAACGACTGAGCAAAGAGCTCGATCACCACAATTATTTGTACTATGTTGAATCAAATCCAAGTATTTCGGATTATGACTTTGATGTGCTTTTAAAACAGCTTCAAGCGCTGGAAGAGAAGTTTCCTGAATTTGTAAATGAAAACTCCCCAACGAAAAGAGTAGGTGGCGATATCACAAAGAAATTTGATTCTGTCGTTCATAAATTTCCAATGCTTTCTCTGTCGAACACCTATTCTGAGGACGACATTAGAGACTGGGTGACGCGAATCACAAAGTTGGAAGACGGCGAATTGGAGTTCGTTTGCGAATTAAAATACGACGGAGTTGCTATCGGTATTCAATATGTGAACGGCGCTTTAATACAGGCTGTTACAAGAGGTGATGGCTCTCAAGGTGAGAATGTGACAAGTAATGTTAAAACCATCAAAACCATTCCGCTTCGCCTGAAAGGGGATTTTCCTGAAGATTTTGAAATACGAGGAGAAATCTTTTTCCCTTTGAAGAATTTCAATCGTTTGAACGAACAGCGCAGAGAGGACAGCGAGCCTGAGTTTGCCAATCCAAGGAATACGGCTTCTGGAACGCTTAAAATGCAAAACTCGAAGGTTGTTGCTTCGCGTGGTCTGGATTGCTTTCTTTACGGAGTTTACGGAACAAACGTTGAAGCAGGTCATTACGAGATGGTGAATCGAGCAGCGGATTGGGGATTCAAAACTCCAAAACCAGAAAAAAGATTCATTGAAAAAACGAAATCGGTCGAAGGAGTTATGGATTTTATCGCACACTGGGATAAAAACCGTGGAGAATTACCTTTCGAAATCGATGGGGTTGTAATCAAGGTAAATAGTTACCGCCAGCAGGAAGAACTCGGTTTTACAGCCAAGTCTCCGCGCTGGGCGATTTCATATAAGTTTAAAGCAGAACGGGTTGAGACAATCCTTGAGTCTGTTGTGTATCAAGTTGGGCGAACAGGAGCGGTGACGCCAGTGGCCAATCTTAAGCCTGTTCAGCTAGGAGGGACGACGGTAAAACGTGCTTCTCTTTACAACGCCGATCAAATTGAACGATTGAACCTTCACCTAAACGACAGCGTTTACGTAGAAAAGGGAGGGGAAATAATTCCGAAAATTGTTGGGGTTAATTTGGATCTTAGATCAGCTGAAGCCGAACAAATTGTTTTCATTGAGAACTGCCCAGAATGCAATACCAGACTAGAACGCAAGGAGGGAGAAGTGCATCACTATTGTTTAAATGAATCAGCTTGTCCACCGCAAATAAAAGGGAAGATCGAACACTTTATAGGCCGCAAAGCCTTGAATATTGATGGGCTTGGTGCTGAAACTGTAGATGCTTTATTCGATGCTAAGCTGATTTCAAACTACGCTGATCTTTACGATTTGACATTTCATCAAGTGGTTGAGTTAGAACGAATGGCGGACAAGTCAGCGAATAACTTGATTTTTGGTGTTCGAGACTCCAAGGAAATCCCATTTGAACGCGTTCTTTTCGGCTTGGGTATTCGATTCGTAGGAGAAACGGTTGCCAAGAAATTAGCGAAGAGTTTAAAAAATATTGATGCCTTGGCTTCTGCGACGTTTGAAGAGTTGATTGCAATTGATGAAATAGGAGATCGAATTGCCGAATCCATTTTGATGTTCTTCAACGATGAAGAGAACAAACATTTGATTCAGCGTCTGAAAGATGCAGGACTTAATTTTGAAATTATTGAAAAAGAAGGAACTACAAACAAGTTTGAAGGGAAATCATTCGTTGTTTCAGGAGTTTTTAATGTTTTTTCAAGAACTGAATTAAAAGAAGTGATCGAAATAAATGGTGGGAAGAATGTAAGTTCTATATCTGCCAAAACGGATTTTGTAATAGCAGGCGATAAAATGGGACCGGCTAAATTGAAAAAAGCAACAGATTTAGAAATAACAATTTTGTCAGAAGACGATTTTATAAAAATATTGAATGAGTAATTCTCAAAGTGTATGGAAGTCGACAAGGAATATGCTTCTTGTTGTCAATTTTACCTCAGAAGAAGAGCTGCGTCAATTTCGCGAAGCAGTGAAAGCGATGGGCCTGAATATTCATGTTTGTCAAATCCTCGCTGTCGTGCCTTTAAAAAAGGAAATGGTATTACTTCGTGAGGTGACCTCTGTCGTTTATTGCAGTGTTCAAGAAATCAATCTGTTAGGGAGGTTAAAGAACCAGAACGCCACAAAACTTTTAGCGGATCATTTCGATATGATCACCATTGTTGGAGATTTGAATAAGAAAATGGCTAAGGTGGTGAATCGAGTGTCTCACAACATCGTAGTTGGAGTGAATTCAAATGTTGATTATTTAACGATTAATTTGACTACTAAATCGACTTCTCCTGAGCAAATCCTTAATTTCGTCCAACAAACTTTAGAGAAAATAAATTAGAAGATGAACAATCCATTTAAAGGCTCAGGAGTAGCCCTCGTAACACCGTTTAATGATGATTTATCAATTGACTTCGATGCCTTGAGAAAATTGGTTAATTATCAAATTGATAACGGTACGGACTTTTTAGTGGTTCAAGGGACTACAGGTGAATCGCCAACGCTTTCCAAAGAGGAAAAGCTTGAGGTTCTTAAATGTGTTCAGGATGAAAACAAGGCGCGTTTGAAAATTGTCTTTGGAATCGGGGGAAACAACACCGTTGAAGTCGGTGCGTTTTTGAAAAGTATTTCAAATGAGGGACTTGACGGAATACTTTCTGTTTCTCCATATTACAACAAGCCAACGCAAAAGGGGATTGTAGAGCATTACAAATACCTGGCGTCTTGTACACCGCTTCCTATCATTTTATACAATGTTCCAGGGAGAACTGCTTCGAATGTATCAGCAGCAACAACTTTAGAGTTGGCTAAAATCGATAATATCGTAGCAATGAAAGAAGCATCTGGTGACTTTTCACAAATCATGGAGATTGTTCAGAATAAACCCGAAGGATTCGATGTCCTGTCTGGCGATGACGCAATTACAATGCCGATGATGGCAGTTGGAGTAGCGGGTGTTATCTCAGTTGTGGCCAATGCATACCCAAAACGATTTGCAGAAATGGTTCACGCCGCTGCGAATGATGATATGGATATGGCAAGAGCTGCTCATTACGATTTACTTCCTGTAACACACATGTTGTTCGAAGAAGGAAATCCAGGCGGAGTAAAGGTTGCACTAGAAAAACAAGGAATAATGAAACCTCTTATGAGAATGCCGTTATATCCAATATCTCAAGACTTGAGAACGCGTATCGAAAACGAAACTGAAAGAATAATAGGATAATGATTGAAGCAAATAACATCGTCGAAGCAATAAAGAAGGCCGACAAAATTGTAATTACCAGCCATCGATCTCCAGATGGAGATTCAATTGGTAGTTCACTTGGCCTTGCCCGATTTATTCAAGCGCTCGGCAAAAAAGTGGATATCTGTCACCCAGATCCGTGCCCTGAATTTATTCAATGGACAATTAAGAACGATACAATCATTGATTTTGAATCCTCTGAGGAGTTAGTGACGCAAAAACTGAATGATGCTGACTTGATCTTCTCATTGGATTATAATGCGGCAAACCGTCTTGGAAATGATATGGGAGATGTGTTAAAAGCAACTTCGGCTAAAAAAATAATGATTGATCATCACTTGGATCCAGACGACTACGCTGATATTACGGTTTCCGAACCTAGCGTTTGTTCAACAGCACAATTGATTTACGAACTTATTGATGCTTCTGGAAATAGCGGTTTGCTTAATTCTGAAATGGCAGAACCCATCTATCTCGGTATAATGACGGATACAGGATCATTTAGATACAACTCAGTGACGTCAAGAACACACGATATTTTAAGCCTTTTGCTAAAGTCAGGATTGGACCATACAAATGTTCATGAATCCACGTATGATGGAAACCGCATTGATAAGTTGAAGCTAAGAGGTTATGCAATCGCTGAAAAATTAGAAATTGTAGAAGAGTATGGCGTTGCAATACTATCATTGACAGAAGAAGAATTAGCTCGATTCAACTATATCAAAGGCGATACTGAAGGATTGGTGAATATCGCATTATCGGTTGAAGGTGTTCAAACTGCAGTGTTCTTCAATGAAAGTAAAGGAAGAATTAAAATATCATTCCGATCAAAAGGAGCGCCTGTTAATGTTTTAGCAAGCGAAAACTTTGATGGTGGTGGACATAAATTTGCAGCTGGAGGAATCAGCGACTTGAGCATGAATGATACGCTTGAGAAATTTAAATCATTAATACCTAAGTATTTCGGTGAATAAATTCATTTACATAGCATTTACAATCCTTCTCGTTTCATGCGCTGAAGAGAATGAGCCAGTGAAGCCTGATTTTGAATGGAGTAAAAAGCAATCTTCGGAATTGAACAGTAAATTTGCAAAGCAAGAAGAGATTGATATCAATTTGTACCTAAATATGCGCCCCGAATGGGAAATGAGTACAACGGGTTCAGGTTTGCGCTATTGGGTATATGAAGCTGGAGATGGAGAGAATTTGTCATCAGGTGATATGGCTGAAGTTGAATACTCTGTTGGGTTATTGGATGGAACGGAATGCTATGCAACAGCTTCGGATGAATACGTAGAGGTGATAATTGATCACAGTGAAGTTGAAACGGGGATGCAAGAAGCGTTGAAGCTTTTAAAAGTAGGAGATAAGGCCAAAATTATTGTTCCGAGTCATATTGGGCATGGTTTACTGGGGGATTTGGATCAAATTCCACCTCAAAGAACATTAGTGATAGATTTAACATTATTAGGAATAACGAAATGAAATATTGGTTAATTATAGCAGTGGCGATAACTCTTGTGTCTTGCGATACAGAAGATAATAAGCCGGACACAAGCGAAGTAGAGATTGTTGAGAACAATGCTCCGAATGTTGTTGTAGATTCTACGGGTGTAGACTTTGAAGCTGATCGTGAAATTATAGATGAGAAGACGATCAAAGGAGGAGTCAAAATAAAATGGTACGAACATGGCAAAGGCGAAAAAATCAAAGCCGGAGATATGGTCAACATTGATTACAAAGTGTTCCTGGAGAATGGCAAGGTTATCGATGGAAATCATCTTATAAATGTAGAAAGCCTTCCTTTCATGGTTGGATTTCAGATGCAAACAGAAAGTTGGGACAATGCATTGAAAGAGCTTAGAGCAGGTGATTTTGCTGAAGTTCTTATTCCAGCAAGCGAAATGAGGGGAGACAAAGAGATTGAAGGAGTGGTGCCGAAAAACGCTAACAACATCCTTAAAATTCGAATTTTAAGCTTTAATGAGCCAACAAAAGTAATCGACGGTACCCGTATTTGGCTTATGAATGAAAATGAAGCGAATACTAACTACTTCAATGAATCGAATCGAATTTCCTTCCATTGCTGGGCCTCATCTCCATCCAATCCAAGGTACTTCAATACAGAGTGGAAAAACAATCCTTATAGCTTCGGTTTGGGAGATGGAGGACTTGTTCCCGGATTGCGTAAAGCGTTAATTAATGCTAAAAAGGCAGACCTTATGTTCGTCCACGTACCTGCTAAAGAAGCCTTTGGTGCAAAGGGATATCAAGACCTAGTTAAACCAAATGAAGACCTACTTTATCGCGTATTTGTGATGGACGTAACGAAATAAGTAATTCAATTTTTTATCTTTGCGTCGGCTGATTTTTAGCCATAGCAAGAAAATTTAAACTATGCGCATTCTCCTAATTTCCTTTCTAACTTTAATCTCTTTCGCTGGAAATTCCCAGCAAATTATCGATACCATCCAATCTGAGAAAGGAACGATGATTGTTTTTGCAAACCGTACTTGGGTGTATTTAGAAGATTTAAATTTCGATGGGATTATGAACCATCACATTGCCAATCAGGTTGATACTGACTCCAACCTTAACTATATTCAGTCTTGGGACCACGACATGTGCTATACTTCAAACTTAGCGAACAATGTGAACGCAATGAAAGATACAATTTGGTTGTGTCTTGAGGACTCGGAAAGCGACAGCTTGGATGGCTTGTTTCACATGCCAACGGATGGAAACATCACCTCTCATTTTGGATGGAGAAGAGGTAGAAATCACAATGGAACCGACCTTGATTTAAATACAGGTGACACTGTTCGTGCAGCTTGGGGAGGAAAGGTTAGATATGCAAAATTCAATACAAGTGGATTCGGGAACTTGGTAATTATTCGTCATCACAACGGATTAGAAACCTTTTACGCGCACTTAAGTAAGCATTTAGTGGTACCGAACCAAACGGTGAGTCCTGGTGATCCAATTGGCTTGGGAGGGAATACAGGACATTCTTACGGTTCACATCTTCACTTTGAAGTACGTTTCTACGATATTCCAATGAATCCTGAAAAAATTATTGATTTTAAAGAAGGCATCGTACGTGATGAAAACTTAATGGTTCATCGAGGGTTGTTTAGACCTGGTGGATATACACCTAGTTCTTCTGGAAAAGCTGTTGCAAGTGGTGATAAGAAATATTATAGAGTTCGATCAGGAGATACTTTGGGGGCTATTGCATCAAGGAATAGAACAACCGTTTCAAGAATTTGCCAGTTAAATGGTATCCGTCCAACGACTGTATTGCAAATTGGTAAAAACCTTAGAATTCGTTAAATACACAATAAGAGTTAAACTAAGACGTAATTAGTATTGAATAAAATTTAATAGTAGTACTTTTGATAACAATGAAAAATACATTTCTTTTAGCCCTTGGATTTATTGTACTTGCTGCGACTTCATGTTCTGATTACAATGAAATCGTAAAGTCAGACGATTACGATAAGAAAATAGCGGCAGCCAACGATTATTTCGAAAGGGGGAGTACGCCAAAAGTTAAAAATCCAGGAACGAAAAAAGAAAAGGAGAAGATTAATAGTTCTGTTATTTTAAGATCGATTAACCTTTATGAGCAAATTTATCAGCGCATGCCTAAGACTGACGAAGGTGAAGTAGCCTATTTCAGATTGGGTAAAGCCTACTACATTGCAGGAGATTATTACATGGCTGGATATTATTTAGGTCAATTCCCTCAACGTTTTCCATACAGTATAAAAGCGGAAGAGTCTTTGTTTTTGAGTGCAATGTGCTCGGTAAACAATTCACCTGAATCTTCTTTGGATCAAACAGAAACGGAGTTGGCAATAAACGGATTGCAGCAATTTGTAGATAGATATCCAACATCTAATTTTGTTGATTCATGCAACGGAATTATGGATAACCTTCGATTTAAGGTTGAGTTTAAAGAATACAATACAGTAAAACTTTACGCCAAGACGGAGCGTTTTGCAGCTGCTGTTAGTTCAGCAAATACATTTATTGACGACTATCCAATGTCAGAATATAAAGAAGAGGTGTATTTTGTCCTTGTCAAAAACTCTTACTTTCTAGCAAAAAATAGCATTGAGGACAAAAAAGTGGAAAGAATCGAGGATACTATTGAAAGATATAATACCTTTGTATCCTTGTTTCCGTCGTCAGACAGAGTTAACGCTCTTGTCAACTATGAGCGAACAATGAAAAGTGAGTTAAGTAAAATAAAGAGTTCAAGCAATTAATTAGACTTATGAATTTTAAGAATAGTACGGCTGAAAAGACTACAATAACAAGAAACACAGACGAAATCGAAGAAACGACTGGTAACATTTACGAGTCTATCGTTTTGATGTCTAAAAGATCGAATCAATTAAGTACGGAATTGAAAGAAGAACTTACTCAGAAACTTTCAGAGTTTGCTTCAACGACTGATAACCTTGAAGAAATTTTTGAAAACAGAGAGCAAATTGAAATTTCTAGATTTTACGAAAGACTTCCGAAACCAGTTGCTATGGCAATTCAAGAGTTAATGGAAGAAAAAATCTACGTTAGAAATCCTGTTGTAGAGGAAGACTAAATAAAAAAAAACATGCGAGGAAAACGCGTCCTTCTTGGAATTACCGGAGGAATTGCAGCATATAAAATTGCTTTCCTTATTCGCTTATTAAAAAAATCAGGGGCTGAAGTCAAATGTATATTGACTCCAGCCTCTTCTGATTTTATAAGTCCCCTTGTCGTATCAACATTATCTGAAAATCCAGTTGGAATCGAATTCTGGAACAAAGAAGATGGTACATGGAACAATCACGTTGAGTACGGATTGTGGGCAGATATCTTTGTGGTGGCACCCTTAACAGCCAATTCATTAAGTAAAATGGCAAACGGAAGCAGTGATAACTTATTACTTGCAACCTATTTGTCAATGAAAACGAAAACCTTAGTTGCTCCGGCAATGGACCTGGATATGTATGCACATCCAACGACCAAAAGAAATTTGGATTTACTGATTGAAGATGGAGTTGGAATAATCCCTGTAGAATCGGGAGAACTTGCATCAGGATTAAGCGGAGAGGGTAGAATGGCCGAGCCTGAAACGATTCATCAAGCAATTCAAGATTACTTTGACGCACAATTAGAAGCGGAATTTAAAGGAAAGAAAGTGCTCGTTACAGCAGGACCAACCTTTGAGTCTATTGACCCTGTTCGTTTCATAGGAAACCATTCAAGTGGGAAAATGGGATACAGAATCGCCGAGGAGTTGCTTGCAAGAGGAGCTCACGTAATTCTTGTTTCGGGTCCAACGAAAGAAGAATTGGAACACGATAATTTGACTTTGATCCCAATAAAAACGGCTGTTGAAATGTTAGAAGCAGTTCAATTGCATTGGAAGGACTGTTCTTACGGTATTTTCTCCGCTGCAGTTGCCGATTACCGTCCAAAGTCAATGGCAGACCAAAAGATCAAGAAAAACGACGATGAATTGTCCATTGAATTGATCAAAAACCCGGATATTTTAAAGTGGGCAGGCGATACGAAATCGAGTGATCAATTATTGGTTGGATTTGCTTTGGAAACCAATGATTTACTTGAAAATGGTAAAAAGAAATTGGCCAAGAAAAATTTAAACCTAATTGTTCTAAATACTCTTGAAGATAAAGGCGCTGGATTTGGTGTTGACACGAACAAAATTAGTATTTTAGATAACCACAATAATCTCGTCGAATTCGAGTTAAAGTCTAAGAAAGAAGTTGCAAGTGATATTGTATCACATTTGAAAACGTATATATCGAAATGAAAATAGTTGTACTTATAGCGTGTTTGGCCGGATTCTCAATGGTTGGGAGGTCTCAGGAATTAAATTGCCAAGTAAACATCGTAACCGATGCATCTCTTGAGGTTACTAGTGTAGAGCTAGAAATCATTGAGCAATTGAAAGGGGTTATTTATGAATTTATGAATAACACGCAATGGACAAAAGACAAGTTTACCGTTGAAGAAAGAATCAATTGTAACCTTCAAATTCAAATTTCGGAAATTCCTCAACCGGGAACGTATTCAGGTGCGGTACAAGTTCAGTCATCTCGACCGGCATTTAATTCAAGTTACAACACAACAATTTTCAACTTTCAAGATGAAGATTTGGTTTTTGGATTTTCTAGAAACGCAGTTTTAGCCTATGCTCCGAACCAATATAGAGACAACATCACTTCTATTTTGGCATTCTATGCGTACTATATTATTGCAATGGACTACGATTCATTTTCCAATAAAGGAGGAACGAAATATTTCAATGAAGCACAACAAATCGTAACGAATGCACAATCATCAGGTGCGCCTGGTTGGAAGTCGAACGAGAGAGGAAAAAATAATCGTTATTGGCTGGTAGACAATGCTTTGCATCAATTATTTTCTCCGTTGAGAGAATGCAATTACGAATACCATAGAAAAGGATTGGACGTAATTTACGATGACAAAGTAGCTGGACGTCAAGCTGTATTTACGGCTTTAAATAAATTACTTAAAGTCGTTTCAACGCGACCAAACTCCTTAAACGTAACAAACTTTATTCGAGCCAAAACGATTGAACTGGTTAACCTGTATGAAGATGCAGACGCCAAGGAAAAGAACCAGGTTGTCAATCTCTTAAAGAGGCTTGACCCCACGAATTCTTCCAAATATCAGGAGATTCTGGAATAATGATTAAATCCTTACGAATAGAAAATTTTGCCTTAATTGATTCTGTAAACATTCAATTTGAAGGTGGATTCACTGTAATAACAGGAGAAACAGGTTCTGGTAAATCTATTTTACTGAATGCATTAAATTTAATTCTTGGAGAAAGAGCCAATTTTTCAGTAATCGGAGAATTAAAGGACAAATCTGTTGTTGAAGCCGAAATCGATATTTCTGGTTTTAAAATGAAAAATTTTTTCGAAGCCAATCAGCTTGATTATTTTGATTTGACAATTGTGAGAAGAGAGATCTATAAGCAAGGTCGATCAAGAGCATTTATCAATGATATTCCAGTTCAGCTCAATATTTTGAAAGAACTTACAGGAGGTTTAATTCATATTCATTCGCAGTACAATACGCTTGAACTTAAAGACAAAGATTTTCAACTTAGATTGTTGGATATTTTGGCTGGAACCCTTAAAAAACGAACTCAATTTCAAAATGTCTTTGCTGGATACCAATTAAAGAAGAAAGAGCTGACAGAGAAATCATTATTGCTAGCTGAATCATCATCTAAGATTGATTATGACTCTTTTCAATTGACTGAACTTCAAGCTTTAGATTTAGAGAATATAGATTACGAAGCAATGAAGCAAGAGTTGAGTAAATTCGAAAATGCCGATGAACTATTGGCCTCATTCGGAGCACTCGTTAACCTTTTGGAAATGGACGGAGGCGTTCTTCAACAACTCGGTCAAGTAAATACAACACTTGAGAAAAATGCGAGCATTGATCCTGTATTGAACGATCTGCAGCAGCGCGTAGCAAGTGTTTTAATCGAATTAAAAGACATTTCAAGCGAAGCAGAAGAGCAATCGGGTTCGATTAGTATTGATCCCAAACAACTGGTTGAATTGTCCTCTAAACTGGACTCTTTCAACAAAGCCACTTTTAAACATAGAGTTCAAAATCAAGAGGAGCTTTTACATCTGATGCAGGACTTGAATGGTTCTTCTGATGATCTTGCGCAGTTAGAGGGGGATATCGCGCGATTGACGAATGAAATTCAACTCGAAGAAGCTAAGTTGATGGAATTGGGAGAAGTTCTTCACAATGCACGAAAGAAATCGATTCCAGAGATCGAGTCTAGAATTACAAAATCGTTGAATGAACTTAAGTTAGAGAATACCATTCTGGAGTTCAGATTGTCCAAGGAACTTAAACTCACGAAGTTTGGTGTTTCCAATCTAGAAATCTATTTTAGTCCAAATGTTGGATTGCCTCCTGTGCCTATTCATCAGGCTGCGAGTGGGGGAGAGCTCTCTAGAGTTATGCTGGCACTTCAGAGTTTAATGTCTCAGAAAATTCAATTGCAAACGATTTTATTTGATGAAATTGATACTGGCGTGTCTGGAGATGTTGCTCAAAAAATTGGTCAGACTTTAAAATCGATGGGTGCTGGAATGCAAGTTATTGCGATTACGCATTTGCCTCAAGTCGCAGCGAAAGGAGAACAACACCTTTCTGTTTCTAAAGCAATTATTGACGGCAGAACGCAATCTTCAGTGATAGAACTGGATATGGCAGCGCGAATAGAAGAAACGGCTCGATTAATGAGTGGTGACGAGATCAACGAAGCTGCTTTGGCAAATGCTAAGGCCTTGATGTCTTAAGAGGATTGTTGTTTGAATAATTCAGAAGTAAAAATTCATAATTAATGAGTCATGAAGTTCAAACTTGATTTCAATTTCCCTTCACTTTCAAGCAATGTCAAACACGATGATGGTGTCGTTTTACTAGGAAGTTGTTTCTCCGACAGCATGACTTCTCATTTTCAATCTTCGGGATTCAATGCCTTGAGCAACCCATTCGGAACCTTATTTCATCCAATTGCGATTGCCAATACGATTAAAGCAGCATTGACAAATTCAACAGAAGTAAATGTATTAGAACGGGATGGTATTTTCTTTTCATGGGACAGCGGCAGCAAGATTCACGCATACTCTCTAGAAGACTTAAAATCAAAGGTTATAGCAGCAAGAACGGAGTTGAAGAATCACTTGGAGGAGGCAAAAATACTCGTTATTACCTTCGGGACATCTTGGGGATATAGAAATTTAGAATTGAATCAAATTGTAGGGAACTGTCACAAGCAGCCCTCTGAATTATTTGAAAAGGAACTGTCCTCTTTTGATGAAATGTCCAAAGCTTGGACCGAAGTTGTCAAAGAAATCCGAGCGGTTAATTACTTAATTGAGATTGTGTATACTGTTAGTCCAGTTCGGCATAAAAAGGATGGGTTAGTCGAAAACAACAGAAGCAAAGCGAGATTGATTGAATTGAGTCATTCTATTATTGGACACAATGCATCGTATTTTCCATCGTATGAGATTCTAATTGACGAATTACGCGATTACCGCTTTTATACCAAGGACCTTGTTCATCCGAGCGGTGAAGCCGTTGAATATATTTGGGAGAAGTTTAAGGACTATCTTTTTAATGAGGAATCCCAAAAATTGATTGCTGAAATTGAAAAGGTTAAGTCTTTGATGAATCATAAAAGTCTGCATCCAAATTCAGAAGCAGATCAAGCAAGAATTCAAAAGGCTAAGGAGCAGCAGGTGCTATTGAGTTCAAAATATCCTTCTATTTATTGGGAATAAAAAAATCCGTTTCGGAGAACCGAAACAGATTTTAGGTAGAAGTTAGTAATAGTTGTAAGGTAGAAGTAGTATTGCTTTTAATTCTGTCTTGGAAGGATAATCGCTGAGCTACCATAAACTGAGTTCTCACCCGCTTCTGGATTTTCAATTGATACTTTCCAAATAAATGTCTTTTGATATCCTAGTTGTTCACCTGTTGCTCTGTCAATACCGTCCCATCCTTGACTTGCGTCAGAAGTTTCGTACATGATATGACCATCTGTGTGATCCACAATAATCATTGAGAATTTCACACCTATTCTTTCAACCAATGCTCTAGGAATGAATCTGTTGTTTCTTGCGTCTAAACTTCTTGGGTCAAATGCATTCACAGCAAGTAAGTTGTAATTGTCTTCAATATTTACCTGCTTCGTAATACTCGATTTACATCCATTACTTCCTGTAACAGTCAACTCAATGTCGTGATTTCCTTTTGTGAAGAAGTGTGCGGCAGCTTCAGAACCGGAAGCCGTTTGTCTACCGAATTTCCATTCGTGATTAATTCCAGAAGAAATAGAACTAACCTCTGTAGTAGGCAACCCGTCCAAAAGAATTTCATCCAAGTTCACAAAATCAAAATCACTTGTCGGAGCAGAGTTCACGCTAAATGAACCTTCTTCCTGCAATTGACCGTTTTCCATGTACCCTATTACGTATATTCCTGCAACAGCTGTTGTTAATTTCGTCTCAGATTTTCCTCTCGCAGACCAAACTGATCCGTTAGGGAAAACGATTGAGATCGGATATTTATTCTCATTTGCAATTTTAACCGAAGTTCCTTGGCAAACATTGTCAACAACAGGCAATATGAAAGGTGCCATTGGAGGTGTTGCACTCGGTACGATTGGATCAGGAATATGTGTAGGTGTAATTGCTTGAATAGGGTTGACAGAAATAGGAATTATGGGATTCGTAGGAATTGCAGGTTCTATTCCAGTTAATGGTTGGCCTCCGTTTGCAGTAGTTCCACCATTTGCAGGTGTTACTATATTAGAAGGAGTGTTTCCATTGCTATTTACTTCAGTTCCATCCGATGTTGAAGAAGTATTCGATTTATTGTTCGTTGTCTTTGGAGTTTTGTTTTGAGCAATTTCTGAAGACGGAGTCGAACTGTTTTGTTCTTCATCAGAATTCGTTATCGCTAAATAAGAAACAGCCAAAGTAGCGACCAAGATACTTGCAGCAACATACCATCTAATGAATGAGCGAGGAGCATCTTTTGCATCTAGCTTAGCGTTCATTGCAGTCCAGGCCGCAGCAGCGTATGGGATTTCGTAATTTTCCAAGCTAGATTTAACCGCTTGATCAACTCCAGTACCAGAAGTTGCGTCTAGTTTTGCATTCATTACGGTCCAAGCACTTGCAGCGTATGGCAATTCGTAATTTTCAAGACTAGATTTAATAGCATTATCAACAGATGAACCCGAATCACCAGAAGGTGCGGCTCCAGCATCGAGCTTGGCGCTCAATGAATCCCAGGCGTTAGAGTTATATGGTAACTCTAAGTCGTTGAGACTGTCTTTAATACTATTTTCTATATTTTTTTTCATTCTAATTCTTAATCTTCAATCTTCTCGAACTTTTCTTTTAAAGTTCTTTGAAGGTTCATTTTTGCCTTAGACAAGTTTGATTTGGAAGTTCCTTCGCTGATTCCAAGTATCTCTGCTATTTCCTTGTGCGTATATTCCTCCATTACATAAAGGTTAAATACTGCACGGTAAGCAGGTGATAAATTTTGAATAGCTTCTAACGCTATTTCAGCTTTTAGTCCTACGAATTGAAGTTCTTCATTCTCAACCATCGGATCTGATCCGCCGAGTTTGAAATCCTCATCGTTGTCCGTTAATAAAGGGTTCTTCTTCGATTTTCTGATGTTATCAATTGCTGTATTAGAGACAATTCTTCTCATCCAACCTTCGAACGATCCTTTATAATCGAACGCTTCCAACTTGTCAAAGATCTTAATGAAACCTTCTTGGAGCATTTCTTCTGCGGTATCTCTATCACGAGCATAACGCATACAAACACCTAACATCTTTCCGTAGAAAAGTTTAAATAACTCTTCCTGAGATCGACGGTCGTTTTTTATACAACCGCTTATTAATTCCTTTAAATGTTCTTTATTCTCCACATTGATTTCATTCGTTAGACGAGACTCTTTTAACACGGTTGCCTTCGAGTGTTAAGAATTCTTTTCTCAGGGCCAAAAAATACCAAAATTTAGACGTTATTCTCTTACAATTATATTAATTTCGTAACTCACTCGATTATAATTAATCAATACTAGACAAAAATGAAAGTAACTGTTGTAGGTGCTGGAAACGTTGGTGCTACTTGTGCAGACGTATTAGCACACAAAGAGATCGCTAATGAAATCGTTTTGCTTGATATCAAAGAAGGTTTTGCAGAAGGTAAAGCATTAGATATATGGGAAACTTCTCCAATCAATCAATATGATTCAAGAACAATTGGATCTACAAATGATTACTCAAAGACGGCAAATTCTGATGTAGTTGTTATTACATCTGGGTTACCAAGAAAACCGGGTATGTCTCGTGACGATTTAATCGCGACGAACGCTGGAATTGTGAAAATGGTAACAGAGAATGTTATTAAGCATTCACCAAACGCAAAAATTATCTGTGTTTCGAATCCATTGGATGTAATGACTTACTGTACGTATTTAACAGCTAAAGTTGATCGTAGTAAAGTTTTCGGAATGGCTGGTGTCTTAGATACTGCTCGTTACCGTTCTTTCTTAGCGTTGGAATTGAATGTTTCTCCAAAAGATATCCAAGCGGTATTGATGGGAGGGCATGGAGATACTATGGTACCTCTTCCTCGTTATACTACTGTTGCTGGTATTCCAGTTACTGAATTAATTTCGAAAGAAAAATTAGATGAAATCATCGAAAGAACGAAGTTCGGAGGTGGAGAAATCGTTAAGTTACTTGGAACATCTGCATGGTACGCTCCTGGAGCTGCTGCTGCTCAAATGGTAGAAGCTATCGTTAGAGATCAGAAAAGAGTTTTCCCAGTATGTACATGGTTAGACGGTGAGTACGGTATGAAAGATATCTTTTTAGGAGTTCCTGTTGTTTTAGGGAAAGACGGAATCGAAAGAATTATCGAACTTGATTTGAATGAAGAAGAAATGGCAATGTTAAAAGAAAGTGCTGAAGCGGTTAAAAACGTAATGTCTGTTCTTGATAACATGAATGTAGACGCTTAAGCGGTTTGCATCTAAATAAATTGAACTCCTGCTTATTAATTTAAGTGGGAGTTTTTTTGTTCCATACATTTATCGATTCGCAGTTTAAATTCTTCCAGATTTTTAGGTTCGTCATAATAAAACATATTGAGCCCTTTGCCATCCTTAATTTTAATTTGGCTCGCCGAAGCGTTTGAAAATCGATATCTTCCGCGTCTTTTATGCATGAAAATAAGAATAGTTTCACCTTCACCAATTCTCGAATAGCTAGAACTTGGACCATTAATAACGGTTAACTTTTCTTTGACTTTTCCTTTAATTGTTTCTGAAACTTGTACCTTAATTATATTCCCTTTCACAGATATAACCTTCCCAACAATTATCATGTCGGATCGATTCACCATTTCCTCAAAACTAAATAGTATCCTTTTGGCACAAGATTGGTGACTAATAAATAGAATGGATAGGAAAAGAAGTGGTCTCATGGAGAATATTTTTACTCAAGTTAAAATTTTCAATTGATAATTCTTAATTAATAATTATGAATTCTTTACCTTCCGCGCATCTTAGTAATATGATTAGAGCCTTACTTGTGTTTTTTGCGATTGTTTGTTCATCGATGAGCTATGGACAAGATTCTGTAGTTGTTATTGTTGAAATTAGAAGTGCGACCGAGGATGAAACTGTTCAGAATGTAGTTGCCACAATTGAAATTGGAAGTAAGTCCATTTATAGAACATCAAGCCAAAAAGGGGTGTTTTCGTTTAAGGCACATGTTGGAAATGGTATTACATTTAAATTAAACCATACGCAATTCGAATCATCAAAAATATTTGAAAGAATCTCTCCGAAGTACAGAAAGGATACAATTAATTATGTGTTTAAGATGAAGTCTATCAAAACGCAGCAATTGAGCGATATTGTTATCCCTGCGCCAGGCATTCCTAAGGTTGTTTATCAGTCACCTCGATTGCACGTTCAAGATTTTGAAATTCAAAACAACGGAGACATTCTTTTGTTGGCGTATCCCAGACAATTAAAAAAAGGGAGCGAACTTCTTTTGTACGATGGACTAAAAGTTAGAAGCAAGTTTCAAGTCCCTGGATTAGCGGAAGAAATCATTCGAGATTATAGAGGGAATCCACATGTAGTATGTAAAGATGCCATTTATGGAATTCATGCAACAGATGAGAAAATAGGAATATCTACCGTAGATAAGCAGTACTATTTAACGTATTTGGCGCC
Organism: Crocinitomicaceae bacterium; assembly: GCA_047630755.1. Lineage (GTDB taxonomy): Bacteria > Bacteroidota > Bacteroidia > Flavobacteriales_D > Crocinitomicaceae > UBA4466. Next base: position 76,486 of record JBLHYG010000011.1, on the reverse strand, counting down.
CATCGTTGATACGAATAAAACGAGAATGTACTTCTCCAATTTCAATCCGGATTATCCAGCTTTTGAGTATTTCGCATTCGATCAGCGCGATTCTGCTTACAAGAAAATCATGGAAATTGAAGATGAGTTGATGATGGAATTGTACCGCTCAGAATACAAATGGGTTGATGTGAGAACGAAGCTATGGGCGAAGAACAAAGAACTTGCGACTGGTGTTGACGCCGAAATCTGGGTGGGTGCAAATTACTTTACGCAATCTCTTTACTATAAGGAATTGTATGCTCCTATGTTCCATCGCAACGACAGCCTCTTCGTGTTCGATTATTACAAAGATAAATTGTACACTTTTGACGAGAAAGGCGATGCTCTTGATAGTGTTGGGATTTACCATCATTACAACCCAAAGTCGACTGGATGGAAAAAGAACTTAATGCAAGATCGAGTTACTGGAGAAGTCTACGCATTGTTCGATAGAGCAGGGTATTCCTACCTCGGTTGGGTAGATACGAAAACAGGCGAGATCAAAGAGCAAGTTAAATTGGCGCACCGATACGTTGAAAAAATCATTGTAAACGGAAATTTCATCTACTACATTTACCGCGAATTCGAATCTACTGATAAGAAACACCTTTGGAGAGAGCGGTTGCCGTATTCTTTTGGAAATGGAACTGTTCCGGATGGAGATGATGGCGAAGAAAGAGAGGTAGATTAATTCTGAATCTATTATAGATAAAGCGTCTCCGAAGCGTTAACAAAAAATTAAACGTTCTTGGCACGGACTTCGCAATACACTATCCGACAAGAAACTAGAAAATGTTATAAGAAGAAGCTTGGGTGGGAGTCCAAGCTTTTTTTATGCCCTGAACTTTTATTCTCTGTTCGTCAATCAAAATCTAATGTTTGTTCTTTGATTATTTTGAATTCAAATGATTCGCTATTTTAACGCCCATACTGAAACACGCTTGAAGTAAATAACCTCCTGTTGGAGCATTCCAATCACTCATTTCACCGATGCAGAAATTATTCGGAAGCTTGTTCAATTCGTAATTTTCGTTTAATTCTGTTAATGCAATTCCACCAGTAGTTGAAATAGCTTCATCCAAGGATGCGGCTCCCGTTAGCGTTACTGGCAATGCTTTAACTTTTTTTCCTACTGAATTGATATCCATAAACTCTTCTCGGGTAGTGTTAAGTTTTAATAGATCAAGCTTTGAAGGGCCGAGTTTCACATATTTTCTAAGAATATCAGTTGTTTTTGGAATTCTAGCTTTGTACATTTTTTCAAGCAAGACTTCCAAGGTCAAAGTTGGTTTTAAGTCAATTAGAACAGTTGCTTCCCCTTTTTTGGCAAGTAACTCCTGAATTTGAGGGCTTAATGCATAAATAGCATTTCCTTCCAATCCAAATTCAGTTATTACAACTTCTCCTTTTTGCTCATTCCCAAAACAGGAGATTGAGATGTTTTTCAATGGTTTTCCAGCGTTGCGACCAAGGAAACCTTTTGTCCAATCCACTTTGTAAGCGCAATTGGCAGGAGTAAAGGGAAGAATTTCAATATTTTGCTCTTCGAAAAGAGTACTCCAAGAACCGTCTGAACCAGTTACTTTCCAACTTCCTCCGCCCAATGCAAAAATCGTGTAATCTGATTTTACATTTATAGAATCATTGAAAACCAACGCGTCTTTATTCCAGCCCGTCCATGTATGTTCTGTTTTGATCGTAGTACCATTTGTATCTAACTTTTTAAGGATAGCATTCAAGACCTCAATTGGTTTGATTCCTTCTTCAGGGTACACTTTGTTGCTACTTCCTATTATCGTTGGAATACCAATCTCTCTAAGCCAAGCCCCTAAGTCTTCATTCGAAAAGTTTGTTAACGCATCTTTAAGAAACTCAACGGGCGTAAAGCGCTCAATAATTTCTTCGATTGATTCAGAGTGGGTTAGATTAAAACCTCCGTCTCCAGCGACCAGAAATTTCCGGCCAACGGATTTGTTCTTTTCATAGATAGTAACATCGAATTTACTAGAATCCAAAAAGGCCGCTGTCATTAATGCAGATGGGCCACCGCCAACAATTGAGATTGATTTTTTCATTAGGCCAAAGATAGGATTCTTTCGCGCTTAGTTGCAGCCGTCTTGCGAAATAACCGAGATCCAAAATGCCGAACGTTGATCTTTCTCATACGCACGAACCTTAACTTTGTCGTCTGTCACCTGAATCAGGTGTATTGGAATGTCATTCTGTTCCAAATACTTCTTTAAAAATTTTATTCGGGACTTTGTATGGTCCTTTTTTTCAATCGAACTCCCCATATAATAAAGGTCTAAACATAGAGTAGGGTATTGCCCGAAAAGAAGCTTTAAGTAGTTGATATCAAAGCCTTCTATTTCTGAAGTTTTGTTTTTTCCGAAGTAGATGGCCGCATTTTCTTCAGCACTTGCGGTAATGTTTTTTACCAATTGAACGTCAAATGTGTAATTTGAACCAACGACACTATCCGTGGGTTGATAAATCACAATGTCCGTTTCTGTTTGGTATTTATAATCAAAGGTAAGGATGTACGTTTTGTCGTAATTGAACGTCGTATTTATCGTGAATTGCCCTTGTGAATCACTAATTACCGACAAAACAGAATCTGTATTCTCCCATAGGGTTACAGAAAGTCCTATCAGAATTTCATTATTATTGTTGGTGAGAGTGCCATTCAACGCTACTTCCTTGGTTTGAGACAAAGAAGTGAATTGAAGAATTAAGAAGCCAAAGAGTAAAATGCTTTTCATCTTTAATAAGATAGCGATTTTCTAAAACTCTATTTTAATAGATACAGGGAAATGATCCGAATAGCCTTCTAAATAATTTCCGCCACCAAAAGTCCTGAAAGGGACGGTATTGCCTTTGTATTCAGACAATAGAAACTCAGGACTGTGAATTTTTCCAGAATTTGAAATAACATTTACGCCTTTCTTTTTGTGGAAGTTTTTCGAAACCATGATGTGATCCAAAATTCCCCATTCACCTCTGTAATTGTAAGAACCTCCGAATTGTCCAGATTCTACTTTGATCATAGGGCAAAGTGTTTCTGCAATTAATTTTGGAGCGTTATTCTCTGGATAATCATTTAAATCGCCCATAAATACAATTTGGATGTTTTTATCGACTGCCAATAAAGAATCTATGAATTTTTTTCCAGCAGTTGCCGCTATAAGTCTTTTTGTGTCACTTGCTTCTTGTCCTCCTCGACGGCTGGGCCAGTGGTTTACCATTGCGTAAATGATTTCTTTTTTTCTTGAAAATTTAGCCCAAACGATATCTCTACTTGGCGAGGAGCCTTCTGGCATTTGAAAGCGAATGACGCCATCTTCCAATAATGTAAGTTCTGTACTGTCATAGATAATTGCGTTATCAATACCACGCTTGTCAAGGCTTTCTGTGTGAACAACGCCATGTGTTCCTTTTAGCGTTCCGCCATTTACAATATCCACAACGACTTGCTTGTTTTCAATTTCGCAAACTCCTATGATCAAAGGAGAGGTGAATTCACCAAAAACTTTATTGATGTGTTGAATCTTAGTATTGTATTTTTCAGAGTTCCAATTGTTCTTTCCATCGGGAAGAAATTCCGCGTCATTTTTATCTTCAGTATCAAGAGTGTCGAACAAATTATCGACATTATAAAAAGCAATGGTGTGCTCTTCTGATTGCGAGAACGTTGAAAATGTTGCAGTTAGGAAGGCGAGTAAGGTAAGCTGTTTTAGCATTTTAATTAGGCTTTAATTGATTCTTTAATCAAATTTCGTGCAAGAGGTCCTTCACACATTATTGCATCTAAAATAGAAAGATTCATCGTAAAACTTTCATCCGATGGAAATACTTGGATGTAAGGCGCGGGAAGGAGGTCTTGGTTTAAATTTTTATCGGTTAATAGTGATCGTGGGTCGTTTTCGATCACCGGTTGAAATTCATCGGTAAGAATTAATTCTGTTGAGATGTCCAACCAGTCTAAGATACGCTGTGAAATATTCATATTGAATTTCAGGAAATTCGTTTCTTCTGAAAACAATATTTCATGAACTTCGATGCTGTAGTAATCAAAAAATGCTGCACTTTGATACGCACTCATTATAGATCTCCAATGCCGTTTCTGCCAATTTTCATCCACAGATAGAAGAACTTCATCCGTAGGTGTTTTAGAGCCAGAGTGCTTTTTCGTCGGAATGGATAAGGTTAAAATTCCATCCGCACCGAGAATATCACAACGGTTACGATACGATTGTTTCGGGAAATGTTCCTTCGCTTCGATGTATACTTTTTCGTGCTTCGCTACTTCTTTGAAATAAGCAATGCTTCCGAAATAAGCGGTAGGAAAAACCGGTATCATTTTATCACGGTAAACATTCTGTCCCAACGGAATCCGCCATTTGGATCACTTGAAAGCCAAACCATTGATGCTTTACCAACGATATGATCTTCAGGAACAAATCCCCACATTCTAGAATCAGCCGAGTTAAATCGATTGTCTCCCATCATCCAGTAATAGTTCATTCCGAACGTATAAGTCGTTGCTTTTTTTCCATCAATTATAAATGATCCATCTGGTTTCTCAACCAAAGTATGTCCTTCATAAGCAGTAATAATTCTTCTGAAGTAAGGAATATTGTCTTTGGATAATTTAACGGTTTGTCCTTTGTACGGAATTTGGAATTCTTGGAAATCGGTTACTGTATTTTGGATATTAGGATCATTTGGGAAAGCTCCCAAATTGTCAATTGAAATATTTTCCGAAGGCATTTTACGTTGAAGGGTAAATTTAATATCAGGATTCTCTTTTTTAAGCTTGGCCAGTGTAGATTTGTTTACGTGAACACCAATTTTCTGTCCTCTGTTCGGGCCAGACTGTATTACGCTGTATTGCGTGAAAACGTCAAAATCAAACTTAGAGAGCATTTCTTCGTCTGACTTTATATTAAATTTATACATGGAATCAGCTAGGTAAAGCAAGTTTTGCTGATCTGCAATTTTTGCTTTTTTCCCATTAACAAATAATTGTGAATTTTCCAATCGCAATTTTTGTCCCGGAAGGCCCATGCACCGTTTAATATAATTCTCTCTTTTATCAACTGGACGATAAATCAGTCCATAATGATTGGTGTATGGCTCATCAACTGAAGTTTGTTTATGAATAAGTCCTGATCTAAGTACAGTTCTGGCTGATTCTTTCCACTTATTAATATTATTAATATAAGGAGCATATATTTTTTCGTTCACTCTTAAAGAGATGAGCTTCTTTAATTCATCATCTGAAATGTCTTTGAATTCGGCGTTTATTCCGTCTTCAATATCCTTCATTTCTGCAGGGCTTAATTGAGTTTGTGGGTTAGATTGTCCCCATAAAAATTGAGCTTCATCATTTAGAAGTTGATAGTAGTTATGTCCCATTAAACCGTCAGGCATTCTTGGATCATAGACTGCCGTATCTCCAGCTGGGTAATTAAAAACAACAACATCATATTGTTCAATCTTACCAAAACCTGGTAGGCGGACATAATTCGAAGTTTCTATTCCGAGGTATGATTTGACATCAACAAACGGTACTGTATTATGAACCAAAGGATATGAGAATGGTGTAACTGGAACTTTGGGTCCATACGCCAATTTGTTCACGAATAAGAAATCACCAACCAAAAGTGTTTTCTCCATCGATCCTGTTGGAATTTTAAACGGTTCAAAAACATAAGTTCTGATAATTAAAGCGGCTATAAGAGCAAACCAAATTGAATCTCCCCATTCCTTTACTTTTGTCTTTTTACCAGGCTTTGCTCTTGTTACAGCGGCAAATCCCAAGGCGATTGCGTGTCCAAGTATTGGCAATGAAAGGAAAAGTGCTAAATGATCTCCCCATTCTCTATCACTAACTTCTTTGCTGTTTGCCCAATTCGTTTCAGGTAGTATTTTATCTCCAGACGTAGCAATTTTATACATAATTACATACGGAAAGAAAATACCTTGAAGCGTATCTACCAATGAGAAATAACCGAACCTTCGGATGTATGAAACATTCGCGACTGACCACATTACGATATGGACACCAGGAAAAATCAAGAGCAAAGACCACCAAGGTTTTTGAGATCCTAATTTAAAGGCTGTGAAATAATTATAACCTGGAACTAAGGCCTCCCAAGCTTTTCTGTCTGCTTGTTCAAAACTCTTCCACCACATTGCTAAATACGGGTGAACTAATAAAAACAGGTAAAAATAAAATATGTTCATCTTTCTTATTTAATAACATCTTGCATGGTGAAAACGCCCTGTTTCCCCATTAACCATTCTGCAGCGATCACAGATCCAAGTGCAAAACCTGATCTATTGTGCGCTGTATGTTTAATCTCTATACTATCGATATCTGAATTGTATCCAATTATATGTGTGCCAGGAACACCATCTTTTCTATGCGAAGTAACAGCAATCTGGCCTTCTGTAGTCGTAGGAGTTTCATTCTCCTTATGGACCCAAGCCTTTAAATTATCATTTGAAAGCATCATGTCATTTGCTAAAGTGATAGCTGTACCGCTTGGTGCGTCAAATTTTTGCAAATGGTGAACTTCGTCTATTGAAGCTATATAATCCTTGTGAGGCGCCATCAATTCCGCCAATCTTCGGTTGATATCAAAAAAGATATTTACACCGATACTAAAGTTTGAAGCGTAGAGTAGTGCACCATTCTTTTTTGTCACAAATTCCTTTACTTCAGGAAGTTGTTCGTTCCATGCTGTCGTTCCTACAACAACAGGAGTATTGTTTATTACGCAATGTTCAATATGCTTTACTGCCATATGTGGAGCTGTAAATTCAATGGCAATATCAATCTTCTTAAAGTCCAAATCTTCAACTGGAGACAGACTTGTACTCGTAGCGACAATCTTATGTCCCCGAGAAATAGCGATTTCTTCAATCACTTTTCCCATCTTCCCATATCCAATTAATGCTATGTTCATTCTTTAACTATTGAGGCAAAAATAAGCTTTTAGCCATACCGTGCAATTGATTTAACGAAAATTAAAACTCATTTTAAGCCCAGCAGTTCTATAATTTAAAAGTGTTGGTTCCAATTTCAAGGATAGATCTTCAGATATATCGAAAGATACGAAATGAGCTTCTACCCCGGCATCGATAATTTGAATGAAGTATACGACTGCAACTCCTAGTATAGAAAGGTCCCTCCAATCCAAATGCTGGTTGTACAAACTAAGGATTCCTGCATCTGTAAACTGGGCGTAATTTGGACTGGTAATATTATTTTGTCGAAGCGTGTATTCTTCTTTGTAGTTTTTTTGTTCGATTTGGTTGTAAATCAAGAAGTAAGTCGATGCACCAAGAGCTCCATAAATCAATGGAACTTTCCAAAAGGCTTTCTTTTTCCCTTTTGGCATTGCTATGTGATTGTAGATTTGACCTGCTCCAGGAACCACTGCTGAAAGGATTACAGCCTTTTTTACGGAGTGTAAAGTATCTTGTACAACTGCCGTAGTATCGTCCTTAGAAGCAAAACTTGTAGAAGTGAATAGGATAAATAGAAGAAGGACTAACCCTTTCATTACTTGTTTAATAAGTCAATAATACGGCTTAAGTCGACATCGGAATTAAAATTCACAACAATCTTACCATTACCATTTGGTGACTTTTTAATTTCCACTTTTGTCGAAAGGCGATCACCAAGATGTTCCTTGAACGTAAATTCAGTTTTCGTTATTTCAAGTTTTGCTTTTTTTGGCAATTGTTCTTGCTCTTCTGGAGCTCCTGAAATTTTTTCTCCTCTTAAGATTGCTTCAATATCACGAACAGAAAGTTTTTCCTTTACCACCCTGTTGAACAATTCAACTTGTGTTTCTTCATCCCCAGCGGAAACGAGAGCTCTCGCATGGCCCATTGTAATCTTTCTTTCTCTAACTCCTGCTTGAATATCAGCGGGTAATTTGAGTAATCTTAAATGATTCGTGATACTCGATCGACTTTTAGATATTTTCTGACTTAATTGATCTTGTGTTAATTCAACTTCTTCAATAAGACGTTGGTACGAAAGTGCAACTTCGATTGGGTTTAAGTCTTCACGTTGAATATTCTCTACCAAAGCCATCTCAAGCATAGCTTGATCGTTGGCAATTCTTATGTAGGCAGGGACTTCAGTTAACTTCGCCAGTTGTGCTGCACGGAAACGACGTTCACCAGAAATTAATTGGTACTTGTCACGTCCCAATTTCCGAACTGTTATCGGCTGAATAATTCCGTGAATTTTAATTGACGTACTTAATTCTTGAAGTGCATCTTTTTCAAAATTTGACCTCGGGTTGAATGGGTTGGCTTCAATACTTAAAATGGAAATCGTGGAAATCGATCCTACAATTCCGTCTCCAGCTGAAGTACTTGTGATGTCAGTTTCTGAGTTTTCTAGAAGTGCACTTAGTCCTTTTCCTAAAGCAGATCTTTTCTTCGTATTAGAGCTCATCGCTAATCTTTATTTTTTTGTCTTCGTTCGAAATTTTTGTCAAATCATTTCTCTGTAGAATCTCTCTTGCAAAATTCAAATAGTTTACAGAGCCTTTGCTTGCTGCATCGTGCATGATTATCGTTTCACCATAACTAGGTGCTTCTCCCAATTTTGTATTTCTATGAATTACCGTATCAAATACAATTTCCTGGAAATGCATTTTTACTTCTTCAACAACTTGATTTGCTAAACGCAAGCGCGTATCATACATCGTCAAAAGAATCCCTTCGATTTCCAGTTCAGGATTAAGTCTTCCTTGCACAATTTTAATCGTGTTCAAAAGTTTTCCAAGTCCTTCCAATGCAAAGTATTCACACTGAACTGGAATCATAACAGAATCCGCAGCGGTTAGAGAATTCACTGTAATCAAACCTAGAGAAGGGGAGCAGTCAATGATAATAAAATCATATTGATCTTTAATCTTTTCAAGAGCGAACTTAAGCATGTACTCGCGGTTCGGTAGATTGATCATTTCCAACTCCGCACCTACCAAATCAATATGAGATGGAAGAATATCCAAATTTGGATTGTCCGTTTTTACAATTAAATCAGAAGGATCGACATCGTTGATTAAACAATCATAAATAGTCTTGTTCTTATTCGGGTCTAGTCCGACACCAGAAGTCGCATTCGCTTGAGGATCTGCGTCAACTATCAATGTTTTGTATTCTAATACGCCTAAACATCCGCTTAAGTTGATTGCAGTAGTTGTTTTCCCAACACCACCTTTTTGGTTTGCAATTGCAATTATTTTACCCATTTAATGAAAAAATTGAGTTATAAAGATACGTTAAATGCGCATTGAATAGACGGAAAGTAATCACTAGTTATCAACGAAAATCGTGTTGATACAATGTTAATAAAATGGAAGAGGATAGAAAATGTTATAGATCTTCAAACGAAACTTCTGAAACAGCTTCTAATTCAGCTTTTTCTGCAATTTCATATTCGCCAGAAGATGTTAATTCTTCAATTTTGTTCAAGGCATCTTTTAAGCCGTCTTCGAATTTTTCAAAATCCTCCTTGTACAAGAATATTTTATGCTTTTGATACGATTCTCTGCCATCGACGAACGTTTTTTTACTTTCCGTTAAGGTTAAATAAAGGTCATTTCCTTTTGTTGACTTCACATCAAAGAAATAAGTTCTTTTGCCTGCTCTAACTACCTTTGAATAAATTTCATTATTCTTATCGTACTCCATTATTGTGGTATTTAATTGTCAAATGACAAAAACAAATATGGTACTTTTTTTATTACGAAACAACTGAATTGTTAACCTTTTCTGTTTAATGAAAAAGACGTATATTTCAACAAATCAGTAATTTAACTCGTCTCTTCTTCCGCTAATTGCTTTTGATAAAGCTCGGCATAGGCGCCATTTGCCTGAATTAACTCTTCGTGTGTTCCTTTTTCAGTAAGGCGACCTTCTGCTATATTGATAATTATCGATGCATTTCGAATGGATGAAACACGATGGCTGACAATCATGGAAGTGACATCATTCATGTTTTTAAAATTGCGAAGTATGATTTCTTCTGTTTCCGTATCAACGGCGGATAAACAATCATCTAAAATTAAAATTTCAGGCTTACGAATCAAAGCTCGAGCGATACTAACTCGCTGTTTTTGTCCACCGCTTAAGTTAACTCCTCGTTCTCCTAATAAGGTGTCAAATCCCGATTTAAACTCAACAATATTGTGGTAAACATGTGCCTGCTTCGTCACCTCAATCAACATTTCCTCTGAAGCATCTCCATGATTTAATCCAAACGCAATGTTGTTCTTAATCGTATCCGAGAATAAAAATACGTCTTGAGGGACAACACTAGTCCGACTCCTTAGTTCATCTAAATTACAATCGTTAATATCCTTTCCGTCAATTAAAATTACTCCACTTTGTGGTTCGACTTGGCGTGTCAACAACTGAATAATAGTTGATTTTCCGCATCCTGTTCTTCCAATGATGCCAAGGGATTCGCCTTTTTTAATAATGAAACTCAAATCAACTATTGCCTGGATACCTGAGTTTGGGTAGGTATAAGAGACGTTTCTAAATTCAATTTCCTTTTCAAATACAAGTGGCTCTTGAGATCGGTTAACAATTTCTGGTTCTTCTTTTAAAAACTCATTGATGCGTTCTTGAGAAGCAGCCGCCCTTTGAATTAAAGATGTCACCCATCCAACAGAGGCAAATGGCCAAGTCAACATGTTAACAAAGAAGATGAATTTTATTATTTCACCAACTGTCATTTCCCCATTGAATTTAAATATTCCGCCCAAATAGATGCAAAGTACGGTGCTTAGCCCAACTAGAATAAATATTGTTGGCATGAACAAAGCATTGACAAATACAAGTTTCATGTTTTTATTCTTGTAGGCATTCGCAGATAAATTGAATTTATCTTCAACTTCCTTAGTCCTATCATACGCCTTTACCACCCGGATTCCTGAAAAGGTTTCTTGAACCATTGTTGACATAAAGGATTGTTCTTTCTGAACCGTTGTGCTTATTTTATTGATTCGAGAAGCCACCTTGTATATGATATAGGACATAAGTGGAAGGGGGGCCAAAACAACGAGGGTTAACCAGCCATTAATGGAGATCATCACACTAATAACAAGAATTGAAAGAACAGCGAGATTAATGGTATACATAATGCCGGGTCCAAGATACATTCGGACTTTAGTGACATCCTCCGAGATCCGGTTCATTAAGTCTCCAGTATTGTTTTTCTTGAAAAATGTGTAGCTTAATTTTTGATATTGTTGATAGATTTCATTTTTCAGATCATACTCTATGTACCTTGACATGATTATGATTGTCTGTCTCGTTAGAAATAAGAATATGCCAGCAATCAGCGAAAGTAATATGTAGTATCCGCCAACTTTAAAGGCGTAATAGAACAGGTCGTCAGGGTTGTACGTGCTGTTCCATTCTTTTAGATCATCGGTTACATCACCAAAGTATTGAGGCATTAAAACTTTGGCGAGGTTTGTTCCAATAATGAACAATATTCCCAAAAGCAGTCTCCATTTGTATTTAATGAAATATTTATTGAGATAGCTGAGTGACTTCATGCGATAATTTCCTATTTTTGCCCCACTATTTACATGGCGTTGTAAAAGTAAATAATAGATTGAGATAATTTAGCGCTTTGATATGATTGAAGTAAAAAATATTGAGGATACTAACCTCGCAGAAAATCCTGTAATTGCTCAAATGAGCAAATACAATCATGAACAGCTTTTGTTTTGTAATGATAACGAAACAGGTTTAAAAGCAATAATCGCAGTACATAACACGGTTTTAGGCCCAGCACTCGGAGGTACGAGAATGTGGTCTTACAAAAACGAAATGGAGGCATTGAATGATGTTCTTCGTCTTTCGCGTGGTATGACTTACAAAAATTCAATCTCTGGATTGAATTTAGGTGGAGGTAAAGCGGTAATTATTGGTGATGCTCGAGCCATGAAATCTGAAGCTTTGTTTAGAAGATTCGGAAAGTTCGTGAATAGCTTGGCTGGAAAGTATATTACAGCAGAAGATGTTGGAATTAATCCATTGGACATGTCATGGGTGAGTATGGAGACGGATCACGTAGTTGGTCTTCCTGGGAAAAGTGGAGATCCTTCGCCGGTTACAGCTCATGGAACTTATGTAGGGATGAAAGCTTGTGCGAAAGAGCAATTTGGTTCTGATTCTTTAAGTGGTAAGAAAGTTGCCGTTCAAGGAGTTGGACATGTCGGTGAATATTTGGTTGAAGCACTTACGAAAGAAGGAGCGGAGGTCTATATCACTGATATCCACCAACCAACTTTAAAAAGAGTATCTGATACTTATGGTGCTAAAGTTGTTGGTTTGGATGAAATATATGAAATCGATATGGATATTTATGCTCCTTGTGCGCTAGGGGCAACCATAAATGATACAACGTTATCAAAATTGAAATGTTCAATTATCGCAGGTGCTGCAAACAATCAACTTCAACATGAAGGATTGCACGGTACAGAGGTAATGAGGAAAGGAATCATTTATGCTCCTGACTATGCACTAAATGCTGGTGGCGTTATTAATTGTTATTCTGAAGTGAAAGGTTTATCTACAGAATGGGCCATGAATAAAGCCGAAGAAATTTACACAACGATTCATAATATCGTTAAGCGTTCATCCTCTGAAAATGTTCCGACATATCAGATTGCTAATAAAATGGCAGAAGAACGTATTGACTCTATTGGGAAAGTTAAACTTCCAATGTAAGCGAATGCTGAATAGACGACACTTAAGAGTAAAAGTTCTTCAATCTTTATATGCGTATTTCCAATCGAAAGATGGGCATACAGCTATTTCGGAAAAGGAATTATTGACAGCGGTAGAACGAATTTACGATCTGTATTTGTACCTGTTATTATCCTTTGATGAACTTAAAGTTCAAGGTACACGTAGGATTGAAGATGCGAAGCTGAAGATTCGACCAACGGATGAAGAGCTTGATCCGAACACAAAATTCATTGATAATCAACTCATTTCTATTTTAGGGGATCATCCTGAATTAAGGGCTTGTTCTGAAGATCGAAAAGTGAATTGGGTAGGAGATGAGCACCAAGAGTTGTTCCGTAAGATGTATTTGAACTTGCGAGAAAGTGAAACTTACTTTGAGTTCATGAACAATGACGCGAAAGGGTTTGCTGAAGATATGGCTTTTGCTATTGCCGTGTTTAAATCAGAGATTGCGAACTTCCCTTTGCTTTACGATTTCTTTGAAGAAAAGAGTATCCATTGGATGGATGATATCGATTTGGCTTGCACAATGGTTATCAAAACTTTAAAGAACTTTAACGAAGAGGGTCCCAATCAAATTTTACCTTTGTATAAGGATAAAGAAGATGAAGTTGATTTTATCAGACAATTACTTCGCAAAACCATTTCGATGGACGTTGAGAACGAAAAATTAATTGATGAATTGACAAGCAACTGGGAGTTAGACCGAATCGCGAAAATGGACGTGATCCTAATGAAAATGGCAATTACCGAATTACAAATTTTCAACAATATCCCAACCAAGGTGACACTAAATGAATACATTGAAATTTCAAAATTCTATAGTACGCCTAAGAGTAATGGATTTATTAATGGAGTTCTAGATAAAGCAATTGGCCGTCTGGATAAAGAAGGATTAATTACAAAAGTAGGACGGGGATTAAAAGAATAAGATTATGATAAAATTTTTGACACTATCATTATTGATTACAATGTTCGCTTCTTGTGAGTCGGATTCAGAAACAGATGTGATAGTAGGGAACAAGACAACAATGAAAATTGATCGCTTGTACGATGCTGGAGAAGTGATGAAAGGAGAAGTTATTACAGCGAAGTTTAAAGTTACCAATACAGGAAAGTATCCTTTGACTTTGGCAAGTGTTAAACCGTCGTGTTCATGCACTGTATCTTCTTATCCTAAGGAACCAATTCCACCGGGAGAATCAGACGTAATTACTGCAACTGTTAATACAGATAGATTAGGTACAGGTACTTTGACAAAACACGTGAATGTCACGGCAAACACAAGCCCCTCAGTTACCCAGTTAAAAATCAAGGGGTTGGTTATGAATAAATAGTAAATTAAAAGAGAAATATAATGATGAACATAGTAATGATTCTTCTCATGGTCGTAGTATTCTACTTCTTCATGATGAGACCACAAATGAAAAAGCAAAAGGAACTTAAAGCGTTTCGCGAAAATTTAGCTATAGGTAATAAAGTAGTTACTATCGGAGGAATTCATGGGAAAATCCTTTCAGTTGATGAGTCAACAATTTTAATTTCTACTGAAGGTGGAAAATTAAGAATGGACAAAACAGCAGTTTCAAGTTCTCCTGAAGATTCTTTGGATAAGAAATAAAACCTATTTTAAGTAGATAAATCCCTCTTGAGTATGCTCTCGAGGGATTTTTTTTGAAGCCATACTAAACCGATTTTGTTAGCTCTGTATGTCCCGTTGAAAAATTGCTTCGACTAATCATCATTTTTTTAACATAAAATGCTATTTTTACACGATATAGGCCTGCCATTTTTACAACTGCTTATATCGATAATTAAAAAATTGCTTTGAAAATTACATTCGCTTTCCTGTCATTCTTTTTGATCCTATCCAGTTGCGGAGAGGAATCGAATGGTTTTAAGCCTAAGAAGAAGGCAGTGGTTGTAATGACAGAAGAAGATAGTATCACAGCAACAATAGACTCTTTGCATATCACATCTGAGATGGACATGTCTTTAATTAGCCCTGAGGACCGTGGAGAATTTTTGAAAAATTTAGCTGAAATAGAAAAGAAGCATGGTCAGCAATGGGACTTCTGTACTTGTGTTTTAAAGAATGACTCAATCAACAAGGCATTTATGAAGGAGCTTTCTGATGAGGCTTTCGATGAGTTGTCGTTAAGGTTTGATGTCATCGATGCCAAGTGCAAAGCCTTTTTAGCACAAAATCCAAATCAAACTCCTGATGATCGTGCAAAACACGAGAAGAAAGTAAGAGATTGCTTAAGAGCCGAGGGAATAAGTATCTAAATCATTTTTATGAAGTTACAAGAAGTCATGGACTACCTTGAAAGCAAGGGGAATGAACAAACACGTAAAACATACACGAAACACGGAGCACCTAAAGGATTTTACGGTGTGAAAGTAGCAGACTTGAAGCCTTTGCTTAAAAAACTGAAGGGAAATCATCAATTAGCTCTTGAATTATACGACACAAGAAATTCTGATGCGCAATACTTAGCTGGCTTAATTGCTGTACCTTCCGAGTTTTCTAAAAAAGAGTTGGAGGATTGGGCGCTATCAGCAGGTTGGTATATGATATCTGAATATGCCGTCGCTTGGAATGTTGGAGAACGATCAGATTGTATTGAGATCACTAAAGAATGGATTAATAGTGGCAATGATGAGCTTATGGAGGCCGGTTGGGCTGCGATGAATTGCCACTTTGGTTTTGCTCCAAATGAGGATTTGGACTTAGACTACCATGAATCTTTGATTGGAAGAATAGAGAGGGAGATTCAAAACGCGCCCAATAGAGTTCGCTATTGTATGAATGGATACGTGATTGCACTTGGAGGCGCTGTTCCAGAATTGACAGAAACATGTAAGAGTGCTGGAGATCGAATTGGCAAAGTCGAAGTTTCGATGGGGGAAACGGCTTGTAAAGTGCCTGTAATTCGGCCCTACATTGAAAATATGGAGAATAGAGGCAGAATAGGAAAGAAAAAGAAAACGCTTAAATGCTAATTGGATACTCATTTCCCCAAGAATCAATAGAATGTTGGCTATCATTTAATTAGAATAATCGGTACATTCGTTTAAGACATTATAAATCATATTATGAAAAAACAATACTTAGTAGTTCTGGCTTTAATTTTATCAGCTTCAGTATACGCTCAAAACCGTGTGTCACTTATAGAAACGTTCACATCGTCTTCTTGTGGGCCTTGTGTAGGTGGAAATATAAATCTAGAAGGAATCTTAGCAGATTCTCAAAACGACGATAAATCGGTGTCTTTGAAATACCAAATGTCGTGGCCAGGTAATGGTGATCCTTATTATACATTAGAAGGAGGAGAAAGAAGAACAGTATATGGTGTAAGTGGCGTTCCAACAACTGAAGTTGATGGAACTTTCGAAGTGAATACAGGAAGCTTAAATCAGAGTAATTTAACGAGTGCGTATGCGGTTGCTCCTAAAGCTACGATTGAAGCGCATTATGAAGTAGATGAAGCGGCGAAAACAATTACGGTTCAAGCAAGTGTGACAGTTTTGGAAAACACACCTCCAGGATGGAGATTGTACATGGCTGTTTTTGAATACCAAACATTGAACAACACTGCATCGAATGGTGAAACTTCTTTTGAGCATGTAATGAAAAAAATGCTTCCAAATGAATCGGGAAAAGTAATGTCACCAATGCAAGCTGGAGAGACTTTCCAATGGACTGAAGTGTATACGTTTAATGGTAATTACACGCTTCCCGCAAACGCTTTAAGCCCAATTGATCACGCTACAGAACATTCTGTAGAAGAGTTCTCTGATCTAGGAGTAGCCGTTTGGGTTCAAACATTAATAAACTCTGAAGTAATGCAAGCGGGTTATGCCGAAGTTGGATTGGTTGGGTTGAACGAAGATGAATCGACAATTGCTTCTGCTAAAATTTACCCGAATCCAGCGTATGGAAAAGCAACTGTTGCGTTTCAAGCGACAGTTACTGAAGATTACACGATTGAAGTAATGAATACAATGGGGCAAGCTGTTTACACGTCTACGTTGTTAAACGTTGAAGCAGGCAGAACGACACATGATCTTCCAATTACTGATTTCGCTGACGGATTGTATACAGTTCGTATTAGTTCAGCTACTGGATTAATCATTAAAAGATTATCAGTACAAAATTAAAATCATTTAATCTGGAGTGCAACGCTTCGGTGTTGTACTCTTTTTTTTGACATTTAGCCGTTGGGTTAATTCAATTTCTGGTTGATATGTGTTCTTTCGGAGAAAAGAAAGGAGAAGAAGAAATAATTGTAGCGAAACTGTTACTTACTTCTGCAGTGGCATTAACTAAGTGTACAGGAAGTACAAACTTAGTTTTAGTTTTAAAAAAAAGAGTCTCGGTACACGACCGAGACTCTTTTAGTATTTAATAATGCGCCTTCGCTAAAGCTATGGCACAGACGTTCGACTAATAATAAATCGCTCTTCTTACTTTAGTAATGTACTTCGCCATTCGGATCACTTGTTTCGTATATCCAAACTCGTTGTCGTACCAAGCATAGATTACACAGCTTTTACCGTCCTTAGAAACGATCGTTGCATTTGAATCAAATACTGAACAGCACGTATTTCCGATAATATCATTTGAAACCAATTCTGGATCGGTTGCATAATAGATTTGATTGATCAATTCTCCATTAAGTGCTGCGTCTTTCATTACTGCATTTAATTCTTCCACTGTCGTTTCTTTATCCAATTCAATATTAAGAATTGCTAAAGATCCGTTTGGAGTAGGAACACGAACCGCGTTTGCCGTTAATTTATCTTTCAAATCTGGAATAACTTTCGTTACTGCATTTCCTGCACCAGTTGAAGTAATAACCATGTTGATTGCCGCAGAACGACCTCTTCTTGGTTTCTTGTGCATGTTGTCCAATAAGTTTTGATCATTGGTATACGCATGAACTGTTTCGATGTGCCCTTTTACAACTCCGTATTTGTCATTAATGACTTTTAACACTGGAGAGATTGCATTTGTAGTGCAAGATGCCGCTGAGTAAATCTTTTCAGTGTCAAGATCCAATTCGCCTTGATTGATTCCGTAAACGATGTTAGGAATTTCTTTTCCTGGCGCAGTCAAAAGAACTCTAGATGATCCTTTCGCTTGCAAGTGTCTCGATAATTCTTCACGGTTTGTGAAAACTCCAGTATTATCAATAATCAATGCGTTGTGAATGCCGAATTGAGTATAATCTATGTCTTCAGGATTTTTAGCGCAAATCATTCGAACGATTTGTCCATTGATGATTAAAGCTTCTTTTTCTGCGTCAACAGTAACAGTTCCATCAAATGCTCCGTGAACGGAATCATTTTTAAGAAGGGCAGCACGCTTTATCAAATCAGCTTCTGCATTACTACGTGTTACAATTCCTCTTAATCTCAATTGTTGTCCTTTACCGGCTTGTTTGATTAGTTCTCTAGCCGCCAAACGACCAATTCTACCAAAACCATACAGGACAACGTCTCTAGGTTCGAATTCAACAGCGTTCGAAGATTCAAATCCAGCCAACTTCTTTTTAAGGAAATCTGATTTCGAATCAAAATCCGCCTGTTCACTCAGCCATTCAGAGGCCAATTTTCCAATATCCAATTTAGCAGGAGCAAGATCCATTTTTAAGATCTCTTGAGCAAGTGCAACACTAGTGAAAATATCTACGGGTTTGTTCACTACCTTTTTAGAGTAGGTGTGCAGTTTCAACACTTCTGCAACAGTAACGTCATTTAGGTGATTTCTGAAGAATACCAATTCGATGCCTTTGTCGTATAATAATTCTCCTATAACACTAGAAAGTTTAACCGCCGCTCTTTCTCTTTCAATGTGCGACTTTAACTCTTGTTCGTAATCTAATGCAGTTTCCATGTTTACTTTAAATTGTTGATTATAAAAATATATATAATAAAAAAAAGCCCCTCGGTTGAACCGAGGAGCTTTCATGTTATCCCAAATAGGCTTTTAGCAATTTGTTTCTCGAAGTGTGTCTCAAGCGGCGAATTGCCTTCTCTTTAATTTGCCTCACACGCTCGCGTGTTAAATTAAACTTGGCACCAATCTCTTCTAGAGTCAAACCGTGGTTCATTCCAATTCCGAAGAACAAACGAATGATCTCACGCTCTTTGTCAGTTAATGTACTAAGTGAACGCTCAATTTCTTTTTGAAGCGACTCAGCCATTAATGCGTGATCTGCTTTTGGTGAATCATTGTTCGCCATTACATCCATTAATGTACCTCCATCTTCCGAAGTTGATAGGGGAGCATCCATAGATACGTGACGTCCAGAAACATTTAAGCTTTCTTTAATTTTATCTTCAGGTACTTCAAGTGCCTCTGCCAACTCTTCAGCTGATGGTGGTCTTTCAAATTCCTGCTCAAGGCGAGAAAACGCCTTATTGATTTTGTTTAGTGATCCAACTTGGTTCAATGGAAGACGCACAATACGCGCTTGCTCAGCCAAAGCTTGCAAAATTGATTGACGAATCCACCATACAGCATACGAAATGAATTTGAATCCACGAGTTTCATCAAATTTTTGTGCTGCCTTAATAAGACCTAAATTCCCTTCGTTAATTAAATCGGGTAACGTTAACCCTTGATTTTGGTATTGTTTTGCAACAGATACAACGAATCGAAGATTAGCTCTTGTGAGTTTTTCAAGGGCCAATTGGTCGCCCTTCTTGATTTTTCTGGCTAATTCTACTTCTTCTTCCGCGGTAATCAACTCTTCTTTACCAATGTCTTGTAAGTACTTGTCTAATGACTGGCTCTCACGATTGGTAATTGACTTCGTAATTTTAAGTTGTCTCATACTCTTCCTTGCTCAATTTAGTTTGCGCTAAATGCGACTGCAAAGATACAACGAAAAGACAGTGGTATCCAAAAAAAAGATTACAATTTATTAACTTTTTCGTAACTCAAAAATCATGCCTTAAATATTTGATTTACAAGCCGAATCCTATGTAATCTTTTTTGCCACTTTCCGTCATGACTTCTAACAGTATGCCTTTATTAGCACTGTTTAATTTATTCGTTAATTGTTCTACTGTTTCTACTGACTCATTATTGATCTTTGTAATGATCATTCCTTGCTGGATTCCAAGCGATTTTAGCTTTCCTGCATTTAGTGATGTAATTTTTACGCCACTCGTTATATTAAGTTCCTTCTTTTCTTTACTCGATAATTCAGCAAAAGTTGCGCCAAGGGCTACATTTTTTTTCACTTCAGCCTTAGTAACGAGTTTCGTTTCTCCATCCTTGTTTCTTAAAACAATTTCTTTGACAGATTCATAACCTGAAGAATTTCGAATCGTTACAGATAAAACATCACCAGGACGTCTTTTTCCAACTTCCTCTTGAAGTGATGCCACGGAGTTTACTGGTTTCGTTCCAATTTTTAAAATCACATCGCCTTCCTTAATTCCTCCTTTAGATGCACTTCCATTTTCTACAAGACCAGCAACGTAAACACCGTTCAAGTTTGTAAGTTTCATTTGCTCTTTAATTTCCTGTGTTATATCCGAAATTTGAACACCAAGGTACCCACGTTGGACAATCCCATAATCAATCAAATCTCGCATTACTTTTTGAACCAAATTCACTGGAACTGCAAATGAATATCCTGCATAACTTCCTGTTTGTGATGCAATAGCTGTGTTTATTCCTACCAGTTCACCTCTTGTGTTAACCAAGGCGCCTCCGCTGTTACCAGGGTTTACCGCAGCGTCAGTCTGGATGAAAGATTCAATTGGAACATCTGCACCTTGTCTTGCGGCCAATAGGTCAATGTTTCTTGCCTTCGCGGAAACAATTCCTGCCGTTACAGTTGATGTTAAGTTGAATGGATTTCCTACTGCCAATACCCATTCACCAATCTTTAAATTATCACTGTTCCCAAGTGGAAGGGCTTGTAAGTTTTTTTCTTCAATTTTTAGAACTGCTATATCCGTTGAGGGATCTGCTCCAACAACTGTCGCTTTGTATTTTCTGTTGTCATTTAGTACAACTTCAATCTCACTTGCGCTTTCAATCACGTGGTTGTTCGTTACAATGTAGCCGTCTCCAGTTATTATAACTCCAGAACCAGAAGCTTGACCTCTTTGTTCGAATTCTCTTCCGCCAGAACCTGGACCATAAAAGAACTCATAAAAAGGATCTCGTTGGAATGAAGTTTTAACAACCGTGGTGGTAATGTGTACAACTGAATTTACCGAACTTTCAGAGGCGTCAACAAAATCTTGTGCACCAACTGGACTTATTTCATTGAATCCTGTCTTGTGTATAAAGCCATTTTTATCGGTTTTTAAAGCTACGTCTGTATGCGGTCCGTTAATTGACTCACTCGGACTGCTTCCGCTTAAAATTATAAATACCGCCAAAGGGATTATTCCTCCTAATAGGCCGAGTCCAAATATTTTCACGTTGTTTTTCATAATTCTATTATTTTCTGTATGTGTTTGCAACTAACAATGATAACGCCAAACAATTAATTTAGTATCAGTCGCCGCTGTTAAAGATTGTTAAGCATAGAGCAATAAATCCGTTGATTAAATTTAACTTTGCCGACGTAATTATGAAATTGAATTTTTCAAAATATCAGGGTACTGGAAATGACTTCATTATGATAGATAATGTCAATGGAGGTCATGACACGTTGACTATCAGACAGATTCAGTTTTTGTGTGATCGAAAAATGGGAATTGGAGCGGATGGTTTAATCAAGATTTCGTCACACTCGGATTTTGATTTTGAAGTCGAGTATTTCAACTCCGATGGAACTCAAAGTTTTTGCGGTAACGGGGCGCGTTGCAGTGTTTCATTCGCAAAATCACTTGGGTTGTTGGATGAGAAAACGTCATTCATGGCAATTGATGGACCTCATGTTGCTTCAATAAATAAAGAAGGAATCGTTCGACTCGAAATGTTACCCGTTGACGGTATCGCTTCAGATAGAAATGATTACATAATGGATACGGGGTCTCCACATTTTGTTCGAGCCGTAGGGAATTCGGATGAAACTGAAATTGTTGAATTTGGAAAGTCAATTCGATACTCTGAGCGTTTTAAAGAAGAGGGAATCAATGTGAATTTAGTGAAGTTTACAGGTAAAAATGAAGTTAAAGTAGAGACATACGAGCGAGGGGTTGAGGATGAAACACTTTCCTGTGGTACTGGTGTGACTGCTTCGGCTTTAGTTTACATGATGATTGATACTGAGTCTAAATATGTAGATGTATCGACCAAAGGTGGAGTTCTTAAGGTTGAAGCGACTCAAACGAAAAACGGTTTCGAAAATATTTGGTTATCAGGTCCGGCATTAAAAGTATACGATGGAAGTATTATCATTTGATCTTAAATTATCTGAAATCATTCCTTTTAATTCTGTTGAATTTAGAAGTGACGCGACGTATATCTGGGTATGGCATGCCGATAAAATTCCGCCGCATATTGGGATTTCTACAAGTGGCAAATACTTTAGTCTTAAGTCAAATGGAAAAGACGAAGGGTTAGACATTTTCAAAGTAGCTGAATTGGTTGAAAGAAAGAAAATTAAAACCCTTCTTTTCGAATTAAAAGACCAGCTTAAAGTAGAGGAAATAGCTTCGGTATTTGAGAATTACGCAACAACCTTAATGAATGAGATCACTTGTTTAAATCCACTGAAGTCAATTTTAAATACCCCAGATGCTAGAATATTGAAGGATCTGCTGTCAGAATTAAAAGCTATTGATAGAATTTCAAGCGTTGTAGGATTTAATATAGATGCCTCTTTCTGTGGAATTCAAGATTATAAGATCGAGGATATTCATTCTCGATTGAGAAAGTTGGAAAATGATTAGCGTAGAAAGTATTTTTCTACGTCCAGTTCAAGGATCAGACGCAAGTCTTTTGTTGCAATGGGAAAACGATCAGAACAATTGGTCGGTAAGTTCTACAACTTCCAAATACAAACTTGGAGATATTATAGCCTTGATTGAGTCACTAGCGGATATCGAAACATCAAAACAAGCGCGGTTTATCATTGTTAACAGAAAGAACAATCTAGCGCTTGGAGCCGTTGATCTATTTTCAATTTCATTTGAAGAAGAAAAAGCCTCAGTGGGTGTTTTAATTGCCGATCCGAATAATCGAAACAAAGGCTATGCAGCAAAATCAATTGAAATTCTTGAAGAGATTTGCGTCGATGAACTTGGGATTTACAATCTCGAGGCAAAGGTGCATCAAAACAATGTATCGAGTAGACGTCTATTTGAAAAGATCGGGTTTTCCAAAAAGAAGTTAACGCAAGATGCTCAATTGAATAATGCTGATTATATTGAAACTCTAATATTTGAAAAATGCTTAAAAAAATAGTTCTTATTGGTGTTGCAGCCCTTTTGGTGATTGCGTTTGTAATGCGAAAGGACATTATGTCTTGGTTGAATGCACCGAAAACTATTAACACTTCCGAAACGAAATTCTTGTTAAAAGAAAATCCAAGTTTCAATGCACTAATCATAAAGCTAAAAGCAGAAGGAATTATCGACGATGTTGATGCATTGAGACAGTATGCGATTGACAATAGTCTTGATACGACAAAGTATGCTGGTGGAAAATACCAAATTTTGGCAGGAACGAAATACGGGGATTTACTCGATGGCTTTGAATTGAACAAGGAGGGCAATGGCAATAAAGAATTGATGGTTAAAGTTATATTTAACACATGCCGAGATTTAAACGACATTAGTGGGAATGTTGCCCAGTGCATCGCTGCTGACAGTGCATCGTTGATTAATTATATTCAAGACCCAAAAGTTTTGAGCAAATATGGATTTACAATAGAGCAAATGCCTGCTTTGTTTTTGCCGAAACAGTATGAACTTCCTTACGATACCGATGCTGAACAATTCGTTGGATTTATGGCGGCTAAATTCAAAGCGTTTTGGACGGATGAACGCATGGCGAAATTGAAGAAACTAGGATTTAATTCACAATCAAAAGCGGCTACTTTGGCCAGTATTGTTTATTCAGAGCAGAGCACGGCGAAAGATGAGTGGCCAATCATTGCTAAGTTGTACTTGAATAGAATCGACAAAGGGATTCGATTGCAATCCGACCCCACTTTTAAATTTTGTTGGGGACATGAATTGGACGAAGTTCAAATATTATTGCACAAGCACCGCGATATAGATTGCGATTACAATACTTATAAAATTTATGGCTTGCCTCCAGGGCCAATTTGTATCGTTCCGGCATCTGTAATTGATGCGGTTCTAAACCCGGCAAGTGTTGACTATATTTATATGTGTGCAAAACCGGATTACACGCGAACGCACAATTTCACAGCTTCAGGAAGTCAGCACAATAAGAATGCAAAGGCGTTTCAAAAGTGGATAAGAGAGCAGCAGAACTAAAAGATCAATTTATGAGCGATTTAAAGCGTAGAACATTTTTTAAGCTAGGATTGGCGGGAGCTGCACTTAGTGTTTTCAAACCTTCGCAAGCAGGCGAGTTGTTAGAGGAGTCGACCAAACGAATTATGATGCGTCGGCCAATTGTGATTTCAACATGGAAACATGGATTAGCAGCCAATGAAGAGGCTTGGAAAGTCATTTCGAAAGGTGGAGCAGCGTTAGACGCTGTTGAAAATGGCGTTAAGGTAACCGAGGCGGACATTACGAATCGAAGTGTTGGAATTGGCGGAAGACCAGATAGCGATGGGCATGTGACGCTTGATGCTTGCATAATGGATCACAACTCGAAATGTGGTGCCGTGGCCTGTTTAGAAGGAATTGATCATCCGATTTCTGTTGCACGGAAGGTTATGGAAGAAACTCCGCACGTTATGCTTGTAGGAGATGGGGCTCGAGAATTTGCTTTGGAACAGGGATTTAATAAAATAAAAACTCCGTTGAAGGAGGTGAAAAAGGACTGGAAAGATTGGAAGAAGGAAGAGAAAGACAAGCTCAAAAATCCTGTAATCAATCATGAGAACCACGATACAATCGGAATGTTGGCACTAGATGCAAATGGCAACTTAAGCGGATCTTGCACAACAAGCGGTTGGGGGTATAAATTACCCGGTAGAGTAGGTGATTCGCCAATAATTGGTGCTGGACTTTTCGTTGACAATGAAATTGGTGCTGCTTGTGCCACTGGAATGGGCGAAGCGGTTATTCGAATTGCTGGAAGCCACACGGTAGTTGAATTAATGCGACAAGGGAATTCACCGCAAAAAGCATGTGAAATGGCTGTTGAACGAATAATCAAAAAACACGATGATTTAACAGGTTTACAAGTTGGGTTCTTGGCACTTGATAAATTCGGAAACGTCGGTGCGCACTCGGTTTATTACGGATTCAACTACGCTGCACAAACGAAGGAAGGAAACAATCTAGTAGACGCTAGTTTTGATAGAAATTGGGATTAATTCATGAGATATATACTTTTCATAATTGCCACAGTAATGGGAATTAACGTAATAGCGCAGGAATCTGTTATTTTGGAATGGACGTTTTTTCATCCTAAGAAGTCCGTATGGATGGAATTGGGAAAGAAAGGCTCGGTTCAAGAAGCTTTGATTGCAACAGGTGAAATGCCCGATCCATTTTACGGCACGAACGAGAACAAATTCGGCTGGTTCGAAGAGTTCCAGTGGGAGTTTAAGTCAATCATAATGGTTGAACAAGAAGACCTTGACCACGAATACAATGAACTTTGGTTCGGATCGATCGATACTTACGGAAAAGTCTTTGTAAATGACTCACTTGTTAAGGAAACTGCAAATGCATTTATTCCGCATTCGGTGCAGGTTAAGGACTATTTAAAGCTCGGTGTAAATGAAATAACCGTTGTTATTACACCTCCAGTTATGTACCACGCTGAAATGTGGAAGAACAAGGAATATCGACTTCCAGCGCCGAATGATGTTCATGAAGTTGCAATTGCTCCTTATACGCGTAAACCGCAGTATCAATTTGGCTGGGATTGGGCACTTCGAATGAATACAATTGGATTCAATAAACCAGCTAAATTGTACAGTTACAATCACAATCGATTGGTCAATAAAAGTTTCAAAGTTTTGTCCGTAAATGAAGACGAAGCAGAGGTTGAATTCATGCTCGAATTAGCGGTAAAAAAAGATGCTGTTTACGAATGGGAAAGCGATGAGTTCGGAAGTGATACGGTTAAATTTGTAGCAGGTATTGGAAAGCGTAAAGAACAAATTAAGAACCCTAAGCTTTGGTGGCCAAAAGGCCAAGGCGAACCAAACATGTATACTGAGCTAGGCGGCCTTATTTCAAATGATAATCATCTAGTTACATTGATTTACTTCAATTATGGAATTAAGACTTCGGAGTTGATTCAAGAGAAAGACGAATGGGGCACCAGCTATTATTTTAAGATCAACGGGCAACGTGTTTTTTGTAAAGGAGGAGACTACATTCCACAAGACATTTTTCCAGCCAGAGTTAAGGATGAAGACATTGAAAAGTTAGTCGAAGATATGGCCCTTTCGAACTTCAATATGATTCGTGTTTGGGGTGGTGGATATTATCCAGATGAGATCTTTTTTGAGACGTGCGACCGTCTTGGAATTATGGTTTGGCAAGACTTAATGTTTGCCTGCGCAATGTACCCTGGAGATGATGAATTTATTGCCAATGTTTCTGAAGAATTTGAATACCAAGTGCCACGAATTTCAGGACATCCTAGTGTGGTTCAATTCAATGGGAACAATGAAGTTGAAGTGGCTTGGGGAAATTGGGGGTTTCAAATAAAATACGGTCTTTTTGGTAAAAGTGCAAAAGAAATCGAACGGTCCTATGATCGTTTGTTCAAGGAGGTAGCGCCTCAAATCATTGCAAAGCACACGAATGTTCCATACATCCACACATCACCTTTGAGCAATTGGGGGAAGGCAGATCTCTACAACCATGGATCTCAGCACTATTGGGGTGTTTGGCATGGAAATGATCCTATTCAAGATTTCGGAAAGAAAATAGGTCGGTTTAACGCAGAATATGGTTTTCAAAGTTTTCCTGAATATTCGACCATATCTACCTTTGCAGAAAAAAAGGATTGGGATTTGTCGTCTGAAGTGATGAAGCACCACCAGAAGAGTTATGTTGGGAATAATATGATTCTCAAGCATGCTAAAAAGCTGTATGGGGCGCCAGAAACATTTGAGGATTTCGTCTACTATTCTCAGTTAACCCAGGCAATGGCAGTAAGTATGGCCGTTGCAGGACATAGAATTGACGCTCCTCGTTGTGGAGGAACTTTGTATTGGCAGATCAACGATTGTTGGCCAGCGCCATCGTGGTCAAGTTTGGATTATTTTGGAAATTGGAAAGCGCTTCAGTACAGAATCAAAGATGATTACGAAGAAGTTGCTGTTGTTGCGAAGTACAACAATCTTGAAGACATAGATTACTACTTGGTTTCAGGTGTTGAGGATACTTTTGATTGCACGGTTTTTTGTAAGATTGTCAACTTAAAAGGGGACGTAGTGTCAGAAGAAGTGTTTGACATTGCCGTTAACGGGCAGAGTTCTTTTCAATTGGAGATTGAGAAAATAAAAAGTAAATGCCGAGATAAGAATTTTCACTTGATGTTTAATTGGAAAGACAACCTCGGTAATGAGCAAAAAAGATCATTCGACCACCTTCCAAAAGACTACAAAAGAGCTACGGAAGATGACGTGACGGTAGTGTTTGAGAGTGTAGATTCTGAAGCGGGGACTGCAGTGGTGGTTGTTACGAACAAGAAATTTATTCAAGATGCTTGGCTCATTGTTGATCAACTGGGCGTAAAGTTTAGTGAGAATTTCGTGAGCTTTCTTCCAGGTACGCACAAAATAAAAGTGGAATTCCTAAAAGAAACTCCACTTGCTAATATTGAAATAAAATGGTTGTAGATTAACGGAATAAGTCTTCTAGATCGTCGTAATCTTCCATCGTTTCTTCTTCCTCCCGACTCTTTCTTTCGCTTCTGTAACTACGTTGACGTTTAAGTTGATTTTCAGCTTCATTCAACCCGAACCCCATCATGTCATAAGGTATAAGACTCAAAGCGATATCTGCACAATCCGTGTCTATACATGACTTTAAGAAAGATTTTGTGTATTCTTTTTTCTCATTTTTACTCATGTCATCCATGTCCTCCTCAATTTCGCGGAACACTTTGAGTGCGCATGTAGGAATTTCGTTTTCCATTTTATCCTCCATATCTCTCATAAAGGTTCTGTCCTGAAGTGTAAGAATACTTAGCGAATTGTCCAATCCAGCTTCAGTTAAACAAGAACAAAGTTCTTCTGCATGGTCTTCAGCGGCTGCTTCAGCACCTCCACATGCACTGAGTATTAAGAGTGTTCCTGCAGCAAAAATTGAGTAAAATGTTTTTTTCATCGTAATTAATATTTAGTCGTAAATGTACTTATTCTTCCAATCTGTAAAATTTAGGGCACAATTCAATGTGTTATTCGTCAGTTTCAAGGGATAAAGAGCTTCTTTGATCGAATATTGCCCTAAAACCTTTGAATATAATACCATGGTATGTATTTTTACAGTATGAGAATTGATGATGAAATAAAATCTAAGTTTAAATCCCCTCAACTAAAGGCGTCTATCAACGTAAGATATACGTCTAATTTTTTTGCTACAATTCAGAACGCTTATATGTCTGAATTTGGGTTGTCGATGGCGCAATTTAATATTTTAAGAATCTTGAGAGGTGCTGGTGATTCAATTGCTGTGAATACAGTGAAAGAGCGTATGATTGAGAAGTCTCCCAATACAACGCGATTGATGGACAAGCTAATTGTTAAAGGATTAATTTCAAGAGAGCGTTGTAGTGAAGACAGAAGGGTTGTTTATGTAAAGATTACTAAGAATGGTCTGAAGCTACTTGCCGAGATAGATGTTAAGCATGACGAACTCGATGCAAACCCAATTGGAACTCAATTGACGGATGATGAAGCCAATACATTGAGTGATTTACTAGACAAAATGAGAGACAGTGTTAGAGGTTAGCTTGTCTGCTTCTTTAAAAGAGGGGTATCTCGTTGAGAACGAAAGTAGAGGTCATATTTGGAAGAGTGATGAGCCCGAATCAATAGGAGGGGCTGACGAAGGGCCAACTCCAAGTGAATTGCTTTTGTCTTCATTGGCAAGTTGTAAGTTGATTACCATGAGAATGTATGCCAACCGCAAAGAATGGGATTTTCAGGGAGCCTCCATTTCCTTATCAATCCGAGAGCGGGCAGAAAAAACGACAATCGAAAAATCAATTGTTTTTAAAGGCGACCTCGATGAAGATCAAATTGAGCGCTTAAAGGTTATTTCAGGAAAATGTCCTGTTGCCAAAATGCTACGGGATTCCGTAGAATTCAAATTTGTATAGAATGAGAATATTTTTAATTTCTCTATTTGTTATTTCTTCATTTATTGTTAGTTCTCAAGTCGTTAAAGGTAAGGTTGTAGATGCTGAAGGCCCGCTTGAATTTGCGTCAATTCGGATATTTAATGTCAAAGATTCAACAGTCGCATACGGGATTTACACTGCTGTAGACGGTACATTTCGCTTGGAAGACGTTAAGCCAGGAAACTATTATGTCAAAATTTCATTCTCCAATTTCGTAACGTATATCATTGATCCTTTTGTTGTTGACAAGTATCCACTAAGAGATTTGGGTTCGATTCAACTAGAGATAGATAAGACTTTAGAGCTCGACGGCGTTATTGCAGTGGGGTCATTGGATGTGTTGAAAGCAGGAATAGACAAAAAGATTTATAAAGTTCAAGACGATATCACTGTTAAGGGGGGAACGGTAAACGATGTTTTAAACAATATTCCTTCGATAGAAGTAGACCAGGACGGAAACATCAGTTTGAGAGGCGATGGAAATGTAACCATTTTAATTGACGGCCGTCCGAGTGGATTGGTTTTAGGAGACGGACAGAATTTATTGAATTCATTGCCTGCAAACGCTATTGAGCGTGTTGAAGTAGTTACAAATCCTTCTGCAAAGTACGATCCTGATGGAACTTCTGGAATTATCAATATTGTGATGAAGAAGAATAAGCTGAAGGGATTCAATGGGATTGTTTCGGCAACTGCAGCGACTGGGAATCAATTCGAAGGCAATTTTTCATTAAGTTATAGAAACGAGAAATTCAATAGTTACATCAATTACTCGTTCAATTATTACGAAGGATTTAGAGATTTTTCAAGTGATTTGAACCGAGAGATTAAAACCGATAGTTCCATTTATCTTTCTCAACGAAGAGCCGGTACAGATTTGAGACAAGGAAACTCATTGGTTATTGGGACTGATTTTCAGGTCAATGATCGAAATGTAATTGGTATTTCTGCAACGGCTTCGATTGGAAAGCGAGATCGTTATGGTTACTTGAAAAATGAACTGTTTGACGGAGATGGTCTCCTTTATGATAAATGGGATCGAGAATCCATTGAACCACGAAGCAATAGAAATATTGATCTTAATTTGAATTACACCCTGAAGTTTAAAGAACAAGTGGGTGAATGGTCACTGTCTGCGTATCAGTCGATTGGAGATAGAACTGTCGTTGGTATTTATGAAGAACTTTATTACGACGAATCGAACGTTTTAAGTACGTCAAGTCCTTTAAACCAGCAATTGAATAATGTTCAAATGAACTCAATAACGACTGCTCAAACGGATTATAGCTATATCTTGAAAAAGATCAATGCACGAATGGAAGCGGGAGCCAAAATGATTGTTAGAAACGAGGACATTGATACGTATTCCGAAACGATGGATACATTGACTGGATTGTTCAATGAAGACACCTTGGCCAACTTTCAATATTTATACTCTGGAAGCGAATACAGCACGTATTTCATTTTTGGTCAAGAATTAGGCAAATTCAAATACCAAGGTGGACTAAGAGGTGAATACGCAATTCAAAATCCTCAATTAATTTCATCGGACACGAATTATAGAAGCACATACATCAACCTCTTTCCTTCAGCGCATTTAAAATACGAAGTAAATAAGAAATCTGAATTTGGATTAAGCTACAGCAGGCGTATTAACCGACCAAGATCACGACAATTGAATCCGTTTGTGAGTTATTCAGATCCGTTTAATTTGAGAGGCGGGAACCCCGAATTACAGCCTGAGTATATTAATTCGTATGATTTCAGCTATTCTTACACGGGAAAAAAAGTTATTGTTTCAACGAGTTTGTTTCACAGAAGAACAAAGGATGTGATTAATCGTGTAAAGTATTATAGAGATGACAATACAGGGTTCGTAACGTACGCAAATATTGATAAAAGTATAAGTACAGGTTTGGAATTGATTTTGATCTACAAGCCTTTTAAATGGATGAAAAACACTATTTCATTCAATGGGAACTATATTGATTACACGAATTTAGATCCCAATGCAGATTGGAACAATGACGGTTTGAATTGGGGGGTGAAATATGCAGGAAATGTTGATTTCTGGAAAAAGACGGCAAGTTTCGGTGTGACAGCAAAATACAACGCTCCAAGAGTGACACCACAGGGGGTTTTTCAAAGAGGAAATGTTGTTGGCTTGGCTTTCGAAAAAAGACTTTTTAAGAACAAACTATCAATAGGTACTCGAGTGACCGATTTGTTCAATACGATGAATACGACGATTCAATTGGATCGAGATGGTGTAACCCAGGATATGGAATTCAAGTGGTTAAGCCGACGTGTTTATCTTACGTTGTCGTACAAGTTCGGAAAATACGATATTAAGAAAATGCCAAAGATAAGTTCCGGTGGTGGTGATTAGTTGTTGAATTTTATTTCTTTACCAAGACCTTCTTTTTATTCTTTAAGTGTATTCCCAATCCAATCAATGCTGAATCGAATCCTGAAAATCGTTTACCTTTTGTTGATTTCTGTGCCCTAAGGATTTTAGCTATTTCTATTGAAGTAATCATAACAGTTAATTTTGAGTTACTTCAATATAGGCAAATTGCGTACCAATTAATAGGTGAACTCCTGAACGGTACGTCCTGTCTATTCTACGGTTGAAATTCTCGAACTTGGCCGGGCTCAAGATTGTCTAGCTCTTGATTCTCGAAGGAAACCCGAATTAATCGAAGAGTAGGAAAGCCGACAGCAGCTGTCATTTTTCGAACTTGTCTGTTTTTTCCCTCGGTAATTGATAGTTGAATCCAGCTTGTTGGAATGTTCGCTCTGACTCTGATTGGCGGATCTCTATCCGGTAGACTAGGAGTATCAATCTTTTTACAAATGGCTTTTTTTACTCTGTGGTTCCTTCCTTTGTGCGCAATTGTAATCGTTCCTTCCTGCAACTCGAATAAAGCCCTATCACTTATTTCTCCTTCAATCTGAACCCAATACGTTTTTTCTTTTTCGCTGTCAGGGTCTAATAATCGGGTTTTGTAACGGTTGTCGTTCGTAAGTAAAAGCAAGCCCTCACTGTCTTTGTCTAACCGACCGATGGAGTAGACGTCTTTTGGGAAATCGTAGAGCTCGCCCAATAATTTATCATTGGATTCACCAGAAAATTGGCTTAAATAACCGTAGGGTTTGTAAAGCGCGAAATAGATTTTGGAATTTAGGCTTTGCGACATGTGTAAACAAATGCCGGTGGAAAGTTCTTTATCGTAAATTTCACGGATACGGTGCTGAAAATAGATTCCAATAACTTTTTGGATTGTAAAGAGTATTGAAATTGCATGTAAAGACCTTTCGGTTTTAAGATCGCGTTAGATATGTTGACAATATTCACGCGAACGGCTTCAGGCAAAACCATTAGGGGAAGAGAAGAGATTACACAATCTACTTTTGCTCCTTCGGGAATGTACTTTTCTATATTTTCTGCTGAATCATGTACAACTTCCACCCTCGGATCTGTTATTCTACCCGAAAGCGATTTATAAAATTCATCGTTTAATTCAAGGATAATCAATTTTGCGTCTGGTGCCATTTGCTTTAAAATGAGATCGGTGAAAATACCATTTCCAGGGCCCAATTCAATGATCATTTTGTCCTTATTGAAGTCAATGTGTTCAATCATTTTTTCAGCCAGAAAGCGTGTGCTTGGCGTAACAGAGCCAACCATTTGTCGATCTTTAAAAAACTGCTTGATAAAACTTCCTTTCGTGGCCATAAATTGATTATTTGATCACTAATTTACTTTTATTAATTACTCCAACCACGAATCCTTTGAGTTGTTTATCCACATACGGGGTATTCAAAGTGTTCGAGAAAATGTCTTTTTTCTCTAATGTCCATTTCTTATTCGGCTGAAACAATGTGATATCCGCATTAGTTCCTGTTTCAATTGCTTGTTTATCAAGTCCAAGCGCTGTTCTAGCATTTGTTGATAATGCGTTGATCACAACATCTAGATCGAATTCAGGAGCCAAACTCAAACTCGCAAATAATGATTGCAGTCCTATATTTCCGAATTCTGCCATGTCGAATTCAATGTCCTTTTCTTCTTTATCGTGAGGTCTGTGGTCCGACACAATACAGTCAATACTTCCGTCTTTTAATCCTGCCCAAAGTGCTTTTCTGTCTTCTTCGAACCGAAGAGGCGGCATTACTTTAAAGTGCGTGTCAAAACCGAGAACCGCTTCTTCGTTGTAGATTAAGTTAATCGCATGAACGTCAGCAGTGATGTTTAAGCCTTTTGCCTTTCCTTCTTTTATAATTCGAACACCTTCAGCAGTTGATACGCCAGTGAAGTGAATTTTTCCTTCGGTGTATTCTACGAGGCGAATGTTTCTTTCAATTTCTATAATCTCTGCTATTGATGGGTCAGATTTCAATCCTGTTTTCGTGGAAGCCATTCCTTCATTGACCATTCCTTTTCCTGCTATGGAATAGTTTCTTGAGAAAGCCACGACTGTTCCTCCGAAATTTCTAGAGTAGAGAAGGGCCCTGTACATAATTCCTGAGTTACAAGGAACAAGATCATCAGAGAACAGTTGAACTCCGTGTTGGTTCATGTCATACATCTCAGAAAGATTTTCTCCTTTCATTCCAAGGGTCATCGCTCCAATTGGATGCGCTTCACAAACATGGTGCTCCGATTTTCGTTGAATGTATTGAATTTGGCTTTTACCATCAATTACAGGTGTTGTTCCAGGCAAGATCGCCACATGTGTGTATCCTCCAAAAGCAGCGGCATCAAGACCTGTTTCGATCGTTTCTTTGTGTTCCATTCCGGGATCGCAAAAGTCTACTTTTAAATCTGCCCACCCCATTGAAGCATGAAGATTGTCATGTTCAATAAGCGTTGCGTCCTTGTCAGTAATGTTGGAATCGATATTAACAATGTTTCCGTCTTCAATCAAGAGGTCCATTGTTTTACCGTGGAATTCGGAGTCTTTATTGATAATTTTCGCTTGCTTGATTAGAATCTTCATCTGATCTTATCTATTTAAGTAATCGCACCAGTAACATTTCACCGAGCACAAAAATAAGGGTTAAAACAATACAAAGTTTCCAATAGCTGAACGGCTTGTTAATGTTCGATGTTGCCAGTTCACTGTCGCTACTTATTTCATTGTATTGGTAATTACTTCCTTCAAAAATCTTGTCGATGTCTTCGGTTGAATAATAATTCAATTTCGATTCAGATCTATTATAGTTCAGGCTCAATGCGCCAATCGTGCCTTCAGATTCAATCTTGTAATTCCCCGCAAACAATTGTGAATAGTTGTCGAGTTTGTTTAGCGTTAGGTAATTTACACCGGATATTTCAGAACGTTGTGGAATGAAATCGACGTCATTACCTGTAATGTGGATGACGTTGTCTCCCGTTATTTTCTTATAGACTGGATATTGAGAATCGCTTCCAATCGTTAAAGAGATAGGTTGTTTTCTTTTTGCTAATTCGGCAAATCGAAGCAGAACAGTCGTGAAGAGCGCATCTCTTGAGAAATTACCGAAGTCCTCGTGAATTGAACTGTAAAACATGAATACATTTCCTGTTGATTGAGTATATGATAGCAACGGGAGGCCATTTTGAAGTGTAATCAAGTCTGTCGATCTAACGTTTGACTTAACAGCTCTGAATGTTTTGGAAACACTTGGTAGGTTAAGGTTTTTAGGTTCTTCTTCGAATACTCCTGCATAAAAAGGATCGGCGTAGTTCAAGCTTTTTATTTTATTTCCAGTAGAAACGGAGTTTTCCATCAAAGGAAGCTTTGACGCGCTAAGGAATCGATTCCAGTCACTTTTGTTTGGTGATTTACCGGGGAACAATGCAACAGAACCTCCTGCTTTTATGAACTCGCTTAAGTAATTGTTAAGCCCAGACGAGATTTCATTCGCGCCATTGATGACAATTAAATCTTGTTCTTCAAAATCCTCTTTTGTGATTGCGGTGATGTCTTTCGATCTCGATTTGTAGAAATCATTCAATTCGTAGATAAGTGCTGTTCCTGAGATTGCGTCCTTTCCATCAATAATCAAAACGTTGCTAAACTCTTGAACTTCATACGAGATGAAATACGTGTCATCAAAGAAAACATGTTCGTCTGCTACGTTTATTTTTCCTGACTTGTATCCTACCGTTTTGTCCGAGTAGGAAACGGAAGTCGATGTTTTTTGCTTTTTGGGAGCGTTAATGAAAACAGTCTTCGTGTATGAATCAATGTTGATTGATAATTCAAGATTTTCGATGTTCTCATCATTCATATTGACAACACGAATGTTCAGTTCTTTATTCTGACCGACTTTATGAATAGGGGAGGTGAACCATACAGAGTCGATGTAAACGTTCGAATTTTGTTCAGGCACCATTCGAGTTGGATAATAGGTGATGTTGTCCTTTTTTACGTCGAATGTTTTCTTATTTCCCTTTTGAAAGTCACTAAAAATGAAATAGTTGATCTTCGTTTTTTGATCTTCTTCGGCTTTTTCTAAAGTTTCCTTTTGCCATTTTAAAACTTCAGAAAGATCTCTTGTCAGCGGACACAATTCAATCGCATCTATTTTTTCGAAAGCTTCACGTCTGTTTAAGATTCTTTCCTCTCTTCCTGACATTTCGTTTGTTCCAATGATGAATCGAGCATCTCGTGGAGCGCTCTTTATCACTTCTTTGGCTTTTTCTCGGGCTTCAGAAAGCAATTCTCCTTCAGGACCTCTCGCTTGCATTGAAAAGGAGTTGTCCAAATAGAAACATGTAATCGATTTCTTGGAATTCAATTCCTCTTTACTGTCGGAAAAGTAAGGTTGAGCAAAAGCAAGAACTAAAAACAGAAATGCTAACAATCTCGTTAACAGAACAAGTAGGTGCTTTAATCGTTGTGTCGATTTCGTCTTTTGATCGACGTGTTTAATGAAACTTAAACTTGAGAAATAAAGTGTTTTGTACCGTTTAAAATTGAATAGATGGATGATAATCGGAATGGCGAGAACCGTGAGAGCCCAAAGAAATTCAGGGTACAAAAACTTCATAGATTCAAAGATAGAATTATATAATTATGAATCTATATTTATCAATTCATAATTATGAATTATTAGCGCTTCTCAAACACACCAATCCCAAACAACGCAAAGTCATATTTGGATGGATCTTTAGGGTCGAGCTTTCTTAGTACTGTCATGATCTCCTCAAGCGCTTTCCAGTCGTTTTGCTTGCGTTTTAGAATACCTAGCTCCGTTGACATGCGAGCGGTATGAACGTCTAGTGGGATGCACAATTCAGATTCTGGAATTGAATTCCAAATGCCAAAATCAACTCCGCAATTGTCATTTCTAACCATCCAGCGCAAAAACATGTTGATGCGCTTTGCTGCTGAGTTCTTTGCTGGATTGGAGATGTGTTTCTCTGAACGTTGTTCGTGTTCTGTTGTAAGGAATAGGTTTCTGAAGCTGATGATTCTTCCTTGTGCTCCGGGATACTCAGCGTGCGGTTGAAATGCATTTTCCATTCCGCCATGATTCATGTAGATGTTTTGTAGACTGCGAAAAAAGAAGTCCAAGTCAATGGAATTGAAGGTTCTATGAACGAATTCGATGGGCTCGTTCGCGGTATAGTTCAGAATGAAGTCGTGCGGTGTCCCTCCCATAATCTCAATAAGACGCTCGCCATTCTTAATGATCATTTCGCGTTTGCCCCAAGCGATTGTAGAAACCAAGAAGGCGACAATCTCAATATCTTCTTTCTTTGAAAAACGATGCGGCAATTGGATCGGGTCGGATTCAATAAAGAGGGGAGTGTTGTATTGTTCCGTTTTGAAATCGAGGTATTCTTTGAGTTCCAAGGTTGTCATAGGATAATTACTAAGAGGATTAACGCAATTGGAACACCTAGCACGAAAAACAGGTTTTCCAATTTGAAGTGATAATATTCCCTGAAATTTTTAATAAGTAATAAGAGGGTGAATGCAAAGAATAAAAGACCAACCAGGTAAAGCCAAGGTACCTCATTGGTAACTAGTCCTATGAAAATTGTGATTGCCGTTAGAAAGATACATGAGCTTAAGGAGCCTAGCCATCCAATCCGATTCTTGCAAAGAAGTAGAGTTCCCGATACCAAAATAGCCATTGGACTTGCTAGTAAGATGAGTGCAATTTTGAATTCGCCTAGATATGTTAAATACAAATAGGCATATTCATCGTTATGCATTTGGATTTCATTGTATATGCCATACCAAAGAGATAGTGCTCCAGAAATTACTACAATAACACCAATTACAAGATTTAACTCTTTCCCATTTTTGGATAATTTGGTTGTCTTTTTAGATTGCTTTATTTCATCTAGAATCTCTGACATCGCAATTGTTTATTCAACAATCAATCCATCGCGCATGACTAATTTACGATCGGTCATGTCAGCCAATTCGTTGTTGTGGGTAACGATTACGAAGGTTTGGTTCAGCTCATCTCTTAGATTAAAGAACAACTGATGCAATTCGGATGAATTTTGACTGTCCAGGTTTCCCGACGGCTCATCTGCAAAAATTACACCTGGACGGTTGATTAAAGATCGCGCTACGGCAATTCGTTGTTGTTCACCACCAGACAGTTGGCTCGGCTTGTGTTCCGAACGGTTTTCAAGTCCGAGGAGTCCGAGAAGTTTCATTGCCTCTGTTTTCGCGTCTTTAAGGTTGACGCCTTTAATTAAAGCGGGGAGGGCTATGTTTTCAACCGCTGTGAATTCAGGGAGCAATTGGTGAAACTGGAAAATGAATCCAATTTGCGTATTTCTAAATGCTGAAAGTTTGTTTGCAGAAAGATTAAATGGGTTGACTCCATTCATTAAGACTTCACCACCATCAGGGCGGTCTAGCGTTCCCAGGATTTGAAGCAATGTCGTTTTTCCTGCACCTGATGAGCCAACAATAGAAACAACTTCGCCCTCCTTGATTTCAAGGTTAATCCCCTTAAGTATTTGAAGGTCGTCGTATGATTTCGTTATTCCGTTGGCTATTAGCATATTATTTATCGGCTTTCAAAGTGTGACCCATTTTGTCACGTTTTGTTTTTAAATACAACTCGTTGTGTTTGTTGCTTTCAATTTCTAATGCTACATTTTCTGTGACTTCAAGACCATATCCAATCAAACCTGTACGTTTTGTAGGATTGTTAGACATCAATTTCATTTTCGAAACACCGAGTTTACGAAGAATTTGAGCTCCAATTCCGTAATCACGCTCGTCTCCTTTGAAACCAAGCTTTAAATTGGCTTCCAAAGTGTCGTATCCTTCTTCTTGAAGTTTGTAGGCTTTTAGCTTATTTGTTAATCCAATTCCACGTCCTTCTTGGTTCATGTAGATTATCGCTCCTTTTCCTTCTTCTTCAATTAATTGCATCGCCTTCTTTAATTGCGGTCCGCAATCACAACGACAAGATCCAAAGATGTCGCCTGTCATGCAAGAAGAGTGAACTCGAATTAAGACAGGTTCGTCTTTCTCCCAAGTTCCTTTAACGATAGCCAAATGTTCTTTACCAGTATTTGTCTCTTTGAAAAGGTGCATGTCGAAATCGCCTTCTTCCGTTGGCATTTTAACGTCGATGACCTTCTCAACCAACGACTCATTTGTGAGTCTGTACTTGATAAGGTCTTCGATTGAAACAATTTTCATATCAAATCGCTTTGCGATTTCTATCAATTGAGGAAGCCGCGCCATAGTGCCGTCTTCGTTCAATATTTCTACAATCACGCCAGCAGGCTCAAATCCCGCCATTCTGGAAAGATCAATTGCAGCTTCAGTATGCCCAGCTCTTCTTAAAACGCCGCCTTTTTTCGCACGAAGAGGGAAGATGTGACCTGGTTTACCAAGTTCCTCAGGATTAATGTTTGGATCAATTAATGCTTGAACTGTTTTTGCTCTATCACTTGCGCTAATCCCAGTCGTACAGCCGTGTCCGTTCAAATCAACTGAAACTGTAAATGGCGTCTCGTAGGCCGCTGAATTCGTATGAACCATCAAGTCCAATCCAAGTTCATCGCAACGGTCTTCAACAAGTGGAGCACAAACAAGTCCTCTACCGTGAGTTACCATGAAATTGATGATCTCAGGTGTGATGTTTCGAGCAGCAGTAACGAAATCTCCTTCGTTCTCTCTGTCCTCATCGTCAACAACGATAAGTACTTTACCGTTTTTGATGTCTTCTATGGCTTCCTCTATCGTATTTAGATCGAATTGCATTCTCGTTTTTTTAGCAAAATTACAGGAAATATCTCACTTAGAAGCTTAAATAGATTAAGAAAAAACGTAGTTTTTGATAGGGAACGGGAAGTGACCTGCTTCTAACGAAAAGTGACTTGCCTATAACAAAAAATGACCTGATTCTAACGAAAAGTGACCTGCATCTAACAGAAAGCAACTTGCTTCTAACGGAAAGTGACCCAATCAAACTTGACATCTAGTTGTGTTTTCGCGCTGATTAAAATTTTAACGCTTTATTAAATCGATCAATTCTTCCGTTGATTTTGACCATGAAAAATTGTCTCGAACATAGTTGTGTCCACCGATTGCTATTTTTTCTCGAAGCTCAGGATTGTTCAATAGCAATTCAATTTTATCAAGAATTTCTTGTTTGGAATTCCCTACTAAAATTTGAGAGTCAGGATTGGCTTCAATTGCGTTGTTGGCAAGATCTGTAGTGATGCAAGGTGTTTTCAATGCCATTGCTTCGAGAAGCTTGTTCTGCATCCCAGTACCTATCATCATCGGAGCGAGGAATATCTTTCCGTTTGCATACGATTTTCGAATGTCATCAACCCAGCCGGTTAGTTCGATATTTGAATTCGCATTGGCTATTTTTACAATAGAAGAGTGAGGCGTAGCACCAGAAATGAGTAATGTTGAGTTTTTGAATTCAGGTAAAATTTCATTTACAATGTAAGCTACGGCATCGACGTTTGGGGGGTAGCTCATATTTCCGACAAAGACGAAATCAAATTTCTCTGGGCGTTCAACATTTTCGAAGAAGGATTCATCAATTCCATTTGGAACACAAAGAATTTTATCTCTGTCCGGATGCGCAATTAACTGTCGATCTTGGTCGCTGATTATTGTTCTGTGCTCAAAGAAATCAAAGATGCTTTGCTCGTATTTCAGCAAGCGGTTGGCCTCTATTTTAAAGAGCCATTTTTTATATAATGGCTGTCGGTCTACACGTCTAAGGATGCCTGCGCTCAATGCATCCATGTAGTCTAAGGTTTTAGGTGTGTCGTGAATATTTTTTACATATTCAGAAGTCCTAATTAGCTGACAGTAAATGTGTTTATAGTTACCCTCTTTAATTAAAGATTTAATCTTAGATTTCGCTCTTTGAGAAAAGAAATACCCTGTTTGAATAGGCAAAATTGAAAATAATGCTTTCACCAAATTAAAGAATCGAGTCAGTGGTTTGAGCTCATGAATGTACAATTCAGAACAAAATTTCTGAACGATTTCGCGATGCTCAGCTTTAACCGGTTTGTCCGAAAGAGAAAATAGTGTTACGTTGAATTCTTTCGCCAACTCCTTAATTTGGTGGTATGCACGAAGCTTATCTCCTTTTTCAAGAGGATAAGGAAATCGGGATACGATTATCAGGATTTTGGGCTTATGTGGACTTGATGAACTCAATTAGTTGTGCGCTGACTTTTTCTGGATTATGATGCAAATTAACATATCTCTTCGCTTCCAATCCTAGTTCTTGCCTTTTGTTTTCATTATTCACAAGTTCATAAACCGCGGATAAGATCTCTTCCTTTGTGTTGGCAATTCGAACGCCATCAAAATTTAGCAATCCTTGTGCGCCAAGATCGGTGGTGATGACTGGGATCCCTAAAGCCATCATTTCAAGAATTTTAACTCGAATTCCAGATCCTGATTGGATAGGAGAGACAAGAATTCCCATTTCTGAAACGAATTCTTTTAAATCTTGAACGAAACCTTCAACGACAATTCCTTGGTCCCTAAACGTTGTGTATAGTGATTCTGAATCAACTCCTGCAATATGAAATTCTAAACCTTTATTTGCCTTTCTCAATTCAGGCATCAATTGAATGACTTGATCTACAGCTTCGATATTTGGAGACCAATTCATTGCTCCGAGGTGAAAAATGGATGATCTCTTGTAATCGTGATCCTGTTCTACAATGTCAGCAGTTACTGTAATGTTCGACTTTGGAGTGGAAATGCCAAGAGCGTTGAAATCATTCAAATCTTCTTGTGAAATGGTCATCAACCCATCGACTTTATTCAATGTTTCAATTTCGTATTTCTTTAAATCTTTAGCCAGTCCTCTTAAATACTTTTTTTTGATTGGATTGCTCTCATTCTTCGCGCGTCCTTCCCAGATCTTAAATTCAACGTTGTGCGTTCGGACAAGTACTTTTCCTTTGAATGCTTTTTTGATTTCAGAAAGGTATGGAGTTGTGTAAAGTCCATCTAGAATAATTGTATCAAAGCGCTGTGATTCAATAGTACTAACGATTTTTTCTGACATTTCACGATCGTAAAAACGATCAATATTGTACGATTTTTTATTGAAAAGGTATTTAATGGCTTCTTTTGGACGAACAGCTGTTTCAATCAGAACCCCTTCAGGTTTTAAAGAATCGATCCAATGAATGGGAAATGAATCTAAATTGAATGGATGTTTCGTTGTCGCAATAGATAAGTATTTAACCTCAGAGGTAACATTTAGAAGGCTTTCAAGAAAATTTGCAGAAGCCACACAGCCTCCATCTACTTTTGGATAAGCTGGTTTACTGGTTATGTAGAGCGTTTTCAAGATCTCTTAAATCTAAATGGTTTCACGATTTTCGCCATTAGTTTTGCCCAATATTCACTTGAATTAATCGGTAGATCATTGGCGGCAGAATACATCATCCATACGGCGATTGGCGCAAGTATGAATGAGGAGAACCACATTCCCACGATTGGAGTAAGCGTTCCTGCCTCGGCCATGTTGTCGCCAACGGTAAGCAAAACGAAATAAATCATAAATAGGAGTGCAGCAATGACAACGGGCGCTCCAAAACCACCTTTACTAACGATTGCCCCCAAAGGAGCGCCAATAAAGAAAAGAATGACAATCGCAGCTGTCAAAGCAAACTTTCGATTGAATTCAATCATGTAATCGTCCATGTCCCTTTCCAACGCGTCCATGAAGTTGAGCTGACCTTCAACATTTTTATTCAATCTTCGAACGGTTGTTTGGGCTTTTTCAATGGCTTTGATTTTTTTGTCGTAGACAACGTCCTTGAAATTTACAACGTGGTCTGGAACTTCAAACTCATTCTGATCTTCTACTTCTTTTATTGAATGGTCTTTATATGAAATGGAAGAAAAATAGGGGTGTCCACTTTTGATATTCATTAAGAAATTTTTCAGAATATCCTTTCCGTTCGCCTTGATTGAATCCATGGCATCATTAATTTGAAAGACGTTTAGCATTTCATGCTTGTCCTTCATTAGCTCTTCTCTTGACCGTTCT
This sequence comes from Crocinitomicaceae bacterium, assembly GCA_047630755.1. Taxonomy (GTDB): domain Bacteria; phylum Bacteroidota; class Bacteroidia; order Flavobacteriales_D; family Crocinitomicaceae; genus UBA4466. Next base: position 33,696 of record JBLHYG010000011.1, on the reverse strand, counting down.
AAATCGAAACCATTGATGTTAATTTTGTACGTCATCTTTTCAAATTTCGATTTCCAAACAGGATGATTGCTGTGCGTGCTATGATTGATTCCATCTGCACTGAAATTTGGCGTTTGCGGCTCTAGTTCCCTGTGCACCGTTCCATTGGTCATTTCAAAGAATAAATAAGCTCCATTTTTTGACTTGTAGATTTTTCCGGATTCTGCACGAACCGTTTTAATTTCATTGGGTGTTGTATGATCGTGGATTAGAATTCCTTCAAATTGATTTCCTTCTCCTTTGTCAACCTTAATAACATAGCCATCAAGCTCATTGCTATAAACACCGGGTGTTAGGACAGTAGATATTTTAGTGTTTTGAATATCGAAAATTAATGAATGCCATTTAAGATTCGCAACGGGTATGACGTAATTGGCGAAGTAGAAGGTCCCCATGGCTATGATTATGACGACAGCAAACAAAGGGCGTACAATCTTGTAAAGAGACAATCCAGAGGCTTTGAGCGCGGTTAATTCATTGTTCTCTGCCAGGTTTCCAAAGGTCATAATGGAAGACAGGAGAATCGCTAGGGGTAAAGCTAGGGGAATTAAACTTGCTGAAACGTAGAAAAGAAGTTCAACGATTATTGAAATCTCCAGTCCTTTGCCCATTAAATCGTCGATGTATTTCCAAAAGAATTGCATCACCAATATAAACATGGAAATCGCAAAAGTAGCTAGGAAAGGACCTGCGAATGAACGTACACTGAAATAGTAAAGTCGTTTCAATTCAAAAAAAGATTGTCTAAAATTAGATTGTGAAATGTAAACGATTGGAAATTAAGAATATTGAAATTAAGCTCCAAGAATTCTTTTAAGTTCACCAATTTGTTGGTCCCAGAAACGGCTAGATTCATCAAGCTCGTCTGGTTCAGCAAAATCAGTAATCGATAAAATCACGGCTTTAGTCATTGGGTCAACCTCATATCTTAATTCGAAGTATGCCTCAGAGTCATCCTCTTCATCTTCGATCCATCTGAATTTCACCTTTGTGTTTGCCTTTTTCGTAAGAAGTCTTGCTTCTTCCTCACCACCATCCCAAAGGAAAGTATATACGTCGTCCTTAATATTTACGTCGTCAGCAAACCATTCGCTTAATCCGCTAGGAGTGCTTAACATATTATCCAAAACTTTAATAGAAGTTTTTAATAAATATTCAAGTTCAAATCTTTCTTTTTCCATGATATATTATGAAATACTCGCTCGTTAGTTAAAGCGCGCAATATACACATTCTTTTCTCTCTAACCCGCTGTTTTTAACAATCTACGCTACAATGTTAATAACTTGTTCTCTAAGGGTTAATAGGTGGAACTCGAATTATGTGGTTTAACGTTTTGCTAAAACGTTTTAAATCTCAGAAATACAAAAAAAGACAAGGGTGAAGTAATCTTTTTCAATCTGGAAAGAAAAGAATGCACGGTATCCGAGAATTAAATGATAATGCTGTTTCCTGAAATCCCTGCTTTTAGTTCATTGATTAAGGTTTAAGTGACTGTTTATTAGTGGTTCTTGATAGTTTGGATGCTATTGACAACAAATTAACCCAAATGAGAACAATTTACCCATCCCAAACGCCAATCTAATTTAGACTCTAAATGAATTTTGGAGGGCAAGGGATTATTCAAAAATTAATAGAACCGGCGTTGCATCAAAAGTTGAAACCCCAAATGAATCATTCAGAATCCGAATGTCGCTGAGCTCATCACGAATAATACGAATAACAAGATCAGAATCAATGGAAGACGCTTTATCAATCGTTAGAGCGTTTATATTCATCCGTTTGTTAGCGTAAGTGAGTTTTACAGGTTTGTCCGTATCCTTAAGTTCGCTTATGTATCTTGCAATCAACGAATTTGACTTTTCATCTGTTTTCAACAAGTTAAGTAGGTGTAATTTAACTTCAACCTGCTTTTGTATGAAATCTGCGATTCCGATGGCAAGGTCTAATCGTTGATTGTTAAAGTGTGAGGTGATTGTCACTTTTTCAAACGAAGAAACAGAGGCTTTTTCAGGAATCAACAAAAATGAAACTTTCTTCCCTGATAAATAATTCTCAATTAAATAAATATAGGGTCTTATTGAATCAGTAATTAGAAAAGGGACTGTGAAAATGATGAGATTTTTATTTCCAGCAAAAATTTTGTTTTCTAATAGAGTAGGATAACTCTCCGGAATTGAATTTATCGTGAATTGCTTCTCTAACAAGTCGCTTTTACCATCGAATTCTGCCTTGAGCGTTTTAATTTCTTCATTGAATTGAATCCACTTTTTTTTATCGACTAAATCAGAAGTTCCCGTAGACCCTACAATTTCAACTTCTGCGTGAAAAGTGTTTGACAAAATTCTTATAAGTTTATAAGAACTTCGATTATCAAGTTCTGGGTTAATTGGAAATACTATTCTATCGAATACTGCTGCGTTATTTTTCATCGTTGAAAGGTTAAATCTTAATTCAATTAGGCGGATTCTATGCTTTAGACATAAAAAAGTGAAAGGGTAACGCGATTAATTGAATTTCACAGATCAATATTATTAACAAATAAAAAATGATGTTATCTTCGAAAATAAATTGTGAATGATATAGAAAACGCATGAATTAGTAGACCTTAGAACTCCCAGAAGATGATCAGTATATTAGTTTAAACTGTTTTACTGCATTGATTTAGCATGCTGTCTTCTTCAAAAAGTGTTACTATTTCAGTTTTCTGCGTCACAAGAAGTAGAAATCATAATAAAAAATTAAATACCCCATTTGTAAATGAAAATAGTAGTTCTATCACGTAATTCAAAGCTATACTCAACGAAAAGAATAGTTGAAGCTGGACAGTTAAGAAATCACGAAATGGTCGTTGTAGATCATGCAAAATGCGATCTAGTTATTGAAAAGAAAAATCCTCAAATTTATTATAAAGGTGAAAAATTAGAAGGAATTGATGCTATCATACCTAGAATAGGTGCTTCTATTACTTTTTACGGAACTGCAGTTGTGCGTCAATTTGAAATGATGAAGGTTTTTTCGACATTGGAGTCACAGGCACTAAATCGTTCGAGAGATAAACTGAGAAGTTTACAAGTTTTATCTCGAGCAGGTTTAGGAATGCCAAAAACGGCTTTCACAAATAGTTCTAGTGAAGTTAGTTCTATCATTGATAAAGTTGGTGGCGCTCCATGTATCATAAAGCTTCTTGAAGGAACGCAAGGTGTAGGTGTGGTACTAGCAGAAACAAGAAGTGCTGCAGAGTCAGTATTGGAAGCATTCCATGGTTTAAAGGCTAAAGTTATTGTTCAGGAATTCATCGCTGAAGCAAAAGGAGCAGATATTCGTGCCTTTGTAGTTGATGGAGTTGTTGTTGGAGCAATGAAGAGACAAGGAAAAGAAGGGGAATTTAGATCCAATTTACACCGAGGCGGCTCCGCTACTATATATCAATTAAGCGAGGAAGAAGAGAATACAGCATTAAGAGCAGCTAAGGCTTTGCGTTTGGATATCTGTGGTGTTGACATGCTCCAATCGAATTCTGGACCAATGATCATGGAAGTAAATTCTTCCCCCGGTCTTGAAGGTATTGAAGCTGCAACAAATGTGGATATAGCGAAAAGTATAATCCGTTACATTGAACGAAATGTCTAGTGAAATTGTCATACTCGGAGAAAAGATTCTTCCAGGTAAAAGTTATCGATTAAATATAGATGTTGCACGCCTTCATACGCGCACAAAAATTGAAGTACCTGTGATAATTAGCCGCGCCAAAAAGGACGGCTCTTGTGTATTAATTAGTGCAGGCATTCATGGAGATGAAGTTAACGGTATTGAGATTGTAAGACAATTGATTGCAAATAAATACAACGTTCCCGATGCAGGGATGGTTATATGCGTGCCTGTTCTAAATGTATTTGGTTTTATTATTAAAACACGTGAATTTCCAGATGGGCGCGATTTAAATAGATTTTTCCCAGGCTCCAAATCGGGAACACTAGCCGGTCAATTTGCGCATATTTTCATGACAGAGTTGGTTCCTTTTGCGGATTACTGTATAGATTACCATACAGGCGGTGCAGAGCGATTTAACTATTCACAAATACGAATTTCAAAAGATGATGATGAAACAATTAATCTAGCGAGAATATTTGGGGCTAAATTTATTAAGTACTCATCTGTACGTGAGAAATCATACCGTGACTCTGCTACAAAACTAGGAAAGAAAGTTCTTCTTTTTGAAGGCGGGAAATCACTCGATCTTGACCGAGTGGTAACTAAATGCGGAGTTATAGGGGCGTTGAATATTCTTGACCATTTGGGCATGAAGAAATTTCCGATTGAAATTGATCGATTCGTTGAGCATTCGCAAGTTGTTTTTGAAAAATCAAAATGGGTAAGAGCAGGCCATTCAGGAATGTATAGATCCATTATTAGAAATGGCTCTCAGGTAAAGAAAGGAGATTTCATTGGAACTATTACGGATCCTTTTGGCTTCTTTGAACGAAAAGTGAAAGCACCGTGTGATGGATATATTATTTGCTTGAATCATTCTCCCATTGTAACCAATGGCGATGCTATTGCGCACATTGCTATTGTTTAAATCAATTAATGTCTTCACTATTGAATGTGCTTTTTCTGATAAGGCTAAAAGATCTTTTTAATTAAATCCCTTTCAATAATTGGCCTAATATATCTGCTCCAGTAATGATTCTTTTTTGATCCTTTTGCCAAAATAGAACAATGTCATTACTAATTGGACTGTCAGAGTGAGGGTCAATATTTGTTTTCAACTTCTTTATTAATATTCCTAAGTTGGCAGCATCACTGCGAAGAACAATTGGTGGATGACAATAATCCTCTATTGGTTTATGCTTTTTCGTGAATAACTCTGAGCGCATATATCGATCAATATCCATAACCAATTTTGGATCGTTGTTTTCATCGGTGAAGATCATCCATTTTTTACCTGAGCTATTTATTTTTTGTACAAAGGAATCCTCGGCAGTGACATTGAATTCAGGAAAAACAATGATGCCATCTTTGCTTTCCAATGAAACAATGCTTTTTGGATCTATAATTTCTCCTTCGTGCATTACCAAAACATCGTCCAATGAAAAGAAATTGATCGCTCCAAGGCCTTCAGTTCGGTCAATTTCATTATCACTTCCTTCAATGTGCTTTTTAATGAATAGCTTAATATTGCTTTCTTCAAAATATTGAACCGATTCTTTACCTAACCAATAGTCAAGCAATAGGGCACATGGTTTCGCGACAGGAAACAATAGTATTTGGTAAAATTTCAATACAGGCGCTAACAAAGAAGCCATGCGAAGAGCATTTCGTGAAAAGTAGGCCTGAGGAATAATTTCGCCTAAAAAGGTGATAACGACCGTCGAAAATGTAAATGAAACAACACCAGTCATTACGGAATCAGATAACAAGGTCAATAAAACATTTATGGAAACATTCCCCCAAAGTATTGTTGTTAACAGGAAATTGGAATCCTTGCGTATTTCCAACACCTTTTCAGCCTTTGGAGCCGATGAAGTTTCCGTTTCAATTTCAATTTCAAGTCGCAGTCGCGTGAGACTAAAAAAGGCAAGATTTAAGCCTGAAAAAATAGCGGATTGAGTTACACAAAACACGATTCCCAGCCAAATAAAAAGATCATTTGTCATAACCAACGTTTTCTTTTAAAGAAGATAACCATACCAATAACCAATACCAGCATTATTCCTAGCATCCAGAAATAGCTGTATTTAAATTTCAGCTCTGGTAGGTAATCAAAATTTGTCCCGTATATACCAGCAATAAAGGTGAGAGGGATGAAAATGGCCGAAAATATAGTTAAAATTTTCATTACCTCATTCAACTTATGATTTACATGGGTGCTGTAAATATTCAACAGATCTGTTAAAATCGATTTTAAACTTTCTATGTTTTCGAACACTCTTAAAACAGTCTCCTTAAGGTCTTCCATAAAAACGAATGTTACATCGTCGAGGAGATCGTTCTTTGTAAGATTGAATTTTATCAACATATCTTTGGTTGGTCGAACAACTTTTCGGAGCAAGTTCAGTTCTATTTGATAAGTATTGATTAATCTTAAAGTCTCAGGTTTCGGGTCCTTTAGGATAAGTTCTTCTAGAGTTTCAATTCTATTCCCAAAGAACTCGATAATATCTGAATAGTTATCGACTAGGCTGTCGAGGAGGCAAAAACTAAGGTAGTCGGCACCTTTTGATCGGATGCGGCCTTTCTTATTCCTTATTCTATTTCGAACAGGTTCAAAAGTATCACCATTCTTTTCTTGAAATGTTAGGAGTACTGATTTTTGAAGGAAAAGAGATAATTGTTCAGAATCAACCTGATTTGCCTCTTTGTCGAGGGTTAACATTTTGAATATTGTAAAAACATCCCCCTCATCGACCTGAATTTTGGGAGATTGGCCGGCATGAAGTATATTTTCCAAGATCAATTGGTGAATATTGAAATATTCACCAATTTCTTTGATCTTTGATTTATTATGGATCCCATCAATATTTATCCAAACAACCTTGTATTTTTTAATTAAATCATCAATTATTGAAAGATTATCAATTCTCTCCTCCACAAATTCAGTCTCATTGTAAGCCAGTACCGTAATTCTCGTGAAATTTTGTTTCTTTTCTCCTATAAAGGCCAATTCACCAGGGAATCCACCTTTCTCATTAATTTGTTTTTTTATGAATCTCATACTTTTGTCCACTATTAATCATTGAGACAGGAAAACGAAAAATAGTAACATTACAATCGATTGCCTTAGTGACCCCATTAAATTTTCCCCAAATGGAATAAATCTTTTCTTCTATCCTTGAGGTTTCTAACGCTACCGAACTGATTCAGCTCCCTCAATAAATCAATATCCACATCGGCAATTAATATCATCTCAGTATTTGTAGTTGCTTCAGCCTTAATTCCATTCGCGGGAAAAGAAAAATCACAAGGAGTAAAGACCATAGATTGAGCGAATTGAATATCCATATTATGCACTTTTGGCAGGTTGCCCACACTTCCAGCAATAGCAACGTAACATTCATTTTCAATTGCCCTAGCTTGAGCACAATGACGCACCCTGGAATATCCATTTTGTGTGTCTGTTAGAAATGGAATAAACAAGATGTCCATTCCTTCATCTGCCAGAATTCTACTTAATTCTGGGAATTCAGAATCATAACAGATAAGGATTCCAATTTTCCCACAATCCGTGTCGAATGTTTTAAGTTCATTTCCGCCTTGCATTCCCCAAACTTTAGCCTCGTCAGGTGTAACATGCAGTTTTTCATAACGCTCTAATGATCCATCTCGCTTGCACAAATAGCCCACATTGTAAAGAAGGTCATCCTTTATTTCAGGCATGCTTCCCGTAATAATATTGATATTGTAAGAGATCGCTAGTTTGGCGAATCTCTGCACGATCTCTGGAGTGAATTTCGCAAGTTCTCGAATTGCCTCAGACTCAGGAAGGTGATTGTTATCAGCCATTAACGGCGCATTAAAGAATTCAGGAAACAAGGCAAAATCTGATCGGTAACCAGATACAGCATCGACGAAATATTCTGCTTGTTGCATCAATTCCTCCAGGTCTTTGTACAATCGCATCTGCCACTGTATTAGACCCAATCGTACGACTTTTTTCTTCGATGCCGTTTTCTTCGTCTGTTTCTCATAGTAGATGTTATCCCATTCTAATAAAACCGCAAATTCATTCGATGCTTTGTCACCTTCCAAATACCCTTTTAAAATTTTTGATGGGTGGAAATCATTTGACATTTGAAAATTCAAGACAGGATCGTGAATCTCTTTTCTTTTCACACTTTCAATATATTCCTTTGGCGTATGTGTTGAAGCATATCCGTGGTAATTGGGAATTCTTCCTCCGAAGGCAATACCTCTTAGGTTTAATTTTTCTGCAAGCTCCTTCCGATAATCATATAGCCTTCGCCCCAGTCTTAATCCTCGGTATTCTGACTTAATGAAAACGTCAATTCCATACAATACATCTCCATCACTATCATGCGTATCAAACGTGTAGTTTTCAGTAATGTCTTTGTACGTATGAAATTCATCGAATTTATTATAATCGACAACTATTGACAACGCACAACCTGCCAATTGATCATTGATTTTAATGACTACTTGCCCTTCAGGAAATTTGTTAATAAGCGATTGAATCTGTGACTCTTTCCAGTATGAATCGGGCATGTTGGAATAGGCCTCAATCATTGTTGCTTTTAATTCTTGATAATCATCAATGGTCAAGAACTGTAATTCTATGTTTTCTATTACTTTTTTCATTCTATCTTATTCAAATATTATTAGGCCAAATTTACGCGTTTACACGATTCTAAATTCAAAAAATGAAATTTGTCATTATTCGAAATGAATAAAGTAATGGCTTTAAATTCATGTTCAATACTATTCAGACACAGGAAATTGAAATAGTAACAAGACCATAGAAATAAGCCCACGAATCCTTTTGAATTGGCAGCCTTAATGGGTAGGTTTACAATTATGAGAATTAGTGAAGCGAAGGGTTTAACAGATCAGGAAATTGTACAATTGATTGCAAGTGGAGAAAAGAAATTTTTCAAAATACTTCATGATCGCTATCATGAAAAAGTTCTTGCCAAATGCCTTACGATGACCAACCGTCGTTCTGTGGCTGAAGATCAGACCCAAGAAATCTTAATAAAAGCCTTCAATGCGATTGAAAAATATCGGGGAGAAGCGAAATATAGTACTTGGCTTTATTCAATCACGTATAACCACTGTATCAATTATCTAAGGGAAAACAAACGGATAAAATTTGATGATTGGGAAAGTTTACTGGATATTCCCGATCAACCGAATGAAAAAGAAGTAATTCAAATTATGGATCTTCAAAAAGAGCGGTTGACACTTCTATTGGAACTTCTGAAACCGGAAGACAAAGCGATCTTAGTACTGAAATATTGGGAAGGAATGGATTTGGAACGTATCAGATACATATTAAGTATTGAGACAATTCCTGCATTAAAAATGCGATTGCTTAGAGCTAGAAAACGTCTTCGAGGAATCTATAATCGTTTTCATCCAGCCATCTAAACACTACTTCTAAATTCTGATTGTTCGATAGGTCATCATTTGTTTAGCCAATGAATTACCTGTTATTCTATGTTCCATTTTTACATTTGGTGTTACTAATTCAATTTTATGCGTCACAAGCATAAATACTTAGTCAAAGAATAAAAAACGAAAAACATGAAAACACAAAGTCTTGTCACTCTTTTTGCAATTCTAACTGCATTCACACTTAGTGCGCAGAACAAACCTAGTTTTCAGTCGAATCCATCATTGAAGATTGATGATTTTCTGAGTGGTGTTCAATTCGCGAACATTTCTTACCCGGAAGAAATACAAAAGGATATTGATGCTGGGGTAGGAAACTCATTGGTGTATGAATATGGAAAGAAGTACTTGTTGTCATTAGGGATTCCCTATGTAGCCTTAACAAGTGAGGAAAAATCGAAAGTATTTAACTCTTCCAAGTCAAATTGTGATATCGCAGATGTAATTATATCGGGAGAAATTGACAACAAAACGATTCGTCATATTGGTATTACATTTATAACTTGTCGTGGAGATTTTTTTCAGTTTCAAAGCACTGGCTCATTTCAAATTACATCTTTAAAGAAAGCCGAGGTAAAGTTCACGGATGAATTCAATAAACTTTATTCTGTCAAATGTAATTATGATCCAATTAAACGTTTGAAATTGCCCAATCACAAAACGGATTGGACCGAAAGTCTCATAAGAGAACAAATTTCAAAAAGTAAGTCGGATAATATATCAGGGATTTACGAGCGAGTAAGATTGAATCCGGAAGACTATGTTGAAGGTAAATATAAAATTGCTGTGTTTTTTGAGCCCTTTGTGAAGGAGTATTGGATAATATATTTAAGCGGAGCTAAAAACAAAGAGGACTGGACTGAAGGTGAGTTAAAGGGTAAAATAATCCCAACAAATACCGTGAATTTTTACAAAGCAATTTGGTACGATGCTGGCAAGCAGGAAATAGATGATGTCTATGCTTTTATGGATGAAGTGAATATGTTAAATCTAGCCTCAGTAGGTTTCCCCGTTCCTTTGCATAAGTATGTAAAGTTGTTTCCTTTGGGAACTGACAGGTCTATGATCAAATCTAGTGGGTCGGGTTTTGCATTATCAATGGACGGACTAATTGTGACAAATCACCATGTAATTGAAAATGCAAAGTCAATTAACGTAACACGCACAAATGGAGATTCAACGTTCACCTACAAAGCGGTTGTCAAACTAGTTGATAAGAACTATGACTTGGCAATCTTACAGATTAAGGACGACTCTTTTCGCCATTTTGATAACATTCCCTATGGATTTGATAAGAGTCTTCAAGACAACGGAGAAAGTATCTTCGTTTTGGGCTTCCCAATGATTACTACAATGGGAAATGAAGTCAAACTCACCAATGGAATCATCAGTTCCTCGTCGGGATATCAAGGGGATCCTAAGACGTATCAATTATCTGCGCCGGTTCAACCTGGGAATAGTGGAGGCCCTGTTTTCGATAAGAAAGGTAACCTCATTGCCATTGTGAATGCCAAACACCTCGGAGCAGAAAATGTGAGCTACGCAATTAAGTTAGACTATTTGATGAGCTTGGTGAAATTATTGCCTGAGAAGCCAGAGTTTTCTGAAGGAAACCTTTCAGAATTGACATTAGCTGCCCAATATAAACGGATCAAGCCGTATGTTTTTTTAATTGAAATAGAATAGGAGGGAAAGACATACTTGTTTAAGTAAAATACAACCGCATTTTTTGACAACATGAGATTTATAATTATACTGGCCTTAATCTTTCAAACAACAGAAGTCTATTCACAAGAAGAGACTTCCGTTCTATTCATCGGGAATAGCTTTACATTTACATATGATATGCCTTTCAAGTTTAAGGAAATAGCGGAATCCTTTGGTCGGAAAACATATGTAGATACAGTAGTTAAGGGGGGAATGAATTTAAAGTACCACTCCGATCAAGCGAAAACCTATGAAAAAATCCGATCGAGAAAGTGGGATTATATTGTGATTCAAGGGCACAGCAAAGAGTTTGCAAGACCTACAGATTCAATTGACAAAAACTGTTTGCCGTTTGCCCGTAAAATCGTAGATAGTATTCGAGCGAATCATGATTGCACAAAAATTCTCTTTTATGAAACATGGGGGTACAAGAATGGAATAAACTCTTCGCCTTTAATCTCTACTTATTCCTTAATGCAATCAGTAATTGAGAAAGAATATTTGAGGTTTGTAGGTGTTTTTTCAGCGGGATTGGTTCCCGTTGGCTCAGTTTGGCGAGAAGTTCGCGAAAACTATCCCCTTATTAATCTTTACAATGAAGATTTATACCATCCATCAAAAGAAGGGGCTTATTTGGCTGCTTGTACTTTTTATGCGAGTATTTTTAGAGTCAGCCCGGTAAATAATACCGCAAAATCGATTTTATCGCAGGATCTGCGGAATTCTATAGAATTAACTGCTACACAAATTGTAATTAATCAATTTGATAAATGGAGTTTAAAGCCGGAGTCTCCTGAGTTAGTGCTTGGATACGATCTGATTCTCCAAAACAATAAACTTCAAATTAATAACAGGGCCGAAAATTTCAATACAATTTCTTGGAGCTTCGGTGATGGGTTAACTTCTTTAGCTGATAGCCCTAAACACATTTATGAGAAAAGTGGAAAATATACAATCAATCAAAAAATAGAAAATGGCTGTAATTACAAAGAATTATCAAGAGAAATAGTTGTTAAGAAAATTCGATAACGGCATTGTGGTAATTTCCATCGACTAAAGGATTATGATTACTAGCCTTATAGGCTCAAATTAAGGCGCCTATTAACTTTTCCGAACTGATGACCTAGGAATTATTCTATATTCCATTTTTACAAAGGGTGTTACTAATTCAGCTTTATGCGTCACAAACAAAAATTGATTGGTTAAATAACACTCAGTTGTATCGATCCTATTCTTATAATCAATAGTTTCGTAATTAAAACTGCAATACATTATGTATAATCAAATCCAAAATGTACTGAATATTTGGCACAGAGAAATTCTGATGGTTTCAATTTTTGTTGGAGCTTTTATTCTATCGCGTTTAATGCGTTGGATGATCAATCGATCATTTTTAAAGGGAGATTCCAAAATCAAAGTGGACATTACCCGAATCAAGTTCTTTAAAAACGCTGCTTCCTTCATTATTTGGTTGATCGCACTGGGAGGTATCATTTCGCTTGTACCCCAGTTAAAAACACTGGCTGTAACACTATTTGCCGGAGCAGGTATTTTAATTGCAATTATAGGGTTTGCCGCACAGGAAGCATTTTCAAATATAGTTAGCGGAATTTTCATTGTGATCTTTAGACCCTTCAGAGTTGGGGACATGATTAAAGTAGGAAACTTGGACTATGGAATAGTTGAAGATATAACTTTGAGACATACGGTAATATTAAGCTTCCAAAACAAACGCATTATAATACCAAATTCGGTTATTAGTTCTGATACCATTGTCAATGACAGTATTGAAGAAACAGCCGTACTTGAATTTATTGAAATTGGGATTAGTTATGACAGTGATCTTGATCTTGCCATCAAAATTGTTCAGGAAGAAAGCGAAAAGCATTCCTTTTCTTTTGACAACAGGACCCCAAAAGAAAAAGAAGATGGGGAGCCTGTAATCGAAGTAAGGGTCATAGGCTTTGAAGATTCAGCAGTAGCATTGAGAGCCTATGTTTGGGTTAAAGACCCGGTAAATGTGTTTAAAATGCACCATGAGGTCAATAAAAGAGTGAAAAAACGTTTTGATGCTGAAGGAATTGAAATCCCATTCCCGCATAGAACCATTGTATATAAGAATCACTCAGAAAAATCCAAATTGTGAAAAGGGATAAAAGGCATAGAAAAATAGGAATGCTTCCAGGAACTTTGATTCATACTGGAAAGCAAAAAATGGATTCAGTAGAAATGACTGTGATCCACTATGATGAAGAAAAGCAATCAAAACGCAATTATAAGCACAAAGATTCAAAAAGTTCAGAATGGAGCACTGATGGCGTTCATTGGATTAATATTTACGGATTACATGATGTGGATCAAATAAAAAAAATTGGAGAAACATTTAATCTCCATCACCTTTTATTGGAAGACATTCTCTCCATTGGTCAACGGTCAAAAATGGAACTCTATGAGGATTGTATTTTTATGTCCGTCAAAATGTTTAATCTCACATCAGAAGGAGCTATTAACTCCGAACAGATAAGTCTCGTTCTTAAGGAAAACACATTGATTTCATTTCAAGAGAAAAGGGGAGATGTGTTTAATGGAATCCGGAAGAGTATTGAAGAAAATTTAGGAAGAGTCCGAAAAAAGAAGACGGATTATCTAATGTACAGATTACTAGACGTCATTGTCGATAACTATTTTTTAATCTCTGATAACTTTGAAGAACAGATTGATAATTTAGAGGACAATATTGATCAAAACGAGATGGTCAATCTCGATAAAACGATTCGAGATTTAAAAAAACAAGTATCCGTTTTCCGAAAGGACATCCGACCAGCGCTGGAATCATTGCGGCAGCTTGCAGACCTTGATTTGGTTGATGAGTCAACGAGAATCTATTTAAGTGATGTTTATGGACATCTTTCACAAATTATTGATGAATTGGATATTAATCGTGAGGCTTTAAGTTCCTTAACAGATCAATATCATGCTTACCAGGGAACGAAACTGAATAAAGTAATGAAGGTTCTCACAATTGTTTCTACTATCTTCATCCCGCTGACATTTGTAGTTGGTATATATGGAATGAACTTCACAAACATTCCTGAACTCTCTTGGGAAAACGGTTATTTCATGACATGGGGTCTAATGATCTTTATCACGATATTCATGATGGCATTGTTCCGTTACAAAAAATGGTGGTAATTATATCAAGGAAACAGAAACTAAATGAATTATAATAAAAATTATAAAGACAAATTCGTAAGTGCGTTTAATGAATTTGAAAACTACATAACAATGGGATTGTCCGTGATTATCGGATTGATGATTTTAATGTCATTTATCCGTGTGGGGCAACAATTCTATTATCTTTTCTTCACTGATTTTATTGATGCAAAAACTGTGAAGTATGAAGATTACCAAGTTCTGTTTGGGCGAATTCTGACCCTTCTAATTAGTTTGGAATTTCTTAGTTCTATATTGAAAGTTTTAAAAACACACGAGGTTAAAGTTCTCATATTGGACGTTATTCTGATCACAGCTTTGGCAATTGCCCGAAAATTAATAGTTTACGACTATGAGCATCATGAGCCAATGGAGACAATTGCTTTAGGTATTATTCTACTCTGTGTGGGGATATTCTACTTTTTAATTCGCTTTGAACCGTATAAGAAATCAGGTGGGAATCAAATAGATTGAGCTTCGAAAACCAAGTTTTCATCTTTCAACAATGGCTTGTTTTCTCTGAAGGTGGAATGTGACACCTCATGCACGTCAATAATCCAATCCGTAAACCATTCTTCAAAAGAAAACTGGAAAAATATTCATGGAAAGAAGAAAGCCATCTAAAATAGATGGCTTTCTTATAGTAGTGGTTGTAATTGGTTATTTCTTTATCACTTCTCGAATAATACGACCTTCTTCAGATTGAATAATCACGTAATACACGCCAGGTTTACCTGTAATTTCAAGTGATATTGTTTCTTTCGTTTTATAGTGTTCAACCGAAATTGATTGGCCCAATGAATTCACAATTTGAATTTCTATCTCATTGTATATTTTCCCTAAGTCAAGCGTTGCGCTTTCTGTCATTGGGTTGGGTTGAATTGAAACATCTTTTCCAAATCCTATTTCATCCAAACTAACGCTAGAAACAGTAACACATGATGAAGTGTCGCTGCATCCATTGTCGGTTACAATAACTGCATAATCTCCGTTAATTGTTGCAGTATATGATTGATTTGTAGCGCCTGCGATTGCTAACATATCAGAGCAATTTACCCATTGATAGTCCAAGCCAGTCTCATCAGCAGTTAAAACTGTACTTGCTTGCGTAACAGATGTGTTCAATGGAGCGATAGTCAAATCCAATGTGATTGTAGAGTCACATCCTCCAGCATTTGGAACAACATGCGTTGCTGAATTATTCGAAGATGCGTATGTGTTTCCGTCAATCCAAGTGTATGGTTGACAAGAGGATTGTGTATCTGTGCTTGAAGTTGGCAAACACGCTTCAGGAAATGTGTACATAAATGCTGGCGTTGATTCATCTCCTGAAGTACCACCATTTAAATTGGCCGCTATTCCAGAAGCATAAATATTTACGTCTCCAAAACCTACGGATGGAGCAGTCCATCTTACTTGCCAAATTCCAACTGAGCTAGGCGTTGAGTGTTCAACATAATTATAACCTCCCGATGAAGAAACTTGCATGCCAGCTGTAACTGGTGCGCCTAAAGTTCCTGCTTCTGGGTTCCCTGGATTTGAAGACATCAATACGGACTGCATTCCAAATCCTGAAGGTGTTCCAATTTGATTTAAAATAAAGTACTCGATAATATAAACTTCGCCAGGAACGTATGAAGTCTTTTGGTTGCCCAAAGTATCCGTGATAAATACATCTATATTAGGAGTGAAATTCCCACCAGAATGGCAAGTTGCACAGTTTCCACCACTCAATGGAGATCCCGTTCTATCGCCATTACCATTAACCGCTGGCCCTCCCGAATTTGGTGGTGCTGCTACCAATTTTTGTAATTGAGAACCTCCATTTTGGGAGGAGAAATTAAACGATACTACCGTAAGCGATAACGCGGCAAGTAATAAAAGGTAAATTTTTTTCATAGTTTGTTTTTTTAACGAATTAAGAATATGCTAAATCGCCTAGTATAAAGTGTTAATCCGAGCGAAGCTAATAAAACGACATAGGATCAGTTTGATTTATGTCATGAACGACATGATTTTGTTGTGGATGGAAAATAAACGTGCAATATTTTCAATATTAGCGTTGTTTACAACAGAAATAAGTCCTCTACAACAGAATTTGGGTGTAGTTGAAAAGTTTTACTTTACTTTGCTCGTGGTGATGATAAACTGGTAAAATGTCAAATGTTAAAATTGTAATTATCGAAGATGAATTCTTCGCTGCTGATCACCTTAAAGGATTGGTTGAGAATCTGGGATATGCGGTTGCAGGAGTGTATCATAGCGGTGAGGATTTTCTTGCAGAAACAGACTGGAACTTTGATATTGCAATTGTAGATGTGTTCTTGTCGGAAGAAATGACAGGTTTAAAAGTTGCCGAACACATTCGAGCCCATCAGCTTCCATTTATTTTTCTGACTGCAAATAAAGATGGGGCTACGCTAACCAAAGCGGCACGATTAAACCCAAGAGCATATATCAGCAAACCGTTTAACCCTAATGATATAAAAGTAACTCTGGAAATTTTCGCATTGCAAAGTACTGCAACTATAGAAATTCGCGGAGCGCACGGCGTAGAACAAGTGAACCCGAATGATATTCTTTACATCAAGTCTGACGGTGCATATATTGAAATTGTTACTGCCAAGAAGAAGTATTTACAGCGTAAATTGTTAAAAGAAATTGAATTGGAATTGCCTCAAAGATTTGTTCGAACGCACCGTTCATTCATCGTCAATAAAGACTATATCGAACAGAGAAATGCTGTTGAATTGAGAATAGGAGATGACCTCATTCCGATTTCAAGAAATTACAAGAGTTTTTAGCCATCAATCTGTTTTGAACTCAAATTGATACGTTCCTTCATTTTGAATGAGTTGATAGTGTTCTCCTTTAATCCTGCCGACAAGCTTTTTGATTAGTGTGGTTCCCATGCCTTTTCTAGTACTTTCTTGATGCAAAGAGCCGTCGGAATAATTAAACAAATAACTATCATCGCGTTTTTCAATTTTAAGCTGAATGTTTAATCCGTTTGAAACATCATGCTGAAGCGTGTTTGAAAGCATTTCATTTAGAATAAGCCCAAAATATACGATGCGCTCGCTTCTAACCTTAACATTACTAACGGACTGATCAATAGAATGCTTAAGACCAATATTCTTATAATGCTCTATGATTTCCGTAAAATACGTGTCAAGATCAACGTATTCATTATGCACATCAACGTATAAGTGTTTGTGCAACGCGCTTATGGTTTGAATTTTCCCAGACATACTTTGAACGATATCCGTATTCGACTTTTCCATTCCCTTACGCGTAAATTCCAGCATTGAAATGATCATTTGAAGGTTATTCTTTATTCGATGATTACTTTCAACGATCAACATCTCATATTTGTCATTCATGAGATTTAGATCCTGAACAGAGTTGTTCAGTTTTAGTTTCAGGCGTTTTTCTCTAAAGAAAATTAGAATTACGATTGCAATTATTAAGATGAGAATAGAACTAAGCAAAAGCAATTGTTGTGTTTTACCCTTTTGGCGTTCTAAATCCAAAGACTTTTGAAAAGCTTCTTCTTTAAACTGTTCGGTATCATGGATCACTCTAAATGATGCCATCTGATTCGAATTCATTAATCGGGCTTGAGCAACTGTAGATTTATGTGATTCTTCAGCCCATTTTAACTCGGGAATTAAATCTCCTGTCACTTGATATCGAATTGAAATTATACCATAAAGCTTACTTTTCATCGTATGCCAATTTGTATTCTCTATCTTCTTTGTTAAAATGGGATGTATCGAATCTGCTGTTTTAAAATCATCCATGCCTACATATAGGTCAAAAATGTTAATTGAGACGCCCATCTCATTTTCCTCATCTCCAATTTCATTATAAAGTCTTCTGGCTCTCAATAGATTTGCTAGAGCAAGATCAAATTTCTTTGCACGACTCTGTGAAAAACCCAATTCATTTCTTAAGCCAGCCTCTTCAGCCTTTAATCCTAGCTGTTTTGAAATCTCAATTCCTTCTTGCACAAATGCGTTTATCGAATCCGCTTTAAGCTCTTTTGGAAAGTCAGGTTTTTCTGCATACAGAGCGGCCAATCGCCCTAATCTTTGTACATGAAGTTTGGGGTGTTTCTTTGTATCTTTAAGCTGATAGAGGAGTTCAATACCACGGTCAAAATTCTCCGTTTTTCTGAATAATTCTGCTTTTGCAATACTAGCTTCTATATATTTCTCTTTGTAACCGTGTTTTTTAGCAACTTTGATGACTTGATCCAACTCACCAATGCTTTCTCCATAAAGTGAGACTTCTTTATAACGCATCGCCTGCTCGAAATGTTCATCGAGTTGTTTTTTAATTGTACTGGATTGCTGAGACAGCGTATTTAGCGAAAAGTAAAACAATGCAACTGCAATAAGGGAAGTACATTTAAAATTCATTTTTCTTCAATGTGTTGAGCGAATTTAGGGGAATACGAAGTCGATTTCTAATTCTTGATGTAGAGAGCACAATTTTGTTATAAACGACAGTATTTCACCTTAATTTAACGTCACCCACAACAAATACCGGTCGTTCATTTCAAAAAATTGTTTTGAGAGATTGGACTGAGTAGTATTACTCAATTACTAATTAAAACGATATGATTACAATTAAACGATTTTACCTGACATCTTTGTTGATTTTTTTAAGTCAATTTATGTACGCTCAGTGCACTTATACGCCTAGTTTTTATGCAATTAACAGTCAGGTTGGTACTGGAACACCAGTTTCGCTTAGTGTTAATACTTTGTCTTCTGCAATTCCTATTGGATTTAATTTTGACTTTTATTGCAATTCGTATACAGACGCTTTTATTAGTTCTAACGGTTTTATAACATTTGATGCTGCAAGTGGTCCTGGCACAGGGATTAATCAAACACCTCCTGACTTGGCGACACCAAACAATTTCATTGCATCTGGCTGGACCGCTCTTGATCCTACAGGAGGAACGATTGAATATTTCACGACTGGAACCGCACCAAATAGAAGGTTCGTCGTACGTTATTCAAATGTCGTTATTGTTGGAACAGCTCAGATGTTCAACTCTGAAATAGTTTTGTGGGAGACTTCCAATGAAATTGAACTAAACATTGTCAATGTAGCCCCAGCGGTTGGGTCTCCAGGCGATCCGACAATGGGTGTTGAAAATAGTGATGGAAGCGAAGGACTTGCGTTTATTAGTACAGGTAGTTACCCTGTTCAAAATGTAACTTTTAAGTTTATACCACAATGTACTTCAACGTATGGAACAGATACTCAAGCGAGTTGTGGGTCATTTACTTGGATCGATGGAAATACATATGCATCAAGCACGAACACACCAACTCACACTATTTCGGGAGGGGCTTCAACAGGTTGTGATTCAATCGTAACCCTTAACTTAACAGTTAATAATATCCAAGAACAGACATTATCAGCAGCACAGAGTACATTATACTGTCCCGGTGCGACAGCAATTAGTCTTCAGAACTCCGAAACGGGAGTTGATTACTTCTTTATTGACCAGACCCAAGACACTGTAATCGCAGGCCCAACAACAGGTACAGGTACAGCGCTTACTTTTAGCACAGGTACTATCAATTCAACAATGAATTATGCTGTTGAAGCCAAATCAGGATTTACTGCTGGTGCAGGTGTTCAATTCAATGGAGCCGATGAAAAAATTGTCGTTCCTTCTGATCTGGACTTTGAGTTTGCCATTGGCACACTTGAGTCATGGATAAAACCAACCGGAAGTAGTAATTATGCAGAAATGTTTCTCGCTATGCGCTCTGGAACGAACTCTTCACGCTACAGTTTTCATGTAAACGCAGGATCTAACTATATTGGAATGTGGAATGGAACTACATGGTCGACCCTGAATTATCCGTTGAGTTCTGGCACATGGTACCATGTTGCATTTCGCATTACTCCGACTGAAACGGAAATGTACATCAATGGCGAATACATTGGAGACCTTGATCCGATAAATACATCAATAGTAGGAGAAGACTTTGTAATTGGAGGGTCGAATGATCCTGGATATCCCAATGAACGATACTTCGGGCAAATCGACAATGTTCGTGTTTGGAATACCTTGAGAACACCTACAGAAATCGCTAAAAATATGGATATGTGTTTGATTGGAAATGAGCCTGGATTAGTAGCTCTCTATAAATTAGATGACGGAACAGGAAGTTCTGTTGCAGTTGATGCGACAGGAAATCACGATGGAGCATTGGATGCAAGTATGGATCCAGCTACGGATTGGGTTGCTGGTGTTGGATGTTACACATGCCGCTTAGAAATGGCTTCAACTGCTGCCGTTACACTGAACCCTTTGAACGCAACAGGAACAGATGTTCAAACGGCGTGTGATTCGTTAATTTGGATTGACGGAATTACATATACATCTTCAAACAATACAGCTACGCAAACCTTAACGAATATATACGGTTGTGATTCAATTGTTACATTGGATTTAACGATCATAAATGCTACAACGGCAATAAGTTATACGAATGTTATTAATTTAATGGATGTTAACTTTACAAACACCTCTACTGTAACTGGATCTAACCCGATCTTCTCTTGGAGTTTTGGTGATGGGAATACATCTACTCAGGAAAGTCCATATCACGTCTATCCCGGTCCTGGTGTTTACAATGCATGTCTTACGGTAACAGATCTTTGTAACACAGAAACGTATTGTAGTACTATCACATTATGTGCTCCAAACGCATCAACAGATCAAATTACAGCGTGCAATTCTCTTTTATGGATCGATGGAAATACGTATACGTCTTCGAACAACACAGCCACGCAAATCTTAACGAATATGTTCGGTTGTGATTCAACAGTTACATTGGATTTAACGATTACTAGTTCAACAACGGCAACAGATGTTCAAACGGCGTGTGATTCTTACTCATGGATTGACGGGAATACGTATACTGCTTCGAACAACACAGCAACGTATACTTTAACAAATGCGGCGAACTGTGATTCAATCGTCACATTGGATTTAACGATTAACACAGTGAATGCTGCAATAACTGTATCAGAGCTAACAATCACAGCCGATGAGGCAGGGGTAAGCTACCAATGGATCGATTGCGGAAACAATAACGATCCAATCTCTGGTGAAACCAATCAAAGTTTTACAGCTACTGAAAATGGAGATTACGCTGTAATTGTAACGATGAATAACTGTTCAGACACTTCAGCTTGCGAAAGTATCACGACTGTTGGACTCAACGACTTATTGGACGAGCATTCGATTGTTGTTTCTCCAAATCCATCAAATGATTATTTCATTTTAGAAGGTGATCTGTTAGATTTCACAAACTCAATGCAAGTTATTTCCATTGAAGGAAAACGTGTATTCGAAGGTTCAGTGAATAGTTCATCTACATTCAAGTTGAATGCTGTGAATTGGACACCAGGAGTTTACTTTTTGACACTTCAGACTGAACAAGGAAGCCATACCGTTAAATTAATCAAAGAATAAACCGAGTACTATTCATAATCCAGAAGCTCCATTTACTGTGTAAGTGGAGCTTTTTTTTTACAATTGAAGTCTTCGAATCTCCCTATATTTGTTTCTTTTCTAAAAAATGAATTGCGTTCGACTGATCTTCCTATTTTTTTTTGTTACCATTCAGTTCAGTTATGGACAAGATCAGGCGACTACAAATTCGTATGAAGATCATTTTCAATTAGCAAAACAATACAGCGAGGCTTCCCTTTTTGCTGAATCGATTGAAGAATTAAACGCAGCAATTCGAATTGCAAAGAAACGAAAGTGGAAGAGAAAGGCAATTGAAGCAAGTATCTTTTTGGCTGAAATTAAACGGAAAACGAAAGACTTCAATGAAGGGATCTCAATTTTAACTGACTTGGAAAACACGCTTGATTATCCGAGTTTACATGTGGATAAATTGGGACGTATTGCGGCTTTGTATCACGAATCAAATTTACCTGACGAACAAAAATTTGATTCTGTGGAATTGTATTTAGAACGTGCCTTAAACTTGGCCGAAAAGTTTAATTTAAAACGTGAAAAAGCCGGACTTTACAATGAGATGGGCTATAGAATTGGTCATAAATATTTAGATTCCTGTCTGTATTTACTTGGAGAGTCTTCCAGGCTCTTTATGGAGGTTAAGGATACTCAAAATTACATTGTAGCCAGAACCAATATGTTGAGAACCTATGAAACGATAGGGGATTCTGCAAACACAATGTTAACGTTCAACGAACTTAATGATTTAGTTGCTGGGAAAAACTGGCACACCCTTGAACGGGAACTGTATGTCACCATATCGAGGTATTACGAAAAAAAAGGAGATAAAACTGAGGCTTATTTTTGGCTGCTTAAATGTAAAGAAAGTCACATTCAAAATATTGAAAAAATTAGCTCAAAAAAATTAAACTCCTTTCGAGCGCTCTACGAAAACAAAAAGATTCAGAATAGATTAGAAAAAAAGGAAGAACAATTAAAAAAAGAAGCGACCAGAACGAATGAGTTGATTTTATACATTTCTTTGCTGCTAATAATGAGTTTAGGTATCACTTTACTCTTGCTTAGAGAGCGAAAATTGAAAAGAATTGTCGGAAAGGCAAATGACGATTATCAAATATTATTGGTCGAGAGTAATCATCGAATCAAGAATAACTTACAAATGGTGATTTCGATGTTAAAATTTGCTTCCAAAGATCTTAGCATTGAGAATAGCATTGCTTTTGAAAAAATGTCTGGTAAGGTTAAAACAATCAGTGCGCTTCACAAAGAGTTGTACTCAGATATTCACAACGAACGTGTTGATTTAAAAGCATACTTTTTTGTAATTATGGAGCTCAATGATGAGATTACCTCCAATCAATTTGAACTAGTTGCAAACATTGACACAGTCTTGATAAAAAGTGAACGAATCGTGTATTTTGGTTTGATTTTTAACGAGATGTTGGCCAATTCTATTGAGCATCAAAACTCGCCAGACAATAAACTGGTTATCACCATTCATCGCGTAGGAAATCATTTTCACTTCTCGTATCATGACAACTCTTCCTTTGTTGAAGGTGATCACGCGGGAACAGGAATTGGTTTAATCAAACAACTCGTAAAAAGAATTAAGGGAACTAATTTTAAGTTGGACCGCCAAACCGGACGGTACGAATTTGATTTTCACGAATAGGGGACTCAATAAGTTCACTTTCGTATAGCGACAAATGTTCGCCATATTAAAAAAGACCATTGTTGTTTCGTCCTTTGTTTCCTTAGTTCTTAAAATACTGTTGATTGTCGCATTTGTTAACTCTGAAAGCACAGTCATACTGGTAGATTTGTTTCAGCTCTTTATTTGTAATGATGAACACCTTTAATGCAGAGGTAAGAGAAGTTAAAACACTATTTACTAGAAATAAGATAAAAAAAATCAATTCGTTTTAATATGCTTTAAGTTGAAAAGGCTCCTGATTTGGGAGCCTTTTCAATAAAATTTAGTTTTTGATTATTCGAAGTATTTCTTTCTTGTTTTCTGATTGAATTACCACGTAGTAAACACCCTTCGCTCCAGTTAATTCAAGATTCAAAATTTCTTTCATGTCGTAATTTTCGCTCGAAATTATTTGACCAAGTGGATTTACAATTTGAACTTCAATTGCGTTATAAATTTCACCTAAGTCTATCGTTACATTTTGACTTGTAGGATTCGGGTATATTGAAATTTCACTTGCAAAATTCAATTCTGTTAAATCAGAACTCGCTACTAAATAGCACGCAGAAGTATCACTACATCCATTTTCGGTTACAATTACAGCATAATTCCCATTAATGGTAGGAGTGTAAGATTGGTTTGTTGCAGAAGCAATTACTACGTTTCCATTATCACAATCAATCCACTGATAAGTTGCATTACTTGCAGTGGCAGTGAGGGTTGGATCAGAATTCGTAACGGTTACATCAACAATGTTAATTGTTAAATCGAGCGTTACAATAGAATCACAGCCTGCTGTATTCATAGTCATATATGTCGCAGTATCCGTTGAGGAAGTATATGTGACTCCATTGACCCATAAAAATGAGCCACATGCTGTTTGAACATCAGTACTAGAATTAGGTGTGTTAATTGTTAAATCAATTGTAAGAATACTGTCTGCTCCACAAGCATTTGATAACGTATCGTTATATATCCCACTTGTGAAGTATGTTTGATTTCCACTAGGTACAGCATATGACTCACATGATTCAGCTGTCAAACTTGTGTAAACAGGGCTACATTGACCTAGTTTTAGAGTATACATTGAATTACTAGAAAGAGATGTGAAATTCAATGTGTCCGGTCCTGGATCGAAATCTACAACATCGTTAAATGAACCTGCTAAATGAATATTATTGGCATTGTCAAGTGCTAACGAATTGACCCAATCATAACTTGTGCCTCCAAAGTGTACTGCAAAATTCATGTTTCCATTAGCATCAAAATTTTCAACAAAAAAGTCCCTGCTTCCTGCAGATGTTAAGCTGTAATTTGAAGGGCTAGGATCAACATCGATAACACCTTCGAAATAACCAGCGATATAAATTGCGCCAGCATTATCCAGAACAATTGAAGATGCGTTTTGTTCATCACTGTTTCCTATTACGTTTACCCAATCTAAATCTCCATTACTACTAAATTTTTCGACGAATATATCACGAGAACCAGCTGAACTATAATTCTGTACACCTGCGTTCGGATCAAAATCAATGGTTCCTTCGAATTCACCAATAACAAATACATTTTCATTTAAATCGATCGCAATACCTTTTCCTTTTCCATAATCTGTACTTATGCTTGTTCCACCTAATCCTTTTGCCCAAACAAAATCGCCATTGACATCTAGTTTACTTACGAATGCGTTATTGCTCTGATCGTTCGTTAGGTTGCTTACTGCCGCCCCTGGGTCAAAGTCAATAGTTTCTGTGAAATAACCTGTTGTATAAACATTTCCATTCGCATCTGTTGTTATGGCTGTGCCTTGGTCCCAACCAGATCCTCCAATTTTTTTACTCCAAACGTGATCACCATTGGTATTCAATTTTGCAATATAAATATCCTCTCCGCCAGAAGAACTAAGAATTTGCGTACCTGCTCCGGGATCAAAATCCGGTGAGCCATAAAAACCTCCAGTGAAATGAACGTTTCCTGATACATCTACAGCGATGGATGTCGAAAATTGACCTTGGCTTCCGCCTATTTGCTTGATCCATTGAATAACACCATTATTGTCAAGTTTTTGGATGTAAATATCAAAATCTCCTTGAGAGGTTAGGTTAACAGCCCCAGGACCAGTTCCAAAATCAGCATTGGTGTAAAATTCCCCGATGGTATAAATGTTACCGCTTGGGTCTAATGCAATTCCTTTTCCTTCAACGTTTGCACTGCCAGAAGTATGATTTGCCCAAAGGAAATTGCCATTAGGGTCTAATTTCAAAATAAAGGCATCATATCCTGCGATTGAAGTGAATTCATTTACCCCAGGACCAGGATCAAAATCTGCTGTCCCTAAAAATACACCAGTGATATAAATGTTACCACTAGCATCAGTCACCATCGAATTTGGAGTAGCTGAACCGCCGGTAATTTGTTTGGCCCAATCCAAAGTTGTGTTTTGTGCTTTACATGTTAGTGTCAATAACACTAACAGAATTAAAGTGTAGAATTTTCTCATTTCAGTAGTTTTTACATGATTCAAACATCGAATTTAAATGAATTTAACGGAGTCATCAATTAATTGTAATGAACGACATGTTATTGTTGTG
This sequence comes from Crocinitomicaceae bacterium, assembly GCA_047630755.1. GTDB lineage: Bacteria > Bacteroidota > Bacteroidia > Flavobacteriales_D > Crocinitomicaceae > UBA4466. Next base: position 7,798 of record JBLHYG010000011.1, on the reverse strand, counting down.
AATGGAAGCGTTTTTGAGCCTGCTTGTAAGTCATTTTGCCTTTTTCACCTAGGAAACCATCGACAATTTAAAAGCTAAAGTATAGTATTGTTGACTGCGATTTTCCCTTTTAGAATCTTTGTTCTTCATAATAAGTTGAATTGTTGTCGACTTATTTCAGGACGAGACATGAGCAAAAAAAAGTCAAGTTATTAACTGGACTTTTTTCTGTAGCGAGAGAAGAGAACGCATTGCGTTCGATAGGGAATCATCAGATGACTAAACAAGGTGTTGTTTCAAATCTCCGGGTTATGAATCTGAAGTGAAAAACCTGTTTATAGGTGTTTTAGAAGGTTAGGAAATACATTTGATCGCAATTGGGCGCAAAATCAGGCATTTTGGTACTCTAAATTACCACTCAAAAAAAAACTATATTAAATTTCAATTATTGTTTAATTTTTGAGTGAAAAGTAATAATGGGGACGAGATTCGAACCTATGAGCTTAAGATTGTGAGTACGGAATTGAATATTGTGTTTGCCTGTTTTGTCTGTATTCCATTTTAAAATTGACACATTGGATGCATTTAAGTAAAATAATATAACGTCGATTTACAACATCAAAAGTGTCAAAAAAACAAAAGATAGGAATTCAAGAAAACTACAACAAGAGTTTCCTGAGTTGAATAAGAATTACTTTCAGTCAATAGTGGTTTGTTTTTGAAAAATGAGTGTTTTTTTCGCGGTATAGAGGATCGAAATATCTTCTGTTTTTAAGAGAAGATATTTCGATTTTAACCGATAGTACAAGTGCTTATTATTTTACTGATTTATTTTAAGATAAAGAATAGATTTCGTCCTGAAAGAAACAAGAATAAATCGCCATCTTTTAAAGATTCCGTCATGCTAATACTTGTATTTTTTTGCTTCTTACATTTCCGATTTAAAGATGATGTTAAACTAGTTAAAAGCAATGCGTGCATAGCAATTTAGATAATATATTAGCTTTTTGTCAATTGTTTAATACTTATGCTTCATAGGGTGGGTAGGATTGCGTACATGTACGTGTACTGTTTGAGTACAAGTGCGTAAAGTTAATCATTACGTTATATTACATGTTGATTTTTAAAAAAAAGAAACTATAATTGCACTCTTATTTCTAAAAAAAACATCTATGCTTAGAAGCATTTTTCTCCTAGTAGGATTTGTTATGTCGATTAATTTTTTATTCTCCCAAGAAGGTCAAAATATCAAGGGAAAAGTCGTCGATGAAAACGATAGTTTAGTGCTGGGAAATGTACTTTTACTTTCCGCTATAGATTCCAGTTTAATCAAGGGAGAACATTTTTTAGATGGAGCATTTGAAATTTCAGTTCCAACCGACAAAGACGTGTTATTAAAGGTTCGGGCTTACGGTTTTGTTGACCTTTTTATTTCGGTGAATAAGTCGGAGCTTATTACGCCTCTTGATTTGGGAACAATTAAAATGGAGTTGATTAATTCAGAATTGGGGGATGTTACAGTGACTGCGCGAATCCCATTATTCGAAACTTCTGAAAGAGGAACTCTTATAGTCAATGTAGATAGGACTATGCTTAGTTCAAGCACCTCGATATTGGACGTTTTATCAAAATCTCCTGGAGTTATTGTTATTAACGGTGACGTAACCGTTCTCGGGAAAGGAAGCCCTGTTTTTTACGTTGATAATCAAAAAGTTCCGCTTGAGACATTGAAAGCTATTCCTGTAAGTCAAATTAAATCAATCGAAGTAATAACAAACCCTTCAGCGCGCTATGAAGCTGACGCGACGGCAGTTATTCGAATTGTAACAAAAAACTTTAATAAGGAAGGATTTCAAGTTAATTTGAAACAAAATGTCAGAAAAGGATTTGGCCTTTTGTCATATTCGGAGGCTGGAATAAATTATCGTAAGGGGAAACTGGAGCTCATTGGAAATTATAATATCGAGCTCGGTACTAGTCGTAAGATTGATGATTATGAGAGAACCGCAGATTATGGTGGGGAAATTTTTAATGCTGTAGCAAAAACGACTACAGATATTAGACATAACAACCAATCTTCATACTTAATAGGAGCCAATTATGACCTCACAAAGAAGAGTGTTATTTCTCTTCAATGGAATGGAAGGTATACTGATTCTGATTACGACCTAAATACCGAAAATAATCTTCGAATCGGATCGGGCTTTAATTCCCGCTTATTGTCACATTCGAATATATCACCAACCAAACTATTGTTGAATAGATTTAGTCTAAACTATCTCATTAACCTCGATTCGTTAGGTAGCAATTTATCAATTGGGGGACAATACTCTAATCAAAAAGATAGCTATACAAACATATTGAGAGAAACGTTTGTTGATAGTGTAGAAGTTCCAATCTGGCAAAAAAAAGTTGACTATTTAAGCGCAATCGATATCTACACAGGGAACATTGAATACGAGCTGAAAATGAAGAATAAGAACACCTTAAGGTTAGGTGCGAAAATATCTTCTGTTAGAAACGAAACTGAATCGGCATTTGAAATTCGGGAGAATGAAAATCAAAATTGGATTTCTGCACAAGACTTCACATCAGGACTGAATTATAGTGAAGATTATTTAGCTGGATATACCGAGTATGAACATAAAATAAAGTCGGTGATGTTTCATCTAGGGCTAAGAGCAGAATATACAAAATCTAATGTTCTGGGTAGTGGAAATATTGCTCTTTATGACACAACATATTTGAATATATTCCCGAGCGCTTCAATATTAAAGGGGAAATTCTCTCTTAATTATGCAATGAAGATTAAACGAATTCCGTTTGATTATTTAAATGGGGTTAGCGTTTATATTGATTCTTTTTCTGTAAGCCAAGGAAATCCTTATTTACTTCCAACATACTATAATTCTATAGATATTAATTACGCAAACCTTGTGGTATTGGGGTATTCAAGAATCACGAATGAATTACAGCAATTTTTTATTCAGGATGAAGTAGCAAATCGTACAATAATTACATTTGATAATGTAAGTGCAATAGATCGATATAGCGCAACATTAACGCTTCCAATTCCTTCCAAGAAATTCGTTAGCTATTTGGTTTCGGGATTAAATTATTCAGTATCAAGAGATGAACGCTTCTTATCAAGTAACATTAAACCGAAGCCGCAAATTTACGTATATGGATTTGGTTCATTTAACATCAAAAAATGGTTCACATTACAAGTAATTGGTCAATTTGTTTCGGGGAGTAGTAATGGGATCTCTTCTTTAAAGCCTTTTGGAAATGTTGATATTTCAGTGAGTAAAAACCTTATGAAAAATAAGCTCGCAGTAGAACTTTATGCTGGAGACATTTTTAGAACAACGATTTATAATGGAACTCAATATTCTGAAACGACAAATGCAACATTTAATGTTGTTTCGGACACTAGGTTTATACGCTTGACTCTGAAATACAATTTTGGAAGATTAAAGGTCCTGAGCTATAAAGAGAATGATATCGGTAAAGAGGAAAGTGATCGTACTAAATCAGGTGTCGAATAATCTCTTAGAAAAAGTAAAGGGCTAAATCTCTTAGTCCCAATTTAAATTATTCGAAAATCGAATTTTAGGATTTGTAATCCTTTCTGTCTACCACCGAATTTTAACTGAATTTTTTTATCAACGATATGCTACATCAATTATTTGAAAAGCAAGTTCTAAGAACACCGTACCAAGTAGTCCTTGTTTTTGAAAATAAAGACATCACTTATTTTGAACTTAACGTATGGGCGAACAAACTTGCCTTCTCGATAAGAGAAAAGTATCAAGCGACGTATCAGAAAGAACTGTGCGCTGATACTGCAATAGGTCTTTACTTTGAAAGAGGTCCTGAAATGATTGTGAGTATTCTGGCTGTTTTAAAAGCCGGTGCTGCATACATCCCTATTTCAACTGATTATCCAGCAGAAAGAACGGACTTTATTATAGAAGATGCTGATATAGCTATCCTAATAGGACAAGCGAAATTTGAGCGAAAATTAAACACGTTATTAAATTCGGGTAAAAAATCAATACCATTTATTGCCGCAGATGATCGCGTTGCTGTCGCTCACTTACCAGAATCTGATTTAAATAACAATTCAGCTCTGTCTGATTTAGCGTATATAATTTATACCTCTGGAACTACCGGAAATCCTAAAGGTGTTATGATTGAGAATGGAACATTTTCAAAATTTATCACCAACTTAAATGATCAATTTTTTGAGGGGCCAATTTCAACATTGAGTATAACGAATTATACGTTTGATGTATTCGGAGTAGATTACGCTTTACCGATTATTACTGGAGGGAAAATAATCCTTTCAGATATTTATAATGCTCGTCAAAGACTAAAGGAGCATGCTTCTGAAATAAATTTGATTCAACAAACTCCGTCTGCATGGAGCTTGTTTTTTGATCAGAACGAACAGTTCAAAGAACTCGATCACATTTCTATTTTTATTGGAGGTGAGTCTGGGGCAAAATCATTGTTTGATAAATTGGTAAGTACTTTTGGTACTGTTTATCACGGATATGGCCCTACTGAAGATTGTGTTTGGAGTACTTTTTCAAAGTATGATGGTGTAAACGAAAGGTGCATTGGTTTCCCTATAGATGGTGAACAGGCCTACGTATTGTCGGAAAATGGAAAGCAGGTTGAAGAAGGTGAGATTGGAGAATTGCATTTAGCAGGAGCAGGAATTGCAAGAGGATATTTGAATCGACCAGAATTAACAGCAGAAAAATTTATTCCGAATCAATTTTCAAAAGAACTCAGCTCGAATAATAAAACGTTATATAAAACGGGCGATTTGGTTCGTTTTCTACCTGGTAAAGGCTTAGAGTTTATAGGGCGTATTGATTCTCAGGTTAAATTTCACGGGTATAGAATTGAGTTAGGAGAGATTGAAACGAAATTACATGAGCTGAGCGAAATAAATCAAGCCGTCGTTATTCTCTTAAATGAATACGATAGAAAATATTTAGTTGCATACATAGTTTCTACTGAAAATCAATCAGTTGATATTGAGAAGGTGAAGAGTGAATTGGCTCAAAAGCTACCTGAATATATGGTGCCATCAGTTGTTATGCAATTGGAGAAAATGCCAATGTCTACTAATGGTAAATTGGATCGTGATGCATTGCCAAAAGTGGTCTTTAAAAGTTCTGAAAGCTATACAGCACCTACAACGGATCTCGAAAAAAAACTGTGTGGTATTTGGGAATCGATTCTAAAAATAGAGCAAGTCGGAATCAATGACAACTTCTTTAAACTAGGAGGAGACTCTATTACTGCTGTGCAAATTTCATGGCAATGTCGAGCTGAAATTGGAGTCGACATTCCTCTAAATGTGTTGTACAAACATAAAACCATTAGTGGAATTACAAACAACATTCTCGATCAAGAGCTTGTTACAATACCGAATGCTAATGTAGAGCAGCCAAATTTGTCGTTTGCTCAGGAAAGGCTATTGTTTATTGAGCGATTCGAGGAAGGAACCAGTGCTTATCACATGGTTTATTTTGCGAAATTAAAGGCAAATGTAAACTGGAGCGCTTTGAGGAAAGCGTTTGACTTATTGATTGATAGACATCCAGTATTACGAACTGTTTTCTTGGTAAATGAATCAGGTAAAAATTACCAAAAAACTATTGATACGAGGGTAGAGGTTCAAAATCACGAAGCTCAAAATCAACAAGAATTGGAGCACTTGGTTGATAAGCAAATTGAAAAGCCTTTTGATTTAACTGTTGAACCGAGTATTCGACTTCACCAATTTGATACGAAAGAAGAGCAGTATTTATTGATTTTATGGCACCACATTGCCTCGGATGGTTGGTCGACAGATATTTTTATTAGCGAATTAGCAATCCTTTATCAAGGACTAGTAAACGATGAAGCAATAGAATTACCTCAGTTGGATATTACATATGTTGACTATTCTATTTGGCAACGTGACTACATCCAAGGGGAGAACTTAGATCAATTACTGAATTATTGGAAGCAAAAATTGACGGGATTTGAAACATTGAATTTGCTGACTGATTTCGCTAGACCAAAACAAATTGATTATAGGGGACGTGATTACACGTTTGAATTGGATAGCGTTATTTCTAGTAATCTTCGCGAATTGGCAAGAAGTCAAGAAACGACATTATATACGATTCTCCTTAGTGCATATTATATTTTATTACAGAAATTATCAGGTCAATTAGATTTGATCATTGGTACTCCTTCTGATAATCGACCGCATGCGCAGACACAAAATATAATAGGTTTTTTTGTGAATACTCTGCCATTAAGAGTACAGTTGTCTTCTGAAATTACAGTTCAAGAGTTAATCAATCAAGTTCATGAAACTATAACAGAAGCAAAGATAAACCAAGAGTTACCACTAGAGAAGATGGTTGATAAACTTAAGGTGGAAAGAGATGCTTCTAGACATCCGATATTTCAAGTACTATTTGGTTTACAAGATTTTGGCGCCTCTGAAGATAACAAGAACGATTTACCATTTGTTGAGACAGATTTAAAAGAAGGGGAGAGCCTATATGCACCAGCACGATTTGATTTAGGCCTGTTGTTAACAAATAACGAGAGTAAAATTGAAGGAATTTTCAACTACTCAGTGAGTTTATTTAAAGAAGAAAGTGTAAAACGCATTCTAGAATTATATAGGCAAATCCTTAATGAAATTGTTTCGGATCAAGAACAAGCCGTTTTGCAAATAAACGCGATCTCAGCTAATGAGAAAGAGGTGCTATTGACCGATTGGTCAGGAGTTGAAGAAGTCTATCCTTTCGATAAAACATTACACGGTTTGTTTGAGGAGCAAGCAGCATTATCTCCTGACAATATCGCTTTAACTTCTGAAACAGAAACATTGACATATGGCGAATTAAACGCAAAGGCAAATCAATTGGCCAGAGTTATTCGTGATACCTACCAAAGCAACAACAATGAAGCGATGCCAGCGGATACGTTTGTTGGATTATACTTAGAAAGAGGAGTAGAGATGGTGATCAGTATTTTGGCTGTATTAAAAGCTGGAGGAACATATGTCCCGATCTCTCCAGAGTATCCAATTGATCGTGTTAAGTTCATTTTGAACGATACAAAAGCACCAATTATGCTCTTGCCACAAGACGAAATGGCGAACATAATCATGGACGGTTGGTTGTCTGAATTGAATCAAATGCCAGCTTTGGTAATCGCCGATGATGCGAACTCACTATCAGGTCAAGCGACTGAAAACTTAGAAAACACAAATGAGGCTTCAGATTTAGCCTACGTTATCTATACTTCAGGAACAACGGGTCAGCCTAAAGGAGTGTTAACGCCGCATCAAGCCGTGGTTTCTTTGGTTCAGGACAATCACTTTATTTCGTTATCGGAAAAGGATGTTTTCTTACATCTTTCCAATCCAAACTTTGATGCTGCAACCCTAGAAATTTGGGGCGCTTTAACGCATGGAGCTAAATTGGTGACACCAAAAGAAAACGTTAGCCTATCTGCTGAGAAGTTGGAAGAGACATTGAAAGCACATGAAGTAAGTGTTCTTTGGTTGACAAAAACCTTGTTTGATAGTTTGTATACTCAAACGCCAACACTATTTGGAGGCTTGAAGTATTTACTTGTTGGAGGAGAGGCCTTAACGCCAGATTTAATAAAGGGATTGGTAAATCAGACTGAAAGACCAACGCATATTTTGAATGGATACGGTCCAACGGAGAGCACAACATTTACGACAACGCACGACTGTGCAGACTTTGGAAATACGGTTCCTTTAGGA
>JBLHYG010000010.1:0-176559 GCA_047630755.1 Crocinitomicaceae bacterium | reverse complement strand
CTTATATAAGACTAGAAGATTTTCCCGGTACATCTAGGCGCTTTGCAGCTTCATTTACTATTAATGGTATTGGTTATTTGGGAACCGGAACGAATGGAACGAACTTCAAAGATTTTTGGAAGTTTGACCCAAGCAAGGTTGCATCGACGGAAGAATTTAACATCGACAAATTCTCAGCATATCCCAACCCTGCATTTGACAAGGTTAATTTCCGCAGTGATCAATTTTCTGATTTCCAGGTTCAAATTCTAAGTTTATCAGGTCAAGAGATGGGTCGAGAGCAAACCACCAATGGTTCCGTATCATTCTCTCGAGGTACGCAGGCACCTGGAATGTATATCTATAAAGTAATTGCAAACAGTGAGGTTGTTTACACAGGCAAAATACTTATTCAATAAAGAACCTCATCTTCACAAAGAAGATTAAATGAAATATGCGGTGTACTCAATAAATCTTAACAAAACGGTCTTCAGTCTGGGGTTTTATGGGTTATTCATCTATTTTATAGTAACTTAAACTTTCTAAAAGTAGTATGCCATTAAAGGACCTATTTCTAATTTCAATCTTTATCGCGTTAAGTTATTTCGTTTCTGCCGGAGCTTGGACAAAAATGGCAGACTTTGGTGGAACAACGGGGCGGCATAGAGCTATTGGACTCTCTATAGGAAACAAGGGATATATGGGAACTGGCCATTATAATGGGACTGGTGTTGAAACGTATTATTCAGATTGGTGGGAATATGATCCCGCAACTAACGCTTGGTCGCAGAAAGCAGACTATATTGGGAATTCTGGTTTAGGTGATTTAGGGTTGCTTTCAATTGAAATTCCAGATATAAATGTAGGATATGTTGGGCTGGGAGAATTGGATCATAATTCTTTCTATAAATACCTACCTGCAACCAATACATGGGCACAAGTATCTAGTCCTCCCCTAGAATACTTTAACGAAAGACGAGGGTTTACAATTGGGCACAAATCTTATTTCTTTGCATGGAGCGATCCATACTCAGTATTTGAATATGATGTTGACACCGATACTTGGACTCAAAAAAATCAATCTCAATACAATCTAGGAGGATCACGCCGCTTATGTTTTTCCATTAATGGCGTGGGGTATGTAAAATTGAACTCATACATCTGCTATTACGATCCGACAACTGATTCATGGGGACTTCACTCTTCTCACGAAGGAATACCAGATCATTCTGCCCAAACCTATGTTCAAAACAACAAGGCTTATTTTGTTACAGGCTACAGTGGGCCGTCTCTAGATCCTACTTCAGAAGTTTGGGAATTTGATCCAGTTGCTCAAACTTATATAAGACTAGAAGATTTTCCCGGTACATCTAGGCGCTTTGCAGCTTCATTTACTATTAATGGTATTGGTTATTTGGGAACCGGAACGAATGGAACGAACTTCAAAGATTTTTGGAAGTTTGATCCAAGCAAGGTTGCGTCGACGGAAGAATTTAACATCGACAAATTCTCAGCATATCCGAACCCTGCATTTGACAAGGTTAATTTCCACAGCGAACAATTTAGTGACTTCACAATCCAAATCTTGAACTTTTTAGGACAAGTAATCGGAAATGAACAAGCTATAAATGGTTCAGCATCGTTCTCTAGAGAAACGCACGCACCGGGAATGTATTTCTACAAGGTAATTACAGACGACCAAGTTATTCATTCAGCCAAAATAATCATTCAATAAGCTTTACTCCGATCGAGACGAGAAAGTTCAGCGCATAAAAAATCCGATCTCGGTTGAACCGAGATCGGATTTTTTCTTATATCTTATATTATTGAATCGTCAATTTCTTTTCCAAGTCTTCTAAGTAAGCTCTGAACTGCTTATCTGTTTCTGAAAGGTTGGTTACTGTTCTACATGCATGAAGAACTGTAGCGTGATCTTTCCCTCCGCAATGTGCTCCAATGTTTGCCAAAGACGATTTCGTCATCTTTTTAGAGAAGTACATTGAAATTTGTCTTGCTTGAACAACTTCTCTCTTTCTTGTTTTCGATTTTAAGATCTCTAAAGCAAGATCGAAATAATCACAAACAACTTTCTGGATGTATTCAATTGAAACTTCGCGGGCTGTGTTCTTAACGAACTTGTCAACCATTTGCTTCGCTAACTCAAGTGTAATTGCCTTTTTGTTTAATGAAGCTTGAGCTAACAATGTATTTAAGGCGCCTTCCATCTCTCTAACATTCGTATTGATCGAGTAAGCAAGGTATTCAACTACATCTTTTGGAAGGTCAATTCCATTTCCATACATTTTCTTTTCTAAGATCGCCATTCTTGTTTCCAAGTCAGGTGCACTTAAATCCGCTGAAAGTCCCCATTTGAAACGAGACAATAAACGTTGTTCCATTCCTTGCATTTCTACAGGTGGTTTATCACTTGTTAAAATGATTTGCTTACCATTTTGGTGTAAGTGATTGAAAACATGGAAGAATACGTCTTGTGTTTTCTCTTTTCCAGAGAAGAATTGGACATCATCTATAATCAACACATCTATCATTTGATAGAAGTGAATAAAATCATTTGTTGTTTGATTCTTAATCGCATCGATAAATTGGTGTGCGAATTTTTCAGAACCAACGTAAAGAACAGTTTTGTTAGGGAACTGATTCTTGATAGAAATTCCAATGGCATGTGCCAAGTGTGTTTTCCCAAGTCCAACCCCACCATAAATCAATAATGGGTTAAATGCAGTACCTCCTGGCTTATTAGCTACGGCATACCCAGAAGCTCTTGCCAATCTGTTGCAATCACCTTCAACGAAATTATCGAAGGAATACGATGGATTCAAATTAGAATCAACATTTACCTTCTTCAATCCAGGAATGATGAAAGGGTTACGGATTTGGCTTTCGTTTACATTAATCGGCATAGAAACCGGAGCGTTACGAAGTGCCTTCTTATTTAATGCTGGAAGCTTCACGGTATAAGGTGTGGAATTCGTTGTATTATTTTCCATTATAATACTATACTCCAAACGGCCTTCTGCCCCTAGTTCTTTTTTGATTACTTTTTTCAATAGTGTAATATAGTTTTCCTCCAACCACTCATAAAAGAAATGAGAAGGAACTTGAATCGTCAAAACATCTTGATCCAGCTTTACTGGAACTATAGGTTCAAACCACGTTTTAAAGGCCTGCAATGACACGTTATCTTTAATAACTTTCTGACACGCGTCCCAAACTGCTTCGTGATTTTTGCTCATGGTTTTTTTCTGGTTAATAACGTTAAGAATCTGAGTGATTAAATCCAGAAACTTTAGTAGTTATGTTGTTCGTTCTTGTGAGGACAAATATTTACATAATAAAGTTAAGAAAAAAGTCGTTTAGGGGTTGATTTTATTAAAAGTTTTACTTCTCTAAAATTTAACACAATCGACACATTCTAACAATACACGTGATCTAATAGAAATAACGTTTTAGCTATCAGCATGCTATATCATTCAAGTAAACTCATTACTCGAAGAGAATACTAAATTTAGTGTTTAATTTGCGTCTCAGAAAGAAAAGTCTGCTTAATTTTATAACCATACTTATAAACAATGAAGACATTTTTTAGCAAGATTGTAGAACTAAGAGTTCGCTATAGTGAAACGGATCAAATGGGATATTGTTACTATGGAAATTACGCTCAATATTTCGAGGTAGGAAGAGTTGAAGCTTTAAGAGGCGTTGGAATGAGTTATAAGAGTCTTGAAGAGCATGGATATATGCTTCCAGTTTCAACAATGGATGTCCAATACAAAGCTCCCGCAAAATATGATGACCTTCTAAAGATTGAAACGAGAATAACAGAAATGAAAGGAGCACGCCTGATCTTTAATTATACTATTCGAATTCAAGACAGAATTATTGCTACTGGCAACACAACTTTGGTGTTTGTATCGAAAGACGATATGCGTCCGACTCAACCACCAGCAGACTTTACTCAATTACTCAGTAAATACGAGGAAATATAACCTTCCAACCTGACTTCACCTCACTTTTTATCGTTATATTAAATAGTAATGAGAATAAACGATCAAGACTGGAACATAATAGATATTACAAGGGCCTTCTTCCCTTTTCAATTGATTATTGCGCACTTAAAACACAATCTCGCTTCCCTACTTTTCTGGTTTGTCTTGTTTTTCATTGTAAACGGAAACCTTGGAGCCGCTTTTGGGATTCCACTACTTTTTCATTCTCCTGAATATCTCGGCGAGGTTTCATCACTGTCCTTTCTGCTTCTTGGATTTGCGCTTGGCGGATTTATAATGGGATTCAACACGTATAGCTATATAAAATTAGGCGCACTTTTCCCCTTCTTAATTACGATCAATCGGCCTTTCTTTAAATTCTGTATTAATAATGCACTAATCCCATTAGTATTCGTTTCGATCTATCTCTTCAAAATGATCGGATTTCAACTGGTCGAAGAATTAGCATCAACAGGAGAAGTGATTATGTATTCCATTTCGTTTTTAACGGGAATTATTGTATTCCTTGGACTGTCGTTTCTGTTTTTCTTTCGACTCACAAAAAACAACAAGAGCTATGAAGTCCACTCTACAGAGCCAATCTCGTCCGTAACACACAAAGATGATAAATGGTACGAAATCTTTAGATTACAAAAAGACCGTACTTATATATATGTTGGAAAAAAACTTCGACTAATGCCAAGTAGAAGTTCGAAGCACTTCGATAAAGAACTTGTTGAAAAAATATACGCGAAGAACAGAGTAAACGCTTCGACTTATGAGATCATGACAATCTTGATATTTTTCGGCCTCGGTATTTTTAGCGACTCCAGCATCTTTGAAGTTCCAGCTAGTGCTAGTATCGTTTTGCTTTTAACTATCGTTCTAATGCTCTTCAGCGCATTGCACTCTTGGCTAAAAGGATGGGTCTACCCCGTTTTTATTGTAACCATACTCCTACTCAATTATTTGAGTCAAGTCTCGGAATCGTTTCATTATACGAGTTACGCCTACGGATTGAATTACAAAAAATCAGATGACTGTGCTTATTCAATGGAACGGATCGTCGCAATGGCTAAAGATGATGAAGCCAATAAGTCATCTTATGACAGCTACATTAAAACTTTGGAAAACTGGAAAAAAAATACGGGTGAGGAAAAGCCGAAATTAATCATTATCAACACATCTGGTGGCGGATCACGTAGTGCACTTTGGACCGTTTCTGTTCTTCAAGAACTGCAAAAAGCATCGGAAGGAGATGTAATGAATCACACGCAATTAATCACTGGAGCCTCAGGCGGAATGGTTGGAGCAGCCTATTTTAGAGAATTGGAACTTCGAGAACGATTGGGCAAACTAAAATCTTCAACAGACCAGAAGTACCGTGAAAAAATCAGTAAAGACATGCTGAACAAGCTTGCGTTCATGGCTTCTACACACGACATCTTCATTCGTTACCAAAAAGTAAAGGTTAACGGGCAGAGTTACACAATGGACAGAGGTTACGCATTTGAGTCGCAGTTGCATGAAAACACAGACGGTGCGCTCAAGCATAACTTAGGTTATTACACCCAATACGAAAAGAAGGGCACCATCCCTACAATGATTTTCACCCCGACGATCGTCAATGATGGCCGGAGGCTTTTCATTAGCTCTCAACCAACGAATTTCATAACAAGTGGAGCAAATGCCGATACCGAACTGTCTAACTCGTACGAGAATATCGACATCCACAGCTTATTAAACAATCAAAACGTTAACAATCTGGAATTTAGCACCGTACTCAGAGCAAGTGCTACTTTTCCCTTTGTGATGCCGATGATTACACTTCCAACAACACCAGAAATACAATTAATGGATGCCGGAATTCGCGACAATTACGGTGGAAAAACAATGATTCAATTTTTAGATGTTATGGAAGATTGGATCGCGGAGAATACATCAGGCGTTATTGTCGTTCAGATTCGAGATGTTAAAAAAGTATTTGAGGAAGAAATATTTCGTCAAGTATCCTTCTTGGACAAGCTTTTCTTACCGTTTGGCAACATGTACAAAAACTTCCCACGGGTTCAAGATTACAACCAAGATGAATTAATAAAAATCGGTGTAAAGTCGATGGATTTCCCGGTTGACGTGGTTTCCTTCAATTTATTGGAAAAGAAATCGGACTACATTTCGCTTTCATGGCACTTAACAACGCATGAGAAAAACAAGATCTACAAAGCCACTGAAAGCAAACAAAACAAAGCTTCTTTGGAACGGCTATTAAAGTTGATGCATTAAAAAAGAGCCTTTAATCCGATAGGGACCAAAGGCTCTTTTACGATTCAAAATCAGCAGATTTTACTAAAGTGAGGTTCTTCTTGGCTTCACATTTGAAACCATCACAGAGCGTTCTGTCGCACACTCAGGTGTGAATTTGGGATCAACTTGCCCATAATCAAACAAAATGCTTTTTCCGTCTACTTTGAAATTTTCTGGTAAGTTAACCGGATAAACGTTCACTGCACCTCCATCACCGGGAACTTCAATATGCAATCCGCATGCCTTGTCGTTCATTCTCACTATGCCTTTAATGGCTGAATGCATGTGTGGACTTCTCTCAGCCACCTGAATGCGCTCAACCGATTGAGTACGATCTCCAACATGCGCTCTCATTGATCTTTTCTGTTGTGCAAATACTGCTGTTGTCATTAGCATTATCGACAGTGTCATTACTAACTTCATAATATGATTTTTTGGTTTGAAAGAGTATAATCTAATTCCATGCCAAAACCGTTCAAGAAGTTGAAAACAAAAAAAAGGGGGCTTCGTCGAAACGATACCCCCTCTACTAACCTGTAATTGTTAATAATTGATCCGTGCTATTATAAACGCATATGTATCTAAAAGGTTTCACTTTTTTTAGCGTTTTATTTACATAATTAACAAATCGGCATTCAAAAGTTTTTACAACATGCCATAAACCAGTGAAATACAGCGTTAATTTTGTAGCAGTGAAAAACGAAAAATCCATACAGGCTCTTATACGATTAATCGAAGACCCAGACGAAAACATCTTTGAACATGTTCGCGATGAATTAATGGGACACGGAACGGATGCAATTCCATTCTTGGAAACATCCTGGGAGGAAGAAGATTATGGATTGTTATTTCAATCACGTATTGAAGATCTAATTCACGACATTCAGTTCAAATCAATAAAATCGGCGTTAAAAGATTGGATTGAATCCCCGCATAAAGATTTGTTGGAGGGTTCTCTGATCATTTCTAAGTTTCAATATCCGAATCAAGACGATCAAGATGTTAGAAATGCAATTCAAGACATTCGAAAAGATATTTGGCTGGAGCTCAATGAACACCAGACGGCTTATGAAAAGGTTCGTGTGTTCAACAAGGTGTTTTACGGAAAATATAAATTTACCGGAAACTCAAAAGATTTTCATTCGCCTTTGAACTCGTTCATTAACGTTGTGCTGGAAACAAAAAAGGGAAATCCTTTAAGTCTTTGTTTGGTCTACTCTATTATCGCCCAATCACTCGATATGCCGATTTACGGCGTGAACCTTCCCAATCACTTTGTATTAACATACTTGGACGAAGACAACATTAATCCAATTATTAATACCGAAAATATTCACGGTGGATTGTTCTACATCAATGCGTTCTCCAAAGGAGGAATCTTTGATGAAAATGAAATCAAGGAATTCTTGAATGGTTTGAACAAGCCTGAAAGTCGAGAATATTTTGAACCGTGCTCCAACTCAGCGATCTTAACGCGAATGTTGACGAATTTGATTGCCTCATTTCAACAATCTGGAAGCGCAAATAAAGTCGATGAATTGATTCAGTTGCGGGATTTGTTTGGGTTGGTTTAATTTAGAAGTTGTACTTCTACGGAGAGAAGTAGCTCTTTAAGCATTACTGTAAATATATCTTCTCACTTTTTTCAGGGTCTAAAAAAGTAAGCAAAAAGAGCCCTTTAGCGCCGCAATAATGTACTTACCCTTTTTAGCCACATGACTTAAAATTGAAGAACTCCTCGTAAACTCGTCAAACAGCTCCAATTTCCGAAGTCATTTAGTCTAAAGGGTGCCAAGCACAGTTATTGAATGCGCTGGCCGCGTAGGTAACATTCTAAGAACTGGCTTTGACGAATCTTAATCGTCACATTTTAAGGATATTATTAGCAAATTTCGATTGTTGGCTTGAAGTTTCACTCTAGCATTTCTCCATCAACAACGATCTCTGAAAGATAGAATCTTGTGTGCAAATTATCTGTGATATTCATACCTAGCGCAAATAAAATAGTCAGCACTGCTATCCATTTTTTTGTTTTATCAGCTTTTTTGAACATTGCCCCAATCCAAACCAAGAGTAAAGCTCCAAATAAAATTAGCCACAAAACATCAAACATTATTTTGTAATTGGTGAATTGATCTAAATTATCAAAGCGGTCTATTGACTGTCTGTACGATACACAATTAATCAATTTGGTAATAACGGCATAAAGGCAAAAAATTCCAGCTGCACCATTTATTCTATTCATAATCCTTCTTGTTTATTGTGCTATAAGTTTTAAGAGCTTTGAACTTGATTAGAACCTCATTTTAAAGTAAAATCACCTTATAAGTGGCTTTGCTTTTCCCACTCTCAACAACAAGCCAATACACGCCGTTCTTTTGACCCAATAGATTTACTTGGAATTCACTTCCCGATAAATATGATGCAGAACTGACAACTCTCCCATCGATGCTCATCACAGTCAACGAAACGCTTTCTGAGGCCTGAGCCAATTCAATGGTAATTATGCCTGTCGTTGGGTTTGGATAGACATGAACTTCCATTTCGTTTAATGGAAAAAGTCCCAGTGAGCAATCAATTACATCTACGTAAGTTATATGAACCGTATTTGTAACAATTGGAGGATTATAATCGAAATAAATACCAACACTGTTGATGATTTCTGTTCCATCAGAAAGATTTGGCAATGGATCAATTTCAAACACGACCCAGCCGTGACTTGCAAGTTGATTGCTGCTACTATCAGGCAAATTAATAGCATCAAATTTAAAGTCAATTGTATTTGACGGAAGAACATCCATTATCATAGGATGGCTTTGTGAGACAACGCGCAACGAATTGATATCGAGATCAGCATCCAATTCATCAAGGATAGAAATATTTATAGCTGAGGCCGTCCCTGTGTTCTGAAAATGAACTGTATATGTGAGTGTTTGATCTTTCAATACAAAATGTTCTGGACACACGCCAGTAGGATTCACACTTTTAAAGTTCGGATCATAACTATTGAACACTTCAAAATCGTACTCCTTATAATTGTTTAAAACATCAAAATCTCCAACCGAAGGAAGGAAAATAACATCTACATCCGCAATATCCCAAGCCTGAGCTAATGTATTTACTGTGCCAGCAATTTCAACGATAAAATGTGGATCATCATAAATAGCAGGCGCATAATTCCAAACAACGGTATCCCCATTCACAGCATCCGGAATGGGATTAAATGTCAAATTCTCAATTAGTGTATCTTGAAAAACCAATGAAACAGTTCCCCCTTGCAGAATACAACCATCATTAAAGGCATCCAGCCAAAGGTAAACAGGTTCACCAGGAAATAATGACGTTGCAATTAAGTTTGCGTTTAAATCAAAACCGGTATACGTTGTTGGCATGCTAATCACGATTGAAGATTCAAAGACACATCCCACACTATCTGTAACGGTCATTGTATATATTCCAGCGTCGGTGATCACGGCACTAGAACTGTCTGAAGGCGGAGTATTGTTCCATGAATAGACAATCGATCCCGTTCCATTATAAGCAGTAGCTTCAGCATAACCTGGAGTAAAACAACCGCCATTCTGCACACTATCCATCGAAGCATAAAAATGTGCGCATTCATTTGGATTTAAACGCAAGAAGTAAAAATCAGCCAACATAGAAGGTGTTACTGTTGTTGTTCCTGAACCGGGATCAATATCCTCACTCGTTTCATAATTTGCACCTAAGAAAATATTTCCATCATTGTCCACTGCTATCAAATCTGTTCTCGGAGGAGCATGATAAGAGGCTCCAACATGATTTTCCCATATAAATGTTCCATCTTCAGCCAGTTTCAATACGAAATTAGCACCATAAATATTTGAACCTGAATTTGCGTAAAACACTCCAATCGGGTCAGGGTCCATATCCACCACGCCGACGAAAGCACCTGAGACGTAAATATTATTCAGGGAATCCAAAACAAGACCATGTGTTTGTCCAAAATCATTGATGTTTCCAATGGCTTTTTCCCAAATTAACGTTCCCAATGGATCGTATTTAAGAATCATCAATCTTCCTCCATTCAAACCAATTCCGGATACACCAACAACAATTACATTTCCTAAGCTATCGACTACAATCCCACTAAAAACATCGACATCTTCATTATCATATATTTCAGTCCAGATTACATTTCCATTTGGATCTAACTTCTGAAGAAAGGACGACCTCATATTAACACCATTCACAATATGAATATCCTGACCGGGACCGGGATCAAAATCCACAGTATCATAGAATGTTCCGCAAAAGAATACATTCGAGCTGTCGTCAACATAAACGTCGACACCAAATCCATACCCATAGAAGTTTGACCACAGAAAATCCCCATTGACATCGTTCTTTCGAAGGTAAATACTTCCATTAACATAACCCGTGTCAATAACGGCAGTTCCACCCGGATTGAAATCTATTGCTCCTTTGTAAAAACCTGTTGTATAAATACTTTGAGCAGTATCCACCGCAATGTGACTCGTTCTAATATCCGTGGTCATTGTACCTACTTCCTCCGCGATTCTTGAAGCTTCAATAAAGTTTCCGTTTGGATCCAAAACAATCCTAAATTCTGATTCGTTTGAGATTGAAAGGTTTGAGATTGCTGGTCCGGGATCCGCATCAAAGTCAGACGAACTCATTCCAACAATACTGATTTTCCCAGTTAATTTGTCGACAGCCATATGCCAATCTCCAGAAACGGGAAGGTCCCAATATTTAATCCAATTCAAACCTCCAGCGGTATCGTATTCAGCAACAAAATAATTACTTACGTTTCCAGTAAATGGAATCATTACCCCGGGGCCAAGGTCAAAATCGACACCTCCTCCGCAAACCCCAACAATCAAGACAGAATTTTGAGGTGTAATTACCACATGATTTAAGTAATCGTCAAGAGGCGATGCAAATCCAGCCCCCCAGTCCAAGTCGTATTGAGCTTGCGACCAACCAAAAAAAGAAATCGAACTCAAAAGAGCCGTAATTATAAGTTTCATTTCAAGTGAATTTTGAAAAAGTAGCGTTTTGACAATTTACGAATTATTATCGGTGGGAATAGATTGATAAATAACAAAGAAAGGTGAATCAATCATTTGCGGCTGGATTTATTGCATACGATTGTAGTATAACCCTAGACGCGAGCTGTTCAATTGGTTGCAATAGTTTACCTGAGACTAGAAGCTGGATTGGATGTAATTTGTGAATGGTGTCCAAGCTTTAAGAAGGGGTTGGATTCATTGAGCTGTGCGAACAACTGTCATTTAACTATGGCTGCTCTCCAACCTTCATATTTACAAGAGTGCTCTTTGGCGGTATCTAGAAGAAAATGGCTTAGAGGGTCTATTTCTGAATTATCGAGCAAACATTCAAACTCAACTTCTAGTAAATCACCCTCCAAAAGTAAGAGCTTTGCCTCCTCTGCCATGAGAATCGTTTTTAATTTTTCAAGATTTGAGAGATCACCACCAAAACTAAACTCAAGTTTGTGCATTTTTTCAAGGTCACTCCCATTCGATTCTAGCTGTTCAATTACTTGTTGGTTGCCAATTTGTTGCCAATTGTACTCATTAGGCTTCATACCTTCATAGTTCACCCAAGATGATTCTTTTTCAATTTTGATCTCAAATACGGAGGCAGTAGGTATCCAATATTTTACGGTTTCTAAGAATTTCACCAAGTCTTCAACTTCAAATATGAAGGTGCGCGCTCCATTGTAAGTTTGCCTTATTACTTGCATACAATTAATTCTATTCTTCTCGAGTTTAGTGATTAATTCATCTTCAACATCAATTAAGGCTGAATGACCATCAGGGGTTGGAAAGTTCCCTTCTCCAAGCCACTGTTCCGGAACTGTCAAATCCAAAATTACTTCGTTAGTGTATCCATTTCGAGTCGCAGGATCAAGATAAGTTATATCAAAGGTTATTAGTCCATGCAAGTCATCTTCATCGAAGAAATCCCAAATCCTCCAATTTTCGTTATGCACTTTTAATTTTTTCTTGAATAATTTCACACTCTGGTCTTCAATTGTTGCTAACAGTTCTGCGTTGCACTAAGGTGGAACGATTTATTGTTAACTAGTTTTCACGAAGGTAAAAGAAAGTGGCGCGCTTTCGCAGATGATTTTTTAGAGTTCAAGTTTTCTCTCGAAATAGATACCTGCATGGTGTGCAGATGCGGGTATGGGTATTGTCATTTTTAGTTCGAATCCTTCGTCATTCTTTCTAGCATCAACATGATATTGTACATGTCGTAAATTTCCTCCCCTTTTGAACCATGTAAAGTCATCATCCTACCACCTTTCTCTCTTACAAGTATTTGAGACTGTTTAAATTTTCTAAACCTATTCAAATTCTTAGGTTCAGAATCAGAGAAAACTCCAAGAGGATCGTCACCAAAAGTGTGTTCATCTATTTCTGAATATTCCATACTTTCAAATGACGAGTCTGATCCGCTTGCAAGCATCCTTGTGCCAAAAACCGTCCAATGATTATCCACACTGTTAAAAACGATAACAGGCAAGCCAATTTTAGATGAACTAAGAATAGTCTCGAATTTCTGTTTTTCTTCAGATTTTAATTCTTCGAAAAAATGAGAGTTTTTCTTTGGCAATCCGTTTTTCTTCCCTCTCCATTTCAATCTGCCTTCTATGTATTCTTCTGAATGTTTCATGCTAATTCAAACACAACTTGTAAATATCCATAAAGTTTAGCATCAAAGAACCGTAAGGCTTTTAACTAAAACTAGTTTCTCGAAGGTAAGAATACTTGAGTTAATACAGACTTATCATACGAAGCTATGACTGCACTGGCATGTAGCGTGTGCTATCCGTATTTACTTCTGACGGATATAATGTAATTTTATATCACCGTCGATTATTTCCATTATACCAAACAAGAACTTTTCAGATAGTTTGAATCTGGATTTAGAATAGAATCGCAGAAGTTGGCTATTATTGTCAACATGGTGTTCATAATGAGGATAAATATCTAGAGCACACTCTTTTGTTAATTCGCCACCTTCTAATTCACCTATATAACACCTACCGTTGGCCGAATAGATGTGATACAGATGATTATTGCGAATGAAGGAAGTATGTATTATTAAGTCCCACGAATCAAAAATAGTTTTAGTTCCTTTTATCAATTCAGAAAAGCAATAGCCTGCCTTACTGTCTGGTATAACTGTTCGTTTGTATAATTTTCTAGGATTGGAGATCTCCAATATTTCAGAGTGAGAAGCCATATGGCCTAAATAAGTAGTAACGTAGAAATTATCGTTCAGCTTGTTAACCACAACTGCGCAGGTAGAAAGTGCATCATAATAAACGCTCTTCTGTTTGTCATAAAAAGAAACAACACCTCCGAACTCTCCATTACACTTATAGGTTACCCGATAATCCTTGTCATCAAATATTGGTATATGAGCGTCTTTAACTTTAGACCACTTTAGAGTACTTTCATTCAAGTAAAATGACTCATTATCAAATTGAGAGGATATGACGAGACTATCATTTCTGATTTGTGTTTCACAAAAAAATGGTTGCTCAAGTTCTTCTGGAAAATTTAACTGTTTTGTTTGTAAGCCATTTATTGAAACTTGATATAATTTAACTGGGTTTTGATTCCCCATTTTATCTCGATCATTAGTATCAAGAAGAAATAGGTAATACTTCTCTTTGAAGAGAACAGCGTTTGTAATAAAACCATCAACCTTTAGGTCAAGTGTCTCTGAGCAAATAGTAAAACCAGCTTCTTCAATACAGTGTATTTCGAGTTCAATAGAGCTCTGCTCATTCTCAGAACAGGAATAAAGGCCGATTAACACTGCGGCTATTTTGAGTAATTTCTTCATTACAGACATCTCATTTAATTTCAGTAGCGAGCTAAAAGCCCCTCTAACTTTCGGATTGTAATTTACTCAATAAAAGCAAAAATGGCTCAAGTTTGTACTTGAACCGTTTTTACTTGATACATTGTTGGCAATAGTTTTTACTCTTTTAATTGCGCGTAAAACTTTCGCCACTCAGAAGTGTCATAGATCAAATTTGATTCTTTAATAAGTCCATCTTCAATCCTAAACCATTCAGTTCCTGTGTTTGATTCTAGACCTTCTACAGATGATTTGAATTCATAGAAGACAGCTATCCAATTCCCGTTTTCGGCAATGTGAACAATCTCTATCCCAGTAATTACAGCACCAATTTGTTTGGCCAATTCAATAAATTCTACTTTAGAATTGAGTTCAACCATTGGGTTCTTAAACTTATAGTCATCTGCCAATAAAGCCAAAGACTCTTGAATCTGTTCTGGGTTATTAAACCCATTTAAAAACTTAGTTACAATTTCTTGATTTGTCATAGTTTTACTTTTAATTTGTTGTGCGTTGCATTGGAGTGAGAACATTGTCATTCCAATAATAAATGCGTGTTTAATTAATTTCATCATTCTGTTTTAGTTATATGATGAGGCAAAATTGCAACAGATTAAAGGTTCTATTCTTGGTAAAAACCAAGATTTCCTAAATTTTAATTAGATTGATTAATTTACTGAAGTTTGTAGGGTCTATCCGTAAATACGAAGCGATATCTTTCTGTGAAACCATATTTATCAAATGTGGGCTTCTTTTTGCAAAATTTTTAAAACGAGTTTCTGCGTTGAAAGCCATTAATTGATGGTGTCTTTCTATAATACCTACTAAAAACTGTTCTGTAATTATTCTAAATAAGGTTTCAAGTTCCCTATGCCTTTCTATTAACTCGGAATGTTTAGCATAAGGTATGCGTAAAAATGTACTGTCCGTGATTGTTTCAAGAAAGTATTTGGAAGGTGTTTGTGTAAGAAAAGATTCTACTATACCGCTAAATGATGGTCCATAGGCAAAAAACATAACGTGCTGTTTTCCTTCATTTAAGTAGTATGACTTTTGGATTCCATCTTTCACAAAATAGAGATAGTGTTCGGTTCTATCACATTCTGTAATTATTGATTTTCTTGGAACTGAATATTCCGACCAATGCGCAATGTATTCGTCTAGAATTTCTTCGTTGGTACTATAAAATGATGATAAATATTTTTTCAAGCGTGTATTTAAATTAATGGCAATGGTTTGCGGGTGGGATGTGCAAGAATTCCAAGCATTACTAGTTTTTCGAAGATAAAAAAAAGCAATCAGCTTTTGCATATAATTTCTAATCTAAAGTGATATTACGAAGCCAAGAAACGTATGGTTTTTAGCTCAGTTCTATGCTATAAGTACTTCCTTTAAAAGCAGGAATGTTTCATGTTCTCAAAATAAGGTTGATTCTTCAAAAGGTATCGTTTTTAAAAAAGACTAAATATTTGTACATTAGTTCAATTACAATAGAGGGTGTATGAATAAACATATTCTAATCATAGTAATTTTACTCAGTTGTCTGTTTTTTTCATTCGGACAAGATTCTGTGATTGTTGGGGTGATTTATAGTGTTGATAACGAGCCAAAAAAAATTGATAGTTTGACAATTTTCAAACTATACAGTGGTGATAGCCTACTTAATAGTATTTTCATTCAAACGAATTTTGATTCCTTAACAAATAAATTTTCGTATTTTATTCAAGTACCAAAACGGTTCGACAAAGAATTTATGTCACTATATGACACTTTCGAATTTAATAGCTCGGAACATGTTTTTAAAGTTCATCATGGATTAGGAATGGGGTTTTACTCAATTGACAAGTTGAGGGTTATTGTTAATACAAATAAGAGAAACTTGAAGAAAAGATATAAATCAGACGTTAGTAAAACAAGGAGACAAATTCGATATTTACTAAAAGATGTGAGTTATCCATCTCGAATAATTCTTATTGATGCACCAGATAGACAAGCACCACCACACTTTCTGTATTTGTAATTAATCCTTTTCTTTAATTCTTGTTTTGGCAATACCTGCTTTGGGCATCTCTCGAACATGGCGCGCCTGAAACCTTCTATTACTTATAACGGCTTACACTAGGCATAGGCATAGCTTCCAACCAAAATTGTTTTATCGAAGATAAGAAAGCGCTTTAGCTTTGAATATAGATTCTTATACTTGATTGATCAAACGAAGAATAGTGCCTATGCTTGCGCTTAATGTATGTTATATGCTCTATTCCAGTATTATTTTCTCTACATCAATAAGTTTTCCTAGACTGTCACTAATTTCAATAAAGTATACACCTTTGCCCGATAATTGGCTTAGATCAACAGAAGTTTTGTTGTCAATAAAATCCGATTCATGGATAACCTGACCTAGGGTGTTTATCATTCTAATATGATGTCCTGTATTATTGTCTATTTCAATGAATAAATAATCGGATGCCGGGTTTGGATATACTTTTATTGTGGCATCATTTGACATTGATACTATTCCAAGGCTTTCATTAAAAAGAGAATTAATTTCAGAATTCGTAAGTACTTTTTTATAGATTCTAATGTCATCCATGGCACCATTCAACGGTGATAGATGTTGCGGAGCATCATATCTACCAAGCGTAATGCCCTGGCCGCTAATAAACAGAGAAGAAGTACATAATTGTGTGTTTTCGAAAACGCCATCTACATAAACTTTGATTTGGCCATTATCCACCACAGCAGTGATCATATGCCAAACGCCAGCACTCCAAGCATCGGTAGTCGATGAAACCCTCGTTAACCCATAACCTGGACAACCTGCAGAATTTCCGTTTACTAAGTCTCCTTGTAATTCGAAATTAATTTTTCCATCATTTGTATGTGGGACACTGTAACAATTTGTTCGGTTAATAGCAATAATAAACTCTCCATCAGTGTCTCCTGACAAATCCGACTGGAAAAATATTTGATGATCAGTTGAAGAGTCCCAGCTAGTAGCTGGCGCAAACCAAAAGGAGATTGAAACACTATTGTCAGGTACTAATGTTACATTAGTTATATCAATTCTATCGTCAATTCCGTCAAATAAATAAGCCGCATTTGGATTTCCAAACCGGTCTGCTGTTAATGAAGCACCATTCACAAACCCATTATTTCCATTTCCAGTTTCATCATTCGCATTTCCATTGAAAGGCATGTGAAGTAGCAAAGAATCGGTGGGAATTTGTGCATATAAGCTTAATTGTAATAGTACAAAAAACAGAGATGAGACAATTTTTATCATTTTAATATTTTTTATTATTAGACCTTTTAATTAAAGATAGGTATTTTCCGAAAGTTACCTACATGGCTGAGTTGCATGTAACGTTCTGAGGCTAGGAAGTCGTGCGGACTTTTAACCTAGATTTGTCTTTCGAAGATAGGAATGATTTTCTAACAAAGAGTTATGTTATGAAGCATAAAGCCCCTAAACTTCTTAGGCGCTGTTATCATCTGTCAATATGCTAATAGTCCCATTTCGGTAAATCAGCTCTTCGTCCAAACACAACAAATTCAACAACCCAATTGAGTAAAGCCGAACAGTATTCTGGTGAATGATCGTTTAAAAACTTTTCGTCACAGTAAGCTTCAATTATGTGCAAACGTCCATCTTGATTTTCAAACCTTAATTTGAACATCCCTATACCTGTCCAACTCCTGAAGACACCTAGCTCTTCGTTTTTATATATCACATCCCATTTATCGTCCATTGTGGGAGCATTAAATCCCTTCATAATCAATTTCGAATCATCTTCTGAATAGATCTTATCAAAAACTATGAGCTTCAATTCATTTTTAAAGTGGTGGTCTTTCATACATTGGTTACAATGGGTAATTGATGATAACGTTTCTCAGCTACGCAACGTGCGGCTCTTTACTAAGGTTGTTTTCCCGAAGGTAAGAATAGATTTGTTAATCCAAAAATGATTTCTTGAAACGTGAACCCGCATGGGGCGCAGGTTTTGTTAGCATCATTTATTATTCAGTGTTATCTTGAAGTACTAATTTAGTTTTTACTCTATTAGACCAATCAATTTTCATAAATGAGCCAAAAGGACAAATTACTCCTTGAGCCGAGGTGTCAAAATACAAATCCGAAATTTCATTTAAACAATCAACAAACTCCTTAATGTGTTTTGATTTGCACCATCCTTTGCCAGCGACTTGAAAGATGAAATCAATTGTTTCTGCTGTATCAGTCAACTGATTAAGTCCTATACTGTAAACTTCCTTTTCCCCATTATAAAAAAGAATAGCTTCATTTTCTTTGTCGAAAAGAACTTTGTCATGTCGGTCAAATTCAAAGTCGTCTGACGAAAACACCGTGTGTCTAAAATGCATATTTCTTAAAATCCTTAAAGATTCCTCAATGAGTTCTCTTTCCGGACGAAGTTCTTCTTTGGTTCTAGCTTTTTTTGAGTCAAGAATATTTTTTAATTCCAGTTCTAAATCTGGCCACATTTTTTCATAAACGCGCACTAAAACTTCCTTTGATATTTTATTTACCCCGAGCGTTTCGTTAATGTCTTCTAATAATTTTAAAACGTCCTTTTTCGTTGATTTTGTATTTTGAAATGATGAAAGTGGCCCAATTACATCGGTATCTTTAATATTAAATAGGAATGTACAAACTCTCCCAGTGTCAATATTTTTAGCTAACGCTCCAGCTTCAAACATTATCCAAGGTGCGGTTCTATTTTCTTCTGTCAAAATTATTATTCCGAATTCGGTATCATTAAGTGATTTAGATAATTCACTATCCCAACGTTTTCCTTTTTTTATATCCGATGAAGAATAAAATGGTTTTAATGATTGAATGACAGATGGCAGCCAAATCTTTAATGTTTCGGCTACTTTTTTACTTTGTTCTCCTGACCAGCTTAAAAATATGTTCATGTAGTTTATTAAATTCTGACATTGGTTTATTGAATGGTTGTCAACTAATTACAATTTAATGATTTTTCATTGAAAATCAACGTCTTCAATTTTCTTTCGAATACTTAGTGAATTGTTACTAACTACTACATACGCACTCAAAACTAACGCATATTGTTCCAAAAAGGAAGGGTATGCGTACATTTTATGTTCATAGCATACCTCATAAATTCAATGCACTATAAGGAAACAAAGTGCTCCATCCCTTTTCACTTCAGAGAACCTACTTAATCTCAAACTCCAGCTCAAAGTCTTGTAATTTCTTAAAGATCTCATTGCTCACACCAATCTTAATCGTCTTGGAAGGCATTCTTACCTCAACACCGTCCAAAGGGTCAAAAATCGTGAAGTGTACGGGGCATTCTCCTTCATTTTCGAGGAAGAGCTTGTTCAAATCCGTGATCATTATTTGATCCAAATCTTTCGTTGAAACTTTCAAGTGAACGCTATTCGCTTTGGTTTCTTTAAGTGTTTGTAGAAGGTCAATTGAATGAATGGAAAATTCCAACTCGGATCTTCTCGGTGGCACTTCTACCCTACCTTTTATCGCTACGAATGTTCCTGGGCTTAAGAAATGTTTGTACTTCAAGTAATTTTCTCTCCACAGGAAGATCTTGTACGAATCGTTGTAATCTTCCAACGTGATGGTTCCGAAAGGATCTCCTTTTTTGGTGAAACGATGTTCCGCATCCGATACAATTCCAGCAATCAAAACGTCTTTGTTTCGGTGCTCTTCCATGTTGGTTAGCATACCTACATGTCCATTACAGAACGAATCAATTTCCAGTCTAAAATCATCCAACGGATGTCCAGAAATAAAGATTCCAATAACTTCTTTCTCCTTGTTCAATGCGTAGATATTCCCCCACTCTTCCGCTTCTGGAACAAGTGGTTCGGGCAAAGATTCTCCCGATCCTTGATCAAAAATGGATGTTTGCGTTGAGTTTTCAGCATCTTGAAAATTCGATCCGAAACGAACAACACTTTCTAAAAACGTTCTTTGGTTTTTTCCTTCTTGGAAATACTGCGCTCTGTGAATTTTTGTGAACCCATCAAAACCACCAGCATAAGCCATACTTTCAAATGCCTTTTTACTACAAACCCGAAGGTTAACGCGTTTGGCAAGGTCAAAAATACTGGTGAAGTTTCCACCTTCATTTCGTGTCGAAATCAACTCATCTACGGGAGCAGATCCCAATCCTTTAATAGCGCCTAAACCAAACCGAATGGCTCCAGCAGCATTCACTGTAAATTCATGAATGGATTCATTAACATCGGGTCCAAGAACCTCAATTCCCATGCGCTTGCATTCCTCCATAAAGAAGGTTACTTGCTTGATGTCGCTCATGTTGTTACTCAACACAGATGCCATATATTCAGCAGGATAATTTGCTTTTAAATAGGCCGTTTGGTAGGCAATCCAAGCATAACACGTAGAGTGCGACTTGTTAAATGCGTAGGATGCAAAAGCCTCCCAATCCCGCCAAATCTTTTCAAGTGCGTCAACATTGTGTCCATTCTCACCACCACGCTCAAGGAACGCGGGTCTCATTTTATCTAGAATGTACTTTTGCTTCTTACCCATCGCTTTACGCAGAGTATCGGCTTCCCCTTTCGAGAATCCCGCCAGCTTTTGCGAAAGAAGCATTACTTGCTCCTGATAAACCGTAATTCCGTACGTTTCGCTTAAGTACTCTTCACAAGCGTCAACATCGTAGACAATTTCTTCTTCGCCGTGTTTACGTTTAATAAACGACGGAATATATTCAAGCGGCCCCGGTCTGTACAAGGCATTCATTGCAATCAAATCGGCAAATACAGTCGGTTTTAATTCCCTCATGTATTTCTGCATTCCTGCAGATTCATATTGGAAAATCCCTACGGTTTCACCTTTCTGGAAAAGCTCGTATGTTTTTTCATCGTCAATTGGGAAATCATCGGGAACCAAATCGACATCTGGATGACGGTATTTAACATTACGCACTGCGTGTTTAATCAGCGTTAATGTTTTCAATCCCAAGAAATCCATTTTCAGCAATCCTGCGTCTTCTGCAACCGAGTTATCGAATTGCGTGCAGTACATTTGTGAATCCTTCGCCAGCGCAACGGGAACGTAATTCGTAATATCATCGGGAGTAATAATTACTCCACAGGCGTGAATTCCAGTATTCCGAACAGATCCTTCGAGTTCTCGCGCACGGTTAATGACTTCAGCAGAAAGATCAGCACCTTGAGCAATAACCTTCAGCTCATTCGCTCTCTGAATATCTTCTTGGTTGTTTTTTAACTTATCTCGAAGCTCGGGATCTGATAATCCGAACAGTTTTTTCAATGAAATGTCCGGAATTAATTTTGCGATTCTATCGGCGTCAAAAAGCGGTAAATCCATTACTCTGGCCGTGTCTCGAATAGACGATTTAGCGGCCATTGTACCATAGGTGATAATCTGAGCCACTTGATTCGAACCGTATTTATCAATTACCCATTGGATAACGCGGCCCCGTCCTTCATCATCAAAATCAATATCAATATCCGGCATCGAAATACGATCTGGATTCAAGAAACGCTCAAAAAGAAGGTCATATTCGAGCGGATCAATATTCGTTATCTTTAAACAATACGCCACAACAGAACCTGCTGCCGACCCCCTTCCAGGCCCAACGGAAACGCCCATTTCTCTCGCAGCTACCAGAAAATCCCAAACGATTAAGAAGTACCCCGGATACCCAGTATTTGTAACCGTTTCCAATTCAAAATCAATCCGAGTGGAAACTTCCGATGTTATTTCTCCGTAACGTTCTTTAGCCCCCACATAAGTTAAGTGACGCAAATAGTTGTTCTCACCACGTTTCCCTCCATCCTCTTCATCCAAAGGATCTGTAAATTCTTCAGGAATATCGAAGGCCGGAAGCAAAACCTCTCTTGCCAATGGATAATGTTCACATTTATCAATAATTTCATCGATACTTTTAATTGATTCTGGAACATCCACAAACAATTCTTTCATCTGCTCTTGCGACTTGAAATAATACTCTTCGTTATCCAAACCGTATCTAAATCCTCTTCCTCTTCCTTTCGGTGTCGAAACGAGGTTATTGTCTTTCACACACAGTAAAACATCATGTGCTTCGGCATCTTTTTTATCTACGTAATATGTATTGTTACTCGCAACCAATTTAACATCGTGCTTCTTCGCGAGACTAATCAGCGTGCCATTAACACGGTCTTCGTTCTCCTGCCCATGTCGCATAATCTCAACATACAAGTCGTCACCAAATTGTTCTTTCCACCAAACCAAAGCTTCTTCGGCTTGCGTTTCACCAACATTCAATATCAAACTCGGTACTTCACCATAAAGGTTCCCAGTGAGCACCATGATATTTTCTTTGTATTGCTCAATTGCTTTCTTATCGACCCGAGGAACATAATACATTCCTTCAGTATATGCCATGGAAGCCAATTTGATCATGTTGTGATAACCGGCCTTGTTCTTCGCTAGCAATACCACTTGATACCCATTGTCCTTTTGGGACTTATCATGCATATCACGGCAGACGTTGAATTCACACCCGATGATTGGCATCATTTCAACACCATCAAATTCTTCGCCTTTTTCTTCAGCTTCTTTTCTTTTATCTTGAATGTCTTTATTGAAAGCCCCAACTGCTCTTTCAAAATGAAATGCAGCCATCATGTTTCCCGTATCTGTTAAGGCTACAGCGCGCATTTTATGTTCACCTGCCTTCTTCACCAACCCATTTACATTAATGGTGGACTGTAGAATTGAGAACTGTGTATGGTTGTGGAGATGTGCAAACGAATAATCTGCCAGTTCGCCTAATACTTCTGATTTTAAATCGTCAGAAATTGCTTGGGCTGCATCCGATTCCGTTTTAAGTTTTGCGCTTTCTTTCTTAAGGTTAAGGTGTTCAAGTCCGATTAACCCAATTGGTTTAGGATTGAATTCCTTAAAGTTTTCAATGTATCGTTCTTCTTGCTGAAGTTCTTCTGGTAAGAAAACACCTCTTCGAACCAATTCAAAGAAACATCTCGTTGTTGCCTCAACATCGGCTGTGGCATTGTGCGCCTCAGAAAATGCACTATCAAACAAATACTTGTGAAGCTCGGACAAGGTTGGCAGTTTAAAACGACCTCCCCTACCTCCTGGTAACTGACATAATTTCGCCGTAACTTCCGTACACGTATCGAGAACGGCCATATCTCCCATTGGAGTATCCATCTCATAACGCACGTATTCACACCCCCAAACATTCAAGTCGAACTTTACGTTCTGTCCAACGACGAATTTTGCTTTCGCTAAGTCTTCATTGAATTCAACGAGAACATCTTTAAGCGGGACACCCTGATCGAGCGCAAGTTCCGTTGAAATACCGTGAATCTGTTCTGAATCGTATGGAATATTGTATCCCTCAGGTGTAATTAAATAATCCTTGCTTTCGATGAGTGTTCCCATGTCATCGTGCAATTGCCAAGCGATCTGAACAACACGCGGCCAATTATCCGTATCCGTAATTGGAGCGTTCCAATTCCTTGGTAAACCAGTTGTTTCGGTATCGAATATAATGTACATAGTGCGGATGAATTAAGACCATTAAAGATATGGATTCTCTTTACTCAAAACACATTTTATTGCACCAAAATATTAACAAGTTTTCAATATTGGAATTGATTCCCATTGTTTAGTTATTATAAATTATGAGTTATGAATTATTTGAAACTTTGATTCTTTCCGTCTAACTTAATCTGGGAATCAATTCATAACTCATAACCCATAACCCATAACCCATAATCACCCTATTAACTCTTCGGTCCGCCCTTATTAACAGGTACTCCATCAGCTGGTTTCGCTGTAACATTGCCTTTAATCCGAACAACTTTCGTTGGTGTGTCTGTAGCGTTTGAAGTAATCGTAACACTTTTGTTGATTGCCCCTGCTCTACTCGTGTTGTACTTCACTTTAATTTTCGCCGTTTTACCCGGTGCGATTGGTTCTTTCGGCCAAGTGGGAACTGTGCATTGACATGAACCTTTTACATTGGAAAGAATTAACGGTGCATTACCGGTATTGGTTACTTCGAAGTAGCAAACTCCATCTCCACCAAATTCGACTGTTCCGTAATCATGAACATCTTCGTTAACTGAAATTTGCGCTCCGTTTTTAACTTGCGTTTGCGCCACTGCTTGATTTCCAAAAACTCCTACAGCGAGAAGCACTACTAAACATACTTTTTTCATAATAAATCATTTAAATTTAACATGAATTGAAAGTACGTTCATCGGTACGATTTGACAGGAGTTTTAACAGCCGATTAACAGGTTTAACAAGGCTATAACAGCTTGTTAACAGCTTGTTAACAGCTTGTTAAGAAGTCGATGGTTCGATTATTTGATTCACTTCGTTGCTGCCTTTGCGGTGTTCGGTGCTCTATGAGAACCTATTCAAATCAAAAAGCGCAGCGGTCGAATGATCGAAAAGCAAAGCGCGTCGAGTGATCCGATTATTCGATTCACTTCGTGGCTGCCTTTGACGGTGTCCGAATTCTCTATTGTTTTGGAATAACGCGAACCTTGAAGCGGACGAGGCTTTTGCCTTTTTTGGTGTTTACTTTAAAGTTGACAACTCGATCTTGGAAATCATATTTACCTGCTGTGTCGAATGTTACTCGAAGGGGAAATGTCTCGCCTGGCAGGATTGGTTTTGTTGGGAGGTATGCTTTTGTGCAAGAGCATGCAACTTGGTAATCACTTATGATCAATGGAACAGTTCCAGTGTTTGTGATTGAGTAATTATGTTCTAAGAGAACACCTTCTGCGGTCTTTGGAAATTTATGTACAGACTTGTCTATACTAAATTCCGCCTCCTGTCCGAAGACAAGGGCGGAATTCAATGCTATAATTATGATCGCGTAAAATAGCCTCATTTAGTTGTTTGAAGGACCAGCTGGATTCGTTGGTGCTCCACTTACTGGCTTCGCCTTAACGTTACCTTTAATTCTAATAACTTTCGTTGGCTCATTCACCGCATTAGAAGTAATTGTAACACTCTTATTAATAGCACCTGGACGTTTTGTGTCATACTTTACAGTAATCTTAGACGTTGCTCCAGGAGCGATTGGTTCTTTAGGCCAAGAAGGAACAGTACACCCACAAGATCCTTTTGCGTTTGAAATAATCAAAGGTGCATTACCTGTATTAGTGAATTCGAAAGTACATGTACCATCACCACCGTTTTCAACAGTTCCGTAATCATGAACATCTTTTTCAAAATCAAGTTTTGCTCCGTTTTTAACCTCTTGTGCAATTGCTGTAGTTCCAGCTGTTGCTACAAAAATCATTAGTAAAGAAAATAATGCCTTTTTCATATTGTTGTTTTTTTTAAGTTTCGAAATACAGTACCAAATATAATGCAACAATTCCGATTAACATATTTTTTAACACATCGTTAACAGGCCTACTTTAAATCGACCATATTTTCACCGAGTCTATCTATTAGAGGCGTTTCCACGTTTTCTAAATGGTATTTCATTTCAGAAATTTTTTCCTTACTCGCTTTCGTATTCTCTTTCAACCACAGATTTAAATACTTTTTGATTTTCTCTGTATCCCTCGGGGTTATTGAAATTTCATAGGCCACAATTTGAATTTCAATGATTTGAGAGCGGTCAACAAACTTAGGGTATTTATCAATTAAAGTATCCGCATAAGCTGTTGCCATGTCGACATCATCTAATCCGGTGTAAAGCATAACAACCTTAGAAAGGCAATTGGCTGAATAATCATCCTTTGGGTATTTTTGATAAAAACTCAAGAGAACATCTACCAACTTTCCCTTGGCCAAGACCACTTCTTTCGCTTTTTCAGGATCCCCAGAAAGCTTGGAAACGTGCTTTTCTTGATCTAAAATTTCATTCTTCACCTTTTCTTTAGAAGTTACTTTGACTTCTTGGGCGCAAGAAAAAAGAAGAATGGTTAAGGTAAATACTGTTAATAAAAATTTCATCTATCGTGCTTTTTTACGTGCGGGAAATCTCATTTTGTAATCTGCTTTCACATCACCTTTAGAAATGTTTTGCAATTTCTTTGAAAGCAATCTTCTTTTCAAGGGAGTAACATGATCCGTGAATAAAATTCCATCAATATGATCGTATTCATGCTGAATGATTCTTGCTTTATAACCATCAAATGATTCTTCCTTTAGCTCCCAATTTTCATCGTAATACGACACTAAAATTGTCTCATGGCGAAAAACTTCTTCTCGGATTGTTGGAATTGAAAGGCATCCTTCAGAAAACCCCCATTT
This sequence comes from Crocinitomicaceae bacterium, assembly GCA_047630755.1. GTDB lineage: Bacteria > Bacteroidota > Bacteroidia > Flavobacteriales_D > Crocinitomicaceae > UBA4466. Next base: position 150,063 of record JBLHYG010000010.1, on the reverse strand, counting down.
CTCTCCTGTCTCACTTTCGATGATTGGATTGATAAAAACTTTTTTGAAATTTTCCATACCCACTGCTCGAGGATCTTCCTTCTCATCTTCCTCTTGATCATACGCAAATGGACTTCCATCCACAATGAAAAGGCGAATGGACTTTCCAATCTGCGGAGCTGCCAAGCCTATTCCAGATGCTTCATACATCGTTTCAAACATATTATCGATGAGTCCCTTAAGATCAGGAAACCCTTCTTCTATATCTTCGGCTTCTCTTTTTAAAATGGGATCACCGTAAGCTAAAATTGGTAAAATCATACTCTTTAATTGTACTGTAAAATTAATGCTTTGGTTCGGATTTCGAAAGATATGAACTCCGTGATTTATTCTAATGTGGTCTTTATTTATTTACCATCCAGATAAGACTGCAAAATAATCGTTGCACTTACCTTATCTACCAGACCTTTTTCCTTCTTCTGTTTTTTCGTTGCTCCTGCTGTATGCATGGCGCTTGCAGCCATTTTCGAGGTAAATCGTTCGTCCAATAACGCTACTGTCAACACTGGAAACTTGTTCTCAACCGCTTCTTTGAGTAGCCGAACGTTTTCGGTAACGTGTGAATCTTCGTTATTCAATCGTTTTGGCAATCCAATTACAATTTCATCTACTTTTTCATCCTTCACAAGACTAGTAATCTTATCCATAAGCATCTTTGAATCAACCGTGTCGAGTCCAAACGCGAACATTTTAGCGTCATCAGTGATTGCCAGTCCTGTTCTTTTTAGACCGAAGTCAATGGATAAAATTTTACTCATGGAACAAAGATAGTTTTTTGGATATTAGACTGCTGCTTTTGGATGTTAGATATTAGAATTTAGATATTGGATATTGGATATTGGATATTGGATATTGGATGCTAAAATGGTCTAACACTCTAAATTCTAATATCTAAAAGGTCAAAAGGCCGATCCAAGAGCAAAGCGGTCCAAAAGCTTGAAAGGCGATCCAAAAATCCAATTATCTTTGCAACATAATTATTGAAGATATGAGATCCATTATAGAATCAGCGTGGGAGAACAGGGAGTTATTGAAAGACCCAGAAACAATTAAGGCGATTGAAGCCGTGATTGAAGACCTTGACAAAGGGTGGCTTAGAGTTGCGGAACCGCTAGAAAATGGGGAATGGCAAGTTAATGAGTGGGTAAAGAAAGCTGTTGTAATGTACTTCCCGATTCGAAAAATGGAAACAATTGAAGTTGGACCATTTGAGTTTCATGATAAAATGAAATTGAAAACGAATTACGCTGAATTAGGAGTTCGTGTTGTCCCTCATGCGGTTGCTCGCTATGGGGCTTACGTTGCACCAGGTGTAATTATGATGCCTTCTTATATTAACATTGGAGCGTATGTGGATTCTGGAACAATGGTTGACACTTGGGCAACAGTTGGTTCTTGCGCTCAAATCGGAAAAGACGTTCACCTTAGCGGTGGTGTTGGAATCGGTGGTGTTCTCGAACCTCTTCAAGCTGCTCCTGTAATTATCGAAGACGGTGCTTTTATCGGATCGAGATGTATCGTTGTTGAAGGCGTTCACATTGGAAAAGAAGCGGTTCTTGGTGCAAATGTGGTTTTAACGAAATCGACAAAAATCATTGATGTTACTGGAAGTGAACCAATAGAAATTAGAGGTTATGTTCCTGAGCGCAGCGTTGTGATTCCAGGATCTTACGAAAAAGAGTTTCCAGCGGGTAAATTCAACGTTCCGTGTGCGTTAATTATTGGTAAACGGAAAGCGTCTACCGATTTGAAGACATCGTTGAATGATGCTTTGAGAGAAAATGATGTAGCTGTATAGATTATTCGATTGTTCGATTGCACGATTCACTTCGCGGCTGCCTTTGGCGGTGTTCGATTGACTGTGGGTTGCACTTTGGCGCGAAAAAAGCCCCATCTCAGTTGAACTGAAACGGGGCCTTTCGGTTTAGCAATTCTTAACGTTAATTGAGAATCAACTTCTTTGTTACTCCATTCGTTCTAACAAAATAGATTCCTCTACTTAAATGCTCTGTGGAGACTTGAATTTCTTTGGCTCCAGCCGTGAATTGAAACATTTCAACCAATTGCATTGATGCGTTGAAAATATAAGCCTCGCTCTCGTCTGTTCCTTCTGGGTACCGGATTGAAACTTTATCCGTTGCTGGGTTTGGAAACAAAACATACTCTTCGTTTGATTCTAAGTCCATTACGCTTACTGCGTGATCTGAAATCTTACTCACTCCTGTACTCGTTGTTACCCAAACAGAATTTTCGCTGTCGATATCCAAAGCTCTAATAACTGGCCCCACAAGACCGTCAGCAACGTGGTATTCTGTCCAAGTGCTGCCGTCAAATGCAACAACGCCTCCTTCCGTTACAAGGTAATCAACGTATACTCCAATCCAGATGTTTCCGTTGTTATCAATCTCAATATCTTCAATTGGATTCAAAGTATCAGGAGCTGGAAGCGTATACATGATTGTATAGTTCGTTTCCTGAACATTAGAACTATTCAAAACCGTAATTCCTTCTGATGTCCCGATCCAACGTTTGTCGTTCGCCGTATTTCTCATTCCTCTAATTCGATCATCAATCAATCCATCTGCAGCAGACGTTATCGGCGCGAAGGCTGAACCGTTCCAAATCATAATTCCACCCAATCCTGATCCCATCCAAACGTCACCATTCGCCATAATTTCAAGAGCAGTCACGCCTCCAAATGGAAGTCCATCAGAAGTTCCGAAGTTGGTCCATGAACCGTCATAAAAAGAAGCTCCATTATTCGTTCCGAACCAAACAACGCCGTTTGCATCTTCTTCGATACATTTGATTTGATTGTTTCCCAATCCATCAGCCGTTGTAAATGTCGTCCAACTCGTTCCGTCATAAATACATGCACCAAAGTCAGTTCCAATCCAAACATCACCGTTCGATTGTGTTAAAACAGCCGTAATGTTGTTGTCCACCAATCCTGCATCAATTGCATTCGTGTGATCTGTCCAGTTAGATCCGTCGAAAACAGAGACTCCGTTTTGAGTTCCAAACCAAATAACATCACTCGCAGTAATGTCTAAAGCGTTAACATTGTCGCTCAGCAACCCATCCGCAGTTGTGTAATTTGTAAAAGTCTGAGCATGTATTCCGCTGACTAGAGTGACCGCAAACGCGGCAATTAATTGAATTTTCATGTTCTAAGGTTTAGTGGGTTATCATTATTTTTTTCGTGGCACTTTCTTCATTATAACTGACATGTACCAAGTAAATGCCATTCGCTAAATTGCTTGAATCGATTGTGATTTGACCATTTCCTTCCAACGTTCTTGTTCCCATGACCTTTCGACCATGAATAGTATACAAGTCAATAATATAATCAACGTCTTTATTGGTTTTAATATTGAATGCGTTACTCGTTGGATTTGGAAAAATGAAAACGTCATCAGAAACAATTGCGAAAACTTGATCTCCATTCAGCTCCAGCGGACTTGGAACCATTTCAACAAAATTTCCTGTTCCATTTGGATACCGACCAAAAGAAGTAGCATTGTATTGTTGGCCCAAAACGATTGAATCTATGACCGTTCCATTGCCATATGATAACCAGAGTGAATCTCCTGAATCGTCCAAATCAAAATTTGCATGGTAGGCACCTTGTGTAGAATCGTCCAACCAAACTTGAGCATATCTATCACCTTCCAATACTGCAGATGGGAGTGCCCATTTGGTCAAGTTTGCAGGATCATTGGATAAATACAGATCGTTTAATGAAATTGAATAGTCAGTTGTATTGTACAACTCGAGCCAATCGTCGTATTCGTCATGCTCATCAAGTAGAAATGCGTTTGCCGACATCACTTCATTGATGACAAGATCCTGAAATCGAATTGGGGATTCATGCTCGAAGAATTCATAGGCCGCTCTTTCCGGAGCAAATCTGCCCGAAGAGTCATTCTCAGCATAAACGTAATATTGAACAAGATTGGATGCATTTTCGATTTTTGCTCCAAACATATTGTCAGCCGAGCCACCATCTTGATGCAAACCGTCATCGCTCATTTGAATAACAGAAAAAACTTCAGTTTCTGCAAATCGATACGCCAAATACACATCGTTTACCATCCCCGTTAGATCTGCCGTAATCCACAGTTCATCTCCTGCAGTCGCAGATGGATTGACAACATCCACGCTCACAAATTCAGGTCGGTATTGATAGCCTGGGTAGGATAAAATATAATCCGATCGATCTTCCATTAAATCCACGATTCCGGGGTAATCAACCAAATCAGAAACGGTTGAATCCAAATTATCGATGAAATCTGCGTAGGTGTAAAACTTATTCGTATCAGCTTGAACGCTAGGATCAATAATACTTTGGAAATATGCCGCTCTCGTTTCAAAAAGTCCATTGTCAAAATTCTCTTCAATGATTGTTGTCAAATGCGCGATATACATTCTTTCGTAGATCGGATTTTGAATTACATTGGTAATTAGAGGTCTTGGCTGAACAGAGAAACTATTTAAATGTTGAAGGGGATCAATTGTTTTGGCTTCTGCAATGGTAAACCCGTCCCAATTGTCAGAGGCATCCGTTAAACGGTAACTTGCAAAGGACATGTTTAAATCCCACAGAATCGGGTTAAATTGACCGTTCACATCTTGAAATAGGTAATAGTTTTGAGCATAGCCAACGTAACTGTCGAAATTTATAACGCTGTAATTAAAAGCATGAATCCACAAGGTTCTATCGATATTCAATAAAGACCCGACGTTGTTTGGATCTGTATTCAAAACATCGATGAATTCGTAAAGATTATCCCAATCCTTGGATCCCGTCGATTTCATATTGTAAAGCGAATGGTAATTGTAAGTCTCCGTTCCTGGAGAATTTCCAAGATTGGCGTTCTCACCATTCAAATCAATGGTTTCTGGATTCCCTTTGACGAAAGTCGTGTTGCTCGCTCCAAAGTGTTCGTCTAAGAACTTTCCATTTACGGCTTCAACATTAGTGTACAGGCCAATTAATGTGTCGTTGATGTAAACATTCGCGTAATTTGCTTTCGATGCGGGCATGTATTTCCGTGCAACCTCATAGGACAACACTTCGCGAACAAACGAGGGATCTTGAATGACATTACTCAATTTAACTTTATGAAATCCTTGATGGGCTTGCTCTGAAAAAGCATAGTCGAGGTCAATGTTTAATGGGTTTTTATTTCTACTGGAGCTGTAAGAACTAAACCCTTTGTAGCGCACTCCTACCTTATCGTAGGCAATCCCATCAATAGTACAATCTGCTCCAAGACGGAAATCTTCGCCCAAAAGGTAAAGACCATCCAAGATTTCATCCCAATTCGACTGCGTGAATTGCAGTCGAATTTCCGGGACATGATCAATCGCGTAAAAATCCGATTGTGCCATCAGATTTTTACTTGCACCAAAAGAAATGATGCACAAAAGGGTTATATAGATTTTAGATTTCAAGATGCTATCGCACTAAAGATAATTTTTTAGTAACCGTGCTTTTACTTCCAAAATTTAATGTTGCAAAATAAACACCGCTTGTCATCGCTGACAAATCAATTTCTTGTGCATTGTTCATTTCAAAAACAACTTTTCCATAAATATCAACAACAGTAACAAGAACATCTTGATCCAAAACATTCACACCATCGATAGTAAAAATACCCGTCTCCGAAGGATTTGGATAAAATTGAATTCCATCTAAGGTTTCTTCAGAAAGAGAGAGTAAACCACATGGATCCACTCCAAGAAGAGCAATGACTCCTGCATCTCCGCATTCATATCTAAATGCTTTCGTTGGACCGGCATTGTATTGCCAGATTAGGTTGTCATTTGCATCAACTTCATACATGTATTCATTTGAAACGTTAACAAAGGTATTTCCATTTGACATTCTATTGTGTGAAGATTGTCCTGTTGAATTAGCTAAACACTCATGTCTCCAGTCGTAATTGGAAGGTCCATAAGAGTTTCCTGTCATCGTATATATAAATCCTGATTGAGGCGCTGAGATTGCATCAACTACTGACGAGCCACCAGAGCCACCTTCATTGTTAAAGAATTGAATGTACCCTCCGTTTGGACGTCCATCATCTTCAATCCATCTAGGATCGTGAACTGCTTCGCTAATTGTTTGAGCACCGGCAGAACCGTAATTTGAAGGTTTTCCCCATCTAAAAATGAAATCTCCACCAACTCCAGAGTTTCCGCCAGAATGAGATGCCGCCTCTGCAGTTGTAGTACTGTGATCAATAATTATGATTTCACTTAAGAAACGAGAACTAAAAACCAATTGATCTAAATCCTCATTGTAATCAATCCCATTTACATGGAACCAATCATAACCTCCTCCACCTGGGCCACCTCCACCTCCACCAACGGACAGAAGGTTAGCATCCATTAATTCAGGATGATCTGAAACAACTCCAAAATTATCTTTGGACGCATCGTAATCTTGAATAAAATGATCCCACATATGCCATTCCCAAACAATATCGGCACTTGAACCATTTTGTTGTAATTCAATAAAATGTGTTGGCCATTGCCCATTATTATTTGGATTAGCCACTCCAGCCTGCGTACATTCTGCTGCTGTTTTTACTTCCCAGGCAATTAAAATAACATTTCCATTGTCTAAAAGTGTAAGGTCGTGGTGCGAACAATGGTTTGCATTTGAATAAATATATTCCCAAACTACAGTTCCAGAAGGGTCGATTTCTTGAACCATTCCACCAACTGCTGCACCATTTAATTGATTTCCAGAATAGACTCCACCTCTAACAATGTTTCCGTTTGGTTTCAACAAAACTGTATAATTACACGAAACTGAATTTGACCACGTGTGAGCGATATTTTGATCTTTATCAATTAGATAAGTTGTGTTTTGATTTTGGAGATTGTAGAGTGCGTAACCATCAAATGTCTGACCGATTGACGACCAGGAAAATACAAACGCAAATACACAACTCAATAGCAAGGAGTTCTTCATAGTTGTTTAACTTTAGTTTAATGTTAAGTTCTTTTAGATGCCCATTAAATAAAAAACTTGCGGTGCAATCGAAAATAAATTAATTGGTACAGATTAGATAGACCGTTGAGAATGAAAAAGGTTTGATTGGAGCTTATAGAAGAATAAAATAACAGCTTATTAACAGTAATTCTACGTGTATAAGTGTTAATTGGCACGTAATTTGAAACCTAAATCGAAAAATTGAGTAAATTGCTCATACTAACAAACAATTATTTTATGAAAAAAGTTTTATTCTTAATGGGTGCGATGCTTACAATTAGCACGGCCTCTATTGCTCAAACTCCTGTTGGACAGGGAAACGTTATTATTGATCCGTATATTGGACTTCCAAACTGGGGAAACAGTTTGCTTTACAGTAAATATGACGGTGATGATGCAACTGTTGCCAATTACAAAACAAACGGAGGTGTTTTGAGTTATGGAGGACGAGTTGAATATTTAGTTGCAGACAACTTCGGAATTGGTGTAGATGTCAACTATGAAATTTCTGGTTTTAACTATGACTATACGAGTTCTGTTTATGATGAAACTTCGATGACTTATAGTGACGTTACATACAACTATGATTACAAAGCGAAAAAACTTAGAGCAATGCTTCGTTTGAACTACCACTTTGTACAAAATGATCGTGTTGATGCTTATGCTGGTTTTGCAGGTGGATATAAAAACGTTAACCGTGTAATATCTTCTAACGAACCTGGTTTTGAAGAAACTTCTGGTGAAGCTTTAGTCCCTGTTGCAATTCGTTTAGCAGTTGGAGCTAGAATTTATTTCACTGACAACATTGGTGCTCACGTTGAGCTTGGTGCTTTCGGTGGTGGTTTACTTCAAGTAGGTCTTTCAGCGAAATTCTAAGAAACAAATAATTTATTCAAAAGGGGTTCTCGATTTCGAGAGCCCCTTTTTTTGGTTTGAACTTATATTAAAGTTAGCGGTTTTAGGTAGTTCAACAGTACTTGCAACCTTGTCAAAATTCATGGTGTTGTTGAAATACCTAAGCAACTACTATGAAACGGTAACTGCGCTAGTACTTGATGTTTTTTAGCATCTAATTCTTTTACACCTGATCGAAAAGAATGTTTTTATGGGACCTTGGCTTCTAAGATTATAACGATGATCGTAGTAATGATCCTGTTTGTAAAAAACTCAATTGCCTTTGGTTTCAACATTCGCCCGTCTAAAAAACAAGATCATTTTAAAGCATAAAAAAAGGCGTCTTCGTTGAAACGAGACGCCTTTTTTAAAATACTATATTCTTCTTATCCGTTTTGCGTTTTGATCAAGTTCAATGCAGATCCTGCCTTGTACCATTCAATTTGCTGTGCGTTGTATGTGTGGTTCAATTTGATAGCGTCTGAAGTACCGTCAGCGTGAATTGCGTCTAAAGTCAATTGCTTACCTGGTGCGAATTCGCTCAAGTCTGAGAAGTTGAATGTATCGTCTTCTTTAATTTTATCGTAATCAGATTCAACGTCGAAAGTTAATCCTAACATCCCTTGTTTCTTCAAGTTGGTTTCGTGGATCCGAGCGAATGATTTAACGATAACCGCTTTCACACCTAAGTGACGTGGTTCCATTGCTGCATGCTCACGAGATGAACCCTCACCGTAATTATGATCTCCAACAACGATTGTATCAATTCCAGCTGCTTTATACGCTCTTGCCGTAGCAGGAACTTCTCCTTTTGCACCTGTCAATTGGTTTACAACTTCATTTATACCGCCTCCATAAGCGTTTACAGCACCAATCAAACAGTTGTTTGAAATGTTATCCAAGTGACCTCTATATCTCAACCATGGTCCAGCCATAGAGATGTGATCCGTTGTACATTTCCCTTCTGCCTTGATTAATAATTTTGCTCCTTCAATGTTTCCACCGTCCCATGCTGCGAAAGGAGAAAGCAATTGCAACCGCTCTGAATCAGGGCTTACAACAACATTAATTCCACTTCCGTCTTCTGCAGGCGCTTGATACCCATTGTCTCCTACATCAAATCCTCCTTTTGGCAATTCATCTCCTTTAGGCGGGTCCAATTTAATTTGCTCCCCATTCTTATTGGTTAATGTGTCTGTAATCGGGTTAAAATCCAACCGTCCAGAAATTGCAATTGCTGCAACCATTTCCGGTGAAGCAACAAAGGCATGCGTATTCGGGTTTCCGTCAGCACGCTTGGCAAAGTTTCTATTGAATGAGTGAACGATACTATTTTTCGGTGCATTCTTTGGGTCAGAATACCTTGCCCACTGACCGATACATGGTCCACAAGCATTCGTAAAGATTGTTGCATCTAAATCCTCAAATGATTTCATTAAACCGTCTCTTTCTGCGGTAAATCGTACCGTTTCAGAACCTGGGTTGATCCCAAATTGTGCTTTCGTTTCTAAACCTTTATCTACCGCTTGTTGAGCGATTGAAGCTGCTCTTGCAAGATCTTCGTATGAAGAATTCGTACAAGAACCAATAAGTCCCCATTCAACATCCAAAGGCCAATCATTTGCTTTCGCTTTTGCATTCATTGATCCTACTTGCGTTGCCAAATCTGGAGTAAAAGGTCCATTTAAATGAGGCATTAAAGTATCCAAATCGATTTCAATTACTTGATCGAAATAGCTTTCTGGATTCGCATAAACTTCAGCATCACCCGTTAAGTGTTCCGCAACTTCATCAGCCGCATCAACAATATCTTGACGGTCTGTAGCTGCTAGGTATCTTCTCATTGAATCATCGTAACCGAATGTTGAAGTTGTTGCTCCAATCTCAGCCCCCATGTTACAAATAGTTCCTTTTCCAGTACAAGACAATGAAAGTGCACCGTCTCCGAAGTATTCAACAATTGCACCTGTACCACCTTTAACCGTTAATATTTCAGCAACTTTTAAGATGACATCTTTAGGAGCCGTCCAACCGTTTAATGTTCCTGTTAACTTAACACCAATCAATTTTGGCATTTTAAGTTCCCATGCCATTCCTGCCATAACATCGACAGCATCAGCACCACCAACACCAATTGCTACCATTCCAAGTCCACCTGCGTTCACAGTATGTGAATCTGTTCCGATCATCATTCCACCTGGGAATGCATAATTTTCAAGAACAACTTGGTGAATAATTCCAGCTCCGGGCTTCCAGAAACCGATCCCGTATTTATCACAAACAGAACTTAAGAAGTTGAATACTTCGTTGTTCTTGTTAATTCCGTCTTGTAAATCTTTATCTGCTCCAAGCTTGGCTTGAATCAAGTGATCTGCGTGAGCAGTCGAAGGCACAGCGACTTTCGTTTTTCCAGCTTGCATAAATTGCAAAAGAGCCATTTGAGCCGTTGCATCTTGCATTGCCACTCTATCCGGAGCGAAATCAACGTAAGAATTTCCACGTTCGTGTGCTGTTTTTGCTTCGCCTTCCCAAAGGTGCGTATACAATATTTTTTCTGCTAGTGTCAGAGGCTTACCAACAATTTTTCTAGCAGCTGCAACGCGGCTAGGGTATTTTGCGTAAACCGCTTTGATCATTTCTAAGTCGAATGCCATACTCTTGTGCGATTAGTTTTTGGTGTTAATTCTAAGTGTCGCGAATTTAATAAATTATTAAGGAAGATTAGGACTGCTATTGGAAAAATCGACATATTGAATAATTTTAAACACGAGAGCAATAATTTCACAAACGAAAGGTTACTTATTTGCAATCACGACATATACTCATAAACTTATGAAGCGCTATTCACCAATTCTTATCCTTTTTCACTGAGAATACAGGTACCAAAAAAGCGGAGTATTCAATCACAACGGATAAAAACCCAGCTGTGATAGCCCACGAATTCCTGCATTTGTTCGGAGCGGTTGATCTATACCCACAAAACAACTTTCCGAATTTCAATTACAAAGAGATTAAGGAGAATTATGACAATGAAATCATGCTTGTTCAACATCGAGATATTGAGGATTTAATGATTTCGCCGATCACCAGCTATTTCATTGGCTGGCAAGACACATTAGACAAAGCAAACACGCGACTTTTACTACATAAAAACTTCTCCCCGTTTATTAAATTGGTTGCAGTGCTTATTAGCGTTAGCTGCAGTTTTTTCTATTTTTGTTAGAAGAATATACCTTGACTTTCATTTGTAAGTGATTGCCGTTCGTTTAGATTTGAGCTGAGCGGTTTGGTTGGATGAGAGTTGTTTGTATAAGGAAGTTAGTGGTAATGATACCTAGAGTAGAAATACAACCAAATGAATCAACCACTCGTTATATGTGTACCACAATTTAAATGAGAAACTATGAAGTACTTAATTTGTTTATTCTCTTTGATAACATCAACGTTATACGGTCAAATAACGCTTGAACAAACTTATGCGACAAATTTTGAGAAAGCCTTTTACTGCACTAACATAGGTAATGACAATTACAAATACGTGCTGGAAGATTATATCAATTCGGAAATCAACTTATACAATTTGGATCATTCGCCGTATATGTTAAACATTCCAACCCCAATTCCGCTTGGAATTTATGAAGTCATGTATATCACATCTGGTTTGTTTGATTGTGACACTTCAAACATTGAATACGTGCTCAGCGCACCTACTACAGGAAACGAGTCGTTCTACGTATATAGAACAGATGGCACGCTGTTATGGTCTAAAGATTCTGTACAAGGCCCGTATTGTTTTGGTTGTCATGGAGGATCACTTATTGATAAACCCATCATTAATACGCCTACTGGTGCTAAAATGTTTCTCTTTGACCCAGCTGGGAATTACCATGTTTACGCTCTATGTGGCGAATTACCCACGTCAATATCTGAAATTGAATATGAGAAAAATGCGGTTTTGGTGTTCCCGAATCCCTCAACAGAATCAGTAACGTTTGAAATTTCAAGCCCGACAAATATTGGAAAGTGCGAATTGATAATATTTAATTCAATGATGCAGTCAATTTCATCTCAAAGCATCGAAGGTGAGACCAAAATAACAAAGCCAATTTCAGAGTATAGTTCAGGAATCTACTATTTCTCATTTAAATCAAATTCTAAAGTAATTCAAACAGGGAAATTTGTGGTGAACTAGACTATTATACCACTAACATGCGCTACACCCCAGTGCAGTCCTCGCTTCGTTTAACGATTTTATATTAACTCAACTATTCTTATCTTCGAAACAACAATTCGGGAAGCGATCCGCACGTTTCGTAGCCCTATCCGATGTGCACAATTAAAAAAACTACTTGATATGAATGCAATTAACAAAAGTGACAATTTGAAAATGTCTAAGCATAAGCAGAAACTTAAAAAAATGAGTCTTCTGATGATTCTTATAATCGGTTCGTTTCAGGCCAATTCACAAACCTACATGATTGCCGCGGGAAGTAACATTTATGAAGTGGATCCACTAAACTGCACCGAAACCCTATTATGTACAATAAGTGTCAATACTGGCGGAGGAACGCTCACTGGGGATATTGCGGATATTGCTTATCATCCCAATGGAAATTTATACGGAATCGTTTCAAATTACTTTATTTCGATCGATTTAGGAACATGCTTATCGACTACAATCGCTACGCATTCGACTTCCTCAAATTCTTTGGTCGCGAGTGCGAATGGTACTTTATATGCTGCATATGGTGACCTTTACACAGTTGATCCAGTTACGGGTGTTTTCACGTCAATTGGTACATTGCCTTGTCAAGCTGGTGGAGATTTAGCCTTTGAGGGTGGAGATTTATACCTCACGTGTGACAATGGAGATCTTATTAAAGTTGATATTAATAATCCCGCTGCCAGTGTAGTTATTGGCAACCTTGGTGCTGGATTTTGGTATGGCCTCTGGACAGTATACACTGACTGCGATAACACACACGTATTGGCTGCTACTCAAAATGAACTATATGAGGTTGATATTAATACTGCTATCACAACATATAGTTGCACCCTAGGCACAACATGGATTGGCGGAGGGACAATGTTCGGAGATTTCAACGCTTCGGAATGTGGGTGCAGTGTAGATTTAGGTCCTGATCTAGATTTGTGCAATGGTTCAATAGAACTAAATGCGGCAGACTCGAACTACACGTATCTTTGGAGTGATGGATCAACGGATTCAACAATCACGACATCAACGGCTGGTATATATTATGTCAATATAACCGACACTACTAGCGGTTGTACCAATTCTGATACACTAAATGTAATCGAATGTGACTTAGGAGTTTCAGACTTGGATATTTCCTTAATGGTTTTTCCAAATCCGTCTGATGGCCATATCAAAGTCAGTCTAAGCGAATTTATGGAAACTACCATTATCATTACTGATATAACAGGCCGTATGATATACGAAAATTCAAATTCATCGGAAATAAAGAATCTTGATTTATCCCATTTAAATCAAGGAACATATTTTTTAACTCTCATAAAGGCTGATGGTCAAGTTCTAACTTCCAAAAAGATCGAGTTAATAAAATAATCTGATTCTGCGATTTGACTTATTGAAGTAAGTGCATAACTGCACTTACACTTATTCCGTAAAATTTATATCCGTGAGATCGGTACTAAAGCGAAGCTGAGAAACATCATAGGTAATGAAGTGCTGAGTATTCAGTCATTGATATTATAGCCACCTATTTCCAAGATTTTTACTTGGAAATTAAAAGCAATGGACTTTGTGGACATTTCGCTTGTGCTAGTGGAACATGTTTCGTTGTTGCGGTAAATTAGTAATCTTGAATTTTGAACAGACACGACTTCATTTGGTGACGCCCTAATTATTTCCTTCTGCTTAGAAAGCAAATTCCAAAACGATAAAGACGATGGTTCAATTTAAGTTCTACTTTAAATCGATTGAGAATCATTCGAGGTCTTAAACACTCCGTAAATCCCTACTGCATTTTCATAAGAGGTAAAGCGTCCATTTCAAATGTGAAAATTGTTTTTAATCATTGCGTAAAAATACGCACTGAATATCAATCAAACATTCTACTTTTGCGAGAAACAATCGTATATGAAACTAATAGTTCTAGTAATTTCTTGCGCCCTATCCCCTTTATTTTCAATCTCTCAAAACTATGATTTTGCATGGGGTGATGATAAGGATCAATTGATCGAAGCTTTTGTTCCCGTGGATTCAAATTCATTTTTCGTAATGCAAAACGCAGGAGGTTTAGGTATTTTCAAATATTCCTACTCAAAAGAAACAGGCGTCTTACAAACGACTAAAACTGATTTCAAGCATATGGAAACATACAAGTTAATGTATGGCGATTATTTGATAAAAGACGAAAAACTATATGAAATTGTTGAAACGCATGAAGGTTCCAAGAAAGACGGGAAACCGAAATTTTACACATTAGCGCTTCAAGAAAGAAACAGCAATACTTTCGAAGTTAAAGACGAACCTGTGGTACTTTTACAATCTCAAGCTACGGATAAATGGTGCTACCATCATGCTTATTATGAGAACGAGCATCAGTTTGTAATTGTGCGAATGTTTTACACTTCCGTTGGATACCATGATGGTGCTGGTTTAGAATTTTTAATATTTAACAAAACTGATCTCTCATTGATTTATTCGGAATCCATTAACCTTACAGGAAAAGATCAATACGGTCTTCTTGAGGATATCAAATTCGATGAAAACAATGAAATCTGTGTTAGTTCTATTCTGATAGAAGCACCAGCACTATCTAACGCATCAAAACCGACATTAGAACAAAACATTCACACAATAGATGCTAGCGGTATTAAAAAGACAACTGATATACCCAATAATCAAAAAGTTTTAATCGCTGGATTTTCTGAAGAGCGAGATTTCCACTTCTCTCTTAATGTTAACAATACTGATGGTACTATTTTTTTAAACACTTCAAACTTCGACTTAAAAAACATATCAACCAAGACATTAAATTGTAGAGACTTGATGAGTTCGGTCAATTCAATTGCCTCCCAAGAGTTTGATAAAAACCTAGGAAAGTACAACACTATCAACTTCAAAATTCAGAGTTCTGAATTCATTTCGCTTGATGACAATTCAGAATTAGGGACAATATCTATTGATTTTTACGCTGGAAACCTAATGAATAAAGCAATAAGTGCATCTCTTATGTATAAAATAAACCCTGATGGAACAATTGCTTGGTTTAAGAATTTGGACTTTTCTAAAATTGCAACCTTCTGGGAGGATTCAAATAACAAAATCCATTTATTCGCGAATGACATATCAGAATTCTACAGCAAAGACGGGGAATTTATTGACTCCGACCCTGTAAAGGTCACACCAAATTCAAGATACAAACCTGTTGAAGTAATTCTAGATTCTAAATCAGGAGAAATAACATCAAGATCCGTTATAACCAAAGGGTTTGAAGAAGGCGAAGTATTTCAGAGTTTCAGAACATTCAGAATAAATGATAGCTTGATTGTTACACCAAAATGGAAACAATCTGGCACTTCACAATTTACAAGGTCACCTAGACAAATGGCTATCACAGGAGTTATGAACATTGAAAAGTAATTTTTGTTAGTGCTCATCTACCTTTCAAACGATTTTTTCATATCTTTGCACTCCTGTTTATAAAAAGGCAGGGGAATATTAGTATTAATAACAAAACACAATTTTATGAATTCTTACGAAACTGTTTTCATTTTAACTCCCGTTTTGTCTGAAGAACAGGCAAAGGAAGCAGTGCAGAAATTCGAGAGCGAAGTTGGCTCATTAGGTGGAAAGGTAAAGCATTCTGAAAGCTGGGGATTGCGCAAATTAGCGTACCCAATTCAGAAAAAATCTACTGGATTTTACTTCCTAACAGAATTTGAAGCACCAGGCTCAGCAATTAACGATCTTGAAGTATCGTTCAAACGTGATGAACGTGTTATGCGTTTCCTTACTGTTAGAATGGACAAAGATCATTTAGCATATGCTGACAAGCGTAGAGCAAAAATGGGCGCTAAGAAAACTGTAGAAGCTTAATCATTAACATTTAAAAAGAGAAAAAATGGCTCAAAACGATGTAAGGTATTTGACTCCAATTAATATTGAGATCAAAAAAGAAAAATACTGCCGATTCAAAAAGAGTGGCATTAGATTTATCGATTATAAAGACGCTGGTTTCTTATTGAAATTAGTGAACGAGCAAGGTAAAATCTTGCCACGTCGATTAACAGGAACTTCACAGAAGTATCAAACTAGAGTTAACAAGGCTATCAAACGTGCTCGTCACATTGCGGTAATGCCTTACGTTGGCGATATGTTGAGATAGTAATTTGTATAACAAGAAATTTATTTGAAATGGAAGTAATTTTAAAGAAAAACGTAGACAACCTTGGATATACGAACGAACTAGTATCTGTTAAAAACGGATATGGACGTAACTTCTTAATCCCACAAGGATATGCAATTTTAGCAACGGCTTCTGCAAAGAAAGCACACGCTGAAATCATGAAACAAAAATCGCACAAAGATTCTAAAGTTCTTACGGAAGCTGAAGAGCTTGGTAAGAAAATCGAAGCAACTTCAGTGAAAATTATCACTAAGGCTGGTGAGAAAGGGAAAATCTTTGGTTCTGTTAACACTCTTCAATTGTCTGAAGCTCTTAAAGCTGAAGGAATTGATATCGACAGAAAATCATTGAAAATTAAAGATGAACCAATCCGTGAGGTTGGAACATACGAAGCATCTGCTAACCTTCACAAAGATGTGAAAGCAACATTCAGTTTTGAAGTTGTTGGTGAGTAATTCGCTGAACTAATTTTGAAATCCCTCTTGGTTTTGCCAAGAGGGATTTTTTTTGCCTTTTATTTTCTACTTTAGGGGTACAATACCAACCATGAGAATCACGCTACTAATTATTCTTCTATTGTCATCCACTCCCACATTATTTGGGCAAGATACAATTGTTCTAAATAGAAATAATCTAAGCCACTCAATAGCGAATCTATTCACGATTTACGAATCAAGCGAAGACATTTCAGTTGACGAATTTCTAAGAAACAAAAACGCACTGAAATCAAAAAAACTGAAAAACTCAGTAGCAAGTTTAGATTTCACGACGAAAACATATTTTGTTCATTTTAGAATCAAGAATACTGAACTAAAAGCTTCCAATTTCTACCTGACCACTGCCCGACCGATTACAAACACTGCGGAATTACAATTCATTGGCTATGGCGGAAACACTGTGCTTCACTCCGGAGACGCCATACCTTATGGGCGTAAAATAATTGAATCTAACAATTGCGACTTTCCGATCTACGCGCCAAAAAACGAGACCATTGAATACGTCCTTAAGTTGAAAAGTGACGGCGAAGTAATTAGCCTTCAAATGGTGTTTTCAAATGAAAAAGACTTTCATGCCAATCAGAGCAGAAGACAATTCAACGCTGGAATCTTTTATGGAATCTTTCTTTTTGTAATTCTCATCTACCTCACCTTTTACCTTTTAATTAGAGACCCACTCTACTTAATCTACTCACTCTATGTCGTCTTTTCAGGATTACTACAGTTTAGCTTGGACGGATACATACACAAATATGTATTTACCTCAGGCGGCTACTTAACACAACATTCCGTTTTATTCATTGCTGGATGGACGGTTCTCTTTGCATTGACATACGCAAAGCGCTATTTAAAAATAGGTGGCCGACTTAAAAAAACGACTCACATTTTCTCCATTTTAGTTCTTATTGCAACCTTTGGATCATTAATCCCGGGAACCATTTATGAAATCTCCTATCCTTTAATCAACGGTTTCAGCCTGCTTTCTTTGATATTTCTTATTTACGCTGGGATAAAAACAAGGAGACAACAGAAGGGAACAAGTCGCCTCTTCTTAATCGGAATCATTTCTCTTTTTGGCGGAGCTGTCATCTTTATTCTCGGAAATTTCAGGATTATCGACTACCCTTTACTTACTCAGAACTCATTAAAAGCCGGCTCATTGATTGAAATCATTTGTCTTTCAATATTGATGGCAGGGAAGTACAAATCGCTTCAAGACGAAAAGAAAGCCGCTCAAGAACAGTTAATGCTTCAACTCGAGGAAACGAACTTAAATTTGGAAATCGAAGTTGCAGAACGAACGAAGGAGATTGAAAAGCAAAGAGCTCTATTAAAGGAGAAGAATAAAGATTTTATTGCGAGTATTACTTATGCGGAAAGGATACAAAATGCGATTCTTCCTCATGAGCAAAAAATAAAGGCACTTCTACCCGATTCATTTGTAGTCTTCAAACCAAAAGACATTGTTAGTGGTGATTTTTATTGGGTTGAAGATGTTTATCTTTCCAATGAAGAAGCAACTCGACTTGTTGTTTACGCAACGGCAGATTGCACGGGTCATGGAGTTCCTGGAGCCTTTGTAAGTATCGTTTGTAGCAATCTATTAAAACTGGCTAAATCGCATCCAGATGTTAATACTCCCGGTCAAGCCTTGGACTTTGTAAATAAGGAAATCAACGAAACGTTGAACTCGGAATACAGCCAAGAAGAAATTCGAGACGGAATGGACGTTGCTTTCTGTGCTTTGGACTTAGAAAACAGAATTCTCTATTTTGCTGGAGCCAAGAACGGCGTTACCATTATACGAAATGGCGAAATCATTCAATACAAAGGAAACAGAAAGGCGATTGGGAATACTGGCTCAGAAGACCATAACCTCTATACAACACATGAAATAAAGATAGAAAAGAACGACATCATCTACACATTCACAGACGGAATAGTAGATCAGTTTGGCGGGCCATCGGGAAAGAAATTCATGTCGAAAAGAGTGCGCGAATTGCTGCTATCGATTACGCACTTGCCATTGGACGAACAAAAAGACCTCATCGAAAAAGCATTTATTGACTGGAAAGGAGACTTGGAACAAATTGATGATGTTTTGGTTATTGGGGTTAAGATATGACCTTGGAGAATTAGGAGTTATAAATTATGAGTTGGAAGAACTGATTCGAGAGAATTATCAATTCGTAATTATTTACGCTGAGCCGAACACTGAGCCTGTCGAAGTGTCACGAAGTGTGACGAAGCATACTGAAGCATTTTAAATTATCAATTGTCAATTTGTAATTAGGATTAACTTTGCTGCATGATGAAGATTTCGTTTTTAGCGGTCCTGGCAATTCTATTTGCAAGTTGTTCTGGGAATAAACAGAAGAAGCGCGCTTCATTTGATGATCCTGAGAAAATTGAAATTAGATACGCTGAGAATTTCAAATTGAAAAAAATCAAGGATGGCTATTTGCTTGAATTGATGAAGCCGGGAACAAAGGACGTTTCTGAGACCTACGAAATCTACCCTTCTGAAAACAAGAAAATCATTAGTCTTACTGCGACTTTAAACGGAATGCTGGCTGTTCTAAACTCTCAAGAATTGATCGTTGGAGTTTCAGATTACGACCATGTTTACGACAGCGGAATTCGATCCCGATTTAAAAATGGAGTAATTAAAGAATACGGCGGTACAGCTCAAAACTCTTTAGAGAAGCTCGTTGCTAGTGAAGCGAACATTATATTCTATGATATCGTAGACGAGCAGTTTCCAAACCAACAGAAATTGAAGAAATTTGGAATTCAAGTCATGCCGATTTACGATTGGAGAGAAAACCACCCACTTGCGAAAGCGGAATGGATTAAGGTTGTTGGAGCGATTACAGGAAAGATGAAAGAGGCCAATGCATTTTTTGATCAAGTTGAAAAGGACTACAACGTTCTCAAAAATTTGGGGAAGAATTATTCAAACAAACCAACTGTTCTTTGCGGAAACTTAATCGGTGACACTTGGTACACGCCTTCGGGAAACAATTATTACGCAATGATGATTGAAGATGCTGGAGGAGATTACCGCTACAAAGAGACGAAAGGAACGATTAGCCTTGCGCTCTCGATTGAACAAATATTGAACGATAATTTAAAGACAGAAATCTGGTTAAACCCAGGCTACAAAGACAAATCAACGATTCTTAAAACAAACCCACACGCAAAACATTTGGGCGCTTTTCAAAACAATGTGTATTGTTATTCGAACGGAATGAAGAAATTTTGGGAACAAAGCGCATCGCGTCCTGATTTGGTTTTATCAGACATGATCGTGCTTTTTCATCCTGAAGACAAAAGTATTGGCGCTCTTAATTTCTATAGTCAAATCAATTAGTGAATAGTTCAAAAAGACAAAACGCTCTATTATTGGCCTTGCTTATTTGCTTGCCGATAATCGTGCTCATCCATCTTTTTGTTGGTCAAATTGACATTTCATTTGCCGATTATTTCGATTCAATTTTCAATTTTGACGATCGAAATGCCAGCCACTTAATTTCTAGAGAGCTTCGGATCCCAAGAATGACAATGGCCATCATTGCTGGCGCTGGACTTTCAATTGCCGGATTATTGATGCAAACGCTATTCAACAATCCACTTGCTGGACCTTACGTTTTAGGAATTAATTCAGGAGCGAGCTTATTCGTCGCCTTGACTATTATGACCGGGATTCCGTTCTTCACATCCGATTTAGGAATCGTCACAAACGCCTTAATTGGAGCCTTCCTGTTCGGACTCATTATTCTCTTTTTTTCGACAATGGTGCGCATGCAGATCTCTCTTCTGCTTATCGGATTGATGTTGGGAAGCTTTACCTCTGCCCTCGTTTCTCTGGCTCAAACTGCAAGCGACGCTCAAGAATTGAAAATCTTTACAATGTGGGCTTTGGGATCACTCCAAAAAGTTGAATTGCATCAATTGCCGTTAATTCTAGCCTGTTTCGGAGCGAGTATTCTTGGAGCCTTCTTGGTTGTAAAACCATTAAACGCCCTGGTGTTGGGAGACAAAGAAGCGCGATTACTGGGAACGAATATCAAAAGAGTTCGTGTGGTTATCATTCTGATCACAGCCATCATTACAGGTGTTGTAACAGCCTTTTGTGGTCCGATTGCATTCGTTGGGCTTGCTGTTCCAAATCTGGTTCGAATCCTCTTTAAAACACAGAGCCACGCCACTCTTATTGTTGCAAGCCTCTTACTTGGTGCGATGTTTATTCTACTTTGTGACATTGCCATTCAATTAATCGAGCCGCACTTCATAATGCCCATCAATGCTCTGACGTCAATTATCGGAGCGCCGTTTGTAATCCTCTTAGTTTTACGCCGACTCAAATGATAAAAACGCAAGGGTTACATATCGGTTATTCTGAATCCATTTTAAGTGTGGATGACCTCAACTTGAGCAATGGCGTTCATATTCTAATTGGAAGAAACGGTTCTGGAAAATCGACTTTTCTAAAAACACTTGCGGGTCAGGTTTCAAAGATTAAAGGCAGCATAAAACTTGAAAACAAGGAAGTGTCGGCAATTTCGATTGAAGAGCTTCCGAAGATCATTTCTTTTGTGAGTTCACAATTCCCGATTGTAGAATTCTTAAGAGTATCTGAGTTTGTTGGTCTGGGGAGAAACCCACACACCAATTTCTTTGGAAAGAAAAAGGCCGAAGATATTGAAGCAATCGATGCAGCTTTGGAAACGCTCGGCATTTCTTATTTAA
This sequence comes from Crocinitomicaceae bacterium, assembly GCA_047630755.1. Lineage (GTDB taxonomy): Bacteria > Bacteroidota > Bacteroidia > Flavobacteriales_D > Crocinitomicaceae > UBA4466. The sequence goes on along the minus strand of JBLHYG010000010.1, from coordinate 128,479 downwards.
GAGATCGATTCACCTCAGAATTAAGCGATGGAGAGAAACAATTGGTTTCAATTGCGAAGGCATTAACGCAAGAAACTGCAATTATCGCATTGGATGAACCAACGGCCTTTTTGGACTATTCAAACAAGAAATTGGTCTTGGAAAAGTTGGTTGCAATTGGTCAAGAATTCAACAAATGTATTTTGCTTTCCTCTCATGATTTGGATCTAAGCCTAGATGTTAATTGTCCATTTTTAGTGATTGAAGACACGTCGAAAACGATCCGATTCATTGAACCTGGAATATCTAAATCCGAACTTATAAAAATTGCTTTTGAATAAGCTTTAACACTCCCCCAAATGAAAACTTTTTTCGCACTCTTTTTCTTCTTACCGTTTATGGTGTTCGCTGGAAAATCATACACATTGACAATTCAAGTGACTGACTTATATAGCAATGAACCTGTCGTTGGAGCTCAAATTTATATGAATGACAAAACGAATGAGAGCATGCTAACAAATAGTGAAGGAGTTTATATTTTCAGCGAGTGCAAGGTTAAAAAAGGAAGTGTAAAGGTGGTTCATTCGAACTACCTCAATGGCGAGGCTTGGATTTTTAATAAAGAGTTGAAGGATGTAAACAAGAGGGTTCGAATGAATCCAACAAAAACATTTTTGAACACCAAACTCGAAAAATTTCGTAGAGAAGTATCTATAGAAATGGAAACGCTAAGAAAGGAATTAGATACATCTATTATTGCAGATTGCGATGAAGAAGGTGAATCTCACTTTCGTGATGAAAATTTCCCTGGAGGAGATGAGTACCTTCAGAAGTTCATTGCCTATAATGTCAATTACCCGCAAGCGGCAATTGAAATGGAAGAACAAGGAGAAGTTAAAATTTCTTTTGTTGTAGAGAAAGATGGATCAATTACTAATATCCAAGTCGAAAAAAGTATTTCTAAAGCATTAGATATTGAATCGATCAGAGTTATCAGTGAAATGCCCAAATGGATTCCAGCATATTGCAAAGGGAAGCCAATCAAGGTAAAGGCAACTGTACCAGTTGTTTTCAGGCTGCAATACAACTAACGCATAAAAATTGCTTTTGAACAACCGAATTAGTTCCGAAGCAATTCTTGAAGTTTCTTGTCAATTTTCGATTTTGATAAATGCGACACGCCATTCTTATCAGCGTATTTGCCCCAATTAGAAACCACGGACTTCACTTCTTCAATGATTTTCGAACCGCTCTTTATTGAAAATTCACTCGCCAGTTCTAACAATTCTTTAGTTCCGGGATTAACGCCATTGCCAGCGCATGTTGTACTGTGCATTCCCTGTGATGACGACGAAAATGTTAAATCATAAGCAGGTGCGTACGACCATCCTCCGTCTCGATCCATAAGAAACGCGAAGTTTTTAGAATGATCATCGCGGTTATGAGCAAACACATTAAAGGCGGCGTGACGGAATACTTCTTCTTGCGATTTTACACTTCTGGTCAACTGAAATGCTTGATGCAAATAATGGCCATAATCCAATTGACTATGAATGTAATCGTCGTGAAATAAACCTGCCGCGGAAATCATGTGCAAGCGGTCATTCCCTACCCGATCAAATCGCTTTGTTCCGAAATAGAAATTCCCAGCAGAGCTTTTGAATAATTTCGATTCTGACATTTTAAGACCTGCATCCAATGCCATTCGATAATACGCCATTTCAATGTTTGCAATATCTGGCTCATCAACGGTTGCTGCGAACTTTATAATCCAATGCTCATATCCTTCTGGCAAATCAGAATCACTTTGAATTAATCTATCTGTCGTTGGATTGTATCCCGCATATATTTTTGGCCGAGCACCTCCAGGACTTCCCCCTTGCTGAAAGAGATCGTCGATTATTTCGCTGCTTTCTCCTTTCAAAACGTCTCGGATATTGGAATTCAATTCGTCCAAATTGAAATCAATAGAACCCTTTGATTCAACATCCACTGAAGGGCGATAAATTAATGCTCCCAAGCCATTTTGACCAACATAGGACAGTTCATCTAAGACATTTAACGATTCAATGGCTATTAACTCTTGGCCTAAATGCCTTCTCAACAACAACCGTCCCCACGCATCGGGAAGAGAATCTGCGAAGACTCCAAACAAGCCATCAAAAGGTTTGAGCGAGGTGGATTGTATTGAATCATCCAATTTCAATTTAAGAGGAGAAATGTTCAATTTTCTTTCCAGAAAAGCAGCACTGTATTTAAAGAAAACTTCACGGCCATCAATGACAAGTTGGCCTAGGAGTTCTTCGTTGGTTGAGAATTTAATAAATACGTTGACTTTGTTTATTGCCATAATTAAATATCAAACAAATTTCGTTTCTGGTCTGTGTTGTTTAGTTGAAGAATTGTTTCAAATTCATCGAGCCGACCTAGTGCATTACATATTTTCAGCAAAGATTCTAAGGAAACCATGCCTGTGTTTTCAAACCTTAAAAATGAAGAGTAAGTTACCCCTGAAATTTCAGCAAGTTTCTTTTGAGAAATTTTTTGTTCCTTACGAATGGCTCGAATGTTTTCAGCCATCATTCGCATCATTTCTTTGGGAGTACTGCCTGTTCCGTATCGACTCATAATTACTAATATATTGGTGAATATACGCAAAAAATAGCTTAAACTACTAAAATATTAATAGTTTAATGAGAGACAATATATTGATTTAACTCCATTTATTGATAACGAACCTCTCAAGTTATGGGTCAATCTGTTACTTCTTGAATGATTTGAATTCTACTGGAGAAACCAGTAAAATCAACCGCATGAAATACCTTTCCGTACTTTGCTTTATCAGTGTCTTAATTTCATGTTCTTCTCAAGAATCAACAGATCCTGATTCTGAAACACCAAAAGTTTTAGAGGATTCAGTTGAAGTCATTCCAGAAGTCGACCCAACATTAATTGACAGCACTTCATTGGGATTAAACTTTACACCAAATGGAACCTATAATGCGACAAAATCGGACGTTAAGCGGCTTCGATCAACGAAAAACTCAGGGAAGGATTTAGAAGATTATTTATTGAATAAAATCATTCCGCATTGGTATGGAACACCATGGGATTTTAATGGATACACAGCCATTCCCAATCAAGGTGTGATTGCCTGCGGTTACTTCGTTTCAACAACTTTACTTCATGCTGGAATCAATATTAACCGCTATCATTTGGCGCAACAGGGCGGAACCAATGAAGCAAAATCACTCGCACTTAACGACGAGAACATGAGAACCATGTGGGGATACGATAGTCTTCAAACCGTAATGAAAAGAGATTACGAAGACGGATTGTATTTTGTTGGATTGGACCATCATGTTGGGTATTTGTACATGAAAGACAAGGTTCTTTATTTCATCCATTCCAATTACATCGATGATAAAGTAATGTTGGAAAAGGCAGAATATTCAGCTGCTTTTCAAAGTAATATCTATGTCATTGCAGAAATTTCTACGAACGAGGAGTTGTTGGAGAAGTGGCGGAAAGGGGAGGCTTTTATGGTAGTTAGGAATTGATAATTGGGAGTTAGAAGTTATGAGTTGAGTGCGGAATTCGGAATCTTTCAACTCTAACTTTTTACTCCTTACCTCTACTCAAAGGCTTTTAATAACATCAACCAGTCTCACCTCATCGATTGGTTTAAATACAAATCCGATTGGGCCAGCTAATTTGGCGCGTTTAATAGTGCTTTCATCAGAATTTCCGGTTAAGAATAGAAATGGTATTCGACAGAATTGAGTGAGTTCTTCTGCTGTGTCAATGCCATCTACTGAACCGTCGAGGCCAATGTCCAATATAATTAAATCGGGTTCTTTTTCCTTCGCCAACCTCAGAACTTGTTCGCTATTTCTCGCTTCGCCGACAATTGTATAGCCTGCCTTGGTCAACACGAGACTTAGATACATTTGAATGATCATGTCGTCTTCCGCAATCAGTATTCGTTGAATAGTCATGTACTTAAGAAAGTTGAGTTATTTCCTGAAAATTCAGAATGTATTTCGTTCCATCAAACGTGTTTTCTTTTTCAATATTTCCTTTCAATTGAATCGTGAGTCGATGAATTAGCATTAATCCTAGAGAATTAGAATTCCTGAAATTAATTCCTTCAGCAAAGCCGACGCCGTTGTCACTAATTGTCATTTTATACTCATTATGACGAACGTTCGCAATTTCAATTTTAATCAATCCAGCGCTGTCATCTTTAAGTCCATACTTCAATGAATTCGTAACAATTTCATTCATGAGAAGTCCCAATGGGATCGCCGTATCTATATTAAGATGAATATCCGGCACATTAACTTCTGTCTCAACATTGTTTGCCGTTCCTTTCATCGAAACAATCAAGCTCGATACTAACATCTGCACGTATTCATTATAACTAATTTTTGAAACATCCTCCGTTTTATAGAGCATCTCATGGATCATTGCCATTGAATTTATTCGGTATTGGCTGTATCGAAATAACGCTTTCGTTGTGTCGTCTTCGATAAAACTGGACTGAAGACTGAGCAAACTTGTTATAATTTGAAGGTTGTTCTTAACGCGATGATGGATCTCTTTTAACAGTACTTCTTTCTCGACATTAAGTCCTTCCAACTGATTGTTTTTTTCTGTTAAACCTTCATTTGCCTCGGTGATCTGTTTCGTGAAATTCGCATAGGATTTATCGACTTGAGACCCTACAAGAAATGAAATTAAGCCGAGCACAACAGGAGCTGTGTCAATCACTAAAAGAAGTGGAAAGTCTTTGTGGAGCTGAATAATTGAAAAGGGATTCTCTGGACCTGAAAACCAATAATAACAAAGAAGTATAGAGCAAATTGGAAAGAGCAACCCGATAAGGATACCTTTAACAACATAAGATCCGATGACCGCCTTTCGCTCCATTTCTAGTAATAGTTATGAATACCTAAGGTAGAAAATAAAAGCACATGATTTGCACAACTTTAAAACAAGGTGTATACTTACTCTCCCTAGCAGATCCAATGGAATTCCATTGCTCCCTCTTCTTCTCCGAAGCTTTTTCCACAGGTAATATTCGTCGTGAATCGCGCTACAATTACTTCCAAAGCAAGGGAAAACCCTAGTTATAAAAAGGGTTTCCACAATTGATTTCTATGGTTTCTAGTCTTGCCACTCCTTTTTCATCGGTCTAATTTAGCACTATAGAAATGCGCATTTCAGGAGTTAGCCGAAAATCCAAAGAAGAGTAGGTACTAGACTAAAACCATGGCGGAATCCGAAAAGCCTTATGAGTAGGAGAAAATTTATTTAAATCAATTATTATGTCAATAACTACAGGTGCTTCAAGTATTAAAATCAAATTTCAAATGGAAGGTAGCAAACCTTATTTACAAGATGTTTCTGGATTAACTATTGGAAATATGGTTGACCCAACGACTCAGGCTTACTGGTATGGACCAATCGACGAGAATCCATGGACATGGAACAACGACGAAACGAATTTAAAGAAATTTGCACTTATGTGTAATTATAGCTACAACGGTACAGAAAAAACTGCATACAGCGAAGTTGTAATTGACCCAACAACAATGGCAACTGGTGCACACGAGGTTATCGTTACGCTTCAAACCGCTGCGATTCTTGATGACAAAGCAAACTCAATCCTTAAATTCAAATCGGCAACAGTTGATGGTAAAAGTAACGACTCCGTTTATGAACAGCCTTACCCAAATCAATCAGCTGCAACATTCTACGAATGAGATGTGTAAACGCCAGGTAATTCAATAAAAATAAAAGCTTGTGATAAGGAGTTATATATTATCGCGTGCAACCCAACGATTAGCTACCAATTGTATCATATAATTATTGGGAATACTAATGCTGTGAATGTTCCAGATCCAACTCTAAAACCAGGAGTTTTCTGGACAAACAATGGAAAACTTTTAGAAACAATTAAGATAGATTAAACCTTAATGAACATCTATTTATTCCATTAAACGGCATAAATGTAGTGGCGTTAAACAGTAACAATGGAAGGGGGCAGGATTGTCCTCTTTCATTTATTTTATGCAGTAGGAAGCTGCTACATAAAAGACAAATCACTTAAATAAGTGTGAATATTCCATTCGTAGTGATAGTTAGAAATACTTAAGGCAGAAAATAAAAGCACATGATTTGTACAACTTTAAAACAAGGTGTATACCTACTTTCGCTAGCAGATCCAATGGAATTCCATTGCTCCCTCTTCGTCTCCGAAGCTTTTTCCACAGGTAATATTCGTCGTGAATCGCGCTACAATCACTTCCAAATCGAGGGAAAACCCTAGCTATAAAAAGGGTTTCCACAATTGATTTCTATGGTTTCTAGTCTTGCCACTCCTTTTTCATCGGTCTAATTTAGCACTATAGAAATGCGCATTTCAAGGAGTTTGATGAAAATCAATAAAACAGTAAGCAATAGGATAAAATCATGGCGGAATCCGAAAAGCCTTATGAGTAGGAAAAAATTTATTTAACTTAATTATTATGGCAATTACAACAGGCGCTTCAAGCCTTAACATCACATTCAAAGCTGAAGGAAGTCAAGATTATTTAAAAGATGTTACTGATTTGACTATCGGAAACATGGTCGATCCAGCAACTCAAAAATTTTGGTATGGACCAATTGATAAGAACCCATGGATATGGATGAACGATGGAACCAATTCAAAGAAATTTGCATTGATGTGCAATTACAATTATAACGGTACAATTAAAACCGCTTACAGCGAAATTGTGATTGATCCAGATACAATGTTAGGCGGTTCACATGATGTTGTCGTTACACTTCAAACTGCTGCCATTCTTGATGAGAAATCAAACTCAATATTGATGTTCAAATCTGCAACAGTAGATGGTAATAGCAGTACTTCAGTTTCTGTACAGCAATTTCCAAATCAATCGGCTGCAACATTCTATGGTAACGATCCTCAACGTTCAAAAGCTCCTTCAGCAAATTCAATAAATGTTTCAGCTTGCGATAATGAATTGTATGTGGTTGCATGTAATTCAACGATTAGCTACCAGTTATGTCATATTTTAAGTGGCAATAGTAAATTGGTAGATGTTGTAGCAAATATTACGCAAGGTTCTTATACTGAACCAGCAACTTTAAATGGTATAACAAGCCCATTACAAAAGCAGTATGACGTATCCATTCCAAGTGGAACTTATAGCATCATGGCTGTTGGAATTGATTGGGGAGGTGGACAACAGGTAGAACTTTCTGTTACTAGTGATACTATTTCTAAACCTTTTGGAAATGGTGGATACGTTCCAGGTCCAACAGTAAAACCAGAAGTTTTTTGGACAAACAATGGAAAAGTTTTAACGACAATTACCGTAGATTAAACCTCAATAAACATCTATTTATTCCATTAAACGACATAAATATAGTGTTAAACAGTACAAATGAAAGAGGGCAAGATTGTCCTCTTTCATTCATTTTATGCAGTAGGAACTTGCCGTAAAAGGTTAATCACTTAATTGAGTGTGAATGCTCCATTCGTAGTGATAGTTAGAAATACCTACGATGTAGGTAAAAAGCACATGATTTGCACATCTTTATAAAAAGTAGTATTCACGTTCAAAACCACTTCTCAAAAGAACTTTATCTACCGACACGTTTTACAATAATCTTTTTTAAGGTGCTCGTCGCGTTGTATTTGGAATTCATCATTAAGCCAAGCACAATATCTCTTTTGGTTTTCCTTTTTAGCTTTTTCCATATAGGCCCAATAGCTATCTTTATCAAGTGTACCTCGGATCAATGTTGAAGTACTTGCCAAAAGAAAATAACCATCTTCAGTAAGGTCTTCTTTTTCAAAAAATTGATCGAGAATTTTCACAGATTGCTCAAATTTATGAAAATGATTACAGAACAATGCGAGTCCATAGGCTTCCTCTCTATTGAAATCTCCTGATTTGACAACTTCCACAATTGCGTCAAAATAAGTGTTCACGTTATCCCATTTATCATAAACAACGTAATAGTGAATTCCTGCCAATAAGATATTGATATCCAACCGTATGCGTGTCTCCTTATCGATTAAAGTTGAATCCAATTCATTACTAATCATTCGCAATTCATTTGGGGTAATTGTTTGAGCGACACCTTTCAAATCGTAGGAACGGGAGTATTTTTCAAACCAATAATGAGTTAAAAAATTAGCGTAATTGAACGCTTGAAAATTATCCTTCAAGTCCACATTTTTAACAAATTCAAGAATAACAAGAGAATCGATCATTGCCGGAGTGTTAGTAGCTGAAGCAGCGCCAAGAAGGTTTGTTTTCAACCTCAAATCACTACAAAGGCTATCAACAATTTCCGGTCCCAAAAAGTACTTTGTCTTTATATAGTCTTCGCGTAAAATTCTATTCCAAGGCAATTCTGAAAAGGAAAAGGTGGAATCATACTGAATAGCCATCGAATAATCTTGAAGTGAATTCAATACTATCGTTGTATCCACTCGAGCTCTAATGTGGGTCTTTCGTTGCTCATAAAGAAGTGAGTCAGTAAGATCCGAGGAATGCGTTTTTAGATGGTATCGAATTTGAGGAAGCGTTTTCCCCTCCAAATAACTCAAATTGTATTTCTTAATTTGATTATTCATCAGTTTCCAATTCTCTTCAGCCGTTATTTTAATCTTTCTTAAATCGAAACCACTGTTATACAACATCAATTCCGCTTCAAGCTTGCGTTCATTGAGCAATTTGGAATTCATCCACTTTGCCCCTTCAACGGATGCATAACATTCGACTTGAGCATCTTTAATAAATGGACTCCATGTCATAAATCTCTGATACTCATTTGAGTTAATAGCTTCAAACGAATTTTCACTTCGTCTGTACATAATCTCAACATGAATTGAATCTTCGATATGAATCGATTTTGGCTTAAAACTCGAACTTCCAAATTCAGCCATTGAATAATAAGGGTCTATATCTAGCAATGGATAAATGTCAGACGCTACTTCCACAGGCCAAGAGTAATCACACAATTTATTGTCCTTGATTATGATAATATTTGGCGACCATTGACGTCCGCGCAAGTAGGTTGGCACTTCACCAATTTTAACCAAAACCTTTTTGGGGTTCCCAGAAATATTGTTTCGGAAGAGATCATTTTTATAGACAGGACGCTGCATTTCTCCATCGTACACTTTCGATATGTGAAACTGATTTTCTTTATAACATGGCAATTGTTCTCGAAGAATAACATCAATTGCCAATCCATCATTGTCTCCCGAAATTACATTTCCGAAGAATTCGATATCATGAAATTCGAAATAAACATCACTTCCATCTACAATAACACTGTTGGCAAAAAACATTGTCTCGTATGTTTGCGGAAGGTCCTTGCAGGTCACTTCTGCTGGTCGTACGCCCCAGGAAAGATTTGCATTTTTGAAAGCGCCCGGCAAAGTGATTTCATTTGAAGAGAATACTTGAGCTGCAAATACTTTACTGTCACCTGTTTTCGAATACCCCAACCCCATTGTCGTAAAATCAGGATTGGTCATGTTTTCATAATGCGGAGGCGAACCAAACCAGGCCTTGTACAACTTTCCAGCAACGAACGCAGCATCCAATTCTTTACCCACTAGCTTCGCTGGAACTTGAGCTACATTTTCACCGATGTACGTTCTGTTCCCGCCATAATAAAGCACACGCTCTGAAGGTGTTTCTTTACCAAAGGTTTTTTGAAAATGAGTCAACGATGAACTTTGAGCAATATAATATGCGTGGTCTTCACCTGCGCTTCGCAATTTCACGTCAGGTTTCAATTTCTTTAAGCCTAAGCTATCTCTAAGGAGATTAACTTTTTGAAGGACTAAATCTTCTACACTTTGACCTTGAACAAGTTGACAAGATGAAGAAATTAGTAAAAGGGTAAATAAGAATTTCATTTATTCAATTAAGATTTTCTAGAATGCTTTCAAATGCAAACATTAATGCGTTTCGAAGTTAGGTATTAAATGGATTGCTCCATATTTCAACTACTCCATTAATAAATCACCCCCAACCTTAAACCAAAGACCGAGTGCATTGTATTAAACGAATAATCTGTGCGAACATCGCGTTCATAATACACGCCCACCAACATCGATTTAATTGTGAAATTCGTTGTTATTCTCGCCCCCATTTTCCATCTACGTAGGTTTTCTTTCATTGGGAAATAAGTCACATTGTTCAGGTTTAAATAATTCCTTAAACCCAATTGAACGTCCCATTTAAAATGGTTTTTCTTGACGAGGTAAAAATAAGGGCTCAAATCCAAGCACAATCTATTGAGGTTCATGTATTCAGCGTTCGTAGTCTTGTCGACATACCGCGTAAAGTAATAACCAGCCTTCTCGAAACCAAGTCCAAGTTCACCACCCCACTTAAGTTTATTTAAACCTAAACTATCTTTCAGGTTATTTACCTTCTTAAGAACCAGTTTTTTTTTACAGTTTGACTTTGCGCAAAAAGCGAAGGAAGATGCAGTAGTAAAACAAGAATGAATTTCATATTCTCTGAATATCGCTGAACAGAGTTAAGCCCCCCTCTGGAACGTAATGAGTTAAAGATTAATTGGAGTATAGCGTCGTGTAAATTTACGTAGTAGATCTCCTAATAATTCATGGAATAAGAAAGGTTAACCACGCGCTCATTTGCCTGATATCCAAGCTGGATATCATATAGCTTACACCGCATAAATATTAAATATAATTTAAGGTATGAAAAGTAATAAGCTCATACTATTTGCTCTATTGTTCGGTGTTCTTATGACTTCGTGCAATAAAGCGGACTTGAAGCCAAATCAAATCAACTCAGAAAATAGCCTTTCAGATTCTAATGGTGAATTAATCGATGGATGGATTGTTAATAGTGAATATCATCCGGAAAAAGACAAAGGCGCAGAGGTTGATGAAAACAAACGCTTAAAGAAATCGAACGGAGTTGTTTGGGGTATCGGTGCATCAAATCGCGTATTTGATCAGATAATAGTGGTTTAGGTTGGAGTGAACCGAATGCTGCAGCTCATCTGGAACAAGTTTCAATTTGAAACTTTGGTAGCGTATGGGGTATTAAACCTGATCATAAAGTTTGGAAATGGAATGGAAACTCTTGGGCGCAGCAAAACTCGGCGGCTGGTCTCTATCAAGTATCGGCTGGCGTTAATTAATTGAAATCTTATAGAAAGTATAGAGAATGATTTTATTGATTTTTGAAAAAAGTATATTCCCGTGTATCGTCCTAAAATAGGTTGACAGATTAATACTATAAATTTAGTCAAAACTCAAGCACTTATACCGTATCATTCAGGTACATATACAAGCAAAAATTACAATTTATTTACTTATCATTGCCGCTTCTTTTTGGCAATCATTTTAATTAGAACTGTTATTCCAACTTGATCCAAAATTTAGATTTTTAATGAACTACCACAATGGAAAACTCTCCAGCTTCCATGCCAATGAAGTGTGCTTTATTTCTGATTCTCGCTCTCCTCTATTCTGGCCAATGTTGTGCTCAATCGTTCCACTTTGAACAATACACAGTCGAAGATGGTCTACCTAGTTCTGAGGTTTACTCTGCCTTTCAAGATTCAAAGGGCTATATGTGGTTTGCTTCTGATGCAGGAGTAAGTCGATTTAACGGGTATGGCTTTGAAGTTTTCGATTCAAGTGATGGACTCGCCGACAATACGATTTTCTTAATTACGGACGATAAGAAAGATCGAATTTGGTTCGGATCATTCAGTTGCCAATTGTCCTATTTTGAAAACGAGAAAATTCATAAATACGAATTTAATGAGAAACTGAAAGACCACATTGGCGGAAAACACCTCCTAACTAGTTTTAACATTGATGACGAAATGAATATCTGGATGGGATTTGGCCAAGCTGGATTGTTGAAGATAGATCAAGATGGAACGATTACAAACTTCAAAAAAGACAAACCTGATGACAATTTCTTACGCATCATTCAAAAATCTGAATGCTTGATTTACGGAATGTTCTATGATCCAAAAAACAAAGAGATTCTCAATCTTGAATTCACCAATTCAAGTGGAACTACTATCAATCAAAGCATTAAAACGAATATTAACGAATTAACCAATCACAATCATTTAAGTGCTCAAATTGTAGGAGACACTATTATATTCCAACCTACGAGTGATGTTATCTACTATTTCATTGAAAAGACCAATGAATTAAAAAAAATCAAAGTCGATGACGAAATTTCATCAATATGTAACTTCAGTTTTTATTATGGTGATGGGCTTTTAAATCTTTGTACTAATCAACGCGGAGTTTATCAATGTGCGATTAAAGGTGATTCATTGGTGGTCAAGAATCATTTTTTGGATGGAAACTCAGTATCAAGAATGCTTATTGATCGGGATGGAGGCTATTGGTTTTTAACTGTTGACAATGGTATTCATTACACGTCATCGTTCTTGATTGAGAATGATTACATGCAATCTTATTTAAATGATGAAAATCAGGGATATGCAATCGAAATTTCTCGAGAAGGCAAATTATATGTCAACAGGGATAAAGGAATTGTAATAAAGAATATAATTACGGAAGATGTTGAGTTAATGGCTCAACACTTGCATGGTAAGTACTTTCCAATAACTACAGATGCTAAGCTTGACTGCATTGCGTTTCTCGACGAATACGATCTTACCCGAATAATAAATGGAGAGGCTAAAAAAGAGAAGATTAGCACTCCTCTTGGCACAAAAAAGCTACTTGTTGATTCCAACCATTTATACCTCGCGAACAGTTATCATTTCCACGCCTTGAAAGATGGAGTTGTAGAATACGCGGATAATCCTTCGGTAAGACATTTTCATACGTGTTTGTTTAAAAACGGAAATGAAATATGGGCTGGAACCAATAATGGTGTGCGCGTTTACAAAAACAAAAAGATCAGTCTTCCTTTTTCATCCAATAAATATTTATCCTCTGCGATAACAAGCATGGAAAGGTTGGATGAATCCCATTTTTTGGTTGGAACGAAAAGCTTTGGAATTTTAGTTATTAAAAACAATGCAGTCGTGGATATTATAAACAAAAAATATGGGCTCATTGGGAACCTGGTTAGAACGATTCATGTTGACGAAGACGGCATCATTTGGGCAGGTACGAACAAAGGAATTAGTAGAATTGTATACGCAGGCAAAAGGGATCATGTCATTCATAACATTACTCAAAAGCACGGGCTTTCTTCGATAGAAATAATTGACTTATGTTCATTTCAGAATAAATTATACGTGCTAACGCGAAAAGGGGTTAGCCGATTTGATAAGACTAAACTTAGGACAAACACAATTTCGCCAAATGTTTATATCACGTCGATTAAAGTAAATTCGATAGAACAAAACTTACTTAAAAGTCTGGCTTTTGAACATGGACAGAATTACATCCAATTCAATTTTGAAAGTCTTAATTACAGAAATGCCGGTGAGGTTGAATATCAATACCGATTGCTCGGAGTCCATTCAAATTGGATTTCAACAAAGTCCAGATCGATCCTTTACCCGTCGTTAGATCCAAATGATTACAGCTTCCAAGTTCGCGCTAAAAACGAAGACGGTGTTTGGAGTGCGCCAGAATCAATGGCTTTTAGCATTAGCCCACCTTTTTGGTGCACATGGTGGTTCATCTCATTGGAAGTATTTTTTAGCCTACTCGTGGCTTACATGATCTTTATGTTTCGATTGAAGCAATTAAAATTTAAAAACGAAAACAAACGAAAAATTGCGGAAGCTGATAAGAGGGCAATCGAACAAGAGCTAACAGCCTTGAGAGCTCAAATGAACCCTCACTTCATTTTCAATTCTCTTAGTGCAATCCGAAACGCGATTAATAATTTGGACAAATCAGTAGCTTCAAATTACACCGTAAATTTCGGACAGTTGATCCGAATGGTTCTTGAATCATCAAAAAATCAAACGATTGAGGTTAATACGGAAATTGAGATGTTGAATTTATACCTTGGCCTAGAAGCAATGCGGTTTTCTGATAAATTTTCGTACTCTATTATCAATGACCCAAGTATTGATGCGGATTCATTTCACATTCCAACAATGGTCATTCAGCCCTTTGTCGAAAATGCAATTTTACACGGATTGGTGCCAAAAGAATCAGATAATTTGACCCTCGATATAGTCTTCAGCCTAAAAAATGAAACTGAATTGCTATGCACAATTAAAGACAATGGAGTTGGACGAATTGCATCTCAAAAAATCAATGAGGTAAAAAACCTCAACAAGAAATCGATGGGAATGCAAATTACAACTGAGCGACTGAACCTCTACTACAAAGACAAACGAAAGCTTAAGATGTACACTATAACTGACCTACATGACGAGAATGGCGTCCCATCTGGAACGCAAGTAGAAATAACATTTCCCCTATAATATGAAGATTATAATTATCGACGATGAGACTTCGGTCCGTAACAATTTGAAGCAAATTATTGAGACGGATGTTAAAGAAGCAACTGTAATTGGAGAAGCACATTCTGTGAAGACTGGACTTCAGCTAATTAAAGATACCGATCCAGACTTGCTACTTCTTGACATTAACCTGACAGATGGAAGCGGGTTTGGTTTATTAGAAGATGCTCCTTCCATTGACTTTCAAGTAATATTTATCACGGCCTATGACGAATTCGCAATTAAAGCGTTTCAGTTCAACGCCATTGATTACCTGTTAAAACCTATCGACAGCACCCTATTGGTCAAAGGAATAGAGAAAGCTCGGAATCTTACGAATAAGAATTTCATTACCAAAAAAGAACTTCAAACGGTTCTGAACAGTTACAGTAAAGTTGATGAAGACAAACAACTGGCTCTTCACGAATCGAGTAAAATTTCATTTGTTGAATTAAAAGATATTGTTCGATGCACGGCAGATAGCAATTATACTATTTTTCATTTTGCGAATGCGACTCAGAAAGTCACTTCTAAGACTTTGAAAAATTACGAGCAAATTTTACCAAAATCAATGTTTTACAGAGTTAGTCCCTCTTGCATGGTCAACTTAAAGTATGTAAAGGAATATTTTAAAGGAGGCTCAGTTCTTCTAAAAGACGGAACTGAAATTGAAATTTCTCGAAGAAGAAAGGAAGACTTTTTGAATGTTCTAAAACAGCGTTCGGCTTAGTTATACTTTGTATCTTAAGAATGTATAACAAACGAGAAAGAGCGAGGAAAACCTCGCTCTTTCTATATAATCCAAATTGTTTTAATTCAATCTCGAATTAGTCAATAGCAACCAGTTTGCTTATAACTTGTTGATCTGTCCCTACTTTAATAAGGTACATTCCTTTTGCTTGTTGAGATAAATCGAAGTTCAAATCACGAGGATTCGATACTAGTCTTGATTCAATAAGCTTACCAGCAACATTGTAAATTTCAACCGTTGCGTCTGCATCAATTCCAAAGAAAGAGATTTCAAACACTCCGTTGTTTGGATTCGGGAAGATTGTAATGTCTTGCGCGATTGACAAACCATTAGGAGAGAACTGCGCTGTTTCAATTGTAGAAGGAGTTTCATCCTCTGATCTAGCATTTGCCAATTGATCCGTTTTTTCACTTCCACAGCAGTCAACAGTCCATGTTGGGTCGTTTACATCTACACCTGATGTTGATCCCAATTGTGCTTCGAAGCTGTCAACCTTATTGTCAGCAATTTGTCCTGTTCCATCATTCAATTCGAAGTAAGCTGTTAACCCATTTTGATTTGGGAGACTCACGTTCGTATTTGCAGCGATATCTGCTTGTGATCTAGCGACGTCCCAAATTCTGAATTGCGACAGACTTCCTTCGAAGTGGTAAGCGTTTGATGAATATTTAGCAATGTTCAACGTTCCTCCAGAAACTGTTGGGTTTCCAGAAAGAGTTCTAGTTCCAGCCAATTGACCATCAATATAAAATGAAAGAAGACTTCCTTCTCTTCTTACAGCAACATGATGACAAGTACCGTCAAGAATGTTTGCATTGAACGTTCCGTTGTTCATCAAGAAGTAGTTTCCTCCACCAATTTGAAGACACAACATTCTTGTAAATGAACCACCCCAATTGTTGTGGAAGAATAAAGCTATCGTACCATTAGCGAATAACATTGGATGATGACCTTGATCAGCATTAACACCATTAACTTCCATTTCAAAAGTAAAGTCTCCTGTACCGATGTTGTTCAATGCAGGTGTTTGAGAAGTTAAATAATCATTTACTCCGTCAACAGTCATACATGCAACTGGAGCTGGAGCTGCGGTAACACAACAGTCAGCATTCCAAGCAGGATCGTTTGCATCTACTCCGGTAGTTGATCCCAATTGAGCATCAAAGCTATCTACCAAATTGTCTGCAACTTGACCACTTCCATCATTCAATTCAAAATAAGCCGTTAATCCTGATTGAACAGCGATTGGAGTGTTCATGTTTGCAAAAATATCTGCTTGATTACGAGCTACATCCCAAATTCTGACTTGTGAAATACTTCCTTCAAAGTGAAGAGCGTTCGATGAATACTTCCCGATACTCAAAGGCCCACCTGCAGTGCTTGGATTACCAGAAAGGCTTTTAGTTCCAATTAATTGACCATCAATGTAAAATGAAAGCTGGTTTCCTTTTGTCACTTTTCTGCTGATAGCGATATGATGACATTCTCCGTCTAATATGTTGGCATTAAACGTTCCGTTATTCATGATTAAGTAGTTTGCACCACCAATTTGAAGACATAGCATTTTTGTGAATGAACCGTTCCAAACATTGTGAAAGAACAATGAAACTGCCCCATTCGAGAAAATCATTGGGTGCGCACCTTGATTGGCCTCAACTCCATTTATTGTCGCTTCAAAAGTAAACGTTCCTGTACCGATATTGTTTAACGCATTGGTTTGAGAAAGTAAGCAATCATTTGTACCATCGAAACTCATACACGCTGGACTTGGATTGCAGTCTTCAATTACATCAAATGTTTGTATATATGAACAGTCACCTCCAGTTGCATTCGTCGGAAGAAATTGATTCTGTACAACATAATTCCCAGGAATTGTTGGCGTGTAACAAGTCCCAAATCCAGAACCAGAAGGACCTCCCCAGATAACGTTAGTAGCAGGATTCCCTATACAGATTGTGGGGAAAGTAGATGTTGGCGTACAAATTGAGTAAGGTGAAGACAAAGCAGGGTTTGGCATCAAATCATTTGTATGAACAGTTTCAATTAGAACACTTGCCGTTGATGTACATCCACCGTTGTTACTCGTTACAGTGTACGTTGTATTTACTAAAGGGTCAACTGTAACTTGGCTTCCTGTAGTTGGGCCCAAAATAGTAGCCGTTGGACTCCAAGTATAGTTAGAACCGCCAGTTGCGTTTAACACGGCATAACTTGCACCTTCCGCACAAATTTTCGTTGTGTTTGCCGTTACACTTACTGGAGTTGAACCATTAATTTCAACATCATCAATTAATATCGCATACTCATGCGTTGAAGTTGGAACTACAGCTTTTAGCTTTATATGATCATAAATCCCAGCTTCTCCTGCAGAAATATTAAAGCTAATACTCAATTGTGTCCAGCCAGCAGCAGTGATATTCGAAGACGTAAAAATTGGCTTAACTGAAACAGGACAATTTCCTAAATCACTTACCAATTCCGCTTTTATAATACTTTGCAAAGACGAAGGGGCGTGGTATTCAGCATTGACTCCTCTTGCAACCCAAACAGTGAAGTTATAGCAGCCTTGAGGTAAAGCAGCGTTTAATTCACCAGTCATGTATTCCTCAAATTGAGAATTAATGTTACCGATATAACGCGCATGTAAATGTGCATAACGATCCTGCGCAGTTCTTTCATCTAAGTTACCCGCCCAAAAATTTAGAGGCACACTGTAATTGGTTCCTGGAGTGTTACGGTCCACTAAATCGGCAGTGTTAAATCCTCCTGGGTTAGCAAAAGGAGTACAAAAATCTGATAAGTGCCAATAGTCGGCATTTGCGATTTGAGAATTGTTAGTTACAACAGGTCCGTCTTCGAAACTACTGTTCTTGACATACTGCTGTGCGTTCGTGACAAACCCAGTTGTGCAGGTCAATCCTAATAGAACGAGAGATTTTTTTAAATTCATAATGTGATAGTTATTAATTAATAGGAGGCCACACCTTCTGTAACTTTAGGCGCGACCCTTTCCTTTATGAATCGAAAAGTAGATGAATATTCTTTCAAGAATTTCGAAATCGCGTACGTGGCGAACTTGAATTATTGAGTGGTTGGTTTTGGTTATTTTATGACAAGGGATATTTTCTATACACGGATTATTCGGGATAGAATCGAATTGAACAAAGCGTCAATTAATAAATCACCCCCAACCTTAAACCAAAGACCGAGTGCATTGTATTAAACGAATAGTCTGTGCGAACATCGCGTTCATAATACACGCCCACCAACATCGATTTAATTGTGAAATTCGTTGATATTCTCGCTCCCATTTTCCATCTACGTAGGTTTTCTTTCATTGGGAAATAAGTCACATTGTTCAGGTTTAAATAATTCCTTAACCCCAATTGAACGTCCCATTTAAAATGGTTTTTCTTGACAAGGTAAAAATAAGGGCTCAAATCCAAGCACAATCTATTGAGGTTCATGTATTCAGCGTTCTTAGTATTGTCAACATACCGCGTAAAGTAATAACCAGCCTTCTCGAAACCAAGTCCAAGTTCACCACCCCACTTAAGTTTGGAAACCCTTGTGAACAGACTGAGATCATAAATGTGAAATTCTGTAAACTGAGCGCTTGCATCAAAAGAGGGACGGTAGAAAAATTCATCTTTAAACCCAAGTGTACCGCCAAGCTCAAGATGTGCTCTTTGCCCCAAGCAAGGCAAGGAGACAACTAATAACAACACGATAACACCAATTTGTTTCATCATTTGAGATCTTTAACGACCCTAAATCCAACATGGAAATACGATTCATTTTTAATTCCTGTTTCTCTTGCTTCAGGACGGTAGCCTGCACAATAACTTTTGTGGCACATAAAAGATCCCCCTTTGATTACGTGAATTGAATCGTCGGAGAAACGTGGATGGAAATAATTTCCCATATAAGCACGTTGCCCATGTGTTTCAGCTGCCGTTAGAATATCATGGATTTCATAATTGTACTTGTCTTCGCACCATTCCCAAACATTTCCAGACATGTGTTTTAAACCCAATTTATCCGATTGAAAGGCAGTCACAGGAGCCGTAAATCGAAATCCATCTTCACCATTATTTTTCAATGGAAATTCCCCCGACCAAATGTTCATTTTACTTCCCGCCGAATTTGCTTTACGTGCAGCGTATTCCCATTCTATTTCCGTTGGCAATCTTCCACCCATCCATCTGCAATAGGCTTGAGCGTCATTGTACGAAACTTGAACAACAGGATGGTTTCCTATTTTCCCAATCTCTGAATCAGGACCTCTTGGATGCTTCCAATCAGCGCCTTTAACAACTTCCCAGGTTTCGGTGAATACAGTTCCGAAATCGCTTTTCTCTGCGTCCGTCACATAGCCCGTTGCCGCTACAAAATCTGAAAATTGATCATTCGTAACCTCCGTTGCTGACATGTAAAATGATTTCACCTCAACACCTACTACTGGTCGTTCATTTTCGCGACCTGATTCATCACCGATTTGCCCAACTCCACCTTTGACAAGAATCCACTCTGATTGTTTGGCAGCGTCATTGCAACTTACCAAAATGCACACAAATAATATGGCGATCCACTTGATCATGCCGGGAAAAAATAGGTTCTATCTCCTAGGATAAACTTACGGTCCATGATCCGAGGCCATAAATACTCTTGGGGCAAATCTTTATCCCACTCTTCAAAAAACCGCAGAAGCATCTGTTTTTCTGCCGCATTTAAATCTTTTAAGTCAATTTTCTCAGACTTGTCGCTTTCAAGATTGTACAAATGCATCCATTCGTCTCTAGTACTCAGAATCAATTTCCATTTCTGATAGCGAATGGCATGAATATGATCTGTCCTCCAATAAAGTTTTTCATGCGGTTGTCCGAGGGCTTCTTTTTTAATGAATGGCATTAAATTACGTCCGTCAATTTTAACATTATTCGGCAATGGAATTCCACAAGCGTTCAATGAAGTGGTGAAAATGTCCATTGATGAAACGGGCTGCTGAAAAACCGTTCCTGGGGTAATATGTCCCTTCCATTGCATCATAAAAGGAACATTAATTCCACCTTCAAAATGCGTAATTTTCCCGCCTTTCAACGGGCCATTGTCTGTTGCTCCAGTATAGGACGCGCCTCCGTTATCCGATATAAAATAAACAATGGTGTTCTCCAGCAATCCTTCATTTTCTAAATGTTGCATAAAATCCCCAATGGCATCGTCCATCGCTTTGATCATCGCCAAATAAACCCTTTGATTCTTATCTTTTATGTGCTCAAATTGATTGTAGTACAATTCTGGTGCTTGAAAAGGAACGTGTGGCGCATTGAATGACAAGTACAAGAAGAAATTTGAATCCTTCTGCGCCGTGACAAACTCTTTCGCTCGGTCTTTTAAGGCAAATGTGAGGTAATCTTGCTCTTTAACGACAACATGATTTTCTCGAATAGCCGCATTTTCATTCCGCTTCATTCCCCATTGATGCTGACTACTCATGTCATCTTGAATGTGGTTCACATAGCCCGGTGTTGTCTGCTTTGGTGTGTACAAAGAAAATGCTCCGTAGAATCCATATTGATAATCGAATCCGCGGTTGTTCGGGATGTGTTCTTCGCCTGCTCCAAGGTGCCATTTCCCGATTATTCCGGTGGAATATCCTGCAGCTTGATACAGTTCTGCGATATTAATTTCATTTGGTGGAACTCCCTGCCGATCCATCATCCACGGCGACGGGAAATCTCCCTCAGCCGTTGGATACCAATCTCCTAAATCCGATTTTTTCCCTAGTGCATACTCCAATTTATTCGTTGGATAGAAATCCATCGGTTGTGTTTCAAAACCAAACCGTTGTTGGTAGCGCCCTGTTAGGATAGACGCGCGAGAGGGAGCACAAATCGGAGCTGTGACATACGCTTCTTGAAACCGGACCCCATTCATTCCAATGGCATCAATGTTTGGCGTAGAGATATGTTCAGCACCGTAAGCGGACACTTCGTATTTCCCTAAATCGTCAGCCATGATCAGTATCACATTTGGTTGGTTTTCAGCGGGATGAATTCGGGAAAGGAAGGCTCGCTTTTCATGGATAGGTTCTTCCTCCCAAACGATATTCCAGTCATTAGAATATGTGGAAACGAAGCAACCGCTAACGAGCAAAGAGACAAATGAAATGTATAGAATTTTTTTCGCCATTGAGTCACGAAGATAATTGATTTATTTATCCTTCGAGTGTTCGGGTATTGTCGATTTGAGTTTGGACTTACAAAAGTGAACTATTCAGAAATGTGTGCTTTAAGAACAAGAGAAAACTAAAAAGACCATCGCTAGGACAGTACTTGATAGTATGAAGAAGAAAAAGTAGCGGTAGAAAAGAAATATTACAAGATCAATCCTGCTTCCCTTAATCGAAATTAATATCCTTGTTGATATAGTTTTCTAAGGTGTGCGGATCTTTTCTCTTATTAATCCAATACGAGCCTCTAAAATAGATCACATCTTTCCCTTCCAAAAAGTACATACATAAATCTTTCTTTGAAACGAGGTCTAGCTCACCGCAGTCCTTCCAATAATAGGTATCACTCGAAATTATAGTTTTTTCGCGATAGCTCGTTTTAACAATTTTACATTCGCCCTTTTTATCTACAATAATCGAACGTTGATTCTTCAACTCTGGTAAATCAGAATGTCTAATATAAGTCGTTGAACATGATGCCATGAAAATACCAAAGAACATCAAGGCACCTACTTTATTTTTTAAATACCGCATCTTTATCTAGTTTAATATTTGGTGTATTCACGTCAATATCCTTATCAGGAAGATTCTCGTAAGGTCTTTCCTCACCTTCTGTTTGATTTTTGACCTTTTCATTTGTAATTATGTCGAGACTTTTATCTTTTGCCCAAGGAGCCCCCATTGCCAGCTCTCGCCTGAACCCTCTCGTTTCATCCCCCAAATCTGCGGTGACACCAACCGATCCCTCTTCCTTGTTAAAGGTGATTTTTCCTATGAGATAGTCATATCCATGTTTCAACTCATGACCTAATCGGTATAAGTGTTTGTTATATTCAATACTGACGCTTTTATCACTATCAGTGTACGTTACTTGTCCCGCAATCTTAGAAGATCTAATTTTAAAAAGCTGTGTGCTCGTCTTCATGGTAGCAAATTCTAATTCTGCCGCATTCATTTCAATTAAATAAGATTCCATTATCCCCTTATAGTCCTTATGTGCATTAAGATTATTGTTTTCTTCTTCAGTTCTTGTGGTCTTTTTTTCTAACTCATCAATTGAGTCCTGAGAGGTTTGAATTTTTGTCTTTAATTCTTTTATCCTATCAGCAATGTATTTATCCATGGCTGAAACATGAGAATTACTCTTTTTGTCAAAGCCCCCAGCTGCAACAGTCTCATCGCCGATATTCATTTTTTGAATAGCATCCGCCTTTTTCTGAATCGTATTGTTTTTTGAACGAGCCGCCATTTGCTGAACTGATGGTCTTACAAGTGGCTCCTTTTTCTGATTTGGATTCGTAGCCTGAGGTCTATGTTGTTTGGGTGCAAGTGCCATTAATACATTGTTAATAATTATGGTTGAAAATTAGAAAAGTACGCTTAGGAATCAATCAAATTGGTTATTACAAATCGTCCCCATTTCATAGGTAACATATACGCTGCTTTTACACGTACAGGTTAGGTGTTCCAATTATGACGAGACAATATATTAACATCTGATTTAAAGAATATTAGCGCAATGCCTTTAGAGACTACATCATACTCAAATGTAAGTATTTCTACCCGATTTGATAGCATTTGGCTAATTAGATAACTGTAGGCCCAATCAGAACTGTCCCTATGGTTGTGCTTATCAAAATGGTTTTTTACCAGGAAAATATGAAGTGTACAACAAAATACTGAGTAGAAAACCATAAGGCTCAATGCTTCGATTTACCCATTTATTCTGAAAAATCATTGCTATCTTCGATAAACAATCATTGCAGCCCCACATTGTACATAGCTCAAAACCGCGGCAATCGTTAAAAAATAGTATGCTCAATATAGAAATAGCCAAACTACTCAGGAAAAAAGGAAATTTAGAATGTACTCAAAAGTCGGAAAATCTAGAAAATGGGACCTCCGAAATAAGCAATCTAAGTCTACGAAACCTCGGTTTAAATGAAAAGGATATAGCTGATATTACTACTATTATTGAGCAAGGAAATGATACTATTAATATAAAGTCAATAAGTTTTAGCTACAATCAACTTATCGGAGATGCAGGAGCAACGCTGATAGCTAAAAAATTACCACATTCTATTTATGAAATTGGATTGGTTGGTTGTGGAATTGGAGACAAAGGTGGAACTGAAGTATTAAATTGGATGAGAAAGTCGTACAACCTTCAAATGATCTGTATTGAACAAAATAATTTCTCTGAAAAGTTAAAAATGGAATTCAATATTTTTAAAAAGGAGAACCCTAAACTAATGGTGGTTTACTAAAATGGAAAATTAAGCTTTGAACAACGTTATAAATTGGCTAGAAGAAATATTAGATGAAAAATATAGACTTTCAAAAAAAATCTAATTTCGAGGGCAATTTATATGTCGTCAACAAAATTGAATTACCATATAGCAGTATCCTTGACGATAAATTGAAACGAGACATACTCATCGATGAATGCGAAATTTTTAAGGATAAAAGAAAATTGCTAAACTCTGGATTGCCAAGGGAGTAATTGGCGTAATCATTCTGAATCTTTATACCACTAACCGCACCTTCACCCCAAGCGGGTTTGTCCTTCAAGATATCACTTCTCTTTTAAATTACTATTCCTATCTTCGAAAAACTAATATCTGGTAAATCTGCGCACCTAGCGCAGCCACCATAGGTTCTAGACGATGAAAAAGCACGACGGAATTCAGTTTAAGTATAGTGTACCTACGAAAAAATTGTGGGCCAGAGCTAAGAATACTTCTTTATGGGTACTACTCATAACTGTCATATTCACAGTAATAGTTTTTGCAACTTCCAAAAGTGCTCATCAGGATGCATTAATCACCTTTTTTTTCTGCCTAATATTCGGACTTTTATTTAATCTCTTAAGGTTTGTCAAATATGTAAATTCAGTTGTATTTGACAGGGAAACTATCACAATTGAGGCAATATATCTAAACAAACCTATTACTGAAAAAATAAAATACGAGGATCTGAGGCTTTCGATTCAGAAGTTGCACTATTATCAGATTAGTGCACACGCCGGTTTTCGATTAAGTATTGTAAATAAAGATGGAAGAAGTTATTTGATAGAAGACGACGGAGTTTGGACTACTCAGACTATTTATAAAATACTGAAAGAAATAAAACGTAGAAGAGAACAAAAATGTATTAAACGTAATGACGGCACATTCTTTATCCCAGAAATCGAAGAATACTTAAGAAAAAGAAGTCTATAAAATATAAACTGGACTAAAAATTTCAATCATCGCTCACTTTTAAAAACAATCTTATTTATAAAGTAAACCCATCCTAGTTTAGGATAGTTATCATTTTCACTAATTCACGGATGCGTTACCCAAAGTATAATCACATATGAAAAATTATTATAACATATTAGGGGTGGATAGAACTTCATCTGCGAAAACCATTAAAAAGAGGACATATGTATTGGGGAAAAAAGCCCAC
The DNA here is from genome assembly GCA_047630755.1 of Crocinitomicaceae bacterium. Lineage (GTDB taxonomy): Bacteria > Bacteroidota > Bacteroidia > Flavobacteriales_D > Crocinitomicaceae > UBA4466. The sequence continues at coordinate 103,583 of JBLHYG010000010.1, read as the reverse complement.
CCAAAAAAAGCAAAATATGATGTGCTTGATGCAAAAGAATTTATTGAGATAATAGAAGCTTACTTTATCTTATCTAATGATGAAACAAGGCAAGTTCACGATTGGATTTTAGATCATGAATCAGGAAAGAGTCCATTACGCGAGCTAGCATTAATCGCACATCAAAAAACGATGAAATCAGCATCGCAATTTGGTATCAAAAGTGGTAAAGATTATACAAAAGAACCATTTTGGATTTTTAGGGATGATATGAAGTCGACATTCTGGTGGAATTTTTTCAGCAGTTTACCTACTCCCTAGAAATGAACGAACCGCAACACTATGTAAAAAGCATTGAAACACATTTTACATTTTTCGTAATGAAAGCTACAATCGTAATTCCTATGTTCTGTTTAAAACTTATACTAGTTCATGCAAACAACTCCCTTCAACTTTAGTTGATACTTATTAATATCACCATCTCACGAATGCCCAGCCCATCGTGTTGTAATTAACAAAAAGAGAGTTTCAACAATATTAAATTTTGTAAAATCCAAGAAGCGGTAACTACCCCGCCCAATTCTCCCGATCCAAACTTTGATACTGAATCGCCTCGGCAATGTGATCAGCTCCAATATCTGTGGTCTTCTACAAATCAGCAATCGTTCTAGCGACTTTCAAAATCCTATCATAAGACCGAGTATTTGTACTACGATTATTATAGTAGTTTTAGAATTGTAGACGTTAGATCGTTATACTTTTAGAAATTGAGGTGTTAAATTTTCTGGAATTAAACAGTTCAAACTGAACTCACTTCAATGAGAAATACCAAAAAATGGATCAAACACCTCCAAATTGAAAAATGTAAGGCCTTAATCAACACCGAAACAGCAAATAGCCGTAAAACACTAATTAACAGATGGTTAAATTGACGCGACAGCTTGCAACATTCACTGAATAAATTACGTACTTATACCTGTTCTCACACTTCTATGGTAGCTCTCCCAAATTTTATTTTCATATTTGAGAATTGAATTCAACTAATAATGGTGATTGTCTAACAGCTAGATTTCACCATTCACTGCTAAAGAATCATGAGACGTCAGATTTAAACTAGTGAAAAGCATCTATTAGGGAAAATAGTTTCTGCTAATATATTCTATTAATTAATTTTTAAACTAAAATCAATATGGCTTTACCATTGACACTTCCTGCGTATATATTAAACGCAACAGCAACAGTGAACACAACGATAGTTTCTAATTACACAACTGCGCAAGTAGATTTTCAAAATTCTGGAACGTCTATCTACAGCCTAACACTTGTACAGGCATCTCCTACGGCTACGCTTCCTGCTAATTTAGAACTTGGAACTTATACTATTATTTCAGGGACTTTAACAATGCAATTACCGAGTTCTATTCAAAATGGAACTATTACCCTAAAGGGATCATTTACAGATGTTAACAATCCTGAACCGACAGATATTAATGCTGTAATAGCTACTTGGTCACTTAATCAGTAACTAATTTGATTTACTTTTGCCAGAATTTAGACGTTCTGGCAAAAGTATCATTTAATAATTCCAATTGATGATGCACAGTAAACCTAAGCAGTATATTACTTTTCTGGTTTGCTTTTTGTTAATTGGTTTTACCCTAAAAGCGCATACTTCAGAGTTAAACGCATTGGATCAATCCAACGTTATTGAGCTAAATTTGAATCAATCCGGACTCAAAACACAGTTTCGGAAAAAATTTAGACAAAATGAAAGCCATAGTGTCGCTATTGATGACACAATTGTTTATCAACTATCGGCAACACTAAGCGTAGTAACAATTCCTATTGGGGATGCAAAGAACAACGCAAGTGTGTTCATTTATGACGGGTCCATGTTACTTTACACGACCACACTTACACAGGCTGCTCCATTTCTAAAGTATGATTCAGAAATAATATTGGGCAGTTCAAAAATTGAAAAAGGTATGGAATTAACTCTCCAAATCCCTAGTTCATTACAGTATGGAACACTCACTATGAATGCCATTTTCAGCACACTTAATGTTCCAGCAACAGCTATAAATTCTTTAGTGGCTAGCTGGAAACTTTAATCGTTTAACATCTACATATTTTGGTCATGACAGCATTCAATCAATTGTATAGCTCTAATCTTTATGAAACTCAATCACAGAGTGAAGATATTGGTTGGTGTGGATATATTCTGAACCCTGACAGTCTAGTCGAGCTGCCAGAATCAGGTGTAACACTTGAATCATTATTTTCAACAGCCTACCCAAATGGGATTTTCATTTTCAGCGCTACGGCCCCAGATGTTACAGACACAGAATCTGCCGATAATTTTGCAAAATCTATCCTAGACTACCTGATAGCAAAACATGGATCAGGAGGTGTGTTTGGTTATTATGCATTGGTTTGGCTTTCTGATTTAACCACGCTAAATTCGAATACTGTAAAAGAAGTAACCCTTTCTTATACCACATTTTTCAATGTAGTATCTCCTTTGTCATACAACCCCAGTAACAATCTCGAGCTTGCAATTGAAAGTAATTCACCTTGTTCGCTTCAAGGAGACTTATTCAATTTTTTCAATACCAACATGAGCTCTCCAACGCTTTTCATGAACTCTCAGATTCAAACTGTTGATCAAAACTCCATCGAGAATATTTATATCCCAACAAATGGACCATTATTAGGTTGCTTGGCATATTCGCTAAAAATTCCCTCCACAAATTATAATTTCCCCGAAAACCTGGCAACATTGAACTACTTTTATCCAGGCAAAAACAATACCACTGATTCATTTAATTATTTAACATTCGACTCTAACCTCACTGAATCTTTAGGTGATTATTACATAGCATTAGACCCCAACAACCAACTAAATTCAGGTGGACTCCTCCGTACTTTTATGGTACCGATGACGGAATCCAATGTCCCTACCATTTTACCTTCTGGTTTCTCAACAGATTCTGGATTACAACTTGGATTGGCTTCCGTTTTAAACCTAGATGCCTATCCTGAAACTACCTTCATTTGGATGCCAACAGATGCTACTGGAATGATTGTATTTGCCGACAATCAACCGGAAGGATCAACTGGAATTGATTACGATTATATTCCAAGCGGACAGTTCAGTATGAGTCTATGGAACAACGATCTTTCTGATCAGAGCACCATTTATAATCTATTGTGTGGATTATCAGGAATAGAAACGTTCAGTTTTATTCCAGCTACTAATTCTTACACTGGTGACGTATTGTCTTTTTGGCCAGGAAATAACGCTTACGCACCTTTGTATATTCCACCTTCTGAGGGGACACAGCAATCAGGTGCTGCCGCATTGGACAACACGTACTCCACATCTTGGATAAGCGTTGGTGTAGGAGAAGACAGTACATCAGATAATTCATATTATTCTCAACCTACTGGAGCATCGTTGTATGCCCCTGGTTACGGTGTAAGTAAATCATCTCCTAACTTCCTTGGTTTTTTTGAGCCTGTTGCCTGTATTATTGAAAATGGTTCTACCCCTATTCCATTTCCAATGATGCCTTATCGTTTATTGGATTTAACCACTTCAGATTCGGAAAGTGATTACAGCGATTTTGAGTTAAAAATCATTTCAACTATTCGAAAATCAGAACTTGAACCGACCATTCAATCTGTTGCTGAAAAAAGTCGTTCAATGCGTAAGTCAAAATTAATGACAGATGCTGAGTCTGACACATTAGTTACTTCTACATCTCCTCAAGGACTTCTAGTAGAAGTTGATACTACCAGTAATGTTTGGACTGAATTGATTCTCGCTAAAAACACCAATATTAATGAGGAATCGGATCCAGCGATAACAATGGAATTCCTTAATCTTAATTCAACGCTTCAATCTGCTTTTCAAACAAATCAACAATTTTTAGTCATTTCATGGAACAAACCAATTACCGAAGGAGGAATTGATTATGTCTTATACGGTGATGATGGAGACGCTTCCAATTTTGCAAATGAAATGATGATTGAAGGCTGGCCCTTTATTGCAAATGTCCCAACAGAGAATCCGAATGGTGTTTTTACGAACGTACTCATTTTTAAATTTTGCAATGGCGCTTTGATGGATCAAGTCAATGATTCAAGTACCTGGACTAGTCCTGAATTATTCAATAGTACAGAAAACGGAAACTTAGACCAATTACAAAGCTGGATTACGGATTATTGCGATACAGGAATTTCTAAATATAGTGATGGGGATACGAACTATGCCTATTTTTCGGAAATTGTACAAGATCCCAATTGGAATGGAATTCTACTATTGCAAAGTAATATTAGTGTTCAAGATTTTCCGCCTGAATTACAAGGCTTACTTGCAGGAATTGATTTAACTCGTTTTTATGGACATCACTTTGGAATTAACGTAAACCATATTTCAGTTGATGAATCAGGAAATTTAGCGATGAGCCCTTTGAGTTCATTGTTTGGTTTAATTGATTACACAGATTCTGTTTTCGATCAATACAATGATAACATTGACGAATATCTTGAAAATGTTTCACCACCAAGTGGAGATTATAATTATAAAGTGCTTTCCTTAAAAGTGCTCTTTGGAAACTCTGCAATTCTCAATTTCGACAGTTACGTTCAACTCGCTATCAATACGCTTTACGGATCTGAGGTTACTGCGCAAAACAATGCAAACATTATCATTTTCACAGGAACGTATGAAGATCAGGATGGAGATCCGAATTACATTTTCAACGAAACTGGTGAAAACCTCTTACCTCTTGATAATTCGGCATTAATTGGCGTTGAAATAATTAAAGCAAACTTTGTTACGGAGCAACCTCAATCAGGTCAAGACTCTTCCATGGTTTATGTGAAGTTTTCGTTTTGGGGATTCATGAACTTTTCGGATCAGACATTTGATCTCTACTCTTTTGGAAGTGAGAAGAAAGATGATGAAAACCAATTCATTCCTGGAGATGGCCTTTCATATGCGAATATGACTATTGAAATGAATTTTGCTTTGGAAACTTCTTCAGTACAGTTTTTCACTTTTAGTGTTAAAGAAATGTCATTTGATTTAGGACAAAGTAATTGGCGTCAAGAAAGTCTTTATGGACACTTCCCTCTTCAACTCACTGGAATTTTAACAGGTGATAGTGACAGTCAGCCATCATCCCAAGGTTATATTTCAATGCCAATACCAGATATGGTAGGCCCAACAACATGGACTGGAACTTGGTACGGATTGGTTTTCAACCTAAACATGGGAACTATGGGTGATTTATCAAGCTCTCTTGGTTTCAATAGTACCTTCTTAATGGTCTGGACAGCCGGATCGTCAGCTCAAATGGGCGCGATGCTTTCTCTCCCAGGACTTAGTTCAGAATCAAAAGCATTGAGCTTACAAAGTGTACTGAGTTTAAATATCGGAAGTTTACTGCTACAGACAGCGCAAAATCAAGACAGTGAAAGCCTTGCCTATATGATGTCCATGAATAAAATCACATTAAAATTCCTTTCGTTTAGCTTCCCTCCTTCTGGAGCTATCGACTTCTACTTATTCGGTGATCCAGATGCAAATACTCAACCTTCAAGTCTTGGATGGTATTTGGGCTATCAAAAAGACGCTTAACACTTTAACTATGAAAAACACACTCATCTTTATCACTTTTTGTATTGCTTTTTGCTCATCATCATTTGGGCAGGTACCTCGCCTTGAAATTCATCATATTGGAGCAGGTGATGGTGATGCTGCATTAGTTATTGCAATAGATTCAACAACCGCGTATGGCATCGATGACAAAGTAATTTGGGACACTTGTGTTGTGCTTATTGATGGTCAACGTTCTTCAGGAGGTAAAGAGGTCTGGCGATATGTTAAGGATACCATTAGTACAATGTTTCCTACCCGATTAAAAATTGATTATATCGTTGCTTCTCACCTGCACATTGATCATTATGGTGGGTTGACCAATCTAATTAAAAGTGCCGTCGCTGCTCATTGGACTATTGGAGGCGTAGTAACACGCAAAGTAATTCCCTCGGCAACAATTACAAATGCTGGATATGAAATCGACACGTGCTATTCTGATATTATCTTAAACACTGCAGCAGGAGTTCGACTCACTTCCTTTTTTAAAGCCATTACAGATAACGGAATAGCACAGCCTGCTGTAACTGTTGGTGATAACCTTTTTCACTTTCAAAAATTTGTGAATATTTCAATGCAATGTATTGGTACAGTTGGCACAACATATAATCAAAATGGTGATGCCCTTTATACTTTTCTACCTTCAAATGGTGATGGAACGTATACAGCAAAAAGTGAAAATGATTTGTCCTACTGTTGGTTATTTTCGTTTCAAGGATTCCATTACACCTCATTTGGTGACTTAGGAGGAATTAGTGGTGGAAATTATGTCGATGGTGAGTCTTACGTTGCGAATTATTTAATTCATCGTTTTGATGATGCTGACTATCACTTGTGTGTTCACAAAGTAAGTCATCATGGCAGCAAAGAAAGCACGACACAAGAATTTGCTAAGGACAATGACATCTTCTTAGCGGTTATTCCAGCATGTTTGAAAACATATGGAAAAAGTGTACATCCACTCCCTACTCAAACAGCCATTGAAAATCTTCTAAGTAACCCAAGGACTACAAGTATCCTTTACACATTTATTCCTAAAAACCCTGATACGCTAGCTAGTTACTGGACCTATAAAAATCTACACTATTACAACGATGTAATTATGAAAGTTATAGGAGGTCCAGGGACACCAGATTTTGGAGAAAACTTGCCAATACAAGTTATTCAACGACAGAAAGATTTGAAATATAACTATGTAGGAGCCGCAACGGTAAATACATCTAACTGTACCAAAGGTCACAATTGGTAATTCAATTAATTAAAACTACTTAATATGAAAAATGCTCTAAGACTTATTGGATTAATAGTTGTTTTAAACGTATACAATCTAAGTTATGCTCAACCCTATCTGCAGATTCATCATATCAGCGGAGGTTATGGAGATGCCACGTTAATTATAGCAGTAGATGAATCGAGTTCTATGGAAAAGGAATGGGACACTTGTGTTGTATTAATTGATGGACAGAGCTCTGCAGATGTCGGCGAGGAAGTCTGGAGGTACACAAGGGATACTTTGCAAGAATTATTTCCTATGCGAAAAAAAATAGATTATATAGTAGTTTCTCATATGCACGGCGATCATTTTCTCGGTGCTAAAAGTGTAATTGAAAATGCAATTTCTGATGGTTGGAAAATAGACAAAATTTTTCTACCAAGCATGATATCGACCGCAATAAATCCTGGAGGGATTGATGACGATTGCTATGATGAAGAAGTTAACGAAGGTACAGGTACGAGAGCTAAAAATTTCATCGATTATGTGAAAGCTTGTGGAGTTAAATATGGCTATATCCCAATTAAAAATGATTTGTTCTACTATAAAAATATGCTCAACATGAAAATGGAATGTATAGTGGCGGGGGGAGCAACTATAAATCCAACTGATAATACTGTATATTCTTTTTTAGTAGATGGAAAAGTCAGAAATGAAAACGATTTATCCTATGGCTTCTTAATTGGTTTTACTGGATTTCATTATACAACCATGGGCGACTTAGGAGGTACAACTGCTCGTTATACAGATGGAGAAACGTATGCAACAAATTATTTATTGGGTCACTTCAATACTCCGAATTATCACTTATGTGCCAATAAAATAAGTCATCATGGAAGCTCTGAAAGTACAACTCAATATTTTGTAGAAAATAACAACCCAACAATTCCGGTAATTCCAGCTAGTCTAAAATCTTACGGACAAAGCGCGTTACCCACTGAATCTACTATAACCAATTTGCTCATGAATGGAAGCTCTGCGGGTTTAAACACAACGTCAAACACTAAAATTGCTTATACATTTATCCCTAAGGATCCTTATGTTCAAAGCAGTTACTGGACAAGAGGAAATCTGCAATCCTATAACGATGTGATATTAAAGATCGGTTATCCTCCATCAACCACCGATCTTACCAATCGTTCTATTTTAATGATTCAAGTTGCTAAAACGAAAAACTCTTCGGGTAATTATACTTCTGGAACACCTATTACCGAAGAGATAGTTTGCACTAAAGGACACAATTGGTAATCCAATTATTCCATCATTAATATCATTCTTCACAAAGAAAACTACGCATGAGCTCATCAATCACACTTCAAGAATTATCCGTTCAACTTACGAATTCTGTTTCAGGAGGAAACTTGACGTTGGATTACTCAACGGTGCCTGCAGCAACCTTTAAGTGGTCTTTACAGACATTGGGAGCTTCATCGTTAATTGTAGAAATTCCAGATACATCAACTGGGATTGTTTATGATGACAGCGATGCGACACTAACAATTACTGGTGATTGTATTCCTTACGATGGTTGGGAATCAGTAGAATACACAATTGTTTTTTCTAGTGGAAATAGTGAAAATACCGTTCAATATGCGAATACATCTATCCAGGCAAACTATGCAAGCTTTAATATCCCATTAATCTCAAGTTCTGGATTAATTCCTGAAGATTCGGTTGTTGCAACTTTACTTCCTCCGTACTCACTAGATAATGTTCCTTTACAAGTTCAATCTACGTCATCTAGTAATCTTCCCAATTGTGATCTTAGTTTTGGAGTTTCAGCGGACGCAATCTCCTCTCCTTGGGCATTGGTTGCGTCATTAGAATTATATATGGATACGCTCGGATTTACCATTGTTAACACAATGAATAGCAGTGAAGTTGTCGAGAATAGCTTCTCTCTTTCCGGAGGAATAAGCATTGGATCGATTGAAGTTGATATCAAAGTAACCCTTCCAGTTGATTATTTCTCATCTCCGAACTCTTGGATATTAGATTTCTCATCAAAATTGGGAGATACAGGATTGAATATTGCTAATTTAATTCAAAATTTAGGAGGTGTAAATGTATATCAAGAGTTTCCAGCATCATTAACTGCACTTCTAGAATTTACACTTACCTATTTCCATGTACAGTTCAATCCTTCAACGGTAACTGTAGATATTATAAACATTACAATTGGCGCTCCTACTTGGACAGTCATTCAAGATCAATTTACAATTGAGAACACCACTTTTAGTGTTCAGGTAAATAATCCATTTTCTTCTACAACAAGGAATACATCCTTATTAATTTCTGGTGATTTTATCATTGGATCTGTAGATGACCCTAGTGCTACACTTACTGTGGGTGCTACAATTCCTTCAGGAGATGCCGATTGGTTTTTTAATATTTATGGAGAAATTGACAATGTATCTTACGACACCCTCGCAGCTTCAAGCCCTGGGTTTAAAACGTATGAGCCACCGGCTGCTCCAAATGGATTTGAGCTTGAGAAAATCACATTAAATTTTCTTAATGTCTCCTACAATCCAACAACCAATACATTAACACAAGTAGCACTATCAGTCAATTCAATACTTACTTTCCCTGTTGTACCAGATATCATTACTGTTTCAGACCCCTATTTTTCGCTTGACCTCACCAACCCAACGAGTGACGCCAACAATGACTATGCAGGAACAGTAGGTGGTGAAATCACATTGCTTAATTCTCCAACATTAGATTTAGAAGCATCTCTTGCTAAAGAGACAGGATGGGTATTCAAGGCAACGCTTACCTCAACGATTAACATTATTGATTTGCTTGATGAATTCTTTGCAAGTGATAGTTCTGTACCAAGCTGGGTAGGAAGCACATTGGAAATTACAGCCTTTGAACTGGAAATAAAAACGCCACCATCAGGAGAGACTGAGCCTGCAACCGAATATTTAGTTAGCGGAACAGTTGATTGGCAACTTGTTGTTGGAGCATTCAGTTTACCTGAAATGACCGCCAATGTTGAAGTTGACTATCAAGATCCTGACAAATCAGGCACAATTACGGTCACAACAACTTTATTCGGTTTGGATTTCTTAATTGGATATAAATTTGCCGAAGGTGATCAAGAAAGCAGTCAAGAAGTTTTTCTTTCATGGAATGGACTTACGGCAGACTACACATCTACTGACGAACTCAGTAAGTACTCGTTGACAGTCAGTAACCAATCTCTTGGAAGTTTGATTACATCGGTAATGAGCAATATTATTCCAGGATTTACACTGGATCCACCATGGAATTTATTGAATGATATTAATCTTGATGGATTCTCCATTGAATGTATCCAATACGTTCAGGAATCAGATCAAAGTAAGGACTCTTTGACCATCTCGATGCCGATTAACCTCAACCTCGGATTTATCGATATTAAAACAATTGAACTCAAACGAACAGGATCAGGATCTACAGGAGCTACAGCCTTAACGTTTACAGGAAGTTTCCTAGGATTTCCTATGACTACTGATAGTTCTAATGAGAGTGCTAAACAACTTGCTTCTGGATCACCTGTTGAAGATATGCCAGCAGTTCCAGGATTGGGAGATGGAATTTTTGATTTACAATACTTTGGATTAGGACAGCATGTGGCATTGTATCCATACAAAAATTTAGACTCCGTAACTGCCGCAGTTGAAGCTTTAAAAACAGTATTCCAACCCGTTCCAGCAACAGAACCAGGAGAATTGCCTTTAATTCCAATTCCGTCGAAACCCAATTCGGAACCAGAAGAGTCCATGTTAATTTTTGATGGAAATAGTAACTGGCTCATTGGATTGCAATGTGTGATTATGGAAACAGTAAGTCTCGGTGTTGTATTCAATGATCCGAACTTGTATGGACTGTCTATTGCATTGGCAGGTGAAAGCGCAGGGATTTTTGATGGACTCAAGTTCGAAATCTTATACAAAAAGGTAAATGATACCATCGGTATGTACCAAATTGATTTGCAATTGCCAACCGCGATGCGAACCTTAGAATTTGGAGCCGTTTCAATCACTTTACCGTCAGTTTCAATTCAAATTTACACGAATGGAAACTTCATGGTTGACTTAGGATTCCCTTGGGGCAATGACTTCTCTCGATCATTCACTATTCAAGCGTTTCCATTTATTGGTTCTGGAGGATTCTATTTTGGCGTACTCGACGGAGCCACTTCAAGCAATGTTCCAACATCAGAAGTTGGAAGTTTTAGTCCAGTGATTGAGCTTGGATTAGGATTATCGCTTGGTGTTGGAAAAAACGTTGACGAAGGAATTATGAGCGCAGGACTAAGCCTCATGGCTGTCGGTGTTTTTGAAGGAGTTTTAGCGAGATTCAATGTTAATGATACAGATTTATATTTCGGAAATGGCGACTATTACTACAAAGCAACGGGAACTTTTGGACTTGTAGGGCGTATTTACGGTTCAGTCAATTTTGCTATTATTTCAGCTTCATTCGACATCGTTGCTTATGCTTACGTTACAATTACCGTTGAAGCATATAATTTAATTGACATCAGCTTCACAGCAGGTGTAAGCGTTTCACTTAAGGTCACAGTGAATCTAGGATTGTTTAAAGTTCACATTACACTTAAATTCTCAACAACTGTTTCGGCTTCATTTACAATCGGAACAAACAACTTATCGAAAGCTCCTTGGAACCAACCTGTAGCATCAGGAAATGCAAGACAAGCACTTCAATTTACATCTGATATGTACACGGATGTAGCAAGCAGCTATTCAATTTTATGGCAGCCTCTCATTCAAGATGGAACAAAACCAGAATTGAATTTAATGTACTTGCCGTTGCTTTCACTTTCCAACGCTTCAGGATCGGAAGTCGCTCAATTTATTAATGTTCTGTTTATTGATGCACCCGATCCATCTTCAGATACTGCAAGTGTTGAATCGAATTTTACGTCTTTGACAACAGCTGTTTTACAATGGTCGATTAACGCAATTATTAACAGTGATTCTACAGAAACAACAGTAAGTAATTTAATGACGCAATCGGTGACTATTGATGATCTTCAGGCCATCTTTTGTTATTTGACTTACGAATCTGCGGATTTCTTCCCAATCATGTATTCAAATACAACTGATGGAAAAGAAAACGACATACGAGCGTTCCTTGAGAACTACTTCACCATTAACATTCAAGCACAAAGTGTAGATACAGAAGAAACGCCAAGTGCAACAATTTTCCCAATGTTCCCAGATTTGATTTTGAATGACAATCTGAATGGAAAAGACGGAACGCCTAAAGACTTCAATGAGAATCCTCAACCCTTCTCATATATTGACGAAGTACAGGAACAACTACAAGAGCTTACTGTTGAATACCAATCTTTAACTGAGAAAGAAAACGACGATCCAACTGATTGTGCAACGGTTACGGACTCATCATTACCGAGTTCTCCGCCAAGCGTTTCGTTCTCTACATTTATCATTCAGGATTATTTTGAAATGATCGTTAAAAATGTAGTGCAAGACGCAATTAATGCATTCAACAGTTATACCTATCCAGTAGATGACACAGTTACTTTGGGAGATGTTGTTGATCACTTTACAGCTGCTCCACTCAATAATACACTAACAGCTTCAGATATTGTCACTTCTAATGCTTCTGTTTCTCTCACTGAGGGACAAGCATTCAATATCGGAGGAATGACTTATCCAATTGCGGCAGGAGATACTTTCAATAGCATTACTGCATTGTACAACTCTGGTTTGGCAACTGATAATCAAATTACTGCAGATGATTTAGGAACAACCAATAACGTATTGATCAACGGAATTATCGTTCAAGGAACAGAAATAAAAGTTGATGGATTTAATACCTACTCCGTAATTGCCACAGACACACTGAACAGTATTGCGGCTGCCCTCACTCCTACTTCTGGTGATGCGACAGCAACAGTAAGTGACGTAATTAACACTGTTGCCGATAAAGCAGTTTTAGCGACGTTGTGTGTTATCAATATTCCAACATTGACTTATACAACTGGCGAATCAGACAATTTCCAATCACTTTCTGGCACTTATGGATTGTCCACTGATATTCTTGCAGAAACAAATACTCAAGTAACCTTTAATGCCGATTCACTTAAAGTACCAGGCATAAACACACTGAGTGTTTCAGACCTCATCGATCAAGTTATTGTACTGGCGAATGTCAACTCATACTCAAGTATGACAGCTCGATTCTTGTTACATGGTCTTAACCTTCCTAATCCTGATGACATAGAAGAAGTGAAACCACTTTATGAACTTACGGGACAACAACGCGCTGTTCCAACACTTCAACAAGGTGACGATTATAACATTCAATTGACTCAAGGTGCAAATGGAGACTGGATCAATTTAGCCGTAAACCCGCTTTCATTAAATGTGGATGATAATGAGATCAGCCGTATCAATGATTTACTTACGATAGACTTAACTCAAAACACAAGCACACAGCCACCAGCACAATTAACAATGTATCAAGATGCATATGTGGCTTACACCTTGAAATCAGAAATTCCATGGCAATATCCTGGAAACTTGACACTACCAATTGGAACACCTCCCGATCAAGTTGTAGGGACGCCATCATTGTGGTATTTCCCGAATTCATTAACAACCGCTTTACAAGAAGCGACATCAAACTTAGAGTTAGAGCTACTCGTTCAAACATTGAATCCAGACGGAGTAACTTATACGCAGAGCAGCATCGAAAATTACGGATGGGCAACATTAGTAAACATTGATATTGAACTAATTACAGCAGAAAACGAACAAGCTCCCGTATTCGATAATAGTTATAATTTATCTGGAGCGACAGGATCAGACATCGTTTATTTAGAACGTATTGTAGCGGCTCTAAACAGTGGAACAGGACCTGAAATCGATCAAATTCGTATTCTATATGATCCAAATGCTACAGGAAACGCATCTACAGATGGAGTTCAATGTATTTCGGATGGAGCGTACGAAATTGGCGTAGTGAAAATCAATTTATCTACAGAAACCAATCCTGAATCGTCGGCGAGAGCAATGGTCCTCACAGCGGAAGAATCGTCGTATTCACCGCCAGAACCGAATACGATGAATAGCTACTTGGATTTCTTATCATACACATGGGAATGTAGCATTACTCGAAGTGGTGGATTCTACTTGTATTTCAACCAAAAAGATGGTGGTGCAGGATTGCCTGATTCTCTTTTCAGTGATAATCCAATGGCGCAAGTGTATCTCTTAGTAACATATCAAGGAGCTCCATCGGGTGATTATATGAATGCTGTTGCAATCGGTGATCCAGTTGATATAGATACTTCAGTGTTATTTGTTCAATCTGATGCCTTAACAACGCGTAATCCGTTAATGCCTCCAGGGAACACTGGATTCCAACTTACAATTGATAATCCTGGAGCATACGACCCGATCAATCCATATCCAATTCCAGCAACCGCGGAAAGTACGGCAAGTGATTTACTGTTTTTACAGAATCAATTTAACCTTATTGGATATCAATTGGTTGCGAATGATGAATTTACCGAGTCTCCTGAAAGTTTAATGCCAGTTGGTCCATTGGACAGTAGTAGCCCAGGTGATTCTGAAACAGACAATGAATCCGATGACACAGAAAACTGGCCATATCAAGGAACACTTCCTGTCTACAAGTACGCCGTTTCAAAAATTGAACCGTCAGATCCATCATATCCGCCAGCATCAGGAGATCCATACAGTGGAAATGGAAATACAGTTCAAATTCAATTAGCTCTTGTAGATCTCTTCGGAAATCCAATTGATTCAAATATCTCTGGGGCTGATGATTTGGTGACAGCAGATATTGCCTATACAGATAATATCATTCCTTTATCACAATGGCCTGGCGTTACGCCGCGCTATTCATTCCCGGTAATCGACAGTAAATCGAACATACAAGTAGATTTGTGTTTTGATACTACGCGTTACGATGATAACGGTGGTGATATCTCACCAAAAGATCTGGCTCAAGCCGATATGGGGACCTATGCTTCTATCTATTATCAGTTGATTCAACCAGATTTAGAAGTAAGTTATCGTACGTCACTCTATACAAGCGATGAGTATCCGGAGGGAGTTCCACTCACGCCAAATCAGATTTTATCTGATTATGTAGGGACGATTTACGCCTATTTAGCAAATATTGCGAATGGTGTCGATCAAACAGTAACAATCCCTGTTCCATGGACGATCACATCTATTGTGGATGCTTCTAACATGAATAACATCTATGAGTTAACCACTGAGTTAACATTAACGAGAACAAGTAATGTCAGCCCTGATTTTGCAGATGTTGAAGCCGTAAACACAGTAACAACAGCTATTCAACCTATCACGCAAGCCAGCTGCACAAGTAATTCTGATACGCAAGCATCATTGACATATTTCGCAACCCTTTTTGAGGAAACATTCAGTGCAACTCCTTCTGCAAGCTCTTACATGAAAGTTGCTTCGGGTGTTGACAGCGAAAATGTTTCTAGTAATGGAAGCAATCAAAAAGTGTGGGTTGTTCGATTCGATGACTCTGGAGTGAATGGAATTAATATTTCTTTCAATCAGGTCGATGATTTACCTGCAAGCTATTATTTTAGTCCAGCACCGTTAAGTACGAGTTTACTAACATTGAATAATGTTCCGATAACTCCTTATTCATCTGGAACTCCATTCGCTTACAATCCAGATGCAACAACAAAAAACTTCGCTGCGGTAGACATTGATCAATGGGCACTTAATTGCCTAAATTCGATTGACAATTTCTTGTCACCTCAATATTCTGTTCCAGCCTTTCTCATTGATAATGGTTCAACACTTCAAAAAGTATTGGATGCAAAAGAGGATTTAGCCAATTATATTACTGGAAACGTTACCAATATTCTGGATCAACCGTTG
Source organism: Crocinitomicaceae bacterium (assembly GCA_047630755.1). Taxonomy (GTDB): domain Bacteria; phylum Bacteroidota; class Bacteroidia; order Flavobacteriales_D; family Crocinitomicaceae; genus UBA4466. Next base: position 87,730 of record JBLHYG010000010.1, on the reverse strand, counting down.
ACAGAAGCACAAATCACTAATGCCCAAGATGTCTTCAATCAGCAATTATTGATTAGCCTTGGAAATGCGTACAACATTAGTACGATTATCCAACAACCGATCACTGTAAGTTCTGAATATACAACGTCTAATGTGGCGCCAAACAACGTAGAGCCAGTCAATCCTAGACTGTACGGTTCAATGTACGGAGTAGATCCTCAACCTGTAGGAAGTATTGGTTCTGATACGGCGAATTTATCTGAACAATATTCCTTTACAAATTCGAAAATTCCTTTGGGTAATGGAGATTCTTGGGTGAATTATTGTCTGTACGTTAAAGATGCCGCTCAAGTTGAAAGTTTCAAGTTCAGTCAAATTGATTTCGTTCTTTCAAACATCGAACATCAAATTGAAAACATTCCAAATGTTGACGGTTATCAAGCGAGTACGTGGCTGAATTTCATTATCCCACTCGCAATGGATACTTTCAGTACAAAAGGAGAAGTAGATATTCCTGTTCCATTAAGAGCTTACCCTGTCCCGCCAAGTATCACTTCACAAACAGCAGATTATGCTGAAAACAATGTTTCTGGTGAATCAACGACAATTGAGGAGGCATTAAAATGGGGCTTTGAATTTGAATATACGCAACAGGAAGCGACTCAGGATATAATTAATACTCAAATAGCGTTCAACACGTCTAGCCCAACTTTGAGCTATAGATCTACTGCCGACGAAGCAAGTATCTCATTAGAGGATGCATTGGCTCAATTTACTTCTGCTTTACCAGGTCTTACTTCTGATTTCTTGAATTATGTTGCTCAAGTTACACCTCAAGATGTAGATGAAAACAATACTATTGCTCAAAATGCAAAAGCTGCAGTAGACTCGTTAGCAAGTTTATCAGATTTAGTGGCGACAGGATGGAGTACTTTCAAACAGTACAATCCTTGGCCTCCTGTAACGGAAGAAGACTTGAATGTTTCTAGGCTTGCTTCGGTTGATGAAAGTGGTGTGAAATTCAATTATACAATTGATGAGACAGAAAGCGTTTCAGGTGATCCTTCTTCGGCATTAATTCTTACGATTACACCGGATAGTGAAAACCCAAGTGGCATGACTCCTCCTCAAGTTAAAATTTCAGGTTACACTACGGATACTTCTGATGCTCCAAATTATACATTCTACATAGAAAATGAGGACAAAGAAAAAGTGTACTTAAGCTACGAAGATCGACAAATAATCAATGCCAGACAGATTGAGCTTTCACCATTAAATTTGATGGAGTATCAAGAAGGATGGGCAGGAATTCAAATCACTCGAAATGAAAATCTAGTTCCAGAATACAGTACAAATTCTGAGTTTATTTACAAGACTCCGTTGGTACGTTTTTATACCCCTCTAACGCCACTTCTTACCGCTAACGCAATGATTGATGTATCTGCGATCAACGAAAGCGGAGAACCGGAGTCGAATTATTTACCAGTGCAATTGAGTAACTTGTTCAATGCTATTTTCGAAGAATATGATTTAGGCAATCCAACAATTCGCTTAGAGGCCTTGTATTCTTATAGTTTAAATGGAAGTTCTACTTGGAATCAGATCAACTTACCAATATTCCTGGCTTTGCCTTTTGTATTGAATCTCTCAACGGATTTAAATATCGGAAGTGACGCGCCATATTGTACAACAGAGCAGTCATTTCTCTGTAAAGTATCGAATACATTGTTGGATTGGTTCAATGCAACAAAGCCAAACCAAAATAATGGTCAGTTCACTTTTAAATTGATAATTTACTCAGCTTCAGATAATTCTACACCATTAATAACTCTTACAGATTTAACTTTGGACATTACACAAATCACAGAATTGACATAAAACAGAAGACTATTATAAGTAATTATACAAGCGGTTGAGTTACACATACAAGAGTCAAATACAATTGGAAATGGACACCAATTACTCAAAATGGATTATTAAAAAACAATCATAGAACTGTAACTAAATGTTTCTAAAAATTGTACTGGCATACTGAGAACCTCTGTCCGAATGGAAAAATATCTTAACTAACTGTCCAGTCAAATGTAGCACTTCCAGTAATTTTATCTGGAAATTCACTTTCAGAAAGAGTACAATTATTCACACTCATGAATGGTTCACATAAAAAAATGTGCGAAGAGTTTAAAATATCTTTACGTCACCCCGCCCAATTCTCCCGGTCCAAGCTTCGATACTGGATCGCCTCGGCAATGTGATCAGCGCCAATATCAATAGCCTTCTCCAAATCAGCAATTGTTCTGGCGACTTTCAAAATCCGATCATAAGCGCGTGCTGAAAACCCAAGACTGTTCATTGCTTTTTTCAAAAGTTCTGCACTCTTTGAATCGAGTTTGCAATACTCACGAATTTGCCTTGAGGACATTTCAGAATTAGAGAAGATCGATCTTTCGGTTTTTCGATTATCCGATTTTTCAGATGACCCAACGATCGAATTATCAAACCGTCGCCCCTGAACTTCCCGCGCCTCCACTACCCTTTTTCGAATATCCGCACTGGATTCTTTCGGCATTCCATTCGCGAGATCATCATAGTTTACTGGCGTCACTTCAACGTGAAGATCTATTCGGTCCAATAACGGCCCTGACACTTTGTTCAAATAGCGTTGGACATTGCTCGATCCGCACGTACATTGACGCTCTGGGTGGTTGTAATAGCCGCAGGGGCACAGTTGCGTGTCCCATTTGTCATTTACGCTCAAAGCCCCTAAGCCTAGTCATAACAGGACGATTGAGGAATGTCACACCTTGGGAGACCATATAAGTAAAATCAGAATTGACCGCAATGAATCCCAGTCCTGCGTAGCCCATTTGTTATCAGTTACGACTGATATTATCACGAATTGGGAGCTGAATAGAAATATTCCTCACGTAAAATATGCACCGAAGATTATTGAGTACTTGGAGTACACTCCGCTGTTCGATTTAGCAGGCAATACACTTTCAAAAAGGGTTCAACAATTAATATTCACAAACGGACTCACTCAGAAAGATTGTGCTATGAGGTTTGGGCTTGATCCAGCTACTATTCGAAGAACTATTGAGGAAAAAATTGTGAATCAAAAGACAAGAGATAATCTACAAAATCGCATCTCAGGAGCCTCAAAATTATTGCATTGGTCTTAACTTAATGTCCATTTTAATATAGCAACTCCAGTGTTTTATAAAAAAATACTCATCTCCATAATAGAACATCTATAATTAAAAATCACATCTATTAACTTTCTACATTCAGATCCAATTCATTCGAATTTTACTTTATATCAAGCTTCAAAAATTCAATAATTTTTTCTGCTGGTATTCCAAACCCTATCCCTTCAATTTCGGATCCAACTAATTTAGAATTTACTACTGCAATTAACACCCCTTTTGGATCTACTAAAGCTCCGCCGCTGTTACCTGGATTAATACTTACATCTGTCTGAATTAAATCTACTTCCTCAGACACTCGACGCCCTGAAATAATCCCCTTACTTAAGGTCTGTGTTAATTCTAATGAAGATGGTGTTCCAATCGCAAACACTTCCTCTCCCAATTCTCCTACTCTTGCAGATTTTAATGAAAGGCAATACTCATTCTTAAAATCAACTTTAATTAAAGCTAAGTCAAATATTGGACTTGATCGAACGACAATTCCTTCAAGTTTTTCACCTCCGTTAGTTATAATCTCAACTGTATCCGTTCCTGCTACAACATGATAATTGGTCACAATATGATTATCTGAAATAAAGAAACCACTTCCGTGAGACTCATCCTTCATCTTAATGGTTACAGAAGCTTTTATAGCTTCCGTTAACTTGGAAGAAGCTATTGCACTTGACTGAATTTCATAGACATCAGTTAATACTTCATCCTTTCCAATAGGAAGATTATTCTGAACATTATCTTCTCTTAAAAATTCAACAAGTGATTTTTCAAGGGCGTCATTTATCACTTTTTCGTATGGACTTTCTACGTTATTCGTTGTACCCACGAATGCGTAAGTAATTGCTCTAAATTGATCAGTAGTTGTAGTTAACGTCGTTTCATATAACACCTGCTTATATACATCTCTTAGTACCCACTTTACATCAATCTCCCCATACATAAATGAAGTCGCTCCAGCATTAACAAAACTTCTGTATACATTATAATTAACCCATTTAGTTATCTCAGCATCAATATATAAAGTATTCGTTTTTCTCTTAAGAAAAGTTTTTGTTGTATCCACAAATTGACGATTCTTTAATATTTCATTAAGTTGACCTTGAATCTCAATACTATTTACGCTAAGTTCATTAGTATTCGATGATCCATATTTGTTTGGTTCCATGTTTCCAACAGAATATTTTTTATAATCAAGCCCGTGGTTTTCAAAATCACCAGCTGCGATATTAATACTTGCGTTATTTACAAAAATATATTTCTGCTCTTCAGATCGTTCAATTTTTTCCCCACTAGTAGAATACACTGGAAGCGTTTTATTGTAATTAAATGCTTTTGGATGACTATCCATAAAAACGGAATAGAATGTAAACCCAAATGGTATCCATGAGAAAAAATAAAGACCTGATTTCTTTGTTTGAATCTCCGCATAAGTTTTAGGCTCTTGACCTTCTCTCTCTATTCGTATTTCCTTAGCTTTAAAGTCCCTCTTAAATGTTGTATTAACAGCTTGACCAGTCCCTATCAAAGAATCATCTACATACACCTGATTGTCAGCATGATCAGTATTAATTACCATTTTTTGAGACTTACCATTCAAAATCGATGCACATGCTCCTACTAAAATTAACATTCCTACTAAAAGAAACGATCCAAATACTGTTCTCATCCTATTATTTTTTTTTACAAAAGTACTCAAATAAAAAGATTTTAAACCACGTAATTTCACGTGGTTTAAAATCTTTTCACCACTAAAACGAACCATGCCAAAACTACCTATTGATCAATTTCCATCATCAAATATTAGTGACGTAATTTCTTTACTAAAAAAGCATTATCCATATTCCAACACGATTTCTACCAATTCTCCTTATCCAAACTACGATACTGAATCGCTTCTGCAATGTGATTCGCTCCAATATCCTCTACCTTCTCCAAATCCGCAATAGTCCTTGCAACCTTCAATATTCTATCATAAGCCCTCGCCGAGAACCCTAAACTATTCATCGCTTTTTTCAAAAGCTCAGCACTTTTACGATCTAGCTTACAATGTTGTCTAATTTGCTTGGAAGACATTTCGGAGTTAGAGTGGATTCGGGTACTCTGGCTTCCGTCACTCCCTCCTCGGGCATCGAGTGCGGCCGAGATGCCCTCCTCGAACCGTCTCCCTTGCACCTTCCTCGCCTCAATCACCCTCTTCCTTATATCCGCACTTGACTCCTTCGGCATATCATTCGCGAGATCATCATAGTTTACTGGCGTAACTTCAACGTGAAGGTCTATTCGGTCTAATAACGGCCCTGACACTTTGTTTAAATAGCGTTGGACATTACTCGATCCGCACGTACATTGACGCTCTGGATGGTTATAATAGCCGCATGGACAAGGATTCATCGCAGCAATAAGCATAAAGCCAGCGGGGTAATCCACACTAAACTTTGCCATTGAAATTGTCACAGAACGATCTTCCATTGGCTGACGCATGACCTCTAAAACCGTTCTTTTGTATTCAGGAAGTTCATCCAAGAACAAAACCCCATTGTGTGCCAGTGAAATTTCACCCAGTTGTGGATATCCGCCGCCACCAACCAAAGCGACATCGGATATAGTATGGTGGGGTTTTCGAAACGGCCGTTCGGTAATCAAGCCTGCATCGCCAGATAACCTTCCAACAACAGAATGGATCTTCGTGGACTCAAGCGATTCTTGAATGTTGAGCACCGAAAATCTCGAGTTAAACACTGAGACTCTCGAAGAGCCCAACTCGATATGAACGTAAAACAAATGGAAAACTCTTAGAATCAATCACACTTATTCAATCAATTTAAAACACTATATCATTCACCTTTCAGTTTGCATTTAAACCATATTACACTCTATTTCTCGATCTCATATTTTTGAAAGTCACCGTTTTTTCTACCTAACACAAAAAGCAAATGAATTAAATACAAGTCGTTCGTAACAATTTTAATACGTTTCATAACAAAGCCAATGAAACCAGGTGATTTGAGTTTTTTTTTATCATTTCTTTATCATTATCGATTGGTTCATTAATAGCCACTTCGTCTTTTAGACCAGTAATGTTTTCTGGTAGATCAAAAGAAAAATTCATTAAAAAATAATGTTAACCCCTAATTGTAACTGTTATGAAGAAGAATCTCTCACCAAAATTTAGCTCCCCGCTAACTTTTATATTAATTCAATTTAATGCTAATTATTCAAAAAATGGCATTGCCACCCGCCAATCAAGTTCAGGACGTTCGCAGCTCGTGCTCATTGCAGGGCTATTCTGGAGCTTATTTTCTTTTAACAATGCATTAGGTCAAACTTTTCACGCATCCCCTGACCCTTCTAAATTTTCTTCGTACAGCGGTAATACAGGTCACAAGAATGCAACTTGCGTTAGGAGTAATGAAAACGGTCTAGATGTAGTAACTGTTGGATACTTCAATGACACCACGAACTTTGGGAACTATCATCTAGGCGTATTCAACATTCTCAAAACATCCAATGGTAGCGATGATATTTTTATTCTAGAGCGAAACTATGAATCAGGCTTGAATTGGCTAAGAACAATTGGTGGCCCAGGAAATGATCAAGCTCTGAGTGTTGATAATGCTTCAGGCGCGATAGTCGTCGTTGGCTACTTTTCAGGAACTGTCGATTTTAATCCAGATCCAATAGCTATTACTAATAAAACCTCTGTGGGGTCAACAGATATTTTTGTGTTATGCCTTACTCCAACAGGCACATTCAATTGGGTGTATACAATGGGGAGTCAAGGAAAAGATTGGGCAAATTCTGTTTCAATTGGTATTGATAATAATGTTTATGTCACTGGAACCTTTGAGCAAAATCTTTTCTACCCCTTGAGTGATGTTGCAACTGGAGTTCTTCCCTCAAAAGGTGGTACTGATGCTTTTGTTGCTAAATTCGATTTGGTTACTGGGAATGTTGGCTTTGTTGAGTCAATTGGAGGTGAAACCAATGACCTAGGAACATATGTCGATGCATATACTGAAGACGCAATTTACTTAACTGGAACTTTTACTGGAATTGCTGATGTAGACCCTGGTGCTGGTGTCATCAACCTTGAGGCGGACATTACAAATCCAAATTTAGTTGGAATTTACAATGAAAGGATTGATGGATCGGGTAATATTGTTTGGGCAGATAAAATTGTTGGAGCTGCTAACTACTCTCGCTCAGGCGCTATAAGTGGATCACCAGATGGAGTATATGTAATTGGAGTCGCTGCTGGCATGACAGATGTTGATCCAGGTCCAGGAAGCTATTGGATTAATCCTATTGGCTCCTCCAACACTACTGGTTTTCTAATAAAAAAAGACCCCTTGACAGGAGATCTTATTTGGGTAAGATCAATTAATAGTATAAATAACGTCAAACTAACAGATGTATTTCTAAATAGAGATTCATGGGCTGGTGATCAAATATTTATAAGCGGAATTTTCAATGAAAGTGTCGCGCTAGAAACCAGCGGTGGATTCTTTGAAAGTCTATCTACACCGTCTCAAGGGTCATTTCTTACTTCCTATGATGATGATGGAATTATAACTAACTCTAGAGCCTTGGATAATTCACGAGTTGTGTCTCTTTGCCAATGGGACCATGCTTGCCCTTCCCATAGCGGAGGCTGGGTTGAATTTTGTGGAAGTTTTAATAACACAATTGACTTTTCTGATGATCCAACGACAACATTGATTAAAACCAATATTGGTGGTAGAGATGCGTTCACATGCACATGGCTAGGCGGATGTTCTCCTTGGGCTAAATCCAATGAGGGAAATTTGCAAAACATCAGAGAGAATGTTAGACCTGAGGAGCAATCGGTAAAACTTTATCCTAACCCTAGTGATGGACATCTCACCATTGCTTTTACATCGAAATCATCCAATGCTACCTTTAAGATATCTAACTCTATGGGAGCCATTGTTCGTCAAGGAAGGTTAAACGAATCGGGAATCGCAGAATTGAATTTAAGTGATCTTTCATCAGGAATATACTCAGTCACAATCATTGACGGAGAACATATAGTTTTTAAAAGACTGATAAAAGAATAACTTTTTATTAACCTCAAATATTGGAAATTCATTGAATAAAAATGAGTTTCCAATATTCAATAATACAACTGATGAAATTCAAACTCAAAGTTTTTCAGCAGAAAACCATATAGTAATTTTAAAAAAAATGAAATGAATTTAAATAAAAGAATCAGTAAGCGATTGTTACTACTTGCCTTGTTACTCCTGAATTGGACCTCACATTCAATGGCACAAACCTCAGATTGCAATCTTAATTTTGACGATGGAACCACTTCTTCTTGGATACTAGGAACTGGAACTAGGACAGGCGCAACTGTAAGCCCTCTAGACTACACCCTGGATTATATTCCAGATAATTTTTATCATACTATTACACCTGGCGCAGAGCCACCAGATTTTGTGCCTTTGGTATTTAATGGGACAAATTCTTTAAAACTTGGCAGTATGCTTGGTCCTGATAAGAAAATAAGTATAGCCAATAATTCTTTTTGGGTAACAGAATGCAACACAAAATTTACTTTTAGCTATGCTTTAGTCTTAGAAGATGCTTTTCACGAAACACCAACTCACACTGACGCAGAGAACGATGCGTTTTTTTCATACCGTGTAAATAGTTCAGGAGGAACTACGATAGATGCAACCACTATAGTTGCAAATCTTGGTAGCGCTGAATTTGACTTTACTGTTGGGAATTTTTGTATAAAAAACTGGACTACCGTAACTCTAGATTTATCAGCCTATGTTGGAGAGGAGGTGTTTATTTCTTTCATGACTGCCGATTGTGTTTGGGAAGCTGACGAAGCAGTAGCATACATAGATTGCCAATGTCCATCTGGAATTTCAGAAGAAATAGATGGAGCGACATTTTGTACCTTGTCTTCTTACCCTTTACCTGATCCTTACGATGAAGGAGAATGGAGCGGACCAATGGTAATTGAAGCAGGGGGAAATGAATATTTTTCGCCTACTACATCAGGAGTTTATACATTAACATTTTGTTACGGCCCAGGATGTTGTGAAGAAGCAACCGTAACAGTAGGAGAAACACCTATACCCTTAATTACAAATATAAATCACACTTGTGAAGGGTTATGTGATGGAAGTATTGAATTAGAAAGTCTTACAGGTACTTGTACATGGGTACTGAGTGGACCCGATGGCTTTTGGGATTTTGCAGATGGTGAGGCGTACAGCAAGTCTGATTTATGTGCAGGAGAATATATGCTTGAAGCAATCGAATCACTCCCTCCAAATTGTAGAAAAAAAATAAGCTTTACAATTGAAGACAAGCTTGCTGAATGGCACAAAACAACAGAAAACACCTCAGGAATGGAGTCTGGTAACGACATTGTTACCGACGCCCAAAATAATGTTTACGTGGTAGGAACCTACCACAATATTACTGAACTTCAGGGAGGAAGCAATCCTAATATTACATTAGATCCACTTGGATTAAGTGTGGATGGTTGTATGTATCTAGCTAAATACGATCCTTGTGGTACATTATTGTGGGCGGCTCGAGCTTCCACCAGCAATAAATGCACAGGAAATTCGCTTACACTAGATGAATCTAACGGAATGGTTTATGTCACTGGAGACATAAGCCAAGATGCTAAATTTCATAGTTCTGAAAGTGAAGGCGACTTATGTGTCGGTGGAATATCGATTGATCTAATTTCATCAGGAGATGCAGGATATGTTGCCCAATACGACATGAATTCTGGTTGTTTATATTTTGTAGAAGAAATTGTAGTGGGCGACCTTGCTAACTGCAGAACCATTACCACCAATGAATCTACTGGTGACATTTTTATTGGCGGTCGATTTTTCCCAATCTCAAGTTTACCAAATTATTATGCATTCATTAAGAAATATGAACCAGAAACAGCTCTTGATATAGGGAATACATTAGGTATACCTGTTGCGACTATAATTGACAATGTTATGAGTCCATCTGCGGTTGGGGAGGTAAACGATTTGGATTACGATGAAGTCAACAATAGATTGTACGCCATAGGTTCCTTCGAGAAAGACTTAAGCCTGTTTAATGGAACTGGTGTAGTAAGTATTGATGGTTATTTAAGTTGGAAAAGAGAGGCATTTGTTCTTACTTATGAAGATTTTTCAGCTTCACCATTTTTCGACCTTAGGTCTAGTAGTAACATCCAGGGAATGATAATGACTGGAGAGGGAATTTCTGTTTCCTCAGAAACAGGTGTAGTTTATTTAACGGGATCTTACAAAGTCGCTGGGACCTTAGAATCAACTACTATTTATCACTATACACCATTTTCGTTAGCTGTAGATCAACCGTTACGATATATAGATAATGATGGTTTGTTGGGAGATATAGACAGTGATCCCTGGGCTAGCTATATGATCTCTATGGACCATGCAGGTATAAGCCCAAACTGGGTGCGATTTACTAATGTATTCAGTAATGATATTAATGAGGCTAAAGGTAAAGATGTCACTTGCAAAGACGGGAATGTTGTTTTCCTGAATAATTTTACGGGATCAGGTTTAAACATTGCCCCTGGAGGTGGCTTCGGAGCTAGCCTCCCTTTTATAGGAAACCCGTCTGGAAATGAACACATTGGCGTAATCAGTTATACGGAAACAGGAATTCGAAACTGGCTCAATGTTACCGAGAGTGCAACATCTGTAAGTGATGACGATCATAACGGCATGTCCATTACAACAGATAATTCAGGATTGTGTTTTGTAACTGGAGGCTATCAAAATGAAATGGGTTACTTTAATGGAGCTCCTGTTAGTGGCAACTTAGTGAAAACCGGTCCTGGAATGAGAAATGCATTTATTGTCAGAGTGAAACAAGATGAAATGGGGGCATTTCAAAAGTCTGGAAGTCTCACCGAAAACAGCTCAGAAAAGACGGAAGAACCTACAATAAAAATTGCTCCTAACCCTAACAATGGAATATTTGAATTATCTGTATCCCATGCTGAAAAAGATGAGCATATTAAAACTGAAATATTTGATCTTACCGGTAAGATGATCTTTAACCAATTAAACCAATCATCGACCATTCAGATAAATCTTATTGACCTTCCTGCAGGACTGTATACTGTCAGGTGTTCAAACAGAACCTTTCTAAGCATGACGAAATTAATCAAGATAGATTAATACTTAAAGCCTCTTTCGGGAATTACCCGAAAGAGGCTTTTTAAAAAATACCATTTTTAATTTAACAAGCAGGACTTTCATTCTAATCCGGCTTGTTAAACACATTCGAAAAATCATTGAGCACCTGAAATACAATCGGTAATTCAAATCATCTGGAAATTCACTTTCAGAAAGAGTACAATTATTCACACTCATGAATGGTTCACATAAAAAAATGTGCGAAGAGTTTAAAATATCTTCCCGTCACCCCGCCCAATTCTCCCGGTCCAAGCTCCGATACTGAATTGCCTCTGCAATATGATCAGCACCTATATCAACTGCCTTCTCCAAATCAGCAATCGTTCTAGCAACTTTCAAAATCCGATCATAAGCGCGTGCTGAAAACCCAAGACTGTTCATTGCTTTTTTCAAAAGTTCTGCACTCTTTGAATCGAGTTTGCAATACTCACGAATCTGCCTTGAGGACATTTCAGAATTAGAGAAGATCGATCTTTCGGTTTTTCGATTATCCGATTTTTCAGATGACCCAACGATCGAATTATCAAACCGTCGACTCTGAACTTCCCTCGCCTCCACTACCCTTTTTCGAATATCCGCACTGGATTCTTTCGGCATTCCATTCGCGAGATCATCATAGTTTACTGGCGTCACTTCAACGTGAAGATCAATTCGGTCTAATAACGGCCCTGACACTTTGTTTAAATAGCGTTGGACATTGCTTGACCCGCACGTGCATTGACGCTCTGGATGGTTGTAATAGCCGCATGGGCATGGTTGCGTTGCCCATCGTGTCGTAATTCATAAAAAGAGGGGGACTGACTGTTTTATCCATTTCTGTACTTGTTTCGTTTCTTTCAAGTTAGTGAAACAAAAACAGTTAATTGAGAGAATATAGAACGTCGTAATTCCTTAAAGAAAACCTATCCCTCCCCCTTATTCATTTCATCTGTGATTCTGTACTGCGGAATTTTTAACTCTGGATTAAGCGGTTGCAAAACATCGCGCTTTCGTACCTTGTTATCGAAATGTCTTGCGATATTAATATCCTTCTCTATCTGTGCATCAATTAGTTCCTGCTCGTCCTCTTGATAATGATATACATGAATTTCCTTACAAAGAGACTGGTCAAATACTGTCTTAAGCATTGTCCGATCAGACAAACCGCACGAGTGTCCTACTATATGGACATCATAGCTTTCACCATCACCAGTTAAGAAATTAAGAAGACGAGCATACGAATCATTAATCGAGTACTTTGAAGCTTTAGAATGACGCAGATATTCGTTCTCTTCAGCGTCCTCCAACTTCCGATATCGTTCATCCGTATCGTCACCGAATCCAAACACAATCGGGAACTGGGAATCTGTTATGCTTCCGTGAATGTTGATTACTTCAACATCATTATAATCGTGCTCGTTCAATGCTTGAAGAATCGTGTCTGTATAATTGAAGTTGAGAACTTTAACGTTCTCCTGTTTTGCTCTATGCGACCAACAAAGAATTTCAATCATTCCTTTGAAAGCATCGGTCTGACCAAGGTAAGGTGAAATCTTCTCTTGCTCAGACAGAATGAATCTTTCAAGACTTATCTTCATATCCTCAAACTCTAAATTCAATTGATATATTTGAAACCTCTGAGAACTTCTATCTACTCCATTAGTACGATTTGTTTCAAATCTATGCGCAAGAAGATCGTAGTACGTCTTCTCAACATCGCACCATTGAATATGGGAAACCAAAGCCTCGTAAAGGTCTCCTCCATCTACAGATAAGTATTTTTCTTTTAATACTTTCTTCAACCTGTCGAAACTATGAATGGAATCCAACTGATCAACAACTTCTCTAAGTCGTTTCTCGATACTAAGGTATGTTGATGTGGATTTCTTGTGAGGAGCGACATAACCGGTGGACCCCAGGACCTTGAAGTTTTTTGCAGTAAAAAACACCATGTTGCTATTGGAAGTTTCCTTTCCTTCAGAAAGGATCATCCGAAGCTTTTCTTTCGTGTATTGACAAAGAAAATCTTTATATCCTGTCTTCAACCCCAGTGCGATGTCAATTCCGTTACCAACAATAATTAATCTTTTTAGATATGTTCTTCCACTCATTTCAAAATTTCTGTTGGACAATATGTCTCAGTTAGGTTTAAAATTCAATTTACTATAAAATACTAATTGATGTAATCATGAATGATCATAACCAATCATTAATGGAAACATCTGCAGACTCATTAGTTACTGTAGCGTTTGCCCATAAAACATCATTAAAGTCCATTTCAGGCGTATGGAATCCAATAAATAACTTTTTTACGCTGAAATGATATTTTAATTTAATTTGTTCGGCAAGATTGATTAAATCTTCTTTTGAAACTTTTTGCTCAATTACGACATTTGTTTTCCCTACATCAGGATATCTGGATTTGTCATAATCTCTTATATTATGACTCGGAAGGATTGAATCATTTTTTAAGTCTCGATCTATATAAGGAGTTGCATCTTTAAATAAATCATCATGCTGGCTTGCAACTAGATCATACTTGCCATCTGGATTTACCATTTGAAAAAAATCAATTCCGCGTCCACGCATTTTATACATTATTGATTCCTTCACTTGTTCTGGCATTCTCACTCCAAAGTAGATTCCAGTTATTGCCTTGTAATCATAGCTCTGCTCATTCACTCCATCACAAACTAGCCTCACCTCCTTTTCATATGACCAAACTTTAGATTTAGTCCCAAAAATTTTGAGAAATAATTGATTCTGATCTAATTTTGACACATCAGTCAATTTAATCGAACTCGGATGCTTAGCATAGTTAACATCCATTCTATATTTCTTTTGGTATCCACAAGGTTCTAATAAAGTAGGGATGTCGTATTCAATACAAAAGCCAAAATGAGAATCACCGTAATGCGCCCATAATAGTTCATTTCTAAAAGTTTTTGATAATGAAAAAATTCCTATCTTATCTCTTCTATCAATGAGTCCTTGAAGAGCTTCATGAACAGACTTTTCAGCTTCTTTATCCTTTGACCTCATTAGTTTGGTGAAAGCTTTGAATTGATTTATGAAATGTTCTTTACCAACTAGAGTTTCAAATGGGTCATTTAGCGTATGTACCGATGCCGACCAAAAATAATTTTGCTCAATTGATTTCAATGCTAATTCGAATGACTCTCCGCTACCAGATCTATATTTGTATCCCTTCATTTAACCTTTTATAATTTTGCTATGAAATAGTCCCTATTTCATCAATATTAAACTCTGCACCAATGCTACGAACAGATCTATAGTCAACATTATTTATTCTTCCATCATCTACTTTTGATAGCTCTTGGATTTTATAAATTAGTTCTTCTTTATTGACAACTGCGAACAGCTCTTTAATCTTTTCAAAATGTCGTTTCGATTTCATTTTGGGAAGAATTATTCGAGCCCCTTGGAAATAGACTGCTGTTAAAGCCCGACGTAAAGAAGTGGTTACTTTGAATCAATTCATGGGCGTACCATAATACCAACTGTACAATTCAATGCTCGTCCAAATTAGAGCCAAAATTGCACTAACCAGATAGATAGCTTTTGCAGTTTCTTCACGCCAAATCAAACCAAGTAGAACTACTGGACTCATTATCACAGCCAATAACGCCTTTAAAGTTGTTCTAATCACTATTCCCAAGACGTTAGCAAAATAATGTACACCATTTGGTTTAGTTGTGTCACCATCATACTCAATAAGATCCGCCAATACGTGGAACTCATCTTTAAGTTTGAGGGTTGTCGTGTTACCTTTTTTGTTTACGACATCAACAACGCCTCTTAACATGAAATCCTGCTTCAAAATTAGATTTATATCCCATTCTATACGGTTGATTCGCATTACAAGGTCATTGAAGGTTGCGCATTTATCTTTGCTCTTGGATAAATATTTTAATACGAATTTAGAATAGGGATGTTCAAACATACCTCCTAAGTGGTCATCGTCAACATTCAATTCATCTTCAATCATTTTCATTATAAATTGAGTTAGCTATTTTGCTCCAACTCGGTAACGAACATTTTCAATGCTTGAAGTAATGTCTCACGTTCACTATCTCCTTTTACCATCAATGTAAATTTGCTAGCCTCCTTTCCGTCAACCAACATGTTTGTGCTAGATAAATCCTGAATTTTCAATTCGACATATCCACCATGCGAATGATTTCCCCCACCGTAACCGTTATGCTCAATCGATGCTTTGATGATATTCGCGTTCACAAACTCCTGCTCCTTTTTTATTATTTCACTCATTATACTTGTGGTTAAATTAATTGAACTAAAGATAATGAATGTAGTGGGTGTTTCTAACTATTATAGCTATTGATTATAAACAAAATACGTGTTTTATAAACAAAGGCTTTTTGGGATGGATTAACCCTCCGACGCATATGGTTATTGACTAATTTAGTTAACGCCTAGTTTCTCGATTGGGATTTCTTTTCCATTAAATGACAACAATACATTCATCTCCGCTACGCAGGATTTGCTATCCTATCCTTTTGAGAACAATTTAAGGAAGCAAACCCATTCTACTTTAGGATATTTATATTTCATAATAGTTCATGGTTGCGTTGCCCATCGTGTCGTAATTCATAAAAAGAGGGGTTCGTTCATTTTTAGTCAATTTCGTGAATCATGGTGGGTCTACCAAAGAAATAGAAAACTTCGCAATACAAATAAGCAACACAACTATTAAGAAGGCAAAATCAAGTACCTGTCCTATCTAGAGTTCAATAATTCTATACCATTACTGATAAGCTTCCTATATTATCCGCTTCCGTATCGTTCGCAACTGTCTTAATATACTCATTAACAACAACGTTACTCATTCTCTAGTATTAGTATTTTCGAAGGACATGAATTTTATTATTAAATCTTCAGTCAATAGGTTGAGTTTTAAATTAATACTTTGTAAACCCTCAAAGGTTCCCGTGTATCTTCCTCCGTGAAAAATGCTATCGCGAATTTTCTTTATCTCCTTAAAGCTTAACTTATATTCTTCCTCTGAAATATTGAACGACTCAAAAAGATCGTTGAATTGATCGATGACATTTTTCTTTAATATAAATGATGCATTTCCAGGAACAGAACGAGAAAATTGATCCTGTTGGTCGTCTACAATATCTATTGAAAGTTCTCTAATCTTACCACGAATTTTTTTTAATGATTTATCTCGGCTTATAGTTTTTGAATCTTTGTCTGATTTAAATTTAAAATCAGTAGTAATATCAAGGCTGTCAATTACGGTTAACCTGATTTGATCAATTACATTGAAAAGAAACATAAAACAACTTTCTCCATCTGTATTAGATGCGAAAATGTATTTGTTTATCATTCCATTAAACTCTTGAGCGTGGTTTAGTAAAAAACTGACATTCACATCAGATAAAAGGTCCAACAAGACTACCTTTCTTTTCTTAAATACACTTACAAAGGCACCATGTTGCATAGACTGTATTTGCAGACCCGAATCTTTATAAATTTCTAACGTTTTACCTTCAATATCTATTGATCCTTCCAAATAGTCAATCTTCTCTGCCATTACAAAGGAGAACACATTAGCTAAAACTGAAATAGAATTGAGGACTATTTCTTCACTATTCTCTGAATGAATAACAACCCAAGGAATCTTTTTAATTTTAATAATCGAATTATCCCGCTTCTCATTTTGCTGTCTAAATTCTAAATGTAAGCCGATATCAAGCTCTCCAAATTTGATTTTTTTAGGACTATCATTATTTGCACTATATATCTGAGTGGTATTATCCCTGTTCGCCCACTTGAATGGTTGATATGAATGAAAACTATCCCACAAAGGGGTCGCGGAATCATTAAAGTAAAATCGAGTCCCATTGCCATAAGAGTATTTTTTATAGAATTTAATGTGAGAAAGTCTTAGCCCCAAGAATTTATTATCTTGAACCCCTCTATCATCTGTACCTAATAATGTCGATTCGGACCATTCAATTTTATCTAATTCTTGATGATTAGAAATGGATAAAATTTTTATGTATTTGAAGATACTTTCTTCTGAAATATTTGCGTTTGCAATTAATAGCTTTATTGATGATTGCGCTGATGAATCTCCAAATTGAATATCCAGCACAATTTTCTGATTCCCATTTTCGCGAATCACAAAAACCTTAGAATTGTATGATTGATTCCCATAAATTTTCTTTAGTTCATCGCCTTCGAAATAAATTATGGGCGAACTTTTGTGAATCTCTATTCTGCTCTCTGTATTCATAACCTAAAGATATAGTGGTGTATAGACAATTCCAATAGGTCGTTGTTTTCAGCAGTCATAATTAGTTATAGTTTATATAGACAAATAAAATAGCACATAGAACCACTTGGACAATTAATAGTATAGTAGGCCATTTACTACTATTTCTAAGAAATTTTCTTTTCTTCTCAAAATTATCGGTGTTATGGTCTGGCTTCTCATCATAGTAGCCTAAATTCCCCAACTTTTTTGTGCCATTTTCTGATTTAAAATCTTGTCTGACCATAATTGCAGTAATAGAGTTACTTCGTTTGAGTTCCAGTAACAATTGGTTCTTCTGATAGTCATATGCATTAATATAATCCAAATAGTAATCAATTAGCTTCACTTTCGTCAATTGAATATAAAGTCCAACGCCGCCATTAAAAGCTGCCATTGCGGTAATGATTGAAAACAATATGATTGTCCAGAAATCGAAATCTGATTTATTTAAAGTGTAAAGAAAGAAAAACTCCAAGGCTATTGAAATACCTGTAATCCAAAGAGATAATTTTCCCTGTTCCTGTGTAACGCGGATTTCGTTTTCATAATGTCTTAGGAAATTATCACTCGCACTTGAGATAATTTCTTTAACCCAACTCATGTAATTTTCGTCGGGTACTTGGTCAGTCAATTCCATAGTTAAATATACTAATTAATCAATTTAAATGTGACTTAGGGGCTATGTAGTTTCCTTCAGAAAAGAAGCTAAAAAGAGCTCTACCTTATGATTATTGTGTCCCTCACCACTTCATGGTTGTTTTATCCATTTTTGTACTTGTTTTGTTCGTTTCAAGTTAAGAAAAGAACAGGGATTTATAAAGAGAATACTCAACTCCAGAATA
Organism: Crocinitomicaceae bacterium; assembly: GCA_047630755.1. Lineage (GTDB taxonomy): Bacteria > Bacteroidota > Bacteroidia > Flavobacteriales_D > Crocinitomicaceae > UBA4466. Next base: position 69,195 of record JBLHYG010000010.1, on the reverse strand, counting down.
CGGGAAATAAGCATGAATGAAGATCTTCCATAATTAGGTGATGACATCAAAATCAAACCACAAAGTTTCGTTATTATTTACGTGTTTATACGAAGAGACGTCAAAACACTTTACCCTTGGACTATTCACATCAGCACTAAATCCAGACGCTACGAGTGGAAAGATTTCCAGAGCTAAGTTTCTTTTTTTATCATGATAATGATCAAAAATTTTCGAGAATGGAAGGAATAATTGAACGACCACGTTAGCAAAACATACAACGAGAAGGTAATCTGGATATTCTTCATTATCCCTGATGACCATATTCGCTTTATATAGCTTTGCAAATGGGAATTCAAATTTTGCTTTTGACAGTACTTTAAAATGTACAAAGGAGTGGAATTCTATTAATGAACCATCTTCCTTACGAATCCAGTCAAATACATGGCCATATGAAGCACGTTCACTTTCTGGAAGCATACTCATACCAATACGCGCTAAAGCTTTATATACAAACAGTGGACGAAAAGGTATTTTACGAAAGGTTACTCTCATCCGTTTATTCTTCCGATCAATATCAAAATCGGTCAAATTCTCATCAAATACCATTTGTATGCTTGACCCTCCTTTTGAAATAACCTGAGAACATGTTGATTGATCATCCTCTCTTGATTTAAATTTTGCAATTTTCTTTTTCCCTCTTGTACTCGTTAGAACAAGGTACGGTCTGAAAAACTTAGCTAAATCATTCTCAAATTTACTGAAGGTTGCGTTACAGGAATCACATTCGTTTTGATATGTAAATTTATTTGCCCCAAGTAATTCAGGAATTAAATGAGCTGTGTTCTTGAATTTTACATCTGGTTCCATCTTGGTACAGAATGTACATCGCTTTGCGGTATTCCATTCTTCATGAAATTCTTGAGAATCACCAATAAGAGTATAGGTTTTGGAGAAATCTATGTGATCCATGTAATGTCCTTTTGTTTCTTTCAAGTTAGCGAAACAACAGCGATTTACAAAAAAAAATATTGAACAACGTAATATTAAAAACCAATTCAAATTAGATTCTGAACTAAATTAGATCTCATAACATACCAATATCGTATGCTATGTGTTATTTTTATATGCAAGTATATTAGTTATAGCCAATGAAAACCATAGTAAATGAGATATTCCGAATCAGTTGATGCATCAGAGGAAATAATTAGATCAAGAGTTTACTACTCGAATAATCATTTGACCAGTGCTTGTAATTTTGCTCAAATTGCATCGCAAATTGAGATGACATCTTTTTCAAAAAAAGAGAGCGATGACGTAATAAACGTTGAGGCAGTGGAGTTAAATTCTTATGTTACTAGCGTTATTTTTTCTACTGTTGCCTTTCTAGAAGCTTGTATAAATGAATTTTTCTGTGATATCCATGAGGCAAATGCTTATTCTTTCAAAGTATCTACAAAAGAAGAGAAGTTAATTCAAGAAATGTGGAATGCCGGCATACCAAGAAGTGCATCATATTCTATTTTGGATAAATACCAAGTTGCCTTATCTTTATTAGGAAAATCCAAATTGGATAAGTCGAAAGGACCATCTCAAGATGTTAAAGAAATAGTCAATCTTAGAAACGCCTTAGTCCATTATGAGCCTGAATGGAGAGATTGGGTTGACTCAAAAAATTCTCAAGATAATTTTCACAAAAGGCTAAGGGGGAAATTTGAAACAAATAAACTATTTAGTTCGAAGGAACCATTTTTCCCAAACCTCTGTTTAGGGTCAGGATGTGCCAATTGGGCTGTACAAAAAGCCGTTCAATTTACAGACGAATTCTATGCTCAAATTGACCAAGATCCGAATTACAGATACATTGTTAAAAAACTCTATCCTTGGACTAATACTAAATAGTGGCAGTGGCTATAACATAGAGCTGAACTAAAAACCATTCTACTTTAGGATATTTATCAATTTCAGCACTTCATGGTTGCGTTGCCCATCGTGTCGTAATTCATAAAAAGAGGGGGTTGAGTTGTTTGATGTTTATTTCTACGCTATCGCTGTCAATGATAATGTCTTCAATCATTGATTCAATAATGTTTCTTTTATCCGTTTTTTCAAGCGTGTTCCATTTTCCGTACACATCTTGTATGAGTGATAGTGCGAGTTTGGTATTTCCACTTGAATGATTGAATGCGTGGATTTTTTCTTCAAGTGCTCTGCGTTCTTCTTTCAGTGCGTCGAGTGTTTCTTTTGGTTCTTTGTAATGAGTTTTAAAATCTTCGGTTTCGAGTTGTCCTTGTTCGTGCAAGGTGAAGAGTGACCTGATGTGTTTTTGTTGCGTTTCGATTTTGGAGTCAATGATACTGAGTAGTTGCTGATTTTCTCCATGCTGAGTACTTCCCTGCTCAAGTATTTCTCGTGCTGAGTCTTCAGAGATTGAAAAGGTATGGAGTTGTTCTTGAAAGATTGACTCTAAAACATCATCAGGGATTTTGGTTCCGCATCCATGACAGATATATTTTTTGGTTCTCGCTGTTCGATACATTTTTCTCCCACATGAACATTTTGCAAAACCTGTGAAGAGATGAAGGTCTTGTTTGAGAGGTCTTTTAGAAGGCTGTGCTTGCTCTTTGAGAATATTCTGGACGTTTGTCCACGTTCGTTCATTAATGATAGCTGGTGCTTTGTGGTATACCCAGTCAGACTCATCTTTCGTTTCTTTTTTACCCTTGCGAACGGTGGTGTAGTTTACCAGTCTCATGCCTTTAGCGATGGGGTCTTCAAGAAGTCGCGTAATCGTTGTCCCTGAAAAGTTCGCTCCTTTCCGTGTCTTGTAACCCTTTTCGTTGAGGAGTCTGGCAACCGTTCGCTTTCGTTTGTGTTTCAAAAAAAGCTCGTACATCAACCTTCTAATGGTGGCTTCTTCTTCGTTGATGATAAGTTTTTTGTTGTCCCATGCGTAGCCGAACGGTGCTTGTCCGCCCAGGGACTTTCCGAGCTTTGCACGAATAGGAACGGATGCAGAAACACGAGAAGATATTTCTTCTCGCTCCCACTCTGCCATCGCTCCAATGATGGTGTATGAGAGTTTGCCTATGGCGGTTGAGGTATCAATCGCATCGTCGAGTGATATGAGTCCTGCATTATGTTCTTCAAACACTTCGGCAATTTCTAAGAGTTCTTTGGTGTTCCGAGCAAGGCGGGCAATCTTTGAGAATATCAGTCCACCAATATGACCACGTTTAATGTCTGCCATCATTCGCTTTGCTTCGGGGTGATGGAGTACTGACTTTCCACTCACGGCTTCCAAGAGATAGATTTCTGCAACCTCAAAACCTTTAAGTTCCGCATGGTTTCTTGCTCGTTGTTCATGATGTTCAGGGCTGTCGCCTTGTACCTGCATCATGGTTGAGACCCTCACCCATATTCCGACCTTATTATGTTTCATTGTCTTCCGTTTTGGCGTTTATGTAAGGTACGGTGTTTTTAAAGGTGGAGCGAGGGAATATCAAAGTGTGGAATAGGCAATTCAAAACTTATAACTCCATTTGTTCAGCATTAATAATTTTCGCTGATTTATCGGTATCAACCCTGTTAAAGCTAATATTAACTCCAACGCCTACCCAAGGCTTGCCATTGTACACCCAACCCGTAGACCTATCTTTTAACCCCAATAAATCCGTGCCAATAAATACGCCGAAATTCACAAATGGAGTAGGCTTAAAAACAAACCCTGTTGAAACGGTAAAAGCAGAAGCAGAGCGACTCCCATCAGAAGCTGGAAGGTTTGAGTTTAAAGAATCAATCGTTACTCCTGTTAATCCAATTCCAATAGAAAAATCAAACCAAGAATGAGCCTTAGTTGTTCTTCCGAATCCAAATATTAAATTTGACTGAAGAGATAGACTTGATTCAAAATCAAAGTACTTCCCTCCAATATCTCTCAATCTAAATGGAACCGTATACACTCCAACATCAACACCCTTAAAACGAGAATATACAGGGTCTGTGTAGAACTCAAAATTTGTTTCAGACATTCTAAATAATTTCCCGTTAAATTTTGCTGCGAGTGGACTAGCTACGGTTTTCTTATTTGTTTTTAAACCAAACTTTCTTGTATACGTTTGCTTCGTAGAGTGAAAAGGAACATATCTGTAATAAATGACCACTGGATTCGCTGTAATTTTTACAACCTTGATTCTATAACCTTCATAAATTTCATGCGCGACACCATCAGCATCATTAATTTGTGGAGAGCCAATGAGCTCGTCTTGATTGAATTGGTAGTATCCCTTTTGAATCTGTGCTTCAGATAAGCTCACGCATAACATGATGAACATCATCAGTAAAAATGTTTTTTTCATAATAAACAGTGTTTTGGTTTACCTTAAATTAGAAAGAGAATTTGATATACCCTATGAAACGCACGAAATCAGGTACTTATACGGTAAAATCCTAATGGAAACCAGGTACAAATACTCTAAATCGCATAACATATACAGTCACGTATTTGATTCTTGGAAAGGAGATGATTAAGAATAAATGAAACAACATACTTGACACAATATCAAGTATACGGTACATTGATATTACCCAAGACCGTTACAAAAAGTTGTTTTCATGACAATTCAATAACTAATAGTCTTGGGAGTATTCCTTGGAATACGAAAAGCACAACGACTTAACCTCGTTGTGCTTTTCTCTTTCCCTTATTATGACAAATAATAATGAGTTATCATTAACGCAAAAGCATCAAAGACTCCCATCTGGTAATGTTCAGACATGTACGCTAAACGTTTGTGTGGTTGCCTACTTGAGAGTTGCGGATACCAACGTATCAGAGTCATGGCGATATCGTGTTTACTTGTTACGTTAAAATCAGAGAAGACCTCTTTAATTTGCCTGCGTGAGTAATGACGAATACTAATACCATGCTCTTTAGCGTATTCTGCGATATCGTTAATGACCGCTTCTTGTCGCTTTGAAATTTTATCCTTTGCACCCTTGTAATCAAGGAGAAGAATAATATCAGGGGTGGCATATTCAATGAGCCATCTTGCATTATTCACATACTCTTTTTGAGTTCTTCGATTAATAGGTTTTAATCCAAAGTCTATAATTTCTTTTTCACTTTCACAGACCACAAACCCTATTCCATTGGTATTGGGATAGAGTATGAGGGTCAGTTTAGGCTTCATCATTCTTTTCGTTTACATCGGATAGACAGTTCAATCGTTCCATACATCGTGATAGATGAGCCGTGAGCGTATCAGTTTTCATCGTTCGTATGCCCTTTTTCAAGTCTTCGATACTTTGTGTAAGTTGATGATTCAAGAAGTGTAAACATCGTGTTAAACGTCCGCTGAAAAGGTTCTCAAGTGATGCTCCTGTTAAAAGATGATAGCTTAATACAATGTCATCACTTGGTTTCCGTATTCCACGCTCATACTTTGATAAGTTTGAGGTGTCGGTGATAAGAATATCTGCCATCGTGGAAAGAGGAAGGCCAGCATTTTTTCGAGCCTGCTGTAAGCTCATGCTTGTTAATTTTGTTTTCATGACATTAAGTTGTGCCGTGGCTCATTGCCACGACCTACCTATAATAACGTATTTCTTTATCTGCTTGGCGTATTGTTTTTTGGTCTTTTCTACCCATTTTTTTTTCGCTTAAACACCGTTTTGTAAATAAGATGTGCATTACTGCATTATCTATGTTGGGTTGTATTCAGTATTTGACGCATACGTTCTTGGTCTGAAATCTTAGCCTTATTTTCTTTTGTAGTATTTAGTTTTGTTATAGGGCACAAAGTACTCATGTTTGAGGAAGAGATTACGCATGTTTGTTTAAGATGATTGAGGTAATATGGTTTGTACGCATAGTAGATATATTTCTTTCCTTGTCGTTCTTTAGCTGTTTTCAATTCTTGTTTCTTGGTATTAAGAGCAATGATTAACTGTTTTGAGATAAGACTCGTGAGAGCCTTCGTAATGGTCTTACGGGTTAATCCTGTACGTTTCTCGAAGTATCCAATCGTTATCCAGTCAGTAGGCTTACGCCTACCTTTTTTAGTTACATATCCAATGGTTTGTCTAATAACAACGAGAAGTATTTTCAGCATTGATTCTGATAACTCTTGTAAATGAATATCAACAATATCGTTGGGTAATTGTGTTGTTCGTTTATAGTACATGGAACTAGTATGAATGAATCAGTACTATATTCGAGTAGTGTAAATTGGTCTTTGTGAATCAAGTAGGGTAAACATTGTTCATCGGATGCTTCATTACCTGCTCACGTAAATGTTCAGCACTCGCAGAGAGATAAATAGTTGTCGTCTTAATATCACTATGACCTAGCATTTTGGAGAGTGAAAAAATATCACATCCCCCTTCGAGCATGAGTGTTGCAAAGGTGTGTCTCAGTTTATGTATTGTAAAATCAAAACCAGTATCACGTTTAAAGTCTTCAACGAAATGTTTCAAACCATGAACTGTGAAGCCATGGTTTTTATTCGATGACGTGAAAAATTCAGGACAGGTCTTCCGTGCTTTATTTCGTTTGCCCAGATATTTACTCAAAGTATGAGCAAGTGTAACGGACATGGGAACTACACGGTCTTTACCTCCCTTTCCCTGACGTACGAAGATACTGAGGTTTTCAATATCAACATCTTGAACGCGTAGATTGAGTGCTTCACTCTTACGCAAACCAGAAAAAAGAAAGACAGAAAAAAGAGCATGGTTTCGATACCGTGTATATTCTTGGCGATAGGGATAGTTATAAATAGTTTCAAGAAATTTTAGTGCGACTTCTTTTTTGAGCCTTTTAGGGAGTAATTTCTCTCGCTTAGGTAAATCTAAGCCTTCAACATAATTTTCGCTTAGATGTCCATTTTTGACGCACCAACGAAAGAAAACAATAAGGCTGTGGTAATAGACAATGTAGGTTGTAGATTTCCAATTCCGCTTCATGCGACCATTCATAAAAAAGGTAAGTACGACTTCTTTGGTAATCTTATTCAGGTCATCAATATTAGTCTGCTTAAAAAAGAAACAAATTTGCTGACGATAGCGAATAATGGTGGTAGGAGAAACACCACGCATATAGCGTGCATGTATATAAAAATCCTCAAGTAAAAGTGTGATGTTCATAATATATGACGTATCATTTTACTTAAAGATTTCTATGTCTGCGACCCCATTAGTTTACCATGTGGTCGCAGAGCGTTATTTTTTCCTTTCAAATATCTCTAAAACGGGAAATTTAAAGGGTTTTAGGTGCGCATGCTAAGACTTGAACTTAGGACCTCATCATTATCAGCAATTAACCCCAACCTAAATCCCTCTATCTTGTTTGCCCGTAAGGTTTTTAAAGGAATTGGGCACTGAGAACCACGCTGTTTTCAGGGTACATTCGCTCCCTGATCTCTATAAGTAGAATGATACCGTTAATTGATTAGTAATTAATTGTCGGTATCGACTTACTCAGTATATTATATCGTGAATGTGGGTCAAGCCATGAGAGATTCTTACTAGAAAAGAAAAAAATAGCTTTACTCTGAAATCAGATAAGCAATGTTCATATTTGATGTTAGGATTTCAATGTGTATATTTCCTTTTAAATCTATTTTTATGACATATAAACTAGTATCTAATTCAAATACTTTGATCGGAAACATCAACATTGAGATTCGTCCTCTGACAGGGGAATTTGTTAAATTCAATTTTAAGAATTATAAAATAATAGGAATCGTTCATGATAATGGTCTTATTGAGTTAATTGTAAAGCATGTATAGTCGGCTATCTTCTGTATATTTAATTATCTCAATTTAAAATTGAAGACGCTCAAGAGCTTCTTTTAATCCATCGGTTCCAATAGAGCGGAGATACCGTTCCGTCATAGAAATACTCGAATGCCCTAACAGGGCTTTTATACTTACAAGATCAACATTTTCTTTTGCGAGTTTACAAGCAAACGTATGTCTGAACTGATGAAGATGAAATGAAATACCAGAGCGTTCATTATATCGAACTACCCAATGCTTTAGTCCATGATGAGTCAGGGGTTCTTTGGTTTTACATGAACGCAAGAGAAATGATGACGTAACTGATTTTTCTCGAAGTTCATTGAGGTATCGTTTGAGGTACATATACAACGTTGGATTAATAGGAATACATCTGTTCTTTTTTGATTTCGAGGTTTCGCTATTAACCATAAGAGTCCGTTCCTTCATGTCTATATCTTGTATTCTCAAACCAAGAAGTTCTCCTTTTCGTATTCCTGTATATAAGAGAAGTGAAATAATAAGGATGTCACGATTAAGTTGAAAACTATCGTGTGAGGAATGTAAAACAATCGCTGATTGAATACTTGATATGTCTTCAGTTTTTAGTGCCTTTGAATCTTCATATTTTGGTCTTGGTGGTTTGGTTATTCTTGAAGCTAAACTTCCCTTTTCAAGGGTTCCATTATTTTCAAGCCAACGAAAGAAAACCATGAGTCGGTCATAGTAGGAACGAATAGTAGAAGAACGGGTATTACGTCGTCCAAGTTGCGAAAAAAACTTCATAACCAGACCGACACTTAGGTCTTCAATGTTTACGAGTTCAGGAAGTTGTTTTTTGATGTTTGAAAAAACTTCTTGGTAGCTTTTTATGGTTGCTGTTCTTAATTGTTTGATATATCTGCATTCATCAATGTATTGTTCAAAAAGGATGTTTATGTTTTGTGGTTCATTATTCATATACTTCCATTAAACACCTATACCACTTATTTATCCCGTACGGAGAATTGGTCTTTTTGTCCTATTGGAATCATTAAAAGACCAATTCTCCGTACTCCATCGACATTGCGATTTGAGATAGAGTGGAAGTATGAATATTTCAAAACGGACAAATTCATATTTCGCACGTGTTGATTTCAGGCATGACTATCGATTGTTTTCTATTCACCAAGAAGACCGTCTTATGGGAATGTATCTCTTGGGGAAAACTGGAAGTGGAAAGACTACTCTTATGAAAGTGCTTATGCATGGAGATATTACCTCGGGTCGTGGATTTTGTCTCTTTGATGTAAACGGAGATGTGATCAAGGAGGTGTCGGAGCTAGTACCCGCCGACAGAAAGAAAGATCTTGTCTATCTGGATGCAGGAGATATGAGTCAGGAGTGGGGATATAATCCACTTCGTAGAGTGCCCTACCATACAAGGCCACTTATTGCTTCGTCCATTCTCTCAACCTTTAAGAAGCTTTGGGGAGTGCAAGCGTGGGGGGTGAAGTTGGAATACATACTTCGAAATACGATTCTGACTTTACTCGACCAAGAGAAAGCAAGTTTTGATGATATCCCCTTGATCTTACTTGATGATGACTTTCGTTTGAAATGTATGAGGCGTATAGAAAACCCTCATGTGAAAAGATTTTGGGAATTTGAATATCCCTAAATATGGAAAGGCTGATATTTTGCCTGTTCTGAACAAGGTCGGAAGCTTTCTCGCTATTCCACAATTACGGAAGATACTCGTTGAGAATACAAAACAGTTATCACTTCGATCTATTATGGATAGCAAGAAAATCTTTTTAGTAAATCTTGCTAAGGGATATATAGGAGAAGATGGAAGTCATTTACTTGGAGGACTCTTACTTTCTTCATTTGCTTCAGCCTCATTTACACGAATTGATACCCCAGAGGATAACAGAGTTCCATTTATAATATACCTCGATGAGTTCCAGAATTACACGACAGGAAGTCTAGCAGGAATGATTGCAGAGCTTCGGAAGTTTAAAGTGAGTTTCGTATTTGCACACCAATACATATCACAGCTTGAAACAGATATCCGTGATGCGGTATTGGGAAACGTAGGAACCTTAATATGCTTTACACTCGGACAAGCTGACGCTCGATACATGGAGCGTGAATTCTATCCCATTTTCACCGTCCAAGACTTTATCAATCTTCCCCATTATTCTATTTATCTGAAACTCTTGATACGAGGTAAAACTTCGCAAGGATTCTCTGCTCAAACTATTACACTTCACGATCCTGAATACCGCAGAATATATGAAGAAGGAGGATAGTGAATTACAAGCCTTAACCATTCAATAACCATGAAAAGCCCTATAAATTTTTACGGAGGGAAAGTCAAAATGTTGAAACACATTTTACCTCTGATACCCAAGCACTCAATTTACACAGAAGCTTTTGCGGGAAGCCTTGCGGTATTCTTTGCAAAAGAACGCGTGAAAACTGAAATCGTAAACGATACCAACGCCTTTATCCCAAACTTCTATTCTACGCTTGTAAACGACTTTGATACGCTCAAAGCAAAGATTGATGGAACACTTTATTCAAGAGCAACATATACCGTTGCTCTGTGCATCTACCGTATTCCTCACCTGTTTAACAGCGTACAGAAAGCGTGGGCGTTCTTTGTGCTCACAAACGTAGGCTTTAGTGGAAAGATTGGCTCGTTTGGTTGCTATACCATAGGAACAAAGGCTCAGTGGTTCCAAGGTAAAAAGGAACTCGTAACGAAAGACCTGGCGAAGCGATTCGAGGGCGTACAAATTGAGAATACAGATGCACTCAAGATTCTGAAATTGCGTGATGTTGAGGGAGAAAGTTGGCACTATGTTGACCCTCCGTATTTCAATTCTCATTGTGGCGACTACGAAGGATATTCTGAAAAGGACTTCACAAACTTATTGAGTCTGCTTTCAACCCTAAAAGGGAAATTTCTCCTATCAAGTTACCCATCTGAAATACTTTCCCAGTACACCTCAAAGTTTGGATGGTACAACAAAGAAATACAAGCCAAGGTTTCGGCTTCAAATACTAAAATACAAAAGGGTAAAACAGAAGTTCTGACAGCGAACTACCCTATTCAATAATTACGGAATAGTCCGTGCAATATCTAAAAACATAACCATGAAGCGAAATGATACACCCTTGAGTGATATTGAAATCAACAAGAAATTACATGAAATGGCTCTCAAAGAACCACAAGGAACTCTTAAAAATGAAATTGCTCTTCAATCAATTGAAACCCTTAATCCTTCTTTCTATCTGTCTGATATTTACAAAGACAAAGGATTGAAATATGGAATTGATGAAACCTTTCTTATCAATTACATCTCTGACATTGTTTCTATAATTTCTCATAGTGAGAAGAAACATGATATTTCATTGAACTTAGAAAATTTCGGAATTGAATTATCCTATCTCGCACTTCAATTACAGGTTCAAGAACTCCTTTTGGAATTTGGGAAAATAACTCCGGAAGACATCGTCTTTTAAAAGTCATTCTCTGGAGCATAAAATCATGCTCCCATTCAATATAATATTCACTTAAAATTTAATACCTATGAAAAAGAAAAAGGTAGAATTTCCCTTGGCTTATGAAGTTCGTATTCAGTATGTCCGTCCCGTTCTTGATTCAATGTATCGGATCAGGTGCTCAGCAGAGTCCCATGAACTTATCATGAAATATATTGGGGACTTAAGTTTGGACTATAAAGAGTATGTCTGGATTCTGACCCTATCAAGGTCTAACAGAGTGCTAGGAATTTCCTTAATATCAACAGGGTCAGTATTTGGCACCATAGTTTCAATTTCAGAAATTGCCCAACTCTCACTCTTACGAAACGCTTCTGCCGTAGTCCTCATTCATAATCATCCATCAGGCAATTTAGTCTTTTCGGAGCCAGATAAAAGACTGACACAGCAAATCAGGATGGCTCTTAAGCTCTTTGAAATACTCTTGCTCGACCATCTCGTAATAACAACAGAAGGCTACGTTTCGATGGCTGATGAAGGACTCATGTAATATCTCAAACATGTAACAATTAAATATATATACAATGGCAAAACAAGTTAATCCCTTGGATGCTGTGATAGCGAATATCACGGCTGACAAACTTCTTCTCACGGAAAAAAACACCGTAATTGAGAAAGCGAAAGAAGAAAAGAAAATAGTTGAAAATCGAATAAAAGAATATCGGAAAGATTTGTCCGTATTCATTAAGTATGCGACAGAAGAACAAGTTGCACAGATTGAAGAACTTGGTTTAGATGTTTCTGAAACATCAAGTAAAGGTGCTCTCAATCCATTTTCTCAGATTGCTCTTGATGCTTTGACAGAAGCTAAAGGAAACAAAATGACGAATGGAAAACTGTATGACGCCTACATTGATTCTTTAGGTAAAGAGGAAGAAGCAGAAACGTACAGCATTTTCAATGTGAAATTACGCCAACTCTTTAGTCAGGGTCGAATTGTTAAAAAACAAATTGACCCTACAAAACCAAGTCGTGATGATATTATTTCGCTTGTACTTGATAACAATTGAATACGAAAACGCCCCAGTCTTGGAGGCGTTTTTTAACATAAAAAAGGCGGATACAAACGTACCCGCCAACCTAAACCACTATTTATATGAAAAAACTCTGTCATTATCATATCATGAATGATAGATTGTGCAAGAGAAATGTAAATGTGAAATTTAAGGGAGTGTGTATCCTATAATCAGTAAGATGATTAAAGCTATTATGATACCAAACATCCAGTATTCAGACTTAGACGGTTGATAGCCTTCATCATTGTTTCCTGTAATAAGAGAAAGGAGATCTCCCACGGCTCTTTTTATCATGGAGCAAACATACAAAAAGCAACGATTACTCGATACTTTTCTTTTATGGTTCGTGAAATTGTTATGATTTATAGTTAAACTCAAATTTCATTCAAGTTTAATTAATTCTATGCTTGCCTCCAAGGATGGGTGTTTTTTGAGATATCTTTGAATTTCTTCTTTTAATTCTTTGACTTCCCTTATCGCTTCTTGGAGATTTATTTCATAAAAATCATCGTTAGCGAGAGTATAGTATATATTGCCCTCATGTGTTAGGTACCCGAGTCCGTGAAATTTATAATAATGCTCACGATCGTCTTTAAAGATAATATCTATTTCAGTCTTTTTTTCATCTGTAAAATGTCGGAGGTGAGTTGGAGTAAGTGTTAACATTCTCCCCCCTGTTATTTCTCTTAATTTATTATAGTATCGACTAAAAACTTCATTTTGCTTGTTCTTAGGAACACATAAGTTTTTTTTAGTGCCCCCCATTTCATTGAAGTACATTTCTGTACTAAGAAGATTTATGTAAAAGGCATCTTGGTCTCCTATTTTAAGAGCTTCAAAGATTGATGCACACCCCTCTTTCATCTGATTTTCAAAAGTTGAGTTTGACGTAGGCTCTTCTTTCACCGCATTTTCATTTCCGCATGAAAAAAGAAGAGTAGAATAAATTGTTAATAGTGCTAAATGTTTCATATTTAATTGTTTTAAAGATTAACCACCGTAATAGAAGTTGTATTGAATAAGGATAACTTTGCCATCCCATAGAACAAAGAGAAAGGTAGCGTGTCTATCAACATCTGTTACGATTACAGATGCCTTATAAATTGATATTCCTAGTACCGCTTCAAGATGTGCTTGTGACATTCCTACTTGTACTTCTCCATAGAGAGGATAGGTATTAATATAGTGCTTTTTAATGGAATGATGATGATTATTAATACCTATAACTCAAGCCAAGACGAAATCGAGATATACCAATACCAACTGTTGCAGTTACACCAAGATGTTGATTGAAAAAATAGCTTGCACCAGCATAGAGGTCGTAATTGAAGACTATTTTTTTACTAAGATCGTGAGAGAGTTTTGTGTCTCCGTCGTCCCATATTGTTAATTTGTCATGAACATCTCTAAACCTTGCAATAGATACACCAGCAGAACCGTAAACCTGAAACTTATCTGTCTTGTAGGCGATAACATTTACTTTAGGTCCAATAAAGAAACGATGAGTTTTGTAGGTGTGATCCCTTGTTGTTGTTTGCCATTCGTAACCTCCTGTTTGTGGATTGTATTCATAATCTTCATCACTCTCTTCTTCTGAGAATGTTGAGCGTGTGACACCAAAATGAAACCCAACACTAATTCTTTCATGGATACGCTTAGAATAAGACCCAACAAAGGCAAGACGAATATTACCCTCATCTATATAATCTAGTACCGAGTTACCAATCATTATGTTAAGCTCATTTTTTTGAGTTGTTGATGACTCTTTTATTTTTAATATTTCTGATGGCTTGGGTAATTCGTTTATTGAATCAGTGTCGCTCGTATCAATAGCTTTTCCATTTAATAGGCAATTCATCTGAAGTTGTAATTTGAGTGCTTTCTTTTCATCAACCGTCCCCTGTGTGGTTGAGCCGTCATGCGGTGTTATCCTATATGCTAGGAGTGCATTGTCACGCAGGTATTCAATATCCTTTTTTGATACGGTTACGACAAGTTCACAAATTGAAAGTATTTTACTCGATACTTTCCTTTTCATATTACGAGCGGTTTCAGAGGTGTAGGCTTTTACTCCTTGTGCGGTTCTTAGATCAAACACCGTTCCTGTTGGGTAATGGATATCGTTTACGCTGGCGTCATTCCCTTTTTGGTAGTACTGCATATTGAATATTAAAGAATAGGTGCTATCGTTTGTTTTTGTTGCTAAGACATACGAGGTTGCTGTTACACCTAAGAGCATTGAGCGTTCAGTACCAATCTTTGCTCCATAGGTACTGATTTGTTTATTTAAGAAGCCATCCTTAATCTTCTTGTAGGGTTTACAGTCTTGTGCCGGTGATGTCATTCCCATGAGAATGAACAGAGCAGAAATAATCTTTTTCATTGTGTTGGTATTATACATGTGAGTATTACGAGCCCTTGTGGCTCAGTAACAAACATATATAAATGAAAAGTAAAAGACTAATATATAGTGTACTAATATATAGTGTACTTTTTATTGAGTAATACTATCACTTTTACCTCTGTAATATCTATTATATGGCAGAGAAGAAAGAAGTATCAGACGAACGTATGAAAGCTATCGGGGAGAAGTTCCGTAAAATGAGAAAAGAAGCTGGGTATTCCAGCTATGATAAAATTGCGTATGATTTGGATATGTCGAGGAATCAGATATCACGAATTGAGCGAGGAGAGAATATTACCGTTGCTACACTTCTTTTTATGCTTGATGCTTTTGGTGTGAGTCCGAGTGAGTTTTTTGAGGAGTTTGGTGGGAAGAATGATCCCTTGTTAGAGAAGTTGAAGTAATAATTCTTTGAATAAATTTCTTTATTAATAAAAGTCCTTGAACTATTCCTGAATATAAAAGGGTAAATAAAGTGTAGAAAATAGCGTATCCTCCCAGAGCATGTAAGTTTTCTTTTGGTGCTCCAGATATATTATCGATCATGCCACAATATGGAGATTGGAACCAATAATTACTAGGAAGTACCGTTGTACGCATTGGTCGAGTATTGCAGATTGGATCACTCAACCCATGAAAAAAGAATTGACTTGATATGTACGGTATTAATATTATCAATAAGATATTTGCTGAAATCCAAATACGCTTATTTCTATTTTTTGTCGATCTGAAACACCAAAAAAGAAGTATTAAAAGTACTCCCATAAAAACATATTTTAATGGGAATACTTTATTCATATTATAGTAACTAGGTAGAATTCCGTAATTATTACTTATTGCTACTAATCCAATAAAAATTAGAAATCCTCCTGCGAACTTTCTTATCATACTTACATTGTACGATAGTTTTAATTCCTAATCAACTAACTCAAACTTTCCTCTATAGATTCCACTCAGTGATTTCAATACAACAAAATAAAATCCGCTATTTAATTCTTCGCAATTAAGAGTAAGTAGTTTTTTGTCATCGGATTCAATCAATTTCACATTAACTTTCTGTCCAATAGAGTTATAAACTAAAACATCTTCGAGTCTCTCTTTCGAAATATTTGCAAGAGAGATTGTAACTGAATTTATGTTCGAAGGATTTGGAAAAATCACGACGTCTTTAAGATTTAATTTTTCAACAATAGATACTTGCCCTCCACCCCCTGATCCTGAAGTTTCATGGGCATCAAATACAAATTCTGCAGCATATTTATCTTTCATTTGTTGAGCGTTAACAAATCCTGGTGAAGATGGATAAAGACTTAAAGCATCATATAAATTCATGGTAAGTGTATTGTTCACGGATACTTGGTAAGAATGATTCTCATAAATATTTTTGTATAATACACAATGTGCATGTGGTCCATCTGAATTCCCTGTACTACCATGTTCACCAAGTATTGTTCCTTTAGGGTATACTTGGTTGTAATTCAATGAAGTATTAACCCAATTTAAATGAGCTACTCTAAATGCAAAATCTTGATCTAAATCTGATTGAATTATTATTTGGTTGCCATACCCTGCTGGCTCATCTCCCACGTAACCACAGTCATCGGAATAAACATCCCAAACTTTTATCAATTTAAAGTCAAATGGTGCAGTAACTTGTCTATCACAAATAAAATTAGGAGAAAAATCCCAATTAGACAAATCATCCCATATTCCATTTAGACTTATCTTCTTACCATAATCTAAAGCAAAATAGTCTTTGGATATGTGAGTATCAACTCCATGTGTCCGCGATAAAAACCAACCTTCATTTTCATTCCAAGTATAGCTATGACTTATAGTTTCAAATGGCCAAAATATGTGTGAAACTGCTCCAAAATTTGGATCTAATTCAAAAGGGGTAGATGGTGGAACCAATAAACAAGGGAGGTCGACAGTATCTTCAATATTTCCACCTTGATAACTAACAACAACTTTAAATTTCACATAAGTAGGATCAGTTATAAAGCTTGGAATAGGCCAGTTGTAGGATAAACCTGTATTAGTAGTTGTTAAACCCCAAATAAACTCCCAACTCTGTCCTCCATCAATTGAATACCAAATACCTTTCCCTATAATAACTCCTGTAATATCAGCTTCTATTAGTATACTATTTGTAGTTGGGACACATTCATATTGATTTGGTGAAGTTATATTTACGGTTGGAGGTGGAATAGATGCTCCGTTTACATATAGTGGCAATACCGCTACATTGTTTAATTCATTACTTTCAGAAAACTGGCTATTATAATCAGCTTTCCATAAAATATAATATTGTCCCGTAGTTGTATTTGGAGGAATAGTAAGATTAGCACTTTCGTTGTCATAGAGATCTCCGTCTCCTAAATTTGAGTATTCATTAGTAATTGGAAAAAAATAATCATTTACACTTACCATATTATCATCTGAAAGATAGTAACCTAGATAGACATCTACTTCATTTGGAAGTGTACCTTGGTTCGCTTGACGACAACTTACATCAACATCATTCCCTGCATTAACGCTTGATACGTTTATTGACTCATTATAGACATAGAAATCAGCATTACTTGGATTACTAATAGTATTTGCAATTACACTCACATTATCAAATCTAAATCGTGTAGCTGTTAATCCGTCATTGTCAAAAAAGAAAACAAGACGTACGGTACTTCCAAAGAAAGAAGATGGTATGGAAAAATTCATGTTCTGGTATGCATTGTTTTCATCGAGATTACTCAGTTGTATAAACTGATACGTGCCACCTCCCCCAACAGTCTCAAGCCCCACAGTACAATAATCATAAACCTGTATTGGTTGTTCATCTGAACTTATATTCGCGTAAAAGCTTAAAGAAGCACTTGTTGTATTTGCAGGAATTGTAAAGACTTGCTCTAATGTCCCAATGTCATGAGGGTCATCAGATGAATATCCATAACCAATATCAAAGTTATATTGCGAGAATGTAGTGTTGTAACTGAAATCTCCTGTTGTAGTCCATGCATAATTTTCTGTTGTAAAATTTTCATTTAAAAGGAGTTCCTGTTGAGCTAAAGAAAAATAGCTAATTGAAAGTAAAAAAATAAGTACAGTAGTTTTCATAGTAATTGGGTTTTAATTTGTGTTTCTACCTATTAATGCCATTACTTTTAAGAAGTAACCACTTTCTTTAAAAGAAAGTAATATTTGAGTACTAGTACTTATTATTGAAAGAGAGTTATTACGCACTAATACCCATTCTTCATTTATTTTATG
The DNA here is from genome assembly GCA_047630755.1 of Crocinitomicaceae bacterium. Lineage (GTDB taxonomy): Bacteria > Bacteroidota > Bacteroidia > Flavobacteriales_D > Crocinitomicaceae > UBA4466. Next base: position 51,195 of record JBLHYG010000010.1, on the reverse strand, counting down.
GTTATCTAACACAGAGAGTATATCTTAACAAGTACAAATAACTATTAATCATGATTTCAGTCCCGCTCTATGTTCTTCAAGAACCAATCCCTGCTGATCCTATCGAATCAATACTTTCTATTATGGTATCAATCATCTTCCTACTTGCTATTGTCTTTGTTGCTATCGCTCTCATCCGAGAGAAACGAGAATTGTTGAATCATTGGAATGTCCTTATTCCTCGACTCAACTATTCTTCTAAAGAATTCTATGATACTTTGACGAATAAGCTGAATGAACATAACGTGAGAAACTTAAAAGTGAAAGTCATTGAGAAAAATACAGGAGGTGTTCTCTCAGGTAAACGACTCTATGCTGAGGTAAGTTTCGATGATTACATCTATGATGTCTGTGCAGCTCCTTTTGGTAAGTCATTCTTTGTTTCGTACTGGATGCATTTTGAATTAAGAAAGAGAGAAAAAGTAGTATTGGGAATACCGTTTGTAGGCAATCGGCTTTTAAAGGTATTCTTCCCTTTTACCTATTATCGGATTGATACAAGTAATATGTTCCATGGCCTTATGCACCAAATTATCATTGAAATGATTGATGACATAAGTGTTGAGCACAAACTTGAGAAACTCTCAGAAAATCAAAAAGTGCCGAAGATGACGAATGTCTTTAAACGCTAGACATGAATCAGGAAGATTTTGATACACCAAGCTATAACTGGTACATGTGGGAGTGTCGCTATCGTGGATACTATCATTATCCGTATCGTGTACCCCTTGAAATACCTTTTCATAGATTTCAGCATACGATTGATAATAATGAGATTATTGATGATGGCTATGTACCGTCATTCTTTGAGAAGTTATGGAAACGTAAGGAGGTTAAGACCTTGGTTGAGGAAGATGAAGAAGAGTATAAACACTCGCCTGAGCTTACCAAGAAACCAGAGATTCATGTTATTGAATTATCCTTTTCTCAGGGAAATAATACTGATGCTCGTCTATGGGTAGAACTCCTTGAAATGCTATCTCTTGTCTCTAATCCCCTCTCTTTTGAGATTATCGGTACAGGAAGTGATATTAAGGTTCAGGTTTGTTGTTACGTCAAAGACTATCCTCGTGTGAGCTCACATATTAAAGCCTTTCTCCCGTCTGTTATATTGAGCGTTGGCGAACAGTACCCTCATATTTTTGATAATGGACGTGGTGATATTGCAATAGCTGACCTTGGACTTGAATATGAATCAATGCTCCCTATTAATACTCTTGAAACTCGGAATGATGACCCTTTGCGTTCCATTATTGCTTTTATGGATTCACTGAATAGTGAAGAAGTAGGTATTTTTCAAATACTCTTTCAGGGTATTAAAAGTCCTTTGGGAAGAGAAATGATGGTAGCGGTTTCTGATGGGGCTGGTGGCTCTTTCTTTAATGACGATAACGAGATGCTTCAAGGTGCTCAAGAGAAAGTTTCTTCCCCGCTCTTTTCCTGCGTTATGCGTATTGCAACGCAAGGACGGAATAAATCAACATCGAAGAATCTCTGTAAACAACTTCTTGGAAGCCTTGAACATATCTCTGACTCAGGGATGAATAACCTTATCGCACTTTCCAATCTCGGATATAGCTACAAAGACCATGTGATGAATATTTTCAGGAGGCAAAGTAACCGTCCTGGCATGACGCTTAATAGTCGGGAGCTTGCCTTGTTTCTTCATTATCCTAGTAGTTCTATTGTATCACCCAAGCTTGATATTCATGGACAAGCGAGTAAACAAGCTCCCTATTTCGTACAGAATCAGAAATATGCTCTTGGTTCAAATACGCATCAACATAGAGCGGTTCCTGTGAGCTTATCGGATGAACAGAGACTTTCGCATACACATATTATTGGCGTTACGGGAGCAGGGAAATCAACTCTTCTTGCACGGCTCTTTTTAGAAGATGTAGAGCACGGTAATGGATGCGTGATGATTGACCCTCATGGAGATATTATTGATGATATACTTCTGCGTATTCCGAAAGAAAGAGCAAAGGATGTTATCATTCTTGACCCTTCAGATACAGACTTCCCTATTGGATTCAATGTTCTTCATGCTGAAAGTGAAGCAGAAAGGATTGTACTTTCGTCTGACTTGGTCGCAACCTTTAAACGCTACGCAACATCTTGGGGAGATAGAATGACGTCCGTATTATCAAACGCCATTGATACCTTTTTGGATTCGGAACGTGGCGGAACGCTCATTGAATTGAAGCGTTTTTTACTTGAAAAAACTTTTAGAACTACCTTTTTGAAGTCAGTTTCTGACCCCCAACTTTTGTATTATTGGAAACATGACTTCGTTCTGGTTCCTCGGGCTTCCTTGACTCCCCTCTTGATTCGCCTTGATACCTTTTTGCGTCCGAAAATAGTCCGTATGATGATGGCACAACGCGAAGGTTTGGATATTTCAAAAGTGGTTCGTGATGGGAAAATACTCTTGGTGAAGCTCTCCCAAGGATTGATTGGAGAAGAAAATGCACGCCTTTTAGGAACCCTCATTGTTACGAAACTTGGACAAGTTGCACTCGGGAGACAAGCTCTCGCCAAAGAAGAACGTAAACCTTTCTATATTCACATGGATGAATTTCATCATCTCATAACACCAACCATAGCGGACATGGTAAGTGGTGTTCGTAAATATGGAGTTGGGTTAACACTCGCTCATCAAGATTTGACTCAGCTGGGGGATGATAAAAGGCTGTTACGTTCAGTGGTATCAAATCCAAACATACGGATGTGTTTTCGTTTAAGTTATGAAGAAGCGAAAGTCATGGAACTTGGCTTCACGTCGTTTAGTAAAGAAGACCTTGTCTCCCTTGAGCGAGGTCAGGTTATCATGCGAGTTGGTGGAGCACAACATGACTTTAACCTGAAAACGGAAGCACTCGAAGATGCACCGGATCACGGAAACGACATTCGCAGTGAAATTATAAAGAACAGCCGTGAAAACTATGCTAGGAAGAGAGAAGACGTAGAAGAATTGTTACGTACCTTACTCCCCACATCCTCACAAGAGAAAGAGAAAGAGAAAATTAATTATGTCGAGAATATACAAGGAAAAAAAGAAGAAACGGAAGATGCGAGACACTTATCCGTGGAACGTCCTCCTATTGTTTTGGAGAATGATTTCAAGAAAGAGGTAAAAGAACTCAAAGAAGAAGCGAAAGAGAAAAATATAATTCGTGAACATGAACACTTAAAGGCGAGCCTATCGAAACTTGCTCAAGATAGAGGTTTTAGAGTGGTACTTGAAGAAGCAACGGAATCAGGTGGACGGGTTGATATTGGGATTCATGCTGATGATGTTTCTCTTGCATGTGAGATATCGTGCACTAATACGCCTGAGTATGAGATGAAGAATATACACAAGTGCTTAGAAGCGAAATACTCAGCCGTTTTTATGGTTTCAAAAGGTGACGAACATCTTAAGAAAATTGAAGCCTTGGCCTTGAAATCTTTAAGTAAAAAAGAATTTAAAAATGTGTTCTTCTTTCATCCTGACGACTTTCTCGACCAATTACAAGACTTCATACCGAAACCAAAATCTACTGAAAAAATTATTAAAGGCTACCGAGTTAAAGTGAACTATTCAGAAATGAGTGCTGAAGAACAAGAGAAAGCTAAAAAGACCATCGCCAAGACGGTGCTTGATAGTATGAAGAAGAAGAAAAAGTAATTATTTCTTCCAGTTGAACGTGTATGTTAACCCTCCGCTCACATAAAGAAAATGGTCTCGAATTCCATACTTTGAAGTATCTTCTATTCCATCATTTACATAAATAGATGTAGGTGTTGGAGAACCTCCATTGTAATGCGTTACAACGTATCTGAAATTATAGAATGAAATATTATTTCGTGCATAGTTGATTCCAAGATTCATGAACATATTTTTTGACACCTTGAATTTTAATCCAAGTGAATAATCGAGATTCAAAAACATATACATTTTGTTTTGAATACCGTTTGGGTTTTTGAAAAATTCACCGTGTCTCGTTTCAAGTTCATATTCATAATCTATCCAGTCAAGGTGACTCGTTGTTGCTGGCTGTGAATATACTTTTGAATCTGAAAAATAGAAACGGTCTACAATATGACAACCAATATCAAGAATCATTCTGTTTTCAAAAAAGGAGAATTGTTTGTTGAGTCCTATGCGATAGGCAAATCTACCTGTATTCATCTCAACATTTGCAAGATGATACCCTCCCGCTCCATCAGTGATTCTAAAATAGTTCTTTGATTCTGACACCTCGAAGCCTCCGCTTACAAAAAGATTCAATTTCTTCCAAATCTTGTATCCATAGTCAAGTGTCATTCCTTGGTCAAATCGAGTTTCCGCCTGTTTGTATTCCAAGTGATTACTAAAGTCTGGATTCGTAATTTGATTTTGATTGGTGGCTAAGCCAATTCTATAATTCAAACGTACTTCATGATTTTGCCCAATACTGTGAAAAGCCAAAATACAGATAGATATGATTAAAATATTCTTCATTTAATTTTAAATGTAATCACCTGATTGCTCTAAAGCAATCAGGTGATTTATTATATATGTTACTGACATGGGTTTAAAACCATTGAAAGTGATATTGATGTTGAGCCACTATTGAGTGTATGATATGAGGTAACATCCCCATTCGCTATACTGTAATGTGACCAAAGTTTGTTTTTTGTTTTTTCCACTTTTTTACTATTATTATTGTACTTGTCGCCTGACTTGGTTTCTTGCTGAATACAATCAGTATTTCGATAGATGCCTGATACCACAGTCTTAATTTTTGAACGTTTTAAGCTCCATCCTCCTTCATTCTTATATGACCAAGTACGTGAGCCTACTTGATGACCTAGCCAATTATGGTAAGTCCATATTTTGGTTGTCATTTTCCAGTTCCCTGATACTTTACCGTCCCAAGCTTCTGCATTTTCGTCAGTACATGCGAGACTTGTTTGAAATTCAATTTGATGACCGGCAGGAACATTGTTTCCATCAAAAACGTCAGTCGTCGTTCCGTTAGCATTTATGAACGACATTTTCGTTGTTGGATACCATATTGTTGCAATGCCTTGAGGGTAATCATGAATAATATACTGCCCTTGGTAATTAGTAACTACTTGGTCAGGAGTTCCATCTCCCCACGTAATCGTCAAAGTCATGGAAGAGTGCCAATACTCGTTTTGGTAGGTCGTATCAGATGTTGTTACTGTTTCCCATAATTCTGGAACCGCTAATTGCTTTTTATACAGTTCACATGGAAAACCTCCAAAGTCTGGAATCGTTTGATATGAGAGACTTCCATTAACAATGCCAATTCCTTTACCGTCTCCATTGTCATAGGTTGCGTGAAAAGGATTCTTAAATTTAATCTTCTTTGATTTTCTTAAGGTCATGACGGGTAAATCTATATCGAGAACATCGTATCCATCACCATCTTGTGCAACACTTACCATTTCTAAGAGTGCTAAGGTTTCAGAATCATCCTTGTCTATCACAAGGGTCATATTAATATCATGGAGGTAATAGATCTCATTCCCTACGCCCATAAAACGGTATTTATTAAAGAATGTCTTATGAATTTCGTCATTGATAAAATCTGCTTTTTCCATGGTTTCAATCTCACTTTCGGTAAATACGCCATGCAGAGGATTATATACCTGATTAAAGTGATTTCGGAATGAGGTAAATGAAGCATATTCATTGTCCTCAATTTCATCAAGCTTTACATCTGTTTCCTTATCATACGTTTCATCATCCAAAAACAAGGTCATCATATCATGAACTTCAGTAATATGTGCTTCGTCTTCAAAGAATAAAATATCTCCCACGAGAACAGGCATTCTGCTCATATCAGGGTAATAAATACTTGCTCCTGATTGTGGGATTTCAAGCATGGCAAACAATTGAGTGCTCAATGGGTCAGCGGTTACTTCTACTTGATTTTGAATACGTGTTCTTCGTAAATCTACTTCATCTTGTGCTTGTAATTCTCCAGCCGTATACGGTGAAGTCTTATAGACATTTGACGTTCCGTCTTCAGAAATAAAGCAATAGTCTTGTGTTCCAAGGGAAATAATTCCAACCACAGTTCCGTTCATGGATTGTGCAAATCCACCAAGGGTCACAAGGAGTGACAAACATGTAAGAAACAATGTTTGTTTCGACATAAATCTTTTCATAATTTTTATTGAATAACCTGCCTACTCTTTTGTCTGGTTTTCAGCGTTCCCACATTCATGGAGTATACATGAACGGCTTAAACTAAATGTTTTTCAGCTATGTTTTAATAGGTACAAGTATAACGGAGTCGGTGCTAGTTTATTCTTACGAAAGATATACGTGAAAGTCGAATGCTTCAATTGAGTATTAATACCTGACACCTTGTGTGTATTAATATCTATAATTACGTGGTTTAAAAACGTATCGCACAGTATTGTAAGAAAACAATCTATTTATACGAATCTGAAAAAAGCGTACATATACCTGATAATTACGACATATATACGGTGCAGTGTTGCGTATATATCTGTTAGTGAAAATGTGAATGGCTTGTACTAAATACAATATTTTTTATCGAAAGGTATTTGATAATGGAGCAATCAGCTATCTTTAGCTCACATGAAAATATTTTTATCAATCTCCATTATTTGCCTTAGTGCTTTGTCATTTTCTCAAATCCCCCCAGGATATTATGATTCAGCTTTTGGGTTTTCGGGTGAACCTCTTAAATCGAAATTGAATGATATCATTCAAGACCATACTGAGTTTCCTTATACGAGTTCAGGAACTGATGTATGGGATATCTTGAAGGAAACGGATAGAGATACGCTGAACCCGAATAATGTTCTCCTTATATATTCTGGATGGTCAGTTGATGCAAATCAAGAATTTAACGGTGGTTCTGGGTGGTCTCGTGAGCATGTCTGGGCGAAGTCACGAGGTGACTTTGGAACAGGTTCTGGAGCAGGAACGGATGTTCATGCTTTACGTCCGTGTGACGTTACCGTGAACTCAGCTCGTAATAATCGTTGGTTTGCTGAATGCTCTACTGAATATATTGATGGCAATGGAGCAACGGGTAGTTATACCAGTTCGAGTTCTTGGGTCTGGAAGCCTAATGATAACGTCAAGGGTGATGTCGCTCGTATGATTTTCTACATGGCAACAAGGTATGAAGGAGAAAATGGAGAACTTGACCTAGAAGTCATTGATTCTATTCCTTCTGACAACTTCACCAACGAACCTATTCATGCGAAGATGTCTGACTTGTATCAGTGGCATCTTGATGACCCCGTGGACGATTGGGAGCGTAATAGGAATGATATTATCTACTACAACTATCAGAATAATAGGAACCCGTATATAGACCATCCTGAGTATGTTGAGTTGATTTGGGGAGTGGTTCTAGGAATTGAGGATATTGAGGATGATTCTTCTCTTGTAGTCTACCCTAATCCTGCTCATGATATGGTGACGGTTACATGGGAAGGAGTAACTGAGTATTCAATTTCAATTTATGATGCTTCGGGAAAACTCGTTACTTCGTTAGAGTCTGATAGTGAAACAAAAACCATCGCAGTGGATGGTTTTGAGAGTGGAAACTATTCGGTTATTGTTTCGTTTGATGGAAATAGTTCTTATCGATTAATTACAATTGAATAATCTTAAATCGAATTGTTCTTTTACATCTCAAGTTATCTAATACGTTGCTGACGAAATTTACCATCTATATAGGTTCCTTTAATTCTCTCATTTCTTCAGGTATTTTTAGTGCTTTAACGTAATTCTGTATGTTAGAATGATTTCGATACTTACCAAGTAGAGTCTTAATCGTAATAGCGTTAAAGATAAAGAATAGCGAAGAAATCATAAAGCTCCACACAAAACTGATTTCTCCTTTTTTAATTTTCTCAAACAATCTTGGAATATCCCAATTATATTGAGAAACTAGAATAATTGAAAGAATAACAAACAGAAACAGTATTATACATAATTCAATCCATGTTCTTCTTCTCCATCGAGATATCTTTTTACTTACCCAAGCGTCTCTAAATAATTCTCGGTTAACATTTTGCACATTTAGCAGTTTTGACTTCAACTGATTTTCTTTACTTTCATTTTCCTGAATCAGAGAGTCAATACCTTCTGATTTAGTATTGAATTTAACTCTAGCCTCATCTAGTTCAATTGTCTTAATTGAAATCTTATCAAAGATCTCTTCTAATTTACTAATCCGACTCTCGTCTATTTGCTTCTGCTTTGCAGCTTCTTCTTCTAATCTTTTTACAAAGGCTGCTTTATCGTTTTCCGCCAATAAATTTAGCTCATCAATATTTTTTAATTGCTTGTTGGTAATACGAGTCGCTACTCTAATTATGTCAGTATCACTGACTTCTTCCTTGGCATACTTATTTATGTTATCGTCTAATTCTCTTAAAATTTTAGACTTAGGTAGATTCTTATTCAACGTCAATGAAATTGCAGAAGTCAATCCGATTTCGGCTAAATCATCTCCCTCAATCGACTCATTAACTTGAGGATTACTTAACCATAAAATATTCAGTAAATCATCTGCTTTTATTGTTTCTGGTTGAAACCCATTTCTGAGAAATATTGAATCGTTTTCCCCAGACGTAGAATTATTTACAAACCACGCATTAACTTTATCAAAATCTCTAAACTGTTTCTTTCGAATTTTGTTCACGTGCAAGAATGCCATAGAATCATGAAGAGCTGACCTTTCTGTTTTTCTCACATCTTTAAGCCATTTATATGATTCTGTGAATCTGGCTTCTTTTTTCAATTTATCTGTGTTGTGAATTAAACTTATTCCAAAACTCGTAATGGTCTCTTCTAAGTTATCAGCAATTCTTTCTAAATCGGATCGTCTCATCCCTCTCCTTTCACATGCATTATATACATCTTCAGGGTTAACTTTCTTTTGTAAAAAAGATTTTTCAAAATTATTAGCTTTTACTTCTAATAAATTAGTTGTTTCTTCAATGGTATCTTTTAAAATTTGAATTTTGAATTTTTGTTGTTTTGCAATTTCAATTAATGTCCTACATGTATGAGTTGACTCTGGCGTATTCAAATCTATAAGTCCAACTATAAAGTTTGTGTCTAACAACAGCTCTATTTCTCGCTTGGAATCAACAGGTTGATATTCGATATAGCCAGCAATTATTGAACCTATATAGATATTCTTAATTTGATCATAGATTGTTGGAAATTTTTTGAAAAAATTAACAAATTGAGCTTCCGCTGTATAGTCATTCCCATTTTTTTCTTTATTCTGAGAAATGTATTTTGATAAGGTGAATTTATTCTTTTCAATAAACTTAAATATGGATTCACTTTCAACTATTTTTAATTCAGATGTTTGACAAAATTCCTTGAAAAGATCCTCTAAATCACCTATATCAGTAGTTTGGCTTTCTATTATTTCTTCAAATTCAGAGAAAGAGTATTCGCTAATGCTGAAAGCTCCATCCTTGTAAAGTGTAAAATGGGTCGTTGCTTCCGAATTAATCTCCTTACTTATTTCAATCAATAATTTCTTTATAATTGGGACTGGAAAGTCTATTTTATAAAGTTCATCTGTTATTTTTTTGATTTCTAATAGACTCTTACCTTTATAAATACCGTCAGCATTCATTTTAGATAATGCCCTTTTGATTAACGGAATAAAAATATCAATTGGACCTTTTGCTAAGGTTCCTGTATTTCTAATATGTGATAGTAGGCTGTATGTTATCGCTCGCTCTTTGTTCTCCAATACTTTATGTTTTTTAATTGCTTTTTTTGTAACCAAAAAGAGTACTTTAAAATGGAATTAAAATTATTAATTCAACTAATAATTCTGTATTTAAAAACTTCTTTTTATCCTTTAGAAGAATCCCATAGTGCATACAATGTGTTATTAATGTATTCCTGTTTGAATCGTGAAAGTAGGGGATTTTTCAGAAAATCCTCTGTTTAAAATGAAATAAGTGTTAACGCCTACATGACTAGGTATTAACACTTTTGCGAAATTTTTCATTACCTATAAATTGAGCTTAGGATAATGTATTGTCTATGAGTGAATAATGAAAAATGTACATGGAATGGGTTTTTTACTATGAAATTGTAAAATTGCCTTGATTAATAGAGAATCTTCTTTTCAAGAGCGTGTTTGATGACACCAATAATATTTTTACATCCTAATTTCTTAATCATCATAAGTTGGTGATTTTCGATGGTTCTTTTACTCTTGCCTAGCGGTAGTTTTTTGAATTTAGTTGATCTTTCTTCCGTAAACTGTAATTTTTATAGTTGGTATAATTTGCATTTGAATACCTTTTCCTAATCCAATACTAAAGCTTTTATTATCAACTATTCTTCCATTTTTATCGTAAAACGTACCTAAAGAATACGCAGTTCTTCCGTTGTCATGGTAAGCAGTACCTAAGGAAAGTGCCGTTCTTCCGTTGTCATGGTAAGCAGTACCTAAAGAAAGTGCCGTTCTTCCGTTGTCATAGTAAGCAGTACCTAAAGAAAGTGCCGTTCTTCCGTTGTCATGGTAAGCAGTACCTAAAGAAAATGCTGTCCTTCCATTGTCGTGATAAGCACTTCCTAAGGACCATTTTATTCTTCCATTTGAATGATATGATGTTGTCATAGTTAGTTAATTAAATTTTCTCTTAGTTTTCTGGTCAACGTATAATTACTGATAACAATTGGCTAAACACAATTAAAGGATTTAGCAACGTTGTATTTAATTGGTAATAATACGCATACCTTTTGAATCTAGAAACCAAACCATCATAATAGAATATGTTCCCTCGCACTTTTGAGTCGTTACTTGAAGCTGCAACCCCATCATGATTACTAATGTGGTCGCAGGTCTTAATCTCTCATATTAAATAATCATTTGACAAGTCATCCTAGTATTAGAGCATAATATAATTTGATCATGACTATTAGAAATTTTGATGATTGGAACAAGGAGAAGAAGAAAATTAATGATAAAGAGAATCCTAAATTTTTCATAAAGCCTCGGCAAATATGGTTCACGAAGATGGGAGAGAATGTTGGATTTGAAGAAAATGGAAAAGATCATTTCCTTAGACCAGTGTTAGTAATAAAAAAGATTGGTAACATGTTCTTTACAGTAGCGCTTACCAGTAGAGGAAAAGGCAAAAATTACTTCTATCACAAACTTGAGAAATTGACACTTAAAAACCCCAAATATCTCAGCTCCTCATTCGTGATTTTGTCACAGGTAAAAGTTATGGATAAGAAACGTTTTACCGAACATGTAGGCAGCGTTACAACTGATGAATTCGACGTAGTAATTAAAAAACTTAGAACACGATTGTTCTAAGTTTTTCTTTTTCTGTCTCTTAAGATTTAAGAGATGGATCCCGAAGGACATTTGTAATTATAGTTTAGCATGTGTACAACATCAGTGCAAGTAATACTTAATAACTATTGACAGAGTAGTAAGTATGCTAATACAGATTTATATCACGTCTGGCGAATGATGATTAAGTAACGATAGATTCATTTGAGCTGTCGAACCAAACATTGAAATCTGCGTACAACAGTTTATTACGAATAAAATTAAAAGGTATGCTTTCAATTAAAGAGTGCAGAAAAATATTAGGCGAAAAGTATAATGATTGTACAGATGAGCAAATTCTTTCTATAAGAGATTGGCTAACAGAATTAGCCAAAATTAGTGAAGAAGCAGTTGAACGAAAAAATGAAATAGAGAATACAACCTTGACCTGATAATGTTCAATGACAGGGTTGCAGAAATGGTATAAGAAGAAGTTCAAATAATTAATCTGTAAATTGTTCGGCAGAAGTATCAAAAGAACGACCTACATAAATTCAATTTTACTATTTGAACTCTTGTCATACATTGAAATTTGACCATCACTACTTATTTTCACAGGAAAGGCTCCATGCTGAAGAGCAGATAGCGCTGCCGTCGTTCTTGCTCCGGTAGCTGACAAGTTATCAGTCGTTTTAATCATTGACCCGAATCCACGAATACGGTTGTCTCCAAAAATAATGGCACCATCCATACTCGCCATTTCAAGGAATTTTCTTTTAAAAACTCTTTGAGAATCTACTAAGTCAATTCGAAATCCCCTGAGTGAGTTTGCTATTCCTTTTCTAATTTCATCAGCATTCTCGCTGTCTAAAATAGATTCCTGATTGGTCACATTTTGAGAAAATCTCTCATCATTAGTATATACTAGAAGTGCACCGTGTCTTTTATAGCTTAAATCAAATAGTATTTCATAAAGATTACATCCTACTCGATAATTATCAAACGCGTTGTAAGGTGATATTAAGTGGGTCAACATGTTTTTAAGGGTTTCAGTATCATATAGATACCAGTTACCTTTTCTGAATGACGCCCTTATTCCGTTCAAATCGCAAATAATCAAATCTCCTCGTGAAGTTCTGTGAAACGACCAACACCAATCTTTAATTCGTTTATACCGTTGATAAGAATGGAGAAATTCAGGATAGAATTTATAGCTCGCTGACTCCTCTAACTCATTCACTCTTACATAGTCATACTGTAAAAATTGGGCTTGTTCATTTACTACGAAAAATACGTTCTGATCTTTTCCTAGTGGGTCGATCAGCTTATTAAACGACTTTTCAGTAACATCAAAAGAGCCATCAGTACTACCACTAAGATCAAAAAGTAAATTAATTGAAATTGAATCATTTTCATAAGTACGTCCATCCATTGCATCATTAAATTCAATCAACTTCTTCCAGTTGATACTTTCATCAAGCATTGTTAGCCAATTGATGGCAATGGCCTCCTGGACTATTTTCCGTGATGTGCTTTTAGAAAAATCAGATGTTACATCTATCAATGAAGGCAATAAATCCGAAGCAAAGTCTTTTAAAACTGTCAAATTTGGTGTTAAGCCTCTTTGCGATATAAAGCTTGTTGTCGTAGCTCCACAGGTCATAGAATATGTCCGTTCAGGAGTACCATATCCGTACCAGTTAGGAATCATATCAAGAAATGATTCTATTGCTTCCTTTTCACTCAGCATTGTAATTTTTATTAAATTTCAGAGTATCAATCTGTGAGAAATTAAGTCCGTCATGATCACCAACGTGATTTTAAAAGTCACTATTCAATTTTTACAGAACCTTCAATATCTCTCGGTCTCATACTTTTCAAAAGATAGCAACATGAATTATCCTCTGGAATAGCGATATAATTTGAATCACTTGAATTTAATAAATCCCCCTCTTTTATCAAGCGAGTTTTCCAATTTGGCATGGTGGTCGGCGGAACAAAAGATTCAATTATTTCATCGAGGTTTGAATCAACTAGTCTATTAATCAATTTCTTAAAATATATTGGATAGAGATCATTATTCTTATACTTTCCGTCAATATAAAACTCAATTTCTCGAAACCGATCAATGAGACATCTTTTTTCTGCGTCAATTAAGTTCCATTTAGACCACCAATAATTGTAGTATCCATAATTACCATCATCATCATCAATTGTCAAAAGTGCTCTCCGAAGTTTATTGTTGACATTACTTTCATCATTCAAATAAGTGTCAATAACCACATTAACTCTTTGAAGTTTATCTCTATCAAAATCGGTATTCGCTATATCTATGCAGTATAATGCAAAAGTAATCCTTCCTTGAAGAAGCGGAGTGTCCTCAGTCTTAAAAATAACGGATTTATCCTCATCAGAATTAAGTAAATGTTTTGCTTTTAAAATTTCTTCATCAACCTGATGTCTGGCAAATGTAGATTTTAATTTTAGGTCTGATCTCAAATGAAGGTAGATATCATGCGAGCCTTCGGCGAGCTCACTTATTAGGTTGATACCTCCATCAAAAGCATACGTACTTCTAATAATGTCAGGCCTTTGTCCGTTTTTTGAAATATCTCCGCGACACAATATATTTCGAATTACCCTCATCCATTCTCCAAACTTCACCTTATTAAACTCAGGATTTCTTAAAAGGTACTCCGTCTGTGCAAAAAAGAAGACTTTTTGCGAATATGAAGCATTAGTTCCTTCATAGACAATAGCAGATAAAATTGATTTGTCTGGAGTATGTCGAAATAATGGAAAATTCAATTCTATTTCTTTAGGGCTCTTTTTAAGTTCTGAATACAAATCAAAACACTCACACAGGTAGTCAAATGAGTCTTCATCAATCATACTTGGTAAAACCGTATTTGGAGGATCGTGTAATGCTCCTATAGTAGATAAGCGTTCACTTGATTTACCCACTGATTGCCTTATGGCAACAATCGTTGAAATAAATCTCATAAATGATTGATCAAGATTTCTCTCTATCCCTTTTGTCCAAAATAGATCGGTCCAAGAAGTATCGATTTTAGATGCAAAAGTATCTTCAAACTCTTGCGCTTTTTCCCAGTTGTTTTCATTAATACGTTTTTGAAAACTGGCTTTAAAATTTTCGAATGGTGATAGTAACTTACCACGAGCATTCATCTTAATATAAAGGTCATCAGTTAATCCAATGTCTTCGAGGTCCACATGGAAGAAGCTTATTAACTTTTCATCTACAAGTTTCTCCCAGAGTTGCTCAATTTTAAAGAATGATTGGTGTATATCATCCAACATTATTAGCATTGCTTCTATGGTCGGATCCTTTTTCCAAGATAAAAAGAACCAAGAAGAATCAATGATTTGATCACTTATACTCATTGAATCCTCGAAAATAACCTCACTATCGATTAATGCAGTACAAAATTCTCTTGAACTTACTCTGGTTTCATAGCTGAATTGCTTTAATGTATTGACATATAACTGTTCTGAAAGATTTATTTTTTTAGCTGCATACCAATGCAGTAGGAATAAAGTAGTAAGTCGTTGTTGTCCATCTAGAGGTTGGAAAGAACCATTTTCAACGCTTCCATATATAAAATCTAATTTGATCGGTAAATCGTTCTCTAAGCATTCATACAATGCCTGTAAAAAGTTACTTCGAAGTTCCTTTTTGTCTTTTCTACCTTGAGCATAATCTCTTTGTATTATTGGTATTTCGATATTAGCCTTCTCAAGAAGTTGCCAAAAAGTGAGGACAGTTCCATTATAATTGCTTTCGGCTATAGTCATTATTTCTTATTTAAATATGGAACAAGTACGTTGTACAAGTCTTTAGTATAGTGTTCTCTATCTTCTTTCGTCCAAAATGAAATTTTGGGAGGATAATCACTGAAGTACTTTAGAAAAACATTTTTAGTACCAATAGGAATAAAAGTACCTTGTTTTTCACGGTCAATAATTATTTTTCTTTTTAGCGGAAAAACAGCATTTTTATATCCCCTATTTGTCTCAGAGTCAAGAAGACTTAAATTTGATATGTCATTTATGTCTTCTCCATTCATGTATTGATTAAAATGATCCGTAAGGTCCTTGAATAATTCTTTAAACTCTTCCTCGTCATCGAAATTAAAGCTATCGGCTCTTTTTAGTAAATTTTTTCCTTCTTGTTTTTCTAGGTCAATGAAAACCTTTGCGTCATTCAGCCAATCTGAGTCCATAGCAGGAATTGGATCCGATATAGATGTTATATGCTCAATATCCCATTTTTCTTTTTTATACTTCTCGAAAGGAAAGTAAGAAGTATCATTCTCATTATTGAGCATCGTCAATACGTTATAGAGCAGTAAGATATTCTTAACTTGTTTATCTCCATATTGGAGGTCTTCTAAAACTACTTTTTTTAAGAGTCTTTTAATTTCCTCGTCCAAATATTTTCGGAATTCAGATTTTTTCATCTGTCCAGATTCTTCATATAGCTCTTTAATCGTTACAGCACCAGTAGCAATTAAATAACCAATTTTATGGTACAAGTCACGTTCTTCAAACCACTCTGTAAATCGTTGATGATATGTTTTAATTTCTAACCAATTTTCTTCAATGTGTGTTTGCGCACCAGAGCCGAACTTATTATTGAAAAATCGAAAGGTGGAATAATTATCAGATTTATCAAGTTCGCTATTCATGAGATCAAAGATGAATTCTATTCTATTCGTTGAAACATTATTTCCATTCAAAAAAAACCAAAATCGATTTTCCTGTAATGAATGTTCAATTGAGTCCCACTCTGAGGAAATTTCCATTTGTTTCTGTCTCACTTTTTCCTCAATTTTTCTATCGAAATTCGATCTATTTAGGAAAAGTGCTTTAATTAATTCGGCATTTGTCAAAGGAATCTTGCCAATATTAATTCTGGTAAAGATGTCGATTGAGTTTTGCTCTATACTCTCGTACCAGATAACTTTTGAATTGAATTGAAATTTGGATTCAAAGTCATTTATGTTAAAATTCTTACTTTCGGAGAACCAGTCATATATTGCCTTATACGCACTTGAAATATGATAAAAATCCACATTTTCCACATTTACTTCATCTTTCGTAAGTGTAGTTAAAAATGTTTTCGATGCTAATCGTGTTTCATAGGATAATTCGAAAAGTTTTGATCTATTCTCCTCATTATATCGCTGATTGAGGTAAAATAGTATCAGATATATGGTTGTCAGGCGCTGTTGACCATCTATAACTTCAAATTGACCATCTTCTTTTTCTTTGATTACAATGGGTTGTAGGCAGTACCAAGTTTTTTCTTCTTTACCAACTACCTCTTTTGGCTTGAAATCAGAGATGTCATTTAATAAATCAATCACTTCTTTTTTACCCCATCGGTAACCTCTTTGATAGCCCGGTACAAAAAAAGAATAATCTTGTAATTCATTTATCGTTTTTAGTCTGAGTATGTTGTCCATTTGAATCGGATATTCTATAGTGATTAGTTTTTGAAAGTACTTAAATTTATCTATTTCTCTACAACCCCATCATGATGAATTAGGTGGTCACAAAGTCTGTAAATTATTCTGAATAATATTTTGCTAGGGAATTATTTTTTTGGTAGCCCTAAAATCCAACCCTTCACATCTTCTTGAATACGTTGATCTTGCTCTGCTCTTTGAGGTTCAGCGTATCTTTCCAGATTAATAAACACCCTAAGCCAGCCTTTTTCTCGATTAAAATGTTTGAGGATATATTTTCGTGTATAGCCTTTCGTTCTGCAACAGCACAGAATGATATCGGGATATTCTTCATTTTTGAGTAATTCTAACTTGTGTATTTCATCAGGGTTATCACCTGCTCCATTTATTCCAATAGTAAGATTACCAACCTTAAGAACGCCTAGAGCATTGTCTCCTGTATATTCAAGAGTGTTAGGGCAATTGTACGTTTCAATAATCCATTCAATAATTTTATTGATGTTTGTGGTTTTGCCGGTATTCGACATACCTTTCAGTATAATTATTTTCTTCATATTGTTATTTCTTCGGTGTTTTTGGGTTCATCTGCTTCCCTCTATTCCCTTGATTCTTATCATGAGTGGTGTTTGTTCCTGATGTTCCCTTGTTTGGGTTCTTAATGTCTGCGTTGTGGTTAGGTTTCTTTGCCATGGTTTCTATTTTTTAGGTTGTCCAACAATATTATTGGGGTAATTAGTTTTATTAACTATCTCGTTCATCAGAGGAAATTCAAATCGTTTCAATTCTTTACCTTTTTGTTTGAGTGACTCGAGCATTTCGTTCAAGGTTCGCTCGTCTCCGTCCTTCCCTACCATTCCGTTGAATTTTGAAATAGCCCAGTCTTGAGTTGGGGTTGCAGGATTCTTAATGATATACAAGAGTAATTCAAGAAGATTACTATTTGGAAATTGAATATCCCAAGCCTCGCATAATATTCCAATAGCATTATAGAGTTCTTGATTAAGCGGACAGAATTCAATAAGGCTTCGCTCTCTTGTTGTTTCTTGCGGTTCTGTTCTATCCGTTTCTGTTTCTTTCCTTTCAGATATGAACAAGCTAAATAATGGTGGTTTTTCTTTCCCTGCAAGTTTCAGGATTTTAGATGCACAATTACTTCCTGTATATATTTGAGTTTTTTTGCCATTCTTTTTATGCACTAATTCAAAAAAGAAAATCTCCTTTTTAACGGGTTTCTTACACGCACATCTTAGCTCCTCTCCCTTTCCTAATATTCTTCTAAAGACTGGAATAACTTCATTAGCCTTTACCATTTCTTCTCTTGATTCATCCCCTCGGACGTATAAAGTGTTCTTCATGTAATTCTGTTTGCTCCATGAATATAGGGGGAATTTTAGATAATTAATACTTTATATTAAAATAAGTGTTAACGCCTATATAATTAGGTATTAACACTTTTGTGCAATTTGATATTACCTGTGAGTTTTTTTAGATAAAAGAGTGTTCTGTGAGAAAGAAACACAATATCAACATTTGCTCAGAGCCTTAAATATTAATTACTCATCTTTAAAAAAATCAGCAACTTTCCTTCTTGTATATTTTTTTTCAATAATCCCATCTAATTCTCTTGAGCTTGGCTTACGAGATATTATTTTTTCAATTGAAATTTCTCCATACTTAATAAGGAAGTCTTCCTGATCTGCTAGGGATGCATCAGCAAAAATCATAAGTATTGATAATTTTCTAAATTCTCCTCCTTCATGAGCTGTGTGACCTATGGCATACAAACTATCAAATGTAAGAAATGGTAGGCTCCTTCCTAATATTGTTTTACCGTATAAAACACGTAGCCCTGCCAATTCTATATCTAACATTACTCTGCCACGATCTTGTAAATTAACTGTAAACCGAGATTTTTCTTCTTCAGAAAACTCATCAAGTTCAATTAAATTCATATTAATTGAGCTATTAAAAAAATCTTCTTCCTTAAAGAGAATGCCTGCCGACGGCATTGGTTTTGCATCAGCCTCCCCTAATATTGATCCATATAAAAATACTTTCTCATCTAAATCCATGGCTTCAAGAGTGTTACAAAAATTAATAAATCTCGGATTATAGTCTTCGGTGTATTCTCCTAATTCAAACATTCCCTTACTCACATTATATGACTCGAATCCAATAAAAAGGTTCTCACCTGAATGAAGAACAAATGCATTGACTCGTATGCTGTCATCTTCAAACCTATTCTTTTTGTATCCATCATTAATCATACTAACTATCGTATCCTTGAAAAATGTGGAAGAGCGAGGGCGAGGACAACCCAAAAATTCAATTAATCCCTTTTTATCAGGGCAAGAATCATTTATATCAACTATTCCATCATCATCCGCATCTGAACATCCTCTATTCTTCTTTAAGCCTACATGAAAAGGACATTCATCATTTATATCAAGAACACCATCTCCATCGGAATCTTTAATCTTATCGAGTAATTCCAACAAGTACTTTTGTGTTGATTCAATAGTGTATCTGGAAACATCATACCGCGAATTCAATTCACTGCGATTTTCCTTATGCCCAATAAGATATTCAAGCATAGCACCATTGAGAGATATGAGTTCCTCAACTTCAGCCTGTGGAGTCTTAATATTAATGGGAGCGTCTCTGTAATTATTAGCTCGATAAAATCGACCTAATCGGAGCGTTGTATCTTTATAGAAATCAATGTATTCTTTTTTCATTATATATAGTTCCTCTATACTCTCCTTGTATTCACAATTATATTTTATTCTACCAATTTTTCTTTCAATTCTGGCTTTGTTAAAAGAATCATCACGCATTATTTTTAAGCAACGATGAACCCTCCAGTTATCAATAGGTTTTTGAGAATATGTTTCCGTTGAAACAATCAAAAACATTACTAATAAAAATATTGTTCGTATCATAATTTCTCAATTTCAAGATTATTAAATTTCACCCATACTTCATACTTTTTTTCTGAAATCGGCTCTAATATTGCATCTTCTGGGCGAATTGATATAGTACCTCCGTACAGCATTGAATTCACACTTCCTGATGAACCTGTGGTTTTAATTCTCAAGCCACCATTCTTATTAAATTGCGGTGAAACAGATTTTTTTATGTAAACCATCTTTGGAAGTTTTTCTATATCAAGTGCCACTCCATCTTTACCCTCAACAGTCTGGTCAAGAAACCCTTCCCCGTCGGAATAAACCCCAAGAAATAAATAGGAATAATTCGTCTCAATATACTTTTCAATTTTATTGCATTCTAAACAGAGTGGTGGAGGTGGCGGAGGATAAATAGTGTCGCCACCTTGAGTTGTATCTGCTTCTTCTGTTTCCGTTCCATTTTCGGCACATAATTCAAGAGAATCTTTGCATAGGTTTAATTCCTCTTTAAGAGTCTCAATCTCTGTATCGTAGTTTTTCTTGTTTTCGGTAATAGTATTATTTTGGGGTTTAATAATCCACATGTAAAACAGGAATAGTATAATTAGAACAGGCAAAATTGAAATTCCTCTAAAAATCCATGACTTAAAGAACATTTTAATTTTTTCTTTCTTAGATATCTGAGTGCTTGATTTTGTAGTTGAATTACTATTTCTAAATGCCCAATACCACAAATAAAAACTTAGCAAAGTCAGCAAAGCACATACAAGTCCGAATATCTCAAATGAAGGGGAAATGTCAGTTTCTTCTTTAGCCTTAAAATACTCTAGTAAACAATAACCAGATAATGCAAAAAGAGCAATCGAAATATTTGGAATTACTCGCTGCAAAAAGGTTTCTTTTTTAAATTCTGTCATCCTAAAATTTAATGTCAATTTTATAAAAGAAAACTGCCATTAAAGACAGTTCTTGTTTAATTAACCCAACTATGGCTTCATGGAATAAGAATATAGAAGCAAATAAAATTATCATTACAGCTAGTAGCTTTAGATAAAATGATGTTTCTTTGGGAATAGTTGTAATCATCAATAATAACATTGCCCCAAGCGCAAGTGGAAAATATGGTTTTATTACCTGCACTACCTCTTGACTAAAAATCAGATTACACGAGAAAAGGATAAGAACAATTATTAGCATACCGAATGACATCACCTTTCCTAATCTGGAATTGTTTGTTATTTTCATAATATGAAGTTTTTGATTTATCTCCATTAAATCATGTTTTGTGATTTATATCAAGTGGTTTTCAGTTCATATCGTGTGTGGTTCTACTTGTATCAATGTACATCAGGTATTAATAATACCATCAGCTCATATTACATTTACGAAAATAGACATTAATACCCTATTAAACAATAAATACTTATACTCGATTTCAATTCACTTCTCCTTTCATCTAATCGATGTATAGCTTGTTATCCTTTCATGGTCATGTGCAACGAATACACAGACTACGTGTAAAAGGAGCGGGATATTCCGCAAGCAATGCTCCTCGCTGTGCTCGAATTCCTACTTGCACAATATCCCTAACTCCTTTTCTCCGTGCTGTGTTATTCGCTTAACACATAACACTATGAAATTGATAACACAAACACTTCTTAATCGCTTTAATGAAATTGGAGAACAATATGAATCTGAAAACCCTATCGTTATAGCTAAGTTCTTTAATCCATGTGGAGCAGGAACTTGGTATGCTACTGAATATGATTCTGAAACAGGTATCTGCTATGGATACGTTAAAGGATTATATGAAGATGAATGGGGAACTTTTTCAATCACTGAATTGGAATCTGTTGTTCTTCCTTTTGGAATGAAGATGGAACGAGATATTCACTTTGATGAAATTCTCTTTTCTGAATTGAAGAAAGAACTGAGCTGATGCTCAGTTCTTTTTTTCATGTTCTATTATGGAACGGATGGTAGCTATGGTTTTGTTGTTTACTCTTTTCCCCGCAAGCACTCTTGTAATCGTTCCTGCATCCACTTTGAGATTCTTTGCACATTGTTCTTGTGTCAGTCCATATATATAGAGGTACTGCCCTACTCTTTTGGGAAGGGTGGTTCCTGCATGGTTGAATAATGGGGTGTAGTTGAGGTATGCTAGTATTTTGGGGGTGTACCTGACGTGTGGGGTGTTTCGGTTCAGTTCCCAGTTGGTTATGGTGTCGGTTGTTGTGCCGAGCTTTTGGGCAACACAACCTTGCGTGTGATTGTTATACTTCCGTTTTCGGCGGAGGTGGTCTCCAAGGGTGTGAAGTTCGTTAAAGTCCTTGTAGCGGGGTGTTCGGGCTACTTTCAGTGTTATGCGGGTTGGGACACACAACCCCAAGGATTCATCGCAGCGATAAGCATAAAACCAGCAGGGTAATCCACACTAAACTTTGCCCTTGAAATTGTCACAGAACGATCTTCCATTGGCTGACGCATGACCTCTAAAACCGTTCTTTTGTATTCAGGAAGTTCATCCAAGAACAAAACACCATTGTGTGCCAGTGAAATTTCACCCGGTTGTGGATATCCGCCACCACCAACCAAAGCGACATCGGATATAGTATGATGGGGTTTTCGAAACGGCCGTTCGGTAATCAAGCCTGCATCGCCAGATAACCTTCCAACAACAGAATGGATCTTCGTGGACTCAAGCGATTCTTGAATGGATAATGGCGGTAGAATTGTTGGCAATCGCTTTGCAAGCATGGACTTTCCCGATCCCGGAGGCCCAATAAGAATTACGTTATGACCTCCCGCAGCTGCAATTTCAAAGGCCCGTTTAATTGCCAATTGTCCTTTCACATCTTTAAAGTCGATATCACTTTCTTGAACGGCTTGATTGAACAATTGTTTAATATCAATCGAATACGGCTCTATGGTTTTTTTACCTTTGAAGAATTCAACAACTTCTTTCAAATGTTCAACGGGATATACGTTCAATCCCTCGACCATCGCAGCCTCTTTCGCATTTTCTTTTGGCAGAACTATTCCTTTGAAACCGTCCTTTTTGGCATTCAATGCAATAGGTAAAACACCTTTGAGTGGATTCAGTTTACCATCAAGCGACAGTTCTCCCAAAACCACATAATCGTGGAGTTTATCACTTGGAATCTGATCGCTTGAAGCTAAAATTCCTATCGCTATTGGAAGGTCAAAGACAGAGCCTTCTTTTCGAACATCGGCAGGCGCCATGTTGATTGTAATCTCTTTTCCTGGAAATCTAAATTCGTTGTTTGAGAACGCAGCTTTTATTCTTTGCTGACTCTCTTTTACAGCTGAATCGGGCAATCCGACAAGAAAGAAATTTATGCCTTGGGCAAGATTCACTTCAATGGTGATTGTCGACGCATCAATTCCGAACACGGCTGCGCCATAGGTTTTCACTAACATAGGGTAGGTTTTGTAGGTTATAAAAAAAGGAGACATTGCTAGGCCTCCTTATTTAAGTTAATGAAAGTTTTGAGATGAAAAACACGCTTTAAAAATTATTTACCTGGTAATTTTTGAAGCAAAAATCTCAGATTTAACAATTTTAACATTTCTTATTTTTGTCTATTTTCAGGTATATGTGCCTAATCTTTATAGATAAAAATAGGAATCCAATAAATTCAAATTCCTACTGAAATCAGAAAAACATTGATTTCATTCATTCATTGAGGCATAAAAAACTAACTGTTTTACGTTTAAGCCTATGCGCACATATACCTGATAATTCACGCATATATACTCTTGCAGAATTTAAATTCTTGGGCTATGTTTATAATCCCGCTTTCGCTAAGGTCTTTAGCTGCGGGGCAAACCACTGAAATAATTAAACATACGAACTGTAAATTAATGGCTATTTAGCTAATTGGAATTTTTATGCTCAAATTCTAATAAAACAGCCATTATTTCGCATAAAATAAAACAACAAAATCAATGATTTTTGAAATCATCAAAATTCTAGCGTTACAAGTCGAGAACTATACGGATCTGAATGTGGAGTTAGGAAATATTGCAAACGTCGATTCTCAAAACGGGAATGGCCTAAACAATAGAACCGTTGTGACTTTGGTCAATTACAACGAGGAAGGTACATTGAGAAATGTTCCGAACCGTCGAATTGAAGGTGATCGAAGTTTTCTTCAGCAACCGTCCGTGAGTCTTAATCTTTTCCTGCTTTTTTCCAATACACGAACGAATTACGAAGAAGCGTTAAAGGACATTTCTAAGGTTCTAGAATATTTTCAATCACACCGTGTTTTTACACAATCCAACACAGATTATAACCGTGCTCAATATCCAAACTTAGATAACTTTCAATTCCATATTGATTTGCATTCAATTTCATTTGAGGACTTGAATTACATCTGGGGAAGTTTAGGTGGAAAACAATACCCATCAGTACTTTACAAACTTAGAGTAGTTAACATCGCTGAAGATCATGTTATCGATCAAGCTGGAATCTTAGGACAAACTTCATTAAACGCACAAAATTCAACGCAAAATGGCGGTAACCAACCTCTATAGAACACTTTTTAAATTGGAGTTGCTTCATCACTATTTTTTAGATGAAGGAACGTCGGTATATGATTCTCCTCTTGATCCTAATAATGCCAGTGACCTTGAAGAAATTGTAAAACATCAAAAAAACCGTCGTAAGCACCAACTTTCTGATTTCTTTAAAATAACACCAACGGAAAGAACAGTTCGTAACCTGAAAAACTGGAAAGCGACTTACAGAATTCAGGGAGATGGGATACTTGTAGGAATTAAAGCTTACAGTGATGGAGCTGTTCCGAATCCAAAGGCTTCCGTCAACCCATTCATACCATTTGATGATAAGTTCATAATGGATTTCACTATTGAAATAGTCGATCCACTCTTTGAAAATTACACAGATACTGTAATAAACAGAAATAAATTGGTAATGATTTCGAATCGGATTCCAGCGACCATAGTTCCTCCAGTAGTTGAAGGAGATCCTGTTCCGGTATCGGTAGAATTCAGTAAGCTTTCTGAATATGCCGTAGAAACTCCTGGAGCAGCCCTAGAAGTTGATTTATTAAAAGACATTCGTCCAAATGAGCTTCAAGGAAAATTTGGATTAATACGAATGCATTTGCAAGGAGAAGATGCAAATGAAACCTCTCTTGTAAATCAATCTGACGCTACTATAATGGCAACAGACACACCGACTCCAAGAATCTTACTTAAAAACAGGCAAACCAATTGGCATTATTACAGCAACGAAGACCGAACCTTGATCTTTCCGGTAAACAATAACCATATAAAATTACGTCCGCTTACACAAAATGGATATGTCAAAATAGCGAATGGTCCTCCTAAACGATATCCAAACCCTGATGCAAAATTAATAATCCTCGATAATGGCGAATACTATTCCGAGGTCTACTTATAAAGAATATAAACAAGTATAAATTTTAAACAATAAAAATCAATAACCACAATTATGGCAACACTTAAAACACCAGGTGTCTACGTACAGGAAATAACAAAGTTTCCTCCGTCGGTGGCACCAGTAGCAACAGCAATCCCTGCCTTTATAGGATACACAGAGAAAGCTGAAGACATCGTAGCGGACGATCTGCGAAACATTTCAAAACGAATCACTTCGTTGTTAGATTACGAGACATACTTCGGTACTGCTCAGGATGAAGATAGCATTGCAGTTAATGTTACGGCTGATGATAAAATCATTGTAACAAATGCAACTCCTTCTCTGTACAAAATGTATTATTCTATACAAATGTATTTCGCTAACGGCGGAGGACCTTGTTACATTACCTCAGTAGGATCATATACAGATTCAATTACTTTAGGATCTTTAGAAGATGGATTGGCTGCAGTAAAAAAAGAAGACGAGCCGACATTATTATTATTTCCGGATGCGACATCTCTTTCATCATTAGATTTTCACGCAATTAATACTTCAGCTTTAACTCAATGTAATCAATTACAGGATCGCTTTACAATTATGGATACGCATACTGATGCGAGTACTGCTATCGATGATTTGAGAAATGGTATTAGTTTGGGGAAAGATTATTTAAAATATGGTGCGGCATACTATCCATTTTTAGATACAATTTTGGATTATATCTACAAAGATATTGATGTGGATGTAACTGATGAAACTGTTCTCAGTTCTTCTGTTGAAGCACAAGCATTAAGTGACACTATTGATACAGCAGACTTAACGACATTAGTTACTGCCTTAATAGCGAACAGAGATGCAGTCGAAGCAGCGGGAGATCTTGCAACAGCTCAGGCCGCAAGACCAGCAGCAGCAGCTACGATTCAGGGAATCATTGCTTATCTTGAAAAATTGGAGGCTACACTTTTGGCTATCTTAAGTATTGGTGAAGCAGAATCTGCAGCGACCACTTCTATTGCATTAGCGGCTTGGATTAAAACTAATGTTACTGATAAAATTACTAGCCTAGAAGAAAGACTAGATAAGCTTAACGGAGCAGCATCTCAAAACGTAATGGTAAATGCATTATCTGGAACAGTTGGTAACAATGTATATTTCTTTTTAGAGTTTAGTGGAGCAACGCCTCCTGTAGCGCCAGCCCCAAGTATCAATGTTTCAACTGAATTTGATATTATTTCTGATATTGACAATGTGGTTCTTGCAGCTGGAGAGGTTTTCGTTTTGATTGATGCTATTGATGCAAGTCCAGGATTTACATCTTCTACTTTAGATCAATTAGAAACAATAAACAACCCTCTTTACAACCGTATCAAAACGGCAATTGGAGCAGTTCCAATCACTCTTCCTCCTTCGTCAGCAATGGCAGGAATCTACGCTCGTGTAGATAACAATGTTGGAGTTTGGAAAGCACCAGCAAATGTTGGAGTAAGCTACGTCGTAAAACCAACTGTTCAAATTTCGCAAGAAGAACAAGGTGATATGAACGTTACGAGTTCAGGTAAATCTGTAAATGCAATCCGTACGTTCACTGGAAAAGGAACATTGGTATGGGGAGCAAGAACACTTGCTGGAAATGATAACGAATGGAGATATGTTCCCGTACGTCGTTTCTTCAATTTCGTTGAAGAGTCTGTTAGTGAAGCTTCTGAACAATTTGTTTTCGAGCCAAATGATGGAAACACATGGGTTCGTATTCGTGGAATGATAGAGAACTTCTTAACTCAACAATGGAAAGCAGGTGCATTAGCAGGTGCGAAACCAAGTCAAGCGTTTTATGTACGTGTTGGATTAGGATCTACAATGACTGCCCAAGATATTTTGGAAGGTCGTATGATCATTGAAATCGGTATGGCTGCAGTGCGTCCAGCTGAATTCATTGTATTGCGTTTCTCTCACAAAATGCAAGAATCCTAATTAGCTAATTATTAATTATTAAAAACTTAAATTATGAGTGTGTTATATCCATTAGTGACCTTTAGTTTCCAAGTAGACTTCGGAGGCACTGTAATCGGATTTACCGAAGTTTCAGGATTGGATTTTGAAACAGAAGTAGTTGAATATAGAAGCGGAGCAAGTCCGAACTTTTCAAAAATTAAAATGCCTGGGCAACAAAAATTTGCCAATCTTTCCTTAAAACGTGGAACGTTTTTGAACAACTACGAATTTTACCAATGGTGGGATTCAGTTCAATTAAATACAATCCAAAGAAGAACAGTTACAATTACGCTTCTTAACGAATTGCGTGTACCAGTTGTTACTTGGGTAGCAGAAAATGCTTGGCCAACAAAAGTTCAATCTACTGGATTGAAAGCTGATGGAAGCGAAGTTGCTATCGAGTCAATGGAATTAGTGATTGAAAGTTTATCTATTCAAACTAGTTAATCATGGACCACGAAGAGGTAAGATACCCACCAATAGGTTTTAGTTTCACCGTTGACTTCGTTGACCTTCCTAAACCGGAAGATAACGAGCCAAAAGACGGAGACAAGTTCGATGCTGAATTTCAGTCTATCACTGGATTGTCTGTTGATTTAGAAACTGAAGAGTTTGCCGAAGGTGGGCAGAACCGATTCAAACATAAACTCCCAACGAGGGCTAAGTATCCAAACTTAGTCCTCAAACGGGGATTGTTGACCAACTCCAACCTTATTAAGTGGTGCAGAGATGCTATTGAAAATGGAGTTTTCAATCCTGTTGAGGTAAACATTGTATTACTGAATCCAGAACGTCAACCATTAATGGCATGGAACTTAACCAACGTATATCCAATAAAATGGAATGTGGATACTTTCAATGCGGAAGAGAGTAAAATTGTTATTGAAACGATTGAATGCTCTTATAACTCTTTCACAATAACCAAATCTTAATTATGCCAATTGAAATTAAAGAAATGCACATTAAAATTAATGTGGACAGTGCTCAATCTGGCGGAAAAGGAGGTGGATCTTCAAATCAATCTGCAGTTCAAGAATGTTTGGATCAAGTAGCTAAGTTAATCAATGATAAAAATGAAAGATAGAAGACTATGAGCGACGGAAAATTGCAAAAACTCACATTAACGGCCTTCCCTTCATCTGAATTCAAAAACAGTGAAAAAGGAGACGAATACACTGTACTGATTAACCCAGAAAATTACAGTAAAAAATTATCAGTTGAATGGGATGAAACTCAAGCAACTGGAACTAGCGGAAAGAATAGAAAATTTCAACGAATTATTCAGCCCGACCTTGAAATTCAAATCGTTTTTGATGGAACTGGAATAATTCCAGATGCCCCAAAGGATTCGAATCAAGAGGTAATGAGTGTAAAGGACCAAATTACTGCGTTCGAAAAAATTGCACTTAAATACGATGGGGATCATCACAAACCGAATCATGTAATGGCTTTGTGGGGAGACTTAATCTTCAAAGGAGTTTTGGCAGACATTAGTTATGAATACAAACTATTTAAGCCTGATGGTACCGCACTTAGAGTCGTTGCAAAAGTAACCTTAAAGGATGCTATTGAAGAGAAGCTAAGAGCAGCAAAAGAGAATCAAAAGTCACCTGATTTAACACATGTTAGACAAGTCGTAGAAGGAGATACTTTACCCCTTATGTCTAAGAAAATTTATGGTGATTCAAAATATTATTTGGAAGTAGCAAAAGTGAATCAACTCACAAACTTTCGAAAACTTACACCTGGACAGCAATTATTATTTCCACCATTAGAAAAACTAGCTTAAATGAATAATACTGGTGTCATAGAGACAAGTAAAAATCCTGATTTAGTAACATTCTCCATTTTTGTTGAGGGCGAGGCCATTTCTAAAGAATTGGAAGTTCTCAGTGTTAATGTTACGAATGTGGTAAACAGAATTCCATGCGCGACAATTGTGTTGACGGATGGAAATGCTGCTGATCAAGATTTTGCCCACAGCAGCGGTGACTTGTTCATTCCTGGTAAAAAAATTGAAATTGCAGCTGGGTACCGATCTGATGAATCAACTATTTTCAAAGGAATCGTTATCAAGCACTCTATTAAAATTAGAAACGGATCAACGCTTCTAGTTTTAGAATGTAAAGATGAATTAGTGAAAACAACCATAGGAAGAAAATCTGCTTTCTATGCTGAAAGTAAAGACAGTGATATTTTTGAAGAAATTTTAGACAAATACAGCTTAGAAAAAGATGTAGAAGCTACAAACTTTGAACATCCTGAGATCGTTCAATACAATTCGTCCGATTGGGATTTTATTGTTTCAAGAGCACAGGCCAATGGTAAACTTTGTTTTGCTGAAGGAGGAAAATTAACTATAAAGAAACCAGATTTAAGCCAAGAAGCCCTTGAAACAATTGTTTTCGGTTCTTCAATGCTTGATTTTGATGCCGAAATTGATGCGAGAAATCAGTTTTCAACGGCAACCTCTTACAGCTGGAATCATGCAGATCAAGAATTATTAGGAATAGAAGCAAGCGACCCAGGTGTCAGCTTAAACGGAAACCTAAGCAGCTCTGATTTGGCAGATGTTATCGGGTTAGGCAATCTTGAATTGCGCCACGGTGGAGAATTAAATGACGTTGAATTACAAGATTGGGCAGATGCAACATTGCTATACCAACAAATGTCAAAGGTCCGTGGGAAAGTTAAATTTCAAGGAATTCCAGATGTAAAACCTGACACAATCTTGAACCTCGTAGGTTTAGGTGACCGGTTCAATGGAAAAGCATATATCTCTGGAGTAATGCATAACATTTCAGGAGGTAATTGGACTGTTGATGCTCAGTTTGGACTCAACCCGAAGTGGTTTTCAGAAACATATGAAATCAATACTGTACCTGCAGCAGGGCTTTTACCTGCAATCAAAGGTTTACACATTGGCGTCGTTTCTCAATTAGAAGAAGACCCTGAAGGTGAAGAGCGCACTTTAGTTCAAATACCAATAATTTCAGCAGAACATGAGGGGATTTGGTGCCGATCAGCAACTTTAGATGCTGGAGACAGCAGAGGCTCTATTTTTAGACCTGAAATTGGCGATGAAGTTATTGTGGGGTTCATCAATGAAGATCCAAATGACGCCGTGGTCTTGGGAATGTTGCACAGTAGTGCAAAACCCTCCCCTATTCCTGCGAGTGATGACAATCACGAGAAAGGATTTGTAACGCGAAGTGAGATGAAACTCATTTTTGACGATGATAAAGTGTCTGTTACAATTGAAACACCAGCGGGAAAGAAATTCACCCTTGACGAAGACTCTGGTGACATTATTATTGAAGACGAAAATTCAAATGTTATTACGATGAATGCAGACGGAATCGCACTTGAAAGTGGCTCCGATATTTCAATCGTAGCATCAGGAGATGTAAATATTGAAGGAACAAATGTGAACATTGCAGCTGCTGCTGAATTCGTGGCAGAAGGCGGCGCGGGAGCGGAAATTTCAACGGATGCAATCGCAGTTATTAAAGGTTCACTAGTACAAATAAATTAATTATGGGTCAACCTGCAGCACGAATAAATGACATGCATGTCTGTCCAATGGTAACTGGGACAGTTCCTCATGTTGGTGGACCAATTTTACCGCCAGGAGAACCAACTGTTCTTATTGGAGGTATGCCGGCAGCAGTATTAGGTGACATGGCAACATGCACAGGTCCACCCGATTCTATTATCGCAGGGTCTTCATCCGTTTTAATAGGAGGGAAACCAGCTGCAAGAATGGGAGATTCTACCGCGCACGGCGGAACAATCGTGCTCGGCGAAGTAACAGTATTAATAGGATAAAAAATTCAAGATGAACGAAAACACTTCATTTTTAGGAACCGGATGGTCGTTCCCGCCTGAATTCAATAAACAACTCAGCGAAGTTGAAATGAGTTCGGATGAAAAAGATATAAAAGAGAGTTTAATTATTATTCTCTCGACACGTGTAGGAGAGCGCATCATGCATCCAGACTTCGGATGCAACTTGGATGAACTCATTTTTGCACCAATCAATCTAACACTTATTACCTATGTGAAAGATTTGATTGAAACAGCTATACTTTACTTTGAATCGAGAATTGACTTAGACAAAGTCAACATCGTGACAAGTAGTGACATTGAAGGAGAGTTGCTCATTGAATTGGATTATACAATTCGTTCGACCAACTCCAGAAGAAATCTAGTTTATCCATTCTACAGAGGCGAAGGAACCGATGTATAAACAACTTAATTAATGAGCGACTGTAACGAAATTACAAGAGTATTGCTTAGAGGTGGAACAGATCAACTCGACCGCTCTAAGAATAAACTCGATCCGGCCTCTATACAACTGCATGGATTCGGATTATCGGATTGGATGGAATTTGCATACAATTTTGCCACTGACCATGTAAACTACTTTAGCACTGACACAAATTCTGTTGATGGGAATTGGCAAAATTTTTTCAAGGATCCAGATGAAACTGAGAAGCTACTTGAAGACCTTGAAAATTCAGATGAATTAACGCCACACTTAACGCTTTTCATTTGTTTCTTGCGCCTTCTAGAATATTCTTCTACACGATTAAACGCTGTAACCAAGCGTCATTTAGATTTCTATTATCAAGACGTTCTTCAAATCAGTCATCTCCCAGCACAGTACGACAAAGTAAATCTACTCTTCGAACTGTCTAAAAACCTTTCACTGGCCAAGCTCTCGAAAGGAACTTTATTAAATGGAGGGAAAGATGCCAACGGAAACATTTTGATGTATGAAATCTCAGAAGAAGCATCATTAAACGAAGCGAAAATCGATGACCTTAGAAACTTCTATTTTGATCCAAATATTATTGACGAGACCACGGGAAGCATTTTTTCGCCATCGTATATGAAATCGTCATTGGTTCCAAAAACAACAGATGGAATCAAAGAACCGCTCCCAGAAGAGAATCCTTCTTGGTACGGGTTTGGATACCATCACGACCGAGTTGGGGCTCCCTTCACAGAGCTTAGCAACGCCAAAATTGGATTTGCTGTTAGTTCTAAAGCACTCGCGCTTTCGGAAGGTACGCGATACATTGAATTTGAAATCAAATTTTCAGAGGCCATTGACGCGATTACTTTCAATGAATTACAAACATCCATTGGTGTTTCGTTCACTGGAGAATTCGGTTGGGTAAAATCGAATCCCCTATTGTTAAATGCTGAAGCCACTAATGTAGCAGCAACAGGTCAACAATACAAATACAACACCGTTGCCAATACATTCAGTAAATCAATTAAACTTCTAGTTGCCTTGGATTCAGGAGTTGAAGGATCATTCAGTTACAATCCTGAGTTTCACGATGGAATTTACGACACGCAAAACCCCATTTTTAAATTCATTGTCAATACAAATACGCAGGCGGGTCTAAAAGTTTATAGGAATTTTATTAAGAAAATCACTTCAATTAATATTAGCGTAGGAGTCCGTGAAATGAGAGCAATCACTTTAGATAGTGACACAGGGCTTCTCAATCCGAAAAAACCAATGTATCCCTTTACACAAACACCCGTAACCGGATCCAACCTTACGATTTTTAATCAAGAGCTATTCAATAAAAAGTGGACAAAGGCAACGGTTTCCGTAAAATGGAAAAACAAACCAAGCAATATCTATGATTGGTACTCTGCTTACCGCGAATCTCAAGTGAGTAATATCACTAGAAATGGATACAGCAGCAGTTTAACAACATCTGCGCGAATTGTAAAATCAAACAATCATTTTACAGTTAAGCGACACGTAAAAGTGGATGGTGATTGGTTTACTCAAAACGCACCTTCAACATCTTTACTATTTGGAACTCAAGATGAAGGTGTTTTTACATTCGACGGAACCCTATATTCTTCAAAACAAAGCCAAGGACTGCGGATTTCACTTGTGAATTCTTTTCTACATGATTTATTCCCAGTTATTTATACGATTGCTTTATCCAGTGACAGCCCAACGTTAAACATACCGAATAAACCTTACACTCCATTTGCTGAGGAGGTCCTACTTTCTTATGATGCAATAGACGTAATTCAGATTAATTCAGGTTCGCTAGAAGCTTTTAATTCAAGAGAAAATGCCTTCTTCCATGAACATCCTTATGGTCAATCCATTCAAAATGTTTTCTTGAAATCTCAGTTGGATTTTGTGACGACAAATCAATGTACTTTGGCGCCTGATTATTGCCGAGGAGGTGAAATGTACATCGCAATTAAAGATGCAGATCACTTGCAAAATGTCTCACTTCTTGTACAAGTATCCGAAGGAACGGAAAACAAGGAAATTGCAACATTTACCGGAGGTCAAAAAGTAGAATGGTCCATTTTATGCAGTGATAATTGGAAAAGTCTTGACTCTACATTATTGACCAAAAATGAAATTGACAACTTTCTACAGTCTGGAATTGTGCAATTCAAAATTCCAAATGAGGCAACACTAGAGAACAACATTTTACCTTCTGGAAAATTCTGGATCAAGGCAAAAATGCACAAACCATTTGATGCCGTTTGTAGAATCCTTGACATAAAAGCTCAAGTTGCTCGTGCTGTTTTCGTCAATAATAACAACGACCTGGCACATCTTGCAAAAGGACTCCCAAGCGGAACGATTAAAAAACTAATCGAACGTTCTTCAAAAGTCAAAAAAGTCGATCAGCCTTTCAACTCTTATGATGGAAAGCCGATTGAGAATGATGAGAACTACTACAGAAGAGTTAGTGAACGGTTGAGACACAAGAACCGCGCAATTACACTTTGGGATTACGAACACTTAACACTTGAAGAGTTCAATGACTTGTATAAGGTGAAATGCTTAAATCATACAAATGATAGCTCTTATACCGCTGCAGGAAGTGTTACTCTTGTTGTCATTCCAGATACGGTTGGCAAAAATGTATACAACCTCTACCAGCCAAGAGTCAGTACTGCTCAACTGAACAAAATTAAGGCCTTCATTTCAAAATACACAACGCTTCATGTCAACTTGGAAGTTATTAATCCTGACTACGAAGAAATCACTGTAAAATTGAAAGTTAAATTCCAAGTTGGTTTAGACGAAGCTGTACATATCATTCAATTGAACGAAGATATTACACGACTACTTTCTCCTTGGGCCTTTGATGAAACAAAGCAAGTTGATTTTGGACACACGCTTCACAGAAGCATTCTCATTAATTATATCGAAAATCTTTCTTATGTGGATTATGTTCAAGATGTAAAAATGATTGTTGATGGTGGAAGCTCAATTGACAATTACACGCCAAAATCGCCAAAATCAATTATGGTCTCAGCGGTAACACATGAAATTTCAACAGAAATTATTACGTGTGAACCTATCACTCAAATTATTACTGAACAATGTCAACATTAGAAAACTATAAAAAAATCCCCAAGGATGTTGCGTCGAAAGATGACCTTGATTTTGAATTCTTAAAATCAAAGGGAATTGAGTACATAGAATCTATGGGGGGAGGCTTATGGTCTGATTATAATGATCACGACCCTGGGGTTACAATGCTCGAAGTATTGTCCTATGCCATTACAGATTTGGGCGCTCGAATTGATCTTCCAATTCAAGACATTTTGGCTTCTGAAAACGATTCTGGATTGAGAGATCAATTTTACAGAGCGGAGGAAATTCTACCATCTTGTCCTGTTACCGCACTTGATTACCGAAAATTATTTTTGGATGTTCCAGGTGTTCGTAATTGCTGGATCATTAAATATGAACAACTCCTTCATATCGATTGCGATAATGATGCATTGTCCTATTTTGAATTCCCAGAGAACAATACAACATTCGAACAAACAAGTCTTCCTTTACAAGGATTGAACTGCATCTTGGTTGATTTCAATGATGAGATCGATGAACTTATCGTTGTCGAAAGTATAAAGGCCAAATACCATGAGAATAGGAACCTGTGTGAAGACCTTGTCCTTGTAAAACCCGTTGTCGAAAGACCGATTGCTGTTTGTGCAACAATTGATATTGATCAGGAAGCCGATGAAGATTATATTCATGCTCAAGTTATTGAGACGATCAATCAATACTTCTCTCCGCATTTGAACAGGTATTCGCTTAAAGAGATGTTGGACCGTGGCTATCGAATGGAAGAAATTTTCGAAGGCCCATTCTTAGAGAATGGATTTATTGATTCCGCCGAATTAATAGAATCAGAACTTCGATCAGAAGTAAGACTATCAGATATCGTTCGATTAATAATGTCAATCGAAGGTGTACTAACGATTTCAACAATTTCGATTGACGGATGTAATGCTGCAGAAAAAGCATCGGACTGGTTAATTTGTCTTGAAGGATTAACACGACCGAAATTAGCTCCTAGTCCAGATGATGTAATTCCTGAAGGAGAAACGTGTGAACTTCGAAGTGTCTTCAACTATAGAAAAGATGTTTTACCCGTTGCCGTCAACAAAGACAAATTTGATGCCTTTATACTTGAATTTAAGGAGGCAAGAGACAATCGAGTTACTGTAGCTTCTTTAAATATGATTCCTGTAATTCCAGAAGGCGCAGTATTGGGAATTGGCGATTACACAACTGTTCAGAATGATTTCCCTGAAACGTATGGAATTGGTGTTTACGGATTGAACTCAAATGCATCAACAGCGAGAAAAGCTCAGGCAAAGCAATTAAAAGCATACTTACTTTTCTTTGACCAAATTCTTGCCTCCTACTTTGCACACCTCGACAAGGTTAAAGAGCTGTTTTCAATGAATACTGGAAATTCTCCTAGTTACTTCAGTCAGGCAGTTAAAGACTTAAGAGGAATGGATGAAATCGTTAAAGATTATCCAACGGATGACAATATTCTCTTATCTCAAAAGCTAATTTCTCCATTGGACTCGCCAGTTGCGCGAAGAAATGAAGTCTTGGATCATTTGCTGTCTCGATTTGCTGAAAACTTTAGCGAGTTTGCCTTCTTAACCAAAGAGCTTTATAGAAATGAACCCGATGGATTTGCTGAAGAATCACTCATAGCATCCAAAGAACAATTCTTAGCGGAATACGTTGAGTTGAGCAGCAGAAGAGGAAAAGGTTACAACTGCTTAGGTGTTACTTGGGATACAGAAAATGTTTCGGGAGTTCAACACCGCGTTTCACGTTTGGCTGGAATTCCAGATTATTCGCGAAGAGATTTAATTGGTGAATACCCCGGAATTTTCAACACTTTAGGAGGGATCGTTTGGGGAATTAACCAAGATGTTTTAGATGGAGATGTGGTTGTCACCGCAGACGCATTTGAAACTCCCATTGGTGACGAAAGTGAAATCTTCTTGCGCTCAGCAGCTCCATCAAGCAGTGCATGCGAAGCATATGAAAATAGAAAAGAAGCTATTCGATTATTGGCAGCAACTGATACCGCTGAAATTGAAGCCGAATTTCTAGCAGGTGTCGTAAACAATCAAATTATTGGAAACATTAAACTGATTATTAATGGAGATTCTTCAGGATCTTATATCGTTTTAGATGCTTCCGATGTTGCCTCTTTAGATTTCGCTTTGGGTGACGTTTATGCCAACTTAGACGATATTGAAGCCGCAATTCTCTTACACATTAATACTTTTAGTTTAGAAGAAAATAGTATTAAGTTAGATCCGACTGTAGAAGAAGGAATGTATATCATTGAAAACTTATTGATTCGTCCTGAATTTATCGAAGTTGCCGTCGAAGAGCCTATTGATCGGCCAATTACAAAGGATGAAACTATTCTTTATGAAGATTATGAAGCGGAATTCACTCCTGCTTATGGAGAATCTGAACCTACACGACCTGAGTATTTGAACTATCCATTTATGGGAATTTGTTCGGATGGCTGCAATGACAAATGTGCTTTGGATCCCTATTCATTTAAGGCTCAAGTAATCTTACCTGGAACAGGAAATCGATTTTCAAATCCAGATTTCAGAAATTTTATGGAATCGTTAATTCAGGCTGAATTTCCATCGCACATCATCCCAAGAATCTGTTGGATTAGTGAATGTCAAATGTCCGAATTTCAAGTAATATATCATGAGTACTTGGATCAAAAAGCCATTAATGACATCTCTCCTATTACACTGGCTGCGCTAATAACTATACTAAGTGAATTACGAACTATCAATCCGAAAGGGAGACTACATGATTGTGAAACTGATGATTTCACAGGAAAAGTGGTCCTAGGAAGATCTAATATATAAACCACATTTAACCAATACATTATGTCACAGAAATTAAGTACAATAACACCTACATATCACTCCTTTACAAAG
The DNA here is from genome assembly GCA_047630755.1 of Crocinitomicaceae bacterium. Classification (GTDB taxonomy): domain Bacteria; phylum Bacteroidota; class Bacteroidia; order Flavobacteriales_D; family Crocinitomicaceae; genus UBA4466. The sequence goes on along the minus strand of JBLHYG010000010.1, from coordinate 13,718 downwards.
GACCAATTATTAACTCATAATGATTTAAATGAAGTAATTAATTATTTCGGAGATCAAGACCGATTGGCGCGAATTTGTTTGAGCGGAACCGGAATTGTATGTGGTTTTAAAGTTTCAAAGGAAACCGATGAAGGAGGAACAGATTTCGTTAAATTGACGCAAGGATCTGGTTTAACAACAGATGGCGATCTTCTTCACTTATTGTTCGACAATGGAGATGGAACCGTTGGCGTTGCTGACAGCAAAAATCAACCTTCTTTAACAAAGGTTATTGATTTCGTAAAATTGACGAAGTTTAGATTATTCGAAGATTCTGAGGCAAACTATCCGCAGTTCCTCGATTCAATTCCAAGTCAAATTCAATTGTTTGAGTTGATTCCCGAAGCTGTAAATGGTAGCACAATATTTACTGGTGATGCCAATGAACTTACCTTTGAAAACCGTACGGTTATCTTGTACTTAGACTGTTATTCAAACGAACCGGGAGCTTGTACTTCTATTTCTTGCGATAGCCAAGGTATTGAGCAAGTTCAGCAAGTGCGAGTTCTTGTTGTTAATGATGATGATTTACAATATTTAACAAACCCAGATTATTTATTCAACAGTCGAAATGTAGTCGATGAGTTTATAAATCTAGCTGAAATCGAAGTTCCAAGAATTGTTTTAAATCAAGACAATTCCAACGATCTTGTCGTATTAGCTTCAGATTATAACACTGCCGTGACAAGTGAAAATATTGTCGACAATTTAGACGATGCTTTAAGCACTATAGCAACGAGAGTTGGTTTTGATGCTTCAATCATATCAACCCAACTTAATTCTATTTTTAACGCTACTACTGCAGTGCCGATCCGTTTCCAATACCGTTATGATTTATTGAAAGATGTCGTTGATTCATACAATGAAATTAAAAACTTATTCATTGAAGATTTCCCACTTTGCTGTCCTGATATTTTTGCCTTCCCTAAACACTTACTCTTAGGAAAACTAGGGACTGAAACACTTTCAAGTGAAGACAATAGCAACCGTCATGGCTTTTATCCATCCCCAATATTAACGGACAAATACAATGCTCGTGAACATTTAATCTCAATTCTTGAAAGAATTCAATTGATGTTGAGCAATTACATTGGTGGAGAGGCAGATGCTTCCGCAATTAAGATTACGCCTTCTAAAATCCGTAAACCACTTGGAGATCGTTCTATTCCATTTTACTACGATCCACAATACGATGGAGATAGTCAATCTGAATTGGTTAAAATTTGGGATTTCAAACGTAGTACTTTGCGTCAGTTCAATAGGATTTTAGGATACCATCAATCCAATGAAGGAATAAATTCTATTGTTCAAAACCCATTAAATTACAATATTGATTCGTACAACTTCTTCAGAATTGAAGGATTGCACAATCAAAGTTACCGCGATGCTTTAGAGGAAATCAACCTTCAAAAAGAAGCGTATGGTTTGGCTTTTGACACCAAAACTTTAGGAATCACAATTGATGAAACCGAAGAGGTTGATTTGAATGAATACCTGTGTGAATTTGAAGATCTATCGAGCTTATTGGAAGCATGTATCGATGAACAAGAATGTGTTCTTGGACAAGCCAGTTTCCTACTTTCTGCATTTAGTACTGCAACAGAAGGGACGAACAACAACCGTGCTATAGCCATGGGAAGGTCGAGATCATTTTTATCTCCTGATTTCAATTTAACTTCACCAGCAAATCTTCAGCCAATTCGCGACTTGGCAGTGCAAGGCAATATTTTCCCTACGAGTCCTGTGATTCCTGTAAGAGGAGGAAGTTCTGGTGGTTTTATACAAGAGACAAGTAACGATTTCCTTCGTGCAGCTGTCGATGAAGCCCCTATTTCTCGAATACAAGAATTTGAATACTCAAAATCGATCCAATCGTACGCAGAGATCCAAACGAAAGAGCGCGTTCTAACAAATCAATTTCAACAAGTAAAAGATATTTTAACAGCTGCTGCGACAGTTGAAGAAGAGGAAGAAGTTGACTTGTCAGGATTTGAATACGCTGTTATTCGCAATCTATACATGGAAGACAATGGTATTGGTAGAATTGTATTCGATGCCTTTATCGAGGCTGAAGGGTATCAATCAGGCGATACTTTTGCATATATGGAAACTGAGTTTGACGCATTGACTGGTGCAGGTGGTGCAGCAGCGGATTGGGATGCAGATGTCAAAAATGTAATGCTCTATTTACCAGGTCAAGTCTTGGCTTCGGCATACGCAATCTCGTTGCTTATTCCAACAGGATTAACGGCTATTAATGCGGATTCAATTGAAAACTTCAACCGTGAACTTGACAAATTATGCAGCTACACACGTCAATACCAAGCCTTACACAGAAAAGTTTCTAAACGAGGAGACACTGTTTTCGAAACAGGTTTAAATACAGATATATTTTCACTTGTTGAATTGTTAAATAACCGATTGGCTGACTTATGCTGTGTTGGGGAAAAACTTCAATCTATTTTAGATCAAGTTGAAGAACGAAAATTAAGAATCCTTTCAGGGCTTAAATTATCAAACTTCATTCAAGACCATCCAGGATTAGAGCATAAAGCAGGAGTTCAGCCAGGAGGAACCTTTGTTATTGTTTACGCATTAAACGATTCAGGAGAAGGCTTAGTTCCAAATGGAAGAGTAATTGCAGATTTCGCATTGCCTTATCTTTGTTGCTCAGACTGTGCACCAATCAATTTCATTGTTCCTAAAGAACGCGTTTCATTGTCATTACCTACTAGTGTTCACTGTCTTGGAAGTGACCCAACAGGAACATCGACTTACGAATTTACGGTATCACCGATTGATGGTGTTATCGCAACTGTTGGCAGCATCCCAGGTGTTTCAATCCCTGAATTTACAGACCCTACACGTCCTGGAAACCAATTGATAATCGACAATGCTGCATTTGATTTAGATAATGTTGGAATACCAATTAAATTTACTGTAAACGAACAGCATACTGAAGTATTCATGATTGTTCGTCAAACAGCCGATGTTGGTATCAGTTCTAATCCAATTATTGATGATCAGGTAGCGACAACAAAAACGACATTTACATTCACTGCGCTTGACACACAGCCAAATGATGTCATTACATGGAACTTTGGAGATGGAACCGCAATAGGGTTTAACTCACCAATTAGTCATACATACAAGCTACCTGTTAGCACAAACCCAACAATTGTTACATTAACTGTAACTCCGGCAAATGGAGCTTGTCCAGCGATAATGACACAATCGATCCTCTTTGATACAATTCAAGTTTCAATGGGTCAAAACACATTCTGTTTGAATGACGATCCATTCCCTATTACAATTACACCTGCAGGAGCAAATCCAACAATTACTGGTATTGGTGTAACTGCTGATGGGAAATCTTTCGATCCTGCACTTACGGCAGGCGAAACAGGTCCATTCAAATTATACAACGATGGAATTGAGTTTGAAAGCGTGACTGTAGAGCAACCTGCAATAGCAGCGATCACTTCTCTACTTTCGAAAACCAATCAAACCATAACGCTTACTGCTACAACAGAGAACTCAAGCAGTTTTGAATGGAGTTTCTTTGATAAAGCTTCAGGACTTCAAATCGAAATGGATCCAACTCTTGACTTAACAACAAGCCCTCTTGTTATTAACTATAATGACTTTGGTGCACAAGGAACAAGAGTAACAATTAGACTTACCGCTCAATCTGAAACTTCAGCTTGTGCTGAGGTTAGTTCTAGTTTGAATTTTACAGTTCCATTCATCATTCAAGAAGATACTGTGGTTAGCATTCGCCAGAAAATTTTCTGTATCACTGATCCGAAATATCCATTAACGGTAACGCCAGCGGGAATTATTCCAGATACGGCTGGAGTTGGAATCACAGCGGATAAATTGTTCTTTGACCCAGCATTGACTTCAGGAAGAACAGGGCCATTCAAATTGTACCATAAAGGAATTGAATTTGCAAGTGTGCAAGTACAGTATCCTCCAACAATTCAAATTACTTCTGAACAGTTCCCGGAAACCAAATCTCTACAAGTGTCAATTCCTGAATCTATTAAAGGAAACCAACACGAATGGAACTTTATAAACGCAGAAGATAATTCTATATTCAATGAATTAGAAGCTCAATTTGATCGCAATGCTCCATCTCTAAATATACCTTACGAAATGGTCGCTAACCTCGCAGGAAAAAGACTCATAATTCGTTTAACGGTTCAAGTTTCAAATGAAATCTGTAAATATTCTATTGCTGAAAATATCTATAGAATTCTTGATGCAGGTGTCCTTGAACAAGAAGTCACAGTAATAAACAAAGGTGACACTGCTGCAGGTGATGAGACAAAATTCTAAAAATCAATAAATTAAAACAAACTCGTTGGTAAACACGCAGCATATCATTCATAAAGTTTTCGTAGAGGTAAACACAAACTCCTCTACGAAGGCGAATGATATTCGGCAGGATGCCAGTTCCTTTGTGCAAGAACATATTTTAAATCACATTGAAGATTATTTTGAAGAGATAGAAAGCGAATTTGGTGATAAGCACATTCAGCTGGACTCTTTGGAAATGACATTCGACAATCGGGATATAACAAAAGTGAATTCCATTGAACTAAAATCAATGGTGCGCAAAGAGCTTGATAAAACAATTGATAAAATACGCGAAGCTGAATTAGTAAATTCAAACGACAAGTCTCTGCAAAGTGAGAAATTAAATCAATCACAGGAGTCTCTAGATAGTTTGTTAAGCGCATCGAATGAACCAAATGGACTCTCTGTTCTTGGCAAAAAAGAACGGGCAGTACAATCAATTGTACACTTTCTCAAAACAGGCACAACCCCATGGTGGGTTCCCTCGAACAATGAAATGATAAAACTAATGGATGAGAAAACGATTGTTCGACTCATTCAAGAAAAAGCCGCTTTTTTTATTCACCTATTGAAGAAAGAAATACGAAATGCTCGATTTGTGCAACGAATGATTCGTCAATTTTCGAATGAAGTATTATTGCTTCTTTTCGCGACTCAGTTCTATGATAAATCGATTCCATTTGACAGACTAAAGTCAATTGTGAAAAGTGATGTTAATCTTCCCGTTTTAGAACAGCTCTCAAATAAAGAAAAAGAAATCTTCTGGGAAACAGTTTCAATGAAGTTCGATCAAAAGAAATCCATTGAGCGAATTGAAGCTTTTTACACTGAGATCAGAAAGATTACTTCCATCAATGAAGAATTAACAGAAAGATTAGTCGTTTTTGGATTGAGTATTCAAAGCACCCCTCGCCTACTTGTAGAAAACAGTCGAGAAATGCATGAAGTCCTTGAAAAAAGTGTTCACTCCTATTTATCGGATCAGGTTTTCAATTCAGAGGCAGAATTAAAAGATCTATTCAAACAGAAAAATCGATCACAAGCTGAGAACAAACTTAAAACGGGTTCTGAAGGTGATACTGATCCTGAGAGTGAAAGTAGCATTCAATCCAAATCGGATACGGAGTCTAAATTAGAAGATAAAGCTGATTCCGATCCGGATAACAATTCAGATAGTTCATCAGAAATTGAATCTTCGGAAGATCGTGAATTTGACAAAGAAAAGAAGGATGAAAGTCATGAGAAGAAGAGAAAAGATCAGACTGATTCAAGCAAGGATTCGAACAATGAAAATGATTTAGACATCGAAAAGGATTCAGCTGCTAAAAAAGCAATTGAAGATGGTTTAAAAAGCGACAAGAAGAAAGCTGAAGAAGCTGTTTCCGAGTACTTGAATGAAAAGGAGGGAACTCCTTCAGAACGAACTGGGGAAAACGAAAAAGAGGAAAACTCAAAAGGATCTAGTAAAAATAAAGAGGAGGAAAAAACAAAAATTGAAAAAATAGCAAAAGTAAATTTCATAGCAGAAAATGCTGGGCTTGTTCTCCTCCACCCATTTTTGAAAATGTTCTTTGCGAATATTAATCTTTTAAATGAGAAAGAACTCACCGATCCTGTTAGAGCGGCGCATTACCTGCATTATGCTGCAACAGGAAGGGAATCTGATTATGAATTTTCGATGACTTTTGAAAAATACCTATGTGGAATTCCCTTAACCGAACCCATAGAAAAGGACATTGAAATTAGTGACGAAATCAAAGCCTCAATTGATGAAATGCTCCTCGCTGTCTTAGGCCACTGGAAAGCTTTGAAAACGGAATCAATTGATCTATTGCGCCATGAGTTTTTGATGCGAGAAGGCAAAGTAATTGTGGATGAAAATTCACCAAGAATAATAGTTGAGCGTAAAACAATAGACATTATGCTGGATCAATTGCCATGGGGCCTAGGAATAGTGGGACTCCCATGGAAGAAAGAATTGATTTATGTAGAATGGTAAAAAATTGAAATTATGGGATTAGGAAAAAAAATCGAGCGACCAAATGCAGCAGTTCAAAGATCAAACGATCCACTTGTTAAACCATCAGTACAGGCAAAATTAAAAATGGGTTCTGCTGGAGATAAACACGAGCAACAAGCCGACAGAGTGGCTGACGGAGTTGTTCAGAAAATGGGGAAAGAAGAAGAACCTGTTCAAATGAAGGCTCAAGAAGAAGAGGCGCCTATTCAAAAAATGGAAGAAGAACCAATTCAGAAAATGGAGGAGGAAGAACCCGTTCAAAAAATGGAAGAAGAACCGATTCAGAAAATGGGGAAAGAGGAAGACCCGACCTAATTTGATAGCATTAAGTAAAGATTTCTGGATAGTATTGAAGGCTAAATTTCCCTGCAACCAACCAATAGCATCATTTGAATCTTGAAAATTCTAAACAAATTATAAGCCCTTGATGTTAGAGGGATGTCAAAACAATCCATTATTAAACAATTGAAATAGCCACTTTTTATTTCAATTGTCGGTGTGAATTCATGCCAAAAAATATTGAAACAAGAAATTATGTATACAGACGCTGCAAATAATTTAAGTCAACTTTTCGAGTTTTTAAGACAGACTCTAAACCATAGAGTTCAAACGGATTTTAACATCGGAACACCGATAGAAAAACCAACATTAACCATTCAGGAAGGAACTGCATTTCCCATTAACGGTTTGATTTTAAAACATCAATTGACAGACGATGAAATTCTTCTTCTCCTAACAGGACTGGTTCCACACGTCATACCAAATTTCTTCGATTCGATCTTAACAACAAATTTCCCCAATGGAGGAGAATTTGCCGATTTTGGAGGATGTAAAGCAAAAAATCACAGAGGCCTAATGCCAACCGCAGAAACAGCTTTGTACGCGGTTGCTGGTTTAGATGTCGAACAGAAATTGACAAAACGTTTGCTTTTCGATGCCAGTAGTTTCGCCTTTAAATCAGGAGTATTGATGATCGGAGAAGTTCCTTATGGAGAACCGCGAATGAGCGGCCATTTGATTCTAGATCCAGAATATGTTGAGCTCCTAACAACAGGAACTGAAGTGAAACCATCATTGAGCCAAAGCTTCCCTGCGGAATTGATCAACACGGACATGGAATGGGAACACCTCGTTCTACCGCAGAAAACAATCGATGAAATTAGTGAAATTGAAACATGGTTGAAACACCACGAAACACTGATGGTCGACTGGCAAATGGCTAGTAAAATAAAACCCGGATTTAGAGTGATGTTTTATGGGGCTCCTGGGACTGGAAAAACCTTAACAGCAAGCTTACTTGGAAAGTTTACCGGCCGTGATGTGTATCGAATTGATCTTTCAATGGTCGTTTCTAAATACATTGGTGAAACGGAGAAAAACCTAAGTTCTCTGTTCAATAAGGCAAAAAACAAAGATTGGATTCTGTTTTTTGATGAGGCAGATGCGATTTTTGGTAAACGAACAAACGTTCGCGACGCACATGACAAATATGCAAATCAAGAAGTCTCTTACCTATTGCAAAGAATTGAAGGACATCCTGGATTGGTCATTTTAGCATCGAATTTAAAAGACAATATTGATGAAGCCTTCACGAGACGGTTCAATTGTATTATAGAATTTGAAGTGCCATCATTTGAAGAACGACTCATATTATGGCAAAACAGTTTACCATCAAATGCCGTGCTAGCGCCTGACGTTGATTTAGAATTGTTGGCTGAAAAATACGAATTAACAGGTTCAAACATTATCAATGTGATACAGTTCGCTTGTCTTAAGCAGCTTGAACAAGGAGACACTCAATTGGAGTTGGACTTTATCACCGCAGGAGTTAAAAAAGAATTCATGAAAGAAGGGAAGTCCCTATAAAACAATGAGTAGTACAGGAGCAAAAGCAGTTAAACCGAGTGGCAATTCAGCCACCAAGCATAATAAGCCGGCACAATTCAAGCCGAATGTTGTGCAAATGGCTGAACGCGCTAAAGAAAACGGAAATTCTCAAGCCGAAGGAGAGCAGGTTCAATTGAAGACAAATTTTTTCGGTGAGCCTTCATTTAATCAACCGAACTCAACAGTTCAAGCCCGACTTAAAATGGGGAGTTCTGGAGATAAATACGAAAAAGAAGCCGATAGCGTTGCCGATCGTGTTGTTTCGAATAATGATGCAAAGGCTATTAACAAAGCCCCTGCCCCACCCGTTCAATTATCACGCGTAAAACCTGGAGATCTTCAGAAGAAGGAAGCAGCTCCTGATGAAGAGGTTCAAGCGAAGGAAGAAAACTCTAATGAAGAGAAAATTCAGACAAAGGAGAAAACACTTGAAGATCCAGTTCAGACCAAATGTTCTTCTTGCGGTGAAGAAAACGTTCAAGCAAAATTAAGTTCAAAGACAGAAGAACCTGTACAAATGAAATGCGCGGGATGCGCTGAAAAGGAAAAGTCTATCCAAAAAGCGGAAGCTAAAGAGGAACCCGTTCAGATGAAATGCAACGCGTGTGCAAGCATGAGCGATCAAATTCAAAAGAAAGGGAACGACAGCGCATCTGGAAATGTAGAATCAACCTTAGCATCCAGTAAAGGTGGTGGCTCCAAAATGGATAACGATACGCGATCTACAATGGAAAGTGGCATTGGAGCAGATTTCAGTGGTGTTAAAATTCACACGGACAGTAAGGCGGAGAAAATGAATCAGGATTTGGGTGCAAAAGCCTTTACCAATGGTTCCGATGTTTACTTCAATAAAGGACAATACAATCCGTCAAGTAAGAGTGGTCAGCACTTACTCGCTCACGAGTTAACACATACCGTACAACAAGGTGCTGCTTCCGAAACCGTACAGAAAAAAGAAGAAGCCCCAGAGGAAGAAAAAATACAGCAAAAATCTGAATTAGCCATTCAAAAGAAAGATGCTTGTGCTGATGACGATGGCGGCGACAAAGGTGATAAGGGCGAAGAAGTTAAATACAATAACGTCACAAAAGAAGCGAATTGTAATACGTGCTATTCGGTTCCAATAAAACCTTCAGAAGGAGAAAAAGAGCCTGATGGCGATGAAAAATCAAAAGATATAGAAGCAACTGCAGAGCAATCTGCTGATGAAAGACAGGAAGGCGCACCGCCAGTTAATGATGACTCAAGCATCGATACTAGTGCACCACCAGAGCCAGGTACTGACGTCACTAAAATCTGTGATGAACGAGAAGCAAAAAAAGCTGAGAAAGCCAAAAATGAAGGCCAAGGAGAACCTGAAGTAAAAGTAAAAGCTGAACCTGCCGATCCTGAAGGGAAGAAAAAAGGTAAAAAGAAGAAAGGCCCGAAATCACTATCAGAAGCAGCCGAAATTGCCGCAAAGCCGAAGAAAAAACCGCTGAAATCGAAAGGTGAATTGGCAAGTATCCCTTTAATGGGAGAGCGAATGATGAACATGATGACTTCTATGGCCGCCACTAGTGGGGTTATGGCTGTTCAGAATAAAATTCGCGGAATGGCAAATACGCCAATCAGTTTCCAATACGATAGCGCTAAAAACAATACTGCAGTTAATGATATGGCCAACAATTTTGTTAGGCTCAAATCAGAATCTGCTGCCAATATTATTCAAAATGGATTAGACTCCATTCAAGCCATAGATAAAGATACTGCTGCCAAGCGGAAAAAAATGGAAGCCGATATTAAAAGGAAAAAGCAAGCTTCTAAAACCTTCTTTACTATAAAGAAAGTCGTGTCAACTATTAAGGGATTCACTTCTAAACTAGGACTGAGTATTCAGTATGGCGCGAATGTTTCCCAAATAGAGCAAAAGGCATTAACGGACAAAAAAATATTAGCGGATAAATACACAACACAAGAACAAGAAATAAAAGGTGCCTATTTAGCCAACGTTATTTCAATAAATGAGAAGTACAAAAAATCTTACGATGAGCACATAAGTACAGGAAAAGAGTACGGCAAGAAAGCGCGCAAAAAAGGAAATGAAATGTCTGCGCTTTACAGATATGCGAATAATCCTGGTGCCTGCGCTTGGGACAAAGCAATGGTTGCTAAGGGCGAAAATCATCCGGATTATGATTTCTGGGATGGTGACTTAACAATCAACAGGTACAAGGCCAGAGCTGAATCAGCTAAAGAAACTGGTGAACAGTACGAAGAAGGCATGGTTACTCAGGGGCAAGAAGCCGCTGACAAAATGATGTGTAAGAAGAAAAAGATGCTTCTTGCTGCCGAAAGCGCAAAACAGATAGGCTTAGAGAACCTTAAATGTGCTATGGAGGACGGCATAGACTCCATTGAATTGCGCAAAACAAATGCGCTGAAACAAGCCAAGGCAGTTAAAGAAGAATTTGACAAAAACCTCGACGCTGCATTAAAAGCAACCCTTGCAGAACTTAATACAAAACAGGATATACAAGATGTCATGATCAATGATTATGGCGCACGTCAAATCATTGGGTTAGAAAATATTGCGCATCAATCGAAAACAGGGTTGCTGGATGGACTAAAGTCGTTGTCAGAAAAGCTTGAAGCGCAATTACAAAATTATGTAAAAACAGTTTCTGGAAAACCAGCGCCAAATGAAACAAAATACCGACAAGATTTATTAGAGTTAACTCCAGAATTTGATCAAGGTCAGCAAGGTGTGAAGTCTACCGTTGAAGAAGTTGTTGGTATGGCTCAGGGTGCTATTAATGAAGGATACTCGAAAGGAAAGAACGCTATAGCAGAAGTATACCAAAGTGGTATTAACGAAGGAAATCACTTCTACGACGTCTACTCTAAATTACTTACGGATATAGATGGAAAACGTGTTGAATTCTTTACAGAACAACTGAAAACGACCTTATCCGGATTGCAGGACGATTTTGATTACGCAAGTGGTCGAATGGACAATGTTTTGAAATTATCAATTCTTTCATTTGCAGAAATTCTGAAGATGATAGATGACCAAGTCAAAACCAGTCTTGATGGACTTGTTAAGGGCATGGCCAAAACTATTAACGAGGATTTAGAGTCGGCGATTTGCAATGAAGCAGAAAAAGCCGCTGATGGTGTTGAGCCTTGGTGGAAATCTGTACTTAAAGTATTATTGATCATCCTTGTCATCGTTATTATAATTGTACTTACGGTTGTAACAGCAGGTGCATTCGGAGCCCTAGCTTCTGGACTGGTGGCTGTTGGAGTTAATGCGACTCTGGCCAGTGCCTTGGCATTAGGACTCGCAGGCGCCATATTTGGTGCATTGGCATCCTTCCTAATTACCGTTGGAAATAATGTCATTGATGGACTAGGAACTGGAGAGCTTACTTGGGAAGCCGCGTTCAAAGGTGCAGGAGAAGCTGCTCTTTCTGGAGCGATCGCTGGATTCATTGGAGGATTCGCAGGACCGTTTATTGGCGTTCTTGGTGCAGCAGTAGGACCTATTGGTAAAGTAGGTGCATTCTTACTTACGGAAGGAATTGAAGTTGCCTTTGATGTACTTGGTGCCGTTGTAGCTGACTTAGTCATGTATGGTGAAGTCAAGAGCTGGTCGAATGTATTCAAAAGTGCAATAATTGCTAGAGGGATTGCTGGAGGAGTTAAGGTCGCAGGACCAAAAATTACAGCTATGGTTCCTCAAAGCCTGCAAATTAAAGGACCTAAAATTGAAGTTGGTGGATTTAATGACCCTGGCGGCGTTCGTATCATTCCTGTTGATGCTCCAAAAATTGATGTAAATGCTCCGAAGGTAGACGCCGATGCGCCGAAGGTCGAGAGCGATGTACCAAAGATAGAAAGTGACGCACCGAAGGTGGAAGGTGATGCGCCTAAAGTAGAAAGTGATGCGCCGAAAGTGGAAGGTGATGCACCGAAAGTGGAAAGTGATGCTCCGAAGGTAGAAAGTGACGCACCGAAGGTGGAAAGTGACGCGCCGAAGGTGGAAAGTGATGCTCCGAAGGTGGAAGGTGATGCACCGAAGGTGGAAGGTGATGCTCCGAAGGTGGAAGGTGATGCTCCGAAAGTGGAAGGTGATGCACCTAAATTGGATACGGATGGACCAGAATGGAAAAACCCGCCTAGAACTCAAGGTGATCATCAAGCGAAAAAATTAGGACTTGGAGAAGCTCCTGAGGGACATATCTGGGTCAAAGGTAAAACAAACCCACATCTGAGAGTGAAGTCTGACTACGATGGACCAAAAATGAAGTTTGATCCAGAGACAGGGAAGATTATACCTCGGGTGGATGCTGATTCCGTGAAGAATAATGAAGGCGTTGCTGGAAAAAAGACAACAAACGATGGCCATGAAATAAAAGTTCTTGATGACGGGCGCATATTTAAGTGCTCTACTTGTGACGACGTAAAGGCTCAATACAAGGCCGAATTGGATGCTAACGGAAAACTTCGTGAAAGACTCGAAACCATCGAAAAAATAACTGATCCACAGGCAAAAGCAGAAGCAATTGCAAAAATGGTGAATGATATTGATGCGGCTAAAGGTCTGACCGGTGGACCTAAGCAAGCACGAGAATTGGGATACCCTGATACTCCTGAAGGATATCATTGGAGAAAAACCGACAATGGTCCCGTCGTAGTTAAAAATGGTACTACAGAAGGAATTCCTCTTAGATATCATCCAGAAACTGGTAGATTTATCCCTGGAGATGTTCCTCCATGGAAGGGACCAGCTAAATATTCAGGAATTGATGAAGGACGATTTAAAGTTGAGAGCGGTAAGGATTTCAGTCCAGCTCAGAAAGAAGCAATTATTGCAGCGAACAAAGCTCACAACGATGGTATTCTTCGAAGCGATTTAGATGGAACCCCACTGGTCCCTTCTCAAAAAAGTAAAAGCGGAGTTACTCCTGACCCGAATGAAGTTCAAATCGATCACATTTTCCCCAAATCACAAGGTGGTGCAAATAGTATTTCAAATGCTCAGGTTTTAAGTAGGCAGCAAAATAGGGCAAAATCCGATAATTAAATTTTCACGATTTAGTTTTTTATTTTGTAATCAAAAAAGTAACTTCATTAAACCGTTAAATAGGAATAAAATAATTTTATGCAATTACAAAATTTACCGTCAAATCAAAGAGTTTTCACAACGACAGATGTAGTAAAAAACCAAGCCTCTATATTCTACATTATCATTGATCCAGATGGTGATATTCAAGTCACAGGAAACGAAAATTTGACAGATCAAAATGCCATGGTAATTTCGATACAGCAATTACTTGATATTGATGCTACATTGGCAAACGTAAATATCGAACCAAATTCTCGACTATTCAGAGCTACTGTGGCTTTGGATTGGGGACCATTTTAA
>JBLHYG010000009.1:0-179473 GCA_047630755.1 Crocinitomicaceae bacterium | reverse complement strand
AAGCCACGAGTTGGCAAATCGGAGAAGTCAGCAGAGGTCATAGTACTTGTAGGAAACGAGCTACTTAGAGAAGTAGATGGTCTCACAAGCAAGGAAGGACTGAACATTGAGTAGTTAGAGATTCGATAAGGAATACTCTTGAAAGATAGGGTATAGCCTTATTGAAAAGTATAACAAAGCTGTAAATGGTGAAAAGAGCTTTTACAGTATGCTCAGTGAACCGCCGTATACGAGACCCGTACGTACGGTGGTGTGAGAGGCGCACTCCGTCAGATTATCTGGCGGAGCCGTCTACTCGATTAGTAACAGCAACCATGTGCTTTTTGAATTTTTTTAAAAATTCCTGAAACTCAGCTTCGGCTGATATTGATGTGGTTTTTCTTGGAGCTATTGTAAGTTTCCTGTTATCTACTAATTTAAAAACTAAGGAGGTTGCACCTCTAAAACTTAATACTTTGTATGACTTAATACTATCCAATCTTATTTGCCCAAATGTTGCACTTCCAATTTGATCAGCACTTAGTCGTATTTCTTCTTTACTTGAGATTCTTTTAATTGCAATGGCTAAACATATTGGGCCAATAATAACTATAGAAAGGAAACCACCAATTAAAACACCTGGAGGAAGAGGCAATAATATAAAGGGCATACATATAAACATTGTGCCCATAGTAACCACAATGTACTTGATCATCTTTTTATAATCTGCTATGTGTAATGTGTACTTAATTGTTAGTAACGTTTAGTTCATGGCCTTTTCACACATCCTATTCAATCGACCAATCATATTATGAATAATCATGTCATTGTGAAGTGATTCAAGGTTTTTCAATTGTTTTTTGTTTAAAGCTAAATTGTATTCTTTAGTGTTTTTGAGTTGTGTTTTTGAATCAAATGCATATGCATTATAATAGGAAAACTCCGAAGTTGGTTTGTAAATTAATTTCTTCTTAACCGCTTTAACTTTCTTCTTATTCCAATTGTATTTGTTCGCATAATGATCAATAATTGAATCTTTATAATATTCATAATACAATTCATAATGGCATGACTTCACTACTTCCATAATGATTGGTTTATAACTTGAGTCAGCTACCGCAGCAGCTACTGGAGGAGGTGGCGGTTTTTGAGAAAAAGCAATTGACCCCAGAAATAAAAAAAATATGGTTATTAAATAATGCATTGGTGTAATTTTCACTTGATATAACTTATATATATGCTCAACGAATATACCTTTTAATAGGTGTGTCCCCAACCGTTGGCTATCTGCACTTAGCTTTTATGTTGAGTGTTGTTAACACTTAAGTGATCTCTCAAAGCAGAAATCCGCATGGATTTTGTTTGCAGTTATTGAATGTCACTATTCTATCAGGACGAATATGGATTTAAAAAGTTTAGCTCCTGTTGTCAAAATTACAAATGAGGAAAAGAATAATATTATAGCAACTACTACGTAGACTGATTTTTTTGGGACAATTTTTTTTCGTTTTGAAAATGATGAACGGTTTACAATGGTTCCACCATACTTTCTTAATTCAATAAATCTAAAAACGGTACCAACCAGGCTGATTAGCGCCATGCTATTTAAACCTCCAAGAAATACAACAGGGTAAATAAGCTCAAATTCTTCTTTTGTTTCAGTTAAAAGTGCAGTAGAAATCCCTCCAATAATCAAAATAGGGGCTGTTAAAAACAAGTATACCCCAAAAGCAGTATATCTTCTATATCGGGTTTCTTTCATGGTGAAGTGTAATTGTTTAATACCATTGTCATCAGGCACTAGGAATAAGTATAACTCCCTATCGAAATTGTTTTCCAAGATAAGCTTTTGAGGTGGTTTTAGTAGTTTGTAATTGGATACTGTATCATTCTACCATGCCAGTACTGATCTTCATTATCCCTTCCATCTTTTTCTGTTTGATATTCACCTTTGCCATGCATTAAACCATGTATCCTACCCGTTCGTGAATTGCCTTTTGGGTAAACTATGCCTTACCATGTTGATTGCCGTTCTTCCAATAACTATCACAAAAAAAAACTCCCTTCTCGGACAAACCGAAAAAAGAGCTTTTCAAATCGTATACTAAACCCCTATACTTCTTCCACCATATAGCTTTCAATGCTAGGGCAAGCACAGATCAAGTTTCTGTCTCCAAAAGCATTATCTACTCTTCGAACAGGTGCCCAATATTTCCAATCTTTTAAGTAATCAACTGGATAAGCCGCTTGTTTGGGAGTGTAAGGATAATTCCATTCTTGGTTGATAATGCAATCTGCGGTGTGCGGTGCATTTTTCAACAAGTTATTTTCTTTGTCGCCATTTCCTCTTCCGTTTTCGATGTCTCTAATTTCATTTCGAATAGAAATCATGGCTTCAATGAAACGATCCAATTCTTCTTTGTCTTCACTTTCAGTTGGCTCGATCATTAAGGTATTTGCAACGGGGAAAGAAACCGTTGGTGCATGGAAACCGTAATCGATCAATCGCTTCGCAATATCTCCCGCTTCAACACCAGTTTCTGCTTTGAATTCTCTACAATCCAAGATCATTTCGTGCGCCACAGTTCCGTTTTTCCCTTTGTATAGAATATCGAAATCATTGCTCAATGAAGTTGCTAAATAGTTTGCATTCAAGATCGCCACTTCCGTAGATTCTCTCAATCCCTTATAACCAAGCATTTTGTTGTATCCATATGAAATCAACAAGATTAAAGCACTGCCATAAGGCGCTGCTGAAATAGCATGAATAGCTTGATCTCCGCCTGCTTCGCTCGACATTACCGAACCGGGCAAGAAAGGAACGAGGTGTGCTGCAACTCCAATTGGTCCCATTCCTGGTCCACCACCTCCGTGAGGAATTGCAAACGTTTTGTGTAAGTTCAAGTGACAAACATCAGCTCCAATATTCCCCGGGTTTGTCAACCCAACTTGAGCGTTCATGTTCGCACCGTCCATATAAACTTGTCCGCCGCGTTCGTGAATAATAGATGTAATGTCTTTAATTCCTTCCTCGTAAACACCGTGTGTAGATGGATACGTTACCATCAATCCCGCTAACGTATCTTTCAACTCTTCCGCTTTCGCCTCCAATTCTGGAATGTCAATGTTTCCGTTTTCATCGCACCCCGTAACAACAACCTTAAATCCTGCCATTACCGCAGAAGCTGGGTTTGTTCCGTGCGCAGATGAAGGAATAAGAATTACATCTCTTTGTGTGTCTCCATTTGACTCATGGTAGGCTTTTATCACCATCAATCCAGCGTACTCACCTTGAGCTCCAGAATTCGGTTGCAATGACATTCCCGCAAATCCAGTACACTCACATAAATCTTTTTCCAATTCTCTGAACATCTCGTGGTACCCTTTCGATTGACTCAAAGGTGCGAATGGGTGAATTTTACTGAATTGAGGATTCGTAATTGGCATCAATTCACTCGCCGCATTCAATTTCATTGTACAAGATCCCAAAGGAATCATGCTGTGTACCAAAGACAAATCTTTGTTCTCCAAACGCTTCAAGTAACGCATCATTTTCGATTCTGAATGAAAACGACTGAAGGTTGGGTGTGTTAAAACGGCATCTGTACGAAGAACAGCATTGTTCAACGATGAAGTTCTTTCTTCAGAAGCATTTTCACCTGCTCCGAACACACTTAATATTGCATTTACTTCTGCGCTCGTGTGGTTCTCACCGAAGCTAATCGATAATGAACTAGCGTTGATGTAATTGAAGTTTAATTCTAATTTTTCTGCTGAAGCTTTGATCGCTTCACAATCAACATCTGTAACATGAATCGTATCGAAGAACTGTCCCGCTCCAACTTTAACTCCCGCAGCTTTTAATCCGTTAGCAGTTTGTGTCGCCAATGAATGCAAGCCCAATGCGATGTGTCTCAATCCTTTTGGTCCGTGATAAACAGCATACATACTTGCCATAACAGCCAATAATGCTTGTGCTGTACAAATGTTCGACGTTGCTTTTCCTCTTTTAATATGTTGCTCTCTCGTTTGAAGCGCCATTCGCATCGCCATATTATCATCTGCATCTTTAGATACACCGATGATACGTCCTGGAATGTTTCTTTTGTATTCTTCTCTCGTTGCAAAATAAGCCGCGTGAGGCCCGCCGAATCCCATTGGGACACCAAAGCGTTGTGAAGAACCAACAACAACGTCAGCTCCCATCGAACCGGGTGATTGCAATAGAACCAAAGAAAGAATGTCTGCTGCAACGGCAATTTTAATTTCTTGTGCCTTCATTTTCGAAATGAACCCGTTCAAATCATCAATGCATCCATGTGCGTCTGGATACTGAACAATTGAACCGAAGAATGAATCGTCTCCAGTAAATTCGTTTGCGTTGCCTATCGTTAATTCGATTCCTAAGTTTTTCGCATGTCCAACAATCACATCAATGGATTGAGGGAACAATGTCTCTGAAACGAAGAATTTATTTTTTTCTGCTTTTATTTCTGCACGCGATCTACTGTTGTAGAGCATAATCATTGCTTCAGACGCTGCAGTTGATTCATCCAATAAAGAGGCGTTGGCCAGTTCCATTCCTGTTAAGTCAAGAATCATCGTTTGGAAATTCAATAGCGCTTCCAGACGTCCTTGAGAAATTTCAGCTTGGTACGGCGTGTAGGCAGTATACCATCCTGGGTTTTCCAATACGTTTCTCAAAATTACTGAAGGAACAATGGTTTCATTGTATCCAAGACCAATAAACGATTTAAAAACTTTGTTCTTGTTTCCCAATTCAGTTACATGATCAAGGTATTCTTGCTCGGTCATTCCTTCAGAGATATTCAACTCACCTTTCAATCGAATGTGAGCTGGAATAGTTTTGTCTATTAATTCGTCAATTGAATTAACCCCAATCGTATCCAACATTGCTTTTGTTTCCTCAGCATTTGGACCGATATGTCTACTTGAAAAATCGTTCATATCGAGTAATAATAATTATGAGTTGCAAATATACAGCTAACATCTCTTTTGATGAAACGAAAAGTAGCTAATAGTGTGAAATAAATATGCGTTTTAGCCTAAGCTGTGCAATTTTTTTCGAGCGAATTGCGAAAGTATGAAAATACCAACGCTTTTTGAGATGAAATAAGCGTACTACCTTTTCTTCTTTCTACGGGAATTGAACTTGTGTTCTCTTGCGAATCCACCTTTTCTATTGAGGTAAATTCGCTTTCCGAAGTCACGACGAGAATTTCTGTAAGGAAGTCCACAGCCAATGTGAAATTCGTTTGTCATCCCTGAGATTCTAGACAGGTCACCAACACTGTGGTTGTATGAATAACCGGCTCTAAGGAACGGCGTGATCAACATATCAACTCCTGCGATAATGGCAATTTCAGAGCTGAATCCTGCTACAATGCTAAAGCGACCGTACAAGGTATTCCTCAGAGTTAAGTCTCCTTGAATTGGCGCACCATACACCATTTTCACTTGCAAATTCGGATTGAATGTGTAGTTCTCTCCGGCCTTTAGATAAAGACCTGTGGAAGCATAGTAGTGCCATTCCGAAATTCTAAATCGAGTCTCGTTCGTAAACCCTGGATTTTCAATAAAATTGGTTTGGAACATTTGTGGAACACTTGCTCCAATATAAAATGTGGGTGAGTAGTAGTAAATTCCAAACGAGCTGTTAAAGAATGTTTTCGTATAACTCTGTGCAAAAGCAGGATCGCCAGCATCGTTTAAAAGCGCCCCAGAAAAATCTGAAGTTTTCGTTTCTATTCCCAGACCAATTCCGAAAATCAGTGCGTTGCTGTTGTCGAAATGGGCTCTGTATGCATACTGACCACTAACAGAGTTGCTTTGGTAAGCGCCAATTCTATCGTGTTGGAAATTAAGGCCAACTGCCATGTCAAAGTCCAATTCATATTGGCCGCTTGCTGCAAAAGTTGTTGGTGCTCCTTCAAATTGAAACCATTGATTTCTAAATAGCAAGTCAACTTGGTATTTAGCATCGATGGCCAAAGCCGCTGGATTCAACATTGCCTGCGAGAAGTTCATTTGTGCATATCTCTGGTAATTTTGAGAAAAAGCAGTTCCTTGAAGAAAGCAAATTAAGAATAGGATTTTGAATTTCATTAGAGCCTTTTTAATGTTACATATCCTTCTTTCGTAACGCCTTTGGCATCTACTTGATAGAAGTAAGTTCCTTCTGGTAAATCTTCACCTTGACCGATACAACGTGGTGATTGACATGTTCCGTTCCAATCGTTGGCGTAGTTGTCAGCTTGATAAACAATGTCTCCCCAGCGGTTCCAAACGACTAGATTTCCTGGGACGGTGTCTAATTCAGGAATTATAAAAAGATCATTGTAAGAATCGCCATTCGGAGAGAATCCATTTGGGACAACTAAATCTACGACGATAACAACTGTTGTCCATGTCAGCGTACAACCATCTGGATGAATTGCACTGAGGGTTAAAACAGTTGATTCCGTTCCACTAAAATTAACAATTTGTCCTGTGGAATCGATCAATTGACCTCCAGGAGACCATGAATACGTATCAAATCCTTGAGGACCTGAAATGAGTATTGATTCATTCGCAGCGACAACAAATGTGTCTTGCAATTGATAGAAAATGAAATTTTCAGAAGGCGTTACTAGGGTGGTGATTGAACCCACGCAACTTCCTGCCGTAATTGTGACTGTAATGTTTGTGTCTACAGATGGAGCGATAACAATTTGGCTTCCTGTTTCCCCTGTTGACCAAGAATACGTTGAGCCACCACTCGCTACCAATAATATGGATCCGGCTGAGCAAGCATTTCCATAAACCGTGTCAACAGCGAATTCAATTATCGCTAGGTCGAAGGAGAAGGCGGCCACACAATTGTTTGTGTCGGCAACATTTACCGTATAGGTTCCTGAAGTTGTAACAGTAGAAGTTGGTCCATTATTTCCCCCGCCCCAATCGTACAAAAGATACGTGCCAGAAAGGCTCAGTGTCGTTCCGCTGCTGTTTTGACAAAGCGTGTCTCCTGCATTGGATAGAATTGCATCTATTGGTGGTTCGTGAACCGTAACAACAATGGTGTCGAATGAAATACAACCAAGTCCATCTGCTGCTGAAACCACATAAGTTCCAGAAACCGTTGGATTCAATGTTTGTACAATTCCCGTTTCTGGGCCCGTCCAAGCATAAGAAACGAATCCATTCGAAGCCGTAATCGGAACCAATGCATTTTTACACATTTCAATCGAATCACCTTCATTGATAGTAACGTCAATTGCACACTGGACCTGCGAATTGACAGAGAGTGAGACAATGGTAATGAGGCATGTTAATAATAATTTCATCTTAGTTTCAATTGTAAGCCCAACAAAAATATTGATAAATTCAACCAAACCCTATTGGGAATAGTTAAAACTTGTCCACATTCAAAATGCGTTATTCAACATGACTTAATTTTATCATATTGGAGTTACCGTGAGCCTCAATAGGCATTGAGGCAATGTTAATCACCAAATCATTTTCCTTTAGAATTCCTTTGTTCTTAAGAATGGCTTTAATTTCCATGATGGTATTGTCAGTGCTTTCCGTTTTGTCGTAATAAATACCTTTCACTCCCCAAACGAGATTAAGTTGTGTCAAGATTTGTTTGTTACTCGTGAAAACATAGATCGCCGCTTTTGGCCGCTGTGAAGCTACTTTATAACCGGTGTATCCTGTGAATGACATTGTAAGAATTGCATCTGCTTCTACACGTCTTGATAGTCGAACCGCATTGAAACAAATTGAATCAGTAATAAATCGAGTTTGATCTTTTTCTGGAAGTTCTTCTTTGTTGTAAATACCTTCGAACGTTTCAATTTCTTTTACAATGTTCGCCATTGTTTTAATCACCTCAATTGGGTATTTACCTACTGAAGTTTCACCTGAAAGCATTACGGCATCTGCTCCATCAAGGACAGCATTTGCAACATCGTTAACCTCAGCTCTCGAAGGCGTAATGTTGTCAATCATGCTTTCCATCATTTGCGTAGCTACAATAACTGGCTTAGCATGTGATTTACATTTTGTAATCAGCATTTTTTGAATAAGAGGTACGTTTTGATACGGAATCTCTACACCCAAATCGCCGCGGGCAACCATTATTCCATGGCTTTCTTTTATGATATTGTCAATGTCTTTTATCGCTTCTGGTTTTTCAATTTTCGCAATCACTTTCGCAATGCTTCCTTTAGCGTCAATCAATCCTTTTAGTTCAATAATATCTGCACCAGATCGAACGAATGAAAGCCCAACCCAATCCACGTTTTGTTCTAAGGCAAATTCAAGATCAATCAAATCTTTCTCCGTTAAGCAAGGCATTGAAATGCTCGTGTTCGGAAAATTAACTCCTTTGTGTGAAGAGAGAATTCCGCCATGAAGTACTTTTGCTTTTATTTCATCTGTTTTATTGGTACTGATAACTTCCAGCATCAATTTTCCGTCGTCCAAAAGGATTCTTTCACCTGGATCAACATCTTTTGGTAAGTCTAAATAGTTAATTGAAAACTTACTTGCGGTTCCAAGAATGGCATCCGTTACAATGATAACTTCTGATCCTACAATCAAATCAACTCCGTTGGCCTCCATTTTCCCTGTTCGGATTTTTGGTCCTTGGAGATCGGCAAGTATTGCTATATGGTATCCCGTTTCGGTATTCAGTTCACGGATCGTCTTGATTGTTTTTTCATGCACCTCATGTGAGCCGTGTGAAAAATTCAATCGGCAAACGTTTAATCCGTTTACCATCATCTCGCGCAATACTTCTTTATCACTTGAGGCAGGCCCCATTGTCGCTACTATTTTTGTTCTTTTCATCTTTTTAAAAAACTATATTTTCCGCTGATCCAATTTCAACAGGGTCGAACTCATAAACCCCTAGAATACTTGGAACAGATTTCAAATCATTCATTAATTCATCCAGTTCAATAGCAATGTTATCGTGTAGAAAAAGGAAATAGTCGATGCTGGGCTTTTCCGGTATTAAGAACTTCCCTTGGTTTTTGTTCTTTATTAGGTAATACGTCAGCCTGTTTTCTTCATCTTCAAAGGAGTACATTGAATGATTTGAAACAGCCTCGCCCTTTTTGTCAGTTAGAACGTAATCTTCATCACACTTCGCTAAATTCAATCCAATTTTCTCATTGATATTCCACGCCAATCTGTAATCGTTGTGGTGTGAACAAATCCCGATTAGATCAAAATCGATTTCATAATCTATTGTTAGCGTATATTTCTTTTTCTTGGCCATTGCTAATAGTTGCGAAGTTAAGGTTTTTTACTGTGATGAAGGAGATAATTGATTAACGTAACGTAAGGATAATCTCATGCAAGATTAATTTTGACGAATTCAAAGGCATCTGTGAATATTTAAATGCATTTCTTTCAGCCATTAACAAAAATTTAACAAAATAAAGCGATATAACTAATTGATATTCAGTTGTTTTAATTTTTGGCACTAACTTTGAATTTAGGTCGGTTATAAACAAATAAATTTTTTAATTATGATCGCAAAGAAAAATTCGAGGTACGACCTCGAGCGGAAAAGAACTGCCCTGTTTGCAATGGGCTTATTAGCAGCTGGCTCATTTACATTGGCCGCATTCACTTATGATTCGCCATTCTCAGTTGAGATTGAGAAACGAACCCACACTTCGGAGAGGATTGACTACGATATCCAACAAGTTGAGAAGGAAGTGCCAAAAGATAAGGACGTTGTAAAGCCTGTTGTACCAAATGATGCTCAGCAATCGAATCCTACAATTGATGCGCAAGCAAACCCGGACCAGAACATGGTAAGTGCTGATAACACGAGTGACGCTATCGTTCCGGAAGTTGGCATTGATGGACTTGGTTACGACTTTGGTGCCGACGTTCCTGTTTTCGATGAATTGGATGCCGAAATCTTTATTTGGGTTGACAAGGAAGCGAGTATGGTTGGAGGTGTTTCTGAAATGTTCAGATACATTCAATCTACCGTTGAGTATCCCGAAATGGATATCGAGGGAGATGTTCAAGGAACGGTTACAATGTCCTTCGTTGTGGAAAAGGATGGTGAAATCACCAACATATTCGTTGAAAAAGGAGTAAGTAAAACTATTGATCGCGAAGCGAAGCGTATCGTGCGTTCGTTCCCAAAATGGGTTCCTGCTGAGATAGATGCTAGGAAGGTTAGAACGAGAGTTCGTCTTCCAATTGTGTTTACTCTGGAGTAATAGAAACACGAAGCTTTGGTAGCCAAAGGCGATCTCGGTTCTGCCGGGATCGCTTTTAACTGCTCAATTAAAAAAAATACAAATCACGAAAAAAGGCTGCCTCAATAGAAACAGCCTTTTTCAATTTTATAGAATAATTAGTCCAATGAACCAATCATTTTCTTTGGGTTCACCCAATTGTCGTATTCTTCAGCAGGAACGTATCCAAGACGAATTGCTTCTTCTCTCAATGTTGTTCCGTTTTCGTGCGCTGTGTTTGCAATTTCTGCGGCTTTATAATAACCAATCTTTGTGTTCAAAGCAGTAACAAGCATCAGTGAATTGTTTAAGAGTTCATCGATTCTAGTCTGGTTTGGTTCAATTCCACGGGCACAATTTTCATCGAATGATGCACAAGCATCCCCAATTAATTGAGCGCTTTGCAATAAGTTTGATGCCATCATTGGTTTGAAAACATTCAATTCATAATGACCTTGAGCTCCACCAATTGTGACTGCAACATCGTTCCCCATAACTTGAGCACAAACCATCGTTATTGCTTCCGCTTGAGTTGGATTTACCTTCCCTGGCATAATTGAAGATCCTGGCTCGTTTGCAGGAATCGAAATCTCACCAATTCCAGAACGAGGACCAGAAGCCATCATTCGAATATCGTTTGCAATTTTATTTAAAGAAACCGCAATTTGTTTCAATGCACCGTGCGTTTCAACAATCGCATCATGCGCAGCCAAAGCTTCAAATTTATTTTCTGCTGTTATAAATGGAAGCCCAGTAAACTCTGCAATTTTAGCGGCTACAAGAACATCGTAACCAGCAGGCGTATTCAAACCTGTTCCAACTGCAGTTCCACCTAGCGCTAATTCAGAAAGGTGGTCCAATGTGTTTCTTAGCGCTTTTAATCCGTGGTTCAATTGAGAAACATAACCAGAAAACTCTTGTCCTAAAGTAAGAGGAGTCGCATCCATTAAATGCGTTCTACCAATTTTCACAACGTCTTTAAACGCTTCTGATTTTGCCTGAAGTGTATCTCTTAATTGCTCAATTCCAGGAATCGTTGTTTGAACAACTTTTTGATAACAAGCGATGTGCATTCCTGTTGGGAACGTATCATTACTCGATTGACTTTTATTTACATCATCGTTTGGAGCAAGTGTTTTTTCACCTTCACCAATTTTGTTTCCAGCGTTTACGTGCGCACGATTTGCAATTACTTCGTTCACATTCATGTTACTCTGCGTGCCTGATCCCGTTTGCCAGATCACCAAAGGAAATTGATCGTCTAATTTTCCCGCGATAATTTCATCTGCCGCTTTCGAGATATGATCTCTTTTGTCTTCGGCCAACACACCCAATTCACAATTTGCATGAGCCGCTGCCTTTTTCAAATAAGCAAATGCATGTACTACTTCGATAGGCATTGAAGCCGCCGGTCCGATCTTAAAATTGTTTCTTGAACGTTCAGTTTGTGGGCCCCAATATTTATCAGCGGGTACTTTAACTTCACCAATGGTGTCTTTTTCTATTCTGTATTCCATGATTGTATTTTTTGCTAAAATTAATGATCCTTATTATTTCTTATCGGTTTCGCCTTCTCTTATTTGAATTATTATTACTTTTACAACTGTTAAACAAGTACAAAAATAATAAGAGATGAGTGTTTTCGGTATTGTTCTTTTTCTTTTACTAGGCGGAATGGCGTTTTGGATGCTATTGTTCCTTATGGCGTTTATCCTTCCTTATTGGATTACACTGGGTGTTTTCGATATGATGCAGCCAAAAAGAATTTATGAAGACAGCGAAGAAGAATAAACTTCGGTCTTTAATATGTATCGAAAGCTAGCCCTAATGGGTTGGCTTTTTTTTTGCGTTTACTTTTGGATTGTGCCTTTTAGAGATTTATGAAACTCCTTCTTTTATTTATTGCTATTTCTGCTTCCTTTTTCGGTTTTACTCAAGACACAAGTCAATTTGTTTTGGAATGCTCCAGATTTGATTTGTTTGATTCTGGAATTGATTCCTCTCTGATGTTGGCGAAACTTCCCAATGGTTTTGAAATCGAAGTTCCAGAAAATGAATTCAATGAATATTACATTAGAAACCCCAATTGCCAAATAGAGATTTTAGACAATTACATCTGTTATATAGATGTCCGTGATGGATCGCTTAAATTCAACAGTATTGGGGTAGGGTCGGAGAAATTTGAAATGCTTAAACAATTCCCTCGAATGAAGTACAGTGAGCAACACGGAGCCTATGTTCTGCTTATTAATACTCCTAATGAGTGTGCAATATCATTTGAACTAGAGAACGATGTTGTTACTAGAATCCAGTTCAATGCATTGTGTTATTAAAGTTTGCTTGCTAACCTTTTGTAGGGTAGAATATTTGGTGTAATGCGTGCATTAATTGCTATATTGGAGTTGTGCTTTCACGACTTATTTTCAGCGTTTTTTTGTCCTTTGGATTGAAGGCACAGCTCGATAGCGTTAAAGTCGTGGTGAACGACAATACGACTTCAAAACCATTTGTTTATTTAGGCTACGGAAACCTCTTTCGAATGACTCCCCCAGAAGGAGATACGTCTGAGTATATCCTTGAATCAAAAGGAAACCGTGTTTCAAGGCAAACTTGGGGAACGCATCATTATGATAAGGAAGTATTCCAGATTTACGTTTATAAAAGTAAAGCCATCAAGGTTGAATTGTACGAGAAAAACAACCCCTCTAAGAGAAAAGTGTTTTACTACAAAGTCGTAACGCTTGGTGAACCGATAATCTATCTAGGAAGAACAAAAATAGGCGATACATGTTCACGCCTTGCAACGAAACTTAATGTCCGCACCAATAATTACAATCACGAAATTGTTTCATTTACAATGCACGTCAAAGGGTATCTCGAAATGAAGGCTGTAGGATCTAAATTGAACAGGAAAATGAGAAAGACACTTAAGAAAATGAAGCCTGGGACTGTATCGTTTTTAATAGTCTGCAAAAGCTCAATTGGGTACTCAATTAATTTGGCCGCAGGGTTTAATGTCAAATAACGGTGTTACTTTTTTAATACGTTGAATTATCTTTTTGAACTAAAACTCGAATTATGAAAGTATTAAAATTATTATTTAGCGTTCTTATAGCCCTTAGCGTTTCCAATTTTTCCAATGCAGAAATCACGGTTTCAATCAATGAGTTTCCTAATGCTGAAGGTGAAAATATGCTTTTTAGGGGGTATAGTAACGTACTAGAGATCACTACAACGGGGGAGGAAATTGAATACACAATCGAGAATTTTAATTTAAAAACATCACAAGTCGCACCATCGGAAAATCCGAATGTAAAAAGGTATTGGATTACTGTTGGAACTGAAAAATCAGCATCTATAAGTTTCATCAAAAAGGGGGAGAAAGAACCATTTTTAACAGTGAATTGTAAGGTAGGTAACCTGCCCAGTGCTGTTATTTCATTCGGCGGTGTTGAAAATGGTGGAGTAATTTCTAAGTCTGCGACTTCTTTTTCAGTAGGCGTTCCAAAAGGGGTAAGAATTATACCGCACTATAGCGTCTTGGGTGCATCAATTAGTATTGGTGAAAGAACTGAAGCAAGTACATCTCCTAACTTAAGTGATTTAATGAAAGCTTTGTTGGTATCTGCAAAGGCTGGTGATGAAGTGATGGTTATTTGTACAGTGCAAAGCTCAGATGGAATTACACGTCAAATACCTGGAACGTTTACTTTGGAATAAAGACTGAGTTATTTTAATGTTGATTCTTTTTTGAAAGGATGAATTATCCTATTGAACCAAAACTTCAAACAAATGAAAGCATTACTTATTCTAACTCTCTTTTTAAGCTTCCAAACCTTAGCGCAGGATGATCCGACAATATTCTTTGGGAATTCCCAATCGGGCGAAGCAATTTCTAGATCTACTAAGATATTGAGTATTCGTAGTCAAAGTTCAGGTCAAGTTTTAAGCAACTATACAATTGTGTCGTTTAGCATGTATGTCGAAGGCTCGTCAAAAGAAGCGGCAATTCTTTCCTATCCAGGATCTAGAATCAGCCCAACAATGGAGAAGGCAATGCGTTCGGCAAAGTCTGGAGCGATAGTTTCAATGGTATTGAAGGTGAGTGGACCGGATGGAATTGCTAGACAAGTTTCAGCATCTTTTACTATTAATTGAATAGTTGGACTAAGGTAAAAAGGAATCGCCAATAGCTCGAAGTGCATACATGAATGATCCCCAAGTTGCGTTAAGAGCAGCCAATAGCTGACCTCCAATTCCTCGTTTTTTCTTTGACATTAATCCTGAAAGTTATGTGTTTGAATGATTCCCCGTTTCAGAGCAGTTGTACTTCTGCGAAAAAGTCCTTTTAAACCCACACCTTACTACCCTCAGAGCAATTCTTACAAATTTCAATGTCATTTCTTCCTGTCAAAACCGCGTTTCTAAATGCGTTGTATTGTGGATGGTGCCAAATGGTTTTGAAATCATTGTCAGCGACAGTTCCAAGAACATGTTTTGCGTCTTTGTCGAAGCAGCAAGGAACCACTTTTCCGTCCCAAGTAAGCACCGATGAAGACCACATTCGCCAGCAGTGATTGCCGAGTTTGTATTTCATTTTATACGTCCCATCTGCCTGTTTTCTGTAGCGCGAGTATTTTTCATTCTCAGGCATTAAAGGATTTCCATTTTCAAATTCGTACAATTGAGCCGATTTGATTCGAACCTCGTCAATTCCCATTTCTTTGCCCAATTCAAACACCTGTGGAATTTCGTGCTCGTTTGGTTTAACCGCTAAAAATTGAAAAATCAGATGCGGTGTGCTTGAGTTCAATCGCAATTTGGCCTGAATCATTTCGTTTGTTCCGGCGATTACTTTGTCGAGCTTTCCATGAATTCGATAGTTCTCATACGTTTCTTGCGTCAACCCATCAATCGAAATAATCAAGCGATCCAATCCAGATTCAACAATGTCTCCTGCCATTTTTTCATTAATGAAATGAGCGTTTGTTGAGGTTGAGGTGTAAATTTTATTTCTTTTTGCTTCCTTGATTAATTCCAGGAAATTGGGGTGCAAGAACGGTTCCCCTTGAAAATAATAGTTGATGTAGAACACAGACCGCTTCAATTGCGCAATCATTTTTTCGTGTAAAGACAGATCGAGTCTCCCAGTCGGTCGTGTAAATTGCTTTAGACCACTTGGGCATTCAGGACAACCTAGATTGCATGCAGTTGTCGGTTCGATGCTCAATGAAAACGGCATTCCTCTGTGCTTCGATTTCTTTAATAACCGAGAAATCAAATAGCTTCCCTGCAAAACGCATAAGTTCCACGCCCTATAGATATTGACGTGTTTAAGAATGTTGATATTGTCTCGGAAAGTAGAAATAGCTGCTGAATTTTAAATAAAGTTAAGCAATTGACTCAACAACGATGTCAATTCACTCAAAGGATCTTAAATCCATGCTGTAAAATGCATCAATGTTGTATCTTTAGTAGACTTATTATGAAAACAACACTGCTTGTTCTTATTTACTTTTCGACCTTTTTATCATTTGGTCAGGATTCTCTGCGATCGCAAAAACTTAACGAAGTAAGTGTGAGTCATTCACGTAAAAAGGAAATTGCCTTCAAAGATTCGAGGTATTACATCATGGATTTTCACATTGATTCGAACGGCACCTTTTTGCTCTTGAACCGTTTCAAAAAATACTACCTCTACCTCCTCGATTCTGACATGAACCTGAAGGTGAAAAAACTGATAACCTTTCATCCTAAGTCACTGTTTTTAGATTGCACAGGAGCGCTTCATGTATTTAGTAGAGACAGTATGTTTCGCATTGAGAAGTCCGCTGACACGCTGCTTTTTGCGGAGAAGAAATCGTTGGATTTATACAAATACTATTTTAGAGATTGTGAGGCCAGTAATGATGTTGGGCTTATTTTTAAATCGATCAAGGATTACAGTCAAACGACGGATTATTATCAAATTGAAAACGTCTCGAAATTTAATCTGGATGTTTATGAAATTAAAGATTCGTCTTTGGTTCGGAGTGCACGCGAAACAGAAGCCGAGATCAAGAAGGAAGAGTTTCGATTGAGAAGAAAGTACAGCCAAAGCGTCGGGACAAGAGCGCCAACTTGGGAAGATCAAACGCAAGAAGGACAATTGAGAAATGATCGATCATCCGAGATTCAGAGGCATTTGGACAAGCGGCAATTTTATGGGCAATTTGTGCTAAGGCCTTATTACAATCCATTGTTCGTTCGGAATGATACAACGTTCATATTCGATCATGTAAACGGTGAGATTGTACGAATGACGGAGGATCGAGTAGTAGTGGACAAGCACTCGATTAACTACCACAACGAAAATCATTGGAAAGGGGAGATGCAGCTCGACGCCAAGCGAAACATTTTTTATTCAGTTGAAGAAAAACACGGCGCGCAAATTTTCGGAAGGGTTTCGCTTGACAGCTGTGAGATTGATCGAAAAACGAAGATTACACGACATGCTTATCCAGAGAAGGTCATTGTTTACAATGGATTCGCGTATTATATTTACCGCCAATTTATAGACGATAATTTGAATAAGTTGTTTCGACAACGGATTTGAACATTCAGGGTGTGTTTGCTTGAGCCGTGTCAAGCACTAAAATCTATTGTCTTTTTTGTTAAGGTCGACATCCCAATTGTTTTCTTCAAATTCAATTCATGAGTTCTCTGTTTAGAGAATGCCTGTTTTTATACAAATTGCTTTAATCTTCAGGGCAATTGTCCATCATGACACTTCCTCTCTATTCATAATACTGATTGTTGTCTTGAAATTAAGATTTTTCCCATTCAAAAAGACAGGTTCTCGAAGAAGCCGATGCACAGCATCAAGACCTAAAGCGGCGCTGGAATTTATCTTGTGTTATGCTTGCTATTTATAATTAGGTTTACTGTTTTTGGCATAGTCCTTGAGAATCTGCGCATGTCCTAAAACTTCGCATAACGGGCGGTCTTCATATTTTTAATTAATTTCGTTTTATGAAAATTCTACTATTTATTTTTAGTGCGCTGTGCTTTACTTCCTTTGGACAGTACACTTATCAAAACTCTCAAGGTCCAGCAACTTTACGTGTTGTTGATTTCATTGACCAGAATAGCGGCTATATCGGAGGTAACTCTGGGAAGTTACTCAAAACTGGAAACGGTGGCGACGATTGGGCGATACTAAATGGTCCGACCAACGAAAAAATCAATTCATTGTCGATGGTATCAACCGATGTGTTCTATTTCACGGCAGGAGAAACCTTAGGAGCATATTACTTGTATAAATCAGTAACGGGCGGCGCTACGTTTGAAGAATTGTTTATCCCGAATTCAGACGATCCTTACAGCGTCGAATTCCTCGATGCTCAAACTGGATTCGTTTCAGCGCGTTTCGGCGGAATTTACAAAACTGTTAACGGCGGTGTATCATGGTACAATGTCTTATCGTCTACGAACATCTTGGGTACACACTTTGTATCGCCACAAGTGGGTTACGGGTTCGGTATTAACACCATTTACAAAACAACCGATGGTGGCGAAAACTGGACCTACATGTTCAACTCGGGAATGTTTAATCTCGGTAACACCCAATTCCAGACCATGTTCTTTAGTTCTGAAGGGCACGGACACGTTGGTAGCGAATATTACGGGCAATTGGTTTCGAGTCAAGACGATTTTCTAACAGTTGTCGATCACCTTTACGATTGGAGTATCATGGACATTTATTTCACTTCCGATATGGTTGGATATGTGGTTGAGTTTGCCAATCCGGGCGATCGCATTCTCAAAACAACGGACGGTGGTGTTACTTGGAATATCTTCCATACTTTGGGACAAACCATGCTTGATCAATATTATGTGAACGAGAATTTGGGGTGGATTGTCGGTTCTGGAGGAACAATTATGAAGTACGAACCAAACGCATCGATAAGTGAAGTGGAAGACTTCGATTTACTTGAGGTTTCACCAAACCCCGCAACAGATCAAATCAACATTGCAGTGAAAGATGTAGAAATTGAAGAGGTGATGATCTTCTCCAACCAAGGGGTAGAAATGAAACACCTTCCATTTGAAGGGGGGAAATTGGATATCTCAAACCTCGATCCGGGAATGTACCACCTAGTGGTAACAACCAGCAAAGGCGAATTAACAGAAAAAGTAGTGAAGTACTAGCATTCTGTTGTTTCTAACATAGCGAAAATGAGAGGGCTCTTTGCAGCAACTAGTTGTTATGAGAAGTCTTTTTATGCGTCACCGTCATTAGACGGACAAGAGATGCCATACTAGACCCCGCAGCAGGAACGAACTTTCCTTAATGCAAGGGCAGTAAACAAGGAAGATTCCCTGCCATGATTTATATGTTTTAATTCAAAAATAATGAATAGAATATATTTTTAATCTGATGAATGTTGTTGCCCCACCTACCATACTCTCTGAATTGTACGTGAACTAGATGATCACCTTAACACCAACAATACAAACGTCATCGACTTGTTCTTCGGAGCCTTTCCATTGCTCAAATGTTTCGTCCAAAACCTTTCGTTGATCACTCACAGATTTTTCTTGCAGCTCCAAAATAAGATACTTCAAGGGCAAGGATTTGAATTTCTTTCCTTTCTCACCTCCAAATTGATCCGCAAATCCATCTGTAATTAGATAGTAAACATCTCCGTTAAGAACATCAATTTCACGTGTTAAAAATGGGGGAGGAGTTGCAAACTGATACCCAACTGGCATTTTGTCGGGAGCAATTTCCAAAAGGCTCAGAGCCGATGTTTTACTGTCCAAAACCTTCTTTACGTTGTCCGGTCGCGGACTGTCTTTGTGTCGAATGATCCACAGCGGATTGTTTGCTCCAGCATAGCGCAATTTCTTCGCAGATTTGTCCCAGACACAAATTGAAATATCCATTCCATCTTTGGTTTTCGCTTCTCCTTTTTGCGTTAATGCTGTTACAATTTTAGAACGAAGCAAATCCAAGATCGTTCCTGGGTCGGTTGTTCGGTTTTCAATAACGATTTCATTCAAGAATCCTGTTCCAAGCATACTCATGAATGCTCCAGGAACGCCGTGCCCAGTGCAATCTGAAACGGCCCAGATGGATAAGTTTTTATCTGCGTTGTTGTAGGCCCAGTAAAAATCTCCGCTCACTACATCTTTCGGTTTGAAGAGTACAAAATGTGCGTCACTGATCTTCTGCCATTCGCCTTCTTTTGACATGATCGCGTCCTGAATTCGTTCTGCGTAGAGAATACTGTCCGTGATTTCCTTGTGTTGAATTTGAATTTCAGCATTTTGCTTTTTCACAATATTGTTCTGGTTTTTAACCAACTGATTCTTTCTTTTGAGGTAGTACAAACCGATTCCAACCAGAACCAAAACGAAGGCAAAAACCCAGATTAAATTTTCTCTTGCTTTCACCTGCTCGGCGGAAATTTTGTTGTCGTGATCAACTTTGGCATCTGCTTGAACTTGTTTTAAAGAATCAGCCATTTGCTTTTTCTTTTTTTCAAAGCTGTCTTCCGACTCTGAAACGGCATCATTGAGATCCGCTAAATTCAAGCTATCCTTGTATTTATAGGCGATTTCAAGGTAGTAAAGTGATTTATTAAATCGCTTTGTAAGCTTCATGATTATGGATTTCATCTCATAAGCCTCCTTAATCATTTCATAGTTCCCCGATTTTAACGCGTATTTCATTGTGCTATCTGAAGCAATTTCTGATTCTTTATGGCGACCGATTTCAGAATAGTTAGTCGCTAGGGTGTGAAAACTTCCTGCTATTGATAAAAATGACCCGCTCGTTTTACTCAATTCAATGGATTGATTGAACAGTTCAAATCCTTTATCATATTCTTTTTTATCAAAATAAATATTGGACATGTTGTGCAACATCTGAGCTTGAAGCTGAATGCTATTCGATGCTCGAGCCAATTTCAACCCTTTGGCAAATTGTATTAACGCCAAATCATGATGGTTTTCATTTTTTTGGACAAGAGCGAGAAGGTTGATCGTGATCAGCATCGCTGAAGTATCCTTGTACTTTTCTCCAAGCTGGAATCCTTTTTCACAATATTTGGTACATTTCTTATAATTGGCCAAATTAAAAAAGACGTACCCCAAATTAGTATAGCTAGTAAGGGTATGCTTTTCATGGATCTTTTCTGCCAGACTCAGTGCTTTGAAATATTGATCTGACGCTTTAACAAGATCACCTTTGTAGGCATATACGGAGCCGCGCATATTAATTGACTTTACAGCGAGTAAATCAAAGTGGTGTTTTCTTGAAATATCGAGTGCTCGATCTACATAAAACAGCGCGGAATCATACTCATTCATGTAGATTTTAGCGGATCCAAGGAAGAGATATCCGCTTATTTGTCCTTTGAAATCTTCGATCTTACCTGCAATTTTAATGGCTTCTTTCGTGTACAACTCACCTTTTACAGGGTTTGTATAGCTCGAATCTGAACCTGTTTTGTTGAGCTTCCGTACAAGAATGGTATCCTTTAAAGTACGTCTGCTTTGATTATAAACACCTAATTTCTTCAAGTAAGGGTCTTGCTCTTGGGAAATGGACCCAAACGATATTACTGTGAAAAGAAAAAGGTAGAAGAGTCTCATAATCATGGTAGTGCGAACAAATATACAAGAAGTTGCCCTTCGATTATAACATTATAGAAATTAATGTGTTATCACTAAGAAATGATTTGTAAAGCAAATCGTTTAACTAATTTTGCTGCATGCGTTTGATCCTATTTATTTTTTCCTTGATTGTTTTTCAGGTTTATAGTCAAGAAACCTATTTCGTGAAAGATGCCTTTTCTGAAAGCTCTATTCCTTTTGTCAAAGTGTTTCCAAATGATGGAGAACCTTTTCTCGCTGATATTGATGGAGCCTTCGAGATTCAATCCTCGACGACCAATTTTATATTGAAATACGGCGGTTATATAGACACTACAATCGACGTAAATGCAATTGAAGATACAATTGTTTACTTGCAACCCAACGTTCAGCAGGTCGACGAAATGACGGTTG
Source organism: Crocinitomicaceae bacterium (assembly GCA_047630755.1). Taxonomy (GTDB): domain Bacteria; phylum Bacteroidota; class Bacteroidia; order Flavobacteriales_D; family Crocinitomicaceae; genus UBA4466. The sequence continues at coordinate 158,168 of JBLHYG010000009.1, read as the reverse complement.
TTCCGGGCGTTAATCCAGCGCATCGAATAATGAAAAAGGCTATTGAGAATCGAAAAGCCAACCATCCAATGAAAAACGATGGGTTTCGATACAACAGCTACAGCAAGTTTATTTTCGATGTCAATCAAGAAGGTTTGGCTGCAATTTCCGATACGACGTCGGACAGTACACTGATTGAAATGCGTAAATTTTTCTCTGAGCAACACTTATTCATGTTGGAGTCTACTTCAAAGCGGACGTTTACACCGCCTTATAGAGATCAAGAAGAAATTACGGCCTATAAAGTTTCTGGATTTACAGACCCAATGTTCTCCACTTTTGCCAATGGAATGCAGTCCTTCAGTTTTTACGACAATCAGTTTGATTTAATGGGTTCGAAGTATATCAACCCGCTGGCTTTTGGTGGGATCAATCGTTATTTGTTCATCCTGGAGGATTCTACATTTCATGAATCGGACACGACCTATACCATCTATTACCGACCGCGAAAAGGAAAATCATTTAAGGGCTTGGAGGGGCATTTGTATATCAATACGAATGGCTTTGCAGTTGAGAAAGTAATTGCTGAACCCTATGCTGATACGACGGGGATGAGGATTAAAATTGTTCAGGAATATGAATTTTCAAACAATAAAAAGTGGTTTCCAACCAAGTTGAACACCGAGGTGGATTTCGGAACCCCATTGGCTTCTGGAATTAAGCAGTCGACGATTGTTGGGACGGGACAAACTTATATTTCCGACATTGAAATCAATCCAACAGACCTTGTTAAAAAATTCGATAATAATATTTCATTGTATACAGCAGAAGATGCAAATGCACAAAATGAAAATCAATGGGATTCACTCAGACGTTACGAAATAACGGATAAGGAGTTGCGAACGTATGAGATGATTGACAGCCTTTCAGAGGCGCAAAGTTTTGATAAAAAGTTAAAATTTTTAAATCAATTGTCAGATGGCAAACTGCCGATAGGAAATTATGCATTGGATTTAACACGACTTCTGAGCTTTAATTATTACGAACGCTACCGCTTTGGTTTGGGGTTGGAGAACTCTCAAAAGCTGATGAAAAACATTGTCGTTGGTGGATATTTTGGATGGGCAACAGGCGACAAAGAATGGAAATATGGTGCCTACTCAACCTTTCATTTAAGCCGAAAACGTGGAATGAAAATCGAACTGAAATACCAACAAGATATCTACGAGCGCGGTGGAAACAATTTCATGGGAGCAGGGTTTAACTTGGAAAACTCAAATGCACTGCGGTTTCTGTTCATTTCAAGTATGGACCGCCAACGTTTGGGCGAAATTGCATTTACGACAGATGTCAAGGCGAATATGTCGTTTCGATTGTTTGGGAATTATCAGCGCATTGGATTTACTGAGGGGTATCGATTTCAACCCTTGGACGGAACTTATTCAAGTCCTGTTGATGTAGATGTAGCTGAAATCGGATTTGAATTTAAGTGGAATATTTTAGAGAAGTACATGCTTTTGGGGAACAGGAAAGTATCTCAAGGAATCAAGTATCCAGTACTGAAGTTTAAATTGGCACGAGGGGTTAAAGGATGGTTCGAAAGCAATCTTGATTATTTGCGAATGAATGCTGAGGTTTCCCAAACGTTTAACTTCCTTGGAGTGGGGAAGTTTAAGGTTAAAGTAGAAGCTGGAAAGACGGTTGGAAAAGTACCTTTGTTTTTAACGCACGTTGGAAATGGAACGGGAATACAATGGTTGACTAGCGTTTTGAATACCTTCGAAACAATGAGCCCGGGAACGTTTTACAGTTCAGAACAAGCAGCTCTGTTCACTCGATTCGAATTTAAATCTTTCAAAACCGCGGCGAAATGGAACGAGCCAAAGGTTTCAGTGCACCACGCCATTGGTTACGGAAGAATGAATGATCGTTTGGACCACATTTCTGATTTTCAAACCATGGAAAATGGTTATTACGAAGGCGGCTTAATACTGGACGGTCTCTATACTTCATCCATGATGGGGCTCGGAATAGGTGTGTTTTACAATTATGGAAGCTACGCAAATGCCGATTGGAAGCAAAATATAATGCCGAAGATCGCTTTGAGTTTTTTAATTGATTAGATATCAGGACCGTCTAACAATCTAATATCTAAGAAGGAATTTAAGTCTGATCTGTTAAGCCAAAACCTATCTCAACATATTAATATGTCCAGTAGTGAAATGATCTGGATTTAGAGGCTCGCACGTTCTGTACTGAATGGTGTAACCATACGTTCCATCTTGAACCAATTGTCCTTTGTAGGTCCCGTCCCATCCTTGATCAACGTCATACGTTTCGAAGAGAACTTGTCCCCAACGGTTGTAGACTTTCAAGTGCCATTCATAGATGTAGAAATCGGTGATCGCATTAAACGTATTGTTGAATTCGTCTCCGTCTGGTGTAAATGCATTTGGAATATAAAGTGTAAATGGCTCAATGTACAATTCGCTGTACGCCGTGTCTTTACAGCCCCATTCGTTTGTTACGATCTGCATTGGGTAATGCGTTCCATCGAACAAATACTGGTGTGTAGGGTTTGCTTCCGTTCCATTTGAGAAAATTGTAGAGTCATCGTACCAGTAAAAATAATGATCAACCCCCACCGATTGATCAATGAATTCGACAACTGAATTACAGATGTCTGTATAATCAGGCGTTACCGCAAATCCCGCTTCTGGGTTTGGATTAACATTAACAATATCGGACTCCATTAGCGTCAATGTGTCAATGCATCCTTCAGTCGTATAAATCGTCAAAGTCACAGGGTAATTCCCAACAAAATTGTAAACGTGAGACGGGTTTTGGTCTGTAGAAAAACCGCCATCTCCAAAATCCCAATCGTAAAAAATCGGTGTTTCGGCCCAACTTAGATCAATGAATTGCGCATTAAATGGAACGCATTGCAATCCTGGCTCTATTCCAAAATTAATCGTCGGAGGACTGAATAAATAGATTTCTTGAGTCTCGCTTTCAATACAGTTTTCGAAAGTTCCTGTTAAGGTAATAGGAATTGTTCCTGGCACGTTAAATACGACATCAAACACATCGATATCAGTTGAACTTGATAGTGAAGCGTTCGGTCCAAAGTTCCACGTATAAACAGATCCAGCAGGTCCACTTACTGTACCATCAAAGTCAAAGCTGTTGTCTGTAATGCACATGGATGCAGCTGAAGTAAAATCAATAACAAGAAGTTCATTGAGCGTAATTGTTTCTTGAATCACGTCAATACACGATGGAGATGACCAAGCCGATAATGTAACAGTATACGTTCCCGGTCCAGGGAAAACATAGGAAGGATCGAAATCACTGGATACTCCAACGCCATCTCCAAAGTCCCATGCGTAATTGGTTGCATTTGTCGAGCTATTGTCAAAATAAATATCGAGTCCTTGGCATTCAATATTCGGAAGGATGATCATTCCAGCTTCAGGGCCAGGCATTACGAAAACTTCATCTGTCCACGATGATGTGCATAGCGAAACGACTCCTGTAATTGTCACAGATTGCAATCCAGATGTCGAAAATGAAACATCATTAACAACGGCTCCGGTCGCGGTAGGCTGATTCGCATTCGGTCCAAAATCCCATTCATAGGTTATTCCTGCGGGGCCGACGGCTGTGAAGTCAAATTCATTATCGAGCAGACAAAGTGAATCTTGAGAGAGCCATGTTACCTCCAATTCATTGTTCACCACAATATCCATGTATGCAGTATCGGTACAGGGCCATCCTGGATTTACAACGAGCATTGCAGTATAAGATCCGGGCGCTGGGTATGTGAAAGACGGTTCGAATGCTGTGCTAACATCAGTTGCTGATCCGACAACTCCAAAGTCCCAAGCATAATTTGTTCCTCCATAAGAGTTGTTTTCAAAATCGATTGTTAATCCTTGGCAATAAGAAACGAATGTAGCCAATTCATCTTGCTCTGGTAGAAGGCTTTCCAATTGGAGGGTGCAATTGAATACTCTGAAAAGGAAATCTCTCGTTGTTTGATTGATTACGACTCCGCCTCTAATTTCTTGAACTTGAATTCCTACTACAAAAAGCCCTAGCAAGCTCGGTGAAGCAATTAATTGTCCAGTAGTTGGATTGATACTAATCGAAGCCCCAGGCCCTAATGGATTAGCAGCGTTAAAACCTCCGGCCCAATTCACAGGGTTGTAGGGTGGTGGTGGCGCTTGATTCGGTGCAGGATTAAAGGATGACGCTCCGGCAAACGGAGTGACAAGAGAATACACCAGTTGATCTCCATCAGGATCTGTTGCACTATGATCGAAATCCAAATCTTCGTTATTGCAAAGCAACAATGGAGGGTAGTTTGTAAATCTCGGACTGTTATTTTCCCATTCACCCGTGTCAAATCCAGGAACGTGACATGTTAATGTAATTCCTGTATCATCGGGGTTTATTAAGTTCGTAACGTTTGGTCCACGGCAACAGCGTTGATAAGACACGTCATAACCACCAACAGCTGGCGGAAGGTTTACAACAACGACGTACTCGGCATGTTCAGTACAAATATTCGTTGGTGGAGTAACACAAGGGTTATTAAAAACAACCGGAAGGGTTATACTTCCAGGGAAAGGAACAGCAACATTCTGAACCATATTTCCATTGTTATAAACAGTCAGGAAAAGTGGGTTGTCGTATTGTGCTCCAGTTGAAAGGCAATCACGATAAAGGCTAATGTGAAATTCATAATTGTTTCCACCCAAATAATTGTAATAGATATCACCTCCAACAATATGCGAAGCTTGCACATTTGAAGAAAATGATAACATTAGAAAAATGAATAGGTATTTAAATTTCATTGTAGTTCTTAAATCCGTAGTCTTTAGACGTAAAAATAGGGCAAATGTTATACCAAAAAGATAATAAATCGTCCTACTCTTGGAAACGTATGAAAATCAAAATAGTTGCTCGTTGAAGTTTATTGGATTTTTAACGTAGTTGAAGTCACCATTATTACAGATTAATTGCCCGTCAACTCTACGATTCACTGATTTTTCAGTTCCGAAAATAATTTGAAGCAAGTTGTATTTTTCTATCATTGATGGATAGTAAATATTTTTATTTAATTCTAAAGGGAACACTAAATTGTAGCATTTTCCAAAGTCATTTTTGATTAAAATTGAATTTATTGCACGAGAAATGTCCTCACTATGAATCAAATTGACGGTTGCTTTTCCATCATTTGAAATCGATTTTCCTTGCATTGATTTTATTGGATGGCGATTTGGCCCAATTAACCCTCCCAATCTTAAAATTGTGAGTCGGTTTTTAAGGTGTTTTTGAAGTTCTATTTCAGCATTTCGAACAACGGAATTTTCGTCATCTTCGAACGAATATGCTTCTGTAAAAACAACTTCTTTCGAAGGGTAAACTCCAATGGAACTTGTGAAAATGACATTGGTTGTTTTAGGGAATTGTTGTACGCAATTACCCAGAACAGTTGCGTAATAATTTGGATCTTCCCGTTTGATAGGAGGGAGGGGTAAAATCAAAAGACCTGTGTTATCAACAATATCGGTTGAAATTTGCGAATTAAGTCCTAAATCAAGGTTGAATCCGTTGATTGATGTTTTTGAAATTTTCTCTTTTTGTGCTTCAGTCCGATAGGAACCATAGATGGAATGTCCTTGTTTAGAAAGGTATTCTCCAACTTGAATTCCAAGCCACCCGCAACCGATTATTGTTATTTTCAAATCTTAAATTTTGTTGCCGTAAAGGTACGGTTTATTGGTTTTGACTTGGGTGAGTTTGGTTTCTTGTGTTTGTTTGAAGGTTGCTAGGTATTTTTTTAACCGCAAGGGCACAATTCGACTTGGCAGAGCCAAGGCTAGGCACAAAGGAAAATGATAGTTTGAGGACACAAGGTTTTGCTGACCCAAGGGTCAGCTGGTTTCTTCTGTTTGTTTGAAGGTTACTCTGTTTTTTTAACCGCAAGGGCACAATTCGACTTGGCTGAGCCAAGGCTAGGCACAAAGGAAAATGATAGTTTGAGGACACAAGGTTTTGTTGACCCAAGGGTCAGCTGGTTTCTTGTGTTTGTTTGAAGGTTGCTAGGTATTTTTTTAACCGCAAGGGCACAATTCGACTTGGCTGAGCCAAGGCTGGGCACAAAGGAAAATGATAGTTTGAGGACACAAGGTTTTGCTGACCCAAGGGTCAGCTGGTGTCGAAAGATTTTGTGTGCCAATCAAATAGTGCCTTTTGCGCCTACCTGCGCTGCCGCTTGTCTTCAAAAGTTGCACTTTTTTCTGGTGGTTAAAACTGAGAGAACACAAACACAGCATGTTGAGATTCGCTAGTTCGAAGAATAATCAAATTTAACGATCGAAATGTGTCTAAAATCTAAAATTTGAATCAGATTCTAGAACGATTGCTTAACTTTGTGACATGACTTTTTCGAAGTGGTTTGTTCGTTTTAATTGGATAGCGGTAGTATTGATCTACATGATTTTTGTTGCTGGAAGTTTGGTACGGATTACAGGAAGCGGAATGGGATGTCCGGATTGGCCGAAGTGTTTTGGAACGTGGATTCCGCCAACAGTTGAAAGTCAGCTCCCAGAAAATTACAAAGAAGTTTTTGGAGAAAGAAGAGCACAGAAACTCGAGAAGTTCTCAAAATTGCTCCAAACGATCGGGATGGATGAGACGGCTGAAAGGTTGTTGAATGATCCCGAATTGCGTCACGAAGAGAGTTTTAACGCAAAAAAAACGTGGATTGAATATTTAAACCGCTTGACAGGATTCTTAGCAGGGAATGTGATGCTGTTCATTTTCGCGTGGATTGTTTTGAAATACAGAAAGCGAAAGCTCATACTTTTGGCACTTCTGAATCTCATTTTTATGGGCTTCCAGGGTTGGTTTGGGTCTATTGTTGTTGCTTCGAATTTGGTTCCTTGGACGATTACAGTTCACATGTTCTTTGGCCTTTTGATTGTCGCAATTCAGCTCTATGTAATTCGAATGGTCAGTCCATCGCAGCAAAAGAATTTACCGCAAATTAGATGGATGAAAATTCTAATTTGGTTGGTATTCGCTATTACGTTTTATCAAATGTTTTTGGGCACTCAAGTGCGCGAGGCCATTGACGAACTGATTAAGTTGGGATACACCCGAGAAATGTGGATTGACGAATTGGGAATGCCCTTCTTTATTCATCGAAGCTTCTCATGGTTGGTCTTGGTTGTTCTTTTGGTCATTGCTTGGAAGAATGAGAAGACGTATAAATATGCTTCAATTCGTTGGATCATAGCACTATTGACTGTCGAGTTAATCAGTGGTGTTCTATTGGCTTATGTCGATATGCCAGGAGTTGTTCAAACGGCACATCTAATTTTCGCGTCCGCAATCTTTGGGATTTTAACAATGTTGCTATTCAGAAGCAAGAGTGTAACAGTTATTACACAGTAATACGAATTTGTAATTTACATTTGCACTATGTACGCAGCAATTGGTCTAGTTCTTTCTTTACTTATCGGAGTCGTCCTCGGTTTGGTCGGTGGCGGAGGATCAATTCTGACTGTTCCGTTGGTCAATCAGTTCTTCGGTGTAAATATGCTTATTGCCACAACTTATTCATTATTTATTGTTGCGATAGCTTCAAGTTTTGGTGTGGTTCAACGGCTTAAATCAAAGCAAATTGACTTTAAGCAAGGTATAATTTTCGTAATTCCAAGCATGCTCGTAGCGTTCCTAATTCGAGGTTGGATAATGCCGATGTTTCCAATTAAGTTCGCTTTAAGTGACTTCGAACTTTCGCGAGAGATTGTAATTACTACGTTGCTAATTATCGTGATGATTTATACTGCTTCGAAAACGTTACTTTCAAAAGGAAGAAAAATTGATCCTGAAAAAACCAATTTTGTGGCGATAATTCTCTTTGGTGTTCTTACAGGACTTCTGAGCGGATTCATTGGAGCGGGTGGTGGATTTATAATTGTCCCAATTCTTATGAGGCTCGGGCTGAATATGAAAAAAGCAGTTGGGACCTCCATGTTCATAATTTCGATTCAATCTGCCGTGGCATTAATAGGGGATTCGTTTAATGAAGAAATAGTGGAAGCTGGAATTGATTGGAAATTACTCATTGCTCTAACCGTTATTACGGTAGGCGGTGTTTTCATTGGTGGTTTGTTCCAAAAGAAAGTTTCTGGCGAATTTTTAAGGAAAGTATTCAGTTTGGTACTTCTTGCTGTTGCAGGCGGTTTAATTGTTCAGATGATCTCTTGATTTATATTTCCGAGGTCACAACTTCTAGTGATCTTTAATGATTGCAACAATTGCGTATAATTTTCACGTTAATGTGTCTATTGATGGTCTGGGTATAGATACTTAGCTTTATCACTTATTAATTAAGAAAATTATGATTTACCAATTGAATTTTAAAAATGAATCAAGTGATCAGTCGACACCTGATGTTGTTATCTTTCAGAAGAATATTTCTCCGAATCAAAATGATGCTCCTGTCGCTTGGATGGTAATCAAAAATTGTGGAACAGGTGACAATCATCCGTTCCAATTGGATGCACAATATCAATTGGGGGGCACAGGTGCTGACGGAAAGAGTTTGACCCAAGTTGATGCTTTGAATGGGCAAGTTTGGAATGTGATTGGATCTGCAACTGGAGATCAATTGGAATTGGATAAGAATCCTGGAACGGCAAATGAGTTTATTGAAATTAGAAATGAAAATGCGAAAGGATCAATTGTCGGAGAGTTGTATAACAATGGATTACTTATCGCTAAAACAGACCCAATTGATCCTGGTCAAAATGGAACCTTTGGATTCAGACAGGCCATTTATATAGGAGCGATGGATTCAATGGAAGAAGGCGCACTTCTCGATTCCGCTGCTTTGGATCAGTTGCAATCTCAAGTAGGGTTGATGGGAGTGAGTGCAGCTGATATCATTATGACAGGCGGAGGAGTAGGTCCAAACGCGACGCAATATCAATTTGAATTAGTACCAATCACCTAAAAAATATGAATGTTGGTAGGAGTTGGAGTCCTACAATCGCACATCTTTTCTTCTTCTCCAGAGAACTTTTTGGTGCTATTTCCAGAATAAATGGATGAATTTCTAAACGAGTATTGAAATTTCGTCGGTGAATGCTATATTTGCACTCCTTCGTTGGTATAATAGGGTATGCGTACTCTTGATAGAAACGAAACGGTCCTATAGCTCAGCTGGTTAGAGCATCTGACTCATAATCAGAGGGTCGCAGGTTCGAGCCCTGCTGGGACCACTTTAAGTCTAGTAGAAATGCTAGACTTTTTTTTTGGTTTAAACTTTCGCTTCAAAACTAAACGGCCTCGAACGAGCCTACCTCGGATCTTTCGACCTGTAGGTCGGATCCTCGTCTTCGAATGTTTTACACTCTCTGGTGGGACCACGAACAAACTCAGTAGTACTAAGGTATTGCTGAGTTTTTTGCTTTTACACCCTTTAGTCGTTGAATCTAAAATAATAAATGATAAAGCACTCTCACCTGCAAATTTTAAAAGCGTAAGCTAATTCAACAGGATTATTTTCTACAATTTGACCAATATTTGCACTGTCACAAATTTTGTATTCAGCCCTATGATCAAATTTTCACACCATTTGAATCACAAGAACACGGTGGTACATTGTTTAAAGTAGTGATCGCCAAAGAAGCAAAAAGTGCTTTGCGTCAGGAGTTAAAAGGGAGATGTATAACCACGGAGTCTGTTTACGTCGAGAGATCCGTTGATTGAAAATATAGTGAATAAAACTAAACGAAAACATCAATAAATTTCACTTTGATTGATGTTGATTTCACCTTCCATTCATCTCGACTATTTCGCATAAAATATTATAAATGTGATAGTTGTATTTTTGATTTCAGCTCTTTCCAAAAACCAAAACAGATCATCTAGTAACGATTATCTCTCGAACGTAAACCTGATTCTCACCTGTTTCAATCTTTACGAAATACCTTCCAGGAACTAGATTGGAACCATCTACAACTTTAGCATTTACGTCAATGGATAGTTCGAGTGTTCTTCCAAGCATGTCAAGAACTTCAATTTTTGTGACCTCGCATTCGCAGCTGATATTGAATACACCGCTCGTTGGATTTGGATACAAGCTAAGCGCTTCAAGAGTGAGATCAATAAGCCCAACAGAATTTACGGTTACGCATACAGAAGTATCTGTGCAGTTTCCTTCAGTGAGAATCACGGCATATTCACCATTAATGGTTGCAGTGAACTCAATATTCGTTTCACCAACAACTTCTGAATTATCGCTACAATCAATCCACTGATAAGACGACGCGTTTGTATTATTCGCAGATATGATTACGCCGCCCACTCCCAAAGTTGTTGTGACATCCATTGCCGCGATGATTGCATTTTGTGTTTGTGTAGAAGTGTTTCCATTTCCATCATCATACGTCCAAGTCACAACCGTAGTTCCTTGCGCGCTAATTGGAAAAGTCGCGTCATTGGTCACCGTAACTGTTCCAGAACAATTGTCGCTTGCGGTCGGAGAAGGGATTGTTGTTATTTCACAAGCCGACGTCACATTTGATAATGAAGCCACATCTGGAGTTGGCGCAGTAACATCAGATATAATTACGTTTTGATCTTCAGTAATCGTATTTCCATTTCCATCATCGAACGTCCAAGTTACAATTGTAGTTCCTTGCGCTGTAATAGGGAAAACCGTACTTGTTGTTCCTGTTAAGGTTCCGGCACAATTGTCTGTCGTTGTCGGTGCCGTTGGAGTCAAAGAACACTCGCCTGTTAAATCTGCCAAAACAGGATTTGCTGGATTGGTAATATCGCTTACAATTACATTTTGTGGAACAGTGATTGAGTTTCCGTTTCCATCATCAAACGTCCAGTTAATGGTATAATTTCCTTGCACAGTGTAACTAAGAGCATCCGTTGTGGTACCAGTAATTGCGCCTGCACAATTATCAGATGCTACTGGAGCTACTGCCGTTACTGAACAATCATCTGTTAGATCCGCTAATATTGGCGCAACAGGTGCAGAAACATCATCAATTATTATTGTTTGCGGAGTAACAATAAAGTTTCCATTTCCGTCATCAAAAACCCAATACACAATGTGCTGACCTTGTGTGTTGTATGTTAAAGGAAGCGTTGTTGCACCTATTATTGTTCCCGCACAATTGTCAGTGGTGGTTGGAACAGCAATTGTCATAGAGCACTCGGCAAGACTATCGGCCAAAACTGGAGCAATTGGATCTGTTACATCGTCGATGATCACATTTTGAGGAACGATGATTGAGTTTCCGTTTCCATCATCGAATGTCCAGTTGACTATATAATTTCCGTCTGAACTATATGTTAAAGGATCTGTTGTGGTTCCGGAGATTGTACCTGCGCAATTGTCTGTTGTTGATGGAACAGCAATTGTTAATGAGCAGTTACCAACGCTATCGGCTAAAGTAGGGGCTATTGGGTCAGTAACGTCGTCGTCTAAGGTTAAAGGGTTGCAGTCGTCGTCAATTCCGTTGCATTGAATTTCTGTCATTCCTGGGTTTATAAGAGCGTTGTTGTCATCGCAATCCGTGTTCGTGCAATAACCGTCTTGATCGATGTCGGTTCCATCGCAGGTGAGTTTTACGATCCAGTAGTCACGTGTTCCCATACTAGCTTCTGATTTATCTCCTCCGATATCTGAAGCAGAATTTCCAGTTAAGAGATATCCATTATCGGTAGTTTGTTTAATCTCAAAAAGTTCATCATCAGTCGTTCCACCAACTGTTTTATCCCATAGTATATTTCCTACCCCATCAAGTTTTACAATCCAGTAATCAGCTGCAGCACCTATATTTGCCTCAGTTTTATCACCCCCAATTCCTGATTCGGATCGCCCTCCAATTATAAAACCGCCATCAGAAGTGTTATCAGCAGATTCAAGCCCTTCAAATCCAAGTCCACCGATTGTGTTTTGCCAAAGCATATTTCCGATTGAATCTATATTGACAACCCAATAATCAGAAAAACCTAGAGCGGCTTCACTTTTATCACCACTTATTCCTGAAGTCGAAAATCCAGCTAGAAAGTAACTACTATCTGATGAAACAAGTAACGAGGTAATCCGTTCACTCCCCGTTCCTCCAATTGTTTTTTGCCAAAGCATATTTCCTGTTGAGCTCAGCTTCACGACCCAATAATCAGAAGATCCTTGGCTCATTTCACTTTTATCACCACTTATTCCAGATTCAGAAGAACCTCCTATTAAATACCCACCGTCAGCAGTTTCAACAGCAGAATTTGCAACCTCTTGATCAGAACCACCAATCGTATTTTCCCAAACAACTGCTCCAATAGCATTTAATTTTACGATCCAAAAGTCAAACATACCCTGTGAAGCTTCTGACTTATCTCCACCAATTCCTGATTCCGACCAACCTGATAAAAGATACCCTCCGTCAGAAGTTTGAATCGCATGTCCAAGTCCTTCATCTCCTGGTCCTCCAATAGTGTTTTGCCAAATAATGCTGCCAAGCGCATCCAATTTGATCACCCAATAATCCTGAAGGCCTGCACTCACTTCTGTTTTATCCCCGCTTATATTTGATTCTGAAATACCAGCTACAAAATATCCTCCATCAGAAGTTTGAATTATCGTTTTAACAAAATCATTATTAGATCCGCCTATCGCATTTTGCCAAACGATAATTCCAGAAGAATCCAACTTAAGAATCCAAATATCAACTCCTCCTTGAGATGTTTCTGTTTTATCTCCACTAATTCCAGAACTTGAATTACCAGCTACAACGAATCCTCCATCGTTTGTTTGAATCCCAGAATACCCGTGATCACCGAAAATTCCCCCGATCGTATTCTCCCACTCGATGATTGGTTGAGCAATAGAAATTGATACGAATGAAGAAATAAATAGGGTTAATAATAAAATAGCTTTCATACGATGGGATTTATTGGGATCAATTAAAGGTACGAACTGTAGGTAAATATACCAAGACTACTTTCTCAGTAATTTTATTTGGCCCTATATAATATTTCCAATTGCACATAAACGAGTAGTAAAGAAACTGATATCAGCAACTCTTTCTTATGCACTCTTATAATTTTAACATTTTTTGAGTACTTGAGAATAATGTTAATTTTTATTCGTGTATCGAAAGCTCTATGTTGAGTATTAATACTCAATTAGCTATAGGTGGTTTTACCTATACGCCTGATAGTTAAGGGTTAAATAATTTAGTGTAACAACAACTAGGTCATTGGAAGTGTTAATGTCTATTGTTTTCACGGTTGAGTATTAGTACTCAATCTGCCTAGCAATTGGATTTCAGGATACTTTTTACAGATTATTCTCCGTTACTTTAAGAGAAGGGAATAGAAGTTCGATTTAATTTCAGTCCCATCAAATATGAACAGATATTGACTCGAATTGTATTTGAAATTCAAATCGGCAAAATATATTAAAGGGACTTAATCAATTTAATCACGATGGCAAACTTTCAGTTTTATACGGATATGGAGACCTTCACGAGTCAAGACTCTGGAGATAAATTCGGTCCAATTTCAGATTCTCAATTTCGAGTTGATAGTCCAATTAATGTTTCGGTTTCAGCAAAAGCTTATGCTTTTTGTGACGCTCAGATATTAGTTCAAAATAGTCCTTCTGGAAACCTAAATATTGTTTTGAAACCAATAGTTCAGCCAATTTTAAACATCGGTCGAATTGATTATATCATATATAGGGGCGTTGATGCAAGCTCGCTTGTCGATTTGGCAAATGTCGCAGACAGAACCTTTAATGACCTAAATGAAAAGATTTGGTCCAATCAAGAACAAACTGACACTAACAATTCAACTGGGCCGAATAATCCAAGCATTGATGCGTTAGGCGTTTCTTATTCGGCTACTGGGGTTGGAGATTTTCTTGTTCTAGATACTGAATCAATTGAATCGGTTTTTCTAAAATCAGATGAGATTCAATTGGTAACGGTTCAAGCTGGAGACAAAATAGGTGATTTTGTAGGTGGAGTTACCAAGGCTGGATTTGAAATTGTTATGGAACGATTAGGAAGTATTGCAACAATGGATATTGCCAGATTAGATGAACATATTTTAACAATGGCTACAACATTAGGGACTACAAATGCTGAAAAATTTGATCATTACAATGAAAAGGAACAAATTTTAAATTATGCTGATCCAGCAGCATTTTTCGGAATGTGCCATTATGGAGATGATAACCTAATCATTCCATCAACGGTTAGTGCTGTATTTTCAATTGTTGATTTGGTTAAAAAGTTTCAGAATAGGAACAGAATTTACTTGGACTTAAGGTCGGAGTATGATTATTCGTTTAATTATTTTACGAATTATGACGAAGACATTGCGATTACGCTAGATGTTACGACTCCCCCTGTAACTCTTCCTCTGGTCAATTTTTATACTGGAAATTTAACCCCTGCAACGGGATATGGAACTTGGCCGATATTCATAATTGAATCTCAAACTGTAGTTGATTTAACGGGCGACAGTCTTGGAGGAAAACTTCTTTTAGAGTTAAAGGACCCAAATAGCTGCTTGTCTGGAAGTTACTTCATTGAAGCAAGAACAAATAATAAGAAAACTACTCCTTTCAATTTTAAGGATGGAGGTTTGACTATAGAATTGTCATCATGGATATATGATAATGCGGGTCAAAATGTATTCGGTACGGGCTATATTCTGGCTAAAACTTTTTACGATAGACAGAGTTCTTATCTAGGACTTTTCAAGCCTTCAACTTCAGCTATAGATCACTTGTTCCCAATTAATAAATTGAATTTAAGTTTTGAAAAAGACCCAGACGATGTAATTATGAAGATTTTTAATAACGGCGGTGTGGTTCAACATTTAGAGTATCCTGAATACTTCAGCGAAACTTATGCTTCCTTTTTAGGTATAGCAAAAGATTCACATTCGTACACATTTTTCACGTACCCAAATGAAGATTTCGGACATAAAAAGGATAGTAAAATGTCCTCTAACTTTACTCCAATTACTTCAAGACTGAAAGGGGAGAAAGACTTCTTTAACACAATTCACAAATCAGTTCAAAATATTTCATTTGAGACTAGGGATATAGAGTACAGTACCATTATGGTTCCGACTATAAAAGCTGTACGCAATGCAGAAAATAGTATTGGGGAAAATTTCGAACCCAATTACCTAAATGCTATTCAAATAACGCATGCGGAGTACGCAGCAGTATTAGTCGCAATTTCAAGTTCTGACCTACTTCAACAATACAGTATTTATTTATCAACTAAGGGTGATCAATCTAGGATTCAAGAGCTGCCAGGTTTTCAATTTCGCAGCACACAGTTGATTGTTTCAGGCCTAAGGTTTGTTCCAGGATCATTAGATGCTGAATTGGAGTCCCAAACGGTTGACACAGGTATTTATATACAAACTATTATTTCAAAAGATTAAGCTATGGCTATTTACTCATCACAATTATCTGCTTTAAGTACAACTTCCCCAGGGAAAGGTGAGCCTGACACGCTTCAACGCAGAAAATTAACTAGTTGTTTCTTTACTAACAATGAAGAGATTGAAGGCATTTATAATGGAACCCACAATCTTCTTACCGCACATAAGAATGAAGATCTGAGTATATCACAGACTTATAATAAAATTGAAGGACCTGAAGGGTTTAGCCTAGTTCCAGAGACTATAACAATAACTACAAGCACTCAATACGTAACGACTTACGAGGGAGAGTATGTAAAGCAAATTCAAAAAGCTTTAAGGGTGATTATTGAATCTGTAGGCGATCCAAGTTCTTTTAATACACTATATGCCCATAATATAATCAACGGAAATTTTAGTGGTCAGTACGATGGAAATACCAGAGAAGTTATTTTGGACATGCAAGCATGGGCAGGGTTTGATCCAGCAGATATTGATGGAATATTTGGCCCTCAAACTTTGGAGGCGATGGATAAATTGTTGGCCGAAATTAAATATTATGATTGTGAGACAGGAGAAATTCTCCACAATGCCAGTATTTGTGTTGATGAAGTAACAATAACTAGAGTATATCAGGATGCTATTGTCTATAGAAAACCAGATGATGCTTCTGAACAAATGGCCAACTTAACTGCGCTTGTTTCTAAAGTTCACATTATCCAAGATATAGATAATTATATTACTGGATGGTATTATGTTCAATTTGATCCAGGGACTTCAGGAACTAGTGGAACTACTTATTCAAAGAACAGGGCATTTGGTTATATAAAGGCCAACAAGATTCTTTCGAAGAAAAGCATGCCAGATAGCGAAGCTAAATTATATTTAGTTCCGAGTGGAGGTGGTGTTGGTGTAGATGATACGCTGTATGAAATTATCAGAACACAGTATTATCACTCTGTAGGGGCTGAGCATGAAAATGATTTCGGATATGTTCTTCGAACATCCCCTGATTCTTGGTGGATTCCTTGGAATACCAAAGAATATAATATGTTTAGATTCTATGTTAATCTTTTGTTGTACGTCAACAATCCAACAACTATTAATGGTGTTGATAAAGCTATTTATCTGGATTATCCGGGAGCTTCGGGAATTACACCAAGTGATATTCTTGATCATTTTGAAAGCATTAATCCACACGATACCACTCAATTAAATCCTGATGATCCGGCTTATGATAGTCAAAATCATTTAACTAATTATGATTATTATCTTGAGGCTTTAGGTGCTCAATTTGGCCAATATCAATGGGATTGGGAGAACGGGACTTCAGTTGTGATAAAGTCTAATTTTCACGTCTGGCTTCCAAGTAAAGATTTTGCAGACCGATTGTATTCATATATCAATAATCATGAAAGTCAATTGGCACAATATCAGAACGATATTAGGAATCAAGTACTTTCTAAATGGAATCGTGGTTTTGGTGTTGAACTAGAAGGGAGTATTGGTGTGACTTTTGGCATTCCAATACGTGTGGAAGCTGGTGGAGCAATCACTTTATACAGGAAATACACTGCTGACCCGAATGAAGTCGTAATGGTATTAAAAAAATACGGTCGGCTTCAGATAGGAATTGATGTTGGTGTAGGAGCAGGAGCTTATGTTGGTAATGGAAATAAAAATAAAGCAGGTACAACTATTGGGGCGGCAATTAGGGCTCAAGCTGGTGTTCATGGCGAAGTTGAATGCTTTACGGAGTATGAATTTCCTTTATATGACCCCACTACAACAGCAGCAATTGGAAGACGTGACCTAAGTAGCATAGCTCTATTTACATCATTGGTTGGGACAGTCTCTGCTTCAGCAGAATTTGCCGCTGTTGAATTTGCGAAAGCTTTTACAGATTACAACATTGACCCAATGAACTATTTAACTCGAATGGAATTTCGGTTAGTTGGAGGAGCGGAAGCTTCGGTTGGTGCAATTGCTGGCTTTAGATGGGGCAATACTCAAGATGATACCTACTGGACCGAAACAATAGATAGTGGCACACCAACTCCAGATCCTACGCATACAGATCCACCTTGGCACGTTGGTAAATTATTAAGTTTATTGAATGTCAGTGCCGGAATAAATGCTGGGGTTGATATTGCGATAGGTTATGAATATAAGGCAACATATGACGATTTATGTTTTGATAAGAAAACAGGTGCAAGGGTTCCTAAAACAATGACTCATGCATTAATTACAAGTCTACAGATGTTTATTAATGCTAACCTATCGGCAATAGTATATAGTTCTACTCCCATTGATTCCAGCCCGTTTATAGAACTTCGGTTGGAGCAAGAATATGTAAGGCCAGCAATCACCCCTGCAGATGTGATTGGGGTGACATTTACTCCCCAAACTGCGAACTTTACTTATGGTGTTATTCCTAGAGTAAGGATCGCCGCAGGTGGTGGGAATTGGGATTTTTATGAAAATTCAGCTTCAGAATTTGGAATAAGTTTAACTAGCGGAGCGGCTTATAGTAATACTCCAGCAAATGTTTCAGGAGCGCTAGCTAATATTGAATATATCTATATAAAAAAGCGCTTTAAATTGTTGAGCTTTGAGCAAAGAGGGCTTAGAGATTTATCAGCACTTCAAGGGAAAATGAAAAACTTTTTCCACAAATCTCATTTTAAAAAGTTCGGATTTGGAGCTGGAGCATTTATAGATATTGAAGGTCGTATTAATGCCGCTGGCTTAAGCGTAATATTAGTTACTGCAGAGAGTTTACTTACAGAGATTCGAAAAGAAATTGCATTTGTACAAGGTACTACTGAAAGTACAATAAGTTGGTTGCAGGTGATTACTGAAATGCCTTTATATATTAGTTCATTTAAAGGGAAAAGAGCAGGGCCTTTACTCAAACAATTGTGGGACGATATACTTGCGGCTTTCGAAATACGGAATTTCACTTTCCATGGTGAAATGGCTTTTGGAGGAGGTGCTGGTTTTCAATTGGCTGCTGGATTTAAGGCAGCAATAGACATTCAACTCATCTTAAGAATTACCTACGATCAAGCATTTATTGAAGATGGAGTATTGAATCTACCTCCTTTAACCGATGCAAACGCAAGAGCCATAGTCGAGGAACTGGATGGTTATTTGGACATTGAAGCTTTAAAAAATGCATTATTAAAATTTAGTGGAGATCAAGTAAATATATATTAGAATTGAAAAATAATTTTTATAACATATTAATTTTATTCACAACAATTTTAGCGATTGGTTGTAGTAGGAAAACTCTGGACGTAACTGTCTCTAGTGACTCCCAAAGAGAGCAATCTCATTTTGCTCAAAATTTTTATGATACATGCTCGTTGAATAAGTATCCTCACTGGAAGTTTCAGTATCGCTTGAGCATGACAAATGATAGAAGTCTTGCCGTTCCTTTAGATAGTGTTATTTGGGTAAAAAGCGGTGGTGGTAGAATTGGTTCACGTTCAATAATTAAAGGTTCTTGGCTTTTTTGGGAAGATCTTAATCAATGCTCTAATCTAGGATTTTTTGACAATGAAGCATCAAATGGAAATAAAGCGGAAGTATTACCTCCTGAACTTAACTTTTCCAACTTCCCGGAATTACGACACTTCAGATCTCATTCTATCATTTCTGAGAAACATCTTGACGAAGTTCTAGAAACAGGAAAAAAATTGAAAGGACTCGAAGTTTACTTGGATAGAGATTTACCAGAAGAGATTTGCAATTGTGAAGAATTGGAATACCTTAAAATATTTTGTTTCGATGAGATCAACCTTCCTCTTTGCCTAAAAAATCTGCCCAAACTAAAATATTTGGACCTTGTAGGAGTAGGTGGAAATGCCAATAAAATTATTTGGGAAATCCCTTCATTACAAGCCTTATACCTTGAAGGTTGTGATTATTTGGAGATTCCCGTTTCTGTGAGGTCGCTCAAAAGCCTTAAGCAATTAAAGATATCTAGTATTGACACTTTGAGTATTCCAATAGAGTTCAGTGAATTGGATTCGCTTGAGTTACTTGAATTATTTAGAATCGATAAAAAAATCAACTACGCTGGCCAATTCGAATATCTCGAAGGGCTGAGAGCCTTAAAAATGACCCATGTTAGTTTAACAAGTTTTCCTCGTCTCAAAGAATCGAAGGGTCTACTTTATTTGACTTTGGAGTATGTGAATGAACTTGACACGTTCAATTTTGATTTTACCAACAAAGAATACCTGCATACATTAAAGCTTTCTGGAAATGCGTTTAACGAAATAAACTTCTTTCCTGAAGGTATTGAGACTTTGAAAAATCTTGAAATTCTTCATTTGCGTGAGTTCAAAATCACAGAAGTCCCTCCCTCAATTAATGGGCTTACGAAGCTTAAAGATTTGAATTTAGTTGGAGATGATCTTTCTTACAAAAGTTTAAAAATGATCTATGATTTTAATGGGTCATTGAGACAGAAAGGATTTGGACTTCGCTCATTTCATGCAAAACAAGGGCAGCTTACAAAAGAGCAGAGAGAAGAAATTCAAACTCTAAAAAATACAGGGACAACTGTGGATTGGAGATACTCGGACAAATTCCTGCAGGCTTTTGACTATTATATGTTCAAACTAAAATATTATCAGGATAAGTACCGAGGGTACTAATCTCATTGAAGAATTGACAAAATTAATTAACAACGAATTATGGCACAAAACCTTCCATTAGCAAAAGAGCTCATAGAACAAAGTGAAGTTCTGGGACCATTATTTAACCTTACTGGGGATTTGTTGGGTACCATGGATAAGGTACATTACAGAAATCTTTTTGTTTCCAGGGCTAAATACAATGAAGCAGGACATTACAGTCTTACTTTAGTCACCTTTGAAAACTTGGGGCTTAACTTTTCCGGACCTGGGGGTATGGGAATAGTGATTAATCCTACAACGATTGGTCCCATAGGGTCTGAAATAGATGTTACATTTAAATATAAATGGGACATACTAAAGTATCGACACGCTTTTGATGGAGCTACTTTTACAGAATCTATAGACCAGATTTTTGAAATAGTACTGGACGTTGCTAATATTACCAAACAAGATTTTCTAAGTACGTTCTTGTCTGAGTTCTTTGATAATTCGGATAATATTTTTGATTTTATAACAGACTTTAATTTAATCAATTCTGAAGGGCTTACCTTAACGGCAAATGGCAGTAATCCAGATGTTTTAGGTGAATTGGAAAATGTCATTGATCAATTTGACGCTAGTGAAGTCAACGTTTTTCTTTCAATATTTTCGAATTATTTGCAAGAAGCTACATTCCAAGATTCATTAGACAATTTGAATAATATATTCAAATCTTTTATTGGGGAAATTACTCTTGAGAAAATACAAGATTTTGTTTTGCCTGCTATCAGAATGTCTGTGGATGACATATCAATTGAATTGCAATTTCCAAGACTTTGGCTTATTCCAATGATAGAGTCGCCATTGGGTTCTGGAAAATATATTGAAGATCCTGACATTCTAGAACTCTCAGCTTTAGCATTTGATGTTGGTAGTTTAGATTACTCGACTGATTCTGGTTTTACCTTTAATAACACTTCTGTTTTTAGTTTCCAGAAATCAAAGATAGCCAATACAGGCTTCACGCTTGAAATTGATGATGCTAAAATAGATCTTTGGGATAAGAAAAATATTACAGAAGCAACTCAAGATGGTCGCCCTAGCACTTTCAAGGGGGTCTACATCGAAACAGCTACAATTGGTCTCCCACAATCTTTGACACCAGAATCTGGTGAAACCGCTTCAATTGTTGGAACAAACCTACTTATAGGCACAGAAGGAGGCTTCTCTGGAGTTTTGGCTCTAGAAGGTCAATCGCTAAGAGCCGAAATAGGAAGTCTCGTTCTAGAGTTAGTAAACTTCGATATACAATTTCATCAAAATACAGTTACCGATTTTGATATCAAAGCAGATCTTTTTATCCCTGGAGTTATAGCTACTTCTGCAGGTACAAACTCCTTGGGGCAGGCTTATGCAATTGATGATCCTGGTCCTATTGGTCTGGATATTACATATGATGCACCAAACTATACTGCGGCAGTTGTTTCTGAACCAATAATTGAAATCTTCGGAATTAAAATACTAATTCATGACCTCACATTTGGATTCGATAATGACAGCCTAAACAACTTCGTTTTCATAAGTGAAATTTTTATTCCAACTATAACCGCTAAGTCAAATGGTACAAATACACATAATCTAATTGACTATAGTGATTTCCTTGCTGGACAACCTGCCCCAATTCTTCTTTTAGCGACTTATTCTAGTGATCCCAACACATTTTCTTTAGAGGCAATGAACATTCCAGTAATGAATGTTTCTGGCTTTGAGTTCACGATTACCGATTTAGATTTAATTATTGAGAATAGCATTCTAACCACTTTTGCAGCGACTTCCGAAATTCTTATCCCAGGAGTTATTGACCCGCAAACGTCCAATCCGGCTCCAATTGGTGTTGGCTTTGCTTATAATGAGGTTTACTATCATATTACTGCGAGTAATATTCCAGAATTAAAAATGTTCGGTATTGGACTGGACATTGCTGCAATAGATATTAAATTCGGTGGGGTTAATAGCTTTAGTCTCACAGGAGAATTAATTATTCCAGGAGCTAAAATGCCAGCAGACACTGTTGTCTATACAAACGACTGTTTAACAGTCGTAGGGCCGGGGGATGATTCTCGTATATGTTTTACAACAGGCTACCTTGACGATGGGACGAATAAAACATTTACCCTAGCTGCAACAGATATTCCAGAGATGGATATTTTTGGTCTCGGCTTAAAGATTGATGCTTTTGGATTTAATATTCTTAATGGAAGCATGCAGGGGTTTGCACTGAACTCAGTATTAACAATTCCTGGTGTAATAGCCGACGAAGCTGGAGTCGATAGCCTAGGAAATCCTTATGCTGCTGATGCATTAGCTCCAATTGGCCTAACGGTTCTTTACAACAATCCTGATTATACTATAACTGGGTCAAACCTACCTGATATTAGTTTCTTCAAAATGGAACTGTTTATCCATACTTTGAGTTTCGGAATCAATGACAGTGGGCTAAATGGCCTAATTTTTCTTGGAGAGATTAAGATTCCAAATTTAGTTGTTCCAGAAACTGTTAACCTTCCGGCTGATAGTGCACTTAATACCCCCTTGGTTCATGGTGAACCTGCTCCAATTGGTTTTGAAACAATTTTCATAGGAGGTGCAACCAACGTATTCTCTTTCACTGTAAACGATATTCCTGAAATCACTCTATTTGGACTTGGCTTTACCTTCAATTCACTTGGATTTGAATTGGATAATGGGGCTTTATCAGGTTTCTCATTTAATGCTGATATAGATATCCCAGGATTTAGTGGCGGCCCAATTGTAATTGGATTCAGCTACAGTGGAATTACAGAGATTTATACAATTGCGCTTGGTTCCAATATCACGCTGGAATTTGGAAGCTTCTCCTTCACATTCGACAGCTTCGATATAACATTCACCAAGGATGCTGTCCTAAATACAGGCATTGGGGGAACTGTGGTAATGGATAATAATTCTCTTATATTTGAACTGGAATTCACGGGAACAGGCTGGGAAATTTACGTAGAAGATCCTACTGGACTTGATTTTTCAATTCCAGGATTTGTTGAAGGTGCTATCTATGGCTTACGATTAGGACAAAGAAATGGTAATTTCTTCGTGGAAATTGGCAAGCCAAGTAACATGGATCTTAATGATAACACACTCGGATTAAAGCTGGCCAATCTATTAAATATTCCACTGGTCGGCAAGTACTTACCAAGTGAATTAGAGATCGGTTTCTTATCGTTCGAACACGGAAGTGGATTGGATCTTCAAAATGCAGAACTTAAATTGTTGTGGCCGGAATTGGAAGGGCTTGAGATATCATCTACAGCAACTGGTCTAGAAGCCGTAATTCCAATCAACAAGACAATCTTCAAAACGATTACCATTAACACATTGACTGTTTCAATGTCGAACGTGGATGACGGTAACGGTGGTGTTGATGAAACCAATATAAAGGCAGTAATGGATGGAACCCTTGAAATTGGACCTATCCTCGGTACTGTCTCAGGAATTGGGTTGGAAGCGACGATTTCTTACCCTGAAACGGGCGGGAACCTTGGAGCTGCAAACATAGATAATTTCGGTCTCACAGGTCCAGATGGAATTGGATTATCAATAGATACGGCAGGAATTAAAGGAGCTGGTTTCCTCTCATTTGATAAAGAAAAAGGCGAATATGCGGGTTATCTCGGACTAACAATCCAAGACAAGATCAGCTTGAACGCAATCGCAATTCTAAACACCAAATTCCCGGACGGATCAACCGGAATTTCACTCTTGATTATCCTTACTGTAGAGTTCAACCCAGGGATCCAACTTGGATTTGGATTCAACCTCAGCGGACTTGGTGGACTCTTCGGATTGCACAGAACAATGGAAATTGAACCGCTTCGAACTGGAGTTAAAACGGGAACAATTGACCATATCTTATTCCCCGATCCAGCAACGTTTGTTCAAAATGCAGCATCGCATTTAAGCAATATAAAATCAATATTCCCAGTTGATCACGGACGATTTGTCTTTGGTCCAATGGCGAAAATTGGTTGGGGAGCACCAACTTTAATCACAGCGGAATTAGGTCTTCTTCTTGAAGTACCAAAACCGATTCGATTGGCAATTTTAGGTGTGATCAAAGCGATTCTTCCAGATGAAGACAACGATCTAATTAGATTGCAAATTAACTTCCTTGGAATGATTGATTTCGGAAAGAAAGAAATTTCATTCGACGCGACCATTTTCGATTCTAAGATTTTAACATTTACGATTAGTGGTGATATGGCCTTCCGTTTAAATTACGGAGACAAACCAGCATTCTTACTTTCTGTAGGTGGGTTCCACCCTAAGTTTAATTCGCCGATTCCGGTTCCAGTAATGAATCGTTTGATGGTGAAAGTTGTTGATAGACCGTCAATTAAAATCATCTTATCCACTTACTTTGCAGTAACGTCGAATACGGTTCAGTTTGGTGCCAAAATGGATCTAGAAGCAAAGGCGGGCAAAATTTTAGCGATTGGATATTTCGGACTTGATGTATTGTTCCAATTCTCACCTTTCTACATGATCGCTTCAATCAGTGCAGGTGTAGCTGTTAGTTATGACGGCTTCGACCTTCTAGCAATTCACTTAAGTGGTGAGTTGGAAGGGCCAACACCTTGGAAAGTGAATGGAACAGCAACATTCTCAATCATCGGAATTGAGAAATCATTCAGCATGTCTGAGGTATTTGGAGATGAAAAGACGGTCACTTACGAATCCGTAGACGTGCATAGCTTGCTAGTTGAGGCAATCGACGACAATGTAAATTGGCAAGTTACCACGAGTAAGCTTCAAGACAACAATGTTGTTTTAAAAGCCCAAAGTGATGCTACAAATATTATCAGTGCTTCAGGTACATTGTCGATTACACAGCGCGTAGTTCCATTGAACTATACAATTCAGAAATATGGTAATCGTGTGCCGGCAGGACCAAGAACATTTGCAATAGCAAGCGTTGAATTTGGTTCAGGAGCAATGGCTGATTTGGAAAATATCAAAGAAGATTTTGCTTCTGCAGAATACAAGAATATTGACAAGTCGACGAAGTTATCTATTCCTTCTTTCGAAAAAATGGATGGAGGTGTAAAAGTCAACCCACCAGCAGGAGGATTGGATTACGGAGGAGACAGTGTAAGTGCAACAAGTAATCAACGTGACGCAGATTATGAACAAACACTCATTGATTTCGAGCCAGCTCCGGTTGACCCGTTGAACCCGAATGTTATGTATGCTAAATCCAATTATTCGTTGAGAGACAATTGGTTGAAGAGAGAAGTTCGAGGAGGTGCAGCCGCTAAGTCGCAAGCATCCAGAA
The DNA here is from genome assembly GCA_047630755.1 of Crocinitomicaceae bacterium. GTDB lineage: Bacteria > Bacteroidota > Bacteroidia > Flavobacteriales_D > Crocinitomicaceae > UBA4466. The sequence goes on along the minus strand of JBLHYG010000009.1, from coordinate 132,704 downwards.
CGCGCTCGAAGCTATACGGTAAGACAGATCAGCGTGTGTCTATCGAACAGGAAACATTTGCGGTTGTTAGTACTGACAATTTAAGTACGACATACACTGCAAAAACGCGCTTAGAAGCTGCGGAGTTAATGGAAACTGCAATTTTAGCAGATCCAACACTCGAAGGGCAACTTCAAATAATTACTAACCACCGCACAATATAATTATGGCAACAGGAAAATATACATTCATCCCTTGGTTGAAAGAGGGACTTGGATTAAGCAATGAAGTAGTTGATAAGCTCACTGGGCCAAACGATACAACATTTGAACTTAAAAGAGGAAAGGTAACGGCAACCTTGAACTACACCGCAGATGGTGTTGGAACAGATTTGGCAGGAAAATCATTTAGTTTATTTGGACCTGCAGATGTTGTTGGTGTTAAAGATGAATCTATCATTAACAAATACCCAGCTCCGAACGCTCTAACAGCCGAGCCAAATTACCTCCCTTACATAGAATTCTATGACGAAGATTTTCCATGGAGATATACGCCTGCAGTTGCAGATAGTGCTACTTCACAGAGATTAACGCCATGGTTGACATTAATAGCATTGAAAGCCGATGAGTTTGATGATGAGAGCAATCATCTTTTGCCAGCAATTAAAGTTAAAACGGTTGACGATGGTGGAAATACTATTCCACTTGCACTTCCCCAAGATCCCGAAGAAACGTTATGGGCATGGTCGCATGTTCAAATTAGTGATATCATCGACTCTTCAACGGATCAGCTTTTGGAAGATTCGGTCAAGGCAGTTCGAACTGACAATCCTGATGCAATCATTTCACGTATTATGTGTCCAAGAAAATCGGAACCCAATACGACATATCATTTGTTCTTGGTGCCAACTTTTGAAAATGGAAGACTTGCTGGTTTAGGACAAACACCATTTGTGGAAGTAATGACAATGGCTTGGGAAAATACTGATACGGATGTGGTGCTTCCATATTACCAACGTTGGAGTTATACAACAGCAGAAAATGAAGATTTTGAATCACTCATTGATCAATTAGAGCCTATTACAATGGACCCAGATGCTGGTGTACGTTATTTTGATATTAGATCAGTCGAGACGGCATTTGATAATTCATTGGATTACGATATTCTCAACCCAGGCGCTTCTAGTACTTCAACGGATAGAATGGGATTAATGGGAGCACTGAAATCTCCTTCAACTTCTCCTATTGGTTGGCTTGATACTGCTGAAAAACAAGAATTCGAAGAAGAATTCCAGGACTATTTAAACAAGGCATCAGAACGAATCAACACTATAGACAACGCTGAAGTACATCCTGTGGTTATGCCTCCTATCTATGGACAGTGGCATGCAAAAACAGAGAATGTTCCAGAGACCTATGAAGGGAATCCATACAATGGTTGGATAAGGGATGTAAACATTGACCTTTCAAATCGTGCTACTGCAGGATTAGGAACTGATGTTGTTGTGGACAACCAAGAGAACTTTATGGATCACGCTTGGGAACAAGTTGGCGATGTTATTCGAGCAAATGAAGCAATGAATCGTGCGACCTTATCCAAAGAGGTTGCGAAGTGCTATTACAACCGTCACTTGAAAAGCTTCGATTCGGATAAGCTTATAAAAATCACAAAAGGGGTAGCTAAAAAGCTGATTCCAGATGGCGGAACACAAACGGTTTATAAAGAAGTTTCGGATAGTAACCTTCCTAATGGAAATATTGAGCGTACTTATAATCGTATTACACGTTCTGGTAACCGCGTTACAAAAACGGCTTTAGATCAGGCTGGACTTGCAGTAGATACTGCAGGTGCAAAAGGGTTCTATAAGAATTTAACTGCTGATGTAAATGACATCACGAAGCAGAATATTACAACCGCGGTAAACAAAGATTCTCTTTCAACGAGTTTCTTGTCCGCGGCAAATCAAAATACTATTTACGCCGATTTATTGGCCGCTGAGACTGGTGCGTTGGACAAAACATATTACGTTGTTCAAACTGCGCAGCCTTCTGCTCAAATATTTCAAGACCTGAATGGATTGGGTTATGAATCGGAGGCGGCGAAACCTGAATTGGATATCACAACAGCAAAGGATAATATTGTTGAAGCCGCAGACCCTGTTTCAACTATATCGGATAAATTCGAAGATCTTGTTTCGCAAGTTGGTCAAGCAGTATCGCCCGGTAAACAATTGGATCAAATTCAAGCCGCGCCTCATTTCAGATGGCCAATGTATGAGCATTTGTTGAAAGTGTCAACGGATTTAATGTTCCCAGGACTGGATCAAATTCCAGACAATTGCGTAACGCTCTTGGAAACAAATAATGAATTCATTCAAACATTTATGCTTGGCTTGAATCATGAAATGTCTAGAGAACTTCTTTGGCGTGAATATCCTACAGATCAGCGTGGGACATACTTTAAACAGTTCTGGGATTCAATTGATTTTGTTAACGATTTAGGAGAAACAATAGACGACGAAGGTGTTGAAGCAATCCGACAAGACATTTCAGACATTCACGGATGGGATTTTGAAAACAATATGGGGAGTGCATCATTCTCTGGTGATGGAACAAACACAACAGCTACAGTAGAAAATAAAATGGTTCTTGTTGTTCGTGGAGAAGCTTTACGCCGCTATCCGAATACAATTATTTACGCTCAAAAGGCAGAAGCTTATGGAGGAAACGTAACTAGGCCACTTGCTGATGATTCCATTAGTGGCAATGTTCAATTTCCAATATTTCAAGCGAAAGTTAATGACATCGTATTGTTAGGGTTTGACTTGACTGCAGATGATGTGACGGGCGTTAACGGAGGTGATGGCTGGTACTTTGTGTTCAGAGAACGACCTGGACAAACACGATTCGGAATGGATGTGGAGCGTGATTTACCCACTCCAGTAACAATTCCGGACTGGAATGACTTGTCTTGGACAGATGCACTCAATTCTTCAGGTTTTTTATCTGGAGCGCAAATCATGAATCCTCGTGTTGGAATTGATAACACAACGACCTCGGTTGAATGGCCTAATGAGTCAGCAACTGGATCTAACACTTTCGAAGACACAAGCTCTGCAGAAATTGGACACGCACTGTTCCAATCACCTGCCATGGTAGCAGTACACGCTTCTAAAATGCTTGACAACATTTAACATTTAAAGACACACACGATAATGAAATCATATCAGCAAATACAAAATGAAGTTAGCTCTAACTTCAACGACGATAACCCGATTCTACTCTTTCCTGTCAGAATTGAAACTAAATTTCAAGATTCAATTCTTGCAGATGAGCCAATAGAAATGCCTGAAGAGTATGCTTTTAGTGGCTTTGTAACTTCGGTTTTAGATGCAATTGAAACGGCACAGATTAAAGTGGAGCAGATGTTTGCTGAACCGGACGGCTATATAAATGACACAAGCAAGATTACGAATGAATTGATTCCTCTTATCAATGGAGCAAAAAGTTCAATGTCAAGTGTTCGAAATTTGGTTCTTGCAGAACAGAATAAAATTGAATTTGAATTTAGAAAACTTGCGAGTAGAATAGATCAATTTCAAGTTCTGCTTTCTAGTGAAAAGAAGTCTCTATTTAACGATGTTAAAGAAAACCAAGGCAGTTTAGAAAACAGCGAAAAGGCACTCGATAAATTCTTAATTTTAAGTGCTGAAATTGCTGCTAATTCTGTGACTGGTGGTGGTAGATCTAGAATTTCTACGGACAGAGATTTACTGGGGTATTACGATACTGTGTTAACCGCAATCAACTTAGAATTTGATAAAATTAATGGCGAAGGTGATCCTGTAGAAGTTTCATTCACGGCTATTCAAGACGCATATGACGCCGGAATTGAATCGCTGAAAACGTTTAAGGTAATTGTTGAAAGTGATGTTGAAACATTAAGACAAAAAGAAAATAGTATTGTTGATGCAGCAATTGCATTTAGCGCTAATTTGAAATCTCAGCAAACCGAAATGTCGTCAAAGGCAGAAGCTGTTTCTGATATTAATAGTGATCTAACTTCAGAGAAGAGTGGTTTAGAGTCTCAAATTACTAGTGGACAGAATAAATTAATAGCTCCAAAGAGTAATCAACTTCCTGATGATCTTAGACCTGCATTTATAGGAAAAGACGAAGGGAGTTGGGTTGTGTTTGAAAATCAAGTTCATGAGCTTTTAGTTAGAGTTTATCCAGATTTTGCCGCTATTAGAACACAAGAGCAGAACCTTACCGAAGATGAAATTGCACACGCAAAGACATTCTGGAAAAACGGTTGGGAATATGATGGAATAGAAGAAAAGCAAAAAGGGTTCTGGAGAGGATTGGTTAACGGTTTTGGCGCAAATCGTGCTGCATGGATTGTTAAGCAATTGACACCTACTGTTATGACCAATCGTCCAACAATGGTGCCCTTAACTGCTGAGGAACTAACAGCAATTGGAACGTTGGATTTCACGGTAACTCCTCAGACAAATTATATCGCTTTAGCAAAAGCATATTGGGATCAAATTTGGATTGCGAACGGTGATATTTCACTTGAGACTGCTGCATGGACTTCATTAAGCACAATTCCAACATCTATTGGAGCGCAATCGGTTGGAGATAAGTTAAAATATGCTGTTATCAATGCATGTAAGCCTTTGAATTGGAATTATTTTAATGGAACTAATTTTGATTCAAATGTATCTCCCGAATATTCGAATGAAGGAACAATTGTTTCATGGTTCAGCGACCTGACTATTGAGTCTCTTTTGATTACTCCCTATTATTCTCCTTCCTTCCCAACGGTTTCTACAAAACCACACAGTTGGAGTGCAGCATCAATGACTGATATGATGCCGGATAATTTTGTTTTTAACATTTTCAACGATAATGGAACCGTAGATAAATTTGTAGGAAATGACATAGATCCAATAATCATTACTGGAATTGATCCAGACTTTGATGATACGAATCCTAGTTTTTCAAGGGATGCAGTAACAGGTAAACTTTCTGTTGGTGATGATATCAAATGGATGACAGATTTCAACGAAGCTGTTTCAAAAGGACTTGCAATTAGAATCCAGTTGACCAATGCACAAGCTACAAATGGTTTTGATAAGCTAATTGTTCTTGGAGCAAAAACGAGTAAGGATGATTTAGAAGGAAAAGCTTTATTGGAACAACTTTTTGAGGACCATCATTATTCTGAAGATGGATTGGAATTGTTCCCTCAAGGTGCACCAACAAATAATACGGAAGATAAAGATTCAGGATACAGCTCAAAAGATATTGGGTCTGACGAAAGTTTTGCCAGAGAAAGACAAAATCCTTTGTTCACCTTAGAGACGGATGATATGGATAAAAAGGATGGTCAATGGTTTGCCGAGGCATTGGGAATCGATCCTGAAATTGTTCAACACGTTAAGAATAGTGGAGGCGATGATATCATTAGCGCAATGCACATGAACCAAGCCTTGTTCCAAGGAACATTAGGAACGTTTATGCAAGTAATGCTTAAAGAATTGTTCTTTGATGCTACTAAAGATACGTCTGGAATTAATGCACTAAGAGAGTTCTTTGTAAGCTACATTAGTGGACGAGGATTTATTCCAGCTGTTCGTATTGGAAAGCAGCCTTACGGAATTTTAGCGACAACAGCTCATTCTAAATGGGACTCAAATACAACAGGTGAAGTTTCTGATCACGTTGCTTTTTACACAGAAAGATTTGATACAGTTTGGCAACAAATTGTAAATGATGATAAGGTCAACTACATCGATAAAGTAACGGCAACAGAAGAATTGGCACAAGAAAATTTCTTGAAGGTTTTAGGATTGAATCCAGCTTCGGTAGCGTATTACGTTCGCTATGGAATTAGTAGTGGACCAGCGGCAAAAATCCCTTTGATGCTGCAAGAAGTAGTTGGGGTAAATAGTTATTGGGCGGGACTTCAAAACCTCATTCAAGGAGTTGATAGCGTATTGGATAGAACAAAATCATTAATTTTCAAAACTGTTTTCAATGGTGGAGCTATTAATGGATTCGGAAATTCTGCAACCCATGTTTTAGAACCGCGATCTAATGGACAAACACCTGGAGGTGGAGTGATAGATGTTAATCCACTTTCGAGAAATAGAGAAATTAAAGATTATTCAAGCACAGAATCTAGAAACTACATTGAAATGTTGTTGGATAAAACGCCTGAGAATTATCTTCAACGCTTAAGAGCACAATTGTTTGATGATGTTCCAGAATTGGATAATCGTCCTAATTCATTGCTGTACCTACATTTATGGCATGGACTTTCAATGCAGTATTTTGATAGTAGTATGGATGTTCTAGATGAAATCAAAAATGTACAAGTAGAAGTAGAAGAAATAATTCCTTTAACTAGTGGCGCTGCAGCTCAATATTCGAATGCGTCTTATGCACCATTTGCAATTCTTAAATTGACCGATCCAATAAACAAAAGAGTTCTGGAACATGGTGCAGTGATAGAAGTATCGGGAATGTCTGATCCAAATTTAAATGGAACATATCCAATTATTGGACCTGATGAATTTGTCAATAATATGACAATGTTGAGCCCTGATGCAATATTGGTTGGTAACAACATGTCTGTTTCGCCACCGACTCCACCTCCAGTTTTACCTGAGTATGGGGGATACGTTCAAGGGAAATATCAATTTAATACGAATGGAACTGGAGTCGTTTATCCTAGAATTGGATTGGTGGTTCGTAAGAATCATGGTTTCCTTGCACATACTGATTTAACAAATTACGTTGGAGGAGCTGGGACAGGAGGTCAAATTATAGGCCCGTGGAAATACATGTTAGATCCTGAAGATGGATATTCTGACTTCGCTGGAACAAAATCTACAGCACAATATTTAGTTGATCATTTAGATACAACGGCTTATACTGAAGAAACTAAATTCTTGAAAGAAGTAATCCGCGGATTGGAATTCTTAAAAAATAAGTCAACCGATCAACTTGAAATGTGTTTCGCGGAACATATGGATCTTTTGAGTTACAGAATAGATGCTTGGAAACAAGGTGCGATTAATCAAAGGTTGAGAAGCTTAAGAGAAGCGAACCCTGATGCAGGAACATATATTGGTGCTTACGGCTGGGTAGAAAACCTTCGTCCTAAAACACGAACTGTCGTTCCAACAAATCAATTACCAGAAGACTACACAGCTGCGGATAATTTAACATTGGATAATGCGAATCAAGGCTTTGTTCACGCTCCTTCAATTCCGCATGCGAATACAGCTGCAATTTTAAGGAGTGCATATTTCGCTGATGCTGATCAAGGCAATCCAGATCAAATGGCGGTGAACCTTTCATCGAAAAGAGTGAGAAGAGCTCTTTGGTACATGGATGGTGTCCGAAATGGTCAATTGCTAGCAGCATTGTTAGGATATCAATTCGAGAGACAACTTCACGAAGAAAATATTGAAGCGAATGCATATATCACAGAAATTAGAGCTGAATTCCCGCTGGTATCAAACGCTGCGGATAATGATCCTTTAAACAGTGTTGAAACTGTAGAAGCCCGAAACGTTATCAATGGTGCAGAACTGATTCGAGTAATTACTGAAGATAATTTAGCGTATCCATATGGCGTAACTTCATTGCCAACAGTGCCATTAGTTAATCCTATAAAAACAGCTATTGAAAGTGCGGTAAACTTGATTCTAGATGACATGGATGCTATCTCAGATCTTGGATTGGCGGAAGGAGTGTTCCATATTGGACAAGGAAATTACGACAGAGGTAAAGCAGTTCTTGATGCAGTTAGTACAGGAGGAAGACCACCAGAATTTGATGTGATTAAAACTCCAAGAACCGGTTATGCATTGACAAACAAAGTCGGAGTTTTATTTGATGAATCAGCTACTCCAGGCTTAAGTTCACGTAGTATTGCAGATCCTTACCTCAATAAATGGTTCGGAGATTTAATGGGAACTATGACTGATATTCGTTGTAAAGTTCATTATATCGACATAAATGAAATTCCTCAAATTGGAGAAGTAAGCGCTGGTCAAATTGGATTGGAGCCGATTGATTTGGTTTATATCTTAAAAGATACGCCTAAAGATGATGGAACTGATTTAGCTGTGTTACTTCGAAACTATGCGATTCAAAATTTCACTAACGCTCAGTTAGATACATTTGAACTTAAATACGAAGAAGTTGATGGAGCATGGGGCTTGGAAGTAAAAACGTTCATGGAAATAAGTTACCTAGCAATGAAACTTGAAGAAATGATGGGATCATCTAGAGCAATTTTCGACGAAGACTTTAGTCCACCTTCTGTAAGTTCTTCTGTTGTTGATAATCCTAGAGGAGTTGACATTGCAGATTACATTAGTAGATGTAGAACGGCATTGGGTATGGATGCTGGGGGAACGATTGTTGGCGGATTGGCTCAAGCAGCTTTCGACATAACAGACATCGCAACGAATGGAACTTCATATCCGGATGATGCATCGAAAATTGTAGCTTATCTCTCTACATTGAACACATGCTTCCAATATGGAGTTACAGGAACAATTGCACCGATACTTACAGGTGTTGATGCTGATGATTTAGTTACGCTTCAAAGTAAAGCTGAAGGAGTTTTAGGAGCTGTTTCAAACAAGGTAATAGAAGCGGCAAATGGCTTAGGGTTTGATTCGGGATTACCTATCAACAAACAATACGATTTGGTGTTGCAAGCCTTCCAAGCACTTTATGGAAGATCATTTAAACCAGCACCTCGCTTTGCATTTAGCGATGCCGCACAAATGACCGATGCCGCGGCACCATCAAGAAGTGAATCGATAATGGCTTATATGACGTCTGAGCAGGACTATGACAGTTTAGAATATTCTGTGTCAGTTGAGGATTGGTTGTTCGGAATAAGTAAAGTGAGAGAGAAAATCGGACGTGAAGAATCAATTCGAACAATTCTTGATAATTTTGACTCGGAAATTCAATATACACCGCTTCAATTCCCTGTTGAAACTGATGCCGCGGCTATAGAGTTATGGCTAGCAACTGAATACTCAGACGCTTATAAAGTAAACAAAGATACTTCGTGTTTGGCGTTGCAAATTCATACGACAACTTCGAACTATACAGGACTGCACATGGGATTGATCTTTGATGAATGGAATGAGGTTATTCCAGTGACCGAAGAAACAACTGGAGTTGCCTTCCATTATGATCAGCCAAACGCAAAAGCACCTAACGCATTATTGTTAGCGGTATCACCAGAATTGACAGGAAGCTGGACATTCGATGATTTATTAGATACTGTTGCCGAAACGTTTGAGACGATGAAGAAACGTGCTGTTGAGCCTGATCACTTAGAAGAAACGGCGCTTGGACATTTCCTTCCGGCAGCGATGTCGTGGGTATCAAATGATCCACGTAGAATAAATATGGATCCAGGAGCAAATATTGATAAGATCTTCCCGGGAACGAACATTCAATACATTGAATCTAGTAATTCGAGCGGAGGTGTTGACACAAGCACGGCGACGTCAATCGGAGATCTTTTGGACTACGAATACAAGTTCAACAACGAAGACCCAGGTTCAACAGCTGCAATTGCTTTTCCATCAGCTTAATTAAAAAACTATTTAGATATGGCATTTTCACCAATAACACAATATATCCCAGCAAACGCACACCGCTGGGCACGACTTGAAGCGCGTCCTAGAACAAATGATTTCGTTCGAAGCTTAAGTGCAGAAATGCGCGACCCGTTATGGATGCTCACACGCCAATGGCAGTGGGGAGAATTTAAAGGCGAAGATACTGGGAGCGCAGTCTTTTCAGAATTAAGCGTTCAAAACAGTCCGATTACCCGATTTTCTAAGGGTGGTGGTCCAAACTTATTAACGGACAATAATGAGAATATTTTTACTTCAGGTGGGGACGTTCCTGGCCTGGTAGGTAAAAGTGTTCCGATGGAAGCAAGTGTTGAAGAGTTAAACGTTCCTCTTGATTACCAAACAGCGGTTAAATTAGGACAGCGATGGAAAAAGCTATTGGCTTCAAACAATTTGACTTACGATTCGGCTCCAGGTCAAAACCTGTATGTCGATATTTATCTTTCGAATGCAGACCTTCAGTTTGAAGAGTTCAAGGGTGCTGGAAAAACGGATTTCCAAAAGGCAGTATTTGAATCCAATAAGCACTTAAATCAAACATACGAAGCGACGCGAAGAAGAACCTTGGATGGAAGAAACTTATTGGAATACTTGAAAGGAAATTTAACCTTATCAACGCCAATCGATAATTCTTCCTTAAGCACAAATGATCAGGCTAAAATTACGGATGCAGAAAACAAATTTGTAGCATGGGTTGCAAGTTTATTCTTCTCTCCTGATTCTAATGCATGGAATGAGAATCAAATGGAATATCAGTTCGCATGTAGCGTGTCGGATAAGCCAGCAGGTGTTGGTAGTGAACCTGAAGTGTTAACAGCCGATCAATATTACCACGGTCACTTAGATTGGTATTCATTTGATCTTCATAAGAATCCTGCCTCTCCAGAAATTGACAGCACATTGTTCTCAGATATCACTTCAAATGAAGCAGCTCTTACTACAACACGCAAGGTAGAAATGTTACCTACAGGGGTGCGCTTCGAAGGAATGCCAGCAGATCGTTGGTGGGAATTGGAAGACGGTCAAATCAATATCGGAAAACTGGATACTGGAGACATTGATGTAGCGAGTATTTTGCTTGCTGAATTTGGATTGGTATATGGTAATGAATGGAGCGTGGTTCCTTTCAAATTACCTGTAGGAAGTTTAAGTAAAGTGAAAAGTATTGTTGTCACTGATACCTTCGGTGGTAAGACACTTGTTCAAACTGCTGGAGCGAGTACTGGAACAAATTGGCAAAACTGGTCGATGTTTACTTTAAGTTCTAATGACGGTTCTGGTGATGACAGATTGTTTATTCCACCTGTTGTTCATGGACTTCAAGAAAGTGAGCCGATTGAAAAAATCAATTTCATTCGCGACGAATCAGCAAATATGGTTTGGGGTGTTGAAACGATCGTTCCAGACGGATTAGGAGGGGGGATGAATGGACACGAAAGTATGCGAGCTTATAGACAGCAATTAAATCCTAGTGGGAATACAAAAGATTTTGAAAACCTAGAAGGAACTTTTGCTCAATATACTTTGGCTACTCAGGTTCCAGAAAACTGGATTCCTTTTGTACCTAAAAAGGTTTCCAACTTACCAAGTGAACGTCACATTTATTTGAGAAGAGGGAGAATGCCTCGATTCATTCCAGGTGTAACTTTAGACCAACTTCAAACAGAGGACTTCGTACTTCCAAGAACACACTTGTTGACAGAACAAGGGTTGGGTGCTTTAGAACCAATGGATATTAATGAGGAAGAGGTTCCACGTGAAGGAGCTATGGTTAAGACAACTTTCCAAAGAGCTCGCTGGTACAATGGAAAAACCTACTTATGGATGGGTAGAAGAAAAACTGCCGGTAGAGGAGAAGGGAATAGCGGATTGAGATTCGATCAATTGGAGTAATTATGCGCTACCAAGGTTGAAATTTAATGCGTAAAATTATCAATGATAAATAAAATTAAAGCACTTTTCTGAAGTGCTTTAGTTTTTTGCGTGAAACTGTATTTGAAATAAATATCCTATAGAATTGTACTGGAAGGAATGAATCGACGGAAGAAGAAAGAGGCATTGAAAGATCAAAATTCAATTTCATAAATCCCATTTGTAACAGCATAAACGACAATTGAAGCAGTACTGTTCGTGCCTGTTTTTTTTGAGATTCGCATTCGATGATTTTCAACCGTTCGCTGACTTAAATGAAGTTCTAACGAAATTTCACCATTTGATTTGCCTTCACAAATTAATTGAACAACTTCTTTTTCACGCGTGGTTAGTGGATCACCTTGAAGAACTGAATGTCGATTTCTTTTATTTTCGTTCCATTTAATGAGTACTTCTTTGGTAACTCTTTCACAAAAATAGAAACCTTCCTTATAGACACTGCGAATTGCTTTTAATAGAATTTCAAAATCAGTTCCCTTCGAAATGTATGCGTCTGCACCTTCATTCAAAAATTTTTTCATGTAAAACAACGAATCATGGAAACTTAAAATAATGACTTTTACTTTTTTATGGTACTGCTTTATAATTGGGAGTGTGGCTCTTCCATCCATGACTGGCATGTCAAGGTCTAGTAATACTACATCGACATCTGAATTTTTCATGTCTGTCAATAGTTCTTTTCCGTTAGGAGCAGAAATAACAACCTCCATATCATTTTCATTCCCCAACATAACCGTTAAAGTCTCAAGGAGGATTCTATGATCATCCGCTAGTGCTATTTTTATTTTGTTTGACATTAGAGTTAAATAGGTTTTGAAACCTGAATGGTAACTACATGTACCACTTGCATTTCTATACGTTCAATTACTGTGAGTAGATAAATATGGCTTATGAGAACGTAAGGTTTGTACGAACTACTTATAAGTTAACGCGTTGAAATTAAATTAGTATATTCTTTAACGTTTAATAGGAGTAAACACGTAATATCACGTAGCGTTTGTGCACGAATATGTGAAATAGAGCTTCAATTTTCGCTAATCCTTCACTTATTAGAAATGCTAGACTTTTTTTTGGTTTAAATCTCGTATGAAATGCGTTGACATCAATGTTTTCTTGGGTCTTGATCAGAATGGTTGCGTTACTTTTTCAAGTCGATCCAAGGCATCAATTGCTTCGAATGCGATTTTACCCAACGCTCCCATTCACCTCGTCAACCAACTTAATAATTCGTGTCGCTTCAGCATCGTCAAATATTCCAATGATTCCGTCTTGATGATTATCAGTAAATGGTGGTTCGAACAGCATGTTCTTTTCCAAACGACCATTCTTAGTCAAGAATTTTACAATGTTTTGTATAAACGTCATTTGATCCGCCCTCAAATTCCCCGCACTTAAAAAATCAGCAAAGACTTTATTCGCCGCTTCAATATCCAAGCCTAAAATACTTCGTACGAAAGCGCCCAAAGGTTGCTCGCCATAATTAGCGGTATACTCTTCTCGTGTTCCACAATTCTTACCGTCAAACAGGATCTCTTCCAATTGATAGACTTCTGCTTCTGTAATTGGAATGTTGTGCGTGATTTTATGTATCACCAATTGATCTTTGTTTTCACGTAAATAGCGTTCAACTCTATCTTTATATCCTTGTAGCGTTTTATATTGAGGTGTTACATCGCGCAAGGTAATATTATCGACGTCTAGGCTGTCTTTAAATGAGGTATAGACCTTTGCCTGCTGCTCGGTTTCAATGAACTTCACTAAATCACGCAGAGCGATCCGTAACTCTTCCATGGCGTTCAACGAACGGTTGTTCCAATACAAATCTTGTTGTACTTTTCCAATTAATGGCATTTGATGCGCTACAACGGGAACGTTACCCAATTTACTTAGCGACTTCGCTATATCAACAACGCGGTTAATGAATTTCGTATCATCCACATCCTTCAACATACACAATTGAATTATGAGCATTAGGTAATCGAAACGGCGTGCTAATTCATCTTTGCCTTCCGGTTCTGGTAAATGCGACAAGTGACCGCACACATCCAAGACATCTCCTTTGGTGAGATTGTCCCAACGTTTAAGAGGTGAATATTCATTGACCTTGCGTAGCTCTTTGCGAACAACGAAACGATCTTGATTCAGCGAACCTATAGATTGATGCAATTCATTGATATACGTCGACATCAGTTGTTCATCTGATTTTTTTTTGTTACTTGCTTCTTTGATCAATTGAGAAACCTCCAACTTCGCTTCAAAAATTCGTTGAGAAATTGGTTTTTGTGATTTTCCACTTGCTCCATCTGGAAAAGCATCAAAGAATTCGAAGTTCTGACAGAAGTCGAAAATGAGGAATTCGCTCTTGTCTTCTCCTGGACCAAATAAATCGGGGCGCAAACGTGTACCTCGACCAATCATTTGCCAAAACTTAGACGAAGACTTGACGAGTTTAAAGAAGACCAAGTTCAACACACGTGGAGCATCTACGCCTGTATCCATCATGTCTACAGAAACGGCAATTTGCGGATCTTCTTCTTTAATATCATTGGTGAACTTATCGAGAAGGTCTTGTGCCTTTGGTTCGTAATTGTCTATAACACGCAAGAATTTACCGCTGTACTCGGGATAGTTCTTGTTGAAACGTTCTTCTATGAAAATGGCGTGCTGGTGGTTCTTTGCAAAGATGATGGTTTTACCCAGTTTGTCTCCGCCTTCTACTTTTAGCCCTTTGGTCATTAAGTGATTCAAGACTTGATCTACGGTATCAGTATTGAACAACCATGTATTCAATGCTGAACTTCCAATTTCATCGGGTGTTTCAACAATCGTAGGATCGCCAAATTTCTCTTCGTATTCGGTTTGTTCTGTTTCTGTTAGCTCATGGTATTTCACACCTTCGCGCAAGAATTTCAATGGAACCAAAACAGCTTTGGGAGGAACTAAAAATTCATCGGCTACGGCTTGATTCAATTCATACGCAAACGTTGGATTATCATCTTCTATTTCGAACAATTCGTAGGTATTGTGATCCACGTCTTTCTTTGGTGTGGCTGTTAAACCAACGACCATCGAATCGAAGTAATCGAAAATGGCGCTGTATTTCTGATAGACCGAACGGTGTGCTTCATCAATAAAAATGACATCAAAATGTCCAACTCCATAAAATCTTTCGTCGTCGGTTTTAACGCTGTCGATTTTATTCATCATTGTTGGATACGTCGAAAATACCAAACGCGTGCCGTTGTCTTCTTTTTCTTTGGTGAGATCGATACACGACAAATTCGGCAATTGCGCACTAATGGCTTTCTTTGCTTGTGACACCAAGGCATTTCGATCTGCTAAAAACAAGATTCGTTTTGCCCAATTGCATTTGGTGAGCATATCAATTATAGATGCTGCGGTTCTGGTTTTACCCGATCCTGTAGCCATAACCAACAATGCCTTTCGGTTCATTCCTGTGATAGTTCCTTTGTAATCTCCTACAAAATGTTCCGCTACACGGTTGATTGCTTCTATTTGATACGGGCGTCCTGCGATATCTGGATCCAATTGAAATTGACGTAAATCCAAACGAGATTGGCGTCTGTCAATCATGAGTTGCAATTCATCTTTGGTATAAAACCCTTGTACTTCTCGCGAGGTATAAAAAGCATCATCCCAAATGTAGGACTCAAATCCATTGGTGTAAAAAATGACGGGGCGTTGACCGTGCATTTGCTCCAAGCAATCGGCATACAAAACTGCTTGTTGACGGCCTTTGTCTGCACCTATCATTGCTTTTTTCGCTTCCACAACTGCTAGAGGCAAACCATCATCTCCCCACAAAACATAATCGACATATCCCAAACCGCTTGGGTTCATGGATTTTGGCATTCCGGTTACTTCATATTCCAATTCGCGTCCTTCTCGCAAATTGTCCCAACCGGCTTCTTTCAAATAGAGGTCGATGTAGATTTTACGGGTAACACTTTCTGGAATGTTTTGGGGAATTGCCTTATTGAACTCTAATGTCTTTTGTCGCGCTGAACGGCGCTCTGTTGTTGGGCGCTGAAGTGCTTTTAACTTCTCTTTTTCTTCGTCTGAAAATTTAACTTTTTCGCGAAGTACATGTTGTTCTTTTTTGAAGTCTTCCTCTTGCGTTGCTAACTTCTCTTGAAGCAATTGCAATTGTTGCTTGAGTAACTTTTCTTCATCTCCTGTGGAAACTAAAGATTCATCAAAAACAGCAATTTCATAAATATCTTCTCCGTAATACTTTGCCAAAAAAGCCGAGAATGCGTGTAATGCTTTCACGGAGATTAAGGCGCTGTCACTACTTACTTTTTTACCGTGTGCGCCTGTGTTTCCAATTTTACGAATCAGGTTGATTTGCCGAAACAGGGAATCGTTAATGTTGGCTTTGAAGGTATAGGCGTGAATAAGTGAGCTGAGCGAAGTATCGTAAGGTTGTTCTAAATCTGAATCGTTTTCATAGAGCCAATGCACTATTTTTTCCAAGGCACTTCTACTTTTTATAGCTGCGTAAACGGGGAGCTTGAAGATGTGCTCTTCAGCTGATGTGCACTCGTCTTTGATTGACGGCCATTCTTGGAGGAAGTGGAAGTTGGTCATTTAATCTAATTTATCATTTTTAGTCGAATTTTCACCTTCATAAATAACATTAGGATACAACTTTTTTGCATCGACGCCTTCTACAAATTCAGCAGGGATATTTTTAATCATCCCATAGGTTGTAATAAGTTTATCCTCTTCCTTTTCACAGGTCAATTCCCACTTGCGACCAATTGTTGAAATACTGTTAATGAGCAAAACACCTTGCTCAAAAGTTGAAAGTTGTGCTCTCAAGGTCTTGATATAGTCCTTTTTTTCTTCTTTTAGCAGTATTTTGCTGTTATGTGCAAACGTAACTGTTTGGAATAGATGTCGAAAATAGTGACCTAATACACCCTGATATCCACTCAATTCAAGGAGGTTTTGAATTTTTGCATTTTTTTGCATTCTCTTAACCACTTTAATTATCAAGTCAATAAATTCTTCTTGATATGTAGCTCTTAAAATTGAACGTAAGGTTTTTTCATCTCTATCTAGTCCAAAGAAAACAATGAGATAACTTATGTTGTAACGAGTTAATTCTTTTAAATGAATATTTAAGTCTTTGGCAATCAGTAATTCTTCCTCTATTTTGTAAGCCAAAAGAACTTCATCCATAGGTTTCCCTTCCAAAGTACCTTCTATAACGGAATCCATTGCCCAAAACTCATCTAGAATTTGTTTAAAGAAATAGTGAGGTGTATAGTTCTTTCCACCTTTAATATGTTCCTTTTCAATTTGGGATATATTATCCCTATGCATTTGAATTTGCATGAAAAATTTATTCTCGAATTGACTTCGAGCCATATTAGCATAAAACAGAAAGACTGTGAAAAAGGAAAGTAAGCCTGTTACCACTAATGCTAAATTCCTAAATAATGAAAGCATGTGATGGCTTCCTACAAAGATTATACTTCCCATAACAATCAAAATCATAGCTCCCAGAGCTATCATTGTTAAGGCCATTACATTTTTAATATTTACAAATCCTTTGAACATAATTAATGTGTTTTAAAACTATTCCATTTTGTTTTCAAGATCCCAGCGATAGCAACTTCTAAAAAATACAAATCGTAATCATTTTCTACAGAATATAGAACCACTCTAAAATTCTGTACCTTATCCCTTGCCTCGATTAAATCGGTCTTGGGAAAAAGACTTCGTTTATTGGCCCATTTACTTTCATGTTTTTCTTCATTGGCAATTAAATACGCTAGGGTACATTGATTGTGCTCCTTTCCCCATCCATGTTGGCGGAGTCGTCTATAAACTGTTCTCGAAATACCGATGTAAATCGGTATCACTTCACCATTCATTTTTTCACCAATAATATACAGCCCCATGAATTCATTTTTACTCTTTGCCTTTTTGGTCAAATAACTGTTTGGGATATATCCTCTATTATTAAACTCTTTGAGGTTCCGAATTACTTGGGACTTACTATTTGTTATTTGTTTTTCTGAGAACAGGTCTTTTAATAGTGGAGTATCTGATTCATTGAGTTTTTGTTTAGCTTCTAAAGCAATTGCCTCTGCTCGATTGAGTAAAAAATCAATTTTTGTAGGATATGCTTGGTTCCATGTGTTACTCATACCTTCCCGAATTTACGCGTTGCTTTTATAAAATGGTAAATGAAAAAACCTCCCATTATTCGCATGAAAAACTCAGTTACATGCCCCATTCCCGTAGAGATAAAATCGGGGGATTTATGAACGGGATTCAATAAGTAAAAATAATGTCCAATTCCAGTTTCAAAATCTGCAGGCTGAAGTGAAAACTTCCAGGAAAGTAGACACATCATGAAAATGAAGTGAAAGGAGAGCAACCACAACAAAGGCATGTGCCAACTTTGACCAAAATTAGAAACCCAGCGGTTGAGAAAGACCAAAACTCTATCGTACCAAGGAATGTCATCCTCTATTCGAACCAGTTTCCAATACAATTTCATTTCGTTCCTGTAAAACAAAAGTGCGTCTATCTGATTGTGATTCGAGATGGATACGGCTTTCAAATTCCGATAGGTATCAATATCGTACTTTAAGACAGAAACCTCGTCTTTGGTGTACGCCTTTTTCTTTTTAGTAAGTGATTTTAACCTCCACTTATAGAGCCATGGTATACGCTCACGCAAGTATGAATTGGCCAGTGATTTCTCTTTGTCCGCCCACTGAACATTGGATAGCCTTAAACCGGTAAAATCGGAGCCACTGAGATTCGGAGGATTCTTAAACGCGACCTGATTCCACGAGAAATTGACAATGGAACAGTCATTAATGTTTGTGTTTTCTATCTCTACTTCTTGAAATTTGACACTTCCTTTTGATGAACTTAAATCATTCAAATTCAAGTTTTCAATGCGTGTGTCTTGGATAATAAGCGCTCCTTCAAAAGGTTGATACTTAAAGTTTAGCGTATCGATTGTTGTATCTTGAAGTGTTTCCTCCTTTGAGTCTCTCCAACCCAAAACTTCAATCCTTTCAAAATTTTCAGAAAGACTTATTTCCCCGAAAAGTCCCCTTAACAATGATTCTCCCACTCGTTTAATCGTTGTTTTTTCAATAAGAGAGGCTGCTTGTAACTTGAATAAACGCATCATGGGTGCATTTAAATGAATTGAATTCATCTTCTTTTTGTCAGAACTAATAACACTGGTCCAATTGCTCTCCCAATCAAATAGAATTAAACTAGTTGTGATTTCACACGCATCAATATCAACTCCAATGCTCTTTCCTTCCGACAAACTAAGCGTGTTGAAATTACAATTTTTAATTTCAATGTTCTGAACTTTAATCTGATGCAGGTTAAGATCTCTATTTTTAAATGAGCAGTCACTGAATTTAATATTAAGCTTCTCGTTTTGAATATTGACGATGTCCAAACTTGTCAAAAAATCACAATGATCGAAGTTGATTTGAGGCACTTTAGAGGTGTCAATCTCATCGAAATTTAGGACAATATTGTAACCTTCAAGAGAATAGCCTGAAACGTGTCCGGTTCTTTCTAAAATCTCCTTGAGTTGTACTCCATTTATTGGGCGCTTCATCATACCTTCCCGAATTTACGCGTTGCTTTGATTATATGAAAAATAAAGAACCCACTAAACACTCTTGTAAAAACACCAATGGTAGCAGAAACATCTGTCCAATTTTCAGGTGCTTTGTAAATTGGTATTAGCCAAGTAAAAAACTCCTTAATACCTTTCGATACATCCAGATTCTCACCGTTAAACAAAACTCCCAACTCATGCGCCTCAACTATCCAAATTCCAGTACATAGAAAAAGGTGAATCCCAAGCATCCAAAATATCGGATACCAATAACTCTGCCCAAAATTACTTGTCGCTCGGTTTACTCTTATCAGAAATCTATTCGCTCGCGATTCTGTTTTATCTAACTTCACACGTTCCCAATACGTAGCCATTTCATTACGGAAAAACTTAAGTGCTTCAATGTTGTTTGCCTCACCCGAGGAAACTTTCTTCAATTGTCGATACACTTCTCTTTTCGCATGTAGCATTAAGACCATTTCTTCTTTGGTACCTGACGTCATTCCTGATGTCACTAAAAATTCTTTCGGCCACAATATGTTTGCAAAGCGTGTTTCAGAAAGAAAAGTACCATCTAAAATTAGTTTTGCATTACTGAAATTAACATCGTTGAATTGTACCTTACTAAGATTTGATTGAGTTATAATCGCCTCCTTGTTTATTACAACACTTTGCATTCGCATTGCGCCTTTTTTAAAATCAAAAGGGGAAATGTCCCAACTGTCGATTTCCGCAAATTTTATGAGCACATATCCTTCTAAATTCAGATAATGCATCATTAACTGTTTTATCTTGATTGTATTGTTCGTCGCGTTGTCTCCCCAGATTTGTAAATTCTGAAGGTTCTGTACATTATTTAAATAAATATTCCCATAATTCCCGTTCCAAATTCTAACTTTCTTGCCAATATAATCTGAGAATATTACCTCACCCACATCCAAATTATTGAATTCTATATTTCCAGACTCGGAATTAAGAATGTCTCCGATTGCGATTTGTGCAATGTGGTGAATGAACTCTGTATTCCAAATTTTAATTTCATCATAATCGTGTTTTTGGAATTTTAATGTTCCTTTGATTTTCGTATCTGAAATGGAGACTTCCGATGCAGTCTTTATTGTCAATTTTCTATGAAATGTACAGTTCTCAAATTTAAAATTTCCTTTATGGGTAAATGATAACAAAGCATCAGTGGACTCATCAAAAACACAATTAAGAAAAGTTATTTCCCCTGAATTAAATTGAACTCTAAACCCATTATTAAATATACAATCGACGAATCGTTTTGCGTACCATTGACCTTGATTTCCGTAGAAATCTACATTGTTAAATGTTTCTTCGTTGATTGCTAATCGCTCATCATGAATGGCTTCTCTGAAATTCACACCACCTCCGCTTTAAACGCCCTTTGCAAAAGGCTGTTAAACAATTCTTCACTTTTCTTTAAGCTTTCTTGGGCTTGTACTTTTTGTGTTTCTATGGCTTTTACGCGTTCTGCGAATTGATTTTGGAGTTTTAATTCAGGGTAAAAAATGTCCATCTTTTTTAATGCAACAATCTTTAACTCAGCGAATGTTGTACCTGACGCAATATTTGAATAATTAGCAAAAAACGACCCCTTTAAATGATACCGTAGATATATACTGTTGATATTTTTAGAATCAACTTCAACCCATAAAACCCTTCCATCTTTAAAATAAAAAGGGGTATCATTATCAACAACCCATATTCTTCCATCTGGACAAATAGAAGGCATCAATAAATCACCTTTCTTTGGTACTCCTCTATGGTCTTTTAGCTTTTCATAATGCTCCTTCGTGATAAATAAAGTTGGCCTTATTGCTTTACCTTCTCCTAATTTACCTACTTCTGTGCCACGATAAAAAGGTATTCCTTCTTCAACAAGTTCTTCAACAAATACTCTTTTACTTGAACCAACAAGACATACATTACCTAATTTTTTAATCTCCCAAGCCTTCTCATTCTTCACAGGATCCCCAAACATATCCAAAAACAAACTTTGGGTCAATTCATCGTACTTGGCAATTAACGCTTTGTCTTTTTGGCGGAGTTCATCTGCTGCATCTAAAATTGAAACAATCTTTTTTTGTTGTTCGAGCGGAGGGAGAGGGATTTTGAGATCAGTAATATGAGCGATTTTAATACCTTTTACAGTCGCTCCTGTGGATATATTATTGAAGTAATCAGACTTAGATTTTAATACGTAGAATAAGAATTTCTTGTCCAATTGTGATTTACATTTGATTGCTTTTAAATCCTGATTAATTGCTAGGTCCATTGCAGGAAAAGCTACTTTTCCAACTGCCATTCTTGTAGCAATTAACAGCGTGCCTTTTGGAATTAGACGTGTCACGCTATTATCTATTCCTTCTTGCGTTATAAAATCTTGCGTTTTAGATATAACATCAGATTTAAAATCTTTGACACTCGCCCATGGAATATTTCCATTCCAATAATCTTCATTGGCCTTGCTCGGTGTTCCTCCTCCAATAAGTTCGATATAAGATCCAAGTTTCACCATCATCCCAACAGCTCTTCTAACATTCTCAAAGCCGTGGCTCTCTCCTTGTCCAACACCTTAATTTCTGCAATCAAATCAGCAGGAGCAGCATATTCTATTTCTTCGTAAACAATTTCCTTGTAGCGGTTAATACTTAAATCCCAATCGTTTTCTTTTATTTCTGAGAACGGAACAAGGAATGATTTGTCGGTGCGTTTTCTGTTGCTTTCACCTTTCATCTCGACTTCGCTCGACGTACGGTTCAGCGAATGAAAACGCTCAACAATATCAGGAATGTCGTTGTCTTTTATTTCAGCACGTTTGTCGTCTAAGCTTAAACCATCGGCTTGCATGTCGTAGAACCAAACATTGTCAGTTCCGCCTGAATTTGTTTTTGTGAAGAAGAGGACCGCCGTACTTACCCCAGCATACGGTTTAAACACACCGCTTGGCATAGAGATAACGGCTTCTAATTTTTGTTTTTCAATGAGTTCTTGTCGAATCTGTTTGTGGGCATTCGAACTTCCAAACAAAACACCGTCTGGAATAATAACTGCACAACGTCCGCCTGTTTTCAGCATTCTCAACATCAAGCCCAAGAAGAGCAATTCCGTTTTCTTGGTTTTCACCAGTTGTAGAATGGAACCTTCTACGCTATCGTAATCCAAACTTCCTTTAAACGGAGGGTTGGCGAGAATTAAATTGTATTTCTCACGGACGTCGTTTTCTTCGCTCAGCGCATCCACTTTTGTCAATTGTGGGTTCTCCATTCCGTGCAATTGCAGGTTCATTGCTGCAATCTTAACCATGGAAGGATCGTTCTCCAACCCGTTAAACATTTTATCGTTGAAGTGCGTTCTGAAATCACTTTCCAAGAACCAATCTTTGTGGTTGTCGTGAATGTATTCTCCTGCTGCAACAAGGAAACCTGCTGTACCGCAAGAAGGGTCGCAAATAACGTCGTCTTTCTTTGGTTGAGCCATGTCTACCATCATCTTAATGATGTGGCGCGGTGTACGGAATTGTCCATTTTGTCCAGCTGTTGCCAACTTGGAAAGCATGTATTCGTACAAATCACCTTTGGTATCGCGGTCATCCATTTTGATCTTGTCAATCATCTGAACCACTTGATCCAACAAACGCGGTGTTCCAATTAAGAAGGTTGCACCTGCCATGTATTCGGTAAACACGCCGCCTTTCTTTCCGAGGGTTTTTAAATGATCGAAAACGGTGAGTTCACGTGTAGCTGTTGTTTTTGTGAACAAATCGAACATCGATTCTGGATCTAAGTTCTTTAGGTGGTTCCAACGGAGTTCTTTTTGTTCTTCGGTGAACACCAAATTCGTTGATTGGTGGCCTAGCGTAGCCGAAGCCCCAATCATATTCGCTTTCTTCTCTTCAAGCAATTGTTTTTCGTCTATTCTCCGAATAAAGAGAAGGTAGGTGAATTGCTCAATTACCGACATTGGGTTGGATACACCTCCTGTCCAAAAGGCCTCCCATATTTTATCTACTTGTGATTTTAAGTCTCCTGTGATCATTGATTGTTGTTGGTTTTTACGAAACCGAAAGATAGTTATAGTTTAGCATCCTTCTCCTTCGCATCTTCAATCTGATTCACAAACTTCAATAATACATCTCTTTTCATTCCTTTTGAATCAAAATGGAAGGCCTTGCCACTATCAGAAATAATAGATACTACATGTTTTCGAGTAAGAAAATAAAAAACGATAAGAGCTATACCTGCGGTAGTTAAACCGATCATTGCCTCGACTTCATTTTGCGTTCCAGATATAAATCCAGCTAAGAAAAACAAACAACCCAACAATAAAGCAATAATGTGGCTCCGATAATGCAGTTCAATTGCGCTTATTTTGTTGAGCATTATTGAAACTAGGTGTGCTTTACCAAATGATGTTGAATTGTATCGAATACGTTTGTTGGTTAGTGTTACGAGTTCATTTCCCGATTGTGTAATGATCTTTTCTCCTTCGAGTAATTGATTTTTCATAATTCATGCTGGTTTTGCAGTGCCGCAAGATACCAAGCCCAAATCAATTTTACAATGCGTATTTCTACTCAAAAACAGGTTTAATCATCCCATTTTTGTGCAAAACAAACCATCTCATCTGCGATTTCACCACCGCTTTCCCACCTTAAACTTCTCGAACCCATGAGCCGTTTCATTCATTATGAAATTGCACCAGTATCATAGTTTATCTCCTTTTCCAATGGAATTCCAGAATGCAAATCATTGATCTAGTGAATAGAAACCAAGATGAAAAGTACATTGCCATGCAAACCGTAAAATTTTCGAGAAAGTAGTTCTCTATTCTATTAAAAACGGGAAATCAAATAACAATTTACCCTGACTCTGTTACAAATAAATAAGTAATTTACCCTTACTTTGTTACAAAAAATGCATATTATTACCCTGACTCTGTTACAAACAGCTAAATAAAAACACATTCGAAATGAGTTTTGAAAGACATACAACACCCAGTTCAATTCTTTCAAAATAGTGTTAGTAGTGTCAATTAGGGAAACAAAGTCCTAATGCATGATTTCAATCCTACTAGAGTAAGAGAAAGACATTTCACCGTTTCTTGCCGTAACAATTTTTTACAAGAATGGCGTCACAGCGTTCTTGAAGAAATGGTGAATCTTCTAGCCCATCCTTTTCGATAAATAAATAGTCATGCTTTTCAAATTTCGATTTCAAATCAAAATTCAAGTCGTCTTCATATTGATCCTGACAGCGCTGAAAGAGTGGGATTTTTCTATTGTAATAGATCGTATAACAGGACATTGTGTTTATTCCGTAGTTCGCTCTCAACATTGAAGTAAATGAATAGGAATCAAAAATGGAATCATAGATTAAATTAGTTGCATGCAATTGTCCGGCAAATACCAATGTTAAATTACTTGAATCCTTTTCGGTAATGCTCCTTATTGACTTGGAAATAAATTTCTCACGTTCTAGAAGAAGCGTGTCGTTCTTCATTGAAATTTTTCCATTATAATTTGCAATTGATACGGCTGATACTGCTTCAATTATGGTGGTATAATATTCCTTAAAGACCTGCTGGTAGACTTCTTTGTTGGACTCAAGTTCTAGTTCAATCTTGTTTAAATTCGATGACAGAGAATCTAAATTTGACGTTTTTTTATGTGTTAATGACTTGAGTAATTTTAATTTTGAATCATCCCAACGCGACAAGACTACATCAATGTTTACTAAGGCATTTTCTCCCACTTCATCATCAATATCAAAGCAATTGACTTCGACCATTTCTTCTTTCGAAAGGCTTGAATTAAATGCTCGAATTCCTTCCAATAAACGCATCCGATCTTCTTCGTTCATGGATTTAGCTTTCAATAATAAATTATAAGCCCATTGATCATTATTCAACACATATTCGCGAACGAGATATTCATATATCCGTGGCATTTCAATAATGACTCTTCGTGTATTATGCGAATAATAAAGTTCTTTTATTAGCGCGAGTTTATGTTCAGAATTATCCATGTGATGCTCTTCACCGAGAACGAGTATTTCGATACTATCAGGAATCTTTAATTTATTCTGAAATACCTGTGTCGAATCAAATGATTGCGCCTGAACAAGGAATCCAAACACACATACAAGAAAGGTTAAACGGAACTTCATAATTCAAATATCCTTAAAATTTATTTCTTCTTGCGGTAACAATTTTTCACAAGAATGGCATCACAGCGTTTCACAAAGAAGGGAGATTCAACAAACAGGTCCTTTTCAATATAAATGTATTGAGACTTCGTAGAGGTGTAAATAGAGTCTAGATCCAATTTTAAGTAATCAATGTATTGCGCATAAAACTTATCAAAGAATGACTCACGATTATTGAAATAGACTGTGAAACAAGATATTGTATTTAATTCGTATTTGTTTCTTAAAATATAATTAAATGAGGTGGCTTCGAGTAAGGTGTCATATTCAAGATTTGATGCGTGGGCTTGTCCGGCAAAGACCAGTTTTAAACCTAGATTGTCTTGTTTATTGTATTCAAATAGAATTTTGGCGATATATTCTTCACGCTTCACAAGTAAGGCATCATTATTAATGGATGCTTTTCCATTGAAATTTATTACACTAGCCCCTTCAAGTGCATCTTTTAGCACATAAAAGTATTCTTTCAAAACGGTTTTATAAACGGCCTCATTTTTCTCAAGTTCTGAATTGATTAATTCTATATTGGATTGTATCACAGGCAAATATTTACTTTTCTGGCTAACTAATTTCTTGAGTTGATCAAGCTCATTATCATCCCAATAGGATAACATGGTTTCGATTCCTTTAAGCGAATTTTTACCTCTAATTGAGTTGATGTCAAAACAGGTCAGCTTCAACTGGTCACTCTGAGGAAGCGTTTTATTAAACACATAAACCTCCTTGAAAAAATTTAGAGCATCGCGCTTGTTCATAAAGCTTCCGCGTTTAATAACCTGAAATGAATTTTTGTTTCCAGTGGTGATATAGTCGTTGACGTAGATTTCGAAACTTCTTGGTATTTCGATTAGGACATTTCTCAAATTAGAGGAATTATACAATTGTTTAATAACCTCCAACTTATGTTTGGTGTTGTCTTTAGAATGATCTTCTCCGAGAATAAAATAGTCTATGTTATCACTGATTTCAATTGTGTCGGTAAAGAGTTTTGGATCGTGATCAACCTGCGCAAATGAGTGTCCTGTAATAAAAAGAGAAAAGAAGAGCACGAGGAGTGATTTCATCAACTAAAATTAGTGTTTATGATTTGATCTAGAAACTTTAAGACCCGAATAACGGGCTCCCAATTGCGATGCCATTGTACCTGGATATGTGATTCATGATATCTTCGATTCTTTGATTTTCACCATTGATATATGTTTCTAACAAAATCTTGACACCAGCCGAAGTCTAATCCGGAACGCCAACCGAAAATTGAACAACAAAACACACCAAAAAACAGAACTTTAGAAGCAAGAAAAAATCAGTATCAGAATTTTAACTTAAATTAGACCGAATTCAATCATATTTTAAGTCAAAAAGTTCAAATTTATCTGACGACGCACAGCAATCGTAACTACCAGACACTAAATTTTGAAAATGGGAAAAATTGCACTTATCACTGGAGTGACAGGACAAGACGGTTCTTACTTAGCAGAACTCCTTCTAGAGAAAGGATATGAAGTCCATGGAGTTAAGCGAAGGGCCTCTTCATTCAACACAGAAAGGGTCGATCATTTGTATTCGAATCCAAATTTCAATTTGCATTACGGCGACCTGACCGATTCCGTGAACCTCATTAAAATCATCAGCGAAGTACAGCCCCATGAAATTTACAACCTTGGAGCGATGTCGCATGTTAAAGTCTCGTTTGATATTCCAGAATACACCACAAATGTAGATGGAGTAGGGGTTTTACGATTGCTCGAAGCCGTTCGGGTTTTGAAGATGACCGATAAAGTCAAAATATTTCAAGCCTCGACTTCCGAGCTTTTCGGGAAAGTTGAAGAAGAACGGCAAAATGAAAACACACCTTTTCATCCAAGGAGTCCGTATGGCGTTGCAAAATTATACGGCTATTGGATCATGCGAAATTACAAAGAAGCGTATGGCATGTTCAATTGCAATGGAATTCTATTCAACCATGCCAGTCCTAGAAGGGGAGAGACGTTTGTGACGCGGAAAATTACAATGGCCGTTGCGAATATCCATTTGGGGAACCAAGACAAATTAACGCTTGGTAATCTCGACGCAACACGCGACTGGGGACATGCTAAAGATTACGTCTATGGAATTTGGCTGATGTTGCAACAAGAAACCCCTGACGATTACGTACTCGCATCTGATACATCGCATTCTGTTCGAGAATTTGTGGAATTGGCGTTTACTGAGGTAGGTGTTGCCATTCGTTGGCAAGGTGAAGGTGTTGACGAAGTTGGATTAGACAACGACGGAAATGTTGTCGTGGAAATTGACCCGAAATACTTCAGACCCGCTGAGGTAGATAGTTTGTGGGGAGATTCAACGAAAGCCAGAACAGAATTGAATTGGACAACGACCTATTCTTTGCAAGAAATTGTAAGCGAGATGGTAGCGTCCGATCTAAAGAAATGTGGCAATGCTTAAACATTCAAAGATTTATGTTGCCGGCCATACGGGGCTGGTTGGATCAGCGGTAGTTCGGCTGTTAAAGCAGGAAGGTTACACCAATATTATTACACGTTCGTCCTCTGAGTTGGACCTTAGAAATCAATCCGCGGTGGATTCGTTTTTTGAGGAAGAAAAAGCGGAGTATGTTTTTTTAGCGGCTGCCAAAGTCGGTGGAATCAACGCGAACAATACAATGCGGGGAACGTTTTTGTACGACAACTTAATGATCAACGCAAATGTGATTGAAGCATCAAAAAAACACGGAATCAACAAATTAGTGTTCTTGGGATCTTCGTGCATCTATCCGAAATTTGCACCGCAACCCATAAAGGAAGAAGCATTACTTGGCGGAGCGTTAGAGCCCACAAATGAACCCTATGCCATTGCTAAAATTGCGGGAATTAAATTGTGTGAATCGTACAGAGATCAATACGGGTGCAATTTCATTTCAACAATCCCGACGAATTTATACGGCCCAAACGACAATTACGATCTGGAAAATTCTCACGTTTTACCGGCGTTGATGCAAAAGATTCATACGTCCAAAACAAAGGGCCTTCCTACTGTGGAAATCTGGGGCGATGGATCACCGATGCGTGAATTCTTGCACGTTGATGATTTGGCAAAAGCATGTTTGTTTTTAATGCTGAATTATAACGATAAGGAACCTGTAAATATTGGATCATCAGAAGAATTGTCCATTCGAGAACTTGCTGAATTCATTTGCGCTACAGTCGGATACACGGGTGAGTTGGCCTTTAATTCGGACAAACCGAATGGGGTTCCAAGAAAATTGGTCGATAGTTCTAAAATAAACACGCTTGGTTGGAAGCCTGAAATAGAGCTGGTCGATGGAATTAAAAGTGTTTATTCAGATTTTCTCAAGAAAGTTTCCGAATAATTAGATTTTCGATTGCAAGGTGAAAAGGTCGAAATACGTTCCTTTTTTCTCAATGAGTTCGTCGTGCGTTCCCGTTTCTTTGATCATTCCTTCGTCGATAACTAGAATTTGATTGGCCTTTTGAATCGTACTTAAACGATGTGCTATAACCAATGTCGTTCGGCCATTGAGAAGGTTGTTCAGCGATTGCTGAATCATCAATTCACTTTCCACATCCAGATTGGAGGTCGCCTCGTCTAAAATGAGAATTTTCGGATCAGCCAACAACGCTCTAGCGATAGAGACCCGCTGTCTTTGTCCTCCCGAAAGTTTAACACCACGTTCTCCGATACGTGTGTCAATTCCATCTTCAAAGCGATCTGTGAATTCATCAACATAAGCGGATTTAACGGCTGCATTCAAGGCCTCAATGGAAGCATCTGGTTTTGAAAATAGAATGTTTTCCTTGATCGTTCCCTCGAACAAAAAGTCATTCTGAAGCACCATTCCCAATTGACTTCGATAACTGTTCAGCACTACTTTTGAAAGGTCCGAGCCGTCAATTAATACTGTTCCTTCATCCGCAGAGAAATGGGAAGCGACCAATCCCGCGATGGTACTTTTACCTCCGCCAGAGGTGCCAACGAGAGCCGTAACAGATCCTGGTTGCATATTGATATTGATTCCCTTTAAAACTTCTTTTCCTTCGTTGTAGCTGAAAACAACATCTTTAAATTCGATATGCCCAACCAAGTCTTTCAAAACGATCGTTCTTTCCTCATCGTCTGCTTCTGAATTTAAATTCATTAATTCTTCCGTGCGGTCCAGCCCAGAAAATGCATCTGTAAGTAGAGAGCCAATCCTACCAATTTGTATAAGGGGTGAAAAACCATAAGCCAGAAATAGGGTGAAGGACAGAAATTCACCGATGGTTAATTCGTCTTGAATCACCATATTTCCTCCAATCCACATAACAATTGCGAATGCAAGTCCAGCCAAGAATCCTGTAACACTGTTTACAAGAGCCTGTGTGTTCATTGTCTTTTTGACATACTTAAAAATTCGATAGACTCCTTTTTCAAAAACTTCCGTTTCCGGTTTCTCTGAATTGTACCCTTTTACGATTGCAATGCCTCCCAAGGTTTCAGTCAACCGACCTTGCACAGTCGCATTAACTTCTCTTCGTTTCCGAAACAAAGGACGCAAATAGGTAAATGATTTCAAATAGATAATTCCAGTTAATACTGCTGGAATTGATACGTAAAGTGTCAGTTCCCAGCTTATCGAAAAAAGAAAAAGCAAAGAGACAACTGTGGTGACCATACCGCCAATTAATTGGATCAACCCTGTACCCAATATGTCACGAACGCCATCGACGTCATTCATAATTCGTCGTACCAAAACACCCGATTTGTTCTGATCAAAAAAGTGCATGGGAAGGCTCAATACTTTCTCTTGCACCTGAACTCTGAGTTTTGCAATAATTCGGTGTGCTTCAATACTCAATATGCGGGTAAGTATATATGAAGTTATGGACTGCACAGCGATGGCTCCTAGCACCCAAGCCGATATAATCAAAAGCAGCTCGCTGTCCTGATGAACGATAACATTATCGAAGAGGTACCGAGTTGCCCAAGGCAGGACCAACGCCGCCAATTTACTAATGACCAAAAGAGCCAAACCAATCAGTATCACATACCTTCTTGGCCAAACGAGTGATTTGAAAACCTTTAAAGTGGATACTTTTTTTGTCTGCATTGGTTTATAGCTTGCTTTATTGTTTTGATAATTAAATCGTAATGTCGAAAAATAGACGGTCGATGCAATCAAGTCAATCTTGATCAAAATTAGGAAAATCTTTAACTTTTATTTAATCTTAAATTACTACCTTCACTGCCACCGCTATGCAGAAAGCTTTCATCGATAAAATCAGTTATTTTCTTCCTGAAAAAAAGTTGAGTAATCTTGACTTTTTCAAGGAGTTTCCAGACAGTGCATCCAATAAATCGCTCAAGCAAATAGGAATTGAAGAACGAAGAATTGTCGAGGATGGTGTTTTGGCTTCAGACCTAGCCGTTTCCGCTGCAGAAAAATTGTTTGATGAACACGGGATAGATCGCAATGAAATTGACTTCATCCTTTTTTGCGCACAAGAATTCGATTATTACACACCAACAACGGCTTGCGTCATTCAAGCGCGATTGAACCTTCCTGAATCATGCGGGGCTTTGGATTTTAATCTTGGATGTTCAGGCTTTGTCTATGGATTGAGTATTGCCAAAGGATTGGTCGAATCGGGGTCGGCAAAGAAAGTTTTATTGCTGACAGCATCCACACTTACAAAGAAGATCCACCAGAAAGACAGAAGCTCGCGGTATTTATTTGGAGACGGAGCGGCTGCCACGATAATTTCGTCTAGAGCCAATGATGGTATTGGCGGGTTTCAATTTGGAACAGACGGAAGTGGAAAGAAAAAAATCATAGTTGAAGACGGTGGCAATCGTAATCCGCTGACTGAATCCTCTCACGATGATCGAGAAGATGAGTATGGAAATATCACGTCGCGTTCGAGTTTTTTCATGAATGGAGCAGGGATTTTCTTGTTTGGTCTTCGAAAAGTGCCTGCTTTGGTTGTGAAAACCTTAGAAGTAAACAACCTAACGATGGATGAAATTGACCTTGTTGTCTTTCATCAAGCGAATGCTTTTTTATTGCACACGCTCCGCAAGAAAATGGATATCCCAGAAGAGAAAATGTACCTCTCGCTTTCAAAAACGGGAAACACGGTATCTTCAACAATACCTATTGCACTCTATAATGCCATTCAAGATGGGAAAGCAAAAAAAGGAGATAAAATTCTTTTAACTGCCTTTGGAGTAGGACTTTCATGGGCAGCTACAGTTGTTCGGTTGTGATATAAATCAAACCACACTCGATTTAAAGTGGTGTGGTTTTGGCAATTTAAATGCGAATTTTTGTAAACGATAAATTGACTATTTTTGATTTCAATGGATGCTAACCAACCCTACAAAAACAAGACTATTTTTCTGATAATCATGTTGCTGTGCTTTCTTGTTTATGGGAATTCATTGCAGAATGGTTACAACTTGGATGATGGCTGGGCTTTTCAAAACAAAGGGGAAGCGGATTTATTAACCGGGTTGCAGAATAGTTTTACCTCAACACTAGTAAGTATCGGTGACGTGAAATACGGCTATCGTCCTGTTTCGTCAGCTGTTTTTGAGTTGGAACAAGCCGTTTTTGGTCAGAACCCATTTGTAAGCCACCTGATTAACATCCTGTTGTTTGTTGTCATTTGTTATTCATTATTTATCTGGCTCAACAAACACGTGGAAGTCGGTTGGCGCTTAGCCGCACTGATTACCGCCATTTTCCTATTCCTACCAATTCATACGGAAGTTGTCAATAGCATTAAAAACAGGGATGAATTGCTGAGTTTCTTTTTCGGAATTTGGTTTTTAATTTGGTCTTGGAAGTATTATAAAAAGGGGACGCCACTATTTGTTGTTATAGCTGCCGTATTTTTTGTAGCCTCTCTTTTGTCTAAGACAAGCAGCCTACCGTTATTGGCAGTTGTTCCAATTGGATTGTGGATCACTTCTACAACGAATGTAAAGCGATTAGTTGTACTCTCGATTGTTCCTTTACTCGCATTTTATGCCACAAGAATATCGACTAGAAGTGTCGATGAATTGACGGAGAATAAGCAGACGCATAGTATTCTGGAAAACCCTCTTTATGGTGATTACTCTTCATCAGATAAGGCAAAGGTATGTGTGAATTCATTTGGGTTTTATTTGACTGGAATGGTCTCAACTACTGGGTTTAATTCATATTATGGATTTGACACGATCAATTTCCTAAAATGGCATACAGGATACCTTTGCGCAGTAATATTATTCGTCTTGGCGGGATTGTTCCTTCTTATTAAATTCTTCAAAAACCGCGAAAACAATTTGGCCTTTTTTGGACTCTTTATGATGTTTGCTTGTCTAACACCATTTTTAAACCTTCTATTCATAGTGCCCGGTGTAGTTGGTGAACGATTGGCCTTCTTGTCAAGCGTTGGCTTCGCAATTCTATTGGCCGTATTCATTCACGTCATTTTTAACAGCTTGCAAAAAGTAAAAAAGAAACCCTACTTCTATATCTTTTATGCTTGCCTATCGATACTAACCATTCTATGGTCCGCCAAAATTGTTACTCGTAATAAGGATTGGTTTGACATGGAAACACTAATGGCCGCTGATCTAGAGAAATACCCAAAGTCGGTAAAAATGAATATGATCATGGGCAGTTTACAGTTCAATAAGGGGGTAAGAGTGGATGGAAAAACGAAGAAAGTTCATAATATTGAACAAGTGAAGCGCGCCCGGGAATATTTTGGAAGAGCACTTGAAACGTATAAAGACCACGCTACGGCAATTTACAATATTGCTTGGATCGATACCTATGTCTTGGATGGTGACGCCGAGAGTACCGAAGAAAACTTGTGGCGAATTGTAGAAATGGAACTGATGGATTCTGCAGCTGTTCTGCCCTTGATAAATCATCTGAACCTGAAGAACGGAGAGACGAAATATACCATAGACGAATGCATGGAGTTGTGCAAAACTGGAAATCGTGAAATGGGTTTAACAGGACTGCGGATGGCATTGAATGGTTCAAATTGGGATTATTTTTGGGCGTTTAGCGAATGCTTGTATGATGATGTCCGTGTAAGACGCAAGCAGGTTACCGAGCTTTGGAAACGAACCATGAGTTCAAATCCAGAACAAGGAGAATTATTATCTCAAGAATTAGCAAGACGAGACGGCACTTCTTATTTTGGCAAATTGAGGGCGCAACATTTAATGCGGCAAGAAAAGTTTCCAGATGCACTTTTCCTATTGGGGACACTTAATTCAAAATTTGAAAATGACAAAGAAATTAAACTGCTCATTGGAAATGTCAACTTGTCTTTAGACAATAAGGAACAAGCCCTTTTCTATTTTAAAGAAGCCTTGGCATTAGATCCAGAAAATGAGCAGCTTAAAGGCTTCGTGAATTCGTTTGAATAGTGCGAATGATATAGGAAGGACAATTGAATAGAGTAGTATTTTGTAAAAAAAGGTGTAATTTTGATTTGCACTGAAAGAACCTAAAATGATGACACTAGAAGAATTTGTAATTGAAATCGAGGATGCATTTGAAATCCAAGAAAGAGGCACTCTTTTGCCAGACACGGATTACAAAAATTTCGAAGAGTGGGACTCAATGCACGCGCTTATTTTGATCGCGTTAATTGACACCGAATTTGACCTTCTTGTTTCTGGAAATGATCTAAAAAATTTGGTCACGGTTCGTGAAGTTTATGAATTGATCCAAGATCGAAAATCTGTCTAATGGCAATTTTTTCTATTTCAAATGTGAAATTTTCGGGAGTTTCGGCTTGTGTGCCTAAGGGGAAAGCTTCGAATGAGGATTACGACCTGCTTTCTGAAAAGGAAAGGCACATGCTGATCAAAACAACAGGGATAGAAGAGCGCAGAGTAGCCCGCGAAGGAGTTACGACTTCAGACCTTTGTTTCGATGCTGCCGAGAAATTAATTCAAGAACTCCAGTGGAACAAGGAAGAAATTGAATTGTTGATTTTTGTTTCCCAATCGAGAGATTATATCTTACCCGCAACTGCAATTATTTTGCAAGACAGACTTGGCTTGCCGAAGACTACAATTGCCTTTGATTTAAGCCTTGGATGCTCTGGGTACATTTACGGGCTGTCCGTGATTTCAAGCATGATGTCGAACGCTCAAGTGAAAAAAGCACTTCTTTTGGTGGGAGATATTTCGTCTCTATCACCGAATGAAAAAGACAAAAGCACCTTTCCCTTGTTTGGTGATGCAGGAACGGCAACGGCCTTGGAATTTGACGAAAAAGCCGCTCCGATGAACTTCAATTTACAAAGTGACGGAAGCGGACACAAAGCAATAATTATCGAAGATGGCGGCGTTCGAAACCCGCTGAATGATGCCTCTTTCATTGATGAGGAAATAAGCCCAGGGATTACTCGGAACAAGAGAAACCTAGCATTGGATGGTTTGGAAGTGTTTAATTTTTCGCTGAGAGAAGTAGCTCCGAATATTCGTGCAACTTTTGAGGCCACGAATACAACAAAAGACGACTACAATTATTTCGTTCTCCATCAGGCAAACAAACTGATGAACGAATCGATTCGAAAAAAATTAAAAATAGAAGCAGAAAAAGTGCCTTACACACTCAAGGAATTCGGAAATACAAGTTCGGCTTCAATTCCACTTACACTTGTAAAAGAGCTGAACAACGAACTTCGGACAAAGAAATTGAACCTCCTGTTTTCAGGGTTTGGTGTTGGGCTTTCATGGGGAACGGCAACCGTGCAAACGGAGAATATCACATGTCCTGAACTAATTGAAATCTAATGGATACACCTTTTCACCTTCACGGAAAAACAATCCTCATAACTGGAGCTTCATCTGGGATCGGAAAGCAAATTGCGATCAGTGTCTCTGAAATGGGAGCTAAAGTTATTGCAACCGGCAGAGATCAACAACGATTAGAAGAAACGGTATCAAGTTTAAAAGGCGAAGGTCATCAAGCGGTTTCAACGGATCTACTTTTGGAAGAGCAACGTTTGAGTATGGTGAAGAATTTGCCTGTTCTCAATGGCGTTGTTCATTGCGCTGGAGTGGTAAAACCGTATCCAATTCAGTTTTTAAATCAAAAGAAAATTGATGAAACGCTGAATATCAATTATGAAATTCCAGTATTACTCATGAGCGCGATTACTGCGAAGAAAAAACTGGAAAAGAATGCGTCAATTGTTTTTCTGTCATCAATATCAGGACAACATCCGCACAAAGGAGGTGCAATGTACGCTGGCTCGAAAGCCGCGCTTGAAGCGTTTAGTAAGGTTTTAGCACTTGAGTTGTACAGCAAAGGAATTCGTTCGAATTGTATTTCACCTGGAATGGTAAAAACGGCAATGTACTATGAAGCAGAAGAAGGAATGTCTAAAGAATCCATGGATGAGCACGTGGCTCAATACCCGCTTGGAATTGGATGTCCAACAGATGTGGCAAACACTGCTACCTTCTTATTATCAGATGCTTCCCGTTGGATTACTGGAATAAACATTACCTTAGATGGTGGGTTTTTATTAGGCAAATAAAATGAGTTCAATAGATATATCAATCGTTATTCCTGTTTACAATAGCTCTGCTTCGTTGCAAGAGTTGCAGAAAAGAATTTCTGCTGCCATGGAAGTGGTTGGCAAATCCTATGAACTAATTTTAGTCGATGACGGAAGCCGAGATGGAAGTTGGAAAGAACTAAAAAAAGTAAAAGAAGTCGGAGGAAAGACTGTTACCGCCGTTCGATTGGAGAAAAATGTTGGGCAACACAACGCCATTTTGTGTGGTTTCGGATTGAGCCGAGGAAACGTAATTATCACAATGGATGACGACCTTCAGCATCCACCAGAAGAGATTGCAAAATTATTAAGTCAATACGAAGAATCGCAACCAGACGTTGTTTACGGGATTTATAAGGTCAAAGAACACGGAAGAATTCGGAATGCCGGCAGCCATATCGTTCAGAAATCATCGAAGTATTTCGCCGATTACAAAGGTGGGGTCGGTTCATCTTTTCGTCTTTTCAATCGAGAAATCGTTGATAAAATTAAAGGGCATCCGCAAAGTTTTGTATTTATCGATGAAATTATTCATTGGTACACGGGCGACATTGATACGGTAGAAGTAGAGCATCATCCTCGGAAAGAAGGAAAGTCTTCGTATACATTGTTTAAGCTGACGAGACTCTATTTCAATGTGTTGATCAACTACACGGCTTGGCCGCTGAAACTTATGATTTATGGTGGAATGCTCGCTTCAATGTTATCCTTTTTCATTGGCGTATTTTACATAGTGAAAAAGATGTTTTATAATGTTGAAGTTGAAGGTTTTACTGCTTTGATTGTGGCTATTACATTTTCTTCAAGTTTAATTTTAATGTCCTTGGGTATCATAGGACAATACCTCTATAAAATTTACCAGCAACAGAATGGCAAGCCGCCGTATTCAATTAATAAAGTCTTATAAATGATTGTTGAAGGCTACGGTGTTGTGCTCAAGCGGCTTTCTGAAAACGACATTGAATTGGTGCGTAAGTGGCGTAATTCGAAACACATTAATCAATTCATGGTTTTTCGTGATGAAATCAGTTCAGAACAGCAACAAAAATGGTTTGCTTCCATCGATAATATTCATAACAATTACTTCATCATTGAAGTTGACGGAAAAGAAATAGGATTAATCAACGGTGCGCAGATCAACTGGGAAACCAAAGAGACCGGCTCAGGTGGAATCTTTATTTGGGAAGATGATTATTGGCAGACAAAAATACCCATTGCCGCGTCGCTTCTTTTAACAGATACGGCTTCGTTGATGGGCCTTGAAAGAACGTATGCCAAGGTGTTACGCTCGAACAAAAACGCTATTTCATTCAATAGAATGCTCGGTTATGAAATCCTGCAAGGTCAAGAAGATCAAGAAGCGGAAAATTATATTTTAGAGACGAAAAACTACATTGCTCAGCGTAATATGCTTCGAAAAATGCTCTTCAAATCAGATAAGAATTTTGTTGCCAAAATAACGATCCACGACAATTCCAATCCCGTGAATCGCTTCTATATCGATAAATTGCGGCAGGTTCCAGACGAATTAAAATCAGAACTTGAACTTATTCTTCAATAAAAGCAGCACAATGAATTTTCAATTCCAATCGGAAAAAATCTGGTATGCCAAAAAAAAAGAGGCGTATCAAGGTGCTTTTTTGCGATGGACATCGACACAGGGCCTTTAAACATTCAAAGCATGATCGAATCATAACCATTATTGATGTTGTTCATGCTGTGTTTGCTCACAAGAAGAAAAAAATTGTTGCCAATGCTTTGTTTATTATCTGGTTTCAACGCATTCTGTTGAGTATCAAATTTTAGATAAATCACCTGGCTTCATACGTGGTGTTATTCGCGAGGGATACCTTCTTTTTATTTATTTTTATCTACCTTTCAAACGAAGGAAAAAACGCGCGAATTGAAGGATCGAATATTTTTATTTATTCATATACCTAAAACTGGAGGTTCTACGCTGCAAGGGATTATAAATCGGCAGTACCGTAAAGAATTACTGTTGAATGTTCAGAACGATCGAAAAGCATCTAAATTGGCGAATATGACCGATGAGGCGCTTGAAAAAATAAAGGTAGTTAAAGGGCACATGGCTTTTGGTCACCACAATGATTTTCCCGATCCGTCGAAAGTTACTTACATCACAATGCTTAGAGATCCTGTAAAACGGATTATTTCAAATTACTACTTCATTTTGTCGCGCGAAGAGCATCCTTTGAATGAGGCAATAGTAAAAGACAATCTTTCTTTGAAAGACTACGTCAGTAGTGGTGTGATTGCCAATGCTGAGAATGCCCAAGTTCGTTTGCTGTCGAATAATATATACGTTCCACACGGTGAGTGTACGCGTGAAATGCTGGAACAAGCAAAACGAAACATCGATACTTCTTTTGCCGTAGCAGGAATCAATGAAATGTTCGACGAAACAGTTCTTCTTTTGCAAGATGAGTTCCGTTGGAAATGGCCCGTTTATACGCGTCAAAATGTAACAGGCCACGGTGTCAAACCATCGGATTTGGATGCTGAAACGTTAGCGGTTGTTCGGAAATACAACGCGCTTGATATTGAACTCTACGATTACGTAAAAGAGCAATTTCAAAAACGGATTGAAGAATTGGGAGCACCTTTTCAGAAACGTTTAAAGCGCTACAAGTGGATGAATAAACAGATTGAGAAAGCCGTGAAAATCAAACGAAAACTATTTCGTTAGTAGCGAATTACTGATTAATTGATTTCTTCATTTTCTTCACTCCTTTTTTCTTGGCAACATCCTTCAGCATGCCGGTTTCAGCCAAATGAATTAAATTGACATCATCGTAGTTCCTCCAAGATTTCCATACAGGTGGATTGAACGCAAACATTTCCAAAAAGAAGTACAAAGGAGCTGTCGAATACGATTTTAGTGGTGTGAAATAACGATATCCAACGCCAATACTATCGGTTGGGTTTTGCACTGCATGCCACATATAAGGCGGATTGTAAAACACATCGCCTGCTTTCAAATGAGCGGAATAATGATCCACGTATTCGAAAAGTGGATAATCTGTGAAGTTCTTTTCAAAAGGATTGAAATCTTTGCCATTCCGAATAGGAGCACTTCTGTACATGTTTCGTGCTGGCGCAGGATCAACAACACACGCATAATCGTTTGGATACAGCATCCATTTTTTTTCTCCATGAATCTGGATGAACAAATTCTGTGAACTTGCGTTGTGAAGCGGTGTAAATCCATTTTTTCCACTGATAAATACGTGAAAAGCTTCTCCAAAACTACGCGGGTGTTTTCTCTTGCGCATCCATTTGTAATCGAAGTCCAACAAATGTTCAGGATGTTCAGTCAAAAGAGGATAGAACCGGTAATATTTCCCTTTACCTCCTTGAATATCGTCTATCACTTCTCCCAAGGTCGTGTCCTCATATCCTTTGGCTATATCCTCTTGATCCATGAAAATGATTTTGTCATCTCCATGCAAATCTTTGAAATACTGTAATGACCATTCATTGGTACATTTCCAGTCTTTCGCCGCACCATCTAGAATCACAGGAATTCCTTTCTTTACATAGTTATTCATGAAATCTTCGTAGCTGCAGTCCGTTAATCGTTCAACGGGAATTGCTTTTCCTGGGCCGCTTTCTTTTAGCCTTTTCGCTAGCTTCTTGTAAAAATGCCCACGACTTTTGCGTGTCCATTTAAAAAAGCGATCACGCCCTAAGAAATGATCAAAAAATTGATAATACCCATATTGCAGGCGTATTGAAAACGGAAGTGTTTTGTGTAGTTTCGGTCCGATCATCATTCTTCTAATTTAACTTTTCTCTGCAACCATTCGTAGTATCGGCGATCTGTGTTCTTTTTTGGAATTTTTTTTCGAGGCGATCGCCATTGCTTGAAATCCAGACGCATAAGGGTCGGGTAATGTAAAGTCGGATTCATCAGCCATTTAAAATGACGTTTCATGAAGACGTGCCCAGCACCAGGAATATTGGCTATTTTTAAGTCAGGAACTAAGGTTTTTAGCACTGCTCGAAATGAATTGTAATTGTGCTTCAAATACGTATCATCGCCCCATTTTTTCACCAATTCCATTCCGATGTGAAAGGTCAAGTGCTTGTTCGTATACAATTTGAAGTCATTGCACCAGCAAAACAAGTTATGCGCTAGGGTGTTGCCAATGTGCGGAATTCCCACACAAACTTCACCAAGGTTGAATTTTTTATACAACTCTCTTTTGAAAACAAAGCAATCGTATCCATTGTGCATTTCACCTACTTCCGAATACATTTGATCCAATTGTTCAATGGAATTGTATTTATCCGAAATGCGTCTTCGGTTGATGATAAAACCATCGTCCCCTTCATTGATCATATCATTAATCGCAACGTAAAACTGAGGCATTAATCCGATATCTGAATTGGTAAACACAAAATAGTCCGCGTCTGAATGCGAGTGCAAAGCATCCAGAATATCTTTTAATAATGGAAGTTTTCGCGTTCCTTCAAGCTCTCCGACGTCTAACACAGATCTTTGTAAATCAGGCGTAGCTGTAAAGTATTCTGGTACTATAGATCGATCTTCGGGAAATTGAGAGGAGAACAATTCGACATCAACTTGATCCGAAGCATACGACTTCGCTCTCCGCATCGATTCAAAAGTGATGGGTTGCACAGTGGACATTTCGCTTCCTTCCGGCGCAATAAATGGGCTAATAATATGTGCGATTTTGTTCTTCATCAGTTTACTAAGCTAAAATACTTGTTTTCATCCATTTGTCGCTATTTTCTCCCTTTTTCCTAACTTGCATTAAAATCATCGAATTGCCGAACAAGCTACAGTCATACATTAACGCGGGACTATTAAAAATTGGTCTGTACGATAAGAAGGCCCAGAAAGTAGGACTTCGGCGTATTTACCCTGATGATATTTATGTGGTTTCGTTTCCAAAATCTGGAAATACTTGGGTGCGATTTCTGTTAGCGAACATGTTGGTCACTGATGAGAAAATCACGATGCAAAACATCAATGATTACGTTCCAGGAATTTATAATTTCAGAGAGAAAATTAATAAAAAAGTGAGCAACCGGATTATTAAATCGCACGATCCCTTTTTTGATTGCTACCCGAAAACGATCTATGTGTATCGCGATTACCGAGATGTTCTCGTTTCCTATTTTCATTATTTAAAAGGACACGATCAGTTCTCGGGAACGGTACAAGACTTTCTGAAAAGCGACTTATTAGAAACCCCTTTTGGAACTTGGCAACAACATGTTTCCCTTGCGTTGAAGCAGAAAGAAGCAGCACCGAGTCAACTTTTGTTCGTTGGGTTCAATGAGCTTAAAAACGATCCGATTGAAACATTGAAGAAAATCGCTGAATTCTGTGAAATCACACCGATAAAATCCTATCAAGAAATTGTACAACAATGTGATTTTAAACAACTCCAAGAATCTGAACAAGTCGACGGAAAAGTATTTAGTGACTCCAAGGTAAATTTTTTCCGTTCGGGTGTATCTGAACAATGGCGAACTACTTTTGGAAGTGACGACCTCGATTTGATCCTCACAGATGAAGTGCAAGGGTTATTGCATCAATTGAACCTGAAAGTATGACAAACGAGCTTGCACATACATTCTCGGAATCCGTTCTTCAAAATGAAGCTGATGAAAGCCGATTTTTTGGAACGATAACGTCTGTTTTCAGAACATCACCGTCCGTTTTTATACTTGGCGCTCAAAAAGCTGGAACGACTTCGCTCTATCAATTTTTAGTTGAAAACAATTGCGTTGCTCCCTCCAATAAAAAGGAGATTTACTTCTTCAACAATCAGCACAATTTTGATAAAGGACTGAGCTGGTACAGATCACACTTTCCGCTTTTTTCATCAAAACCGACGTGTGATGCAACCGCCAATTATTTTGAATCTGCGAATGCCGCCGAGGGATTGCACAAGCATTTTCCCGAAGCCAAACTAATCGTCTTGTTACGAAACCCTGTTGATCGTGCATTTTCACACTATCAAATGGCCGTGAAATTTGGGTTTGAAAAGCTTTCTTTTGAAGATGCTTTACAGTGCGAAGGCGAGCGATTAGAATACGGGCATGAACTTGATAATAAGCACAATTACGTGCGTCAGCGATTGGGGTACCGAACGAAAGGAAAGTACAGCGAGCAATTAAATAAATGGTTGGAATTTTTTCCAATGAACCAAATCCATGTTGTTCAGAGTGAACAACTCTTTTCGAACCCTGAAATTGAATGTCAAAAGGTGTTGGAATTTCTTGGAGTACCTTCTCAGATTCGCACAGTATTAACGCAAGCAAACGCTGGAACAAAGAAAAAAATATCGGATACGCTCCGAACTGAATTAAATGATTTTTATGCTCCGTACAATCGAGCATTGTATGCATTGTTGAACGAAGATTTCAATTGGAAATGATCGAAAAAAACAAACCCTTTTATCATTTCATCAACTTGTGTACTTACTGGTTGTACCTCATTGTGCGCAAAAAAACGAAAAAGAATACAGTAACAGACAAAGAAGATCAACCGATTTGGATTACAGGTCTCTTTCGTTCCGGAACCAGTTTAACGACGCGTATACTATCAATTCTCGGAGTAGATTTAGGTCCAGAAGAACATCTATTAAAAGCGAAAGGATCTCGGGAGTTACTGAATCCAGAAGGGTTTCAAGAAAACTATCTTTTTATGGATTGGTCATTGAAAGTGTTTAGGGATTTGGACAGTTGGGGGCATGCACCACCATCTCATGCTTCCGTTGAAGCGTATGATAACAAGATCGATGCTAAAGCATTTGCTTATCATTCCATTGTAGAAATTCACGACGATCGCATTTCGAATGTAGATAAGTTGAAGGCTATACGGAACTCTAGCCCGTCTAATTTTGAAGCTTATTTATCGGAGTATTTTAAACCGCCTTTCGCAATTAAGAACCCTCATTTTTCGATTCTATTTCCCATACTTCAAAGACAATGGGCCAATTCTAAATTTCTCGTTGTTTTCAGAAACCCAGATGATACGATCGCTTCTGCAAAAAAGGTTGCGCCAACTGCGGATTACAGCCTTTACTTAGAATATTATTCTCGTTTGTTGGAATCTGATCTTGACGCTATTTATTTCTCTTACGATGCCTTAATAGATCATCCGGAGAAATCTATTAAAGCGCTTGCTATCTCATTGAAATTGGATGCTTCCAAAGTGGAACAAGCTGCGGAATTAGTTAACCTGAAACCTTCGGAGCACAAAGGAACAACGAAAGGAGATTGGCCTGAGAACATTCAATTTGTTTATGATGAAATGATTAAACGGGCAATAAATCGCGAATGAAAATACTGCATGTAAATACATACAATACGGGAGGGGCAGCGAAAGCATGTTTGCGTTTGCACGAAGCATTATTGGATAATGGTGTTGACTCGAAAGTATTGGTGCGAAATAAAACTGTACATAGCACGCGCGAAGTTTACGAAGTCTGGGAGGAGATGAACTACATCGAAAAAGGAAAAAAGTACTTGGCACAAAAGCAACTGGACAAAAAGCAGCAGAAAATTAGAAACAGTTTGGGGCCTGTCGATGAATTGTTTTCGTTCCCTGAATCGATTTGGGACCTTACGCAACATCCTTTGTTCGAATGGGCGGATGTTATCCATTTGCATTGGGTCGCTGGTTTCGTTGATTATAAGATGTTTTTCGCGAATTCGAACAAGAAAATTGTTTGGACAATTCACGATGAAGAACCTTTCTCAGGTGGGTTTCATTATCCTCCGAACTTGAGTGCAAGTGCATACAATGATCTCATCCAAGAACATGGTACACTGAAAGAAAACGCGTTTAAGAATCAAGCAATTACGGTTGTTTCGCCTTCTCAATTTCTCGCGGATAAATCGAAAGGAAGTGCCTTGTTTTCTGGGTTCAATCACGCTGTCATTAAAAACTGTGCGGACACCCAAAACTACTTTTACCAAGACAAAGAAACTTCGCGAAAAGCATTGGGATTACCTCTGGGCAAAAAGATCATCTTGTTTGTTTCTGATTCGCTTGATTATCCGAGAAAAGGATATGCGCAGTTGTTAGAAGCAACTTCACCTTTATTGAACGAGACTACAATTCTGTGTACAGTTGGAAAGCATAAAGGCGATAGGAAAGCCAAAGAAATCGTGCATTTGGGGGCCTTTGATTCTGATGAGAAAATGAGTTTGGCGTATGCCGCTGCCGATCTTTTGGTTGTTCCGTCTTTGATGGATAATTTACCGAACACGATTTCAGAAGCGTTGTGCTGCGGAACGCCAGTTGTTGCTTTTAGTTCGGGTGGAATTCCTGAAATGCTCACTGAACGGAACGGCGTTTTGTGCGAAGTTAATGTTGGTTCTTTGGTTGACGGGTTGGAGTGTGGGTTGAAAATGGAATGGGATCGAGAGGGGATTAGTAAAATCGGGCACAGACTTTTTGGGCAAGAAGAGTGCGCTGCGAAATACATAGAAGTGTATTCCAAAGTTTGTAACGTCAATTAGAGTAATTTTCAATTGCACTATTTTTAATCTTTGTTCATGTGCATCTA
Source organism: Crocinitomicaceae bacterium (assembly GCA_047630755.1). GTDB lineage: Bacteria > Bacteroidota > Bacteroidia > Flavobacteriales_D > Crocinitomicaceae > UBA4466. The sequence goes on along the minus strand of JBLHYG010000009.1, from coordinate 88,086 downwards.
CGCAGAATTTGAAGCGTCCATTGGCTTTCTGATTTATTTGATTTTTCTAAGGAGCTTAAGCGCGCTTTGGTTCCCGTTCAAGTGGATTGAACAATCCCCGCAGTAATGGAGCTTTCTAGTTCAGACTCTTTAACTTTTTGTCCAATATTTTTGTAAAAACTGCTCTGCCTTTTTCATTGAGATGATGGGTGTCTCTAAAGTATTCTGGATGGTCTAGAAAAATCGTTTCAAAATCGAAAAAGTAAACGTTTTTTTGATTTGAAATTATGCGTTCAATTTGTTGCTGGCTGTTGAGCCATTTGGGTTGGAATTCCTTTATCGCATCAAGATAGTATTTGCTCACAGGATACTTTACGAAGATCAATTCTTTTCGATGACTTTGCACCAAATCAATTGTTTTTTGAACATATTGTTGCGAGACGGGATCATTGATACTTGCAAACCTCTTTTGATTTTCAATTATTTCATGAGCAAACGAAACCCGTTCCTTTTCTGTGGCCGTAGCATAAACAGAATCTGGAATGATGATGCGCATATCCTTGTATCGTAGCATTAAACGCATATAAGGATATTCATAGTAAGGAAACAGTTTAGACTTCAGGTACATTTTCCAATAGGTAGAGTGATCTCCAGTTAGTTCTGCTAATTCAAAATAATCCAGATACGATGACCAGTAAAACCCATTTTTCATTTTGGTTGGGTTATCCAAACTAACACTTGAAATTCCAATAGGCAATAGAATTGTTCCAATCCTACTGTGGTGATTTTCGAGAACGTCGACAAGTTTATAATAAGAGCGGACATTGTTTTCTCCACTGGTGCAATACGAATAACAGCCATCAATTGAAGTAGCATCGACTGCTCGAGCTGGCCGCGAATGTCCCATTACTAAATATTCGAGTGGTCCATCATATTCATTGAATTGCCGATCCTGCTTAACAAGTCTATGATTGTATACGCTGACATTAAAAAAGTACATTTTAATCCCTTCGTTCATCCCAATAAAAATTAGGATGAAGAGTAGGGCTCTTTTTATGTTACGATTCCATCTCATCTAAAATTGAAAATAAAAGAACTCATTATTTACTTGATGGCCAAAGACAATGAGTAGGAAAATCATTGCAAGATAAAAAGACCAACGAATACCAGTAAATCGAATTGAATCGAATGGATTTTCATAAATTTTCTTGTTGATAATCTCTGAATAAAGGAACAGACTGGTTCCAATCGCCATGACAATATATTCAACAGTTATTACGCCTGGAACATCAAAGAGGGATGCGCTTGAATCCCAAACAAAGAGATGCGTCATTATGTGCCACGCATGAGATAGGCTATCAGAAACAAACAGAGCGCTTGAATAGGTCCAGAATAGGAAGGTGAGTAGCACATTTATGCTAATTCTAATAACCGAAGTTTTCTTTAGGACTTGATCCATAAATTTTCTCCGTGACTGCTTTGTTACTCGATTGATAATAATGTACATTCCGTGGAGAAGACCAAAAGCCAAAAGATTCCAAGACGCCTTATGCCAAAAACCGATAGCAAGAAAAATCAATACTATTGCAGCATACCTAGCCCATTTGGATTTTGCTTTTCGCACAAGAGGGCGAAAAAAATAGTCGTTGATCCACGAAGTTAAAGAGATGTGCCAACGTTGCCATAATTCAGAAATAGATTCTGCAAAATAGGGGCGTCTAAAATTAGGGACAAGTCGAATTCCAAAAAACCGCGCCGAGCCAATTGCCATATCCGTGTACCCTGAGAAATCTGCATATATCCAAACAGTTGCTGCGAACATGGCCAATATATAATGACCTCCAGAAAATAGTTCAGGTTGATCCATGATAGGCTTGAAAAATAGAATTAGATAATCAGCGATGATAATTTTTTTGAACATTCCCCACAGAAACAATCGAGCACCTTCTGAAATGTTTACCCAATTGAACGTTTGTTTGGTCCTAAATTGTGGGATTAATCGCGACGCGCGTTCAATAGGCCCTGCTATCAGCTGAGGGAAGAAAGAGACATACAATGCAAAGTAGCCAAGATGTCGTTCGGGTGCTTTCCCTGAGCGGTAAATGTCCAAGGTATAGCTTAAGGTTTGGAAGGTGTAGAATGAAATCCCGATGGGAAGTAATATGTCAAATTCAGGTACGGAGTAGGACAAATCGAACAACTGGAATAAATGCCGAACTTCTTCATTGAAAAAGCCCAAGTACTTGAAGACAAAGAGCAAGCCAAGGTTAATGAACAAACTGAGGTACAGCCATTTTTTGCGATCGCGTTTCTCTGCATGTTTTGCCATTTGGAGTCCTGCTATGTAGTCGATCAATGTTGATAAAACGACCAGAATCAAAAAGTCGAACCTCCAAAACGCATAAAAGAAATAACTAGCTCCAAGCAGAAGAATCCAACGTACGCGATGTGACAGCACATAATAAAGGACCGCGATCATCGGTAAAAAAAAGATATATTCTAACGAGGTAAATAGCATAGTTAATCAACGTGAAGGTAAAGTAAATAGATTACTTTTTAGTCATGCTTTTTATTGTCTTTCAATAATTGAATGGAACATTCTCGAAAAATCAAGCAGCCGATAAACAGTAGTGGAAGAAAAAAATATACGGTGCAATATTCTTATTATGGATTGCGGTACTTCCACCCCAGTTCTTCTCTAATAATTTCAGTCAGATGCTTGCTGCCAATACTATTAAGGTGGTGCATATCCCCGAAATAATCAGGATGATTATCGAAGAGACCGGAATAATCCAGAAGAGTAAGGTCGTTAATGTACGCGTTGATTATTCTGTCCGATTTTAAATAATCTATTTGCTTTTCTTTAAGCATTTCAATAGCAACATCTTTAAAAGGTATTGAAATAGGGTACTTAATAAAAATGAGTTTGATATCGTGCTTTTTACAAAGTAAAATTGTTTCTTCAAGGTAATAAAGAACGGCAGCTGTGTAATTGGAGTTTTCATCCATCAAATAGTTCACCACCTTCCTGCACTGATTTCTTTTTTCTAATGAATCACCAGCGCGATACGCTTCAGCAATACTCTTATCCAATCCTGGGATTTCATTGTATAATAATTTTAATCGCATATAAGGGTATTCATACCAGGGAAACAAGGTGCTTTTTGCAAAAACGGAAATGTACGGCTCCAGATTCCTCTCTTGTTTTCCCAGCTCTAAATAGTCAACATATTTTGACCAATAATAGCTGTTCAGGTTTCGCGTTGGTTTGCGGGAGGCAGGGATCAATAAACCAACGGGAAAAACGACAGTGTCTACTTTTATTTTTTCAACCTCAATTAAATGTCGGAATTTAAAATACGACTGAACGCTTGTTTCACCGCCAGTAGCAAATGAAACGAGCCCTTGAATAGTATCTCGAACTAACCCTTTTGCACTGCGGGAATTGCCTAGGTACAAGATGTTAATATGATCGCTGGCGTCTTTTCTGAATTCGTTTTCAAATTTATTAAGGTTTAAATTGGCACTACTAACCTTAAAGAAGTAAAGGGTAATGGCTCCGTTCAAGACTATGAATCCAGCAACAAAAATCAATATGCGTTTGAAAGTGCTCATATTCAGAATTGAAAGTAGAAAAATTGGACATTGTGCTGATGGCTAAATGCGATCAACATAAAAATCATTAAGTAATAAAGCCCCCATCGAATTGGTGTGTTAGAAATATTATCTATTGGATTCTCGAGTTCCTTTTTATTTATGAAATCAGAAACTACGAAAATAATCAGGCCTATGACGATAATTGTTGCGTATGTATAATTGAAAGTGCCTAGGCTTGGGAAATTGAATCCCGCCTCAAAAAAGTGCGTAACGATATACCACGAATTTGTTATTGAAGGACTTGCAAATAAAAATGAACTGAACCACCAAATTGAAAAGGTAGTTAGAATCTCTATAAAAATTAACCCTCTAGAATTTAATTGGATACCGATTTTCTTTAAGAATTTTCTTCGATAGGGTTTAGATATTCTGTAGAAAATAATCCAAAATCCATAATAACAGCCAAAAAAGAGGTAGGTCCAGTTGGCTCCATGCCACAAGCCAATAAGGCAGAATACATATAGAATAACCACATAGCTAGCAACTTTAGATTTGGCTTTTCGGGCCATTGGAAAAAACAGATAATCATTGATCCATTTCGTCAGGGAGATATGCCATCGCTGCCAATGCTCAGATACAGATCGAGAAAAGTAAGGGCGCTTAAAGTTGGGAGAAAGCTGTATGTTAAGAAGTCGAGCGCTTCCAATGGCAATATCCGTATAGGCCGAAAATTCTGCATAAATCCAAATAATGAACCCAAGTCCGGCTAGCCAAAAATCTGGGCCGTGAAACTTGTCCGGTTCGTTAAAAATTGGACGGACCCATAAAATAAGGTAATTGGCGAAAACAACTTTTTTAAACAGTCCCCAAATAATTAACCGTGCACCTTTCGATATGTTTTCCCATAAAAAAGGAGCCTTGTTATGAAACTGTGGGAGGAGAGTTGTCGATCGTTCAATGGGGCCGGCAACCAATTGAGGAAAAAAGGATACGTAAAGGGCAAAATAACCAAAATGCTTTTCAACTTTTCTTGACCCTCTGTACATGTCTATTGAGTAACTCAACGTTTGAAAGGTGTAAAATGAAATACCTATAGGCAGTAGAATATTCCAATCCGAAAATTGATTTTCTACCCCAGTATAGTTTAGAACATCAATCGTCCAGTTGTGTAAGAAATTCAAATATTTGAATGAAAATAACAGCCCCAGGTTAAAAAGCAAACTAATAACCATCCACTTTTTCCGATCTGATTTATCAGGCAGTCGGGACATTTTTAGGCCAGTGAAATAGTCAATAACTGTTGATAGAAATATCAGAACTAAGAAATCAGTTCTCCAAAAGCCATAAAAAAAGTAACTAAAAAATAGAAGCCATGACCAACGGTATTTATGCGATAGGAGATAATAACCCAAGACAACCACAGGCAAATACATCAAGAAAAAAATGGAGTCAAATTGCATAGAAGTGGTTAGTCAGGTAAAGATAATAATCCAACGGAAATATTCGAAAATGATATAAGATTATAGTAACTTACCCACCAGAATTGAATAATAATGGACAAGAAAAAAAGAAGAATAGCCTCTTTTGTAATCGCTTTTTTATGCCTTTTTCTTTATGGCAATACCTTGGAAAACGATTATGCACTGGATGACGAGTATGTCATGACAAACAATCCATTGGTGCAAAAAGGTGTTAAGGGAATCCCGAAAATATTTCGCTCACCCTATGTTCAGAAAAAAAATGAAACACACAGTTACCGTCCTGTTACCTTAACTTCATTTGCCATTGAATATGAGCTGTTTGGAGCCAAACCAAAGACGGGTCATTTAATAAACTTAATGCTTTACGTGATCACATGTTTGGTCCTGTTTAAACTATTACAACGGCTTTTTAGAGAATATCATTGGTCGCTGGCAGCAATCGCGACCTTTTTATTTTTAGTACTTCCTGTGCATTCTGAAGTGGTCAATAATATTAAATGTCGGGATGAGTTACTCTGTTTTTTATTCGCGATTTTATCGTTGATTCAATTTGTAAAATACGCTGACACCAGGAAAGTGATGGCGTTTTCATTAGGCGTTCTTTTTATAATAATGTCACTGTTATCGAAGCCTTCTTCCATGACATTTTTGGTGATTATTCCTCTTACATTATGGTTTTTCACAGAAATTAAGTTGAAATCTCTAGGGTTGATTTTGGGCGGAGTTGTTTTAGGCTTTATCGTTGTGAAATTTGGAGCAAGTTCCGTTGTTATACCCGAAACGAGCGAAGCAAGAGAGACGCTGTACTATGAAAACCCATTTTTCGAAGACAACCCCGGTTTCATTGGTCGAATTCCAATGGCCTTTTATACCATAGGTTATTATGTCAAGTTGATGGTTTATCCAGCCGTCTTGATTTGCTATTATGGATACAATCAAGTTCCAATTGTTGGCTGGGACAGTCCTCTTTTTTGGACTTCAATGATCTTGATCCTTGCAGCTATAGGATGGGCACTTTACAAAATTAAAACGAAAGCCATATGGATTTATGGCATCCTCTATTTTGTTATTGCAATTTCCATGTTCTCAAACTTGTTGCGACCAGCCGTCGGGATTATTGCCGAGAGATTCGTTTACCTTCCATCCTTAGGTTTTTGTATCCTTTTGAGTTATTTATTATTTAAACTATTCAATAAATCAAAAGAAATTGGGAAGTTTGAAGGCAAGTACAAGGTAGGGATAGTTGTGAGTTTGCTTGTTGTTTTTGCATTGAGTGCAGCAAAAATTACGTCTAGAAATACGGAGTGGAAAAATAAGGATACGTTATTCTTTAGCGATGTTGAAAAAGCACCAAATTCGGCCAAGCTAAATGCATTGGTTGGAAATCATCTTTTTCAAAAAGTACAATTAGAAAAGCGCCCACAACAAAAAAGTCAATTGATAGAGAACGCGATATTTTACTACAACAGATCGGTAGAGGTATTTCCGGGGTACGCCACATCTTGGAATAATATGGCAACACTTTACTTTAACGGACAACGGAACTTTGTAAAGGCGGAAGAATCCTATAGGAAAGCCGCTGAAATTGATCCTGAATATCCAGAAGCGTTGTTTGGAATTGGGTATTGTCTTGAGTTGAAAAATGAAAATGAGAAAGCCATTTCTTACTTCGAAAAAGTGCTAAAATTCGATCCGGATTTTATACGAGCAACAGAGCACATCAATAAAATTAAGGCTTTGGAGAAGTGAATAGTTTCTCGGTAACAATTTGAGAACGCTCTATATTATTCGATTGGCTTCATTTTTTTCACTGCTTATAATCTGACATTCATTGCAGAATCCTGTAAGTACACTTTCAAAATATTTTTTGTAACTCTTCTCAAGTTTAAACCGCCGGTAGAGTGGCCATATAGGACGAGGTATATTTTGATAAGTGTTGGTGAACAGTGTGACGGATAGGCGACAGCTATTTGGTTGATGATTTTTTGAAATTTGCCACTCTACAAAACTCGAGGCGTTGTTTATAGGGTTAACAACCTTCAAAGTCAACAGATTTCTTGGGATCCATTTGAGGACTGAACGTTCTCTTTTAGCATCATTTTTATATAGGATAGTATCCATACTTCCGACACCAGTCCAATCATTACTAAAGTGGTCTTTACATAAGGGGTGAATATTTTTTAAGTGACCTGGCCTGGATAAAAGATTCCAGAGGTCTTCTTCTGTGCACTTCATAACCATACTGCTTGCACAAGAAAAATTATTGCGCTTGCTGAATTGTATTTTCCAACCCATTTTATTCATTTTCCTCCTTACTTTTTAAGACATATAACAGTTCTAAAGTAAGAATTCGCAATGACTTTTTACTGGGATTGATATTATGCTCCCAAAAACCTTATCGTCTTCTAGAGTAAGTCCAAATAATTTCTGCACTAAATTCAAAAAAGGTAAATCTTTTTTTTACAACAGCGAACATATTATAAACTAATTTAATAATTACTGTTGTTAACCATGATGAAATACTTTAAGGTTGATTTATAGGGTGTTGACGGCTAAAAGGAAAGGCTATAAATCAATAATAACATTTTCAAAAAAGTCAATTGATAAAGAACGAAAATGAGAAAGCCATTTCTTACTTCGAAAAAGTATTGAAATTCGATTCGGATTTTATACGAGCAACAAAGCACATCAATAAAATTAAGGCTTTGGAAAAGTAATTGAATCTCTGCTTGGAATAGACTGTTCGTAGGATGACTACTTGAAAATAACATTGATACTTGTGCATAGAGAGTCGATTTTGTTCGAAGTTAAGATTGTCGTTTATAATTCGAAAAGAGATGGTAGAACCAAAAACAACGCATTGTTTGTAATTTTTTAAGGAAGCTTTTGGAAACGGTAAATTGACTATTTTTGATTTCAATGGATACTCAAAAATCATATAAAAACAGGACTGTATTTCTGATAATCACAGTGATGTGCTTTATTCTCTACGGGAACTCATTACAAAATGGATACAATTTTGATGATGCTTGGGCTTTTCAGGATAAAGGAACAACGGACTTATTAACTGGACTGCAAAAGAGTTTTACCTCAAATTATGTAAGCATCGGTGATGTCAAATACGGTTACCGCCCTGTGTCGTCTGCAGTTTTCGATTTGGAACAAGCTGTTTTTGGCCAGAATCCATTTGTTAGTCACTTGATTAACATCTTGTTATTTGTTGTCATTTGTTATTCTTTATTTGTTTGGTTAAACAAACACGTAGAAGTCGGTTGGCGTTTGGCTGTTTTGATTACGGCCGTTTTTATAGTACTCCCCATTCATTCAGAAGTTGTAAATAGCATTAAAAATAGGGATGAATTATTGAGTTCCTTTTTCGGGATTTGGTTTTTAATCTGGTCCTGGAAGTATTATAAAAAGGGTTCAATACTATTTCTTGTCATTGCTGCATTGTTTTTTATAACCTCTATTTTATCAAAGTCCAACACTCTACCGTTATTGGCAGTTGTTCCGCTCGGATTATGGATAACCTCTAAAACCGATGTGAAACGTTTAGTTGTAGTCTCTATTATTCCATTGCTTGCATTTTTTATTACTAGAGCATCTATTGGAAATATGGATGGTTTGAAGGACCAAAAACAGAATCATACAGTTCTGGAGAACCCTTTGTATGGCGATTATTCCACAATGGATAAAGCAAAGATTTCCGTAAATTCATTCGGGTTTTATCTGGCCGGAATGGTTTCAGCGAATGAATTTAATTCCTATTACGGATTCGATACAATTAACTTCTTAAAGTGGCATACAGGATATCTCTTAGCGGTTTTAATATTTCTGCTGATAGGATTATTTCTTCTAATTAAATTCTTTAAATATCGAAAAAACAAATTGGAGGTTTTTGGACTAGTTATGATGTTCGTTTGTCTAACACCATTTTTAAATATTCTATTTAAGGTTCCAGGCGTTGTTGGTGATCGATTGGCTTTTCTGTCGAGTATTGGTTTTGCAATTCTCTTCGCTGCAATCATCCATTCTGCAATTGGCACTTTGCAAAAAGTAAAAAAGAAACCGTATTTCTACGTCATTATTGCTAGTCTTTCGGTCATAACTGTTCTATGGTCCACCCAGATCATTTCTAGAAATAAAGAATGGTTTGATCTGGAGTCACTAATGACTGCGGATTTGGAAAAATATCCCAACTCTGTAAAAATGAACATGGTGATGGGGAGTTTGCAGTTCAATAAAGGGGTAAGGGTGGAAGGAAAAACGAGGGTTGTTCATGACATCAAACAAGTGGAGTTAGCGAGAAAATATTTTGGAAAAGCCCTTGAAACGTATGAAGATCATGCTACAGCAATTTATAATATTGCTTGGATCGATACTTATATACTGGATGAAGACGCTGAAGTCACCGAGAAAAGCTTATGGAAGCTTGTGAAAATGGAGCTCATGGACTCAACGGATATTATGCCTTTAATAATTCACTTGAATCAGAAGAAAGGTGAAATTAAATATGGGTTAGATGAAAGCTTGAAATTATGCGAAACTGGAAATCATGAAATGGGATTGATTGGAATTCGAGAGGCATTAAATAACTCACAGTGGGATTATTTCTGGAAATTTAGTGAATGCTTGTACAATGATATCGGTCAAAGACGTAAACAGATTACCGAAATGTGGAAACGAATTTCGACGTCAGATTCAAAACAGGCAGATGTGCTTTTGCAAGAATTAGTAAGACTAGACGATACTCCTTATTTCGGAAAATTAAAAACACAAACTTTGATGAAGGCAGGAAAGTTCCCTGACGCTCTCAATGTCTTGGAGAACCTAGATTCAAGGTTTGAAAATGATGCAGAAATTAAAATGCTCTTTGGAAATGTGAATTTATCCTTAAACAACAAGGGACAAGCACTGCTCTACTTCAAAAAAGCCTTGGAATTGGCTCCTGAAAATGATAAATTGAGAGTCTTCATTGATTCAATGGAATAGTACACATCAATAAATTTAAAGTGTCAGAAAAATAACACAGATTATACAGAAAAAAGGGCTGCTAAAGCTTTGGCTCAAGTTTTTTATACTCTTGTTCTTTAACCAAATTTTTATTTGACTTAAACCATGAAGCAATCAATAATTTGTAATCTTCTTTAGATGTCCCGTCTTCATACCTTGGAAAGGAAGCTGGAATTTTACCATCTTTCATCAGTGACATAATTTTCTTGTCTCTACCCAAATAAGGTCCCTTTCTTATTTGTTTCTCAGGTGATTTTGTGGATTGAATCTTTGTTGGCTTTTCATTTTCTTTAATTTCAGTCGTGTTTTGTCCAAACAACGCTGATCCAAGAACAGTAAAAAAACATGTTAATAGTAGTGCTTTCATCTTAATAGTAGTTTATTTAAATTTTACAAAAAAATCTAATAGGTCACACCAAAAGTAATACGTTTTTTGCAATTAATTAAATAACACGGTCATTTTATATTCTGTATGGCTTAGTTTATTTTTGTTTAGAACAGAACTTATGAAGTTATTAAATGTTAGGTTTACAGTTGCTTATAAGGGAATAGATTAAAATAATTTGATAATCTTTGCAAAAAGGATAGAATAATGAATTACTTTTGATTCACCGATCAATGGCTAACAACCAACGGCCAACTGCTAATGACCAACGACTAACTATTACTGGATGAAAAATATAATACGCATTAAAGAATTTGTTTTAATAGCATGTGTTGTCTTTATAAATGCCATTGCATTTGCACAAACACCAAACGGAGATTGTATTACTGCGGATCCTTTTTGTACAGGATCTCTTTTAACATTTCCAGGTGGAGTGGGCACTGGCACGGCGGAGGTTGGACCAGATTATGGATGTTTACTGACACAACCTAATCCAGCGTGGTTTTACATGGAAATTGACCTAGGTGGGAATTTAGATATTGAAATAAGTAATTCTAATAATGAGGATATTGATTTTATTCTCTATGGCCCATTCGCTGATCAAACGAGCCCTTGTACAGCTTTATTGACGGCAGGAAACACGGAAGATTGCAGTTATGCTACTTCATCTGTTGAAACGGCTAATATTGTTGGAGCTATCCCTGGTGAATTTTATTTGTTGTTGATTACTAATTTTTCCAATAACGCAACGGATATAAGTTTTCAGGATTTACCATCGAGTACGGCTACCACCAATTGTTCTATCGTTTGTCCCCCAATGACATTCACTGAAGCGATCAACTGTGACGGTTCGGTTGATGTTACTATTTCTGGAGGGATTTCTGAATTCGATGCTTCAGATTATATTATAACCAACACGGGGTCTGGTGCATTGGCTGGAATCCCAATATCGCATAACGGCACAATGAGTATTACTGGCTTAACGGTCGGCCAATCTTATTCTCTTTCTGTAACTGATTTAGGCGGTTGTCCATATGTATATGCCGGTGGGGTTTATGCTTCGGTCGCCCCAACAATAGACAATATTGCCATTACTGACCCTACTTGTGCTGGAGGATGTGATGGAACGATTACCGTAACTGTTAGCGGTGGAACAGCTCCTTATACTTACCAATGGTTTGATAATTTGTTAACTCCAATTGGTACGGATAGCCCAACTTTAAGTGGTCAATGTGCAGGAAATTATAGCGTTGAAGTTACTGATGCGGCTGGAGGAAGTGCATTGTTTTTTACTGAAAATTTCGGTTTGGATGCAGCATGTGTCAACCAAAACCAAACTGCCGCTGGAACAATTACAACAAATGGTCCATGGACTCAGACAGTTTTGGCCGCGGAGGGCGCAACATCCAATCAATGGTTTGTTAGTGCAACAGAGGCGTTTACTGGTACTGGAAACTGTGGTGATGGTTGTTTGGGTAATGCAGCTCTGGATAATCAAACATTACACGTTGGTAGTCTTGGAGTAGGCCTATGTCCTACAGGTGATTGCGGTGCAGCATACAATGCGGGAGCATCAGGAGAGACCCACAAAAGAATTGAATCGCCAACAATTGACTGTTCCGGACAGTCTGCAATTACAATGTCATTTGACTACATGCATTTCGGAGAAACTGGAACCGACCAAGCAAGTTTGGCCTATTTTGATGGAGCTGTTTGGGCAACTATTGCAACGCCACTCCCTCAAACGACATGTTGTGGTGGGCCTTGCGGGTCTTTGTTGGCACAAGGTCAGTGGTCGCCAACGCGTTATTCATTAGCATTACCTGCTACTGCGGATAACAATCCAAATGTAAGAATCGGATTTATTTGGGATAACAATGCAAATAATTCGGGGGCAGATCCGTCTTTTGCGGCTGATGATATAACGTTGGAAGGAACTTCTGCAGGTTCTGCTTGTACAGTAAATGGAATGGCTACTTTGACAGATCCACCAGCAACGGTGATATCAGGAAATGCGCCTATTTGCGTAACTGCAACCTTGCCATTAAGTGGAACTGGAACTCCAGATCCTACAACTCCTTGGGTGTCTTCTAACTTAGTGGTTGCAACAATCGATAATACTGGTGTAGTTACTGGTCTTACAGGAGGTACAACGACTATTACTTACACGGATAATAACGGCTGTCAAGATACTGAAGTCGTCACCGTGAACCCACTCGATGATGCGGCGTTTAATTATGGGGCAGCAGCTTATTGTGTCTCTGATGCAGATCCAGCGCCAACTATTACAGGCCTTGCAGGTGGAACATTTACAAGTGCACCCGCTGGACTTTCAATTAACGGAGCGACAGGACAAATTGATGTAAGCGCATCAACACCTGGTTCGTATACCATTACGTATACAACGGCAGGAACGTGTCCAAACAGTTCGAACGTTGCAGTAACTATAAATGCTTTAGATGATGCATCATTTAATTATGGAGCAGCAGCCTATTGTGTTTCTGATACAGATCCAATAGCTACAATAACAGGTCTCGCAGGTGGAACATTTACAAGTGCACCGGCTGGATTAGTAATCAACGCAGCAACAGGACAAATAGATGTAAGCACATCGACACCTGGTGCGTATACTATTACGTATACAACGGCAGGAACGTGTCCTAACAGTTCGAACGTTGCAGTTACGATCAATGCTTTGGATGATGCTTCTTTTAATTACGGAGCAGCAGCTTATTGTGTTTCTGATGCAGATCCAACAGCTACAATAACAGGCCTTGCAGGTGGAACATTTACAAGTGCACCAGGAGGATTGGTTATCAATGGAACAACAGGGCTAATCGATGTGAGTGTATCTACGCCTGGAACATATACCATTACCTATACAACAGCAGGGATTTGTCCAAACAGTTCGAATGTCGCAGTTACAATCAACGCTTTGGATGATGCAACGTTTAATTACGGAGCAGCAGCTTATTGTGTTTCAGATACAGATCCAACAGCAACAATTACAGGTTTAGCTGGAGGAACTTTTACAAGTGCACCGGCTGGACTTTCAATTAACGGAGCAACAGGACAAATAGATGTAAGCGCATCGACACCTGGTGCGTATACTATTACGTATACAACGTCAGGACCTTGTCCGAACAATTCGAACGTAGCAGTTACAATCAACGCTTTGGATGATGCAACGTTTAATTATGGAGCAGCAGCTTATTGTGTATATGATGCAGATCCAACGGCTACAATTACTGGTCTTGCAGGTGGAACATTCACAAGTGCACCAGCTGGATTAGTAATCAACGGAGCAACAGGGCAAATAGATGTAAGTACATCGACGCCTGGCGCTTATACTGTTACGTATACAACAGTAGGAACGTGTCCAAACAGTTCGGACGTTGCAGTTACGATCAACGCTTTGGACGACGCATCGTTTAATTATGGTGCAGCAGCCTATTGTGTTTCTGATGCAGATCCAACAGCTACAATCACAGGCCTTGCAGGTGGATCATTCACAAGTGCACCCGCAGGATTAATAATTAACGGAGCAACAGGACAAATAGATGTAAGTGCATCAACACCTGGTGCGTATACTATTACTTATACAACAGCAGGAACATGTCCAAACAGTTCGAATGTAGCAGTTACAATCAACGCTTTGGATGATGCTTCATTCAACTTTGGTTCACCAAGTTATTGTGTTTCTGATGCAGATCCAACACCAACAATTACAGGTTTAGTCGGAGGAACATTTACAAGTGCACCGGCTGGACTTTCAATTAACGGAGCAACAGGACAAATAGATGTAAGTGCATCAACACCTGGAGCATATACAATAACGTATACAACGGCTGGAACATGTCCGAATACGAGTAACGTTGCAGTAACAATTACCGCTTTAGACGATGCTTCGTTTAATTATGGAGCAGCAGCTTATTGTGTTGACGCTACGGACCCAACAGCTACAATCACTGGAGTTGGTGGTGGAACTTTCACAAGTGCACCTGCAGGATTAGTTATCAATGGAACAACAGGCCTAATCGATGTGAGTGCATCTACACCTGGAGCGTACACAATTACTTATACAACCACAGGAGCTTGTTCAAACTCAAGCAACGTCGCTGTTACGATCAATGCTTTGGATGATGCAGCGTTCAATTACGGAGCAGCAGCTTATTGTGTTTCTGATGCAGATCCAACAGCTACAATAACAGGCCTTGCAGGTGGAACATTTACAAGTGCACCGGCTGGACTTTCAATTAACGGAGCAACAGGACAAATTGATGTAAGTGCATCTACACCTGGAGCGTACACTATTACTTATACAACAGCAGGAACATGTCCAAACAGTTCGAACGTTGCAGTTACGATCAACGCTTTGGACGATGCAGCGTTTAATTACGGAGCAGCAGCTTATTGTGTTGACGCTACGGACCCAACAGCTACAATCACAGGCCTTGCAGGTGGAACATTCACAAGTGCACCGGCAGGATTAGTAATTAACGGAGCAACGGGACAAATTGATGTAAGTGCATCGACGCCTGGTGCGTATACTGTTACGTATACAACAGCAGGGATTTGTCCAAACAGTTCGAACGTTGCAGTTACGATCAACGCTTTGGATGATGCAACGTTTAATTATGGAGCAGCAGCCTATTGTGTTGACGCTACGGACCCAACAGCTACAATCACAGGCCTTGCAGGTGGAACATTCACAAGTGCACCCGCTGGGCTTTCAATTAACGGAGCAACAGGACAAATAGATGTAAGTGCATCGACACCTGGTACGTATACTATTACCTATACAACTGCAGGGACGTGTCCAAACAGTTCGAACGTAGCAGTTACGATCAACGCTTTGGATGATGCAACGTTTAATTACGGAGCAGCAGCTTATTGTGTTGACGCTGCGGACCCAACAGCTACAATCACGGGCCTTGCAGGTGGAACATTTACAAGTGCACCGGCAGGATTAGTAATTAACGGAGCAACGGGACAAATTGATGTAAGTGCATCTGCGCCTGGTGCGTATACTATTACCTATACAACAGCAGGGATTTGTCCAAACAGTTCGAACGTTGCAGTTACGATCAACGCTTTGGATGATGCTTCTTTTAATTACGGAGCAGCAGCTTATTGTGTTGACGCTACGGACCCAACTGCTACAATAACAGGTCTTGCAGGTGGAACATTCACAAGTGCACCGGCTGGGCTTTCAATTAACGGAGCAACAGGACAAATCGATGTGAGCGCATCGACACCAGGTTCGTATACTATTACATATACAACAGCAGGAACATGTCCAAACAGTTCGAACGTAGCAGTTACGATCAACGCTTTGGATGATGCAACGTTTAATTACGGAGCAGCAGCTTATTGTGTTTCTGATGCAGATCCAACAGCTACAATAACAGGACTTGCAGGAGGAACATTCACAAGTGCACCCGCAGGATTAGTAATTAACGGAGCGACTGGTCAAATAGATGTAAGTACATCAACACCTGGAGCTTACACAATTACCTATACAACCGCAGGAATTTGTCCAAATACGAGTAATGTTGCAGTAACAATTACTGCTTTAGACGATGCAACGTTCAATTACGGAGCAGCAGCTTATTGTGTTTCTGATACAGACCCAACGGCTACAATTGCTGGAGTTGGTGGTGGAACTTTTACTAGTGCACCAGCTGGACTTTCAATTAACGGAGCAACAGGTCAAATTGATGTGAGTGCATCGACCCCTGGAGCCTACACAATCACATATACTACAAGTGGGACTTGTACAAACTCGAGCAACGTCGCAGTTACAATCAACCCATTAGACGATGCTACTTTCAATTACGGAGCAGCGGCCTATTGTGTTGACGCTTCCGATCCGACAGCAACAATAACTGGGCTTGGCGGTGGAACGTTCACAAGTGCACCCGCAGGACTTTCAATTAACGGAGCAACAGGCCTAATCGATGTGAGTGCATCTACACCTGGAGCGTACACAATTACCTATACGACGGCGGGAACTTGTCCGAACAGTTCAAATGTTGCAGTAACTATAGATGCTTTAGACGATGCTACATTTAACTTCAGTTCAGCTACATATTGTGCAAATGAACCAGACCCAACAGCAACCGTTACTGGTCTTGTTGGTGGAACATTTACTAGTGCACCGGCTGGGTTAGTCATTAATGGTGCGACAGGTATAATTGATGTGTCAACGTCGACGCCTGGTACTTACACAGTGACGTATACAACGTCTGGAACTTGTCCAAACACTTCAAATGTTGCTGTAACCGTGAATCCGACGCCAATTGTTACTCCAACCAATAGTGGTCCTGTCTGTGCTGACGCAGCTTCATTTACATTGGATGAAGTAGAAGGAATCGTTAATTCTTGGGCTTGGGTGTCAAATGGTGCAGCCGTTATAACAAACCCTACGGATCAATCACCGACAGTAACTGGAGCAGTAGATGGAGAAGTATTCACGGTAACTGGAACAGACATTAATGGTTGTTCGAATACGGGTCAGACTGCAATCACAATTAATCCATTACCGGTGGCAACTCCAACGAGTGACGGACCTATTTGTGCTGGTTCACAATTAACATTGGATGAAACAGGAGGAGATGCTACATCATGGTCTTGGGGAACTTCTGGAGCTTCTGTAATTACGACAAATACGAATCAGTCAACGACAGTTACTGGTGCAGTTGATGGTGAAGTATACACAGTAACAGTTACCGACATAAATGGATGTACAAATACAGCAAATACAATCGCTTCAGTAATTGTTCTCCCTGCATTGGATGCTATCGTTGATGCAACAGCATGTGACAGTTATACACTGCCTGCAATTACAGGAACTGATCTTTCGGGAACAGAAGCTTATTATGACGATTCACAAGCCAATGGAGGTTTGCTTATCGCTGGACCAATTACTTCATCTCAAACTGTATGGGTGTTCGATGGAAATGGAACATGTTCTGATGAAACGAGTTTCTTCGTAACAATTAATACTACTGATGACGCAAGTTTCACCCTTACAGATTTCTGTCAAGGAGATGTGAATTCAGCAACAGTTGTTGGAGCAACAGGTGGAACGTTTAGTTTCGATCCAGATCTTAACGACGGTTCAATTATCGATGCCGCAACAGGATCAATTGAGCAAGGCGTTCCGGAAACACTTTATACAATTTCGTACACGACTGCCGGCTTATGTCCAGCGACTTCAGTAGCGACAGTCTTGGTGAATGCTTGTGAAATTCTTATTCCAACAGCAATTACCCCAGAAAACATCCCAAACAACACTTGGGAGGTACCGAACTTGGATGTTCTTTATCCAAACAACACGGTATCGATATTTAACCGTTGGGGAACGCTATTGTTTGAGCACGTTTCTAGTCCGTCAAACCCGTATAGCGGCAATGAGTGGGATGGAACATTTAAAGGAGAATTACTACCGGTTGCTTCCTACTATTACATTATAAATTACAATGATGGAAGTGGAGATGGAGCGAATGGAACTATTACAATAATTAGAAATTAATCGCAAATGACTTTCTTAAAAAAATCGATTACACTATTGGCGATTGGCCTGAGCACAGTGAGTTACGCTCAGCAAATGCCACAGTACAGCCAGTATTTACGCAACCAATACATGGTGAATCCAGGAGCAGCTGGAATGTATGACTTTCTCGATATTACGATCGGTGGAAGAATGCAATGGCTGGGATTTGAGACGTCTCCAAGAACAACATATTTGTATGCTTCAACGGTGCTTAATAAGCCCAAAGTACGCTATAACCCACATATTCGTACGAGTCAAGGAGTGATTAGAAATCCTGAAGTTCAAACGGGAAGGTTAAAGCATGCCATTGGCGGACAACTTCTTGCTGATGAATATGGTGCGTATAGAAAATTATCCATAACAGGAACGTATGCTTTGCACATTCCGCTATCAAAGAATTACAACATGTCTTTTGGCGTTAATGCTGGGCTATCTAACAATGCTTTTATGCAAGAAAGAGCAATGGTTTTGACAGAGATGGGTGGGTATTCAGGTCCTGCAATGACCGATTTGGATTACCAACAATACGTTTTGAATCAAGGCAATCTAAATTATTTGGATATTGGAGCAGGTCTTTTCGTGTACTCGAAGAATTTGTTTTTCGGTATCTCTGCTGCTGATTTGACGAAGAGTTCGATTTCCTTTGGAACGGGTTCTATGAACTTTGATCCACGAATCCACTTTAATGGAACGCTGGGTTACAAATTCTCAGTTTCTGACGACGTAACATTGATGCCGGCACTTCTGGCAAAATACATGGCACCTGCGCCTTTATCAATTGAAGGTTCTCTGCAAATTGAATACAAGGAATGGCTTTGGTTTGGGCTTTCATACCGAAGTTCAAATACTGCTGTAGCAATGGCGGGACTGAATATTAGCGAAAAATTCAAATTTGGATATTCGTTTGATTTTTCACTGAACCCAATAAGGAACTATTCGGTGGGTGGACATGAAATCGTTTTGGGACTAATGATCGGAAGATAAATTCAAAGAATCACATTATATATATGAAATTAGCCGTTTTAATTCTAGGTACTATAGTACTTAATTCCTTTTCTTCAGTAGCCCAATTATGGGATCACACAGAACCGAGTCGATTGGGAGGAACTTCAAATACAGATATTGCTGAGGAAAGTATACCTGTATTTTCGAATGATAGTTCCATCCTTTATTTTGTTCGTTCTAATTCAAATGAGAACAAAGGAGGAACCAATGATTTTGATATCTGGTCAAGTAAATTAGATGAAGAAGGTGTTTATTCTGACAGCCGAAATGTTAAAGAACTCAACAATAAATTCAACAATACCGTTGTAGGAGTTAGTAAAACAGGTCAATCGATTTACCTTCTAAACTCATACGATGGTAAAAAGGATCAAGTCAAAGGGCTTTCTGTTTCTAAGAAAAACAATGGCAAATGGTCCAAACCTGAAGCGGTTGAAATTCCATCGTTGGACATCGACGGTGAATTTTATAGTTTTCACGTGAGCGAGGACGAAAAAACAATCATCATTTCTTATGACGGACCAAATTCATTAGGAGATGAAGATCTTTATGTATCTACGAAATCAGGAGAGACTTGGTCTGCACCAGTCCATATGGGGTCGAAGATTAACTCAATTGGATTTGAAATCTCACCGTTTTTATCATCAAATCAAGATACATTGTTCTTTTCGAGTAATGGTTTTGGTGGTGAAGGAGATGCAGATATTTTTTACTCGGTTAAACAAGGGTCTTGGACCGAATGGTCTGCTCCAATGAACTTGGGAAATGTCATTAATACATCGAAATTTGATGCTTATTTCTCACACAATGGCCGTCAGGCATTTTGGTCGAGCAATAGAGAAAGCGAACTCAGTGATATTTATACAATTGACATTCTTTCACCTGTTCCTGTTTTTGTCGCCTGTGAAGTTACGGATGCATCCGCTTTTGGTGCTTCGGACGGTCGCATCGACGTTGATGTTACAGGAGGTTCAGCACCTTTTGCTTATGAATGGTCAAATGGCGAATCAATGGAAGATCTTTCTGGACTTTCAAAAGGAGTGTATTCTTTAATTGTAACTGACAGTAAAGGACAAGCCGCGACTACAGAATGTGCAATAAACCATCCTGCTAAGCCTGTAAAATTGTATGAAGATCTTGAGTTCATGCACAACTTCGCTTACAACAAGACAAAGCTTTCTACGAAAAACGGAGAATTGAAAGACTTTGTTGGTAAGATCGATACGCAACTGAAGAATGGTCGTGAAAAAATTGCTATTCAAATTGTCTCATCTGCTTCTCAGGTACCTACAAAAACGTTTGGTACAAATGATAAACTTGCAGATGCTCGAGCGGAGCAAATTAAGGAAGTTTTGATGAAGTACTTCGCGAATAATTCTTCCGTAGAGATCGTTATACTTGAATCAGCAGTGAATGGACCAGCTTATGAAGATGATTCGGCAAATCAAGTAAAATACGCCAAACATCAGTTTATTTCATTGAAGACGAAGTAGGGCAGACCATTTTCAGTAATACAAAGCTTATTTTTCAGGATTTTGATCCTAAATTATCACGCAAGAAGTTACGACACAATTATTGGATTTTACAAATCGATAATCCATTTGAATTGTTTCAGGATCTAATTCAAAGTTATCCTTTGTTACCTTAACTTGAAAAGAATTGTTCGGGTTGGCAATCTCGACATCTGTGAACCAAAGTTTAATTCCCGTAATCGGATACTGCGCTTTGTAAAAACTTTCTTTTAAACTAAAGTAGAGTGTTGCGTAAAAGTCTTTTTCAGAATCTTCAACCTGATTTAAAAAGGCTATCTCATTATTTGTGAGGTAATTGTTCCATATTTTCGGTTTTATTTTCCCGGTCCGTTCAATATCCAAACCCAAAGATCTAATAGTGGGGTCATTGTTAATTATCGCCCCCACTAGTTCATTGCAATGGCTAATGGATCCTACAATACCATCCGGCCATATTGGTTCTCCTTCTTTTCCAGTCAGAATTTCAGAGCTTTTAATCCCTAGTTTTTTAAAGGCCTCTTTTGCAGCAAATCGACCGGTACAAAAATGACTCAGCCGTGTTTTAGAAAACGTTTCGGTCAATAAAAGCTCATTGGGTGCTAAGCAATCTGTTCCAACGAAACGGTTCGTGAAATGACTAACAAAGGCTGGGTTTTCTAATTCCGTAAATTCGTGCAAATGGATTCTTTGGTTTTGAAATTCAATGCTACTCATTTTTACGGGAACTGAAGACGTTTTTTGAAATAGATGCGTTAACCACCTTTAGTCAATGTATAAGTCTCTTTTGGTTTGATCTATTGAATAATTAGCTGTTGGTGGAAAACGCGTCCATCTTGGTAAACACTTTTAGCGAAGTACGCTCCAGGATTTAAATACTGAACATTGATTGTGGCTTCTTTCCCGCTGCTCGTTTGTTCAAGTGCAATTTTTCCTGCCATGTCAAGAATGAAAATGTGCACGTTATCACTTCCTGTTGCTTCGTTGAATTGAATGGTCACAACATCATCTGCTGGATTTGGAAATACATTCATTTCAAATGCATCCAATGGGTTTAAAGAGGCGGTTCCAAAAGTCAATGAAAGATCGTCGAGGTTCAAGAAGTCACACGCGAATTCATTCCCCATACAATCTGCGGTGGAATTCACAAAAGATATGAAAATACTATCTGCGGGGTCGGTAGGAATAACATCTTGGGTTAGAGCAACGGAAAAACCCGTCCAATCGTTCGTTGGTCCAAAATAACCCATATCGTTAATGATCGTATCACCCATGGTGCTTAAGACAACTATATTAACCGTTCCAGCGGAAAAAGGTTGACTTATATAGTTGTACATTCCATTGAACTGCGTTGGGTATTGAGAGACGTTTCCTCGGTATTCTAAGGTAGTATTAAGGTAGGTGTACCAATTGTGAATGCTCATTGCGTAGCTTTCCGAATTAGCATCTGCAGATTGTGTAATTCCGAATTCGGAACTAACCGTCCAATTGTCAGCGTTGTTATTTGTCCAAGTTTCAAATCCTGAGTTCGCTATTTGTGCTTGTGTAGAAAGGCAAAGAAGCATTGCTGTTATTGTTGCTATTTTTTTCATTGTTCAAGTCTTTAAGTTTAATGCATGGAATTGCATCGTTCTGGAACAAAGTTAGGGAATGGGGGCGGATTGTCACATGTACAATTGGGCGGAAAGCATGTAGAATTGGTTTGGGGGGATAATTGTTTCCCAACTACCCCCAATTTAATTTTTCTCAGAAACGGATCTAAAGTTTCTTCTTAGGTGCATTATAAAAATTGAACAAGGGCATATCCACAAACAAAGACGCTCTCCAAGTCCATCCCGGTTGGCTTATTGAGGGGATATTTTCATTAGAAATACTTGTCAATCCAGGGCCGTATTGCCCTCCGAAACTTACAGCCAATGGAATTCCGTAAGGGAAACCGTAGATCACAGAGGCTCCTGGAGAAAAGATGTTCCCAAGGGTTATTTTAGTTTCAATTGCGCTGCTATCGTTTGAGAGTCGATAATCGACAATTGCTCCGATGTCTAAAAGTGAAGCGTTTAATGAAAACGAGCCTCCTTTTCTCAAGCCCCACCCAACATCTACACCGATTGGTGCTGTTAGAGCTATCGAGCTGTTGTTTACGTTTAAGCTTGCGCCAAGGTAAGAGGTTAAGTTAACACTGAGATTTGAATTCTTTCTCAAAGTAGAACTCCCTACAGGCAGCGCAAATGATTCAAGAATATCCATGACTTGTTCTGATGAATCCGCTTCTACCATATTCGCCATGAAAACTCCAAATGTTACCAGCTTATCTAGCCAAGGGTAGTCCATGCGATCTTTCTCGGCACAACTTATTTTCTTTTCAATTTTTGAAATTAGTTCTTTCTTATATTTGTCAACAGTCGTTTTGCTTTCTTTTCCTTTAAATTTTTCGTTGGTTTTAGCGATTTGACTCGTTAAAACAGTGTTTTGATTTTCAGTCAATTCATTTTTGTCTTGAATTTTTCCGACTCCATTTTCAATAGAAATAGAAGACATATTTTTCACTGAAGCAAGTGCATTCGTTAAATTGTCGACCTTGGTGTCTGTAGGTCGATTGTAAATGGTTTTTAACAAATCAACCGTTTCCATAACTGCCGAACCATAGTCTTTCTCATATACATATCTATAAACCTCATTGGCAGATTTTACCATTCCTAAGTATTCTTGAAAATCTCCCCTTACTTCGTCCCCCTTTTTTGCAAAATGTTCAAAAATTCCGTAGCCGTATTCTGTGAGATCAAGTGTAGTTGAAATATAAGAATGGATTTGTGAGTAGGTTGCAGCCCCTTCAGTTTCTTTTATTGCTTCTATAGAATGTTCTATCTTTTCCGTCAAATTTATTAACTCGGACAATTCACTTTTGAACCAATCCAGCTCTTTTTGATTGTTCTTTATTGAATCCGATAGCAACGTACCGTTTATCGTAATTTTTTCTTTTTTAATTTTCTCATAGATCAATCCAAGATAAATGTTTGTTACTTCAGGGTCTTTTAATACTTTTTCATAAAAATCTTTTGAGCTAATCCAATTTCGATTTCCTGAATTGTCTCTAATTGAATTCGAGAGAATAGCTGTGAGTTTAAGAGAAGCATCAAGGTTTTTATACCATTGTTCATTGATTGAAGATACATTAGAGGTGATTTCTGGAAGTTGATTGATAAATTCTGCCGCCGACAAATATTCTAGTTTTTTCACTTGTTTAATTGTGCGAGTTACGAGCATCAGTTCAGGCAGAGAGTTCGTCTCAGAGTAATTTTCTACAACATCAATCAAATGCTCTGGCAAAGCCTCAAGGTCTTCCTTAAAGGCTGTTCGAAGTACATCCAATACTTGTTTGTAATGGGTCGCCTGAATTTTTAGTAGCCTTGAACACGTCTTGGGAAATAACGTTTTTACATCTGGATTCTCCTCAACGAACTTTTGAAATCGGTCAAAAAAGGCTATCGTTAACTCTGCCTTTGCTCTTTCAATCATGAATTTGGCCATCACATCTGCGTACATAGTTACGTTTAGACCGCTGGCTTGAGTTAGAAGACTTTTGGCAGAAAAAAATTCTCCGTCGCTCTGAGCAGACGGTATATTATATTTTTTAAGGAATGGATTTTCCTGCATTTTCTTATTCATCTTATTAATGATGAAATCGGCATCGTCTTCAAGATCTGTTGTGTCGACGCCTAAATGTGCATTCAACACATGGATATGTTGAGGGTTAAGCGAGGAGTTGTCGTCTATTTTGTCAGCCAAATAGATGGCATCTTCATATATAGTTTGAGCGCTAATATTCTGACTCATAACAAGTATTAAAATTGTAAATAAAGTTCTCATAATGGTTGTTTTAGAAGGGTTAGATCTTGGGTTAAATCTGTTGTTTTCAGATAGTTTTTGGCAATTTGTGTCAGTTTTTCCTTTACATCTTTTAAACCAACCTTTTTTGGGTATTCAGCATTGGCTTTGATTAAACAAACCAATCCTGAAACAAACGCTGTCGACATACTAGAGCCCTTTTTGGGAATGTACTGGCTGCCTATATTACTGCACGATACGATTTTATTTTTTGGCATAAAGAAGTCCAAATGATTTGATAAAATGGCATCAGGATATTTCCTTTGAAAACTTGCACTTATTCCACCAACCGCGATGCACTGATTAAAGAGTGCTGGAAAGAAGAACTCTTCCGAACTTTTTAAGATTGAATTCTCACCCGCTGATGCTACTACTATTATGTTAGCCGCATTCGCTTCGTCAAGAAGTGCTGTGATTTCTGCATTATTCCCTATTGATGGCAGTGCAAAACTCAAGTTAATCACATCTACTTTTGCAATTTGAATCGCCCAACTCAGGCCTCGAATGAAATCTTTTACTGAATAATTATTGGCTTGATCCGTTGTGATTTTTGAAATGAACAATTCAGCGTCCGGAGCGATACCCGTTAGATCCTCCGTATTCGCCGCAATAATTCCTGCCAGATGCGTTCCATGCCCTGTTCGATCTGTCGTTCCAGAATAACTTTCGGCAGTTCGATCGCATTCAATGCGAGTATCTTTAAATGCAACATGATCCAAATTTATTCCTGAATCCAAAATAGCGACTTTAATTTCCTTTCCCCTATTGTTTCGCAGAGTATCTGGAAGGTCAATAAACGATTGATTGTAGTTGAGTTTGTTCATAGTAGCTGCTATTATCATTTTAGGTACATCTAAATTTTTTCAAGAGTTCCTTTATTCTTCAAGTAATCAAACGACTTCCTTGTGGAGTTTCCATACTCTTAAACTAGGAAAAGAAGTGAATATTCCTGCTATGAAAAATACCATTAGATTGCAGCGTAAAAAGACAAGTACTAATCCCGAAAATTCGTTTAAGGCAAGGTTTCCAGTCATGATGGTAGTGGTTTGAAAGCTTAAATCTAGTCAAACTCAACTCAAATGTCAATGGAACATGTACGTGAAGTTAATCGTGGAAGTTGCAACATTTGCGCTTCTTTTGCTTTAGAGTTTGGTGTTCCGAGGTTCTGGCTTCGTTCTTTACAACTAAAAACGATCCAAGCTTAAACGTCAATCTAGTTGAGTTCGTTCTCATTCACGCTCAAATATAATTCGTCCTACTTCGACAAGTTCAGCGTAAATAATTCATAACCCCTAATTCATCATTTTTTAATTTAAAAATAACTTAATCCACAAAAGTTGCATTGAACAACCCCCGTCCATACGACTTTAAAAACTCCAGTAAGCACTGCCTTTGATCGCGACAACTCTTAATTTTAGCAATCTCATCTTGTACTTTGATACTGTGAATGTTTTTTGGCAGCGCCGCAATTGCCATTGTGTGAATTTCAGAAACCGGTCTGTTTAATGAAACGGTTTTTAAATTCACGTAATTGGTTAAACGCACATGGTGCTCCATTTTTAAACGCGTCAAGGTCCAAGTGTCGATCTGTGCTAGGTAAGCAATGAAAGCAGAAATACTTTGTTGGTTGTAATCCTCGCTTGCTTTCAATTTTTTGGAAACGGATTTTAGAACTGCTCTCGTTATAAATGCCGTAGCAATCGCTTCGATGTATCCATTGCCAAGTTCGATTTGGATGAAATCAAAAAAGTCACTTTCGATTAATTTGAAGACAAAAAAAGTTTCAAATGCATTTATGACAATGAGCAAGTACGTATATCCGATTGATTTGGCGAAAGAGCTGGTACTCGGAAACGCGTCAGTTCCGATGAAAATGATGGTCATCAAAATGGAAGCCACAACGGCTACAATGGATTCGGGCGATATGATTTCGGCTAGAGTTAGAATATTTTCTGGAATTTGCTGATTGCGTTTTTATTTACATGAATCAAATTTTCATGCTTATCTGGTTTTTCAGATACTTTAATAAAACCGCCTTCCTGCAAATACTTTATGCATTCCTGCACTTCGTCTATGGTAGATCCACTTTCAGCCACTACAAAATTCAAAGGTATATCACCTTCGCTTCTATAATTATAGATTAGTCGACTTATTTTTTCAAATGAACCCATTCTGGATGAAGATATGGAATTTATAATCATTTAGCTAGAATTTAGCGGTTTAAAGTAAATTATGACGGTACAAATCAGGAGTTTGATTAAAATTATTCAGTGTAACAATGCGTCATTTTCACTTCACATCTTCCCAGAATACAGACTTTCCGTTGCTGTCTACTTCTAATTTATGAAAATTTACAGTGTAAATCCCATCGATGAGGCAGATTGAGTACATATACTCAATGTCGTTTTAGTCTTTTAAATGCTGTCTCAAGCAGCTATCTGTCTGATCATTAGTTTATTGAATTCTTTGAAGGCTTAGAAATTAATTTCGTAAATCCTATTGACAACAACCGAGGTGAATATAAGGTTCTTGTGAACTTCAAATAAGTTAAGGTATTTACTAACTGCTTAACGGTTATTTCGAGGAGGGCAGAAATTACGTTTGTTAAACATTAGGAAAATACCTATATTCAAGATATCAAACCACTTAAAATTTATAGTTTTACGGAGAATGAATAGAACTCAATCAAATAATAGTTTTTGGACAGGTGTCGTTACAGTGGTATTGGCGGGAGCTATTGTTAAATTGGTGGCAGACATTTTTTCTGAATCCAGAACGGACATTATTTCTGATAAAGGTTTGCAAGCAATCAACGACCCAGAGAAAAAGAAAGAAATTGACGAAGCATTTGCTGAGTCCGTTAAAATTCAGAAGGAAACTGGGGTTTGGGAAAACCCTGTGGTGGATTTGAATTAATCAACCGAACTTACTTCTTCTATGAGTTTTACCACTGGCTTTTTATTGCTCTTTTTTACCATTGTAATTCCTGGATTCCTTTTTTTACGTGCCTATTTTTATGGTGAATTTAGCAAGCAATTCAGTCCGAAGGAAAACATCAGTAGGCATCTTTTATTTGGATTGATTCCTGGGTCTATCATTCAAATATCTTGTTTTTATTTCGGGAAAATTTTTGGCTTGGTATCGGTAGATGGAACGAGCCTGATTGCGGCTTTTGAAACAATCAATAAGCAGAACATTAACGGGGACGATTACACGAAACATTTACTCGATGATCCAACTCAGTTTGCGCTGTACTTGATTATTATTTACGTTTTCTCATTTCTCATCGGTGTCATCATTTCTCGCTTGATACGTTATTTAAAACTAGACAAGCTCATTAAAATCCTTAGATTCAAAAATCAATGGTACTATTTGTTTAGTGGAGAAATATTCGAATTTAAAAAGTTCAAAAGCGCAGCAAATATTTTAGGGAAAACAACGCTCCAAGACAAGGAGGTGCAATTGGCGAAAGTGGATGTTCTAATAAGTAATGGTGGCAGTCATGAATTCTATTCGGGTTACGTTGTTGATTATGATCTTTGTCCGAACGATCCGAGTAAACTGGAAAACCTGTACCTCATGGATGCCTATCGATATGAGTACAAGGAATTAAAGAACGTAACATCGAAATTCGAGCATCCCCGAATCAGTGAGCGGAAACATATTCCGGGAGAAATTTTCGTTTTGAGCATGGCGAGTCTCGTGAATATAAACATATCCTATCTCTTAAGTGGAATAGCAAGCGGTCAGGAAAAACAGATTCGGTTTGCCTTGAAAACACTCAATGTAATCATGATCTTACTCTTGATTTGTTGTACTTATTTGATTTTTTTCGAAGCTGCTTGGATCACATTTGATTGGTACACTTCTTTCCATGCACAGAATTGGTGGCTGGATAATTTGTTGTTAACGCTGTTTAGTGTGAGTATAGTGTCCTTCTTTGTTTCAACTAAAAACAAAGAAACAGGAAATTACGAGTTTCCATGGAAAGATTTTTGGATTAACCTTATTGCCTTTGTCGTTACTGGATTCGTGTTTTTTGGTGTGTTTTATTGGTTGTAAATAGCACGCATCAATTTTCTAAATCTTTTCGTGTATTTCGTTAGAGATTCTTTTTCATAGAAGTTCCTCTTCTTCTGTTACCCCGCCGCTAAGAAATTCTCAAGAACCAATCCAGTTCGACATACTTCGACAAGCTCAGCGTAAATAACTCATCATTCTAAAACTTATCCAATATGCTTGTACAGTTCCTCGCGACCTCCTGTGAGCTCTTTTAGAAGAAAAGCATAACGGTACCTCGGGTTTTCTTTTCCGTTTCTAAGGAAGGCTTTACAGATACTTTGAAGTTTATTGAAGCGGACGCTATCGTATCTAGTTCTGAAAGACGTTGAGAATGTTTCCAATCGAGCTTTGATTTTCTTTACACTTGCCAGGATTTCAACCGTTAATTCTTCGCTCAATGGATCGGTATCCTTCTTTGGAAGAAGCGATTCAAAAGCAGTAATATCTTCGATCAAATAATTTGCAAAAATCAAATCTTGCTTGCTGTCTTCTTTAACAACATTCGTTTTTCTCTTCTTCTTGGGCAACGGCTTTCTCATGGTGCGAAATTAAGTATAATTCAAAGCTAAATCTCGTTTGATTCAACAATTCTAGAAGGTGCATCAGAATTGGCCAACTGAACCATTCTATTTGCTATACGCTCGGCTTTAACCGCCCTGTACTTTCTTAAGCTTCCAATAAGTAAAGGACTTAGTATTTTAAAGACAACCGCCCCTATCTTTTCTCCAAAGCGTTTCTCTTTTCGATTGCCGGAAATTAAACTTGGCCTTAGTATGAATGTACGCTCAATTCTAGAATTCAGAACTGCTTGCTCCATGTTGCCCTTCGTCCTGTTGTAGAAAATTTTACTTTTTGGATCTGCGCCAATGGCCGAAATGACTGCCATTGTCTGGACTCCATTTTCTGCGCAAAGTTTGGCGGCTTCTGCAGGAATCCCGAAATCTATTTTCGTGTAAAGGTCTTGATCGGGCGTTTTTTTCTTCGTCGTTCCAATGCAACAATACACTTCGTCAGCGGTGAAGTCGGATTTTACCGACTCCAAATCCAAAACATCGACGAGGAATTCCTTTAGCTTCGGATGCTTTTGACCGACCGAATTCCTAGAAAATAATTTCACGCAATCGTAGCGCTCGTCTTTTAATAAAATTTCCAAGACAAGACTTCCTGTAAGTCCTGTTCCACCAAGAATGATTGCTGTTTTGGGCATCTTCAAAGGTAGTGATTTGTTTGGAATGCGTTGATTAAAGCGGTCATTTTCTGGCGATTATATTGAAATTATTGGTAGTTTTAATACCGCTATTAACGAATGCTTTACCGAAATGAAATTACCACTGATTCTACTGTCAATTCTACTTGCAACTCTTACATACGCCCAGTCCGACTGCAAACCGTATGTTCCAAACAACGAAGGAGACCAATGGGAAATTACCAGTTATTCCGCAAAGGATAAAGTCACGGGCAGAACGGCCTATGAATTAATGGACAAAGCAGAGACTGATAGTACTTCGACGTTCACGATCAGAGCGACATCATTCGATGCCAAGGACAAAGAAACGTACGTGAATACTTTCGCTGCCACATGTAAAAACGGGAAGTTTATTTTTGATATGGCGATGAAATTGGATGGTTCGGTGATGCAAGCTTATAAGGATATGGATGTGGAAGTTGATGCTTCTGAATTCGAGGTTCCGCCAACAGACACTTCATTTACGGGAGCGCTGGCAGACGGGACATTGGATGTTGCCGTATCAATGAACGGGATGAAAATTTTATCAATGAACATTTTGATTTACGATAGAGAAGTTGAGAAATTTGAACAAATGACCACAACTGCAGGCACTTTCAACTGTATTAAATTGAAGCAGAAAATAAGAACCAAAGCCATTGTTAAAATCGAAGGGAGTTCAACAGAATGGTACAGCGAAGGAATTGGAATGGTTCGCTCTGAATCGTACAATGGAAAAGGAAAGTTAACGGGGTATAGTGTGTTGACTAGCTTTACGCATTGATAAAAGACGTTTCGCAGAAGTTCAACGGTTGCAAAGTACATTTTTCCTCACTGATTTATGATTTTGGGCTTAATCCCCTGGATCATTTTGAGTCTTAGCAAGTTGGACAGGCAGTATCTATAGAAGCGATTAATGTTCTGCTTCAGTGAATGCCAAAGTTTATTCATATCTCCAGCCAATCTTGCGGTGCGTAGCAAAGACCTTAAATGATTCTTGATTTTTTCGTTCTTTTTTGTCAAGAAAAAAGGACAAAAATTAACTTGCCAATTCACTCTTTAATAAAAGACATTTCGCAGAAGTTTAACGGTTGAAAAGTACATTTTTCCTCACTGATTTATGATTTTGGGCTTAATCCCCTGGATCATTTTCAGTCTTAGCAAGTTGGACAGGCAGTATTTATAGAAGCGATTAATGTTCTACTTCAGTGAATGCCAAAGCTTATTCATATTTCCAGCCAATCTTGCGGTGCGCAGCAAAGACCTTAAATGATTCTTGATTTTTTCGTTCTTTTTTGTCAAGAAAAAAGGACAAAGCTTAACTTACCAATTCACTCTTTAATAAAAGACATTTCGCAGAAGTTCAATGGTTGCAAAGTACATTTTTACTCACTGATTTATGATTTTGGGCTTAATCCCCTGGATCATTTTCAGTCTTAGCAAGTTGGACAGGCAGTATCTATAGAAGCGATTAATGTTCTACTTCAGTGAATGCCAAAGTTTAGTCATATCTCCAGCCAATCTTGCGGTGCGTAGCAAAGACCTTAAATGATTCTTGATTTTTTCGTTCTTTTTTGTCAAGAAAAAAGGACAAAGATTAACTTGCCAATTCACTCTTTAATAAAAGACATTTTCGCAGCAGTCCAAGCCAAATAATTCTATTTACAACAACCAACTCGCACCAACTTTACCAAACGAATAATAGTCTTTGTTTTGAAAACTATTCAATTCAACTTTCACCTTTTCGTTGTAATAAGTAGGATTTATGGCGAGCGAAGAATAATCATCGAAATCCAGATCGAATGATTTGTATTCTTTACGGTAAAGTCCAGTTACGAAATAAGCTGTCATTTTTCTCCATCGGAAGCTTAATTTAAGATCAACCATCCAAACATGTCTGTTGACTTGATCGTCAGTTCCAACTGGGCGGTCGTAGAACCATTGATCTTCTTCAATTGTGGTAGTGTCTTGAGCCAAATAAGAGGCTTGGTTTAAAGTGTAAGCCGATTCAGCGTCATCGTCGTATTTATCATCTACAAATGTTCTTGTGTAGCCAAAACCTTCAAGCAAACTGCTGTGATTCACGTACCTCCATTTGAAGCCAAGTTCCCAATTGAAACCGAATTCGTATTTTCTTTTGCGTCGTTCCCGCACCGTGCTTTGTCCACTTTGGTTGGTGAAGTCAGAACCAGAAAGTCGTAATCCAAGTCCGCCAGCCGCAAGATATCCGCCATAAAGAAGTTCGGATGTAGCAATAACATTAAAGCCCGAATACCGTTCTTCCCAATTCTTGTTTTTCGATTTCGAGAAAACACTTTTCCGTTCGTTCGTTGTTGAAAATAATAGTACATCCAACTCATGGTTTATTTGAATCAACCATCTTCCTCCATTTGCAACTTGCTTATCCCATCCGTAAACTTTTTGGGATTCTACAACTGCATCTCTGTGCAATAAAGCTTGGATGTCACGTCCAGCATTTGCACCGATTTGCCCAACTTGAAATGCGCCATGATGACGGAACAAGCCATTCGACCATAAGCGGTATTTACTTCGTTCTAAATAAATATATGATCCAAAGGGTCGGTCAAATTGAAATAGGGTGTCCGCTAAGTCAGTGTCGTTTTGATAGCGAATGTAGGGCGTGTAGAAGTGCATTCCAATTGACATGCTTTGATATGTCATTACTTTTCTGTGCCGCGATTTGTCCAATTGAAAGAAATTCAGCCATGCTAGGTTTAGCCATCGTGCTTTGAAATAATCAGTGCTTAAAGTTAACCTTCCTCCTCCTGTATATTCTCTATCTTGGTTCACATCAGGCGCTGGTGTCAAGACATCATTGTCTGTATTGAAATCAATTTCTTTCACCTTTTTCGGATCGATGTCGGTGCTGGTATAATGCACAAATCGGCCTTGTTCATATTCCAATAAACGTTCTTGAATTAGCTTAACATCTCTGCTTCGAACGGGATGTTTTAATGTGAAATAGTTGGTGGTGTCCTTCGTACGAACTGCCAATTCTAAAATTTGCTGTAGTGTATTGTGCGTCGTGATTTTTTCCAAATTCTTGCGGACCTCATCCATTGAATCTCCATCAACATGTTCTTGTCCGATTCTCAAGCTTTCGAAAAGCAGATCGTAATTTTGGTACAAGTTCTCAGCTCTGTATTTTTCCCACAACCAACGTCTGTATTCCGCCCAACTGACAATTCTCGAGTTCTTATCGGTTGTGAATTTGTTGCACCTCTCTGGGAGTTTATGAATTTCCTTATTCGCTTTTCTGAAAGCTTTGTATTCGGAGTGCTTTTTAGTTTTAAAGGCCTCAAATTCTTCGTTTAAAAGCGCATCGAGTTTCTGAATTACTTCTTCACGAACATCGATTTTACTTAAGTCAATTCGAGATGTCGGCGATCTCAACTCTTGAAGTAAGTCCGAATTGTTGAGTTGCCTTACAGCGTTTAGTGTTGAATCGTCTTTATTTGTTTGCGCGTAGGAAATTACGGTAAATGAAACCAACGCAATTGATGCGAGAATTAGTTTTAACATGAATAGAGGTTAATGGTTTGATTCAAAGCTAATTCAAAACCCTCTAGAAGTCAAGGATATAAATGCGCGAAATGATTGTATTTGTGCGCAATATCTTAATTGTCTAATTAATCGTCCTTTCCAATTTGAATTGCATTTACTTTCTGAGTACGAATCAGTTCATTGTACTTCGATAATGCTTCATCCTTAATGATATACCATTTTTTCAATTCGACATCGATTGCTTTCGTGATTTCAACTTTAACCGCAATCATTTGATCCGTTGGACGGTAAATTCCCATGCTTGCCAATGAAGCGACATGCGCCAATTTATTATTCAATCTAATTGGATAGTTCAACATGTCTTGGTTGCTCTCCAACTTGGTTTGGTAAAGTACCTTTTCAATATCCGTCATTAATGAATCCAAGCGTTCTCCTTCATCAATCACTTCAGCAAATTTGTCCTTATCGATACGGCTGTTCAGGCTTTTTATTTGAGATTTGATGTCTCTCATGTTTCGAATTGCGTCGTGTGTTTCGTCCAATTTATTTCTGATTCCAAGCAAAAATTCAAATTGCACTTGACGGTCTTCTGCTGTTCCTTCACTTCTTGGATCGAGTAGTATTTCGAACTGCGTCTTTACAGTTTTATCCTCTATTTTTAATTCGGCTGTATATTGGCCTGGAGGAGCAGCTGGACCATTCAATGTTCCCCACCACATCAACAATCCGTCAAACCTATCGGCTTTTGGATACCGCATGTCCCAAACGAAAGAATTCATTCCAGATTCAAAATCCAATTTGTTCTCTTTGTTTTTTGCATCAGTGCCGTACGATGTAATTTCTTCTCCTTCACTGTCCATAATTCGGATGGAGGTGGCCTTTTCAGCGTCCGGAATATTTACAAACAATCGAACTCCCAAAGGATGATTTGTTCCTTGCGTTAACGATGTTTTTGCACTTCCACCATACCCAACCGTTGGGTGGGAGGAATAGATTCGCATTTCGTCTTTTTTGGTGGATGCAGTGATTTCATCCCAGATAATATTCAAATCGTCCAGAATCCAAAAGCTCCGTCCTTGAGTTGCGACAATCATGTCGTTGTCCTTTAATGCAATATCAGTGATTGGAACGATCGGTAAATTCAATTGAAATGATTTCCAATTTGCACCGTCATCGGTACTGACATACATTCCTTGTTCGGTGCCACAATACAACAATCCTTTAACGGTTTTGTCTGCTTTAATGACACGCGTAAAATGTTCAGCTTTAATTCCGTTTGTGATCAGTTTCCAAGATTTCCCATAGTCCATTGTGTGGTACAAATAAGGCGTATAGTCACCCGATTTGTATTTTGTAGCAGCAACGTACAATCCACCTTTGTTCCAGGGGTCCGCTTCAATGCTATTGATCAACGCCCATTCTGGCAATTTTTTCGGAGTGACATTTTCCCAGTTCGCGCCACCGTCTTTTGAAATATGGATCAAACCATCATCCGATCCGCACCAAAGAAGGTCTTTCTCGTAAGGCGATTCGATGGCCGCGAAGATTGTCGCATAATATTCAACGCCCGTATTGTCTTTTGTAATTGGCCCACCAGATGAAACTAGTTTTCCCGAATCATTTCGACTTAAATCTGGCGAAATAATTTTCCATGTTTCACCTCCATTTGTCGAAACGTGCAAGTGTTGTGAGCAGGTGTACAGCTTATTCGGATTGTGCGGAGAAAAGAACACGGGGAAGTTCCATTGGAACCTGTACTTCATTCCTTCTGCTCCATAACCAATTGGATTGTCCGGCCAAACATTGATCGCTCTGTTCTGTTCAGTGTGGTGATTAAATCGCGTTAAAAATCCGCCATAACTTCCGCCGTAAACAATGTCGTTGTCCTTTGGATCTGGAGCTAAATGAGCGCTTTCTCCTCCGGCAGTTGACTCCCAATGTTCTTCCGAGATTTTACCCCAAGGCGCCCTGGATTGAATTCGGATTGCTGAGTTGTCTTGTTGCGCTCCATAAATGCGGTATGGAAAATGGTTATCGGTTGTCACGCGGTAAAATTGAGCTGTTGGCTGATTCATATATGTCGACCAATTGTCACCTCCATCGTAGCTGATTTGTGCGCCTCCATCGTCCGCAATAATCATTCGCATATTGTCGTCAGGAGCAATCCATAAATCGTGGTGATCGCCATGAGGAGCATAATTTTCCTTGAAGCTTTTGCCGCCATCCGTCGATGTATGATACGCCACATTGACAACAATTACTTTGTTCGCATCTTTGCTGTCTGCATAGATTCTTGAGTAGTACCAAGCGCGCTGACGCAAGCTACGATCACTGTTCGTTAATTCCCACGTTTTGCCAGCATCGTCCGACCTGTAAACACCGCCTTTTTCATTTTCAATGATTGTCCAAATACGATCCGGATTAACAGGCGAAACAGTTACACCAATAATCCCTAAAGTACCTTCAGGAAAGCCTTTGTTCTTTGATATTTCCGTCCAGTTTTCACCACCATCTTCCGATTTCCAAAGAGCGGAACCTTTTCCTCCCGAAGAGAAATCGTAAGGAGTTCTTCTCACGCGCCAAGTACTTGCGTAAATAACTTCTGGGTTCAATGGGTCCAATACAAGATCGACCGCTCCGGCATCTCCATTGCTGAACAAAACACGGTCCCATGTTTTTCCACCGTCTGAGGTTTTGTACACACCGCGTTCGTCGCTTGATTTGTAAAGGTCACCAAGAACGGCTGCATACGCCACATCTGGATTTTTAGGATGAATTCGAACTCTTGGGATGTGCCGCGAATTGGGCAATCCAGTCGACGTCCATGATCTTCCTCCATCGATCGATTTGTACATTCCTGTTCCGGAAGAAACATTTCCCCGAACGGTTACTTCGCCTGTACCAACATAGATGATATTATTGTGTGATTCTGAAACAGCGATTGCTCCAATAGACCCTCCAAAGTAGCCGTCAGAGAGGTTTTTCCATGATGAGCCGCCGTTGTCTGTTTTCCAAATTCCACCGCCCGTACTTCCCATATAGAATAACATGGGCTGGTCTTTAACGCCTGTTACGGCTGCAGATCTTCCACCACGAAAGGGACCAATACACCTGTAATCCAGTGCTTTGTTCACCGCGGGAAAAGCGTCATTTGACCGGTCGACTTGTGCGGAGCAATCCATGGTTGTGAATTGCAAGAAAATTAATAGGGAGAGGAATTGGTGCAGTTTCATTAGTTTGTAGTTTAATCGACCTCAAATTAATAAAAAACGCGCATAAAAAAGAGGAATCCGACGGAGGTAAATTTTTAATTCGCTTGTTTCCGTTGAATTCCTCTGTTGTTTTGATTGACTTTATTGCTTCTAGCAACTATAAGTTCCGTTGCATCCATCCGATGTTATTCGTTTCGATGTTGAGTGATCAGATGCTGACGATCCCCAAAAAACAAAGTCGTAATCTTGGCAAGGGTTTAAAACACCATTCGTGCTTTCGCCGTCTCTGATTGACCCTGAGTCTACGATGATATTTGTTCCTGCCATTCGAACTTCATATTCGAAATAAAACTGCGTTGGATTTACGACATTTACGATATCGACTACGATACTATTTCCACAAGTATGAATCGTTGATATTGCAACGGGCACATACGGCGTTTTAATAATTGGATTCGCTGCTGCTTCGTCTGTTGTTGATGTCGGTGAAAACTCATTTGGTGAAGGAACGGTGAAATCTTCTTTGGTACATGAAAAAAGAACTAGTGAACTTAATGTTGCGATTGCAACGAAACGGAATACTGACATAATTTTATTTTTTAATAAATAATTAATCAAGTACAGTTTCAATTATAAGACACGTGGCTCAAGATAAAGTTACAATACAGCTTCACTTTTAAATTGGAATGGGGTAACTCATCGGTATTGAAAGGTATATACAGCAGGGGTTATAGGGAGAGAGCGGTTTCGATTTTATTTTTGGTAGTGTTGAAAATATTCTGTTGTTCAGCGCTTAAATCCTCGAACATTTCTTCAATTTTTTGTTCTTTTTCCTTCAATGGTTCCATTAAATCCATAACTTTTTCACTGATTTCATCACCTGCTGCCTCTAGGTTTTCAATTTGCATGTCGATTTCATCGCCTAAAGCGTCATCATCAGTTGCTATATATTGCTCGTACAATTCTTGAACTTTGTCGTCATTTTTCTGTTCTGTCTCTAGCATTACCACTACTTCATCAGCTTCAATAGTGTATTCTGACATCAATTTTTTAATGTGATTTTGCTTTTTAATATCAGCTTGTTCTGTTGAATTGTCTTTCTTGTCTGAGCCATCCGAAGAATCTCCACAAGAGGCTAAAATTAGTAGTACACAGGTGA
Source organism: Crocinitomicaceae bacterium (assembly GCA_047630755.1). GTDB lineage: Bacteria > Bacteroidota > Bacteroidia > Flavobacteriales_D > Crocinitomicaceae > UBA4466. The sequence goes on along the minus strand of JBLHYG010000009.1, from coordinate 50,495 downwards.
ATAGAACTGAAGTGATTTTAAATTTCATAGTCGTAGTTTATTTTAATAAATATAAAGTTTTTCTTTTTGATTGGGTTTTCAAAAGTCTTTCCGTTGATAGTCTGGCTACTGCTTTTTCTTCGGAGAAACATATTCTCTCAACCAATTTATGATGAAGGCATAAACCTCTTCTTTGTTGGTTTCGTTTAGAACTTCATGCCGGCCGTCATCGAATAATTTTAACTCAATTTTTGTTGCTCCCGCGGTTTTATATTTCTCAAAAACTTCCTTCGGACCTTTTCCATAATTCCCAACGGGATCCATTGCTCCAGAAATAAACAACACGGGAGTTTCATTATTTATCTTTTTGATATTGCTTTCCTTATTGATTTTAAGGACTCCATGCGCTAAATCATTAAAGGCTTGATTGGTGAAAATTTGAGAGCAAAATGGATCGTTGATATAAGCGTCCACTATAGTTTCGTCTCGCGTTAGCCAATCCAGTTCGGTTCGTTTGTTATTTATTCGTTTGTTGAATCCTGCAAAACTGGTATTCATCAAGAACTTAGATCGCACTTTCTTTCCAAAAAGTAAACCGTTCAATTTTGAAATTGGTTTGCCGATAACACCTTTCCAGCCTGGATGGCCAGCCGTTCCCGATAAAATAAACCCATCGGCCAATTGAGGTTCTTTAAAGGCAACATTTCGCGTAATGAATGATCCCATGCTGTGTCCGAGAATAAAAACGGGTACGTTGGGATGCTTGGATTTGATGTCCAATGTAAGGTCAATTACATCTTGAACCAATAATTCCCACCCATTGTTATCTGCGAAATAACCAATATTTTCAATTGATCCCGCTGTCTTTCCATGTCCACGAAGATCGCTTGCGTAAACAGTGAAGTTGGCTTCGTTAAGTGACTGTGCGAAATGTGTATACCGAGTAGAATGCTCGCTTATTCCATGAACGATGTGGACGATGGCTTTAGGATTTTGAACGGACCAAATATTAGTGTGTTGCATTAGAGAAAGGATTATTGGAGTGAAAAAACAATAGGTATCACAAATTTAGTTCGGGCAGCTCTTCCATTGCAGTAAGCAGGAACCCAATTGGGAGAAGCGCGAATAACACGCTTGGCTTCACGGTCTAGTTCTTTCGTTACGCCACGCTCCACTCTGATTTGACTGAGCGAGCCATCTTTTTCAACAAAGAATGATATTAAGACTTTACCTTGATCTGCCATTTCATAGGATTCAGCGGGATAGTGAATGTGTACATTGATAAATTGTTGTAGTATTTCAATGCCGCCTGGAAACATAGCGCTCGTTCCTGTCTTCCAATCTGAAGAGTCGCAGGGATGGATTAGCAGTGTGTCTATTTTCGAAGCTTCATCTTTCGCTCGCTTAAATTCTTCAATGCTTAAATTGGTAAAGAACGCATTCATTGACTCAACGGATGGGATTAATTTGGCGGTCACAATTCTATCATGCCTTCGTTTTCTAGTGTATAGAAACTCAAGATCTTCTCTATAAGATGCATGTTTTATAATGACTTCGACCTCTTCTTCAATACATTCTGTAGCGAAAAATAGTCCCAATTCATCAGTCACCATCTCATCATTGGTTGTTCCATTCAGGTATATCTGAGCTCCACGAATGGGTTCACTTGTAAAGATATCTGTGACTACTACTACAATTGTATAGGTCTTTTTTGAAAGGGCTAGGAGCGGTAGCAAAAAGAAAAGTAGAAGGATGGATTTGTTCATGAAGGTAAGATACGGGAAATTGTTAATTATAAGTTAGGATGTTACTTTTCCAACTTCTCGCATTTCATGATCATGAACAAGCTATTGATTCTCTCCATAATCCTTCTGATAAGCTCTGAAAATAAGTCTTTTGACAAAGTACAACTTCTTAGCGAATCAAAAGAAAGCAATGATGAAGTTATGGAAGTTCCCGTTCCTTTGCAAGCTGACAAATTCAATTTTCCCATAGGTCCGCCGGATGCAAAGGGATATTATAATGCTCAAAAATTTGGAAGGAACAATCATTTAGGAGACGACTGGAATGCTCTTACGGGAGGGAATAGCGATCTTGGAGATCCAGTTTACGCCATTGCAAATGGTTATGTAAATACCACCGTTGATTATAGAGGAGGATGGGGGAATGTCATTCGAATCACACATTATTTACCCGACGGATCAGCGGTTGAGTCTTTGTATGCGCATTGCGACACGGTTCTTGTTGAGGTCAATTCTTGGGTCGAAATTGGAGACCAGATCGGAACGATTGGAACTGCACATGGAATCTATCCGGCCCATCTTCATTTGGAAATTCGAGACAGTATAGATATGCCACTTGGCTTTGGATACCATGAAAACACGGAAGGTTATCTGGATCCGACTGTGTTTATTGAGAAGCATCGATAGGTTGGATATTGGATCGCTTCGCTTTTAGATATTAGAATTTAGACGATTAAGTTCCAATGAAACCGGCCTGATCTACGCTTCTGAAAGACGATCCAAAAGCGAAGCGGTCCAATAATCCATCTAAACTTCCAGATATCACCCTCCAATTGAAGTCATATTCCGATTCTTATGTCCTGCAACGTCTTCATTACTAAAAGCTGCAAGTCCTCCACGTTCTTTGTGTTTTAGCATGAATGCCTTTCGAATAATCGGTTCGATGTCTTCTCCATTTCGATGCAGGGAAAGTAGATCGGATTCATCTTCTGAGAACAAACAATTTTTAATTTTTCCGTCAGCGGTAAGTCGAATTCGATTGCACGAATCACAAAATGGATTCGTTACAGAGCTTATGATTCCGAAAGTTCCAAGGCCATTTTTTAATTCAAAATTTCGAGACGTGTCGTTCGGTTCGCCTTCTAGTTTTGCATAGCCATCAACGCCAAATTCTGAATCGACTAAATCTAAAATCTCTTTAAATGAAATCGTTTTTTCAGACTTCCAACTGTTTCCATCGAAAGGCATAAATTCAATAAAACGAATGTGAACATTTTCCGTTTTTGACCAGCGCACAAAATCATTGATTTCATGATCGTTAACATCTCTAATCACAACAACGTTGATTTTGACTTTGAAATCGTTTTCGAGCAGCAATTGAATGTTGTTCTTGATTTCCTTAAAATAATTCCTTCTCGATATTGCGTTGAAACTGTCTTCTTCGAGTGAATCCAAACTGACGTTTACAGCCTTGATTCCCGCTTCTTTGAAAACATCGATAAAACGATCGACAATCACTGCGTTTGTTGTAATTGAAAGTTCAACAGGAAGTTTTCCCAACTCGCGAATAATGAGTTCGGCGTTCTTTTTGATCAAAGGTTCTCCGCCCGTCAAGCGTATTTTTTTGACGCCCAAATCAACAAACGTTTTAGCGATTGAGAGCAACTCTTCTGCTGTCATGAATTCGGCTTTGTCGCGCAATTGAACACCTTCTGCAGGCATGCAATAGAAGCAACGAAGATTGCAACGCTCCGTTAAGGAAATACGCAAATAATCGTGCTTTCGGCCGAATTTATCAAAGATATGATTTGAAGTTTTACTCATCAATCGTGGCGTGCGCCTTTAAAGATTTGAAATACATGAAGTAGGGCAGGGAAGACCGCGTCCATGGATTCGGAAGCCCCTTTTGTCGATCCAGGAAGTGCCATAATTACACTTTGCTCTTTTGTTCCGACAAGACTTCTTGAAAGCATTGAATAGGGTGTGCGCTCCTGTCCATAACTTCGAATTGCTTCTGCGATGCCCGGGATTTCACGATCCAACAAAGGCGCCAATGCATCTGGCGTGACATCTCTTTTCGATAAGCCTGTGCCTCCAGTAAAAATGATAAGATCTACTCCTTTCGAAACATAATTCAATGTGACTTCTTGGATGCGATCAAACTCGTCGGGAATAATTAAATATTCGACAATTTCAACGTGTGCAGTTTCCAACTTTGAAATGATAGCCTTTCCAGCTTTGTCCTCTTTTTGGCCTGCAGAAATAGTGTCAGAGCAAACAATAACAGCTGCTTTTAAATCTTTTCTAAACTTGTCCTTAAAATCCGATTTCCCACCTTTCTTCTTTACCAATTTCACGTTCTGGATCTCAATTCCTTTGTCAATTGGTTTGAGCATATCGTACATTGTTAAAGCAATCACACTTGCCCCGTGCATCGCTTCAACTTCAACGCCCGTTTTGTAAATTGTTCTGACTTCAATTAATATTTTGATTTGCAATCCCTCCACTTCATACGTCACTCCAGTATATTCAACCGGCAATGGATGGCAATCGGGAATAATGTCCGATGTCTTTTTAACTGCAAACAATCCAGCCGTTTTCGCCATCTCAAAAACATTCCCCTTCGGCACCAAGTCGTTCTGAATTGCATCAATCGTTTCCTGCGAACTTACCAGAACAATCGCTTGAGCAATTGCGGTTCTTAGTGTTGTGTTTTTATGTGTTATTTCGACCATTCGATTGTTCGATTTTTTGATCTTTCGACCGATAATTTTAATTTATTCTAAACTTCATCTAAAAGCGCAGCGTTCCAAAAGTCTGAAAGACGATCCAAAAGCGTAGCGATCCAAAAGTGACGCAGGAACGATCAACTACAAATTCACCTTATGAACGAAACTCCCATCCTCAAAAAGTTCTTTTCCAAAAACGGGAGCCTTCTCCTTAATTTCCTCCACTAAATATTCAATTGCCCGCTGTACTTCCTTTCGGTGCTTGGACGAAACAAAAGCGAAAAGACAAATTTCTCCGGTTTTCACAACGCCAAGGCTATGATAGATATGCATGCACGTTAAATCAAACTTTTCAAATGTCGCTTCACGGATATCGTGGAATGCTTTGTTTGCCATTTCTTCATGAGCGCTGTATTCGATTGCCGTTACTTCTTTGCCATCGATACTATCTGCTCTTACTTGACCCAAAAATATTTGGTGCGCTCCAATGTTCGTTTTCACCTGATGATGCGCAATCGATGTTCCAATAAAATCAGATGAGATTGCTCCTTCTTTAAAACAGTTTTTCATTTCTTATTTTTCTTGTTCAAAAGGATAAAATGTGATTCCACCCTTCAAATTTATTAGGTTCTTATAATTGTAATGTTCTTTCAAAAAATCAATCGCCATTTGACTTCGAATTCCCCTTTTGCAGAAGATCAGCGTGTTTTTATCTGGGTCAATTTCACCGAACCTGACATGTAGCTCTCCCATTGGGATAACGTTCGTTGCCAAGCCTTCAATTATTGGATATTCATTGTATTCGCGCACGTCAATGATTTGCTCAAAGCTGTTTCTACTCTCTAAAAATGCTTCAACATCAATTTCTAAAACTGGAGTTTCACATTGAAATTGATAATCGTTTTGATCAAATCCATTTGTCTTAATTCTCTCGTAAATTTCGTGTTCTACTTTGGAGATGGTGTAAGAATTCGATTGATTGTTAAGTGCATTGAACACGTGTAATTTTCCATTGAGAGGTGTTCCAATTTCAGTAATTATTTTGATGACCTCATTCGCTTGAAACGTTCCGATTATTCCCGGAAGAACGCCAATGACTCCTGCATCAGCGCAATTGCTTACCGATTTTGGATCTGGTAATTCCGGATACAAACATCGATACGTTGGTCCGTTGTTTAAATTGAAAACCGAAACTTGACCTTCAAACTTATGAATAGCTCCGTAAACCAAAGGCTTGTTTTTAATACAACAGGCATCATTGATCAAGTAGCGCGTTTCAAAATTGTCTGTGCAATCAACAACAACATCGAAGTCAGCAACCAGATTTAGCGCATTGTTAATCGTGATTCCATCGGCGAAGGTTTTAAAATTCACAAATGGATTCAAGTCTTCCAACCGTTTTTTTGCTGCATTGACTTTCAGTTTTCCGAGTGAGGAATGACCAAATAAAACCTGTCTTTGAAGATTGGATTTTTCAACGGTATCGTGGTCAGCGATTCCAATTGTTCCGACTCCAGCTGCTGTTAAATATTGAAGAACAGGACATCCCAACCCACCTGCGCCAATAACTAGCACACTTGAATTTTTGAGTTTCAATTGCCCGCTCAATCCGATCTTTTCCAAAATCAAATGACGGCTGTATATTTCGTGTTCTTCTGGACTTAACATATTTATTTATCCGCCCGCAAAAGGAGGGAGGAGTGCTATTTCGTTAATTTCTGTATTTGCTGGAAGCATATCGGTGATCTCCTGATTTACAGCGATTTTATAGTTAATTTCTTTCAATTCAGGATAACGGTTTTCAAAATAGTCGCGTAGGTTGACAGCGCTACCTTCAGTTTCAAACGTGTGTAATTCAGACGATCTTTCCAATCGATCTGAGATCATTCCATAATAGTGAGTTTCAACTTTCAATTTCCTGCTTCTTTAAGTTCTTCTATGGTGTTTATGTTATCGAATGTGCGGGCCGTAATTCCTTTGATATTATCCATCGGAACGGCTTTTGCATTCAATAATTCATTCGCTTTACTCAATTTTAATTCGTCTTTTTCAATTTGAGATTGGAACGTTTTAATTCCGCGTTTCGAATAAATCCCAATGAGTGGATGTTGCCAACCTTCATATTCTGAAATCGTGACGTTTTGATTTTTACATTCGGCTATAAGGCTTTCGATTAGAGCAGGATTTACAAAAGGCGTGTCGCAACTGATAATCAAATTCATTTCGGAATCGGAATGACTTAGCGCAGTGTAAATGCCACCGATTGGTCCTTTGTCTGAAATTAAATCTTCAAAAACGGGATGTCCGAAGCTCTTGTATTCTGAACTATTTGATACGATCTGAATTGGAAGTTTTAATTGCTCAAGCGTGTCTATAATGTATTGAATCATCGGTTTTCCAGAAAGGTGAACCAATCCCTTGTCGACTCCCATTCGAGAGCTTTTGCCTCCAGCTAATATGAATGCGTTCAACTTCATCCTGGGAAATCAATTTGAGCCATTTTCTTGTCGAGGAACTTATGGTTGTCATCGCGCAATTCTGTGAAAAGCTCTATCGCCTTCCGACCTGCGTCGCTAAGTTGAGTGCCACCACCGCCTTTGCCACCAATTGTTCGTTTAACAAGAACATCAGAACCGATTCCGTTCATTGAATCAACCAATCGCCAAGCTTTCTTGTACGACATCCCCATCTCCTTAGCGGCTTTTGATATTGATCCGTGAAGTTCAATTTCTTTGAGCAAAGCAATGCGCCCTTCACCCAAATAGGTTCCGTTTTCTGCTGTGATCCAGATTCTGCTTTTTACTTGAAATTTGGGTTTGCTTTTCGACACCGTTATGTTTTTTAGGATACAACGGTTAAATGTAGTGAGAAAAGATGAATTATTGTAGATTTTAACGGACGATATGAAACACAGTTCGCTCTTCTAAGAAAAGGTGCTGTGATTAAAAAAGAACTACGTGGCTTTTGACAATATCTCAATGTTCAAGCTGATTTCCAAGTGTTTGTTTAGTACGTCGCCCATAGTTTTTAATTCTAGAAAGCTATTGTTTTTATGAAACACGGCCAATTCACCTTTCAAAATTTCAACATTTTTCTTTGTTGAAATAATGTCTTTTTTCATTATTCGCAATAAACTTCTTGTCCGGCGCTTAGAAGCATAGAACCGCTTCTTCATTGCAACCCTCTCGATTCGTTGGTATTGCTCAGCCATTTCAATGCTCATTACTTCTTGAACCAGCTTGACCAATTCAATGTTGTCTTTGTAAAACTGAGGTCTGTAAATGTTCATTCGACCTTCAAAACTCTGTTGGTCAAAATCCATTGCGATTAGGCGGTATTGAATATTGTCAAAATCTTGGGTGATTTCCACAACAAAATTGTATGCCCGCATATCTCCCAAAAGCCGCACAAAACAACGTTCATTGAATTTTACGAATTCCTTAGCGAGGCGCAAACGATTCTCAATTTTAACCGTTTTGTTTTTCAGAATAAAATCGTCTACAGGTATTCCTACAACATGATCTTCGACCAAAGTTTGGTTGTCAACAAGATAATTTACACGATTTGGAGAAAATATTTCTTCCAATTCTAAACCATAAATCCTAGAAGAGTCTGCGCGTTTCACATAGAAATGGTCGTAATTGTCATTTATTTCATTGACCACACGAATTCTAAAGGGTTGCGAATTTCCAAAAGAGCAAAAGTCAATTCTGTCGATTCTCAAGTAAGGAATTGTATCACCATCAGAAACTAATTTTTGATAGACTTCAACCAATGCTTTTGAGAGGTCCTGTAATTCGTCCTGTTTGTAGATGGCAAGATGCCAGAGCGTTTTTTTACCCTGATCATCCTCTAGTGGTATTAAGTCTGTGAAATGAACAAGATCTTCATAAGTAATCGGGAGATTGTCAAGTCGCGAATATTGGCGCAAGTGATCTTTAAGGTTTGCCTTAATTTTGTAAACAGGCTTCTTGTATTCGATGTGATTGAATTCCATTGATTATGGGATTACTTTAATAATACTTTTTACAGGAATACTTTTTCCACCTTTTAAAACGATATAATCTGTACCCTGCATTAGTATCGATGATTTAACGTGAAATATACCTCTATTCTTTGTTTGAAAAACGATGGTAGATAATTTTCTCGAATTCATTGTTCTGTTAATGGCAACTTTTAGTGACATCTCAATCGATGATGAATTTAAATCTGGTGAACTTGTTTTGTTTGCATCTCCGAAAAGAACTTTGTCTAATTGGTCTTTGTGTATTTGTATGCTTAAATCTAATGACATATTGAGTTGTAATTTGTAAGGTTTGCAAGCACGGATGAAAACCGCACGGGATAATGCTTTGGAGAAGTTGTATCTCTTAGAATTATTAAAATAAGAATGATGTATTCGTTTGAAACAAATAGATAAGCCGAACGGCTAGAAAGCAAATATGATGTGTTGTTGCATATACCTTAAGATAGGATAATATTTCGCAATTCCAAGTTTTTGGAGACCTTTCCTGTCAAAATGATTTCTAGCGGATGGCTTGTTTCTATGAACAAATCTTGATTAACCCTAAGTTTAGTTGAGGTATGCTTGTGTATACAAGATGTCTTCTTAAAAATCGCGTTGTGGCGTTTAAGCAATTAAAGATAGCACAAACAGATACTCGTCCAACAAGTTTGCTTCATGTCATCACGATGGTTACAATTCGCCTAAGAGAAAAACGCTATAAACAGCAAAAGCAACTCGGGAGAGTTGCTTTTACTATAACCTAACCTAACCACTATTCACTGAAAAAGACTTTTAGTACCGATTAAAAACCGAATACTAAAATCAATCTTTACAGTACAAATTTAAGGTGAATACTCTCTCAAAAAAAATATTTTTAAGCACTAAAAGCTTGATTCTATTATTTGCTTCATCAAGAATTAACACTCTATTGATTAAATCATTCAATTCGTGGGTAAAATATGTGCGTTCATAGAAAAAGTACTATCGTATTATTGAAATCCTAATAGTTTATTTAATTTCATTTATTCGACAAGGGACGTTTTTTAATCGATGAATGGCAATGAGTATTCCTAAACAAGTACTTTCTCTAAATGATTGTTTTGCAGTGTTATGTGGAAGTTTTAAGCAAAAAAAAGGGAGTTTTTAAACTCCCTTAATTCTATAGACTACTTCTCATTTGCCACTTAAAAACCTTGTAGATCCAAAGCTTCAATCGGTACATCAAAAGATACAATGATGGGATAATTACAAGTGTTAAGAACGTCGCGAATGTAAGACCATAAATAATGGCCCAAGACATCGGTGCAAAGAACATATTATTGTCTCCTCCCATGTATATTTTAGGATCATAAGTTGTGAAGAAACTCATGAAATCAATATTGAAACCAATCGCCAGTGGAACCAGTCCTAATATTGTGGTGATTGCAGTTAATAATACAGGACGTAAACGCGTTCGACCTCCTTCAATTGCCGAGGCAACGATATCTTCATAAGGAAGCTGTTCGTATTCATCCAATCCTCTTTCCTCACGTTTTTTCTTGCGAATCAAATTCGTGTAGTCAATCAGTACAATGGCATTGTTTACAACAACTCCGGCCAATGATATAATACCAATCATTGTCATCATAATTACGAAGTTTTGTCTGGTAATTAATAATCCCAAAAGTACTCCGATCAACGATAACAGTACTGTAAGCATAATAACAGTTGGCATTGAATAAGAGTTGAACTGGGCAACAATGATCAAAAGAATCAGGAATACCGCAATTAAAAGTGCTTTCGATAAGAAGGCCATTTCTTTTGCTTGTTCTTCCATTTGACCTGTGAAAGTGAACTCATATCCTTCAGGTAGATCTTCATACCCTTCCATTTCCTTTTTCAGTTTGTCAACAATTTCCGTAGCATTGACGCCTTCGGTAACGTTAGAGTAAATTGTCACCAAAGGAACTTGATCTTTACGAACAACAGCAGAATAAGAACCTGCTTCTTTTGGCTCTTCAATTACCGAACGAATTGGAATGTTCAACATCTTTCCTTTTTGATTTCTAAAGATCAACTCTTGATCCAATAAAGAATTCAAATCCTCCCTGTTCTGTTTGTTAAATCGAACAGTGATATCGTAAGACTCATCATCAACGGTATACGTCGTAATGTCTTGCCCTAATAATGCTTTTCTTATGGCTTGACCGACAGCAAATGTTGAAGTGTTCAAAGCACCAACCTGTTGTTTATCTACTTTAATAGCATATTCAGGACGGTTGGCATCAACATTAAGTTTAAGCCCATCTACACCTTTGATTTTCTTTTTGTCTAAGAATGCTTTGATATTCTGCGCTTCCTTAATTAAGTCTTTGTATTCGCCACGCCCCGTTACTTCTATATTGATTGCCGCACCTTGAGGTGGACCTGCCGCATCTTTTGCCGCTGATATCTCAACCTCTGCAGTGACATCACTCTTGATTTCTTTTTGAATCTTTTTCAAAATATCAGATGTCGTGATACCATTTTGTCTGTATTGTGATTCAACAAAATTGACTGTAATACGCGCTTTGTGAGGAGTATTACCCATAGCAACTCCTTGCGCAGGATCACTGGCTCCTTCTCCAACTTGAGAAATAATAGACTTAATAATTTGTCTGTCTTGCGGAATTCCAGTTGTGTCATCAGCATCTCTATATTCAGCAAGAATGGTATTCAACTTCTCTTCCAATTCAAGAGTCGTTTTATTCGTAACATTGATGTCTGTTCCAATTGGGTGAGAGATGAAAACGTTTACATAGTTCGGCTCATTTTCAGGGAAGAAATCCACTTTTGGTGGCACGGCTACCATTAATGCTATAGAAAGGAAGAACAATCCAACTGTTCCTAAGAACAAGTTTCGCGGACGTTTTCCGTGCAAGGCATACGTTAAGAATTTTTCATATCCTTTTTCCAATCTCGGTAAGAAACCATTTTGAAACCGTTTTGTTCCTGGAGTAAGAACGAAGAAGTTCAATAGTGCCAATAATCCAATTAAGATCAAGATATTTCCGAATCCAATGCCTCCAGCGATCACTGCGATTATTCCAAGGCCACCAGAAATTCCAGCAATTATTAAGACTCTTTTTAGGTTCGGCTTATCCACTGTTACTTTCATGTAAACAACAGCGATTACAGGGTTGATGACCAATGCCACGAACAATGAAGATCCCAATACAATCATTAAGGTAATTGGAAGGTATTTCATGAATTCACCCATTATTCCTGGCCACAATGCAAGTGGTAAGAATGCGGCAAGTGTGGTTGCAGTTGAAGCGATAATTGGCATGGCAACTTCACCAACACCTTGAATTACTGCTTGGGTGGCTTTCTTGCCTTCAGACATGTGTCGGTAGATATTCTCGACAATTACAATTCCATTATCCACAAGCATTCCTAGTGCAAGTACCATTGAGAAGAGTACCATTACATTTAATGTAACTCCCATTGCGTCTAATATCGAGAATGACATTAGCATTGAAAGTGGAATAGCAATCCCAACGAACATTGCGTTTCTCAATCCAAGGAAGAAAAGTAAAACTCCAACAACGAGAATGATCCCTAAGAAGATTGAATTAACCAATCCAGAAACCATTTCACGGGTGTTGTTCGATTGGTCACTTGTTCGTGATACCGTCACACTTGCAGGAATAGTTCCGTCTTTTTGTGCCTCGTCTAGAATTAGTGTGATTTTATCCGATGCATCCAAAAGGTTTTGACCGCTTTGCTTTTTAACATCAAGCATTACAACTGGCGAACCGAATTCACGAGCGTAAGATGTTGTATCTCCGTTGCCGAAGTAAACGTGCGCGATGTCTTCTAGCTTAACAGGCATAAAGTCGTCTCGTTTTACAATAAGCTGACCCAATTCTGATGCTGATCGAAATTCACCATCGATTTTAATTGTTTTTCGAACACCGTCCTCAAGGATTTCTCCACCAGGAATGTTTTGATGTTCAGAATTAACCGCATTTTGAATGTCGTCTAAGCTTACATTTACCGCTTGCGCTTTTATTGGATCAACATCAATACTCATCTGTTGTTCTTGAATACCTCGAATGTCGACATCGCTTATCTCGGGTAAATCTTCAATTCTGTCTTCAAGTTCTTCCGCAATTTCCTTCAATAGCGCAGGGTTTTCTCCACGCAGGTTGATGTTCATAATTGGCATCTTCGAAGGGTCCATTTCGAAAATATTAGGTTCTACCGGAAGCGCAGGGAAGCTTGATTCGGCTCGGGCTCTATCAACGGCATCCTTTACTTTTTGTAAGGCCTCATCAACGGGCATTTTAAAATCAAATTTGACTCTAATGGTTGCGTATCCGTTAACTGCGTTTGAATTGATTTCATCAACTAACTTGATTCCACCCAATTCTTTTTCTATTGTTTTAGAAATCTTTTCCGACATATATTGCGGTGAAGATCCTGGTTTTGCAATCCCAACATAGATTTCAGGAATCTGAATCTCAGGGAAATTTTCTTTCGGCATCGAGTTAAATGAAGCATAACCTCCAATTAAAATAATGATCGCGATAAGAAACACTGTTTTTCGGTTGTTCACTGCTAGAGTGGACAAACCAAACCCTTTATTTTCTTTTGACATAATCTTAAAATTAGAGCGTGATTTTATTTAAGACGAACTGCGGTTCCGTCTACAATTCCTTTGGCTCCTTTGATCACAATTTGTGCACCCTTACCAATTGCTTTTGAATCCTTGATAAGTGTTTCGCCGTTGAATTTTTCGATTACATTAATGATAACCTTCTGAGATTTTCCATCCACAATGATGTAAATGAAATCTTCACCTTCTTGATCCCTTTGAACACTAGATGATGGGATTACAACTCCCATTGGAACGGACAAATCAGTCACTCGAACTTCAGCCAACATGTTAGGAAGAAGCACTGCATTTTTATCAACTGCGGCCATAATTCTAAACGTTCTATTCGTAGGTTCAATGTAATTTCCAACGTTCGTAATAGTTAAGTCGATGCTTGTATCGCTATAGTTTGGGAATGTAACGTTTATCGCTGTTCCGACTTTGATCTTTGATAAGTGCTTTTCAGAAACCATTGCAACAATGTCCACTTTACTGTTGTTTACCAAACGAACAATAGGTGAAGCAGGTCCAGCCATTTGTCCCTCTTTTGCAAATACTTGATCAATAACTCCAGTAAATGGTGCTCTAATTACGGCTTTTCCACTTTGAGTTCCAAGCGAGTTGATTTTAGTTTCAAGAGTCCTTACCTGATTTTTAGCTGTTTCCAAATTCATCTCAGAACCAACGCCTTTTTTGTTTAATTGTTCTTGTTTGTCTAACATGTACTTGGCATACTCCAATTGCGTTTGCAACTCAACTAAGTTAGAGGCAAGAATTGATGCGTCAATTGAAGCGATCACTGTTCCTTTTGAAATTGTTTGGCCAGCTTTCACATTGATTTTCATGATAAGGCCGCCCATTTCAGAGTTTAAAATAATGTCTTGATCTGTTTCTACTGTCCCTTGAACACGAATTTCGTGGGTGAATGGCTTCATTTCAATTTCACTGACATGCACTAGTGGAGCTTGGTCAACTTCTTTCTCTTCTTTTACTTCCTCGCCACATGATTGTAAAACCAAAAGTGATCCTGCTAGGAATGCAAACCCGAATATTTTTGCTTTAGTCGTTTTCATAATTCTTATTTATCTAAAATATTATTGTAAATTTTGTCAAGCTCCAATTGCGCTTGAAACAGATCAATCTTAGCTGCCACATATTGAGATTGAGCAATGATTAGTTGGTTGTATTTCTGTGTAACTGCCATACTAGATCCCTCACCAATTTGATCTTTAACGACACTGTTTTCATAAATTGATTTTGCCAAATCAATGTTTTCTTTTTGCAAATCCATTTTGGATTGTGCTCCCCTCAAGTTATTCTTTGCCTGTATTTCTTGCATCGTGAGAGCAGACTCCATTTGAATCAATGAATTCTCATCTTTCAACAATCGAATTCGCGCTTGCTGAACCAGTGCGTTGTTTTTACCGCCTGCGAATACCGGAACATTCAATTGAAGTCCCCATCCGTTTTGCAAGAACCATTGCTTGTCTGAATCAAAAAAGTTAAACTCATTTCTCAAAGCCGTGTATGACTGTTGGTAGTAAGCGCCCAATGTTGGGACAATAGCCATCTTATTGTTTTTAAGGTTCAATTCGGAAAGAACAATTTGCTTTTGAATCAATTCAAACGAGAGATTCGAATGAATATCACCTCCCGCTAATGAACTAATTGTGAGTAATTCATCTGGAGTTTGTGTAATAGCAATTGGGTCGTTCATCGGGTACCCCATTGAATATTTTAACAAATTAAGTGCGTTTTCGTATTGTATTGTTGACGAAAGTTGCGCTTGCTTTGCAGTCAGTAAAGAATATTTCAATTGATCCATGTCTTCTTTTAGCAACAATCCCAAGTCGAAATAAATCGCTTGCATTTCAACCATTGACTCTGCAGTGACAACCATAGAGTCAACAAATGCAATGTTTTCTTTCGCAACAGAAGCAAGTTGATATGCTTGGATAACATTATAGCTAACATCTTCTTTTGTTAAGTCTGAAGCTGTTTCTTGAAACTTAGCAAAATAAGCGGCTGCCTTTAATCCGATAAAATAAGACCCGTTGAAAAGCAATTGATTTGCCGTTAATCCAGCTGAAGAACTGAAATTTGTTCCCGCTCTAAAAGAGACAAGTTCTCCTTCAGGGGCATTTGGGTTGAAGAATGACGCATCCAATACTTGTACAGGTAGGGTGATGTTTTGACCGAAGTTCCCCGTTATGCTAACCTGAGGAAGGCCGACTGCTCTCACTTCGTTAGCGCGTTCCTTGGCGTCAGTGATGTCGTGATCCGCATTTAATACCGAAATATTATGCTCCTGGGCATACGATTTCGCCGCTTCTAATGTGAAACTTGCATCTTGGGCAGATGAAAATTGCGCAATCATCAGAAGCGCACCGACGATTAATTTAGATTTGTTCATGGTTCATTGTTTGTTTGAGATATTTAATTCCTGCTTCGTTCGCCATGCCATTTAGATGGAGACGAATCATTTCTGAAAAAACTTTCTGAAATTTAAATTCTGGCCATGGGAAAATTTCAGAATTCATTATATTTTCTGTTGATGCCACGTACAAACGGGCTATAACACCTACATGCAAGTCATCGCGATAAATACCTTCTTTAATCCCGCGTTCAATATTCGTTTTGATCATATTCAACACGAAGTGCCATTTGTGATCTTCCAATATTTTCCAAGCGTCCTTGTAGTGTTTTTGCAAATCGTAAAAAACAGTAGGGTTTACATTTCCAACATGTTCTAGAACAAACTTGCTTACATTTATTAAGTCTTCAATTGCGTTTTCAGATTGCTGACTGCAGTTAATGCATATCGCTGTATCCATTTCGACTTTCATCTCGATAATAGATTTTACCAAATCATTTTTATCTGAGAAGTATTTGTAGATTGTTTTTTTGGACACACCAAGTTCGCGAGAAAGATCGTCCATTGTGACACTCTTAATCCCGAACTTCATATAGACAGCGCTGGCACGCTCAATAATTTCTAATCTTTTTTCATCCATGGGGACAAATGTAGAACAATAATCCACTCCGGAAACTATTTACATGAAAAAAGTTTCCAAAGTGTTTTGTAAATAATTTTGACAGAACGAATCCCAGTCGAATCAAGATTACTAATTTGGCTATTGGATGGTAAAGATTTATACAGACGGATCGGCAAAAGGGAACCCTGGAAATGGTGGTTATGGTATCGTAATGCGTTTTAAAGGGAAGGAAAAGGAAATGGCTCAAGGCTTTAGAATGACCACTAATAATCGAATGGAGCTATTGGCTGTCATCGTTGCTTTGGAAACGTTAACTACAAATAAGTTTCCTGTGAAAATTTATTCTGACTCAAAATACGTTATTGATTCAATTACGAAGAAATGGGTTTTTGGATGGGAAAAGAAAAATTTCAAAGGAAAAAAGAATGCAGATCTTTGGAAACGCTATTTGGCCGTTCAAGGTAAATTTAATATTGAGTTTGAATGGGTAAAGGGACATGCTGGGCATCCAGAAAATGAACGCTGCGATGTTCTTGCATTTAATGTTGCTGATGACTTCTCAAATCACCTCATAGATGAAGTGTTTGAAAAAGAAAGAGCCGAGAAGTAAAGGTATTATGCTGGTTTTTTATCTACTCTCTCTTGGGCCGAGACTTCAGCCGCTTTTATAAAAGTGTAAATCATTGGGTGAGGGATTTCTCTTGTCGAACTGATTTGCGGACAGAATCCACAACCAACAAAGAAATCGTGGTTTTTTAAGCTGATTATTTCTGGATCTTCGAAATGATTGTAAGCTTCAATGTCTGCAATATCATTTTCCAAAGAGCTTATCAATTGAGGGTATAGACTAAATCGAGACGAAGTGAGTTCCGTATCAGAGTAATTCTCGTACAATTGAATAAAGGCTTTCGAATGAGGTAATATTTGAAGCTTTTCGAATTGTTCTCCTTCTACCAAATTGTCAGAAATTAATTTCTCATTCTTTCTGTTCAGTTGATACATGTTGATGAGCACTTCTATGAAGATTCGGTACCCTTCGCCTGTAATCAGAACGGGAATGTTTTTTCCTATAATTTGCTTTATTACTCCATGAAGAAAGAAAGGATTCTTAATTGGGCCAGGTGCGATTAAAATGGCATCAAATTGATCAAATTGTTGAGGTCTGAATTTTACAACTTCATTTAATTTTACCCAATAATAATTGACATCGAGATCTAAAAACTGGGCAGAATGGTCGATAGCTAGATTTGTCGCGTGATGCGAATTGTAGGTAAAATTATAGTCACCTACTATGGCTATTTTTAAATTTTGACCCATTAAGTAACTGGAATCCCTATTTAGTTTATCTTTTGAACCAACCTTGGTAAATAGCGTTTTGAATTGATATAGAATCAACGTGAACAACTGGCACCGGAAGTATTGCTAAACTATCAGGGTTTAAACTGTATGCGTAGCAGTTAAAGTTACAAGTGAATGAAGAATAATCTCCTGAATCATCCGAATCCTGTACGATATTAACAAATTCAACATCTGGGCTGTTTGGATCCATTTCGTTAGATTTCCATTCGCGGTTACTGGCATCTGTATATGTTACTTCAAATCCTGACGTTCCATTATTCGAGTACGCAGGGTCGGTATTTGCAAGCATAAAACCATTAAAAGCGGTGATTGAAGGATCCGGAGTAATGTTTGCATTCCAGCTTACACTTCCCAATCCAACTTTAATAGAAGTTGCGATAGAAGAAGAGATCATTGCAGAATAATAAACTGCAGAAGAAAAATCTGGTGCGGCTAAAATAATTTGATCTTTCGTAGAAACATTAGTAAAACCTAACACATTTTCTGTTAATACAATTTCTGCACCGTTGATTTCACCAATGAAATTAGATGATAAATCAACTGTTGGAATTGGAGCTGGAATTACCTCGTGGTCAATACATGAACTGAACATCAATGCGGTTAATCCTAGTATAATAGCGCCTTTCTTCTTCATAATATAAGTAGTTAAATTGACTCGTCTTTGTTACCTGTATAAAGATAAACAATTTTAACAGGTAAAATGTTACATCTAAATTACGAAAAAAATAACGAAAGGTTGCTTTAGAAGGTTGGGCAGACGTACAATTATGCTCGGATTTGTCTTAAGGGTTGGTTCCCTTCAATATCAAACAGTGAAATTTGATTATTTGTTAGTTCTGAAAAATTTGCACTGTACAAAATCTCTCCATCATACATCTTCTCTGATATTAAGAAGTCATTTACCGAAATTTCTTGATTTTGCTTTTGAAGAGAGTTGAAAATAATATTTAGCTGTGAGTGTGTTACAACAAGATCTGTGTCATAATTCATAACTCCTTGAGATATGTTTCCTTTGATTAAAACTTCAGTATCATTTGATTCAAATAGTATACTTGTAATTGCGATTGCTGTTCCTTGTTTCATCATCTTTCTCGATTTATGTTCGATACAAATATTACGGGTTAGAACGTAAACTATTTACGTTGTAAAAAATTGAGTGTAATTATTCACTGTTTTCTTTAGAAACAGTATTTTGCCACTCCGAGAGTCTTCGGACAAAATTATACAGTATGAAATACGACAGAATCAATAAAGAGCTATACATCCATAATAGAAAACGCTTCGTTATGAATATGGAAGAATCGTCATTGGCGGTTTTCAATTCGAACGATACTTACCCGATTAGTGCAGACAGCTCAATGCCGTTTCAGCAGCATCGAGATATCTTGCATCTTTCAGGTGTAGATCAAGAGGAAAGTATCTTGTTGATTAGCCCGAATGCTAGCAATCCAGATTACAGAGAAATTCTTTTTCTAAAAGAAACGAACGAACACATTGCTGTTTGGGAAGGAGCGAAATTGGATAAAAATCAAGCCTTTGAAGTTTCTGGAATCAAAACAGTTTTTTGGTTAAAAGATTTCAATAGAATCTTCAAGCAATTAATGACTGAAGTAGCGTCTATTTATTTGAACACAAATGAACATTTACGTGCTGATACAACAGTTGAAACACGAGAAGACCGATTCATTAAGCAAGTTAAATTGGATTTTCCAGCGCATCAAGTTAGAAGAGGTGCACCGATTATGCATCAAATTCGCGCTATCAAACACGCTATCGAAGTTGATTTAATGCAACAGGCGTGTGATATAACGAAGTCAGGAATTAACAGACTGCTCGGTTTTATTAAACCAGGCGTTTGGGAATATGAAATTGAAGCTGAATTGATTCACGAATTCATGAGAATGAGATCTCAAGGATTTGCTTACACACCGATTGTGGCTTCTGGTGCAAGCGCCTGTGTTTTGCATTATATTGAAAACAATAAACAATGCAACGCTGGGGATGTGATTCTTTTGGATGTTGGCGCTGAATACGCAAACTATGCTTCCGATCTTACACGTTGTATCCCAGTTAGTGGAAGATTTACAGACCGCCAAAAAGCCGTTTATAATTCTGTTCTCGAAGTGAAAAATGAAGCGCAAAAATTACTTCGTCCGGGAATAACATTGGTAGATTATCACAAACAAGTTGGGTTATTGATGGAAGCAGAATTGCTTAAGTTGAAATTAATTGACGCAACTGATGTTAAAAATCAAGACCCAAATTGGCCAGCATACAAAAAGTACTTTATGCACGGCACGTCTCATTATATTGGTTTGGACACGCACGATGTGGGCCCATGGAATGAGCCAATTAAGGCAGGAATGGCATTTACTTGTGAACCCGGAATTTATATTCCAGCAGAAGGATTGGGAATTCGACTTGAAGATGATTTAATCGTTCAAGAGTCTGGAGATCCATTCAATTTAATGGGGTCTATTCCAATTGAAGCAGACGAGATTGAAGACATCATGAACCGTTAGGTGGCGATTCAAAATATACATAAATTGAACTATAGGGTGTCTGGAAATGGACGCCCTGTTGTTTTTTTTCACGGTTTTTTGGAGTCAATTTCCATGTGGAACTACCTCGACGAATTCAAAAACTTCCAGTGCATTTTCATTGACTTGCCTGGTCATGGTGCTAGTACGTTCGATAATTCTTTGCCCCTAACTATGGCTTCGATTGCCAATTCTGTTCAAATATTGATTCAAGAAATGGGAATTGCTTCTTACGATGTGGTCGGACATTCAATGGGAGGTTATGTAGCACTTGAATTGAAAAAGGCAGATACCGCATGTGATAAAGTGGTTCTTTTGAATTCAAATTTCTGGGAAGACAGCGAATCAAAGAAAATGGATCGCAGAAGAGTCGCTGAATTGGTTCAAGCCAAAAAGGATGTGTTTGTTCAAGCCGCGATTCCAAATCTGTTTATGAATCCTGACAAAAGAGCTTCGGAAGTTGAAGCCTTGATCGCTGAAGCCAGTTCTATAAGTTCAGAAACAATTGCTCGATCTTCAATAGCCATGAGTGAAAGACTGGACAATACCGACTTGGTCAAAGAAAATGACAGTGTTATATTAGTTATGCAAGGAAAGCACGATTCAATTGTTCTTTGCAGTATGATGGAAGACCGAACGAAGGGTTTAAACCTTGCGTTGAGTAAATTAGATTGTGGTCACATGGCCCATATTGAACTTGGAAGTTCTGTTAAAGAAATAATCGAAGAGTTTATAGCAAAAAAAAACGGAAATTTTTAGTTTCCGTTGTCGTTAAAAATCCAGATTAACTGAGGTGTCGAAAGTAAAATTGTTTTCATATTAAATGTATTATTGGGGTTAGAAGACAATACTAATATAGAGCCATTTAGCGGTTAAAAGGAAAAAATAACCTAAAGTGCGCTTGAGGTTTATTGAACGGTTGTAAAAGATTGATTAAGTGATTCTAATTGGCGTTGAATCAAGCGAAAACGTTGAATCGATATGAAATATAATAGTATATTACATTGTAAATAAAACTGCACGAAATATGAAATTAAGAGCCTTAGTAGTTGACGACGAGGAATTTGCTAGAAAGAACCTCACAATGTTATTGGAAGAGTATTGCCCTGAAGTCGAAGTGATCGGTGAAGCTTCTCGGAAAGATCAAGCTAAAGCGATAATCGAATCGTCAAATCCTGACGTTGTATTTCTGGATATTAGAATGCCATCAGGTGCCGAAGGATTTGAATTGTTGGAGGAAATTGAAAACAAAGATTTTCTAGTTGTATTCGTGACTGCATTTAAGGATTACGCAATTCGTGCGTTCAACGCGAGTGCGATTTATTACTTGCTTAAACCAATCGATATTGAAGAACTTCAGTCTGCCGTTGCTCGAGTAATTGAAACAAGACAAACATTTAGCGAGCAGCCTGAGAATTACACGACATATTTCGATTCGTTGCAAGAGTTGTCTCATAATTTATTGAACAACAAACAAAGCAACCGAATCGCAATTAGTCACACCAAAGGATTGAAATTGGTGGACGACGATACAATTACACATCTTGAGGCGAGTGGAAACTGCACAACGATCTATTTCAAAGATGGAACGCGCTATTTAGATACGAGAACGCTTAAAATTTATGAGAATTTATTGAACCCTTTGAAATTCAGTAGAATTCACAAATCACATATTATCAATCTTGATTTAATGCGCGAATACGTAAATGACGATGGACATTTCGCTGTTTTGGAAGGAGGGATTAGAGTGCCTATTGCTAGAAATAGAGTTACCGAATTCGTAAAAATGTTAAAACAGTCGTAAATGAGATACCTCGCCTTGGTGAGTTTCATCTTGATGATGGGATTTGCCTCTCATTCTCAAAAATATTCATTTGTTGCCTATAGTACCGAAGAAGGCCTTCCTCAATCTCAAGTTACGGCTATAGGTCAAGGTAATGACGGTTACCTTTGGGTGGGAACACTCGGCGGATTGGCACAATTTAATGGAAAAGAATTTATTACATTTTCATCTCACGATGGATTATGGAATAACCGCGTACACTTTATTTCATCTATTGACGATGTTCTTTGGGTCGGACATGATGGCGGGATTTCATTGATAAAAAACAAGAAGATCAAAAGCTTTGGTTTTACCGGAGATGACCAGTCGAGAAAGGTTTCTGCAATTGTAAAGTTTAATAAACGGATATTGGTTTGTACCGCTGAAGGTGGATTGTTCGAGTTTAAAGAGAACAAGCTTGTCAAGATTCTAGTAACAAATCAAGACATTGATAGAATTCGGAGTGCTTATGTTCATGACAATGAATTGTATTTAGCTACACGAGGAGGGGTTTTGAAGACAATAGACCTCAGTAATTTCAACTTAATTCCCGAGTTGGAGGCGACGAGCTTTTATGGTGTAACTGGTGATGATAAGCAATTGGTTTTTGCAAGAAGAAGTGGTGCGATAATTCGCATGGATGTAAAGACCAAGGAGTTCAAAACATACGACCTCGATACATTAATTGTTAAGGGTTGTTATCTCGATAAAGATGAGCAAATCTGGGTAAATGCAGTTGAAGGGATCGTTCGAATTAAAAAAAATGGTGAGATCTTGTTGTTGAATCAAACAAATGGATTACCAGTGAATAAAACCAGTTGTTTCTTTCAAGATAATACCTCGAATATTTGGGTAGGGTCAAAAGGAAAAGGAATTTTTCGATTTCCAGGGTTAAGTTTTCAATACTTTGATCAAAGTACCGGGTTTTTATCGGATCTATTTCTCAGTGGATTCCAAAAAAACAATGGCGATTTTTACCTTGGAACTTTTGATAAAGGAATAGTTAAGAAGGACAGATCCGGTAAGATTTCTAGATTTGAAACAGGAGAAGAGTTTGTTTGGGCGTCAGTTCAAAATGTTAATGGATTGGATTGGTTTGGTTGTGAAGGATCATTACTCTCCCTTGATGCGAATGATAACGTTACTACTTATAAGGATACTGATGGTCTTCCAGGAGAAAAAATAGCTTCCTTTTACAGGATAGACGATCAATCAATGTACATCAGTGGAAACAAAGGAGTTGTTCTTTATAGCAGGGGGACATTTACAAAGATGGGGACACGTGATTCAGAATATTTAGGAACTGTTCGGGATATTGAAATTGTTGATGGAGTCATGTATTGCGTAAGTAATCTCGGGCTGTTTGTATATCGCGATAATAATTTTCATCCTGTGAATGATGTGAATTATTTACTCTACAATATTGAAGCGGATATGCATGGGAATCTATGGTTGGGAGCAGAAGTTGGCTTGTTTCTTTTAAAGAATGGAAAGGTAAGCCAAGTGAAGCTACTGGAAGATGATCCGAGTTCGAATTTCATCAACTTTATTAATCATAGAGACAAGGTTTTATATGTAGGAACAAATAATGGATTTTTCGTTTTGTCAAATTTGAACGGTAAGATAAAGTATACCCGATACGGCATTGGTGATGGAATCCCCGATCTAGAAACCAATTTGAATTCAGGATTTTTTGATTTAAAAGGAGATTTTTGGTTTGGTACCGCATCAGGATTGGTAAGTTTCCAGAAAGATGTTGAACGATTAAAACCTTCACGCCCAAGGGTCAATCTCGTTTCCATTTTGATGAATTATCAAAAATTTGATTACAATCAATACAGCGATGACCTCGATGAAGACGGTTTTCCTAAAAAGATGACATTTCCGTATTCAAAAAACAGCCTGATCTTCAAACTTGATGGTGTTTCGTTAGTTCATCATAGAGAATTAAAATATCAATTTTGGTTGGTCGGACTAAATGACGATTGGTCGCCGTTATCAGATGTCCCAACCTTTACTTTTGCGAATTTGGCAGATGGAGATTATATTCTCAAAATGAGGGCTGTAGATATTGACGGCCGAATGTCAGAAGAGATTACCATTCCATTTGTGATTAATGCGGCTTTCTATAAAACATGGTGGTTCATCTTAATTTGTATTGTTGTCGCAGGTGCTATAATCTTATTGATATTCAGATTGCGATTAAGAAGGGTTAACGAGCTCAATGAACAAGAGAAACTGATGTTCAAATCTAAATTGTTGTCTCTGGAACAAAAGTCTGTGAATGCCAGTATGAATAGGCACTTTATTTTTAATGCCTTGAATTCAATTCAGTATTTTATCAATACACAAGATCGGTTGTCTGCCAATAAGTACCTGACCAATTTCGCGCAACTGATTCGTAAAAATCTTGATACCGCCACAACGGATCATAATACTATTTCCTTGGAAGAAGAAATTGCCCGTTTGAAACTGTATTTATCACTTGAGTCAATGCGATTCCAAGGCCGGTTTGAATATGAGATCACAACGGAAAATATAGATCTCGAATCGATAATGATTCCAGCTATGATTATGCAACCTTTCATAGAGAATAGTATTATTCACGGAATTTTACCGGATGAAGACATTAAAGGGCTTATTTCTATAAATATGAAAGTCGTTGATAATATTCTGGAAATTACGATTGATGACAACGGAATTGGGGTAAATCAGAGTATTTCTAGAAAGAGTCGATTCGACGGGGATCACAGGTCACAAGGGATGGAGATCACATCGAACAGGATTGATTTAATCCGGAAAGTATCCAACCAGAGGATCTCCATGGAAGGTCCCATTGAAATCCTGAATGATGACCGTTCAATCAAAGGAACACACGTTTCAATCAAAATGGAGGTCTCAAATTTGGAGAATTAAAGGTATTCACGTATATTTGTTAGTAAGTCATATAAAGGATGAAGAAAATATTTATCATATCGTTAACAGTAATAGGATTAGGATTTGTTTCTTGTCAAAAGGAAAACATTGCTCCAAATTCATCTAACAACTTAGAACTTCCTGCATGGGAGAATGCTAGAGCAGGTGGTGATGAAGAAGGTTCTGAAGGTGGAGATGAAAATACAATTGGAGCTATTACAGATCCAAATGAAGATCAAGATGCACCGCCAATTACGGATCCAAATGATGATCAAGATAAAACAAAAGAAGGTAGAGGCGATGTCCTTCCGCAGGATTCTCAGGGTAGAGATTAAAAATCCCATATAAAATATTTGAAAGCCATTTCTATTGCAGAAATGGCTTTTTTTTGTGCCGTTAAATAAATGAAGTATACACTTCAAACCTTTATCAAATTAGGGTGAAAATCTTTAAGTATCTTGTTATCACTACTTATTAAAATTTAATATTTATACATGTCTAGTAAAGTGAACGAAGCGCTCTTCGACTTGATCTCTTCAATGTCGAAATCAGAGAAACGGTATTTTAAATTGATGTCCTCTCGCCATACAATCGGTGAGGAAAACAATTACGTTCGAATATTCGATCACCTTGACAAACAAACGGGGTACGATGAAGAATTGCTTTTTGAAAAGTTTAAAGGCGAGGCATTTTTAAATAGGTTTTCCATTACTAAAAAGCGATTGTACGATCACGTACTTTCAGCTCTTGATTCGTTTCATAGTTCAAACTCTATTGAAGCACAAATACATAAAATGCTTCATTCTGCAGATATACTATTTGAACGGTCACTTTATGATCAAAGCAGAAGAATTTTAAGAAGCGCTGAAAAGCTTGCACTGAAGTATGAGAAATCGGCCTTAATGATTGAGATTTCAACAAAACAAAAACGAATTTTAGAAACAGGCGGTTACGTAAATGTATCCGGTACCGATTTGGTTGAATTGTCTGATAACGAAGACATTTTTATTGACCAAATGAGAGAATACAATCGAATTTGGAGCGTGAAGAGTCAGTTGTTTACTCAATTGGCTAAAAAAGGCGTAGCAAGAAGCGAAGAGGAATCGAGGAATTATACAGAGCTTTGTTCTACCTTGTTGGACAATTATAATCCAAAGAATATAACGACTGAGGGAAAGTATTTGTACAACCATACGCTAAGTGCTTATTATTATGCAATTGCTGATCTCAAAAAGTCGTTGGAATATTTAAAACTAAACCTGGAGTTGTTTAATGAAACACCTAAGGAGCTCACAATTGAGCCGAACAAGCAAATCTCAGTGCTCACAAATGCAATTTATATTTCAGATAAGATAGGGGAGTACAGGACTGCAATTGTCTACCTCAATCAATTAAAGAGCTTAGCGCATAATACCGAATCGAATGAAGATCTTGAAATTAAATTGTTTTCAAGCGTAAGTAGTATTGAACTAAGTATGAACCTCCGCAAGGGGGCATTTAAGGAAGCTTCAAAAATTGCTATCGATATCGAACAGAAGCTTTTAGGATTTGGCGCTAAAATAACATCAACGCGACGGGCATTTTTGGAGTTCAAAATTGCTGTGGCTTACATTGGAGTGGGAGAATTCAACACCGCTTTGAAATGGGTAAATAAAATTTTGAACGACTCTGAATTAGACAAAACCGAAGATATCATTGGTTTTACGCAATTGCTGGACCTGTTGATTCACATTGAATTAAATCATGATAAATTGTTACCATATTCACTTAAGAGTACACAGCGATTTTTCAAAACGCGAAATAGAATGTACAGCTTTGAAAAAGTGTTCCTTCAATTTATTGGTCGACTGGTAAAATGCAAAGACCATTTCGAAATGGAAAAGGAATGGGAAGATTTATACAACGATTTGGCTGCAATAACGAATGATGATGTATTCGAAAGCGTTGCATTGGATTACTTCGATTTTCAATCTTGGGCAGAATCCAAACTTAAAGGAAAACCTTTCGACACAGTCGTACGCGAAAAGTACAACAGAACAATTAGAGCTGCTTCTTAGTTTTTCTTATCGAAGTGATCCCAACCTTGAGCTTGTAATTCCACAAGAGAACCTGCTTTGTCAACATGGTAAATTCCTTCCGATTTATCCGTCATATGACCTATAAAAGTCATGTGTGGATTGCCTTTTATCTTATCGAAATCTTCTTGTTTTACAGTAAACAAAAGCTCAAAGTCTTCTCCACCATTCAACGCACACGTTACAGGATCTAAATTAAACTCTAGCGCAGAAGTTGAGGTTGTCGTGTCGATTGGAATTTTTTCACCGTAAATACGGCATCCAACTTCACTCGATTTACACAAGTGCATTATTTCTGAAGCCAATCCATCCGAAATATCAATCATTGAACTAGGCACAACATCCAATTCTTTCAAGAATTTGATGACGTCAACACGGGCCTCAGGCTTTAATTGGCGTTGCATGATG
The DNA here is from genome assembly GCA_047630755.1 of Crocinitomicaceae bacterium. Taxonomy (GTDB): domain Bacteria; phylum Bacteroidota; class Bacteroidia; order Flavobacteriales_D; family Crocinitomicaceae; genus UBA4466. Next base: position 23,305 of record JBLHYG010000009.1, on the reverse strand, counting down.
TAATCGTGACCGTCCAAATCTGGTTGAATGTTTGGATTTGCTTTGTAAACTTCTTTTTCTCTTTCGAGAAGTTGGAGTCCCATATAAGCAGCACCTAAGTCACCAGTTACAACAAGTAAATCAAAATCGCTTGCGCCAGATCTATAAGAAATATCTTTTTTTGCAGCACGACCAATTGCTGTAATACTAATCGTAAGTCCTGTGAGCGATGAAGTAGTGTCTCCACCAACTAAATCGACATTGTATACTTTACAAGCAGCGTTGATTCCATCGTATAATTCTTCAAGAGCCTCAATTGGGAAGCGGCTAGAAACAGCTATAGAAACTGTAATCTGTTCCGCAACGCCATTCATAGCGCAAATGTCAGATACGTTAACGGCAACGGCCTTGTAGCCAAGATGCTTTAGAGGCATGTACATCAAGTTGAAATGAACCCCCTCAATAAGCATGTCTGTTGAGATAAGCATAGAAGTGTCATCCGATATGGAAATAACAGCAGCATCATCACCAATTCCAAATTCAGTTGATTCGACTTTTTTATCAACATCTTTTGTCAAGTGATCAATCAATCCGAATTCACCTAGCTGATTTACATCTGTACGTTTCTCGCTCATCACAGTTTTTTTGTGCAAAGCTATAAAAGGAAGGTTAATAGTCCTACTTATTAGGGACGGACTTTTTGATTCTGTCCTTGTTCATTGTCCAATAAGCCTCAACACTTATCCAAGATGTTCCAACCCGTTCAATACAGAATAGGAGGTGCGTTTTAGAGCAGTCCAGCTTTTGGCACCAAGAATCGAGGTTTATTTCACTTATTTCCGGATATTTATTTTGATCTGAGCTCATTTCGTTGGTAGTACTTGAAATTCAAAAGTACACCATTTTTACGTAAAAAACATCAGTATTTATACTTATTTTACGATGAGTAATACTACTCTTTTCTAGTTTATATGCATGTTATAGATGATTTTTACGCGAATAGGGTTTTAGAATTCAATAATTGAATTATTGAAGATTTATCGCCTCATTATCAAGTGGTTTTAGATGTTAAGGTTACTTGTTTTTTAATCTTGCGCACATGTTACATAGTGGGCTGCACTATTTACGCATTATTGATGATATATATACCTGATTTTGATATTCAGTTATGACCGTACAATGGGGGTAATCATAGGATTACGATGGTTACAAAAATGTGAATTATATATGAATTTATTGTAACCTTTGATTTCACACTTGCACAATCATATATTGATTGAAATCAACTTAATTATAAATAGGGTATATGCTGTCCCTTTCTGCCTTCTCGATACTAGCCCCGTTAATCGTTGGATTCGTTCATTTTCAGAAACTTTCATTGAATATGAAGATCCTATACATTTTGATCGTGATTACATTTGTAATGGAGGCAGCCGCTTTGATTCTTAGGCTTCAAGGTATTCGGAATTTGTTCATTTTCCATTCTTATGTTTATGTCGAAATCACTGTGGTAATGATGATTTATTACCGCCTTTTTGATACGTTTCGATGGAAACTCGTTGCTGTAATACTATACGTGGTCTTCATCGTTTTTTCCATCCTTAATGTCGAGTATGTCGAAGGTTTAGATGTTTTTAATTCCAATCAACGCTATGTCGAAGGTTTGATAATTATTCTATTGTGTGTCACCTATTTTGTACAGTTAATGCGACGGGCGGAACATCGACACCTTCACAGTCTTCCTTCCTTTTGGCTCAATTCTGGGTTTCTAATTTATTTTTCAGGGACCTTGTTTCTGTTTATGCTCGGCAGAGATTTGATCCAAAGAGATATCGGAATTTTTTGGGAAATACATGCCTTATTGAATATCCTATTAAATACCGTCTACGTAATTGCGCTTTTGAAAGCTAAAAAGCAGTTTGTCGAAACCAAATAATGAATCATTTTTTAATATACGGCTCAATCGTAATGGTGTTCTTGGCCATTTCAATCGTCTTATTCGTTCTTTTTTATCAACGAAAAATGTACCTTAAGCAGCAGAAAATCAATGAATTGGAGATGGTGAATCAGCGTAAGCTGTTGCAGGCTGAGATTAACGCAACGGAAAGAACTCAGAAGCGAATAGCTCAGGAATTACATGACCAAACCGGCGCTTCCTTAACGTCTCTAAGGTTTTATATTGCTCAAATGGGAGATGATGTCAATCACAAAGATAAAATGAACCAGATGATTATTGAAACTGCTGATTTTGTAAAGAATGTCTGCAATGAAATGCTTCCCTATACCTTGAGTGAGGCGGGGTTCATCGGATCTATTAGTGAAATGACGGATCGATTAAACGAAACCACTTGGGTCAAGGTCAAGTTTGTCCAAGTTGAAATTGATGAAACTATAAAGCTAACTCCCAACGAAGAACTGGCCCTGTATCGAATAGTTCAGGAGCTTCTTAACAATATAATAAAATATGCAGAATCAACTTATATTGATCTTTTTCTTACTTTGAACACGTATGAACTTAAATTAGAGATCGTTGATGACGGTACTGGACTTATTCCGAGTTTAGACGGTCACAAAAATTCCTTTGGTCTTCGAAATATTGTAAGTAGATTGCAGTATATTGATGCCGAAATGGTGAGAACGACGAGACGCCAACGAGGAACTACGGTACTAATAAGAAAAGCACTGAATGAAAAAGAAAATCACAATAGGAGTTGCTGAGGATCAAAGAATCTATCGTAACGGTCTGATTACTATGCTAAATGATAGTGAAGATTACAAGGTGACTATCGAAGCAGAGAACGGAATGGAAATGCTAATGAAGATGAAAGGCAATGTTCCAGATGTTGTTTTATTGGATTATCGAATGCCAGAATTGAACGGAATCGAAGTGGCTAAGAAAATTCGTCAGAAATATGAAGCCGTAAAAATTCTATTGTTGTCCATGTTTGATAACCAAGAGTTCGTGGTTCAAGCCGTTGAATGTGGAGCAAACGGGTATTTATCTAAAGATGACGCTCCAGATGAAATTATTAAAGCAGTTGATAGTGTCTTATCAACTGGGTATTATTTGAATGATAGAACATCTAAGTGTTTAATCGGAGAATTGGTTCGACAAGGAAAGGTTGTTCCCAGTTTTGAGGGTGTTGTTGAATTCTCAAGAGTCGAGATGCAGATTATTAAATTTATCTGTGAAGAAAAGTCGGCTACTGAAATTGGAGTTCTACTTTACAGAAGCAAAAGAACCATTGATGGTTATCGATCTGGAATTATGAAAAAGATTGGTGCTAAAAATGTTGTTGGAATTGTAATGTATGCTGCCAAACACAAATTAATCGAAATGTAATTTAATTACAAGAACTAATCAACCTTACCGATTCTATAAATCGGCAATCGTTTTCTTCTCTACTACCTTTAGAATACTATCTCGTACTTCAATCATTGCATGATTTAGCTCACACGTATCCTCGCTTACGCAATCATCACACTTTTCATAATAGTTTAGACTCACACAAGGAAGCCATGCAATTGGACCTTCTAAAGCCCTGAAAATGGAAGCCATTGTAATTTGATCTCCAGGTTTAATCAGATAATACCCTCCACCTTTTCCTTTCTTAGAACCCAGAAACCCCTTTTTCTTCAAATCAAGCAGAATGGACTCTAAGAACTTTTGAGATATATTTTGCGTCGTAGCTATCTCCGAAATCAAGACAGGTTTGCCTTCGGTTTGCTTCGATAGATAACTCAGAGCCTTAAGCCCATATTTCGTGCGTTTGGATATCATGAGCTAAAATTAAAACTAAATGGCAAATTCGATCTACAATTCGAAGTTAATATTCTGTGCATTCTTGCCACTGTTAAGCACATTTTTGAACGCCAAAGGATGGAGTAAACTTATTTTCATGAAAACAATATTGGATGAAAACGATACTTACTAAAGAAATCATTGAAACTTGTTGATGAAGCAGCTGAACGCCCAATTGAAGGTGGAAAGGCGGGATGGGCAAAATATTTTCTAGAGAAAACAAAAGAGTGGAAATAATTTACATACATCAGTTTTGAAAAACGTTTCTAGTAGAATCCACAAATAAATTTAAATCCGTTAATTATCGATTGCACAGTAGCTTTAAGGATTTGAGATTCTCTTGTTTAAGAAATTAGTGGTATTTTACTACCGCTAAAACAAACACTTATTTAATTACTGTACTTATGAAACAAGCTCTCCTCATCTTAGGACTGCTATGCTTTGGATTAAATTCCTTTGCGCAGACCTTTGACTCCAAATTTCTTGATGGAACGATAATGTTCCAACTTAACGATGAACCTACTACAATTACAAACCTTGTTCGATCAAGGGACACAAGAGAAACAGGTCTCCCTGTGGACATTAATGATTACCCTGAACTGGCGAAAGTTTTCAGTGGAATTACGATCACAGATTTTGAAAAGCCAAGCTACTTTACAGGCAAGCCTGCATTGATGAAAATTTTCAGAATCGAATTTGCTGAATTTGCTAAAATCGATGAGTTAATTCGTGAATTGGAAAAAATCGGATCGGTAACGTTTGCCGAAAAAGAACCGATTTACACATTCGATTTTGTTCCAAATGACACATTCCACACAGGAAATAACAAATGGTACCATGACTTGGTTGGGTCTGAAAATGCTTGGAATATTAGCACAGGCTCGAGCACTGTTAAAATTGCAATCGTTGATAACGCCGTATTCGGCGGGCACTCTGATTTAACGACTTTCTTAGAGCGCGATGTTGCCGATGGTGATAATGACGCAACTCCTCCAGACGATGTGAACGCCGATTTTGGTTGGTCACATGGAACACACTGTGCAGGTCTTGCAACAGCTGATATTAATAACGCAACTGGAATTGCTTCAATTGGAGGTAATGTTCAATTGATTGCAATCAAAACAACTCCAGATAACGCTACTTCTTCAGGAAGTATTTGGTACGGTTATTCAGGTGTTCAATGGGCATGTCAAAATGGTGCTAACGTAGTTAGTATGTCCTACGGAAGTGCTTCTTCAAGTGCTGCTATGCAAACGTTGATTGATTCTTACCCAGGCGTTGTCTTTATGGCAGCCGCTGGAAATGATGGCAATACAACACTTCAATATCCAGGAGCTTACAACAACGTTATTTGCGTTGGTTCTGTAAACTCTACCGATTTAAAATCAGGTTTCTCCAATTACAACGGAGGAACTCCTTTCGTTGATATCGCAGCACCAGGAGGTTATTCTTTCGGTGGATTGTTAAGTACTGTTTATACAGCAGGTGGTAACAACTACGCTCAAATGGGTGGAACTTCAATGGCGACTCCATTTGCTGCAGGTTTGGTTGGGCTTATGTTGAGTATCAATCCAACAATGACACCTGCGGCTGTTGAAGCATGTATCATTTCAACAGGAGTAAATATTAATCAAAATATCGGACCTAGAATTGATGCACTTGCAGCGATTCAATGTGTTCAGTCAACATTAAACGGAGATCCAATTCCTTATTTCTCTGGAACTCCGCTTTCAATTGTCGAAGGGGATAATGTTGCTTTTACAGACCTTTCTGTTGATGGCGGAAATGCAATCACAAACTGGACATGGACGTTTACTGGTGGAACACCAAACACGTTTGTTGGTCAAAATCCTCCAGCTATCCAGTACAATACGGCTGGCTCATACGATGTTTCTCTGTCGGTTACAAACAGTCAAAATACGGTTGTTGCAACTGAAGTAGCCTACGTTAACGTTACAATTCCTCCGTATGGTGAGTGGATTGAACAAGTTTCTGGATTCACTACCGCAAGTGTTGGAATCAACTATATTTCAATTGTAGATCCAAATGTTGTTTGGGCAACGGGTTACGACGGGTCTGGTGGAGCTGCAAACCTTCAAACATTTACAAAAACGACAGATGGAGGATTAAACTGGACACCAGGAGCCATTAATGTTCAGGATGCTGGGTTGGGTATTTCAATGCTGTCAGGAGCAAATTCAACAACAGCGTGGTTGGCGGCTTATCCAACTGCCGGTGGTCAAACAGGTGGGATTTGGAAAACAACAAATGGCGGTACTTCATGGACGCGTCAAAATACGGCTACATTTAACAATGCGGCTTCATTTACAAACGTAGTTCACTTCTGGGATGCAAACACTGGCTTCTGCCAAGGGGATCCAATTAGTGGTGATTTCGAATTGTATACAACAACGAACGGAGGTACTACTTGGACGCAAGTTCCAGGAGGAAATATTCCAAATCCAACAAATGGAAATGAGTTCGGTTACACAAGACAAATTGATGTAATTGGCGATAACGTTTGGTTCTCGACGAGTCTTGGTCGTATTTACCACTCAGCGGATAAAGGTTTAACATGGAATGTATTTAATACTCCTGTTGCCGATTTCGGAGGAGCGGTTACAGTAGGTACTTCGGCGAACTTCTCATTCTCATCTGCAACGGACGGTTTAATTGTTGATAATGCAGGGACGGTTTACAGAACAACAAATGGTGGAACAAGTTGGACAACAGTTACAACCACTGGAAGTGTTTATACAAATGGTCTTTGCTTTATTGAAGGAACAAATACGGCCTTCACAACAGGAGCTGGTGCAGGTGTTTCAGGTTCTTCATACAGTACAGATGGAGGAACGACATGGAACATTATCGATACAGAACAACACTTGTATTGTGAATTGAGCACACCATCCATTGGTTGGTCAGGTTGGTTCAATGTTGATAATACAACCGCAGGAATGTGGAAGTGGAATGATTTATCATCTTCTTTGGTGGCTGATTTCAGTGGAACAAACACAACGACTTGTTCAACGTCTCCAGTTGTCTTTGCAGACTTAACCACAGGAGGAACGCCAACAACATGGCTTTGGTCATTCCCTGGTGGAACACCAACTACGTCAATTTTGCCAAACCCATCTGTGACATATAGTGCGCCTGGAACGTATGATGTTACATTAACGGTAGGTGATGGAAATTCTCAAACAACGTACACGCAAACAGCTTTCGTAACATCGATTGCTCCTGCGACCGTTCCAAGTGCAATTACTGGAGCATTAGCACTGTGTGAAACAGATGTTGAAACATATGCAGTTACGAATGATCCGAATGTTGTTTACAACTGGACGATCCCAGCAAGTTGGACAGGGACTAGTACAACAAACTCGATTACTGTTACTGCTGGTGCAACTGGGGGGAATGTTGAGGTGAACGCTGAGAACATTTGTGGAATGAGTGCAAACAGTTCTGTTGCAGTTGTTATCGGTGTCGGTTCGCCAACCGCAGGGTTTACGCAATCGAACGTTGTTTACGATTACACGTTTACAAGTTCTTCAACAAATGCTGGAACATGGTCTTGGGATTTCGGGGATGGAATCGGAACTTCAAACTTGGAGAATCCAACATACACCTACACTACAAATGGAACATTTACCGTAACATTGATTGTAGATAATGGTTGTGGAACGGATACATACACAGAGAATGTAACAATTACAGGTGTTGGCTTAGACGAGCACAACTTGAACTTGATTTCTGTTTATCCAAATCCAGCGGAGAATTTATTGAACGTTCTTGTAAGTCAAGATATGATCGGTGAAAGCTACGAAGTGAAAGATATTTCAGGAAAAGTAATTTACACTGGAATGATCACTCAAGAATTAACAACTATTGAGTTGAATACAATCTCTTCTGGAATCTATTTCGTTTCAGTAGGAGAAACATCAAGCGCTCAAAAATTCGTTAAAGAGTAAAAGAAAATCTATTCATATTGAATCCCGTCTCGGTTTTATCGAGATGGGATTTTTTTGTGACTGGAATTAAAATCGGAAACCTGAATTCGGGCACAGAACAACGCAATCAAAATAATTTAAGATAAGCCACGTTATACATTTGTATTTAAACTACGCTATGTATTCTAGACTTCTTCCAGCCTATTCTGTCCTCATTTTTATTGTTCTCTCCTTAAACTTTACGAGTTGTAAAAAGCCAACGTTTAACCCTTCAGAAGAATTTTATTTTAGTACCGATACTTTGGTTTTTGATACCGTTTTCACAACACTTGGCTCCACTACAAAGCAATTCAAAATGTACAACAACGGGAAGAGCACAATGACAATTGATCAAATAGAATTGGTTGGTGGTGAAGATTCTCCATTTCGAATAAACGTTGATGGATTATCGGGAACGGCATTTGCCGAGATTGAATTGCAAGCCAAAGACAGCCTTTTTGTATTTGTGGAAGTAACCTTGGATGTGAACGCAAGTAATGGGCCTGCAATCATTGAAGATAGTATTCGTTTCTCATCAAATGGAGTTGACAAATATGTTCATTTGAAGGTGTGGGGACGCGATGCCTATTACCACAATAAAGACACGAATTCTGGAACTTGGGACAACGATAAACCACATATTGTGTATGGTTTTGCTGGAGTCAATCCTGGTCAGAGTTTAACCATTCAGGAAGGAACAGAAATTTACTTTTATAAAAATTCATGGCTTTACATTTATAAGGGCCAGTTAGATATTCAGGGAACAAAAACGAATCCCGTTACGTTGCAAGGAATTCGATTGGAGCAGGAATACGAAGATGTGGCCGGGCAATATGGAGGAATCTATTTTTTCAAAGCACTTCCGAGTTCCATAGATTACACGAATATCAAAAATGCGACGACGGGAATTCAACTCAACGGCGAAGACCCAACAAATTTGGATTTTACTTTGGAGGTTTCTAATTCGCGAATTTCCAATTGTGCTGCCCATGGCGTTTTTATATTCGACGGGGCAGAAGTAAAGGCTGAAAATTGCATTCTTTCAAAGAATAATGGACATTCATTGTATGTTCTTCGCGGTGGAAAATTTGATTTTAACCATTGCCATTTGCTCGGATATGGAATTGAAGAAGGCGTGCCGGCAGTTTATGTTCGGAACAAATACCAAGATACTATTTTAGACGTTGACGGAACAATCACAAACAGTATCGTTTACGGTTCAAATGCCTTGGAAATCTATTTTGATACGGTATCTGATCCGTCTTATTCGGTTGATTTAACAATTGCGAATACGCTAATTAGAAGTCCAATCGAATATACTAGTGGGATTTATTCTAGTATTATTTGGGACCAATTCCCCCACTTCAAAAGCGTTGAACAAAATGACTTTAGTTTTTGGAGTAATTCCCCCGTCATTGATGCTGGAAATTCGTTGTATGGAATTACAAATACATCAACCTATGGCGCGGATATTTGTGGAACACCAAGAGGTACTTCTCCAGATCTCGGCGCTTATGAGCAGTAATTCAATTCGGGTGGTTTAGTTGGCGTATTTATTTTTCCGTTCCAAAAAATGGATTGACTTCCAATATTTGGGAATTCCTTGCAATTCTTCTCCTACTTGAAGGTTGATCTGATGCATGGCATTAAAATTGAAGTACTTTAACGAAAATTGTCGAATTGGATTTAATAAATCTGTACAGATTTCGTCTAAAAAAGAGTATTTTGCTTATTCGTTTCCCATTTTTAATTTAAAAATATCAAATGCAGTTAAAGAAAAAATATATTCTCTACTTTGTTGCAATTAGCTTTGTCTTATTAGCCTTTTCAGGACCTACGCTACCGGAGGAAACTCCTAAGCGTGAAGAGCTTTTGATGGAGCTCGTTCTAGCAAGTCTAAAACAAGGACATTATCAATCCATTCAAATTGACGATGAACTTTCTAAAAAGGTTTTTGATAGTTATTTAGAGCGAGTAGATAATGGAAAACGTTTCTTTTTGAAATCCGATGTTGAAGCATTTACAACACACAGGCTACTTCTGGATGATTATGCTTTAAGTAAGAACTTTGAGTTTTTTGACATATTCAGTCAAACTTTTGACGAAAGAACGAAGCAAGTGGGCGCTTTTTACAAAGAAATTTTATCCGAATCCTTCGATTTTAGTACAGAAGAAAGTATCGAAACCGATGCAGAGAAAATGGATTTTGCCAAGGACAATACTGAATTGAAATCAAGGTGGACGAAATTGTTGAAGTACCGGGTATTGCTCGAAATAGATACGAAACTGTCGCGACAGGAAAAAGCAGAAAAGGATAACGATACAAGCGTAACAATTAAGTCGTTTGAAGATGTAGAAATTGACGCTCGTGCTAAAGTTTTGAAAGATTTTGACCGTTGGTTTGTGAATATTGGTCATGAAGATCGGGATGATAAAATAGCAGTTTACGTGAATACCTTTGCGAATGTCGTTGAACCACATACATCGTATTTTCCACCTTTGGACAAGGCAAATTTTGACATTCGAATGTCAGGGAAATTAGAGGGGATAGGAGCGCAATTGTTGCCAAAGGACGGATACATTAAAGTAACGCGAGTTGTTCCCGGGTCGGCCTCTTGGAAACAAGGAGAGCTGGAAGTGAATGATTTGATAATGAAAGTGGGGCAAGGTAATGAAGAGCCAATCGATATTATTGACATGGACATGGATGATGTTCTTCCAATGATTCGTGGGAAAAAGGGAACGGAAGTTCGGTTGACCGTTAAGAAAGAAGGCGGTGAAATCATTACAATTCCAATTGTTCGCGATGTTGTTGTGTTGGAAGAAAGTTATGCGAAATCAGCATTGATTGAAAATACGGAAGACAAAGAGCGGGTTGGAATTATTGATTTAAGAAGCTTCTATGCAGATTTTAACGATCGCGACGGACGAAGAAGTTCAGTTGATATGCGCCAAGAGGTTGAAAAACTAGTAGCGGATAAAGTGGAAGGAATTATAATTGATTTGCGATTTAACGGCGGCGGATCATTGTATGACGCTGTTGATATAGCTGGGTTGTTTATCGAAACAGGGCCTGTTGTTCAAGTTGCTGCAAGACAATCAATGCCGCAGGTTTTGGAAGATAAGAATCCGATTATTGCTTATGACGGACCTTTGGTGATTCTGGTAAATTCATTCTCGGCTTCTGCATCAGAAATTTTAGCGGCTGCACTTCAAGATTATGGGAAAGCGGTAATCATAGGAACTGCTCCATCAACTTTTGGGAAAGGAACGGTACAAAGGTTTTACGGATTGGACGAAATGGTTCCTCCAGATTATAAAGAGTTGGGTGAAATGGGATCAATAAAAATAACAACGCAGAAATTTTTCAGAATCAATGGAGGATCGACGCAATTGAAGGGAGTTACTCCAGATATCGTTCTTCCAGGATTGTATTCATACATTAGTTCCGGAGAAAAAGATGAAGATTATGCAATGCCATGGACGGAAATCAAAGCGAGTAATTATAAAGCTTCATCGGTTAAAAAAATGAGTTCCATTCAGAAGAAAAGCGCACTTCGAACACAGAATAACGAGGCTTTAAGAATGATTGACGAACGCGCAAAATGGATCAAAGAGCAACGAGTACAAACTGAGGTTTCTTTGAATTTGGTAGCGTTTAGAAAGCAACAAGAGTTGTATCGTACAAAATCAGATGAATTTGAAGCTGTAATTATCGAGAATGATAAATTGAAAATTGAGGTTGTGAGCGCGGATGTAGAAGGATTGAAATCGGATACTGTTCGTACTAAAAGTATGGAAACATGGCACAAGATCTTGAAAAAGGATCCATATATTCTAGAGGCCGTTAAGGTTTTGGGTGATTGGTAAAATAGGAAATTGAAATATTGAAGATTGCATAATTCAGTCGTAAAATTCTTATATTTAGACTATTAATAACCTATTACCATTAAACAAAAATTATGAAATTAAAAATGATGTTTTTATCATTGGCTTTCCTTTTGGTTGCTAATGTAGCAAGTGCATTTACGATTAAGTACTACAATAAAGATTCTAAAAATTACACAATGGAAGTGAAATCAAATGGTTCTACTCAAAAAGTAGAATTTAGAAGTTCTACTTCAGGATCTACTTCTATCCAAACAAGTGCGTCAGAGGTTCAAATAAAAACTTCTTGCGGTTGGGTAACGGTAAAAGATGGATCGAAAGTTATAATTAAAGACGGCTGTGTTACGGTAGAGTAATTCGTTGATCTAAAATACTAGTAAAGTCCCTCTCGGTTTAACCAAGAGGGACTTTTTTGTTTGATGTGTTTATCTAGGAATAAGTCTCAACATCGGATCTCAATCGATTCTATCACTCGGCAGTATATATTTGACAGTGAGGTGAATGATTAACAAAACATCTAAGCACGGTTATTTTTAGATTCAATTTAATTTTGTAGAAGTTTTGCTATCTTGGCACAAATCAATTTACATGAGAATCAAATCTATTTGCGCATTAATTGTTGTTATTATCAGTTTCTCTTTTACATCCCCAGTTGAAACTGTCTACCAGAATACTTTCATTTTGGCAAAAGAGAAACCGTTTGTATCGGCGGATAAAAGTTTTCAAATCAACTTTACTGGAGAGCCTACTTATAATTCAGAAATTGTAACTACAGATGTTGGAGATGTAGAAATGGTTAATTATATGTACGAAAAATCCTCGGAGGAAGTATTCATGGTAGCATATAGCGATTTTAATGATGGGTTTGGTTCAAGTAATGATTCCAAGACTTTGCTTGAAGGCGCACGTGACGGTGCCTTAGGATCACTCGGAATAGAGAAGATCAAAGATCAGCAGTTTGGGAAACATCAAGGATATCCAGCTCTCTATTTTACGGCAGATGGCGAGGGGTATTCCGTTGTTTACAAATGCATCATGGTCGACGATCGTCTTTATCAAGTTGGAATTCTTGCTTCTGGTAAAATCCTGACCAAGAAAGAAACGAAGCCTTTTTTGAAGTCGTTCAAGATTATTTAAAGTGACTTGTTAAACTCGAGACTGATTGCCTTAACGAGACAGCTTGAAAAAGCGACAGGCACCTTTTCCAAGAACGGCTGAAACAATACAATAGTACGGTGTTATTCTGCTCTTATGGTTTAACGCATCAAACCTTTCCTTGCTCGGAATTGTAAAGTAAACTTATAACTTGTTATTTTTAGGACAAATTTACTAAATGTAAATCAATAGGAAAAGTTCACTAATGGCAAAAACAAAAGATAAGATATTAGAAGTAGCAAAGGATCTTTTTAACGAATATGGTTATGGTCAGGTGACAATTAGAATGATCGCCTTAAAACTTGAAATGAGCTCAGGGAACCTTAATTATCATTTCAAAAAACGGGAGGAGATTCTAGAAGCCTTGTATTTTCAAATGGTTAAGGATTTCGACGAAAGAATTGGTAAGCTATCAGAAATTGAAATTTCCTTTGGTCAGATAAAGAATGACATTCGCTTGAGTATGAAGCGCATGGTGGAATACCGATTTATTTGGACTGACTTGTACAACTTACTTAAGAACAACGACAAAATATTTGCTCACTTCTCAGCGGTACATAAAGAGAGGATAGCGGGAAACTTATTTCTCTTTAATCGACTGAATGAAATGGGGTTGATGAGACCATCTGCCTTTAGTAATGAATATGAAATGCTTTCCGAAAGAATGATAAACTTTGGAGACACATGGATTTATACGTCGGAATTGTACCGTAAGAAAAGTAGTGAAGAACACATAGAACATCAGAGCGAAGTAATGATGGCAATGATTTATCCTTATCTCACTGAAGAAGGGCTTCGTAAATATTTGAGCCCGGTTTAATTTGACTGCTTCTTGTCCTTCTTTTATTTATCGGTAAGGGTCCATGGTGAAATATGACCGTTACCTTATCGTGATAAGGAGCTCTTGTTTCAAGAAATTCACGCAAATACACGAGCATCTTTTCGTCAGAATTACTAAATTGGTAAACAAAGCCAACAAACTTTAAAATGAGTGATTTAATAATTGAATTCTTATCGAAATACATTGAGTTAACTGAGAAAGAAATTGATATTATTTCCAAGCAGAACAATATACAATCATTTAAAAAAGGGAGTGTTTTAATGTCAGAAGGTGAAATAGCAAAAGAATGTTATTTTGTTCTTAAGGGGTGCGTAAGTAGCTATTATTTAAAAGAAGGCGAAATCAAGGTGACTGAATTTTTCACAGAAAAACAGCCTATAACCCCAGTAAGTTATATAACCAAGCAACCTTCCGAGTATTACTTAGAGTGTTTGGAAGATTGTATTGTTACATTGAGCACAAAAGAGAGCGATGAAGCGCTTATGAAAAGCATACCAAGACTTTCTGAGTACGGATCAATTTTGCTGCAAGATCAAATAGCGAGTCAGATGATGAAGCATGACGATTTCATAAAACTATCTCCTGAAGAACGTTATCAAAACTTACAAAAAACATCTCCTGATCTTTTGAATAGAATTCCGCAATACCTAATTGCCAGTTATTTGGGTATAAAACCAGAATCACTTAGCCGAATTCGCAAACGTCTAAGTAATAATTCTATTTCTTGAAAGAATAAAAAGTGTCTTGTATTGAGCAAGCAGTATTTCATTTCTTAACCCAAGTCAATGAAAAGCCAATAGTGTGATGGTAACTTTGTTTCAAATATTACATCACAAATGGAAAAAAAAATGATTAAGGATGACTCAAAGAGAACAACTCTTGGAAGGGTGTTATTGAATTCAACTGTTTACGGGAGAAAAGCGATTAGATATGGTGTTTTTAGCATTGTTTTATTCGGTGCCATAGGATGTAGTTCATCTCGAAACGTAATTTCCTCTGACGAAGGAATTAACAAATGGGAAATCGCTAAAATTGATAAAGGTGATTCCCCAAATTGGATAATTTATACACGAAAAATTGCGGGCACTAATTTTTTAGAATATAAAATTGAAGGTGATGTACAATCTTCTCCAACAGCTTGTGTTACTTCATTTAGGCAAGATATTTACAACCAGGCTAATGACCTTGAAAATAAAAAGTTCCCCACTTATCAAATTGTGAATGAATCTAAAGATAGTCTTACGACCTATGTTATTCACAATGAGCCTTTCCCGTTGAAAGATACAGAGATGAGTGTCAGGTATATATTTTACAATGATGAAGAAGGAAGTGCTGGCGTAAGATGGAATGAAGCATGGGACAGTAACTCAACTTCTCCTTCTAAAAAGCTGAATCGAGTTGAAACTTTTAGAGGTCAATGGAACTTCTCTCTGGTTGATGCAGACGCATGCGACGCTGTAAATAGTGTGAGTTTTGACCCCAAAAAAATGCCTTTGTGGTTGATAGAACCAATGGTGTTCAAGTTTCTAAAAAATGGATTGGAAGACCTTCGAGAAACAACAGCTGAACAATAAATGTAAAGCATGGTTTGCCGTTGTGACTTTAACGCAATTTTGTTGGATATCTGAAGTGTTGTGGATTTTGTAATCCATGTTCGGAGTTCTTCTGCTCGAAGGAGCAACCAATCTTCATCAGTCTATAATCGCAGACCATTTCGGATGTCGTTGCGCGACAACTCTAATGTACGAGCACATAGCTTCCGCTTCGTACCCTTCTTCTGTAAGCTTTTCGAACGTTTTTTCAACCAATTCCTTACCAACGCCGCTACCTCTGAGTTCTGGCGGGACAAATGAGTACGTAAGCTTCATCTTCTTGCCTTCTAGAACATAACTTATAAACGCTTCTTGACCGTTCTCTAAGTGGAGCGTGTACTGTTCTTGCTCTTTATCGTGTGTTAATTCTGACATATAAATAGATTTTCCTTGTGCATTAGACGTATAAGACGTTCGACAATTACAACTTGTAGATTGACTGATTCTTTAAGACACTTTTTTACTGAAACTGAGAAGCAGATATAACTTGCACAGAACAAAAGTAAAGAATACTTTTGCGTCTAAATCTAATCACTATTTATATGAAAAAAAGCTACTTTACAAGTGTGTTACGAATCGTGCTATTCGCATTAATCGGAATTCTACCACAATTATCATCAGCACAGACGTACGCAACACTTCCTTATTCAACAGGGTTTGAAAGTGGAGCATTAGACGCTTCTTGGACGGCTACGAGTTCGCAACCTGGACCAAATATTGAAATTGTTCAGACAGGCACGCTGACATGGACAACGCAAACGGCTTATTCGCATACCGGAAATTATTTTTTGGGAATGGATTATGAAACTGGAGGAGCATACAATTTGAATCAAGCAGATTTGCATTTGAACACCACGGGGGCTTCCAACTTGCGTTTACGATTTTGGTGGGCAGAATGGAATGACGAAACAGAAGCTCAAGATGGTATTTACGTTTCAGATGATGGAGGAACGAGTTACACAAAAATTTTAGACTTAGATGGAGCAAGTGCTACGGATTTAAATTGGTATGAATTTAATATGAGTTTGGACAGTGTAAATGCATTGTATGGATTAACATTTACTGCTAACTACATCGTTCGTTTTCAGCAATACGACAACTTTTACTTTGCTGGAGGAAATGATGGGTTTTTATTCGATGACATTGAAGTGGGTGATTGTTTGTCGTCATCAAGCAGTATCAGTCCTTCAGTTTGTGGAACGTATACCGTACCAAGTGGAGATGAAACTTATTCTATATCAGGAAATTACATGGATACGATACCAAGTACAGGTGGTTGCGATAGTATAATAAGTATTGCCCTTTCTATATTGGTTCCAACCTCATCATCGATCTCGGATACTACTTGTGGTTCTTATACTTCAGCGGGAGGAATGACTTATTCATCAACGGGAATATATACTGAAATGTATACAAATGCCGCGGGTTGCGATAGTACAGTTACGTTGGACATTACAATCAACACTCCAAATAGCTCGAGCATTACAGAAAGCTCGTGTGACATGTACACTTCAGCAGGAGGGATTGATTATACAACATCGGGGATCTACACTGAAATGTACACAAATGCCGGAGGTTGCGATAGTACAGTTACGTTGGACATTACCATCAACACTCCAAGTAGCTCGAGCATTACAGAAACAGCGTTAGATTCTTACACAGCGCCAAGTGGAGCGGTTTACACGACGTCTGGAACGTATATGGATACAATTTCAAATGCAGCTGGTTGTGATAGTGTAATAACAATTGACCTTACGGTTGGTTATACCGGGATTAATGAATACAATAAAGAATTGATTAGTGTTTATCCAAACCCAACGAATGGGGTGGTGCACATTGATGGTTTAGGACAAGATGCTGTTATTCGCGTTTACGACATGAATGGACGTATTGCAATGGAAGTAGAAAAGGGTACTAATGTATTTTCTATTGCCGCATTGGATTCAGGTGTATATTACTTAACTATTGAGTACACTCAAGGATTCAATAGGATCCAAATAGTGAAGCAATAGCTGTAATCAAAAAATAGAATTTAAAACTCTTCCCTCGGGAGGAGTTTTTTTTTGATTTAGTTTTTCGAAAGAAAGAATAGGGTTTATACACCCAAAACTGAGAAAATGCGAACTTCAAGTCCGGCTAGAATACGGGAGGGAATGTGTTTGACCCTTTAACTCTAACATCCCATTTTTGCTGCCATTATTTTTGAAGCCAACCCCAATCACTTGTTACCAACAGGCTTTAATATCCAATAAAACTACTTTTGAAGGAGCCATGTATACTTAATGGATAATAATCAGTGACTATTCTTGTAACGTACTTGTCATGATCGAAGATTAATTTTGCAAACCAAGTACCTGCACTATTTCCACCAAAAAGGTAGATGTAAATGAATTCTCCGTTTAATGATTCATAAGCTTCAATTTGTTTGAATAATGAGAAATTGCTACAAATATTTCCGTTGTACAAATTTGAAAAACATGAATCAGGAATTTGGATTCGTCGATTATCGATATTGATTTCGAAATTAGTGATACTCGTTTTTGGAACTCCATATTGTCCACCGAAAGGGAATTGACCATCTATTTGTGTTATGGAATTAGAGTCTTTATTTATTTCAATAGTGTGAAGTTTAGGCTCAAACGGATGAATAACAATTTTGATGTTTATTTTATTTCCATTGTTTAATGAATCAGAGATAATAACAAGATTTGAGTCACATTGTTGAGTATTTAGTTTTGTCAACAAGTTTCTATTGGAAATAAAATATTTGTCAGAAGGATTTTCCAGATTATGATTGATGATATAGCTCGCTAATGATTCGTTACCAGTAGTTGCCATCTCAATACTATCTATTGATTTCTTGTGAATCAGATATTCTTGTTCGATTTGGCTATGCGCAAAGCTCGTACTATAATAAAACACTACTATAACGTATGCTATTCTCATTGTTGGCGACTATTCTCAGTTAGGAAGTTGTAAGTACTTTTAACTACGATTTGTCCTTCGAAGATAAGAAAAAGCGATCGCTTTTGAGTAGAGTATTGATAGCATAATAAGTGAGCTCCTAATGGGATCAACCCCTATGTAGTACGGATGAGGTGATAACTGTTCTGGGCATGCTTCGTATTTAGCACACCCAAACCTTTATTTCCTATACCTTTTAGCATTTCGTTATTTACCCTTTCTTACAATTATCCAGCACAGTCCTGTTGAGATAAAAGTTGCGGTTGTACCCAAAATTTGTTCAATTCTGCTTTTAGCAAATAGATTTCCAATTGTGTTTAAAGCAAATAGAAAAACAAATACCCAAATGATAGTATTAACTACTTTGTTAGCTACATTATTCTTAATGTTTTCTCTTTTAAAAAAGAGAGTGGTAATTAAGAAGACGTTAATTGTTATTGAAATGATTTCGAAAATTCTCATTTCAGTTAAGGAGTCAATCCTACCTGCCCAAACTTTTTCGTAAGAAATGATTTCTAGCAGGACACAGAAATGAAAAATGATAACAATTGAAAGCAGTCCAATCATCAATTTCAGCGCTGTTTCAGCATTTTTAGAGAATTTAGTAGAAGTTGACACCAATTAGAATTGAGGGTGAAATACCTGTAGTCTTACCTTCAGTAAGGTTTACATTTCTATAAGTCATTCTGGCTTTCAGATCAATAGCAAATTTTTTTCCATGATAGAATTCATAACCGATTGCTCCAACAATACCTAATCCACTGTGGTATTCTATCTCTTCTTTATTATTGTCAGGGTCTTCGATATCAAAGAAAACGGGGGCGTCTAAACCTAATCCAATTCCCGCCAGTACCCAAAATTTTTCATGAAACCAATATTGAACCGTAGGAGCCAACACCCCAAAATCTCTTTTTCGGTCTCTCCCTATTCCTGAATAATCGTAACCGGAAACACTTGAAGTTAGTAAAAGTGCAATATTCGGTTTTATCATATAACCCAATTTTAAATCGAAAGCAAAATCGGTATTGTTTTGTGATTTACTTGGGAAAGATTGAATGGAATGCGCTACCCCTAATGATGTTCCAATCACATACCCTTTTCTTGTTAAAGGTTCCTTGTTTTGAGAATATGAATTAGAAGTCAGAGTTATTAGGCAAATTGTAATTATAGACTTTATCATAATGATGCTTTTAATATTTAAGACAAAATTATGCTCTAGTAATTGCAATAAAGTTACCACAGGGTAACAATTACATTTTTTGGATTTTTTTTCTGATTCTACTTAGGCTTTGAGTAGTAATTCCTAAATAAGACGCGATATGCTTTTGGTGTATCCTGTGTATTATTTCAGGTTGATTTTTCATCAAGTTTCGGTAGCGTTCTTCTGCCGTTTTCGTCATTATTTCTATTCGCTGACCCTGCTTTTCAATAGTAGTGTTTTCCTCACCGGCAAGGAAGAGCATACTTCCAACGGGTGTTTTTTTTAGTGCTTCAATGTTCGATTTGCTAATCCGGAGTACTGTTGACTTTTCTAAGGATACGATCTCGATTGGAGATGGCTTTCCGGTTAATAAAGAAAGGTCATCTGCAAAAAAAATGTTTTCTAAAAATAAATCGGTACAAACGTAATTGTTTTCATTCCAAACAAATAAACCACAAGAACCCTCTAACAGGAAGTATCCAAATTTGGCTATTCGATCAGCTTCTTTTATTCTTTCATTTTTCTTAAAGCTAACTTCTTCACACAAATCAGCAAGCGTTTTCCAAGCTTCAAGAGGAGCTTCAAAATGTTTGTCAAACGCTTTTTTTAATATATGTTCGTGCACTTATTTTTATTTGTCTTATGAATGTTAACGGTTAGTAGCTGCGCAACATGTTACCAAGATTGTTTTTTCGAACCAGAAACCAGTATTGGATACAGGTGCTATTGTTCGAAGATTATATTATTTCAAACGAATTCAAAAATTTCTTAATATTTGGATCTTCTCGATTTTGATTAACCACTCCAACAATAAATAAATTATGACCGTCACAATACCCTCTATATGTAATAATCCCTTTTTGTTTTTGATAAAAGAAATCAGCATTGACCTCTAATCCATGGTAGCGATCTAATAGTAGCGGGTGATATAGTAAATTCTGACCTCTATAGTTTGAAACTCCACCACCTAAAACACTGCGCAAAAACTGATCGAGCCCATCATCTACTAATTTAATATCTTCTTTTAAAGAGCTACTCAAAATATCTTGTGCAACAAAGTACATATATTCACCATCCTTATTTTTACCTTCTAAGACCCAATTAACAACTTTACTATCAGGGAATTCCGGGTTTACTTTTTCGCTTTTAACAATTTCAATTCCAGTATTTGGGAAGTCTATAATAAATGAAGCAGATGATTGGTTAATACCCTTATCGATGGTTTTATTTTGTACGTTTCCGTTACAGGAAGAAAAGAAAAATAGGAAAATAAATGTCGTTGGAATTAAATATTTCATATTATAGGCTTCATTGCGTTTAACAGTTTACAGTAGCGTAACAAACGGTTACAAATGTTGTTTTTATCGAAGATAAGAAAAAGCGGTAGTTTTTGAGTAGAGCATCGTTACATAGAAGCGATTTTTGAAGCGTGACCAGGCATGTGATACAAGTTGTGTTGCTGTTGTTCAATTCCCCTTCTTTTAATTTGGGTAGTTTGACACGCGAATAGACTCAAAACAATAATTGGCAGGTATTGGAGATTCTCGAAGTTTAAGAATCTCCCTGATCTCCTCGGAGTCACTTTTTAGATCTTTTGGAAGTTGGGAATCACCTGTTTCAGTCCACTCAACATTAGACCGACGCACCACAATTCCCATCCAGCGTCGTCGTAACTCCATCCATTCCCTGCTTTGAACTCCTTGATCCAACACTGCCGCGGCCGGTCTCATTTCTACATAAATTGTTCTTCGAACGCCCTTCTTCCGTTTTATTTGAGATCCATGAAGTACCATCATATCCTGGATTAAAATATCTCCAGCTTTCACTGGCATGCTTACCTTGTTTGGAATTTCCCATCCATGCTCTTTTACCAAATTACATATCTCAAGAGTCTCGTATTGACTGTTTTTAACGTAATCTACGCAGCCATCTCCTTCGTCAGCGTCATCGAGATAGATCCCAATATTTAGGTAGGGGAACGAGCGCGAGTGAACCGCATCTTGATGCCATAAAACTGCAGATTCCGAATGATTGTATTTAAATAAGGCGTCGCATGACAAAGGCACACTATCGGGGCCACAAAGGTCTCTCGCAATTGCCATCATGGCTGGACAAGCCAATAAATCCAGCACCTCATTAGGACAAACAGCTAATAGATCATTAACTCTGGTCAATAAAGGATTGCTTGCCCCACCAATGAAACTTGTATTTAGTGGACTTGATGCCTTTCCATACGACTTTAGTGCATTGTCGTTTAGTTCCGAAAGCAAATCTTTCCACTTGGACAAAAGGTGTACTGGTAAAGCGTTAGGCAGTCGTAAAAAACCATTCTTAAGAAACTCTCTTCTTTGCTCAGCCGTAATGTTATAATTTTTCATTTTGTCTCTGGAAAGGGAAAACAGGGATCAAACTTGTTTTTCGAAGGTAAGAAAAAGCGATTAAGCTTTTGAGTATAGATTGATTAACGCGTAAGTGAACACTCGAGGTAAGAGCCCGTATTATTACATATGTTGTCTTAGTGGTAGTCAAAGAACTCGAAATTCGAAATCACAGGATGGGAGTATTTTTTTTAATCTTTCTTTTTCATCTTCAGTAATAATTGGTTCCTCGTATAAGAAGTATTCAAGCTTGACAAGTTTCGCCATTGAATCTGGGAACTTTGAGATAGGATTATCACTTAAATAAATAGATTCCAGATTAATGAGGTCGCCAATAGAAGACGGGATTTCGGATATCTCATTTTCGGCAAATTCCAAATAAGCGAGATTGCTTAATTTACCTAGTGAATCTGGTAGTTTGGTGATTTGATTATCATTTAAATAAAGTTCTTCCAAATTCGAAAGTTCCAAGATGGAACTTGGCAATTCTGTAATCTTATTCTCATCTAAACCCAGGTATTTGAGCTTTTTGAGAGAGCTTATACAATCGGGTATTTCAATTATCAAATTTCTGTCTAATCCTAAATCCTCCAATTGTGTGAGGGTACAGATCCATTCAGGAATATATTTAATCTTGTTACTCTCAAGGATTAAATACTTTAAATTGACCATTTCCCTTATCCCTTCTGGGATTGAGTCTAAATCTTCATCTGCTAATTGAAGCTTGATAATATCAAGAGGATGTTCCAGTGCGTAATCTAATGATTTACAAATACTATCACTTTGAGCGATAGAGCTAAAAGAAAGAAAAATTGCGAATATTATTTTCATACTATCGTTTATACAGCACTTCATTACCACTGACGATTGGCGCTCGTATGTTTGAACCTTAAACATCAATTACAAGTAAATATACAAGAAAAGAGTATTAATTAGAAACCAAAATAGAAGGGATAGGAGGTTGGCTCAGATACATAAGACATGATATCGTTTCCTAGAGATTCCACCCTTCTATAATTTTCTTGGAACTTGAAGGGTACCTAGGTGTATGGCATAGCTTCCAACTAAAATTGTTTTTCCGAAGATAAGAAAAGCGCTTAAGCTTTGACTATAGATTCTTAAACATGACTGAATAAACGAAGAATAGAGCCTATGCTTAGTGTTTTATAGGTATCTAATAAGTTACTCACCAAATTCCGCAAAACGTTTGAAGATAAAGGCGTTAAAAAGAACCAATACGCGACCAGAAGAGCAGACTGCCGAGACTGCCCTATAAAGACAGCTTGTATTGGTAAAAGCTCATGAAAAACGCATCGATATTACGTATTACAAAGAAGAGAAGCATTGCTTCGAAAGGAACCGGAAGGTGACCGTATGATCGATGAATAGCATGCTTTAAAAGTAAACAGGGCAAACGGTTTAAGTTTATTAGAAGCTCTACGGTTGAACCTGTTTTTGGATCATTGACCCAGTTCTTCGGGATGCGAAAAATCAATACGATTGAAGAAAAAGCGGCGCT
>JBLHYG010000008.1:0-296949 GCA_047630755.1 Crocinitomicaceae bacterium | reverse complement strand
GATACTTCTTGCGAATTTCGGTTTGTGATGCTCCATTTGGCAAGCCAAGAATTTTATAGTACCTGCTTTTTGGCATCTGAAATAACCTTTATAGTTTCTAATTTATTGATTTTGTTACTTTCAGTTCTACAAAACGTATTAAAGAAATAGATTTCTTTTGGAATTTGATAATTATCCAGCACATTCGTAAAAGTTGATTTAGAATAGGCATTCGTTTCTTTTGACTCAATGCACAGAACAACCTTATTTCCAAGTTTTGAATCCTCCAGTCCGATTATGAAAAAGGGCGCGGCAATCATTTGTGAAAGTGTTTGTTCAATTTCTTCCGGATGAATTTTTATTCCACCACTATTAATTACAAAGTCTTTTCTACCTTTCCAAATAAAGGAAGTAGGAGAAGTGAGTTCAACGGTGTCTGTTGTTTTTAAATCGAAAACGCCGAGTTCGGGTGCTTGGATTAAGAGACATTCATTTTGAAGACTAAAGTGAACATTCGGTAATGCTTTGAATTCGTTTTCTTTTTTGGATAAATTCCGAATCGCAATGTGAGAAATGGTCTCCGTCATTCCAAAAGTATGATGTACTTCGCATGAAAGTTCTGCAATTCGATCGATTAAACCATTTGAAACAGATCCTCCGCCAACCAGAATCGTTTTGATCTTTTGAAGTGTTGAGAGCTCTGAATGAATAGAGTTTTCCAATTGCAGAGGAACCATCGCAGTAAAATCAAATCCTTCATTGATTCCTTCCAATGGATTCCCGGAAACGTCTGTTATTGTCAAATCCATTCCAATGACAATACTTCTAACAATCATCATTTTACCTGCAATTGTTTTGGGGGATAAGCAGAGTAGTGCGGTGCCATTTTTTTTTAATCCTAAATGGTCACGCGTCATTTTTGCAGAAGTCAGAAGGTGTTTTTTCTTCAGCTGGATCTCCTTGGGAGTACCCGTTGAGCCTGATGTTCTAACAGTTATGTGTTCAGTTTCAGAATGCCAATCATCCATGAATTGGTTTACTTCATCAATCGTATTTTTGTTTTCTGTAAAGAAATTAACTCGCATATTCTCTTTTGGAATGGAATTTGATTCAAAGGTAACAACTTTGAAATACAAGATTAAGTGAAAACCCGCCTTGTGAAAGTGTAAGTATATACCTAAATTAACGTTCTAATACTAAACTGGGTTGTCTTGGTTTGTGTTTAGACAGAAAATTAGAAAAGATGAAAAAAATAATAGGATTAATAGGAGTTGGAGCTATTGCAGTCTTTGCAATGAGTTCTACATGTTCAACAGAAAGAAGTACGGCTTCGGATGTTGATAGTACGAAAGAGGTGTCTAGTGAGGCTTCATTAGCAGCTGCATCTGTCCCTGGGGGCGCTGGAATTACTTTTAAATCAATGACTTTGGAGAAAGCACAGAAGGAAGCAATGAAGTCAGGAAAGTTAATTTTCATAGATGCCTACACTGATTGGTGCGGGCCATGTAAGAGAATGGCGGCAACGTCTTTCAAAGATCCAGCGGTAGGAGAGTTGTTCAATGCAAACTTTATTAATTTGAAAATTGAAATGGAAAAAAATCCAGAAGGACCAGGTATTGCGAGAAAATATGGTGTTAAGGCTTATCCAACATTAATCATAATTGATGGAACTGGAAAAGTTGTTAAGCAAACGATTGGAATGAAATCGAAAGATCAATTGTTAGCGATAGCGAACTCTGTTCTTTAAGAATAATAAAAATTTGAGTGTCGCCTTGTTTGGTTTATCCGAGCAAGGCGTTTTTTTTTACATGAGGGTTTTTAGAAATTCTTTTCCGCATTTCAATCCGTACTTGTAGTCTGCAGTAATAGCCGCAATAGAATTCGAATACGTTCCAGCTCTTAAGGGCGATTCTGGCGCAATTTGCGAAATCAATAATCCTTTTGGAGGGTTATTGATAAAATTAATGGCGTCATTGTATCTCTGGTGGTTGGATTCAAAAACATCTTTGATTTTCGGATCATTGCGATTGTACAAGGACGCTAGGTAATCGGGCCAAGACTGTGTAAACTTCATGTCTTTTGGAGCTGTACGAATAATGGTAATATCTCGTGCGCCAAGTTCATGCGCCCATTTAGCCGGTAGCGGGTCGCCCCATCCGCCGTCAAAGTAATTGACTCCATCGATTTCGTGTTGACCTTTGGTAACAAAAGGCAAAGTGCAAGAAGCGATTACGACATCCATCCAATTGTCTTTTGTTGGATGGTAATAGTTGGGTATTCCATTTGATCGATTCGTCATAACAATCCCCAATTGCTTGTTTTTAGAATTAGAAAGTGCTTTCTCTAAATCGAATGGAACCAACTCATCCGCAACTTTATGAAAATAATCAATGTTCATTATTCCTTTTGCGCTCATTAATCCAGAGTAGCTGATAAAGTTTTTGTCAACAGCGAGCATGCGCATTGCTTCGAAGCATTTCTCTCGTTGTTCACTGAGAAAGTAGGAGAGTGCAATAGCGCCGCCAGAGATCCCAAGATACACATCAAAATCATTGTAACTTTCTTTTTGAAACGCATCTAGAACTCCAGTACTAAATCCTGTTCTGAATCCACCGCCTTGGATAATTAGAGTTTTTTTCCTTTTCATTAATGAGTGAAGTGGGTATTCGATTTAATTGACAAATTTACATTATTAACATTCAAATTTCATTCCTAAATTGGAAAATCTAAATATTAGGTTGAGTAGCTTTATTTAGTGCTATAAATCAACATGGACAATCGTCTATAGTCTAGCTTCTAATGTCTTACCTTACGAAAAACGCCTTCCCCAGCCTAACCCCCATAGAGTGATCACTTAATAACTCGTCAGTCGATTTCGCCAATCCCCCTGATGCAAGTGGTTTATCTGGAGCTATTTGATGAATTATTAAATCTTTGGGCGGATTGTTCATGAATTCCAACGTTTGATTGTATCGCTCATGATTTGTATTGAAAACTTCGCGTAAAACGTCATTTTTTCGACTTCCAAAAGCAGCTAGTTTATTGAGAATTGATTTAGATTGTAAATCACTGATCTGCTTCGTTCGTACCACCGTGATTTCTTTGGCTCCGTTTTCATAAGCCCACTTTACCGGAATGGCATCGCTCCAGCCGCCGTCAAAATAGTCATCTCCATCGAAGTGATGCTTGCCCTTCGTTACAACGGGAAGCGTACAAGATGCAATGGATGAACTGATCCAATTATCTCGACTGGGGCTAAAATAATAGGGCATTCCAGTTTTGCGATGTGTTAACACGAATATGAGTTCTTTACCCTCGATGTTTTTTAAGGCTAGGTCAAAATCAAAAGGAACAATTGTACTTGAGACTTCATGGAAATAGTCAATGTCCATGATTCCCTTTTTGTTAAAAGCTCTTGTCATTTTTATGAAGTGACTATCGTTAACCAGATGACAGAGAGCATCAATGTATTTATGACGCTGCTCACTCAGAAAGTAAGACACGGCTACTGTTCCACCTGATACGCCAATGTATCCATATAAGTTTCGATGATTGTTGTCGTGAAAGGCATCCATAACACCAGCTGTAAAACCAGTGCGGAATCCACCACCTTCGAGAATAAGAACCTTTTTTCCTTTCATTGTTTGAATTGCTATGCAAACTTAGTAATTCAAATTTCAATCCTAAATTCTGTAGTACAAAAAAAAAGCCCCCTCGGTTGAACCGAGGAGACTTTCGTATTTTAAGGATTTAGAAAATTACTTTCCTCCGTCCATTTTTTCTTTTAACGCTGCTAAAGCATCTAAATCACCAAGAGTTGATTTCTCAGTATTTTGATTTACTTTAGAAACAGCACCAGAGTTATTACCTCCACCACCTTTGCTAGCACTACTTTTTCCTTTAGGAGCTGGTCTGCTATCATCACCTTCTTCGAAGGTTCTAGTGTGTGAAACAACAATCTTACGTGCATCTTTATTGAATTCGATAACTACGAAATCCAAAGTTTCTTCAATCTTCGCATTCGAACCATCTTCTTTTCTCATGTGACGAGCAGGACAGATTCCTTCAAGTCCGTAAGGCAATGATACGATTCCAGATTTATCTTTGTTTTCGATAATCGTTCCTTGGTGTGTTGATCCTTCAACGAAAGTTGATTGGAATACATCCCATGGGTTCTCTTCAAGTTGTTTATGACCTAAAGAAATACGACGACTTTCTCTATCGATTTCCAATACAACAACATCCATCATGTCATCAACTTTACAGAATTCAGATGGGTGCTTGATTTTCTTTTGCCAAGAAAGGTCAGAAATGTGGATTAATCCATCAACTCCTTCTTCTAACTCAACAAACACACCGAAGTTAGTGAAGTTACGAACTTTCGCATTGTGCTTAGTTTGTACTGCATACTTCCCTTCGATTGCTTCCCATGGATCTGGCATTAACTGCTTGATACCAAGAGACATTTTTCTTTCTTCTCTATCTAAAGTAAGAACTACTGCTTCAACCTCATCTCCTACATTCAAGAAATCTTGTGCAGAACGTAAGTGTTGAGACCAGCTCATTTCAGAAACGTGGATAAGACCTTCAACTCCAGCAGCAATCTCAACGAATGCACCGTAATCAGCCATAACAACAACCTTTCCTTTTACTTTATCTCCAACGTTCATTTCAGCATCTAGAGCATCCCAAGGATGAGATTCCAATTGCTTCAATCCAAGTGCAATTCTTTTCTTCTCATCATCGAAGTCAAGGATTACAACGTTTATTTTTTGATCTAATTCAACGATTTCTTCTGGGTGGTTAACACGACCCCAAGATAAATCAGTAATGTGAACAAGTCCATCAACACCTCCAAGGTCAATAAATACCCCGTATGAAGTGATGTTCTTAACTGTTCCTTCCAATACTTGACCTTTTTCAAGACCAGAAATAATAAGTTTCTTTTGTTCTTCAAGCTCTGCTTCGATAAGTGCTTTGTGAGAAACAACAACGTTTTTAAATTCTTGGTTGATTTTAACAACTTTGAATTCCATGTTCTTTCCAACGTACATATCGTAATCACGAATAGGCTTAACATCAATTTGAGAACCAGGTAAGAATGCCTCAAGACCAAATACGTCTACGATTAATCCTCCTTTTGTTCTGCACTTAACGAATCCAGTAATGATTTCTCCTGTTGCCAGAACTTCATTTACTTTCTTCCAAGCGCTGTGTACACGTGCAACTCTGTGAGAAATCACTAATTGTCCGTTCTTGTCCTCTTGTGTTTCAACAAAGATATCTACAGTGTCTCCAACTTTTAATTCTGGATTGTAACGGAATTCGCTCGTTGGAATAATACCTTCAGACTTAGATCCGATATTAATAACAACTTCTTTTTTGTTTAAAGAGATAACTGTCCCTTCAATCACTTCTCTTTCCGCAACTGTATTAAGAGTTCCTTCGTACTTATCAGATAATTCTGATCTTTCTGTTAATGAATAACCGTCTAATGCTAATGCATCCCAGTCAAAATCAGGATCTCCCTGAGTTACTTTTTCTAATGCCATGGTGGCTGTAATAATTGTATTTCGAGTAACCTATTTAATCTCGAAAGAATTAATATTGCCGCGGTCTTAATAGGTTTGCGGCAAATTTTACCTGAATACACTATGCATTCAGGAGGGCAAAGATATGGAAATTATTTGATTATTAAAGTCAATTGCAAAAGAAACCCTGACATCCAAAAATGGGTGTCAGGGTTTTAATATTTATTACGAAGCTCCTATTTTATAGTGCGTCTATGCGGACTTGGACTTCAGAAGCCTTAGTGTCGTCTCCTTGCTTGCTGTAAGCTTTTTTAAGGATTTTTAAAACGTCACCGTTGTCTTTGTCACCAGCTAACTCTAAGTATTTTTCTAATGCCTCAATTGCACCGTTCATCTTTTCGCTTGCTTTTGCCTTCAATTCATTCTCTTTAGGATCATTCATTCCTAGCAATCCAACTTCCTTTTTCAATTCGAAAGCCCAGTTAACTAGATGTGCTCCTAACTGATAATGTGCTAAAGTGTAAGAAGGATCCAATTCAATTGCTTTTCTAAGCGCGTCTTCTGCTTCCTGGTTTTTCTTTAGCTCCAAATAGATCGTACCGTTTGCATAATGCAATTTTGGATTCGAAGGGTCATCAGCAATAGCATCTTTCAATGCTTTTTCAGCACCTTCTGTGTTTCCAGCTGCAATGTTTGCATTAACCAATCCTAAAAGAATTTCCTTGTCTGTCGGGAATTCTTTACGTGCTTTTGAAAGAATCTCAATTGCTTTGTCGTAATTCTGAGCTCTTAAGTGAGCGCCACCTGATAATTGAGCGCCCTTCGCTCCTCTATAATTTACTGCCGCCAATTGATCATACATTCTGATCGCTTCGTCCATCATTTTGGCGTTGTCATAACTTACGCCAGAGTTGAAGATCATAGAAGTGTCGAGTGTTCCAATAGAGTTTGAAAGCAAAGCGCATACTTCATAAGCCTCAGCCGCTTCAGCATATTTTTCACTTTTCCACATTGTTTCTGCCATTAAGTAAGCAAATGAACGTTTCTCATTGGCAGCTTCTTGAATTTCAAACTTGTACTTCTTTCCAAGGTTTAATCCTGTTTCCCATGATTTCAGAGAAGCATCAAGAGCATCATCAGATGAAATCGGAGCAAGACTAGAGTCTATTTCCAACAACATAGACAAAGCAAAGTAAATTTCCCCTTTATAAAAGAACATCTTTTGTTCTTCCTTCGTGTCAGGATGAGCAGCTGCTTCGTCAATATAGCCTTTCGCTAAAACTACTGATTTTTTAGCCCCAGGAATATCCGGTGAAGGATGGTAAAGCATCGTCTTTAGTTTTTTATACTCCAGCGCTGCGTTCGTAATATTACTTTTCTGTCCAAATGAAACCGTACTCAAGGCAACGATCCCTAACGTCAAAGTCAAACTTTTCATTAACATATTCATAATTATTGTTTTTTCTTTAGATGCAAAATGTGCGTTTATTCCACAGAGTCGTTGTTTTCAATATCCGTGCCATTTTCTGTTTCATCAGAAGAATCTCCCTCTTCAGTCTCTGGTCGTTCAATAATGTTTCCATCCTCATCTAGTAGGGTAACGTCTTCTTCATCCTCACTACGCGGTACTCTAGCGACAGCAGCGATGGCGGATTTACCTTTCAAGTTGATTAATTTAACTCCTTGAGCGGCCCTTCCCATCGTACGAATCGAATCAATGTGCATTCGAATAGCAACACCAGATTTCGTAATGATCATTAGGTCTTCCTCATCAGTTACATTTTTGATAGAAAGCAATTTACCTGTTTTTTCAGTGACGTTTAGGGTTTTAACACCTTTTCCACCTCTGTTTGTGATTCTGTATACCGGTTCATGGTCTTCAGGATCGTTCAGATAGGTTCGTTTTCCGTATCCGTTTTCAGATACTACTAAAACAGTAGAGTAGATGTCCTCAACGCATATCATACCTACAACTTCGTCATTATCACCATTTAAAGTAACACCGCGAACACCTGCTGCGTTTCTACCCATCGATCTAACTTTTTCTTCGTTGAATCGAATGGCACGTCCATTCGTTGTTGCTAAAACAATTTCGTTAGACCCATTCGTTAATTTAGCTTCTAATAATTCATCTCCTTCACGAATCGTAATTGCATTAATACCATTCGATCTTGGACGAGAGTATGCTTCAAGCGATGTTTTCTTGATGACACCTTTCTTAGTTGCCATGACAACGAAATTGTTTTCAAGATACTCTTTGTCAGTAAGGTCAGTTACCTTGACATAAGCCTTGATCATATCATCTTGACTAATATTCAATAGGTTTTGAATTGCTCTTCCTTTTGCAATTTTAGACCCTTCTGGAATTTCGAATACACGCATCCAGAAACATTTCCCTTTCTCAGTAAAGATGAGCAGGTAATTGTGGTTGGTTGCAACGAATAGTTCTTCTAAGAAATCCTTGTCTCTGGTTGTGGAACCTTTAGACCCCATTCCACCTCTGTTCTGAACTTTATATTCAGCCAAGCTTGTCCTTTTAATATAGCCTGCGTGAGAAATAGTAACAACAACCTCTTCATCTGGAATTAAATCCTCAATTCGCATCTCGCTCGCTGAATATTCAATAACAGATCTTCTTTCATCACCGTATTTTTCTCTAACGTACTCAAGCTCGTCTTTAATGATTTGTTTTCTTCTGCTTTCATTAGCAAGAATATCTTTCAAATCGGCGATAGTAATCATTAATTCGTCGTATTCACCGCGAAGCTTGTCTTGTTCAAGTCCAGTAAGTTGACGCAACCTCATTTCAACAATAGCTCTCGATTGAATGTCGCTTAATTCAAAACGTGCAATCAATCTGTCTCTTGCTTCTTCCGGGCTTTTAGATGCTCTGATCAATTTGATTACTTCATCAATATTATCAGATGCAATAATTAAACCTTCCAGAATGTGTGCTCTTTCTTCTGCTTTTCTTAATTCAAATTTTGTTCTTCTTACGATAACTTCATGTCTGAATTCAACAAAGTTCTCGATGATTTGACGCAGGTTCAATAACTGAGGGCGCCCCTTAACGAGACAGATATTGTTTACTGAAAATGAGCTTTGTAGCGCCGTAAACTTAAATAGTTTGTTCAGCACAACATTTGGGATTGCATCACGCTTTAATTCATAAACGATTCGCATTCCATTTCTATCCGATTCATCTCTTAAATCAGAGATTCCATCAATCTTTTTATCGTTGACCAAATCCGCAGTTTTGCGAATCATGTCAGCTTTATTTACTTGGTAAGGAATTTCAGATACAATAATAACTTCTTTTCCAGATTTAGTCACTTCAATTTCTGCCTTACCACGCATTACAATACGACCTTTACCAGTCAGTAATGCATCTCGCACTCCTTCGTAGCCGTAAATAATACCTCCTGTTGGAAAGTCAGGTGCTTTAACATGTTGTAGCAACTCCTCATCGTCAATCTCATTATTATCAACGTATGCAATTGTTCCATTAACAACCTCTGTCAAGTTGTGCGGCGCCATATTTGTTGCCATACCAACGGCAATACCACTAGCTCCATTACAAAGCAGGTTAGGTATTTTAGAAGGGAGAACAGTTGGTTCCTCTAAACTATCATCAAAGTTTGGTGCGAAGTCGACAGTCTCTTTTTCAAGGTCACCGAGCATATCTTCAGCAATCTTTCGAAGTCTTGCCTCAGTATAACGCATTGCTGCAGGACTATCACCATCGATAGAACCGTAGTTACCTTGTCCGTCCACTAATGGGTAACGTAGTGACCATGGCTGAGCCATACGTACCATTGTGTCATATACCGAGCTGTCACCGTGTGGGTGGTACTTACCTAGTACCTCACCGACAATTCTAGCACTCTTTTTATAAGGTCTGTTTGAGTATACACCTAAGTCTTGCATTCCATAAAGAACCCTTCTGTGAACTGGTTTGAAACCATCTCTCACATCTGGAAGTGCTCTTGATACAATAACGGACATTGAATAATCAATGTACGCTGACTTCATTTCATCCTCAATCTTTATTTGGATTATTCTTTCTCCATCTGCCATGTTGTCACTTGTTTTGTTTTAGCACGATTTGTGCATGTTAAAAAGCAAGTCCGAAATTAGTTATTTCGTGGAGAAAAAGTTGGTTTAAAATACGGTATTTACTAACAAAAATCTGTGGAAAATTGCTGTTTACGGTTACTTATTAACAATTTTATTCGTTATATATTTGTAAGTGGTGTAAAATGTCCATTTTTATACCGTCTATAATAATAGAAATATATCATTTAATATGGAAGCAAAATTTTCGCAAAGGGTAAAAGATGTGATCAGTTTTAGTCGTGAAGAAGCTTTACGATTGGGAAATGATTTCATTGGGGTCGAGCATTTATTGCTGGGGCTAATTCGTGAAGGTGATGGAAAAGCAATTGTAGTATTGCAAGAGTTTCATCTGGATTTAAAATTGATTCGAAAAGAGATTGAACAGAATCTAACGCGCTCATCTGCTGTTGGAACTAAAAGTCTTGCGAACATCCCTTTGGTTAAACAAGCGGAAAGGGTATTGAAGTTGACGTATTTGGAAGCGAAGCTTTATAAAAGTCCAATGATTGGGACAGAGCACTTATTGCTTTCAATATTAAAAAATGAAGACAGTGTTGCTTGCAGCATATTGAATAAGTACGGAGTTATATATGAAAACGTAAAAGACGAATTAGAATCGATGAAAGATGATGCAATTACACCTCGTTCTGAGTTCCCTGGTGGGGCTGAAGAAGACGGAGGTTCAGGAAGTGGTGAAGAATCGTATTCTTCACAAAGAAAAGGTGACCCAAAATCGAAAACACCAGTATTGGATAATTTCGGTAGGGACCTAACTAAAATGGCTGAAGCGGGTCGATTGGATCCGATTGTTGGTCGTGAAAAAGAAATTGAAAGGGTAAGTCAAATCTTGTCTCGTAGAAAAAAGAACAATCCAATTCTAATTGGTGAACCTGGGGTTGGGAAAAGTGCTATCGCGGAAGGTTTGGCATTGAGAATTGTTCAACGTAAAATTTCTCGAGTGTTGTTTAATAAGAGAATTGTCTCATTGGACCTTGCTTCTTTAGTAGCTGGAACGAAATACCGTGGACAGTTTGAAGAAAGAATGAAAGCTGTTATGCAGGAGATTGAGAAAAATCCTGATGTAATTCTCTTCATTGACGAGATCCATACGATTATTGGCGCAGGAGGTGCTTCAGGATCATTGGATGCTTCTAACATGTTTAAACCGGCATTAGCGAGAGGTGAAATGCAAGCGATTGGAGCAACAACTTTGGATGAGTTTAGACAACACATCGAAAAAGATGGTGCTTTGGAAAGAAGGTTTCAAAAAGTAATTATTGAACCTACGTCTTCAAGTGAGACAATTCAAATCTTGAATAATATTAAGGATAGATATGAAGATCATCACTCTGTTAATTATACTCCAGAGGCTATTGAGGCATGCGTGAGGTTAACGGAGCGCTACATTACAGACCGTCACTTGCCAGACAAGGCTATTGATGCTTTGGATGAAGTTGGCTCTAGAGTTCACCTTACAAATATCAATGTGCCAAAGGAAATTTTGGAGATTGAAGCGAAGATTGAGGCTTTAAAAGATGAAAAGAATGAGGTGATTAAATCGCAACAATACGAGAAAGCTGCAGAGCTTCGTGATAATGAGCGTAAACTTCAAGAGAGTTTAGAGGCTGCAAAAACCAAATGGGAAGAGGAATCTAAGAACAATAAGGTACAGGTTACAGAAGAGCACGTTGCAGAAGTTGTTTCAATGATGTCAGGAGTTCCAGTAACACGTATTTCAGAATCTGAAACGGGGCGTTTGGCAACAATGGCCGACGATATAAAAAGCAAAGTAATTGGTCAAGATGAGGCAGTTGCAAAGGTTGTTAAGGCAATTCAACGTAACAGAGCGGGATTGAAAGATCCTAATAAGCCAATCGGATCGTTTTTCTTCTTAGGCCCAACGGGTGTTGGTAAAACGCAATTGGCGAAGGTATTAGCGAACTACTTGTTTGACTCACAAGATGCATTGATTCGAATTGATATGTCTGAGTACATGGAGAAATTTTCAATCTCAAGATTGGTTGGAGCACCTCCGGGTTATGTTGGTTATGAAGAAGGCGGTCAATTGACTGAGAAGGTTAGAAGAAAGCCGTATTCAATTATTCTTTTGGATGAAATTGAGAAAGCGCATCCAGATGTATTTAACCTGTTGCTTCAAGCTTTAGATGATGGTCACATGACGGATGGTCTAGGAAGGAAAATCGACTTCAAGAACACAATCTTAATTATGACTTCAAATATTGGAGCCAGACAATTGTCTGACTTTGGTTCAGGAGTTGGGTTTGGGACGAAAGCTAAAACAGAACAAAAAGACGATAGCGCGAAAGCAGTAATTCAAAATGCTTTGAGAAAGGCATTTGCTCCTGAGTTCTTGAATAGAATTGATGACATGATCATGTTTAACTCTTTGAGACGAGAAGATATCCATGTTATTATTGATATCGAATTGGAGAAATTGTATGGTAGAATCAATGATCTTGGTTATACAATTGCGGTGACTGATGGGGCTAAAGATTTTATTGTTGATAAAGGTTACGATGAGAAATTTGGAGCACGTCCACTGAAAAGAGCGATCCAAAAGTACATTGAAGATCCATTAGCAGAAGAGATAGTTCAGTCTAACTTGCAAGCTGGAGATACAATTAGAATGGATATAAAGAAAGATGCTACGGAGCTCGATATTAAAATCGAAAAGGCAAAAGTTGCGAAGCCAAAACCTAAAAAGGAAGGTGAGTAAAACCTTTTAAAGAAATAGAGTAGAAGTCTACTTAAATTTTAAACTCGTCTCAGTTCAACTGAGGCGAGTTTTTTGTTTCTGTTAAAAATACAAGGCTAATAGAAGCACAAGGCTGACTGCGTGAATCGTAAGCGCAACAATTCCAAGAATCCGACCACGTCTTACAAATTCAAAAGACACTAGGTTGAATTCTTCAGGGCTAATTTTGAACTCGTCAAGTTCTTCGTTCGCGCGAACAACACTGAAGATAGCCATAATAGTGCCTATTGGTATGAATAAGAAAATAGAGAGAATTCCCAAAACAAAAATCATTTTGTCGTTATCCAAACGTTTGCCTTCGTTTAAGCCGTCTCTATTTTCTGAGTCGTTTTCTTTGTCCAAAAGATCTTTTGAATAATTCATGATCTAAGAGTAAAAAATTAACTATTGAATGCGTTAACGGCCTCTCTAACACTTCCGTGTTCTTTTAACAAGCTTTCCGCATCGCTGTATGAAATGTTTAGTTCTTCTTGAACCATTTTTGTTCCGCGGTCCACCAATTTATCATTGCTCAGATGCATGTCGACCATTCTATTTCCTTTGACTTTACCCAGTTTAATCATCAGCGCCGTGCTGACCATGTTTAGGATAAGTTTCTGAGCAGTACCAGATTTCATTCGAGTACTTCCCGTAACGAATTCAGGTCCGACGACAGCTGTCATCGGTTTTTGAGCGAGTTGTTCAAGTGGAGAGCCTGGATTACACGAAATAGAACCTGTTAAAAGTCCTTTTTCATTTGCAGTCTTCATTGCTCCTAAAACGTATGGAGTTGTTCCAGATGCCGCTATTCCTATTAATGTGTCAAGTTTTGTGATGTTGAATTCTCCCAAATCTTTCCATCCTTGCTCAATATCATCTTCGGCG
The DNA here is from genome assembly GCA_047630755.1 of Crocinitomicaceae bacterium. Taxonomy (GTDB): domain Bacteria; phylum Bacteroidota; class Bacteroidia; order Flavobacteriales_D; family Crocinitomicaceae; genus UBA4466. Next base: position 283,683 of record JBLHYG010000008.1, on the reverse strand, counting down.
AATTCTACGGCTTTTCGAATGGCCGAATCTCCACCTGCCATAATTCCGATAACGGTATTGTGATCGACCCCAAAAGTCGGGGGACACTCGCTTGCATCGACGATTCCTAGCCGCCCACTTGTTCCTGCTCCAATATAAAATAAGCGTCCGCCTTGTTCCATGCGGGCTGTGCATTCATTTACGAAAGCTTCTATTTCAGGTAGAATAGCGTGGACGCACGATGCGACTTTTTGATCTTCCGAATTAATTCCTTCTAGAATTTCATGCGTTGACATTTTTTCCAGATTGTCGTGGTTTGAAGAGGACTCCGTTACGCGATTGATCATACCAAATAAGCTTTGTTTTTTTTACTTTTTAAATCAACTTCTACATGTTGTTTCAGTGTTGTTGAAAGACTCATGCCCACAAAATTCGCTTTTATAGGGAAGCGTCTGTGTTTTCTATCAACAAGTGTTAAGGTTTTAATTGCTTTCGTTGGAAATTGAAGGATTTCAACCAATGCATATTGCATGGTCTTTCCTGAGTTTAAAACATCATCCACGAGAACAATATAGCCGTTCTCCATTCTTTTTTGGTCCATCGAAAGTGTGATTTCCTTTGACCATGGTTCTGACTTGTTTAGCTTTAGCTCAAAAAGGTTGGTTTTTAAGTCCGAATTGGCGTTTATTATATTTGACAAGCGCTCAGCGAGAATATATCCGTTTCCTTGAATACCTCCAATGAATATTTCTTTTTCTTCAAAACAGTTTTCTAATAATTGATGTGCCAATCGATTGATCTTCTGTTCAATTTGTACATGTGATAATATTTCTTGCATAGTTCAGGGTGTCCTTGAAACAAAGATAATAATCCTCAAGTTTTACGGCAGTATATCTATTTGTTCTTTTGCCCAATCATTATTAGGGTCTAGTTTTAAAATCTCATCGTAAATCTTATGCGCTTGAATGTATTCTTCATTTTCATGTAAATCGAAAGCCTTATCGCTAAGTTCCTCGATTTCAATCATCAGTAAATTTTGTATTGAAGAATAATAGTTCGGTTCTATTAAAAGGGTCTGGTTGTAATAATATTTAGCCTTTTCGAAATTGTCGTTATTGTAGTATTCTTGTGCCTTGTAAAGGTTCCATTCTATCGACCAAGGCGCATAGAATAGAGTAGTGCTAAGTCCAATTAACGAAAGGAATACAAAAGAATAGCTGGCAATTTTGTTTCGAAATCCTGCAAGAAAGCCGGTAATTGAGCCAAAGACCAATCCTGCAACCATAGATCTGATTCCGAAGTTTGTCCAATTCATGGAGTTGGTGAAAATGAAAAGCGCTATAAAAGCCAGTCCGACAAGCATTATCGCATTCCGGAATTCCATTTTAAAGGTTGCATCCTTAAAAGATCGACCATAAATATAACTAAGAAGGAAATAATTAACGCCTGTCATTCCAATTCCAGCATTGTCTGTTAATGTGAACTGCACCAATGATGTTATTATTGAGGCGAGCAAGCCAAGTATGCCCAACGTAAGAAAATTTGTTCTGCGTTCGATGTACGTTCCGAGATATAGAATTCCAATTAAATTAAAAAGAAGTAATTGCCAAGCGCTGTGCAGAAAACTGTTAAAGCAGACACCCCAATATTGACCTTGGTAGAGTTTAAAAGCTTCTGGGGCACCAAGTTGGTCGTAAATTTCTATATAAACGTGACCTGTTGTGGCTAAATAGAGCTGCCAGAAATAAATTCCAACACACAAAAGTGCAATCAAAATTGTAAACCAGGGTAAAGATGGACCTCTTTTCATTTAATGCCAGTGCTGTTAAAAATTAATAATACTAATTTAACCCACCTTAATCACCACTAATAAAGGGCTTTCTAAAGTTATTCACGTTGATTGTTCAAAACATATCGAAAACAACTAATAAAACGCTTTAGCTCTTATAGATAATGTGCTAATTTTGCCTTCGATTTGACGCGTTTTAAAGCGCGAAAGTTGAACCCTTTAATTAGCGCATATAATGCCAAAAGATAAGTCAATTAAGTCCATACTGATTATCGGAAGTGGACCGATTGTGATAGGTCAAGCTTGCGAGTTTGATTATGCTGGATCACAAGCATCAAGATCATTAAGAGAAGAAGGAATTGAAGTTACATTGATTAACTCCAATCCAGCGACGATTATGACTGATAAAGTTGTAGCCGACAACGTCTACTTGAAGCCTCTTGAGCCGGAAAGTATCGTGGAAATTCTTAAAAAGCATGATATCGATGCTGTTCTGCCTACAATGGGTGGACAAACAGGATTAAATCTCTGCATCAAATGTGATGAACTTGGAATCTGGGAAGATCACGGTGTAGATATTATAGGAGTTGATATTAATGCGATTGAGATTACTGAAAACCGTGAGGCATTCCGTGATCTAATGCTGTCGATTGATGTTCCAATGGCTCCTCAGGAAGCTGCGAAATCATTTCTTCAAGGAAAAGAAATTGCACAAGAGTTTGGTTTTCCTTTATGTGTGAGAGCATCTTATACGCTAGGTGGAGCTGGTGCTTCAATTGTTCATGAGGCGGAAGAATTCGACACTTTGTTAGAAAGAGGTTTGCAATTATCTCCTATTCATGAGGTGATGATTGACAAGGCGCTTTTAGGATGGAAAGAATACGAATTAGAACTTCTTAGAGATAATAATGATAACGTAGTTATCATCTGTTCAATTGAGAACTTTGATCCTATGGGAGTGCACACTGGTGATTCCATTACGGTTGCACCAGCAATGACACTTTCAGATACAACATTCCAAAAGATGAGGGATATGGCGATCAAAATGATGCGCTCTATTGGAAACTTCGCTGGAGGATGTAACGTGCAGTTTGCCGTTTCTCCTGATGAAAATGAAGATATAATCGCTATTGAGATTAACCCACGGGTTTCTCGTTCTTCGGCATTAGCATCTAAAGCAACTGGATATCCAATTGCGAAGATAGCAGCCAAATTGGCGATAGGATATAACCTTGATGAATTAAGCAATCAAATTACTGGAACAACTTCAGCTTTATTTGAGCCGACGTTAGATTACGTTATTGTAAAAATTCCTCGTTGGAACTTTAATAAATTCCCTGGAACAAATCGTGAATTGGGAATTCAAATGAAATCAGTTGGAGAAGTAATGGCCATTGGTCGTTCGTTCCAAGAAGCCTTGCAGAAGGCGTGTCAGTCGTTGGAAATTGGTCGAAACGGACTAGGTGCTGACGGAAAAGAATTGACGAATCAAAATGAGATTCTACACAGTTTAGAACATCCGAGTTGGAATAGATTGTTCCATATTTATGATGCCATGAAGCTTGGGATTCCATTCAAGACTATTCATGAAAAAACAAGGATAGACCCTTGGTTCTTAAGACAGATTGAGGATTTAATCGGTCTTGAAAAAAGAATTGAAAAATTCCGTTTGGAAGACCTTCCTAAGGATTTAATGTTTGAAGCGAAGCAAAAAGGATATGCAGACCGTCAGGTTGCTCACCTATTGAAATGCCTTGAATCTCAGGTGTATTCAAAGCGTGAAGAATTTGGAATCAATCGTGTTTATAAGGTTGTAGATACATGTGCTGCAGAGTTTGATGCGCAAACACCTTATTACTATTCAACATTTGAATACGAGAACGAAAGTATTGTTTCGGATAAGAAGAAAGTAATCGTGTTGGGTTCTGGTCCCAATAGAATTGGACAAGGAATTGAATTTGATTACAGTTGCGTACATGGAGTTTTAGCGGCAAAAGAATGTGGTTATGAGACAATCATGATCAACTGCAATCCTGAAACGGTATCAACTGATTTCGATACGGCTGATAAGTTGTACTTCGAGCCTGTTTTCTGGGAACATATTTACGAAATTATTAAGCATGAAAAGCCAGAAGGTGTTATTGTTCAATTGGGAGGGCAAACGGCACTTAAATTGGCAGAGAAGTTAGAGCGATACGGAATCAATATTTTTGGGACCAGCTTTGATGCGTTGGATTTGGCTGAAGATCGTGGTCGTTTCTCTAAGGTTTTGGAAGATAATAACATTCCGTTCCCTAAGTACGGAATTGTAGAAAGTGCGGAACAAGCATTGCTGTTGTCTGATGATCTTGGATTCCCATTATTGGTTCGTCCATCTTACGTTTTAGGTGGTCAAAAAATGAAAATTGTGATCAACAGAGATGAATTAGAACATCATGTTGTAGATATATTGAATGAAATGCCCGGCAATCAGATTCTTTTGGACCACTTCTTGGGTGGGGCAATAGAGGCGGAGGCAGATGCTATTTGTGATGGAGAAGATGTTTACATCATTGGTGTTATGCAGCATATTGAGCCTGCGGGAATTCACTCTGGTGATTCTTATGCACTTCTTCCACCTTACAACCTTGGAGATTTGGTTATGCAACAGATAGATGATATCACAAGAAAAATTGCGGTAGAATTAAAGACTGTTGGATTGATGAATATTCAATTTGCGATCAAGGATGATATTGTTTATGTGATTGAAGCCAATCCACGAGCTTCTAGAACGGTTCCATTTATCGCGAAAGCTTATGATGAGCCTTACGTGAACTTCGCAACGAAAGTGATGCTTGGAGAGAAGAAGGTTAAGGATTTCAATTTCCAACCTAAGAAAAGTGGTTATGCAATTAAAATCCCTGTATTCTCTTACGAAAAATTCCCTGATGTTAAGAAGGAACTTGGTCCTGAGATGAAGTCAACGGGGGAAGCAATTCGATTCATTGAGACTTTGAAAGATCCATTCTTTTTGAAAATCTATTCTGAACGAAATATGCACCTGTCAAAATAATGGATGTCGCTGAAGCCAGTGTAACCGGTTTATTTAAAATGCTCCTAATTCTATTGGGAGCATTTGTTGTTATTCGCATTTTTGCTCAGTGGAGCAACAACAAGAATATTCACGTTCAAAAGAAACAAGAAAAGGATTCTAGAAAACGTTTCGAAAAAGAAAAAAATCTTAAAAGACAATCCCTTGGTAAAACAAGAGTTGTAGGAAAGGATGCTTCAAATCAGAATGACATTCAAGATGTGGACTTTGAAGAAGTAGAGTGACACGCTTATTTCGAAAAAGATTCAATGCCCCCAAAAAAGAGATATTAAAAAAGGCGTCTAGGTTTAACCTGGACGCCTTTTACTAGTTGTATAAGCCTTTATTATTCTTTAACGAAAGCTTTAATTTCAAATTTCGAGATTACTTCTTCAGTGTTTGCTGTAACAGATACAGTTTTAGATACTTCACCAAGCTGACCTGGTTTAGAATGGAATTTAACTTCAATAATATCCGTTTGACCAGGAGGTATCGGAGCTTCTGGCTTCTTAGGCATTGTGCATCCACAACTTGCAGACACATCTGAAATAATCAACGGTCTGTTTCCTGTGTTTGTTACAGTTACTTCAACGAAATTATCAGTGTCTGCTTTAACTGTTCCGAAATCGTGAACCAATTTGTCAAATTTCATAGAAGTAAAAGAGGCTTCTAGGTCCGCTTGTGCTTTAGCCTCTTTCTCGAAATCTTCCTTCATCTTTTTTCTCTGAGCTGGAGTAAGATCTTCGTCAGCACTAACATTCGACACGGCGTCTCCGTTTTGAGCTGTTACTTGATCTTTTTCTTCACCGCATGAAACGAGAATAGAAATTGCGAAAAATGGAATTAAAAGTTTTTTCATAGTGTATAAATTAGAATAACGAAGATACAGAAAAAGCGGTTTTGACTGAGCCAAGACCGCTTTTTTTTAAGTGTTCAATTTTTTGGGTTTAAGGCTCAATATTCAATGCTTATTCTAGACCAGCTTGGTCGTAAAGGTCAGACTCTATAACTTCGATAGCTTTTTGCAAGATTTCATTGGATTCATTGTAAATCTGATAGAATTCACTGTATCCCCAAAGGTTTCTTGCTAAGATTGCTTTCATTCTCAATTTCAATAATTCCGAACTGATGTCATATTCTTCTTGATTAAATTCAAGCTCATCGTCCTCGTCTTCTTTGTCGACATATTCAAAAAATTCATCCATGAATTTTTTATCTGTTGCAAATCCATTTTTAAAGTCCTTGAATTCAGGATACGACGTAAGCATTGCTTCGCGATTGTCATCGATATAACTAAGGGCAAACGAATTAACATGTCCTGAACGAATTAGATCAGAAAAGTAATCTGTCACTTCCATAGTGTCCAATGGAACAAAGTAGTCAGGCATAATTCCTCCGCCACCGTAAACCTTTCTATGCTTGAGCATTGTTTCAAACATTAATGAATCCGGCATTTTAATTGAGTCTTGATGCATGAATTCACCGTTTTCATAACGATCTAGAAGGTCACTTCTGTAGGCGTCTTTGTCTTCGTATGATTTCTGGATAAACCTTCCGCTAGGCGTGAAGTAACGCGCAATTGTCAATCTCATTTGTGAACCATCTGTTAAGTCAATCGGACGTTGAACCAATCCCTTACCGTACGTTCTTCTTCCAACAATAAGACCTCTGTCCCAATCCTGTATTGCTCCAGATAAAATTTCACTTGCCGATGCTGAATACTCGTCCGTTAATAAAACAAGCTTTCCGCCTTCCCATAAACCTGAGAGTCCAGATCTCAAATCTGATCTTGGTTGAGCACGCCCTTCAGAATAAACAATCAATTTGTCTCCACTTAAAAATTCGTCCGCTAGATACTTAGCAGTGTATAGAAGTCCACCTCCGTTTCCTTGCAAGTCAAAAATCAAGTTTTCCATTCCTTGTTTTTTCAAATCTCGAATGCCGTCTTGGACTTCATTCAATGATGTTCTCGAGAACGAGTTTAGTTTAATGTATCCCGTTCTATCATTGATCATGTATGAAGCGTCAACTGAGTTCACAGGAATGACATCTCGCGTAATCACAAAGGCAATAGGATCCTTAGTCTTCTTTCTTTGGATTTCAACTTTTACTTTCGTTCCTCGATCTCCAAGTAGTTTTTCTCGAACCTGACTGTTTTGTAATCCCGTTCCTGCAACCGATTCGTTTTCAATCGTAATGATTTTGTCTCCCGGCATCAGACCGAGTTTTTCTGAAGGTCCACCTGGAATTGTCGCAACGACCATTAAAGTGTCTTTTAGTATTTGGAAACGAATTCCAATTCCAACAAAATTTCCGTTGATTCTTTCATTCGCCTCATTCACTTCTTCTTTCGAAATATAAGTAGAGTGTGGATCTAGTTTTTCAAGCAAACCAATAATCGCTGCGTCTGTAAGTGCATCACTATTTACATCATCGACGTATAGTTTCGAAACGTAAGTCAGAACTTCGTCAAATTTTTGTGTTGTAGAAACGTTGTTTCTGTCTTTCTGACCGTAGGAAATGCTTGTCAGAATAAGCGCTATAACTAAGGGGGCTATTCTCATAGATGATGTAAAATCTGGATTAAACTCGGGTTTTCATTTAAATAACGCAAAATACGGCGGTTTAGTAACAGGTCGCGGATATAAATTATGTTAATTCCAGAGAAGGTACTGAATAAACATGACGTTGTGGAATGAAATTCGTACAAACGGTGAAATGAAAGAATTAATTCTCGTTATTTACATATACAAATTAGTCTATGAAAGGAATAGGTGTTTTATTGATCATATTTTTAATCAGTTTTAGTGCTGACGCTCAGAATCCACGATTGGATAAACTGGAAATGTTTTTTGATCAAGGTCATTATAAGAAGGTGAGGCGGAAGTCAAGTCGATTGCTGGATGATCCCGAATATGATTTTTCAATGCTCCCGGCCTATTACAAGAGTATTAGTTTGTTTCAACTTGCCCAGAATGAATATTGGCTTTTGGCGCATCCGAAAGCACTTGATGAAGCAAAGACTTTGTTTTTGGAGGTGAAAAATTCAAGTGACGGAGAGAAAATAGTAAATTCTCACATGTATGAGTTGGCTTGGCTAAAGAATGATATGATTTCTTGGGCCGCTGATCTTAAACGTTTAGGGAAGCAGAAAGAATTCGAAAAAGTTCAAGAGTTGATCGACGTCCTCTTTGAAGAAGTACCAGAAATTGATTCGACACCTGTGGATTCAAACATTTTGGATAGTTCTATTGTTGTTGAGAATCCTGGATTACGCGATGAGATTTTAACAACAGCTAAAAAGCAATTGGGAACGCCTTATGTTTGGGCTGGAAGTTCACCGGATGGATTTGATTGCAGTGGATTTACAAGCTACGTAATGTCAAAAAATGGTTCGAAATTACCGAGAAGAGCTGTGGATCAATACAATGATGCACCGAAAGTTAAAGCGAAAAATGTTCAAAAAGGAGATTTGGTCTTTTTTGATAATGGTTCTGGTGTTTCACATGTAGGTATTGTCGTTTCTGAAAAAGGAGATCCATTAATGATGATTCATTCAAGTTCAAGTAAAGGCGTAATTTTAACGGATGTTACTAAATCAGCGTATTGGACAAAAAGACTAAAAGGCTTCGGTACGTATGTAGACTAAGCTTCTTTTGTTTTTAAGAAGAAGTTGACAATGAGCAACAGACTCAGTATAGCGATTAGCCATTCCGCGATGTAGAATAGAGTAGGAGATCCGATTTGGAAAACAACAATAGATGTAAACAGCGCTATAATTGAAACCGCTAAAATCTTTGTTGGTAAGGAAAGGAGCTTCTTTTCAGGAATAATTTGAAAGATGGCCTCTCCGCAAAGAAAGATAAATCCAATAAGAGTGAAATCCCAAAGCGAATAGACCAAGCCTTTATCCGTTTCCATTAAGAACAAGCTCAAAACGATCGCGCCTGTTAATCCAAGTGCCACCCAATTGATCTTTTCCTTTCCGATAAGAGAAACTCTGTAGGTAAGTAAAACAACAAATGTGAAAATGGTATAGGTTGAAAATAGAAGTGATCGAATGATGCCTGAATCACTTTCCACACTCAATATAGCATAGATGATTAGGATCAATGAGATCAGAGTGATAGTGGAAATGGCGTGTTTAAATAGTTTCATTCGAAGTCTAAAAATAAGGAAAATTCCCCATCAAAAAAGGCGTCTAGATTTAACCTAGACGCCTTTCTTAGAATTTAACCTACCATTATACTGCTATTACTACTTCTTCGTCCTCATTTATTGGTTTCCGAAACACGATTTGATCATCGAAAATATCGAGAATGACATTCTTACTGGTATCGATGGAATCTGACAGAATTGATTTCGATAATTCATTCATCACATTCTTTTGAATGACCCGTTTTATAGGTCGTGCTCCAAAGAATGGGTCGTATCCCGTTTCCGCTATCCAGTTCAATGCTTCTTCTTTTATGATCAAGTTTATTCCTTGCTTGTGAAGCTTCGCAGTCAAATTCTTTAATTGAATTTTAGCTATTTCCCTAACGTTGTCTTTTGTCAAAGGCAAGAACATTATTGTTTCGTCAATTCGATTTAAGAATTCTGGACGAATCGTTTGTTTTAGTAAGCCTAAAACGTCTGCTTTTGCTCTTCCTGCAGCTTGATCGAATTCCTCCGGTTTAATGTCTTCGAATCGTTCATGGATTAATTCAGAGCCCAAGTTCGATGTCATTATGATTATCGTATTCTTGAAATTGACCGTTCTTCCTTTGTTGTCGGTTAAACGTCCGTCATCGAGCACTTGTAATAGAACATTGAATACATCGGTATGCGCTTTTTCAATTTCATCAAGTAAAACGATCGAGTAGGGCTTGCGACGAACAGCTTCTGTTAATTGGCCGCCTTCGTCATATCCAACGTAACCCGGAGGTGCTCCAACGAGTCTACTTACTGAATGTTTTTCTTGGTATTCACTCATATCGATTCGAGTCATTGCATTTTCATCGTTGAACAAATAATCTGCCAACGCTTTTGCCAACTCTGTTTTTCCAACACCAGTCGTTCCTAAGAAGATAAATGATCCAATCGGTTTTTTATCGTCTTGAAGTCCAGCTCGTGATCTTCTCACAGCATCTGCTAGAGCGGTAATTGCTTCGGTTTGACCAACAACGCGTTTTGAAAGCTCCTCTTCTAATTTTAAAAGTTTTGCTTTTTCGCTTTCAATCATTTTACTCACCGGAATTCCAGTCCATTTAGAAATAACCTCTGCAATCTCTTCTGAATCAACGACTTCTTTAATCATTTTTGAGTCCGACTGAATTTCCAACAGCTGGGCTCTTGCTTTTTCAAGATTTGATTCGACTTCTTTAATTCGACCGTATCTAATTTCAGCAACCTTACCAAAATCTCCCGCGCGTTCCGCTTGATCCGCTTCTAGTTTGAGCTGCTCAATTGATTCTTTGAAAGCTTGCATCGCGTCAACAACATCGTGCTCCATTTTCCATTTGGCGTTTAAAGCATCTCTTTCCTCACTTAAATGTGACAATTCTTTCTCCAGTCCAGCCAATTTTTTGACATCGTTCTCTCTTTTAATTGCTGCGCGTTCAATTTCAAGTTGCATGATTTTGCGTTCGATCTCATCCAGAACTTCTGGTTTGGAATTGATCTCCATTCTCAATTTAGACGCGGCTTCATCAATTAAATCGATTGCTTTATCCGGTAATTGACGGTCAGTAATATACCGTTGTGAAAGTTCGACTGCGCTGATAATAGCGGAATCCTTGATTAATACTTTGTGGTGTGTTTCGTATTTCTCTTTAATTCCACGAAGAATTGAAATTGCATCTTCAGTCGATGGTTCATTTACCATTACAGTTTGGAAACGTCGAACAAGCGCTTTGTCTTTCTCGAAGTACTTTTGGTATTCATCCAATGTTGTTGCACCAACAGCTCTCAATTCACCTCTTGCCAAGGCGGGTTTTAAAATGTTTGCAGCATCCATAGCTCCTTCGCCACCACTTCCTGCACCGACAAGCGTATGAATTTCATCAATAAATAGAATGATTTCTCCATCTGCTTTGGTAACTTCCTTTATTACTGCTTTAAGGCGCTCTTCAAATTCACCTTTGTATTTTGCTCCAGCAATCAAAGCGCCCATGTCCAAGGAGTAAACCACTTTAGATTTTAGGTTCTCTGGAACATCACCTTCGATAATACGATGTGCAATTCCTTCTGCAATAGCTGTTTTACCAACACCAGGTTCACCAATTAAGATAGGGTTGTTCTTCGTTCTACGCGTAAGTATTTGAAGAACGCGTCGAATTTCATCATCTCTTCCAATTACTGGGTCAAGTTTTCCGTCTTTCGCTAGTGCGTTTAGGTTTCGAGCATATTTTTCCAGAGATTTATAATTGCCCTCTGAGCTATTGGTAGTGACATTTTCTCCATTCCTTAATTCCATAATTGATGCTTTTAAGTTTTTCTGGTTTATTTTATTGTCCTTTAATAAGGTGCCTATTGAGTCTGTTGCTCCTAGTAATGAATAGAAGAGGACTTCTATCGAAACATATTCGTCATTGAATTTTTTCATTTCAATATATGAATTGTTCAATACCTCATTCATTTTCGAAGACATATACATCTGTCCGCCCGTTACTTTCGAGTAGTTCTCAATAATCTTATCCGTTGTATTCGATAAGATTTCAATATTTACGTTGAGAGATTTCAGTAAATACGGAATAACGTCTTTGTCCTTTGTTAGGATTGATTTTAAAACGTGAGCAGTTTCTATGGCCTGATTTCCTTTTTCAGTTGCTAATACTTGAGCCGCTTGAAGAACTTCCTGTGTTTTTATCGTGAGTTTATTCAAATCCATCTGTTGTCTGTTTTGTTCGAATTACATGGATCAAATTCGAATCCAAAATAGAATAGTGGTCTTTTTTCGGAAAATATGTCATAATGAGCTGGTTTACTATGTCAAATTGTCTGGTTTGCATGAGGTTGTAGAGGTTATCAACAATTAATGTTAAGGTTTTCAACAATTTTTGTAACAAAACGCATAATCGACCGTAATAATAGACCACAACAACAAACAACATGAAAAGAGTAATTACATTATCAGCATTGCTATTGGCCGGCACAAGCTTCGCCAATGATGCACGTATTACCAAATCGGAGTATGTGGATCAATGGAAAGCAACTGCGATTCAGCAAATGGTTGATAACAATATTCCAGCGAGTATCACTTTAGCCCAAGGTATTCTTGAGAGTGGAAGTGGTAATTCTGCATTAGCCCTTTCGGGTAACAATCACTTTGGAATTAAATGCCACGGATGGACAGGAAAGAAAATGTATCTGGATGATGATAAGGATAACGAATGTTTCCGTGTATATAAAACAGCGGATCAATCGTATAAAGATCATTCTGAGTTTTTAATGGGATACAGCCGATATGCATTTTTATTTACATACGATGTAACCGATTATAAAGCTTGGGCAAAGGGTTTGAAGAAAGCTGGGTATGCAACGAATCCTAAATATCCAGATTTACTTATTGGAATTATCGAAGATTTGAATTTGGATCAGTACGACAGAAATGGATTGCCTTCAGAAGGCTATAAGCCCGAATTGATTGCTTCAACTGATGTGTATTCGAACAAGCACAGTGTTGTTGTGCACGAGAGCAAGGTGAAATACGTTATGGCCCAAAAAGGAGATACGTTTTACAAGATCTCAAAAGAATTTGGATTGAATTTATCTCAGCTTTACCGATACAATAACTTTGATGGAAAGAAAGATGTGTTGGAAGAAGGTGATATCATTTATATTCAACCAAAAAGAAGAGGAAGTATATTCAAGAATAAAGAAATTGTAGCGAAAACAGATATGACAGTCGAAGAATTGTCTCAAATGTATGCTACTAATGTTAAGTCAATTAAAAGATTAAATAATTTCACTGATGGTACAATTGTATCAAAAGGTGAATCGGTTACCCTCAGATAGGATCGAATCCGTATTGAGGTTTTTTAGTTTGTTGTTGTTAAAGAAAGGTCTTGGGAATCCAAGACCTTTCTTGTATTCTTATAGTCTATGGAATTGGCAGGGTATTGATTAGGCGTTAAGATATAAACACCAGAACACCCGTTTTTACAGTAGGTTTAATCCTTACGTTTCCAATTTTAAATTTGAATCGAACTTTTATTGTTTAAATCTTATTCTTAAATTGTGGCGTTATATCTCATTTAAAAGTTAAACTATGAAGCCGTCAACGGAACTGTTTAAGCTCGTTAAATCTTTGACCAAGTCAGAGAAACGATTTTTTAAGCTGTCTTCTTCTCTACAATCTGGTGAGAAGAATTACTTGAAGATCTTCGATTATATCGAGCGCCAATCATCTTATGATGAAAATGCATTAAAAGATGAATTCGAAAATCAAACTTTTATTAAGCACCTTCCATCGGAAAAGAATCACCTGTATAAATTGATTTTAAAAAGTTTAAGGTCCTACTATAGTGAGCAAAGTATCAGCAGTTCTCTTAAGCAAGAAATTAAAAATGTTGAAATCCTTTACAACAAGGCCTTGTATAAAGAATGTGAGAAGTTTGTTGGTCGAGCAAAACAAACGGCGAAACGGTATGAAAAATTCTATTACTGGTTTGAATTGATTGGTTGGGAAAAGAAATTGCTTGAATCTGCCTATGAATCAGGTGAGTTCTCGACCGATCTTGATAAATTGGTTGAAGAAGAAGAGATGGTAATTGCAAAGCTCCGTAATCTTGCTGAATACACAGTTATCTACTCTAAAATCAATTTGATCTTTAGATCCGGTGGTTTCACGAGAAATGAAACAGAAAGACAAGTTGTTGAGGATATCGCCGATTACCATTTGATTAAAGGCAAGAACACGGCTTTGTCGACAAAAGCGGCATCTATTTGTTACTATATAAAGGGGCTTTGTTCTGCCACGAATAGAAATTATAGAGATAGTTTCCAGTTTTTCAATAGAACGCAAGAAATCTTAGACGACAATCCATATATCAAATTGGATACGGGGCAACGCTATGTCAATACTCTTTTCCATCTTTTGAGATGTCACATTGATAATAAAGACTTTAGTGAAGCGCAAGAGCTTATCCTTACGATAAGGAGTTTGCACGGAAAGAAAGGATTTAATTCTGTTGATATTTCCGTTCGAATTTTCTCGAATACTTACAATCAAGAATTGGTGCTGCTTCACGCAATGGGAGAATTTGATAAAAGCGTTGAACTTATAGCTGAAATCGAAAAACAACAAGCGCTGTACGACGGTAAAATCAGTAAAGAAATGGAAGTGCTTTTGACATATAATAAAGCGTACAGTTATTTCGGTACGGGAGATTACAAAAAGGCGCTTCAATATATTAATGAAGTTCTGAATGACAATGAACAAAATCTACGACAAGATATTTACAGTTTCTCAAGACTATTCAATATTGTAATTCATTATGAATTAGAGAATTATGATTTCTTGGAATATGTTGTAAAATCGACAAATAGGTATTTGAGCAAACAAGAACGTGATTATCAAGTTGAGAATGTGTGTATTAAGAGTATTCGTAAACTCGCTAAGACTGCTGAAACTGTAAATAGAATTGAAATTTTCGAGAAAATGCAATCGGAAATCTCTGAATTGTTGAACGATCATAACGAGAGAGTTGTATTGGAATATTTTGATATCTCCTCTTGGGTAAGGAGCAAGATAAAGAAGATTTCATTTGAAGAGGAGATCAAAATGAGGTTGAAAAACTAAATTGGTTCCTAAAGGCGTTTTTATAGTTGTACTTTTGTAAAAAATTAAACGCTATGAAAAGAATTCTCTTTTTTGCCTTTTGTCTTTTATCGACGATTGGTTTTTCTCAAAATGTACAGGTCGTAAATGCTAACTTAATTAATGATTTAAGTCCAGCAGGTTTATTCGGATCGAATTCAAATGCTTCATCTCAAAAAGTTTCTGCTTTATGTGGGGTCGATACGGTTCAGTATACCTTGCAAAAAGCTACTGGATTAGCTTTGCTAAACATCAATTCAGCGACTTCAGCAACTGCTATTAGCCAATATTTTAATGCGCCACAAGCAATTACTGTTTCTGGGTTCGAGTTTTTCGCTTTTAAGGCGGATGTCACAAACGGTATTACTCAATCTATTGATGTTCAGATGTATTTAGCAGGAGCTGATTCACTTCCTACTGGTTTGCCTTTAGCGGCGACAAGTTTGACTATTGATACAAACTTTTATGGAGGAACACTTTCACTACTGCAAAAGTCGGTTACTTTCCCTGCGGTTACGGTAACTCAACCGTATGTTATGGTTTTTTCAAATCCTACTGGAAATCCTGTGAGTTTAATTTTTAACAGTTATACTGCTGGAGACGGTCAAATGGAATGGCTCGCTGGTGTGCAGATTGGAGCGAATTGGCTAAATTCTTACGATGTTAATATTGGAGGAGGGCCTTTTGACGCTGACATGTTAGGATATCCTCATGTAGAATATAATTTAACTTCAGACTTTACAGCAGCTGATGGGTGTTTGCTAACAGGTACTACTACTTTTACGAATAATTCGTCTCCTGTTGTTTCTGATCGAATGTATAATTTAGCGACATATTTAGGATTAGAAGACCTTTCTTACACATGGGATTATGATGACGGAAGCCCTGAAGAGAACGCAATTGACCCCTTACACGTTTTTCCAAGTATTGGATACAATGCAGATGTAAAATTGACCGATACACTATTCGGTTGGTCAGTTAATTGTGTTGCGGATACAGTTATCCCAGTTGGTGATTCTTTGGAAAATATTTGGTCTTCATCAGTAAATTCTTTACAAGTTGATTTTACAGATTTAACTTTCTCACACAGCAATGTTCTATCTTACTTATGGGACTTTGGTGATGGTAATACATCAAGTTTACAAGATCCATCGCATAATTATGCTGTTGCTGGTACTTATACCGTTTGTTGCACTGTAGTCAATGATTGTGGAGCTTCCGATTCCTCATGTCAATCTGTTATGCCAACATTATGTAGTCTTCCAGATGTTGACTTTTCTTCAATTACCTCTGGTGCACAAGTTGATTTTAGCGACTTAAGTACGGTTACAGGAACTTCAACAGTTTGGGCTTGGGACTTTGGTGACGGGAATGTTTCAACGCAACAAAACCCTTCGCACGTTTATGCGGCTACTGGAAATTATACAGTAGTTCTTGTTGTGACTGATGATTGTGGAGTAGATTCTATTTCATACAATATCGACGTCTTCATTTGCATCGATCCAATTCCATCGTTTACTGTTGTGAATAACGAGCCATCGTATGATTTCACAAATACATCTGCTTCAAATGGAACTACTACTTATAGCTGGGATATGGGTGATTTAACAACGTATTCAACTCAAGATGCAAGTCATACATACACTGCGAATGCAACTTATACTGTTACTTTGACTGTTACAGATTCATGTGGAGTTGAAACAACAACTCAAGACATTACAGTTTCTATTATTGGAATCAATGAATTGGAGCCATTATCAATTTCCATTTATCCAATACCGGCATCGAATCAAATTACGGTAGAAGCGTCACAAGTGATTTCTGATTTGGAGGTACTTGATCTTGCAGGACGATCTGTTTTCAAGCAAACTTCTAATTCAAGTGCAACAGTTTTATCAACGCTTACAATGGCCAATGGTGAGTATTTATTGAAAATAAATTTATCAAACGGTCAAAATGAAGTTCGCAGAATTTCAGTATTGCATTAAGAATTCTAAAAATAAAATTGGAAGGGGAGGCGAATGCTTCCCCTTTTTTGTTTTTTGAAAGGGTTGTTCTCTCCGATTTTCCTATTTTTGCCTCTTAAAATCACGCATTCCTTATTAAATTATGGCGCAAAAATATACGACAAGAGAAGAGGATTATTCTAAATGGTACAATGAAATAGTTTCAAGAGCTGATCTTGCTGAGAATTCAGAAGTAAGAGGTTGTATGGTAATTAAGCCGTATGGTTATGCTATCTGGGAGAAAATGAGAGATATCTTGGATGCAAAATTCAAGGAAACAGGTCACTCAAACGCATATTTTCCAATTTTTATTCCTAAAAGTTTATTCGAAGCAGAAGAAAAAAATGCTGAAGGATTTGCCAAGGAATGTGCGGTAGTCACACATCACAGACTTATTGATGATCCAAATAACAAAGGAAAGTTAATTGTAGATCCAGAAGCAAAATTGACAGAAGAATTGATTGTTCGCCCAACGAGTGAGGCAATTATCTGGAGTACATACAAGAAGTGGATTCAATCTTATCGTGATTTACCAATATTAATCAATCAATGGGCAAATGTTGTTCGCTGGGAGATGCGTACACGTATTTTCTTAAGAACTGCAGAGTTTTTATGGCAAGAAGGTCATACAGCCCACCAAACGAAGGCGGAAGCTTTGGCTGAGGCAGCATTGATGAATAATGTATATGCCGATTTTGCTGAACAATCAATGGCGATGCCTGTAATTAAAGGTGCTAAATCTGACAGTGAGCGATTTGCCGGAGCAGATGCGACGTATACAATCGAAGCAATGATGCAAGACGGTAAGGCATTGCAGGCTGGAACATCGCACTTTCTAGGACAGAACTTCGCGAAAGCTTTTGATGTGAAGTTTGCAGATAAAGAAGGGAAACAAGAATACGTTTGGGCAACTTCATGGGGCGTTTCAACGCGATTGATGGGGGCCTTGATTATGACGCATTCGGATGATGAAGGATTGGTTTTGCCTCCTGCATTGGCGCCAATTCAGGTTGTAGCCGTTCCGATTTATAAGACAGATGAAGATTTGGCTGCCATTACTGAAAGAATCAATGAGTTGGGAGTGAAATTGAAAGCAAAAGGGATTTCATTCAAGTTTGATGATGATGAGAACCGTCGCCCAGGGTGGAAATTTGCTGAATATGAGGCCAAAGGTGTTCCTGTTCGATTGGCAATGGGAATGAGAGATTTCGAAAATGGAAATATCGAAGTTGCGCGAAGAGATAACAAGACAAAAGAGATTCTAACCTTTGATGGTGTTGATGCTCATATTGAATTATTATTGGAGGACATTCAATCAAACTTATACAATAGAGCCTTAGAATTTAGAAAGAAAAATATTCGCAACATCGATTCTTATGATGAGTTTAAAGTGAAGATTGAATCTGAAGGAGGTTTCTTTTTGGCGCATTGGGACGGTACTGAGGAGACAGAAAAACAAATTAAAGATGATACAAAGGCAACGATTCGTTGTATTCCCTTTGACAGAGAAGAGGAGACAGGAGAGTGTATGGTGACTGGAAAACCATCCGCTGGACGCGTTATTTTTGCAAAAGCATATTAGAATGGGAAAGACAAATATTCGTTCAAAAATTATTGATTTATTAATCAATAAAGCTGCCGTAAAACAAGATGTTGCCGATTTTTCTGAAGGTATTCTTGAACTTTTTAAAAAAGCCGTTAAAAATGAAATTGCTGCTTATAGAAAGGAAGTTAATGATGATCGAGTCCGTTTAAAGTTTGATGATAAAGGGGACCATGAGTTTATTACTTATATCGGAAGTGATGTTTTGGTCTTTCAATTGCACCAAAATATTTTTAGACTTGAAGATGACAATCCTTTATGGGAAACAGACTATTTGAAAGGAAATGGCGCAAATGGTTATTTTGGAATTATTAATATTTATAATTTTTTAGCCGAATCTTACGAGAAAAATCGCTTTAATGATTCGGGTTATTTGATTGGACGCGTCTTTATGAACCATGATGAAAAATGCATGGTAGAGGGAAAAGGGGATCTCGGAGGGATGTTTAAGGATTTAGAAAACAGTAAGCTAACTCCTAAGTTGATTCGTGACATTGTACAGGCTGCAATAGTGTTTGCCATTGAGTTTGACTTGATTACTCCACCTTATGAATTGATCCAAGAAGTTACGGTAATGCAGATTCAAGAAATCAGTTCAGACCTTCAAATTGCAACAGGTAAAAGACTAGGTTTCAAGTTCTCTAAAGAAGGAGGTGACATTTTTTAATAAAAAATCATTCAAACCGTTTGTCATTAAAGAATTTCACTATATATTTGCACTCCCAAAACGGGGATATTAAAATAATATTTGGCCCATTCGTCTAGTGGTTAGGACGCCAGGTTTTCATCCTGGAAACAGGAGTTCGATTCTCCTATGGGCTACAAGAGTAAAAGAGTACAACGTTGCCGAATACGTTATTTGGCCCATTCGTCTAGTGGTTAGGACGCCAGGTTTTCATCCTGGAAACAGGAGTTCGATTCTCCTATGGGCTACAGTTATTAAGAGTTTAAAAAAAAGAGAGAAAATATGGCGAATCATAAGTCAGCACTAAAAAGAATCAGATCGAACGAATCTAAAAGACTTCGTAACAAGTATCAACACAAAACAACACGTAACGCAATTCGTACGTTAAGAGAATTGACTAGCAAGAAAGAAGCTGAGGCAATGTTACCGTCTGTTGTTACAATGATTGATAAATTGGCTAAAACGAATGTTATTCACGATAACAAAGCAGCTAATTTAAAATCTGGACTTCAAGTTAAGGTAAACAACCTTTAGTCTAACTTTTTAAAGACCTTACAAGGGGCTCCTGATTATGTCGGGCTGCCCCTTTTTTTGTATAAATTTACGTTCCAAGGAAAGCGCATGAAAAAAATAACCTTCGTTTTTATGTTTCTTAGCTCGTTATCGGTGTTCGGTCAAATTGACTTGGATCCTGATACAGTGCGCTATCAGCAGAAAACTGGAGGCGCAATTGATACGTTCGATATCAGTAATGCGGACCTTCCTTCAACCTTCGAAGGAGGTAGATCAATGCTTAGCTTAAATGGGTTATCAACCAAAAGTCTTTATCAAGATATAAGCACCCGTAAGTTCCAAGGATTTACAAAGTTTGACCCTTTAAAATTTTCAGCGATTCCCCATTTGGGTTTTGCATATTCATTCGGTGGACAAGGATCGCAATTCGTTCGTTTGGATTATAGTCAGGCATTTTCTGAACATTTTCTGTTTAATTTAAAATACGACCGAAATTCAGGAAGTGGATTTATTCAGAATTCGAATTACAGTGAAAACAATCTCAGGGCGCAATTACAAAGAGACGCAAAGAGATACAGCTTTCAATTAAAAGCCAGTTTCCAATCTTGGGATGTAGCGCATTCAGGTGGAGTAGTAAATTCTACTTCCAATTATGATGTAATCGATACCTTGGGATTGGAATTTGCCGCCATAAATAAAACGGATGCAAGCAGCTCAGTGAAATTGGGATCCGCTTTTCTTAAAAATTACTTCAATTTTAGCCCTGACTCACTCAATCATTTTGGTTTAACTACACATCACCATTATACGATCACAAACCGTGAATACCTAGAAATAGATAACCTTTCCGCAATTTATAGTTCAATTTACATTGACTCTTCTGAAACGAGAGATCAATTCAATTTGGCGAGAATTCGGAATGCCGGTGGAGCTTATTTTTCCAATCGCAAGTCGCAATTCTATCTGGACGCCTTGATAGAACATGCGTATTGGAACTTTCAGAATTTAGGAGTAAACAGAGACACGAACGAAGTTGGCTTCACCACAAATGCTCGAATAAGAATTAAAGATTTTATTCTTACGAATGAAGCCCGTTTAAATTTAATTGGTGGTTTTAATGAATGGAGTGAAGAGGCTCGATTGAAATACAGCAAAGGAAAACTCAAAGTAGCTGCGGGATTGGTTTTAATGAACTTCGCTCCAGATCCATTTCAACGGTCTTATTTTGCAAATAATTTTTCTTACATATTATCAAGTATTGAGAAACAAACTGCAATGAGAGTAGGAGGTAGCTTGAATTGGAATGTTAAAGATTCTGTTTTTAATTTTGGTGTAAGTGGAGATTTTAATTCGCTTTCAGCCGCCTATGTATTTGACGGAGATCAATGGCGCAATGATTCGTTGAATTCATTCTCATTTGGCTCTATCAAGGCGAAGGCCCACTTGGCGCTAGGCAATTTCAATATTATGCCAACGTTGGTTTATTCATTCGATAACAACGGGTATTTGCCTTCTTTTCAAGCGTACTCACGAATTTACTTTAAAGGAAGATTGTTTGAAGCGAAGAGACTCGAAATGCTGCTTGGAGTGGACGCATCGTACACCTCTCAGTTTAATAATCGCGTGTATGTACCAGCGATGGATGCTTACAATTTGTTCATTACTCCTGGTACAAATCAAACCAATTCGATTTTTAACCTTCATGCTTTTGCAAGCTTTGGAATTGAAGAGTTTAGGTTCTATGTCAGGTATGAAAATATCGGTTATTTTTGGAATGATAGAAGGAATCAGGAGCAGTTTGGATTTCCAATTGCGTCACCACGCCTCCGTGTAGGATTAACATGGGACTTCTTTAATTAGTTTTAAAAAAAGTGAAAGCAGCAAAGTCAAACTTCACTGCTTTCGTAACTAACCTACTTTTTACAACTAAACCTAGTGCTAAATTAGTTATTAAATCGGTTTAGTGAAGTTGATTAATAGGGTAATTGAATATTGATACTGTTTCATCGATTGTTTTCCACTAGAAAAATAGAATTTAAATTAGATGAACATTTTTAATCTTTTGAAGAATGGAATTCTAGTTGAATTATTTGCCAATTATTTAGATTCAGGTTTATTGAAGTCGAAGAATGAATAATATAAAAACTTACACTTTTTATTAACTTAGCCGCAAAAATTAGAAGTATGAAATTATTGGAAGATAAAGTTGTTTTAATTACCGGTGCCTCAAGAGGAATTGGTAAATCTATTGCAGAAGAATGTGTTAAACATGGAGCTAAGGTTGCCTTTACATATCTTTCTTCTGTTGACAGAGCAAAAGCTTTAGAAGCAGAGTTATCATCGAATGGAGGAACAGTAAAAGGATTTAAATCAGATGCATCAAAATTCGACGAAGCACAAGAGTTAGTTGATCAAGTAGTTGAAGCATTTGGAACGATTGATGTACTTGTAAACAACGCAGGAATCACAAGAGACACATTGTTAATGAGAATGAGCGAAGAACAATGGGACGAAGTAATGAATACGAATTTGAAATCGGCATTTAACTTGACCAAAGCTGTTCAGCGTCCAATGCTTAAGGCTAGAAAAGGTTCTATAATTAATATGTCTTCAGTTGTTGGAGTTAGCGGAAATGCTGGGCAATCAAACTATGCGGCTTCTAAAGCTGGATTGATAGGATTCTCAAAATCTATCGCTCAGGAGTTGGGTTCAAGAAGTATTCGTTGCAATGCGATTGCTCCTGGGTTTATCGAAACTGAAATGACTGCTGAATTAGACGAAGCTGTTGTTGCGGAATGGAGAAAGTCAATTCCTTTGAAAAGAGGAGGGACACCTAAAGATGTTGCAGATTTAGTAGTATTCTTGGGATCAGATATGTCAAGTTATATTACAGGACAAACAATTAACGTTTGTGGTGGTATGTTGATGTAAGAAGAAAACGATATAAATATTGAGCTCCTGTTTCCGATTAATCGGCGGCAGGGGCTTTTTTATTGGGGCGCATTCTGATTGACAAGCGCATCATTCCAACTAATAAACGGCGAAGAACATCGAAGTAAAGAAAAACGTACGACAAAATTGAGATCACCCAAATAATGATCAAATTAATTTGGAATGTAGTGTATCTCTTGCCGAAAATGTATTTGTAAGGTGCAAAAAAGTGGGAGTTAAAGAAGCTCACCCTTTGTGGATCATTGAAAATTGGATCGTCATTCTGATACAAATAACCGGGTGTAACAATAATCTTATTTTTCTCCATTTTATTCGTGACAAGGTTATCAAGACTCTCATTCTGATAAATGTCCTTAAGTCTTCTATATTCTTTTGCGCCCGTTTTATCAATGAATTTTTCTATGGCTTTTTTCTCTACCGTCATAGTGTTGATCCATTGCAGACGAAGCGTATCAAGAAAAGCATCAATATTCTCAAAATCTTCCTCGGAGGTCATTGTCTTTGTTGCTAAATCATCGAAACAGCCCTTGCATTTCCAGTTGCCCCAAAGTTCATTCTCCTTTAGAAGCTCATTCGTCATCGTAAGCTTAGCGTTTGCAACAACTGCCTTGTCAAAGTCATTTGCATTGAGCATGATGCTCTTTTCGGATTGCAATTCTGGAAGCCAATAGTCTTTTTTCCACTGGGCATTACTCAATAACAAGTCGTGCTCAAACGTCTGTTTTGACAATTGGTTCTGGCTCGCTTGTTCAACGGTTAAGGCTTCATAGGCCCATCTCGAAACCATCATATTACCCACCCAAGGAACTTTCGTTGCGTCAGATAGGGAAGGGTGCAACTTGTCAAACTTAACAATAACACCACTAAATAGTAATTGAGGAATGATCAGTAACGGAACAATTATATAAATAACCTTAGCGGAATTAAAGGCACTTGAGATATTCAGACCAGCGATGTTTGAGACACAGGCAGTTGAAAACAAGACCAACCAGTATTCAAATAACATTCCTTCGATTTCAAGGATATAATTCCCGATCAGAACGAACATTAGGGATTGAATGGCTGAAATTGAGAATAGGATTGAGATTTTAGAGAGTAAATAACTGTTCCTCGAAAGGTTCAGGAATTTCTCTCGACTTAAAATTTCTTTGTCTTTATTGATCTCCTCCGCAGATACAGTGAGGCCTAAGAAAATTGAAACGATTATAGAGATGAAAATATACTGTGGAATATTCTCATTGCTGAAGTAAGAGTAACTTTCAACTCCATTGCGCCAATCAAAATATTTGATGAAAAACGAAAGGATTAATGCAAGCGATGGGGCTACTAGAAGGTTTACCAATATATACTGCAGGTTGGAAACCTTACTAAGTAAATCTCTTTTGAAATAAGTCCAAAGTTGAATTAATTTAGACGGAAGCTTCGAAGAAGAGTCAATTTTGGAATCTTTTGTCTCTATCTTTTTCGTCACTTTATGAATGGTGTACAATTCATTCCAATCTTTTGCATCTTTCTTTCTAGTGTGCGTTTCAGTTCCGTATTCATCAACGATTCGGGCATCAATTAAATTGAATATCTGCTCAGGGTTAACATTTCCACAAAGACTGCATTCTCTTTCATGAGAATTCCCTCTGTACGAATGCGTTTTAAAATGAACGATCGCATTCAAAGGGTTTCCGTCATAAATTGGATAGCCTCCAACATCCATGATTAACAATCGATCGAACAGTTTGAAAATATTTGAAGACGGCTGATGAATGACCACAAAAATCAACTTTCCATTTAACGAAAGCTCTTTAAGCAAGTCCATGATATTTTCAGAATCACGGCTTGAAAGTCCCGATGTTGGTTCGTCGACGAATAGAATTGAAGGCTCTCGAATTAGCTCTAAGGCAATATTCAGACGTTTACGCTGGCCTCCAGATATTACTTTATCAAGCGATGATCCAATTTTTAATCGTCGAATTTCGTAAAGTCCAAGTGATTTTAAAACATCTACAACTCTTTTCGCAAGCTGCGAACTAGTTAACCCGCCAATACTCAATTTAGCGCTAAAGAAAAGGTTTTGGAAAACGGTCAATTCTTCAATTAACAAATCGTTTTGGCTAACATTTCCAATGACTCCCTCTAAAGACTTCGAATTCGTATGAAGGTCGATTCCATTTACTTTGAGCGTTCCGTGAGTTGGTTTAACTTTGCCATTCATGATATTCATCAGGGTAGTTTTACCCGTTCCTGATCCCCCCATAATCCCAACCATCTGTCCTTCCTTAGAAGAAAATGATATTTCTTGAACTGCTGTTTTACCTGTTTTAAAGGTATGCGATATTTTGTCCACCTTAAAACTTATGGGTTGGTGGTTCTTTTTCTCGTTGATTCTCGAGATTAGATCGCTATAAAATATCTGAGAACTCTTGGTTGTACGGACCGTAGAACCTATATTGAACAAGTGTGTTTTGTCCGCATCAACAATTTGTCCATTGATAAAGAGCTCGTGTGAGCCGAAGTATCGAAAAAAAACCGTTTTGACACTTTCAATATGAATGGCGTGAATAAATCCATCAATTCCCTCTACGAAAGCCGTCTTGGCATTTGTGAAATTCTGCGGAGTTCCAGCGTAATAGTAAACGTGGTTCTTCTCATCAGGCGTGTCTTTTCGTTCCGCTTCTACAAATCTCTTTACTTGATCGTACTCTTCATTCGAAACATTGAACGATTCAGAAACCGTTTCAACAAAATCCAATTCCGTTTGCGAAAATTCATGGTCAGCGTTAATGAACTCAAAAATTCGAACCAGTACAATGAATTTTTGTCGCTGGGTAAGTTCTTTGTTGACTTGATCACAAATCCGAAGAACTTTTACAGATTGGAGTGAAGTACGCTTTTTACCACCTGATTTCGCATAGAGTTTCCCTCTTGTAGCGATTAGAAATTCGTCAAAAATTGCCAGGTATTTGGTAACATCAGAGGAATTTAATTCGGATTTTAGAAAGCCTCCAATTATTTCTCGGCCTCTGGAACTTTTAATTCCACTTGGATCAATTTCTACTTCTGCCGATACATCATCAACTCTCGCTACAATAGCAAAGAGCTGCATTAAAGCGCGAAGTATTCTTTCACTCATCGTAGAGTGGGATAATTATTTCTTAAATCCAATAAGCATGATCGCACATCCTGTAACCTTAAGATCTGGATCTAACTCTGTGATTATTGTAACGGGAAGCGTTTCATTGATTTTGAAATCCCAATAGGGTGCATTCCTATAATTTTTATTAGAGAATAAGATCTGTCCCTTTGGATCTTTGATTGTGAAAATAACATAGTCTTCATCGTCTCCAGCGCTTGCTGCAATTCTATATGTAGATCCACCAAAGAATGTTGTTTGAAAAACAGCTTCTTGGTTACGATCTAAAAATGCAGTATAAACTTGTCCATCAGAAATGAATTCAGATCCATTTGTATTTTTCGTCAAAAGTTTCTCACAGTTCTCTACAATTCTTTCACAATCTTGAGAAAATGCTTGCCCTACTGTAATTACCGTTAATAGTGCTACTAATAAATATTTCATTCTGATTATGCTTTTGTTATTGAATTTCTAATTGCTTTAACTTTCTCAGTGATTTCATCAACGACAGATTGATCAAACTCAACATTAAACGAGTGGTTGAATGTTGTTAAGTGCTTTTCTTTATCTGTTTCAGGTGCCTCATACTCATAAGTCATTTCGATTTTATCAAATGAAATTTCAAGGTCTTCAAGTTGAACTATAAGGTCGTCGTTTTTGTTGTCATCGTTATATTCCTTCAACAATTCAATAATTGAAACCAAAGATTGTTTTTGCTCTCCAATTCTTCTTTTGATCTCGTCGCTTGATTTCTTTCTGTTCAACTCACAAGCGAAATAGACAGATTCAACCCACCCACCTGAAAGAATCAAAGCGGAAGTTGACTTTCTATTTGCATTCTTCAAAAAGTTATCTGCTTTCTTAAAAGCCTGAGACATCAATTGAATCATTTCGTCTTCATTACCATTGTTATTCTCAAATTTCGAAAGAAAATTTGTGTCAAATGCAGCGTCTAGTCCTAATTTAGCCGTCAACTTTTCAATTGAGTTGAGATAACTCATTGAAGTACTTTTCTGATTGTATAAAGAAGAATAGCCCAAGTCCGTTCCGTAAATACCTAGATTTAATGCTTGCTTGTACTCAGCTACGTAACTATTTACATTCGCTTCTGGGTTCAAAAGCGTCTTGTCAAATGTCAAATCCAATTGCTTAATTAAGTATCCAGTTTGAACAGGCGACGGGATACTAAAGATCTTGTCGTCAAAAATCGCATGCAGCGGATTTGTTTCATCGAATACTACTTCGTCAACTTTTTTCTTTGGCTTAGGTTCATCTCCACACGAAACTAATATAGAAGTACAAATAATAGAAAAAATGACAGGCTTAAGAATGGATTCCTTCATACGTAGTAAAATATATTTATAAAGGTAAAAATAGCAAAAATCAGGATATTACAAGCGAAATGTTAATTTTGTTTAGATCAAATTTTATATGAATATTAGACCAAGAAGAAATCGAAAAAATCATGCAATAAGAAGTATGATTGAAGAAACTCAATTAGGAGTTCAAAATTTGATTTACCCCATATTTATTGAAGATGGTAGCGGAATTAAATCAGAAATTAAATCATTGCCAAATAATTTCAGGTGGTCTTTAGATACCTTGCTTCCAGAAATTGAGCATTGTGTTTCTTTAGGTATTGATAAATATGTTCTCTTTCCTGCAGTAAATGAATCTAAAAAAGACAAAATCGCGTCTTACAGTTATGCCGACGACAATTTTTATTTGGACGCAATTCAAAAAATTAAGACTGAATTTCCGAATGTAGTTTTGATGAGTGATGTTGCAATGGATCCCTATTCGAGCGATGGACACGATGGTTTTGTTGAAAATGGAGAAATATTAAACGATAAAACCCTTCCTATTTTAGCGAAGATGTCTTTGGCGCAAGCACAGGCAGGAATTGATATTGTTGGCCCAAGCGACATGATGGATGGACGAATCGGTTACATTCGGTCGGTTCTGGACGACAATGACTTCACAGACGTGAGCATTATGTCTTACTCGGCTAAATATGAAAGTGCTTTTTACGGTCCATTTAGAGAAGCATTGGATTCGGCTCCGAAAGGCGGGGATAAGAAAACATATCAAATGAATCCGGGAAACAAAAGAGAAGCACTTCTTGAAGCGCAACTTGATTTTGAAGAAGGTGCAGATATTATAATGGTGAAACCTGCGACGTGTTATTTAGATATCATCCACATGTTAAAAGAGAGGTTTGACATTCCAATTACGGCGTACAATGTAAGTGGTGAATATGCTATGATCCACGCTGCATGTCAAAATGGTTGGTTGGATTATGATTCGGCCATGAGTGAAATGCTTTTAAGTATTCGTCGTGCGGGTGCGGATGGAATTCTGACCTATTTTGCGAAGGATTTTGCTGCTTTGACAAAGTAATCCGAAGAGATTTACTCCTATTTCAATTTTTCTAAATAACTTTAAGCGTTATGAAAGATTTTGATTTTTATCCACAAAAACCTGAATTGGTGGAAAGTAAGCAGAAGAGTAGTCTCTCTTTGACGGTCTTTTCGTTGGTTTTATTTGTTCTTGTGTTTGTCTTGTTTTTCGGGAGTGATGAAATTAATTTTATCGTTTATCTAATGGGCGTTTTAATCGTTCATGAATTGGGACACTTCGTAGCTATGAAGTATTTCAAATATGAAAATGTTAGAATGCTGTTTGTGCCTCTGATGGGGGCTTTCGTTCAAGGAAAGAAAAATAATTTCTCGCAGAAACAGAGCTTTTTAGTGATCCTTGCTGGACCATTGCCTGGAGTCATAGTTGGGGGTATTGTTATGTGGTATGGGAGCTTTTTTCACACCGATTGGATGCTTCCATTTGGTGCGTTGTTTATCCTTTTAAACCTCATTAATTTGGTGCCTTTAGATCCATTGGACGGTGGACAATTACTTAAATTATTCGCAACAAGAAATCATGAGATGTTCTTAATGGTTTTCGCTTTTATTTCGTCCATTGCAATTATTGCCGTAGGGTTCTATATTCCTCACTATGGTTATCTATTAATTATTTTTGGATTCTTTATGGGATTCAGAGTTCGTGCTCTTCAAAAGCAATATCAAATGCACAAAGAATTGAAGCAGGTAAATGTTGATTATGCAACTTCATACAATCTTTTAAGCAATAAAGATTATGCGAAGATCAAAGAGGTGATTATTCAAAATACGCCTCAACTTCAAAAATACATCGATCATTTGTCTGAAGATCAAACGGATCCGCTCTTAGCAAGTCAAGTAAATAGTGTTTTGGTAGCGCCACTCGATAGAGATGCTTCAGTATTATTCAAATTCATGATCCTCTTTTCTTGGATCGGTTCTTTTTTAATTCCCATTGGACTTTATTTCGTCCTTGATTGGCCGTGGATCTGGTCCGTTTT
Organism: Crocinitomicaceae bacterium; assembly: GCA_047630755.1. Lineage (GTDB taxonomy): Bacteria > Bacteroidota > Bacteroidia > Flavobacteriales_D > Crocinitomicaceae > UBA4466. Next base: position 254,763 of record JBLHYG010000008.1, on the reverse strand, counting down.
CTATATGTAATGAAATTTAAAGTAGGTCAAAAAATCGTGTTCCTGAACGAATCAGGAGGTGGAATAATACAATCAATTTCTAATCAAGGTCGTTATGTTATTGACGATTCGGATGGATTTGAAAGAGAGTTTCTACAGTCTGAAATTGCTGCTGTGTATAGCGAAGAGTATAATATCGACGCGGAAACTATTCGTGGGCTAAATGAGGATGAATCATTTTCACGGGCAAAACATCAAATCACAAAAGGTGTCTTAACTGGTTCTAGGAAACCCGTTGAAGTGTGGGAGTTGGACCTTCATATTGAAGAGATTACAGAAACACATTCGGGTTGGTCGAACACAGATATACTTCGTGCTCAAATGAATGAATTGAAAACATTCTTTAAAAAAGCGAGGGGAAAACGAATTCGTAAGGTTGTAATTATTCATGGAGTAGGAATGGGAGTTCTCAAAGAAGAAGTACGCTCGTTTTTTCGAAATTTTGAAGGTCTGGAGGTTTATGATGCAGACTTTAGGGAATATGGCAAAGGTGCTACTGCAGTAGAGGTTAGTTATTCGAGCGAATAATTGTATGATCAAGACGACATTTGCCTTAATTGGGTTGTGGTAAGGAAAAAACCAGGGACAATCCAGTGCTGCGTACGCTTGAATTAAAGCTTTTACTCAACCTCCTTAAATGCGCCAACCTCTCTTTTGTAAAGCCTAAATCCGCCTTCATTTTTAATCAATGTGAAATTATTCCATTCATCCAGCGCTAAATAATCAGACTTCGTAATTAAATAAAGAGGTTTATCAATCTTTCCTTCTAAGAACCATGCCGACGTTTTTTGAATGGGTCTCAAGCCTGGTTTCTGCTCCGCGTAGAAGTATTGTGCATAACTTTTAAAGCCATAGCATTCCACGTAGCAATCTTCGTCTTTTAAATCTTTGTAATAGGAAATTGCAGCACCTTGAGTTATCTGTTCAACTTTCGGGATAATCATAAATTGAGCAAGAAGTAGAACAATTGTCGTCGTTCCAGTCATTGTCATTACAAAGTGGACAATTTTCTTTTTCTTTAAATAGATTCCCGCAAGAATGACTCCTGCAATAAAGATGAGGCCTGAGCTAATTTCAAATCCGCTCCAAGGAATACTCTGACTCAATGAATCCAGCGCAAAACCATCTTCCATTCTAGAAGTTAAGATTTCCTTATTCATGAGCAGCAGAGGGATAGCTAGAATTGCGGTTCCAATTAAAACTCCCAATGTGATGAATGCAATTCGAATTGACTTTTTAAAATTATATTCGCCCAAGCTTACCTTATAAACGGTTAAGGCAGCCATAAACGATAGCGGAATCCACGTCATAGAAGAGTAATGAATAATCTTCGTTGTGACAATACTGAACAGGATGAGAACAACCCAAAACAAACAAAGCATCCAAGTGTGAAAATCAAAAGGGACATTCCATCGGCGTTTGAAAAGTAATGGGAGTGCCAATATTGAAATAGGAAAACATCCGAAGAAGACAACGACAAAATGGTAGTAGAACGGTTGTGCATGTCCTGCAACATCAGAGCTAAACAGCTCGGCTTGGTATTCAATGAATTTCTGAATGATCGCTGTACCGTTGTTGTAAAACTCGATTCCCAACCATGTAAAAATGATCACAAGCAGTCCGAAAAAGAAGCCAGCAATGAATTTAACTTTAGGGAAAGGTTTGAATTTTTTGATAACCAAATAAACGAATAAAGTCAGCCCTAGTAGTAAGAAGCCAACAGGACCTTTGGTAATGACGCTCAAGCCGCTGAACAATCCTGCGATAAACGCGAGGCGCATTTTGTTTTCATGATCTCCACTAATGACTAGCATCATGAAGTAAATGGACATGAAAATGAAGTAATTGAAAACAGGGTCAATAATTCCTGATTTGAAATAAATATGGGGCAGAATAGTGGCAAAGAAAATCAAGGACCACATCAATCCAAATTTAGCAGAGAAGTGTTTCTTTCCAATAAAATAGAAAGAGATTAAATAAATGAATCCGAAAACTGCATTGGGGAAACGGGCTGCGAACTCATTAATACCAAATAATTTCATTGAGGCTACTTGAAGCCAAAAAAACAACGGTGGTTTTTCCCAGAAAGGCTCGAAATTGATTTGAACTCTTAAATAATCGCCGCTTGCCATCATTTCTCTCGCTGATTCGGCAAAATTTATTTCGTCCCAATCAAATAGGTGTGTGTTCCCAAGACCAATAAATAAAATAGCAGACAGCAAAAAAAGGAATAAAATACTCTTTTTGGGGTTGTTGGCTAACTGTTCGAATTTTGACATTAATTATTGGCTCCTTTTAGGCCGATAAAGTTAATCGAATTATAGACAATTTTATTGTATTGTGTTCTTGGTTTTCACTATTGATTTGTGTGATTTCAAAATGATGTGTTTTGATGACTCGAGTCATGTGATAATTATTGAAACTGCTTTTATTTTAATCCAATCAGCAATAGTTTTATTAATCGTAGCGTTAAATACGTATGATACGATCACTTACTGTTACTTTTTTTTTAAGTTCATTTATTGTCTTTTCACAAGAGGATGTCACGGAATTGAAACAAGAAATCGGACTGAATCTGGCTCCTGTTATAATTCCCCTTTTTACTGGTGATTTTGATATAAACCGTGTTGAGATCTCTTATGTAAGGCATCAAACAACAAATTTTTCATGGCGAATTAAGCTTTCTGCAAGTAGAACTTATGATGGAGGTGCAATTACTCCCTCCGCGTATTCAGATTTATATCGCACAGACACCATATACTCGAATAGCAGTTTAACGGAAATTCGAAGGCATTACCAAAAGGAAGTCAATGTCCTTCGTGCATTTGCTTCTGTCGAATATGTTAAGCGCTTTGAATTTGCTCATTTTTATACTGGAATCGGTATTGTTCCCGGGATTGCTAAAAATAAGTCATTTGCTTACCGTTCAGAATTTGAAACGGGTACGAGTCTTGGATCGACTTGGATTGATGGGATTTCCTCTTTCAGGTCTTTCATGTTGGGGGGTTCGCCTTATGTCGGACTCAAACTTCCAATTGCAAAGAGGCTGGTACTTAATTTTCAGACAGGAATTGAATTCGATTATCATTTTAGAGATGTTCGACTGGTTGAAAGCTCTGAACGAATTAAGGTTCCGCGTAGTAAGTTTTTGATATGGCCAGTATTGACAGAGCTTGGGATTTATTTAAAGTTTTGAGAGATCATTGAATGAATTTATCTCAAAAAGGCCATAGATTCCCGATCAGTAGCTAAAGCAGGTCATCTGAGGATTCCCGATCAGTAGCTAACGCTACTTCTTATGGAAGATGTCCGATTTTACCAACCCAATTTTATTGAAGAAGTATTTCCAAGAAACGCCGAGAACTCCTAGTCCGTATGTCGTACTTCTCGATAAATTGATCGATGAAGCTTCTTCGAAGTATTTTGTTGGACATGTAATTTCAGCAATTTCATGGCCTGCGTAGAATATTTGCGCAAGCATTTGATTGTCGAAAATAAAATCGTCAGAATTGATGTTGTAGTTGATATCAGTAAGCACTTCTTTTGAGAACATTCTAAAGCCCGTATGGTATTCAGAAAGTTTTTGGTTCATTAGAATATTCTGACTTAAGGTTAAAAAACGATTCGCAATATATTTGTAAAGCGGCATTCCACCTTTTCGAGCACCTTTCCCAAGGATTCTAGATCCAATTACAACAGGGTAGAGGTCGTTTGCAATTAAATGCGCCATACTTTCAATTAGCATCGGCGTATATTGATAATCAGGGTGGAGCATCACGACAATGTCAGCATTTAATTCGAGTGCTTTGTTGTAACATGACTTCTGATTTCCACCATAGCCTTTGTTTTGTTCGTGTACGATTACGTGATTGATCCCTATTTCACGTGCAAGTGCAGCTGTGTTGTCGCTACTTTTATCGTCCACAAGAACAACGTCGTCTACAATGTCGAAAGGAATTTCGTCATACGTTTTCTTAAGGGTCTTTTCCGCATTATATGCAGGCAATATTACAACCAGTTTTTTTCCTTTAATCATTGTTCATGTGAAATTGATTGGGCAAAGATAAAATTTCTTTAAATATCCTGTCTGAATGTATGGATATCATTGTGATTTTCTTCGATTTGATCTTTTATTCTCTTTATAGACTTGGCGAGTAGGAACAAATCAATAGGTGCATTTTTCCCGAGCCAGTCCCAGCTGCTTTTTTCCTCTTCGACTGCCAATGCTACATGGTAGAGGATTTCAAAATTATGCACTTTAAGCCATTGCTGAGCACTTTCGTTTCCTTCTGCTGCGTTTATCATTGCCAACAAATGAGCGTATCCATTGTCTTGAAGCCAGTTTCTTGCATCTTCTTTTAAGTAGATTGCAAATGTTGCCATGGTTAATTCTTCGTAGCCATTTTCCTTGAGCCAAAGCATGAGTTCATCGTTGCCTTCAATTGCTTTACTCCAAGCCAAGATAATTTTCGGTGGGTAATCAATTCGTTTCAGAGCTGTTTTTGACAAGTCTTTCGCGATGATTTCTCTTTTCTTTTTTTTGAACCAATTTGCCATTATCCGAAGAATATATATGAAACAATAATTGCTGCAATTATTCCCGCTAAATCAGCTAAGAGACCAGCGCCAACCGCATATCGAGTTTTTGTAATTCCCACGGAACCAAAATAAACGGCAAGGACATAGAAAGTGGTTTCGGTACTTCCTTGCATCGTAGCTGCAATCTTTGTTGGGAATGACATTGGAATTAATTCTCCAGCTTTAAATGCCTCGCTATATATACCGAGGTGATCGTGCTCTGTAATAATATCTTGCAATGCACCACGTGCTCCGCTGCCACTCAATGGTTTCATTAGGCCAACAGGCATAGCGTCAACCCATTGCGTAGTTGCGATACCTACAAACTCTGCAGTTGCGCGAATTCCATCTAAGATTGCTCCCAATGTTCCTGAGCCCCTTAATACTGCAATTGCTGCTAGAATTACGATTAAATATGGAATAATTGAGATGGCAACTTGAAATCCTTCTTTAGCACCATCTACAAAAGAGTCGTAAATGTTGATTCGCTTTTTCATTGCCATTATAATAAACGTCATGATTATCATGAAAATAATCAACGGACCACCAACACGCGCAATAACATCGGCGTGCGACGGATTAAAAATAATATAGGCTAAAAGTCCTCCGATAAAAAGAGATGCAGTTCCAATATACGCAATGATAACCCTATTGAATAAGTTTATTTTCTGCTTAATGGATACTATTATTAAGCCAATTAACGATGCTATATAGGTCGAGATTAGAATCGGTAAGAAGATACTCGTTGGGTTTTGCAAATTGTTAGATGCAAGTATGGCAAAAACTGATACTGGAATCAATGTTAGTCCAGAAGTGTTTAGGACGAGAAACATTATCTGAGCGTCTGTAGCTTTGTCCTTTTCAGGATTCAAGGTTTGCAGTTCTTTCATTGCTTTCAATCCCATGGGAGTCGCTGCATTGTCAAGTCCGAGCATGTTTGCGCTAAAGTTCATCATCATAGATCCAACAGCTGGATGGTCTTTGGGAACTTCAGGGAAAAGCCGCGAAAAAAGAGGGGATACTGCTTTCGTCATTGATTTTACTGCGCCACCATTTTCACCCACTCGTAAGATTCCCATCCATAGGCAAATCATTCCTGTAAGCCCAAGTGCTACTTCAAATCCAACTTTCGAAGAGTCGAATAAGCTTTTAACCATATCGTCGAAAATATGTGTGTCCTGCCAAAATACAAGCTTGCAAAAGGCAACTACTCCTGACACCAAAAACATTCCGATCCAAATGCGATTTAAAACCATAATTCAAATATCAACATTAATAGAATGCACAAAAGATCAAAAAGAACGAAATATTAACAGTCTTCTAATGATAAGAAGGGCGAATACAATGATTTACGAAGTTTTCAATGAGAATACTTCCGTGGTTACCTGAAATTTCTGGGTGGAACTGAACTCCGAATATTGCTTTTTCTTTGTGTTGCATGACTTCATTGACACAACCGTCTGAGGAAGCGACAAGCTGAAATCCGGGAGCAATAGAAACGGTTTCGCTGCTATTTTCTCTCATTTCAATTTCATTGGGAAGTCGGTTGAAAAGAATGCAGTCCTCGTAGGCCTCAACTGTTTGCCAGTCGCCGTTGTCTCTTGCGCGAGTAGCATATCCTCCAAATACCATTCCGACGAGAACATGTCCTAAATTAATTCCCAAAACAGGAAGTTCCGTTTCCTTGATCCAAGTGAGTTGGTCCAAGTATTTGTCAGGTTCGATTTCAGTAAGTAGAATCGATCCGCTTGAAATAATGATGCCTTGAATGTTTTCGAGGTCTTTGTCTTTGTTGAAATCGAGGAGAGGTATCGTTTTGACATCGCAGTAATCATCAACGATATGAGCGATGTTCTTCGTTGTGTCAGATCCGCAATCGATTAAAAGTATCATAGATCAATTTCTCCAGCGCCTTGTCGGATGATCTCGCAATATCCTTCGGTGCATTTTACAACTGTTGACGGTTCCAAGCTTCCGAACCCTCCGTCAATAATCAAATCGACTTTGCTATCGTAGCGTTCGTAAATCTCATAAGGATCAATGAAATAGTCCAAAATTTCATCTTCATCATCGTGCAAAGACGTTGTTGCAATCGGGTTTCCCAATTGTTCAACGATCGTGCGAATAATGTTGTTGTCAGGAATTCTAATTCCTATTTCTTTTCGATTTGTATCAAAGATCTTCGGGATCTCGTTTGTGGCCGTTAGAATGAATGTAAACGGTCCTGGCAACGATCGATTCAACATCTTGAAAGTTGGACGGTCAATGTGTTTAACGTAATCAGATAAGTTGCTGATGTCCGAACAAATTATTGAGAAATTCGTTTTCTTGAGCTTAACGCCTTTGAGTGCCGCCAATTTATTCAGCGCTTTCTTATCATTTAAACTGCACCCCATAGCGTAAACCGAATCGGTTGGGAATATGATTACCCCTCCTTTTTTCAGTGCTTTCACCGCTTGGTCAATAAACCGCTGGTCTATATTTGCATCGTTAATTTCGACTAACATAGCGGCGAAGATAGTGTTTATTCTCTTTTTTTGAAGATTGAACAACGAATAGCGTAGTGATCGCTTAAGTTCTCGTCTTGAATAACAAAGTTATTTGACCCAAGTTGATCAGAATGGAAGATATAGTCGATTCTCCCCGCTGGAATTTTCCCTGCATATGTTTTTCCAATTCCAAAACTGGAATTTCTGAACGCATCGGTTAAGATAGAATTGAATTGATTGTAGGTGTAAGACATCGGAGTGTCATTGAAATCGCCGCAAACGACAACAGGGTGTGGGGAGTTATTGATGTGTTCGACGAGTTTATCGGTTTGATTTGCTCGAACAGGAAATGCTTTTTTCACCTTTCCCAAAACCGTAAAGAAACCTGACGAAGCTTCCTTTTCCGTTTTTTCGTCGAATACAGCGTAATCGATTTTCTGCAATCGAATGGACTGCAAATGGATGTTGTAAACTCTAACCGTGTCTTCAGGAGTTACAATATCGGCGTAGATGCAATAATTGAATGTCGGTTGATTGTCAGGGAAAACAATGTCTCCTTTTTCAATGATCTCATATTTCGAAAAAATGCTGATTCCAAAATTCCTTCTTCCTTTTTTGTATTGCGTGTAGCGCTCGTGATAATCTTTTGTTTCTAACAATTGAATGAGTGTGTCCTTCGTTACAAAATCACTTGGCCGGTCTTGATGAAAGAACTCTTGAAAACAAACGATGTCAGGATTTTCATTCGCTACATATTGTATTATTCTATCCTTGTTTCGGTGCGCTTGTTCTGGATCGGGGTTGTAAAGGTCAAACAGATGGACGTTGTAACTCATGATTTTCACTTCAGTAGCTCCATTTGAATCATCGCCTCCGCCTATCGTAAAGGTTCGGAAATGTAGGTTTCCTCCGAGTAGAATAAGAATTCCGAGTCCAAGGGTCCATTTCTTATTGATGAAAATCCAAGCAATTGTAATGAGTAGGTGGCAAACAATGATAACGGGATATGCCAATCCGAAAAGTGGAATGATTTCCCAAGAATCAGGCCGTACAAATGGGCTTAGGTAGGAGAGGAGTAGGCTTAAGGAAACAGTGATAGTAATCCCTTTGAGGATATTTTTAAGCGTAAATATCTTCTTAAGCCGTTTCATTATTTGCTTTGATTGAACAGAAAGTCTTTTTCCCTTTTATTCAAAGAATCATATCCGGACTTCGAAATTTTATCTAAAATTCTGTCCGTCTCTTTTTGCCGCTCTTTTGCGTTCTCATTGTATTCTTCATCTGTCATTTTACGCACTTGCTCACCTCTGACGACTTTAAGTTTTGGACGTTTGTTTCTTGAGAACATTTGTCTTATAAATTCCATCATTCTTTGAGAGGCCGTAATAAGGTTACTTGAACTGTGAATGTTTTGAATGGATAACGCACCAATAATTGCGCCGCCTAAATGAGCGAAATGAGCTGTACCATCATCTGTTGTTAAATTGATAACATCCAAGACAATGTAGGCTACTGCAATCCAAATGATTCGGAGTTTGAAAAATCCAAAAAAGCTGACTTGTAAATTGGGTTGATAGAAGGCGATTGCGACGAAGATCCCCATGATTGAGCCGGATGCACCCATGACTACTACATCTTGAAGTCCAGGAAATGCCAAATGTGCTAAAAACTCCAACAAACCTCCTGCAATACCAGCTATTACATAGGTGTAAATCAATCTTGAAGCTCCGAATAGTTGTTCAAAGTGCTTTCCTGCGAAATACAAGAAGATCATATTGAACAATATGTGAATTACCCCAAAATGTGCGAACATTGATGTGAATATTCCCCAAGGATGTGTTATGAATTCAGAAGGTCTGGTGAACAGTCCGAAAATGTGTTGAAGAACTATTTCTGTGCTTGCGTCGTCCTCCAATAGTTTACCAAATACTAATGCAACTCTAATTAATAAGAATAGAATGACATTAATGAAGATTAGCTTCATGTGCGCACCTCCATGCTTATAGCGGTGCTTTAAATCGTCTATAAATGTTCTTTGTGTCTGCATTATCGATTAATAAAAGTTAGACTTATCTCGTTTCCAAATCTGAATCATAATGAAACCGAATAACATTCCGCCTAAATGGGCGAAGTGCGCTATAGAATCTCCCGCGCTATCTTGATATCCTTGATAGAGAGCGAAACCTGCCAAGATAGCAGCGAGCCATTTGGCTTTAAGTGTGATGGGCGGAAATAACAAACGGAACTCTGTATTCGGGTGCAGAAGCGCGAAAGCCATGAGTAGTCCATATATCGCCCCTGAAGCACCTACTGTTGGAGTTTGATAGATACGAACTGCTCGTACCCATTCTGTTTGACTAATTCTCAATGGTCCATCAAAATTATTTGGTGCAAAAATCGTATTTTCATCAAAGTATATATTTGGGAACCATTCACCAGTTAATTGATGTATTTCGATTCCCTGGACCATTGTATGGAGCAACGCAGCGCCAATTGCCGTAACAAAATAAAAGATGAAAAAACGTTTCTTTCCCCATTCTCTTTCTAGGTGAGATCCGAATACCACCAACCCAATCATGTTAAAAAGGATATGGGTAAATCCACCGTGCATGAAAAAGTGTGTTATTATTTGATATGGCTCAAATAAATTCGAATTCGGAGGGTGTACTCCTAACTTCTGCACTAGATCAATACCCTGTCCTTGAAGCATAACGGTTGCCAGAAAGAACAATGCGTTGATTATCAGTAAGTTTTTAGTTACATCAGGTATATTGCCAAATAGTTGTCTAAACATTATTTAAATTTTGTTTCAATCGACTCTAAATCGATGGTATCTATAATTTTTTTGTTCGAAGGCGTGTACATGTGGTTTTCACATTGGAAGAGTTGATTGATCAAACCTTGAATCGCTTCGTTTGAATTAAGATTCAATTGTTTCATCGCAGCTGACCTTGCAATGGAAGCGACCAGTGAATGTGCAATATCGCCCTTTTCAATATCCTTGTGACCAAGCGTTTCTAGGATAGAATCTAAAGTGCTTGATAGTGTTTCTTCTTCGAGTACATTTGGAACCGCACTGACAGACAATATGTCGCTTTCAACCGTTCCATCAAAGCCCAATTGCTTTAGCATTGACATATTCGTTTCCCAATTAATGATTTCCTTTTTCGAAAGTTCTTTTTCGATTGGGAAGAGCATTTTTTGAGATTCTATTGGGCTGGAAATAAATGATTTGATTATTCCTGAGTAAACTATTTGTTCAACTGCTCTTTTTGAATGAATCACCATTAATCCAGATTTACTTGGAGATAAAATGTAGTTTCCTTTTACAATAAAACTCGTAATGTTTTCATCAATCGACTCAACTTCTACAAGCTCTTGAACCTCCTCTTCCTTTTGGTCTTCAACTGTGTAAAAATTTTCCCAATCCTCTTGTTTCGCCTCCTTCGTTCCAAAGCCATTGTTGACAATCGCCTCAGAGAAATTTTGAGAAGTCTTTCCGCTTGAGGAGCTTGTTGTTTTGGATGTCGTTTGAAAAGGATTAAAGTCCTTATTCACATTTATCGTAGGCTCTGTTACAGGCTGTGAGTGCATTTCGTGAGGAATGTCAAATCCCATTTCTCTTTCGAAGTCCAGTGTTGGAGCGATATTGTATTTGCCAAGCGCAAGACGAATACTACTTAATATGATCGAGTAAATGAATTTCTCTTCCTCGAATTTAATTTCCGTTTTCGTTGGGTGAACATTTACATCAATTCGCTTCGGATCAACATTCAAGTACAAGAAGAAACCAGGAAAGGTTCTGTCTTTTATAAGTCCCTCAAATGCCTTGTTTACAGCATGATTGAAGTAATGGCTTTTGAAATATCTATTGTTTACAAATAGGAATTGCTCACCGCGTGTTTTTCGAGAAAACTCTGGTTTGAGAACGAATCCCTTCATTTCAACGATTTCTGTGCTTTCCTCAATTGGAACCAATCGATCGCTTGATTTTTTTCCTAAGACATCAATGATTCGTTTCTTTAAAATCGTGTCTTGAAGGTTGTAAAGCTCAGTTTCATTGTGATGTAACGTGAAATGAATCTCAGGGTGGGATAGGGCTACGCGTTCAAATTCATCCGTGATATGTCCAAACTCTACCTTGTCAGATTTTAAGAAATTTCTTCTGGCTGGAACGTTGTAAAAAAGGTTCTTTATTTCGAAGCTTGTGCCTTCTGGGCATGTCGTTTCAGTTGATTCTTTGATTGAACTTCCTTCCATTGTGACTGAAGTTCCAATGTCCTTTCCTTTTTCTCTTGTTTTTAGTTCAACATGAGCGATAGCGGCCACAGATGCCAAAGCTTCACCCCTGAATCCTTTGGTTGTTAAAGCGAATAAATCTTCTGCCTTTCTAACTTTACTCGTCGCATGCCGCTGAAAACAAAGTTCAGCGTCTTCAGGGCCCATTCCTTGGCCGTTATCTACAATTTGAATGAGCGTTTTTCCTGCATCTTTTATATTGACGTCAATCTTCGTTGCGCCAGCATCAATAGCATTTTCAACAATTTCTTTCACTACAGAAGCAGGACGTTGAATAACCTCCCCAGCGGCTATTTGATTCGCAATATTGTCGGGTAATAATTTAATTAAACTGCTCATAAAATATCTACCAAAGCCTTGTTACAACAGTTTCTACTTGATCGACGCCGTTAAAAACGAGATATCCCAATGCGACAATAATCACAATTAAAACAAATACACGAATGTTCGATGAGGATTTTGCATTTTTTCGAATCTCAGTTCTAGACCACTCGCCTCGAATGTTTTCTCTGAGAATAGAAGTACGTTCTTCCGCTGATAGTTCACCATTCTCCATTTTTTCATATTGCCGCTTTTTCGCTTCAAGGCGTTCCTTGCGTTCGTCATAATACATAGGATTATAATCGAATTGGCGGTTCTTATATGTCTTAGTTAAAAATCGAAATTTCATGCGAATCTAAAGTAAACAAATTTAACAAAATTATAGTGTCGGATTCAGCCAAATTATGTCAAAAACTGTGCCTTGGATTTGAACTGACAAAGAGTCAGAATATACTTTGGATGAGTTTTTGCCCGTTAAATGTTTATAACTAATGAAATGCAGCTCTGTCAGGCGGATTTCAAATTGTATTTTTGATAGATATGAAACAATTATTCTCCTTCAAGTTTCTCCTTTTTGCACCCATTTTAGTATCGGTGTTTGTGTTTGCTTCGATTGCTCCACCTTCTTATCCTGTTTTGAAAAAGGATATTCAAATTCCTGAAGTTATCAAGACGGTCGAAAATCCTTGGGTTAAAGAGACCTTAGAATCAATGACGCTCAGAGAGAAAATCGGTCAGTTTTTTATGATTGCGGCTTATTCAAACAAAGGAGAGGCTCATTTTTCCAAAATTGATTCACTCGTAAGCAAACATAAAATTGGGGGTTTAATCTTTTTTCAAGGAGAACGGGATAATTTAAAAGTCGCGATAAATCGTTTTCAAGATCAAGCGGAAGTTCCTTTATTAGTCGGTATGGATGCTGAATGGGGAGTGAGTATGCGTTTGTTTGGTGAAGAACGTTATCCTTATAATTACACGATTGGTGCGGCAAACGATCCTGAATTAACCGAGAAGATCGGAGCAATGATGGGTCAAGAATGTAGGGAGCTCGGAATTCATATCAACTTTGCACCTGTTGCGGATGTGAATAGTAATCCAAACAATCCTGTGATTGGATTCAGATCGTATGGGGAAAACCCAAAACGCGTTGCGGATCAAGTTGCAGCTACCGTTAAAGGAATGGAAGGGCAAAGTGTTTTGACGAGTATCAAGCATTTTCCAGGACATGGAGACACAGATGTTGATTCCCACAAGGAGCTTCCGATCGTAAATAATACACTTACACATATAGATGCGGTCGATTTTTATCCGTTTAGAGCAGGGATTAATGCTGGCGCGTCTTCGGTAATGATTGGTCATTTGAATGTTCCTGCTTTGGATCCATCGGGAACGCCAAGTAGTCTATCCAAAAAGACAATACATGAATATTTAAAGGGAGAGCTTGGTTTTCAAGGGCTTGTGGTGAGCGATGCGTTGGGAATGAAAGCCGTTGCTGACCGGTATGGAAAAACGGAAGTGGTTGTAAAGGCATTTGAAGCGGGATGTGATATTTTACTCTTTCCAAAGAGCGTTGTTGATGCAATTGATGCTATTGAAAAGAAAGTTTTGGATGGAGGGATTTCTGAAGAAGAGATTAACCTTAGATGCAAACGCGTGTTGCTTGCGAAATACAAGAGTATTATCAATCCAGGGAAGCTAAAGAGTTATACGAAAGGCGAGCAGGTGTTGGCGAGAAAACAACTTTTTGAAAAAGCGATTACAGTCATTAAAAATGAGAATGAAGTGTTACCGATTAAACGGTTCGATAAAAGAATAGCGGTTGTCAGCGTTGGTTCACACACGGACGGGTTGAAGCCTTCAATGGATCTTGTCGCGTCGGTTGATCATTTTCATTATTACTCAGGGACTGAAGCGCTCCAAAAGTTTAAAAGTAAGATGGCAAACTACGATATGGTTATTACAACCGTTCATGCAGGTTCTGTTCGACCGTACAAAGATTTTAGTATGCCAAAAGGATGGAGGGCTTGGTTGAAAGTTGTTTCAGATGCAGAAGAAAGCGCATTGGTAGTGTTCGGTAATCCACTTGCTTTGAAGAATAATGTTGATTTGTCGGGAATCAATTCAGTAGTTATAGGTTACGAGAATCATCATTTGATGGTGGATAGAATGGGGCAGTTTCTGGTTGGTTCATTCGCGACAAATGGAAAATTGCCAGAAACGATCAACGAAACCTACAAGGGCGGAGATGGATTGTCAATCAAATGGATGGGAAGATTGAAGGAATCGCAACCCGAAGAAGTTGGAATTGATCCAAAGAAATTTGAGCGAATTGATGAAATTGCGAACAGTAGTATTGCAGCTAAGGCATTCCCAGGATGCCAAATCCTTGTCGCTGTTGATGGAAAAGTGATTTACCGGAAGTCGTTTGGATACCACACGTATGGAAAGATAATTGAAGTTAAAAATGACGATATCTACGATATAGCATCGATAACAAAAATTGCCGCGTCTACCGTATCGATTATGAAATTGAATTCTGAAGACAAGTTCAATCTGGAAGAGAAACTCGGGGATAAATTACCGGAATTAATGGGGACGAGTGCATTGAAGGATATTCGACTTCGAGACATGTTGGCACATCAAGCAGGGTTAACGCCATGGATTCCATTTTATACGAAGACCTTATTGGATGGGAGTTTATCCGATCAATACTACAGAACTGTAAAATCGGATTCCTTTAGTGTAAAAGTTGCTGAAGATTTATGGATTGACAAAACGTATGAAAGCGAGATGTACAATGAGATTTTAACGAGCACGTTGAAGGCCAAACGTTACAAATACTCAGATTTGGGGTATTACTTCATCAAAAAAATTGTGGAAAGAAATTCGGGTACAACTTTGGCTGATTACGCCACGACTAATTTCTATGAGCCAATGGGTTTGAGCAATATGCGTTACAATCCACTTGATTATTTTTCGAAAGATAGAATTCCGCCGACTGAAGACGATCAAATCTTTAGAAAGCAATTGGTTCATGGATACGTTCATGATCAAGGAGCGGCAATGATGGGTGGAATTGGCGGCCATGCAGGATTGTTTACGAATGCAGGTGATTTGGCCGGCTTGATGCAAATGTTCTTGAACAAAGGAACGTATGGTGGTGAGCGTTACATCAAAGAGCAAGTGATTGAAGAGTATACGGACTGCCAGTTTTGTGCAACGAGTAGAAGAGGTGCCGGTTTTGATAAGCCAATGAGGAACAAAAAGGGAGGGCCATCTTCGAATAAGGTAAGTCTCAAAAGCTTTGGTCATTCTGGATTTACTGGAACTTTGGCTTGGGCTGACCCTGAGTATAAAGTGAATTATGTTTTCCTTTCCAACCGGGTTTATCCAGATGCTGAAAACTGGAAAATTGTCAAAATGAGTATTCGAACAGAAATTCAAGATGTTATTTACAACGCTTTAGAAAGCGCCAAATGAAAAGAAAAAAGCTACTAGCGCTTCTTGCATCACTACTGTTCTTAGCGGTTAGTGGGCAGTTGTTCATTTGGTTTTTACTTTACCATCAAGACAATATCAATAAGTCGGGATACGCGTTTAACGATTCCGTTTTGAATTTGTTCCCAAGAGGCGATTTTTCAGTCTATATCTTTGGAATTACGTATTCATCACTTGTCATTTACATCTTACTTCGCTGTGCAAAAATCAATGAACTGTCGAAGTTTGCTTTGGCTTATGGTCTAATTTTGTTGACGCGAATTATAACATTGTCATTGGTTCCTTTACGAGAACCGATAGGACTTGTAAGTCTCAACGACCCTATATTATATAACATCATTTTTGATGGTGAAATAACTGCCGATTTATTTTACAGCGGTCACACTGCTTTCGTTTTTGTAATGTTTTTTCTCTCCAAAAAATACATATTCCTCATTTTAGGAATAGGAGTTGGAACTCTTTTAATGATGCAACGTGTTCATTATTCTATCGATATTGCAGCGGCAATTCCATTTGCATACCTGATAGCCAAGTTAGTAACTTGGGTGTTTAAGAAATGTGGATTGGAGAACAGCTAAATATTAATCCATAGGCTTAATAGAATAAGGGTTTTGTTGAGGAAACATTGATGTTATATTGTATACTTTTGACTTGTAAAGCGTCTTATTACAAAGAAATATTAGCATGAAAATAGGAATTGTATTGTACCCAACTTACGGGGGAAGTGGAGTAATGGCAACTGAATTGGGGAAATCATTGGCAAAGAAAGGTCATGAGATTCACTTCATCACTTATTCTCAACCTGTTCGTCTTGGAGGTTTCCGATCAAATATATTTTACCACGAGGTAGCAGTTTCTGATTACCCGTTGTTTGACTACACACCTTATGAAACGGTTTTGGCCAGTAAAATGGTTGATGTTGTAAAGCGTGAAGAACTTGATGTTTTGCATGTTCACTATGCAATTCCACATGCTTCTGCGGCCTTTATGGCAAAGCAAATCTTAGCTGCACAGGGAATTCACATTCCATATGTAACAACACTTCACGGAACAGACATTACACTTGTTGGAAGAGATCCTTCGTTCGAACCTGTCATTACGTTTTGTATGAATGAATCCGATGCTGTCACAGCAGTTTCTGAAAGTCTTAGAGAAGATACGTATAAGCATTTTAATGCAAAGAAGGATATTTTAGTGATTCCAAATTTTGTACACCCAAGGTCTAAAACAATTCATAACATTCAAGAAATCAGAAGACGATATGCTGCTGATGATGAGCCAGTTCTGTGTCATATTTCGAATTTTAGAAAAGTGAAACGCGTTGATGATGTTCTGAAAATGTTTGATAAAGTCAATCAGAAAATACCATCAAAATTGTTAATGGTTGGTGATGGGCCTGAGCGCTACGGACTTGAAGAGTTATGTACTCAGCTAGGATTATGCGATAGAGTTGTTTTTATTGGTAAAGTAAGAGAAACGCAAGAAGTTCTTGAAATCTCAGACTTGTTCGTTCTACC
The DNA here is from genome assembly GCA_047630755.1 of Crocinitomicaceae bacterium. Classification (GTDB taxonomy): domain Bacteria; phylum Bacteroidota; class Bacteroidia; order Flavobacteriales_D; family Crocinitomicaceae; genus UBA4466. The sequence goes on along the minus strand of JBLHYG010000008.1, from coordinate 238,022 downwards.
TTCAGAAACTGAGAGTTTTGGGTTGGCGGCTTTAGAAGCAATGGCAATGGGAGTTCCTGTAATTTCATCCAATACCGGTGGTATTCCAGAAGTAAATATCAATGGAGAAACTGGTTTTATGTCTGAAGTAGGAGACGTTGAAGATATGGCCAAAAACGCCATCTATATTTTAGAAGACGAAGGCCGTAAAAAAACCTTTGGTGAAAACGCACTTGCTCGCTCTAAAGTATTTGATATTGATACCGTTGTTAGTCAGTATGAGGATTTGTATAAGACGCTAATTTAAGAATCCGAAGATTTCCAAATCGAAATTTACAATTCAATTACATCGCCATACTGCGCGATATGAAAACCTTCACTCAAAACCTCCTGAGCTTGTTTGCTTTCAATATTAAGCACTGGGTTGGTATGGTTCATATGGATGAAATAGATTTTACGCTTCTCACTTTTGGGCAAGTCTTTGAAAAGTTCCATACTTTCAATGATAAATGGATGCGGGATTTCTGAAATATCGCGGTTGTTTATCTCTTCAGCATCATAGAATGTAGCGTCAATAAAGGCATAATCAACTTTAGCGATTTCCTTGATGATATCTTTGTCCCATTTGCTCCATTTGTCAATGTCCGGAATGAAAAGTGCACTTTTCTTTTTGCCATAAAAAACGTAACCAGCAGTTTCGGAGAACTCGTCTCTATGGGGAACGGTAAATGCCATTACCCTAAAATTTTCAGTTATTGGATTCCATCTACCATCTTCAATAGATTGTAAACTGATGTTACTATCAACCAATTGACTCCATGGTCCATTTTCACGAAGGAAGCTTCTCATTTTTGGCAAAGCAAATACTCGCGCCTTGTCCGCGTTCATTGCTTCTTTGCCATAATACATCAGCCCAGTGTAGTGGCCTATGTGCGCATGTGTAAGGAAGGTGCCGTACGGTATTTCTTCTCCATTATCGAATGCAAAACGGCTTAAACGTTTGACTTGGCTAACCATATCAGGAGTCGCCTCAAACAAGAATTTTCTTTGAGATTTGTAATCAGCCACTCCGATGGAGACAACCTTTCGCGTTGGATCTGGATTTGAAAACAAATTTTTACAACAGCTTTTTGTGCAGGCGATTTGCGGTGAACCCGCATCTTGAACGGTTCCAAGTATAATTAATGATACTCGATCTTTGTCATCGACTAATTTTTTTGTCTCAGGAATAGGGGCTTCAATTTTCTCAGGATTTGCGGTATTGCATGAAGAAAGTACCAAACAAAAAAGAAGTAAGTAGGTTAATTTCATGTGTGAATTCTTGAGATTTGAACTTCTAATGTAAGCATTAAACTAAAAAAGCGCCCCTCGATTGAACGAGAGACGCTTTTCATATACTATTTTAAAATACTATTATACGTTTTCAATAACCATTGCCGAAGCACCACCACCGCCGTTACAAATTCCAGCAGCACCGTATTTACCTCCGTTTTGTTTTAAAACGTTGATTAAAGTGACAATAATTCTAGATCCGCTGCTTCCAAGAGGATGTCCAAGTGCAACCGCACCTCCATTCACATCAACTTTCGAAGGATCAAGTCCTAATTTCTGTGTGTTTACAATTCCAACAACAGAAAAGGCTTCATTTAATTCCCAGTAATCAATATCGTCAACTGATAATCCAGCTTTTGCTAATGCAACAGGAACTGCTTTTGAAGGAGCCGTTGTAAACCATTCTGGTTCGTGAGCAGCATCGCCATACCCAACGATTTTAGCGATTGGTGTTATTCCCATTTCATCTGCTTTTTCCTTACTCATTAACAATAGGGCAGAAGCACCATCATTTAAAGTTGAAGCGTTCGCTGCCGTAACAGTACCTTCTTTTGTAAAGACTGCTCTTAATTGAGGAATCTTTTCCATTTTAACGTTCGTGTACTCTTCGTCTCTATCAACGATAATAGCATCACCGCGACGTTGAGGAACTTCTACTGGAACAATTTCATCATCGAACTTTCCAGCGTCCCATGCAGCTGAAGCTTTGTTGTATGAATCAATTGCGAATTGATCTTGTTCTTCTCTTGTAATGTTGTTTTCAGTTGCACATTTATCAGCACAAACTCCCATGTGAACAGCGTTGTAGACATCCGTAAGTCCGTCTTTCACCAATCCATCAATCATTTTAACATCACCTAATTTCGTTGCATTTCTTGCATTGTAATAGTGAGGAGCGCTACTCATGTTCTCCATTCCACCTGCAATAACGATATCGTTATCACCACATAAAATAGACTGAGTTGCTAATGAAAGAGCTTTCATTCCCGATGCACATACCTTATTAATTGTTGTACAAGGAACGGTATCAGGTATTCCAGCAAAAATTGCCGCTTGACGTGCCGGTGCTTGACCTAAGTTTGCCTGAAGAACATTCCCCATAAAAACTTCGCCTACCTTATCAGCCGATACACCTGCTTTTTCCAGAGCACCTTTTATTGCTGTTGCACCTAATTTTGTGGCAGGAACAGTTGACAATACTCCTCCGAAACTTCCCATTGGAGTTCTAACTGCTGCTACTATATAAACTTCTTTACTCATTGTTTGGTCGTTTTTATTCCACGCGAATTTACGAAATTCTTAAGACTTAAACCAGTTGACATTACGATCATTTCACAGCAAAGTCTAACTTTTATTGATACATAAACTATCAAAGTATTAGATCATTATTGAACTAATACCTACTTTTGCGCCACCAAACTTTTACAACATGAAGAAATTATTATTGCTTATTGCTTTGACAATCAGCGGTGTGACTGTCGCTCAAGCCCAAACGGATACAACAACTCAAAAAGCAGACACTGTCGTTAAACCATGGAAGCTAACGGCATTATACGGTGCAAATGGAACTCAATCTTCATTTGTAAACTGGAACGCCGGTGGACGAAATAATATTTCCTTGATGGGATATGTTAGCGCATCAGGTAATTATCTTCAGCATCAATGGAAATGGGACAACAATTTGAGCCTGGCTTTAGGAGGTTTACAATATATAGGTAAGGGGAATGGAGGAGAAGGACTTCAAAAAACAGATGATAGAATTGAAATCTCATCGACGGTTGGTTATAGTTTTAACAAGAGTATTGAGAAGAAACAACTTTATTTATCTCTAATTGCTGGGTTTAGAACTCAATTCTTAGATGGTTTTGTTTATCCAAACACTTTAGATCGTGTTTCATCGTTTATGGCTCCCGGTTATTTTAATCTTGCCTTAGGATTGGATTATTCACCAAATAAAAATTTAACATTATTTATTTCTCCTGCCGCAATGAAATGGACTATTGTTAATGATCAAATATTAGCAGATGCGGGTTCATTTGGTGTTGATCCAGCAGCGATTGTTGATGGGGTTCTTATTCCTGGAAGCTTGTATCGATCTGAATTTGGTGCTTATTTCAAAATGAAATACAACAAAGAGATTGTCAAAAATATTGAAATGAAATCGACATTGGAATTGTTCTCTAACTATTTGGAGAACCCTGGAAATATTGATGTTAACGGAGATGTTCTTTTTACTTTTAAAGTAAACAAATGGTTCTCAGCTTCACTGAACTGGACCGTTATTTACGATGATGATATCAATATTCAATCGATCGATGGTGGATATGGACCAAGAACACAATTCAAATCTGTTCTTGGTTTAGGAGTCTCTTATACAATGAAGAATTTCGTTGATCCTCCAAAGAAGAAGTAATAGGTCTGTTTTCCAAACACTATTTAACATAGTTCTGTCTTTTGATACGCTTTAGATTGTTATTTTCGTAACTCAATGAAGATATTTTCAGATATATCGCTGTGGTGGTTGATTCCGTTGATTTTAGTTTCAGTAGTACTTTCTATTTGGTATTACAGAAAACAGAAACAAATGGAAGGAGCTCCAAGCTGGAAAAAAGGAATCTTAATTTCCTTAAGGTCAAGTGCTCTAATTCTTTTGGGGATCCTACTTTACGGTATTCTTCTGGAGACAACTGAGTCGAAAACAGAGAAACCTGTCTTCATAACACTGGTAGATAACTCATCTTCTATGCTGAATTACAGCGATAGTAGCTCTGTAAAATCAAAAATTGATTCATTTCAAAAGGGATTGAAATCCAAATATGGAAAACGGTTTGACTTTAAGACTTATGTTGTTGACGGTGATTTAAAGGATAGCGATCAATACGATTTTAGCGGTTCTGTCACCGATTTAAATATTGGATTCAACCATATTTACAATCAATTCTTTAACCGCAATATTGGCGGCATTTGTTTTGTCAGTGACGGAAATTATAACAAAGGAAACTCACCAAAATACATTGCAGAAAAGATAAGCTTAACGCCAATTTTCTCTGTAGGAGTAGGGGATACAATCCAAAAACGCGACCAGCTTATTCGAAACGTAGCGGCAAATGACATTGCATTCTTCAAGAATCAATTCCCAATAGAAATTGATATTGAAGCGAATAAGATGGGAACTTCATCTTGCGAATTGGAGCTGTATCAGAACGACAAGGTAATTGCATCAGAAAAACTGACGTACACAGGAAAGAATTTTGATTTTCGACACGTTACTTTTTTAGTTGAAGCAAATCAAATTGGATTTGTGAATTACACAGTTAAACTGCGTCATTTGGATGATGAGTCTTCATATGAAAACAACGAACGAAGTGTTTACATTGAAGTAATAGATTCTAGAAGCAAGGTCTTGATTCTATCAAAAGCACCGCATCCAGATGTTCCTGCGATCAAAAGTGTCATTGAAACGGATGAAAATCTGGAAGTCGAATCAAAACTAATCTCTAAATGGGACGGAAGTTTTAAAGATGTTGAGCTTCTTATTTTGCATGGAGCAGGAATAAGTTCTGATGCTGAGTTGATCCGTCAGGCGAATGCAATTAATTTACCAATTTTCTATTTTGTGACTGCGGCTTCGTCTAGAAGTAATGTCGACAAATTAAATATTGGATTGAGCATCCCGAACGATCGAAGAATGGATCAAGTACAAGGATATTTTTCAGAAGGATTCCAGTTGTTCGAATTGTCTGAGAAAGCGCAGAAACTATTGGAGAAAGCGCCTCCAATTCACGTGAAGTTTGGCGGTATCAAAATTGACGGTGGAAGCGTATTAATCGCACAACGATTGGGTCCGGTTCAGAAGAAAGATCCAATTTTGTTTTTTGGAAAAAATACAAAGTCGAAATTTGGGGTCTTTGTTGGTGAAGGCCTTTGGAAATGGAAGTTTTCTGAATTTAGAAGCGCAAAAAACAACAATGGATTCAACGAGATCATTCAAAAATCGATTCAATATTTAGTTGTTAAGAAGAATTCAGACCCGCTTCGAATTAATTTACCGAAACGGTTCAATATTAACGATGAAATTTTGATTAATGCTGAGTTCTATAACTCGACATTAGAGCAAATTACAACTCCAGACATCAATTTCAACTTAGAAGATGAAAACGAAAGAAAGATCCCTTATGTGTTTGCGAAGAACGCCAAAGATTACCGTCTTTCACTTGGTAAGCTGAAAGCAGGGAAGTACAAATGGAGCGCAGACACAAAGTTCGATGGAAAGATATACACGAAAGAAGGAGTGTTTATTGTCGAGGATGTTTCTCTCGAGGCATTGTCAACATCAGCGGACCATAATTTATTGAAAACGATTGCTTCAAATTCGAACGGTAAATTCTACGAAATTGGATCGATGGATCAATTGTTAACGGATATTGGAAACCGCAAAGACATCGTTAACATCTCTTACGATGAAACAGATTACAGCGATTTAATTGACTGGAAATGGCTTTGTCTCCTCGTTATCGTATTTCTTGCTGCAGAATGGTTTATCCGCCGTTATTCTGGGAGTTATTAATCAATAGAATCCATTATTGAATGTCTGACACTTTAGATGAAATCAATACTGATCAAGGTGGGTTTGCAAAACCTATTGTTTTTGTTCTAATTGGTATTCTGTTCTATAACGGATTGTTATACGCTGAACCAACGCTTTTATCTGTTGAGTATTATTTCTATGAATGGGGCCTTCCAAACCATCTTCATTATTGGATGATTTTCCTCTTGAAATATTTTATTTGTTTAATAATAGCCAATTTCGCTGGAAACTGGATTATCAAGAAAATGAACAAGTTAAGTTCAGTACGTTTGCTTATTCCTTTTTCAGGATTCTTCCTTTTGTCCTTTGCTTTGAATTGGATCATTCATGATTATTATGAAGATATTTATGGACCGAAAAGTGAATCGTATTATGTATTCTGGGATTTTATCCATGAATTTTACAACCATGATTGGGTACGTAGAATTGTGAACTTTGTAATTATGTTAACGATTGGAATTCTCTATTGGGACAAAGCCAAAAAGTGGAATAGGCAATAGACAAAAGACTTTTTGTTAACTCCCAAATTAGAAATGTTAATTTTTTTTAGACTTGTATATAATATTTCATAAAACAGTGCGTTATTAATTATGAAACAACTTATTGATAGTGCCTATGTTAAAAAAATACTCTATCGCTCCTAGCACGGACGTAAAAAGTGCCCCGGACAGTTTAACAATCAATGCGATACTCAATTACAGTAAATCACTTGAAGTTAAGCAAACCAAAAGCAAAAGAATTATAATCCATTTAAACTAAACAAAAAAGGCGTCTCGAATAATCGAAACGCCTTTTTTAATGCCTTCTAATTTCCTTACCAGATCTTCGAAATCTCCTCTTCAGAATTACGCATAGTATCGCTTTCTTGAACACCAAAGGCTTCAAAGAACTCAGGACAATTCATCAATGGTCCATTAACACGATACATCCCTGGAGAATGTGAATCAGTTGCAATTCTTCTTTTCATTTCAGCATCTGTGAAATTAATCTTCCACAATTGAGCGTAGGCAATAAAGAAACGCTGAGCGGGAGAATATCCCTTTCTCTTGATTCCAGCTTTAAATTCCTCTGTTCTTGCGTAAGCGTAATAAGCCAATGTCAATCCACCAAGGTCAGCAATGTTTTCTCCCATTGTTAATTGTGGGTTTACACAATGACCTTCAATTGGGCAGAAATTCGCAAAGGTATTCCCAAGTTTCGCTGTTCTTTCCTCAAACAATGTTCTATCGTTCTCCGTCCACCAATTCGTAAATGAACCATCGGCTGCGAATTTAGATCCCATATCATCAAACCCATGTGTAAACTCGTGACCGATTACCATTCCAATTCTACCATAGTTTACGGCATCTTCATAATTCGCATCGAAAAATGGAGGCTGCATAATTCCAGCAGGGAAAGCAATTTCATTAAGTAGTGGGTGGTAATAAGCGTTCACCATATGTGCAGGCATTCCCCATTCTTCCTTATCTACAGGCTTGCCTAATTTTGCAATGTTTCTCTCAACACTTAACTGCTCAGAGCGTGTGTAATTTTCACAGTACCCATTTCTACTGATTTTTAAATTATCAAAGTTTGTCCATTTATCAGGGAAACCAAGTTTGCGACCAATAGAATTTAATTTATTTAAGGCCTCTTTTTTCGTTTCTTGAGACATCCATTCAAGGTTCTCAATTCTTTCTTGAAAAACAATTAATAAATTGTCAACCAACTCATTAACTCTTGCTTGTGCGGTGTCAGAATAATGTTTTTCAACAAATGCCTTTCCAAGCATTTCTCCAAGTTCCATACTTGTGATTTCTTCAATTGCTCTTTCATTGAAAGGTTTCATTTCCTTTTTTCCTTGAAGCGAGCGAGCATAGAAATCAAAATCCAATTCAACAAAATTGTGATCCAAATGGCCGGCGTAGTGGTTGATTGTTTTCCAAAGTAAATAATTCTTCCAATCCTCCAAACCAACTTCTTCAATCATTTTATTGATGGATAAAATGTGTCTCGGGCTTGCTACATTCATTGTTTCGAATGATGCAATTCCAGTCATCGAGAGGTAAGCTTCAAAATCAAATTTCCCAAAACTTTTAATTACGTCGGCACGCTCTGTAATGTGGTACCTGTTTTCTGGAATTCTCATTTCAGAAGGAGATAGCATTAAATTCGCCAAAGAAGTCTCGAATTCGATAATTTTCACGGCAACCTTGTCCGGATCACTTTTGTCAAGCATCGTCATAATGGATGCTATGTAATTCTGATACGCAGTTCTAATCTCTTCCTTGTCGTCGTTGAAATAGTATTCTTTATTTGGCAATCCAAGGCCACCCTGTGCAAATTGAGCAATATTATTGTCAACATTTTTCATGTCTTGCCCAACTCCGAAACGGAACAAAGATCCGATTCCATTTTTGTGTTGTTCGGCGACAATCCCCACAATTTGTCCTTTCGAATTGATTTTATTAATCGCATCTAGTTGGCCTTGAATAGGTTTAAGTCCAAGGACATTTCTCGTGTCCATGTCCTTAAAAGAAACATAGTAATCGCCCAAAAGTTGATTGACATGATTACCATGTGTTTTCGTATCAGACAATGCCTCAAGGATTTTAGTCAATTTGATTACATTCGATTGGTTTAGCTCATTGAAACTTCCCCATCTCGATTCTGATTCTGGAACAGGGTTGTTTTTTACCCATGTACCATTCGCAAATTCAAAGAAATCATCTTGAGGCCGAACCTCTGTATTCATGTAGTCAAGATCAATAGTCGTTGAACTACTTGATTCGATTATTGGCTCATCCACCTTTTCATCGACAACTTTACATCCGATAAGGACAGAAAGTGCCGCTGTTGTTAAAAGAACTCTATTCATTTATCGTTTTTTTTAGGAATTAGGAAGTAATTTCATTTCCACATGCGGAATACCATCTTCGAGATATTCGTTCCCAGTTGAAACGAACTCATGTTTTCCGTAATATTTTTCTAAATGTTTTTGAGCTGAAATAATGATCGGTTCACTTCCAAATTCTTTAAGACAAAAGTCGATACAGTGTTTTATCATCTCATGTCCAGCGCCTTGACCTCTTAGTTCTTCTTCAATTACAACTCTCCCAATTGCGGTATTGTCGTAAGAAATTCCAGGAGGCAGTATTCTTGAAGTTGCTACAATTTTCCCCATTCCATTTCTGCAAATAAGGTGGTAACATTTCTTGTCTTTTCCATCCAGGTCTTGGTAGGCGCAGTTTTGTTCAACTACGAATACTTCTGATCTTAACGCAATTATGTCGTGAAATTCATTAAGCGTTAGATCGTTATAGTGTTTAATTTGCCAGTCTAAATGCATATTTTTAATAATTAAGTTTGAATTACTCCAACGTTATATGGCTTTTCAGCCTTTTTATTATTTGCCATTTCAATTCCCATTGAAATTACCTTTCTTGTATCAACAGGATCAATAATTGCATCAATCCATAATCGACTCGCCGCATAATAGGGAGATGTTTGAGAATCGTATCTGTCCTTAATCGAGTTAAAGATTTCACTTTCTCTTTCTGGAGTGATTTTTTCTCCTTTCGCTTTTAACGATGCTACTTCAATTTGAAGAAGAACCTTGGCAGCGGCAGATCCACCCATAACAGCAATCTGTGCTGTTGGCCATCCAACAATTAGTCTTGGATCGTACGCTTTTCCGCACATTGCATAGTTTCCAGCTCCGTATGAATTCCCAGTAACAATTGTGAATTTTGGAACGACTGAATTTGCCATTGCGCTAACCATTTTTGCCCCGTCTTTAATTATTCCTCCATGTTCACTTTTCGAACCAACCATGAACCCAGTGACATCTGTTAAAAAAACAAGAGGAATATTTTTTTGATTGCAATTCATTATGAATCGTGCTGATTTGTCGGCAGAATCAGAATAAATAACACCTCCGAACTGCATTTCACCTTTCGCGTTTTTTACAATTTCTCTCTGATTTGCTACAATTCCCACACTCCAACCGTCAATTCTAGCGTAAGCATTTACAATCGTTTTCCCATAGTCTGCCTTGTACTCAGTGAATTTAGAATCATCGACCAAGCACTTAATAATTTCTTTAACATTATATGGTTTTGACCTATCTTCTGGTAAAATTCCGTAAAGTTTTTTAGAGTCAAATTTTGGGGCGATTGATTCTTTGCGATCAAACCCAGCATTTTCAGTATGTCCAATCTTATCCATTAAATCGCGGATTGTAGAAAGGCATTCTTGATCGCTCTCCGTTTTGTAATCACAAACTCCTGAAATTTCAGTATGTGTTACAGAGCCGCCTAGCGTTTCATTGTCAATTGTTTCACCGATTGCGGCTTTAACCAAATAAGACCCCGCAAGGAATATAGTTCCTGTTTTATTAACGATTAGCGATTCATCAGACATAATAGGTAAGTAAGCACCACCGGCAACACAACTGCCCATTACAGCAGCAATCTGAACAATTCCCATTGAACTCATTACTGCATTGTTTCTGAATATTCTTCCGAAGTGTTCTTTGTCTGGGAAAATTTCGTCTTGTAAAGGCAAGAAAACTCCAGCTGAATCTACCAAGTAGATGATCGGAAGCTTGTTCTCCATAGCAATTTCTTGCGCTCTAAGGTTTTTCTTCCCAGTGATTGGGAACCACGCTCCGGCTTTAACTGTAGCGTCGTTTGCCACAACAATACATTGCTTGCCTGAAACGTAACCAATAACAACTACAACACCGCCTGCTGGACATCCGCCGTGTTCTTTATACATGTCGTAACCGGCAATAGCGCCGATTTCAATTTGTTCAGTTTTCGGATCGAGTAGGAGATCTATTCTTTCACGAGCTGTTAGCTTGCCTTTTGCATGTAATTTCTCAACACGTTTTTTTCCTCCTCCTTCGTATATCTTCTCGAGTTCACGATTGAGTGCGGAGATTTTTAAACGCATTTTATCGTCGTTTTTATTGAATTCTAAATCTTTCTTTGCTATAGCCATATTTCAAAAATGAAAAGAGCGCTAAGATAAGAAAACCGAATGAAAAAGATAGGAATCAAAAGGTCGAAGGCTAAAAAATAGTAGATGGTATTGATTGAGTTTGACAAGACGTACTTCAACTCAGGCCACAGAAAAATAAAACTAACATTTCATTGTTGGAAAATGAAAATGGAAATATGATTCGTAAGATGTAGATTTGTAGCAGTGATAGATTCATTTAAATATCAGGGGATGCGACGTCAGCTTGTGAGAGAGTTGAGCGATAGAGGTATAAAAAGCAAACAAGTATTGGATTGTTTTGAAGCCATACCACGTCATTATTTTTTAGACAACGCGTTTGCTGAACAAGCTTATTCAAATACGGCTTTCCAAATTGGTTCGGGGCAAACGATAAGCCATCCTTATACGGTTGCTTTTCAAACAGAGCTGTTGGACATCCAAAAAGGAGAGAAGATTTTAGAAATTGGAAGCGGTTCAGGTTTTCAAACATGTGTATTGTGCGAGATGGGAGCGAAGGTGTTTAGCATTGAACGCCACAAAGAGTTGCACTTAAAAGCCAAGAATATTGTGCGTCACTTGAAGTACAATGCACGTTTGAGTTTTGGAGATGGGTACAAAGGTCTTCCAACGTTTGCACCTTTCGATAAAATAATCATTACATGCGGTGCACCAGATATTCCAGAAGAATTAGTGAACCAGATGAAGATTGGAGGAGTTATGATTATTCCAATTGGAGAAGGAGTGGAGCAGCAGATGAAGAAAATAGTCAAAGTTTCCGATAGTGAAATTACGATTGAAGATTTCGGTGTGTTTAAGTTTGTTCCGATGCTAGAGAATAAGGTTAAATAATTTTTTTTAGTTTCTTACTTACGAGATTATGGTTCAAAGTTGAAAGATCAATTGTGAACATTGCTTCACGTTTTAATTCTACCGCCTATTTGTTAAAACAAAAAAAGTGAAGAACCTTTCGATTCTTCACTCTCTTTAATTGCATCGTTTTTTGTTTCGGAGGATTCCTTAAAAATCATCTGGAAGGCCATCAACCTCATTTGTTGCTTTCTTTTCGAATTCAGCATCGCAAAGCAGGCAATTCTCATTTGTTAATTTATTCAGTTCTGTTTCTTGTGCCTCAGTCATATTGTTATAGTCTTCAGGGTTCGGAAACTTCTTCATCACCTGATTTAAATAACATAGTTTTCTAAATTTTACTGAGTTGGCCTTGTTTAGGATCGCGGTTTGACGTTCTTTCGTCCATCCTGAATTCATTTTAGACGCTACTTTTAATCCGCCATATAATCCGCCAATAGCAACGAGGATCCAAATAGCTCCACCTGCCATTCCTAATTTAAACCCTGTTTTTTTTGATTGAAGTAAAAATCTTAAACCAATTATTAAGAGGCATAATCCAATAGTAACAGTGGATATAAGAATCAAGTTTTGCATGTTTTCCGAAGACAACCCTTTTGACTTTAAAACGACATAGGTATTTCCAACTACAAGCAGGATAATTCCTTTTAACAAAAACAATAGGCTGGTGAACCTTAAATTTTGGTCATTATTTTGTTTTGCCTTTTTCTTTAATTTAAAAGCCAAAAAGATCAATGCCAGAGCCAGAAGAGTAACAATTGCGATTTTCATAATTCGTTTTTTTTAGAAGTTATACTGTGACAATATACCAATTATTGACTAGTTTTAATTTTTAGCACGATATTTGAAAACTGGCTTAACAAATTAAAACATTTAACATGAAAAATTCAATATTATTGGTCGTTGCCCTCGTGATTTCGGGATCTGTATTTTCACAGACGAAAACGGTATCAGGAGCAACTTTTAAATCACAAATGGACATCAAGGGGACTAAATTGCTTTACAACGGCGCTGGTCTCAGAGAGAAATATACAATCGACCTTTATGTTGCGGCTCTTTATTTGCCAAACCAAACAATGAACGGTGCAACGGTGCTTAATAACGATGAAATTCAAGTAATTGAAATTAAAATAGTTTCGGATAAAGTAACGAGAGAGAAATTTAACTCATCTGTAAAAGATGGGTTTGCAAAAGCAAGTGATGGAAAAGCAAGTACATCCGATATCAGTAAATTCACTGGATTCTTTTCAGCAGAGATAAAAGATGGTGATGACATCCTAATGATATACAAGCCAGGAAAAGGAACGGCTGTTATGATCAATGGTGCTTACAAAGGATTGGTTGAAGGGCTTGAGTTTAAAAAGGCCTTGTTTTCAATCTGGTTGGGATCTACACCGGTTGATAAAAAATTGAAGAGCAAAATGCTTGGTAAAGTATAAGTTCTAACTACTAGTAGAATAGAGAAGGAGCTTATGGCTCCTTTTTTTTTGCTCTGAAAATTCGAATTCGCTTGTCTAAAATAATAAGCAAAGAAAAGGGGGAAATCGAAAGATTTCCCCCTTTTCAGTTTGGTTGTAATCTAGTGTCCTTTTGCAGATAAATAACGCTCAGCATCTAAAGCAGCCATACAGCCTGTTCCTGCAGCAGTAACCGCTTGACGGTACGTTTTATCCGCAGCATCTCCAGCAACAAATACACCTGCAACGTTAGTAAGTGATGTGCCCGGCTTTTCGTATTTAATATATCCTGTTTCATCAAGATTGATGAAGTCTTTAAATATTTTAGTATTTGGATCGTGACCGATTGCAACGAAGAATCCAGTAGCTGGGATTGTAATCGATTCTCCAGAAATATTATTCTTAGCCATAACTCCCGTAACAACTTGTCCGTCACCCAAAACTTCTTCGGTTTCAGTATTGAATAGAATTTCAATATTCTTCGTGTTCTTAACTCTTTCTGACATGATTTTAGAAGCTCTAAATTCATCACGTCTTACAAGCATTGTAACCTTCGTGCATAGTTTCGAAAGGTAGTGTGCTTCTTCGCAAGCTGAATCTCCAGCTCCGACGATTACAGTTTCTTGTCCTCTATAGAAGAATCCGTCGCAAACAGCACAAGCTGAAACGCCTCCACCTAACTTGAGGTATTTTTGCTCACTTTCCAATCCTAAATACCTTGCAGATGCACCTGTTGATATAATAACTGTTTCGGCATGAATTTCTTTACCGTCATCTGCCCAGCATTTGTGTACGTCTCCAGAAAAGTCAACTTTAGTAATGAATCCAAATCGGATATCAGTCTCAAATCTTTTGGCTTGAGCTTCTAATTGAATCATCATTTCTGGACCTGTAACTCCATCTGGGTAACCTGGAAAGTTCTCAACTTCGTCGGTCGTTGTTAATTGACCACCTGGCTGCATTCCTTGATACATAACCGGACTCATATCAGCACGAGCTGCATATATAGCCGCAGTATAACCCGCTGGCCCTGACCCTATAATTAGGCATTTTACTTTTTCAATTTCGCTCATATCTATAATTGTTGAGAGTTTATTTTTCTTCCAGAAACAAATGTAGCAATAAGACGGAAATTTCAATAGCTACTTACATTCTTCTTTGATTCTTTAGGATTGCAATTATTTTAATGCGAATTGCTGCCAACTACTTTGTATTTCACTAAAAGAACACTAGCTTTGTAGCTGCTTTTTCGCAACATTATATATGATAGATACCGAATTATACGAGGCTAAAACCCTTTATCCATTTCAGAAGAACTCAGTAGATCAGATACTTAAGGAGCTGTCTGAGAATGGGAACGATTTTAATTTATTATTTCAACTTCCGACAGGAGGTGGGAAAACCGTAATATTTTCTGAAATCGCGAAAAAGTATATTACGGATACAAGTAAAAAAGTACTGATTCTTACCCACCGAATTGAACTTTCTGTGCAGACTTCCAAGCAGCTGTCTGCTATTGGTGTGAGCAATAAGGTAATCAATAGTGAAGTAAAAGAAATTGATAAGCCGGATGAGTTCCATTGCTTCATTGCCATGGTTGAAACATTAAATAATCGGTTGAATGACGATGCTAACTTTATCGCTAACGTTGGTTTGGTAATCGTCGATGAGGCGCACTACAATAGTTTTAGAAAGATTTTTCAGTTTTACGGAAATGCAAATATCCTTGGAGTTACAGCTACACCTTTAAGTAGTAATAAGGCGCTTCCATTGAATGATAATTACAATAAGCTGTTTGTTGGAGAGAGTATCTCTTCTTTAATTGAAGGTGGTTATCTTTCTGATGCAGAGTCGTATACTTATGATGTGAATCTTCACGGATTGAAAATCGGATCGAATGGTGATTTCACCGTTAACAGCTCTGATGTTGTTTATGGGAATTACTTTATGCAAGAGAAATTGCTTTTTGCTTATGAAGAAGTTGCGATTGGAAACAAGACTTTGATTTTTAATTCTGGTATTGATACTTCGATGAGGGTCGAAGAAACGTTTAAGAAAAGAGGGTATCCAATTCGTCACCTGGATTCAACATTCAGTGATAAGGATAGAAAAGATGTTTTAAGTTGGTTTAAAACGACACCAGATGCGATTCTTACATCTGTTGGAATTTTGACGACTGGGTTCGATGAGCCAACAGTTGAGACGATTATATTAAATAGAGCTACACGATCATTAACACTTTACCATCAGATGATTGGTAGGGGATCAAGACGTTTGCCAAATAAAGACAAGTTCAAACTTATCGATCTTGGTAACAATGTTAGAAGATTTGGTGTTTGGCAAGATTATTTGAACTGGCAAGACGCATTCCGTTTTCCAGACCGATTCTTAGAGTCTCGTTTGAGTGAAGCTGAGGATTTAGAATTTGAAGTTGAATTTGAATTCAATAAAATCGCACAAGACGCTTTAGACGTTGATATCCTTGATACGTTTAATATTAAGGAGGTCTACTATGAGTGCATTGATGGTGGTCTTAAAGGAAAAGTCGCTGTGGAGCAATCGTTGGAAAATCACTATTCGGTGATTCATAAAGGAGCTGAAGACTATTTCCATGGTTTGGAGTTAATGGAAATGCTAGGTGATCATATTGAGCATCGACTTAAATTGTATACGAAGTGTATTACGAAGAGTACTCCTAATTACTACAAGTACATTTATGAAACGTATGTGCGTCAACTGCGTCAGAAGCTTAGAGCCAATTTAGAGGACGAGTAAATCACATTTCTTTTTTTCGGTAAACGGGTTCGTGATCAAAAGCCTCTCCGTTGAGAAGAGGGGGGAGCGCTTTTTCAATCTGTGTAGTTTATGATTTTTTTACGGTAAGCGGGTTCGCTCACCTGTGGGTTCGCCCAAAATGCTTTCGCATTTTTATGGAATTTGAACAATTCAAACATCCTGTTGTATAAAGTATTGAACTTAAACAACGACGGTATGAAAAATCTACGTATTGATTCCCCTTGTACAGAGAACTGGAGTGAAATGACATCAACCGAACGCGGTGCCCATTGTAAGAACTGCGCCACGGAGGTTTTCGACTTTACAAATAAGAGCAATCCTGAAATCCGATCCATTCTTCTTGAGAAATCAGGTCAGAGCTTATGTGGACGTTATACAACAGGTCAATATGAAAGCTTAAATGCCGATTACGATGCTTGGAAGTTTAACTCAAAACGTTCAATGCAACGTGCAATGGTTTTCTCGTTGGTTGTTGTTTTCGGCCTTACATTGTTCAGTTGCACGGATAAGCAGGAGGCTAAGTCTTTTACACAACTTCAAAATTCAATTGTGGAAATGTCACCTGAAGATCCTGTGGAGGAATTGATTTCAGAAGTGCAGGCAGAGCAGTTCTTGCCTGTTAGAGCAAAGACAGAGAGTGCAGTGAAGCCAATGGAAAATCCTACTGAAACTGTTTTAGAGGTAGAGGATAGGGAATTGAACTTGCAGGAAGTTGTATGCTCAGGCCGTGATCAACTCCGAGGTGTTACTGATAGAATTTCATATACAATGGGAATCTCAATCCGTTCTGGTTCATACGAAGAGTACTTAAAAGTCCCATTAGCATTGGAAAATGAAGAATTAATTCAGGAAATTGAATTGGATCCAAATGGAGTGGAGTATCCTAAAGAATTTTCTTCAAAAGTATATCCAAATCCTGCTCGCGAAGCAACTTTATTGGAGATTGCGTCTCCTTTAAAACAAGAGCAAGTTCTTATTCGTCTTTATGATATGACAGGAAAACAATTGCGCGGTATACATGATGGTGAAATGGAAAGAGGAACATTCACGTATCCCGTAAATTTAACTGATTTACAACCTGGAATGTATTTGATTATTATTCATTCAGCAGGATTTAAAGAAACGGTTCGGGTTAGTAAGTCCTAATAGTTTAAAGTGATGGTCGTTGTGTCAAAAGCATTTGTTGTTGCGCTCTTGTTGCTAACGCCTGGCGTACCGATTATCCAATAATTGTATGAATAAACTGTGTTTCCATCATTTGGACAAATGATCTCGTAGTCTTGAACTCCATTTAGAACTTGTTCATCCGTTGAACAACATGTTGCACAACCTTGCTTTCCAAGCTGTTTGACGTAGTGCATTTCAGCCATTGGATCTGTTGTAATGAATCTTAGTCTTGCCCATGACATGGCAGTTGTACTGTAATCTTTAACGTTGTCTTCTTCAAGAGTTAAATCAGAAAAAGGGATGGTTTTGTCTTGATCGAAGTAGTTTTCTTTACGAATACTTAAGGTATAGGATTCTACAGTATTTCTGGGGAAGGTGAAAGAATAGCTTCCGTCTGCACCAATCGTAGATTCGCCAATAAGTGAAGTGCTTAAGGTACCAGCCTCTATTTCGTAGAGCTGAACTGTTCCGCCTTCAAGAGCAGTTCCCGATGTATTGTCCGTTATCGTTCCTTTTAAGGTGAAATCTGCCTTTCCTTTATTGCAGGCCGTAATGCTGGCAAGTCCGAGAATTAGAAAAAGTGTTGAAAGCTTCATGATATTGACGTTCGTTTTTTGACAATTAAAAGTACAATTTAAAGTTGAAAGTTAGAAATCAGCATGGGATTGTTAATATGTTTAATGCTAAGTTTTTAACAAAAATTGTCATAGTCAAAAATGAATATATATATTTAGGACTTAACTTAAAAACTATTATTATGTCAGATGTTTTAGACGACAATGAGTCAACTGGTAAAAGACCAGTATTTTTAACAGTAGTATGTATCTTATCTTTCGTTGGAATCGGTTTAGCGATTATTGGCTACATTACAGCAATATCTTTATTGGGGATGGCAGAATCTGCAATGTCAGAAGTAAGTACAGCAGTCGAAGAGGCAGGAGGATCTTCTAAGCAAGCTTCGACAGGATTGATTTGGGCTTATATTCTTATTGGTTTTGCCACGGCATTGATTTCTCTTTTCGGAGTTGTTAAAATGTGGAAGCTTCAAAAAGCCGGATTTATGATGTATACAGGTGCTGCTATCGTAGGGCTTATTATGGGTATCGTTTACTCTGGAGTGTCTGCGTCAATTATGGGAATCGCTTTCACTGGAGCGTTTATCGCAATGTATGCTGCAAACCTTAAGCATATGAAATAATATTAGACTATTAACTAAAGCACAGTACTATCTTTAGCGCTGTGCTTTTTTAATTTAACAAATAAAAGAAATAAAATGAGTGATTCTTTAGATTCTGGGCTTGCATCAAGTGATGCCATGAAACTTAATGCGGCTTCTAAATCTTTTTTGCTAGAAAGCGCAAAATGGGCAAAATTTTTAGCTGTTGTGGGCTTTGTAATGATTGGTTTAATGATATTGGTTATGCTTATCGGAGCTTCATTTGCTAGTGGTGCTGGATTAGCAATGGGGCCTGCTTTATTTATGGTTGTAATAATGGCTGCGATTTATTTTTTTCCGGCTTACTTCCTGTTTTTGTTCGCAACGAATGTAAAAGAGGGGCTTGTTGCGGAAGATTTAGAAAAGGTAACTCTTGGTTTTCAAAATTTAAAAAGAATGTTTTTGTACATCGGAGTACTAACAATTATTCTTCTTAGTATTTACCTACTTATATTCTTAGTTGGTGGAGCTGCAGGAATGTTGGCAGGGTTTGGATAACGGCAAAGTTAAAATGCAGTAATATTCATATTGCATTTTATGTTGGGATTCGCTCTTTTTCAACACAGATTAGTTCATTGGAGTTTTATTGAGCTAAATGGCAATGAATTACTAAGTGTAAAAAAGTAAATCAAATACCTTAAGTATTTATATATTATATTTAGAGCCCTTTGCAATAGCGAAGGGCTTTTTTACTCATTTAAAATTCTATTGATTATGTCTTCAGTTAACATGGAAGGAATGCTAGGTGTTATGTTAATAGCGCTTCT
This sequence comes from Crocinitomicaceae bacterium, assembly GCA_047630755.1. GTDB lineage: Bacteria > Bacteroidota > Bacteroidia > Flavobacteriales_D > Crocinitomicaceae > UBA4466. The sequence goes on along the minus strand of JBLHYG010000008.1, from coordinate 218,870 downwards.
TATTGGTATTGCCATATTAGTCGCTTATTTATTGACCTTGCAAAATGTTCTTAAAGAAATCGGCCCGGCGAATAGAGCAGTGCAACCTAATAATGTTTGGCTAATGTTGATCCCTCTTTTTAGTACAGTTTATGCCTTTATTTTATATCAACAAATTTCTGAGTCCTTGAAAAGAGAATATGAAGAACGTGATATAATAGGTGGAGGCGACTATGGCAAAGGATTGGGAATGGCTTCTGCTGTAATAGGTGTTGTTACTTTGCTTAATAACATTGTCGATCTTGGCGCAATTGGAGGCCTTGTTGGCCTGGCAGGATTGGTTATTTTGATCGTGTTTTGGGTAAAAATGTCAGAATTTAAAAAACGACTGCAAAAAACACCTAATTCTGGAGGGATAAGCTCGAACCCAGATATTCTTGATTAATTAAAAATTGGAAAAAAATGAATACGGAGAAAGATATATTAGATAATGAAGAAGGATCGATTAAAAAGCGTTCACAGTTTTTAAATGTCTTATGTATTCTAACTTTTGTTGGTTCAGGTCTCGGTATTCTCGGGGCTATTTGGGGATTGGTACCTTCAACTGTTGAGACTGGACTTGAGTCAATGAGACAGCTTCAAGATGCTCAAAATCAAATATTTGATATTGGTGATTTTAACGAAGTTGAGTATGTTAAGTGGTCGTTTTATTCGAATATTGCTGGAATTCTCACTTCATTGATTTGCTTGACCGGTGCGCTGTTAATGTTTCGATTGAAAAGAAATGGATACTTTATTTATATAGCCGGTTGGATTGCACAAATTGTTATCACATCAATGGCTATGCCTCATTTACTTACAGGTGATTTGGCAGGAGCAGGTGTTATTTCAATTGTGTTTAACATATTGATAATGATAGCCTTCTTTGTAATGTATGGCCTGAACTTGAAGCACATGAAGTAATTTCCATTTCGTGAACGAAGTATTCTATACTGATTTGGATTGTTCTGTCAATTTCTGACGATGTCCTGATTCCAATCACTTTTCTAATTGCGGACGCTACTTTTAAAAGATATTTGCATTAATACCAATATCTTTCCTAAAAATCCCCACTCTGTTTATTCATTTATTAACTTTGGGTAAACTCATTTTACAATAACTATATGTCAGACGACAAGAAGATAATTTTTTCGATGGTCGGTGTCTCTAAAGACACGCCTCAAGGGAAGCAAATAATAAAAAATATTCACCTCTCATTTTACTACGGAGCGAAAATCGGTATTATAGGACTGAATGGGTCTGGAAAGTCCACGGTAATGAAAATTATTGCAGGTTTGGACACAACGTATAGAGGTGATGTTGTATTTACAGAAGGTTACACAGTAGGCTATTTGGCGCAAGAGCCAGAGTTGGATGAATCTAAAACGGTTAAAGAAATCGTGATGGAAGGAGCGCAGGAAACTGTTGATGCCTTGAATGAATTCGAGACAATCAATAATTCTTTCATGGATGAGGCGATAATGAACGATCCTGATAAAATGGATAAGTTAATTGCGCGTCAAGGTGAAGTACAAGACATATTGGATTCATTGGATGCTTGGGAATTGGATACGAAACTCGATAGAGCCATGGATGCATTGCGTTGTGCACCGAATGATCAAAAAATTGCAACATTATCTGGAGGAGAGCGAAGAAGAGTCGCTTTGTGTAGACTTCTTTTGAGTAATCCAGATGTTTTATTGCTCGATGAGCCTACCAATCACTTGGATGCCGAATCAATTGAATGGTTAGAGCAGCACTTGCAACAATATAAAGGAACTGTAATTGCCGTAACACACGATAGGTATTTCTTAGATAACGCTGCGGAATGGATCTTAGAATTGGACCGAGGTGAAGGAATTCCATGGAAAGGGAATTATTCTTCATGGTTGGAGCAAAAAGGAGCGCGTTTAAAGAAAGAGGAAAAAACAGAATCGAAACGTCAAAAAGTATTGGCAAGAGAACTGGAATGGGTGAAGATGAATCCAAAAGGACGTCAAGCCAAAAATAAAGCGCGTATTGCTAATTATGATAAAATGATGGCTGAGGATTCTGCTTCTAAAGATGCAGTACTGGAAATTCCAATTCCAAATGGACCTCGTTTAGGAAACAATGTAATTGATGCGGTTAAAGTCTCCAAAGGATTTGGTGAGAAATTGCTTTACAGTGATTTGAATTTCAAATTGCCTCCTGCGGGAATTGTTGGTGTTATTGGGCCTAACGGTGCAGGTAAAACCACGATCTTCAAAATGATCATGGATGAGCTAAAGCCCGATTCAGGAGAGTTTCAAGTAGGGGAGACTGCAAAGATTGGTTATGTAGATCAGGCTCATGATGATATTCATCCTGATAAATCTGTTTTTGACGTAGTCTCGGACGGATTAGAATATGTTGAAGTGGGAGATCAAAAGATAAATTCAAGAGCGTATTTATCGAAATTCAACTTCGGAGGATCTGACCAGAACAAAAAAGTAGGTGTTCTTTCAGGTGGAGAGAGAAATAGACTCCATTTGGCCATGACTTTAAAAACAGAGGCGAATGTTCTTTTGCTCGATGAGCCAACCAATGATATTGATGTGAACACGCTTCGTGCGTTGGAGGAAGGGATTCAGAATTTTGCGGGATGTGCCGTTGTGATTTCTCACGACCGGTGGTTCTTGGATAGAATTTGTACGCATATTCTAGCCTTTGAAGGAGATTCAGAAGTTTATTGGTTCGAAGGATCGTACACTGAATACGAAGAAAACAGAAAGAAACGATTGGGAGATAGTGCTCCAAAACGTATTAGATACAAGAAATTGGTTAAGTAAATGGAGGAATCAAATGACCCTTTGCATGGGAAATCTTTAGAGTTTATTGTCAAACAATGCGTTGATAGATTGGGTTGGGAGCAAATGGCTTACCACGTTAATGTCAATTGCTTTAAGAGTGATCCAAGTGTAAAGAGTAGTTTGAAGTTTTTACGCAGAACGCCTTGGGCCAGAGCGAAGGTGGAGAAAATGTACATTGAACGTGTACTTCAATTTGACAAATAAGATTAAGATATATGAGTGTTAGAGATTTAGAGCCTAAAGCAATGTGGAACCATTTTGCTGATTTAAACGCAGTGCCTAGAGCTTCCAAAAAGGAAGAAGAAGTGATTCAATTCATGATGGACTTTGGGAAGAAGTTGGGTTTAGAAACAATTAAGGATGCTGTTGGGAATGTAGTGATAAAAAAGCCTGCGAGTCCAGGAATGGAAGATCGCAAGACGATAATTATGCAGTCGCACTTGGATATGGTGCACCAAAAGAATTCAGATACTGACTTCGATTTTGCTACGCAAGGAATTGATATGCGTGTAATTGGTGACTGGGTTGATGCCAACGGTACGACTTTAGGTGCTGATAATGGAATTGGTGTAGCATCAATAATGACTGTTCTTTCTTCTGATACGATTGCGCACCCAGCTGTTGAGGCAATGTTTACAATCGATGAAGAAACGGGAATGACAGGAGCGATCCATCTTGATCCTTCAAATTTTTCTGGAGAGATTTTATTGAACCTCGATACTGAGGACGATGATGAGATTTCAATAGGGTGTGCTGGAGGTATCGATTCAAATACTTCTTACAAATGTGTATTGGAAGATGTGAAATCTGATTCTGAAACGATCTCAATTTCTCTTAAAGGATTGATAGGAGGTCATTCGGGAATGGATATCGATAAGGGAAGGGGGAACGCGAATAAATTAATGAATCGTATTTTGTACCATCTTCATAGCGTCGTTGAGTACCAATTGATTTCAGTCGACGGCGGAAGCTTGAGGAATGCAATTCCACGTGAGTCAACAGTAGTTGTTGCTGTTAAAGCGGAGAATGTAGCATTGTTCAGAAAGGAATTGAATACGATTTCAGAAGTGATAAAAGTTGAGTTTGATTCGATAGATAAAGACATGGTTGTTTCGACTGAGGCTGCTTCTACAAGTGAAAAAGCAATTTCCAGTGAGGACAAGATAAAAATATTAAACACAATTTATTCGTTGCACAATGGTGTGTTCCGCATGAGCCCGGATATTGAAGGTCTTGTTGAGACTTCTTCAAGTTTAGCACGTGTTATAATTAAGAATGGTGACTTCGTGACGCAATCGCTTCAGAGGAGTAGTGTAGAAAGTTCAAAAGACGATGTTGCCAATACAATTCGCGGTGTCTTTGAGTTGATGGGGTGTGCAGTTGTTCAATCGGGTGATTATCCTGGATGGCAACCAAACAAGAACTCAGTAATACTTGACATTATGTCGAAATTGTACAGGGATTCGTTTAATGAAGAGCCGAAGATCAAAGCGTGTCACGCAGGTTTAGAATGTGGTATCTTATTAAAGCACCTTCCAGACGTTGATATGATTTCATTCGGGCCTAATATCCGAGCGCCGCATTCTCCAGACGAAAAGTGTCAAATTTCTTCAGTGCAAAAATACTGGGGGTATTTAATAGATACACTTCAGTTGATTCCAACGAAATAGGAGAGGGGGCAGCCAGATGAATCCAAATCCACAACATGAATTGATTGAACTTGCCAATGCTAAAATGCATTATGGAAAGTATGAAGGCAAGTATTTGGTTCATTTACCAGAGCCTTATTTGATCTGGTACAAGAACAAAGGTTTCCCAAATGGCAAACACGGGAGGCAATTGGAGCTCATGTTGGAGATTAAAACCAATGGATTGGAAGACTTAATCTATCCTTTGATAAAAAAATAATAAAAATATTTTACAAAAGTTAATTGTGCCCTAACGCTATCGAAATCAATTCGGTAGCGTTTTTTAGTTAAATTAATTATTTAATCTTTTTGTTTACAAAAAAATATTTTTTTAAAGTTTTTCGTAACAATATTAAAAGTAGTGCCGTAAATGTGTTCTGTATTACAACTTTGATAACGACAACAACTTAAAAATATAGATATGATTAACAATACGATTAAGAACGCACAATTCAAATTATCACAACATAAAGTACAAGGGGTTAACAGTGTTTTATCTGTTTTCGAAGTAGCCAAGCTAATGGATACGCTGAAAGTAGGTGAGTCTCTGAAAGAAAGTCAACAGTCTAGTGTATTCTTTTCGTTGAATTAGAATATTCCCAATTTATACAAAGCCACTTCGACCTGATCGGAGTGGCTTTTTTTGTAAACATTTGTTACATTTGTACAGAATCAATCAATTTACAAATGTTAATTCAAGATCGAATCCTCGTAATCCTTAAAGCAAATAATTTAACGGCTTCCGAATTTGCTAGTAAAATTGGAATTAACCGATCGAATTTAAGCCATGTTCTTAGTGGTAGGAATAAGCCAAGTTTGGATTTCTTAACGAAAATCATAACATCATATCCCAATGTTAATGCCTCATGGCTGATAACAGGCGAAACGAGAGAAGGTGATTTTACTCCGTCAGAAGAAGTGAAGTCAACGAACCCCACAAACACAATTGAAGACACTTCCGTAAATACTAGTTCTGAAGGAGTTGAGAAGATCGTTGTTTTCTATACTAACGGTACATTTAAAGAGTATAGCCCGGGGTGATTATGAATTAGTTAATTATGAATTGGAGTTCAGTTTTCATTCAATCCAATAATTGCTAATTCCTAACTCCTAACTTTAGTTCTAGTGCATAATCGCGCCAGAAGCGATCAATTCATCCTCAATATAGAAAGCGGCAAATTGCCCTGGTGTAATGCCTCGTTGCTTTTCCTGGAACAATACATACACGTCTCCGTCTATAACGTGGATGGTACATTTCTGAAACTTTTGACGGTATCTAATTCGAATGTCCGTAGACAATCCGTTTAGCGCGTTTATATCGTACTTACTGCTAACGAAGTGCATTTCCTCTTTGCTGACCTTTAATGCCCATCTATTGAGTCCAGGATGCGTGTCGTTCTGTCCTGAGTACACCGTATTTGTAATAACATCTGTTTCGATAACGAATGATGGATTCGGTCTTCCGCCAATGTGTAAGCCTTTTCGCTGTCCAATAGTGTAGTAGTGTGCTCCTTGGTGTGTTGTAACAACTTCTCCTTGGTTCGGTTCGTACGTAAACGGTTGTGCAAGTTCCAAAACGTTTTCTGGTGCTACTGCAATTTCGCTGTAATCAACGAACGCTTTTAAATCGTCTGGGATCTCAACGATGTCTCCTTGAATAGGGGATAGCTTTTGTTGTAGGAAGGTTGGAAGGCTTATTTTTCCTACAAAGCAAAGGCCTTGTGAGTCTTTCTTCTCAGCGGTGTGGAGCCCTGATTCTTCAGCGATCTTTCTAACTTCAGGCTTGAGAAGTTCACCGATTGGGAATAGCGCTTTTGCAAGTTGTTCTTGATTCAGTTGGCACAAGAAGTAGGACTGGTCTTTGTTCGGGTCTTTTCCTGTGACAAGTCCGAAACTTCCATCTTCATGCTCAATTTTCCTGCAGTAATGACCTGTGGCAACGTAGTCTGCACCGAGTTCCATTGCTGCTTTAAGGAAAACATCAAATTTGATTTCTCTATTGCATAAAACGTCTGGGTTGGGTGTTCTGCCCGACTTGTATTCATCAAACATGTAATCCACAATCCGTGTTTTGTATTCTTCGCTTAAGTCGATTACTTGAAAGGGGATATCAAGCGCCTGCGCTACCAGTAAGGCATCGTTGGAATCATCAATCCACGGGCAGTCGTCTGAAAGTGTTACGCTCTCATCGTGCCAATTCTTCATAAACATCCCAATTACCTCATATCCTTGCTCTTTTAGAAGGTATGCGGTCACACTGGAATCAACTCCTCCTGATAGTCCTACGACAACTCGTTTCATGGGTACAAAATTACGACTAAGTTTGAATGAAAACAACACTTTACAAATGTAACATCTGTTGTTTTCTATTTATTACATTTGTAAACTAGAATAATTAACATTTGTTTGTCGTTTTAAACATATACACGCGGTACTATTTTTGTAATTTCGTTTGTATCAAAACAATCTTACATATCGCTTTGTTCTCTTTGTTGTCAATTTCGGCGTTCGGTCAAAATTGCGACAAGGTTCTGTTTACCGGAAGTGTTCACGACACCATCCGTCCTCAAGGCTTTTACAACTTAATGGTTGTGAACAGATCTACAGGTCAAGGCGTATTTGGGCAGCCAAGCGGTTCTTTTAGTGTTTATGCAAATGATGGCGACACAATCGGGTTATCCGTTCGAGGGTATACAACAATCAATACTATAGTAGTCGCCGATTCCAATTGTCAAAGTCAGCAATTGTTCTTCGTTGAAGGAAAGACGCAAGATATTGAGGCTGTTACGGTGTATCCACTAAAAACCTTAGAGCAAATTAAGGAAGAACGTGCTTCTTTGGTAATGCGAGAAACGAGAATGGTAACTGGAATCGAAGTGATGCAAAGCCCGATAACAGCATTGTATCAAGCGTTTTCGAAAAAGGAAAGAACAAAACGTTGGATTGCGGAACAAGAATACAAAGACGACCAAGTTCGAATTCTTAAAGAATTGCTGAGAACGTACGTTGCATTTGAGGTGATTGATCTCTCTGATGAAGAATTTGAAAGCTTTATTTCCTTCCTAAATGTTGATGAAGACTTCTTGAAAACGGCTTCGGAACTGGATTTGATTACTTTTATTCAAGACAAGTACCTTCATTACCGCAGTATGGATAAGTAATCCTGCGTAAATCCCCTTATTCTAGATTTTTATAAAGGCGCTCATTTTTGATGGGCTTCTTTCAATTCCTTGATGATTATTGCGTCAGTTACGATATACGCCTTAAATTTCTGCTTTGGAGATGGTTTAACGAATGAAAAGGGATGACTGCCATCAATTCCAGTAAACACATCGATGTGGTTGGTTTTAATCGCTCCTCCGGTATCTCCAGCAAAGAAATACCCGTCGTGGAGAACAGTTGTTCCGTCATCCTTTGTGATCTCAGTTCCAACGGCATCTGGAATGAAAACGATATTTCCGTATGCAATGTGGTTCTTGTCAACGGCGATTGTTCGGTAAGGGATAAGTTTATAGCCTTTGACGCCTTCTCCAAAGCCAGAAGAGACTTTCCAGCGAACACTTCCCCAGGATTCAACGTTTAAGGTGCTGTTTTTGAATTTTGCACATTCCCTGCAGTTGACCAAGGCGGTGTCGGCTCTTGAGGCGTAGTTCAGTACGACTCTGGCCTCTGTTTTGTTTTCAATGAAAACCGTTCCTTCCAAACAGGCCGTGCAGAAATCGCAGGTATCGCTAAAATAGCCAAGGGTGTCGTCAAATTCACTCAGGTATGGAATTGATCCTTCGGAGCTCGTAACGTGCGCATAATACTCCGTTGCCCACAAGGATTTCATTTCTAGTTCATCCAATTGGTTTGGAATGGCATAGTTGAAGCTGTCCGTCTGAGCAATTGAAATCGCTGCGAATAGCAATGAAACGAGAAAGAGCGCGGATTTCATCAAAAGCTCTATTTATCTTCCGCCCAAGCAGATTGAGATCGATGTTTTCGACACTTCCAGTCTTTCAATTGAAGCGAATGGAATAACGACTGTTGCCGCTTGGTTTAATTTTGAGTCACTGTTGTAATAGTTAAGTGTCAGGCTTGATTCACTGTACGTAAATGTCGTTCTAGAGAACGTGTACTTGTCCTGAGCGACTGCTGTCGAGCCATCGTTGAAGTATTTGCGCTTGTTGTTCAAGTAGATTTTCTGAATTCCATCGTTGGAGATTGAACCCATCGCCATTTGAACATCTGAAGCACTCATTTGTGCAAAAGAACTTGATCCGATGATTAGGAAGGCTGCTAGTACTAGGTTTTTCATAGGGGGTTGAATTGCTGTTTGTGGTGTTGAAGTTAGTGAATTTAATTTTTGGGTTAGGAGGGGAGTTTGGGCTTGCTGTTTGGAGGTGACAGTTTCAAATCTATAATCAATTCTGTTTCCTCAAAATACATTTATTATTTACCGTTCTATAACCAAAAAAAAGCGGCGTCCCAAAAGGAACGCCGCTTCTAAAAAATACATTCAACTCTTAATTGCCCAATTCCTTAACTCGCTTATCGCGTTGCATCGGGTTTTCCTTTTTTTCTTTTTTCTTGAACAAATCATAGCGAGTCGGAGCTCTTTCCTCTGGCCATGAGTTATTGTTTAAATCGGTATCTGCAGTTTCCAAGAACGGATCCAAGCGAATTGCTGAAACCTCCTTATCAAACATAAACACCTTGGAAACTTCCAATTCGCTTCTTCTCCAAATTTCTGCAGGGATGCGAACCACTTCAGTTGTGTTGTCTTCAAACGTGAAGCGAATAATCAAAGGCATTGGAATTCCGCCCTTGTTCGTGAATTTCAATTCGTAGAATTGCTTTCCTGAGTTCAATAGTGCCAATTCCTCTTCCGTAAGTCCTTCTTTGAACTTCTCGTAATCCTGAAGGTGAAGTGCATCTACCTTGTAGATGTCGCGTTTTCCGTAGAAATCATCAATGTTGTCATCTGTTTCGTTCAAAGGGTCTTTAACCATTGTCAAGTTCCGCGTATCACCAATAAATTTATCGGCATTGTCGTCTTGTTCCTTTTTGAACGCCATTTCAACATCCGGGTTCATTGTGTTCAGTTCGTACCAGTTCACCTCGTCAAGACTAATGTCAACGAAATCGGTTGTAAAGAACCAAGCTCTCCAGAACCAATCCAAATCAACAGCAGAAGCATCTTCCATTGTTCTAAAGAAATCCGCGGGAGATGGGTGTTTGAATTTCCATCGTTCACAATAAATTTTGAATGAATAATCGAAGAGTTCGCGGCCCATGACCGTTTCTCGCAAGATGTTCAGTGCAGTTGCCGGTTTTCCATAAGCATTGTTTCCAAACTGCCAGATCGATTCAGAATTCGTCATAATAGGGGAGATGAAGTTTTGATCTCCACGCATATAATCAGTAATTAAATAAGCAGGACCTCTTCTTGAAGGGTATTCTCTTTCCCATTCTTGTTCTGTCAAATACTGTACAAATGTGTTCAACCCTTCATCCATCCAAGTCCACTGGCGCTCATCAGAATTGATAATCATCGGGAAGAAGTTGTGTCCAACTTCGTGGATAATAACGCCCCACATTCCATATTTAGTGCGTTCAGAGTACGTTCCGTCTGCTTCTGGACGGCCACCATTAAAACAGATCATTGGGTATTCCATTCCGATCCATTTAGAGTGAACTGAAATTGCTACTGGATATGGATAATCAACTGTGAATTTTGAATACGTCTTAATTGTGTGTGCAACGAGTTTCGTTGAATAGCGCTCCCAAAGTGGATTTCCTTCCTTCGGATAGTAGGACATTGCCATGATGTTTTTTCCACCAACTTGAACGCCTTGTGCATCCCACATAAATTTCCGAGACGATGCAAATGCGAAGTCACGAACATTCGTCGCTTTAAAGATCCACGTTTTTTCACCTGTCTTCTTTTCTTTTTCCGCTGCTTCCGCTTCTGCTTGTGTAACGATTAGTACAGGAGTGTCAGATTTAGCTGCTTCCTTAAAGCGTGAACGTTGCTCACTTGTGAGAACGCTGCTTTCGTTTTGCAATTCACCTGTCGACCCTACGATATGATCCGAAGGAACTGTAATGGCAACTTCGTAATCTCCAAATGGCAATGTAAATTCTCCTCTTCCAAGGAATTGTTTGTTCTGCCAACCTTCAACATCGTTGTAAACACACATTCTTGGGAACCATTGTGCGATAGTGTATAGGTAATTGTCATTTTCTTCGAAGTATTCAAACCCAGAACGACCTCCAATCTTCATTCTATCGTTGATGTTGTACCACCATTTAATTCTAAAAGAAACGCTAGATCCGGCTGAAAGTGGTTTGTCCAAATCAATACGAAGCATTGTTTTGTTGATTGAAAATTTCATGTCACGTCCAGAAGGTGTGGTTACTTCTTCGATTTTAAAACCTCCGTCGAATTCAAATAACTTCTTCGAAATATCTTGAATCGATCTAAAATCTTCCATCTTTTCGATTGTAATCAACTTAGAGTCAGAATCTAAAGCTCTAACATTTTGATCCAATTGAATCCACAAGTATTCTAAGTTGTCAGGAGAATTGTTTGTGTAGGTTATCGTTTCCTCTCCTGTAATCTTTTGGTTTTTATCATCGAGTGTTACTTCAATATCGTAATCTGCTTTTTGCTGATAGTAATTGTGACCAGGTGCTCCGGCTGCATTACGGTACTCATTCGGAGTAGGTAATTCTTCACCTAATTGAGCGAATTTGTTTTGCTGACCAAACGATAAGGCGGGGGCCAACAGGGCAAGTATTAGAACTTTTTTCATTCTTGGAGATTTACTAATTGTATGGTTTGTTTTTTGTTTCCTCGCGTAAATGCAAGGGTGTAGGTTTGCTCTAGGTAATAAAGCGTGATTTTATTCTGCTGTTCTTGGTAATTGTCCATTAAGATGTCGAATTCAACATCAATAATGCCTTCGATTGCAATTTCGGATGATTCTAGATAGAAATTAATCTTACCGTTCAATTCGGTGTCGTGACCTATCAATTTGAAATCACATTTTGAACCGTTACTGTTGATCTTGAAACTCGCGTTGATGTAGTCTTCTACGATAATCGTTTGTACTGAGTCCAAAGCTTCTAGATCACCTGCCGGAGTTCCATTTTTAGTTAGTGCCAATTCGAGATCATGCGCCGTAACAGTAAGAGTAGCCTCAAATCGTTGTGAAAAGAAGTCGTACTCCACTTCGGCAAAGCCAAAATAATATTGATGCGCAAACGAGGTCGAGTGCAAGGTCAAGAGGGCAACAAATAATAAAAGGCTTTTCAAAATATTTGTTAATTAATCTGCCAAAATAAGAATTAATCAACGAAATATTGTAACCATTTGTCCATATCCTTGTGTAAATTCGCCGAACGAACATTTATACACGATTAAAATGAAAATTGGTATTGTAGGCTGCGGTAATTTAGGACTTTCAATTTTAAATGGAATCATCAAGGAATCTCCTGATGCTCAAGTTTATGCTTCGAAAAGAAACATTGATTCTATTCGATCACTCGCAAGTGACACTGTTAAAATTACAACTGATAATTCTGAATTGATAAAGAATTCAAACATTATTATCCTTGCTTTAAAGCCCTATAACATCTTGCCTTTCATCAAAGAGCACAACGAATTATTTAAGTCTTCTCAACACACGATCGTCTCCGTTGCAACTGGAATTGAAATAGAGCATATCAAAAATGAAATGATTGAAAATGTTGGCGTTTATAGAGCGATGCCGAATACAGCGACGTCAGTGAATGAATCCATGACTACGATTGCCGGTTCTGAAGATGTTTTAAATCGAAGTGTGGAAGTAAGTTCAATTTTTGAAACGCTAGGAGAAGTTGTAGTGATTGAAGAAAGCTTAATGGATGCTGCCACGATTCTTGGTGCATGCGGAGTTGCATACGTCTTGCGTTTTATGCGTGCGATGATTCAAGGCGGAATTCAAGTTGGATTCGATGCGAAGACGGCAACGAAAATTGTAAGTCAAACCATGAAAGGCGCTTCGGAACTGATTATCCAAAACGGAACGCATCCAGAAGAGGAGATTGATAAGGTAACGACTCCAAAAGGCTGTACAATCGTTGGATTGAATGAAATGGAACACGCTGGCTTTAGCAGTGCTTTGATTAAAGGGATTGTAACGAGTTACGAGAAGATAGAGTCATAACCCTTAGTGGTCATGTGTTCATTCGTGCTAAATCTTCCCTCATTTTCCGAATGAAGTGCAAATAGACAATCAAAAAGAAAGGCATTCCAAAAAGGATGAACATAATAACGTCTCCGCTATTTTCAGTTTTTTTTACAACTTTATTGAAGCGCACAATGCTAAATGTTCCTCCAATAAGAAAAATAACGTATAAGATTAAAGTGGAAATTCTGCCAAAAGTCAAAAGTATCAAGTTTTCCTCAGTGGGTTGAATAAGGAGTTGCAACAAAAAGGCTGTATAACACGAGAGGGCTAGGAATGCACTGCGGTTAAAGACCTTAAGAATACTTTCAGCATGTTTTATTTCATGGCCTTTGTTTTTTCCAAAGTAAACAAGGTCCTCTGTTTGCACGCCGCGTTCTTTTAGAAGCTCAATTGCTTTGTCTCGAATAGATGCATCATATCCATATATAGTATAGTTCTTAACGACATCGACGAGTTTGTTCGTCTGCATATTTTTCAATCTATCCGACATTTTTAAACGAATTATGAATTCCCCTTCGCATGATCCGCTAGGAACGTTTCTAAACCGGAGGTTGTGAGTGGATGATTCAATAATGCTTTAATTGCTTTTAAAGGGACGGTAGCAACGTCAGAACCGATTTCAGCGCAGTTAATAATGTGCATTGGATGGCGCACAGATGCCGCTAAAATCTGAGTTTCGAAAGAATAATTGTCGTAAATCAATCGGATCTGAGCAATTAAGTCCAATCCGTTTGTTGAGATATCGTCCAAACGGCCTAAGAAAGGGGAGATGTAAGTTGCTCCGGCTTTGGCTGCCAATAACGCTTGTCCAGCTGAAAAGATCAATGTACAATTCGTTTTTATTCCTTTTGATGAAAAGTATTTAATCGCCATAATTCCTTCGGCGATCATTGGGACTTTTACAACGATATTCTTGTGCAAAGAGGCTAGGTGTTCACCTTCGCGCACAATTCCTTCGTAATCCGTTGCTATAACTTCTGCGCTTATTGGTCCGTCTACAATTTGACAAATATCAATGTAATGCTGAATGATGTTTGCTTGACCCGTTATTCCTTCTTTGGCCATTAGTGAAGGGTTTGTCGTTACGCCGTCGAGAACACCAAGATCGTTGGCTTCTTTTATTTCGTCAAGGTTTGCAGTATCAATAAAGAATTTCATAGCATAGGATTTTACTCAAAATTAAGAAAAAGAGCCAGCTTTTGATAAAGAGTCATAGAATGACCCTCATTTATAAGTCTTCAATGTTCACATACTCCCATGTCAGCAGGCCTTTCGACTTTGTGTGTTCAAAGACCAGTGCTTTTTTCGATTGAGCATTGCTATAGGATACTCCAGAAGCTAAGAATTGAATTCCTGAGTCAAAACGATACTCAAATACACTAGTGTGAACACCTATATCGCCCCCAATACAAATAACCTGAATTCCAGCATTTTGTAAATCGAGCAATTTCCAATACAGATCATTGTAAAAATTATTAGGGAATATATCCCAGCTGTTATTTCCTAATTGTCCGTTAGATGTTTCAGGAACAAGCGGTTCTAAATTATTGTTTCCGTACATCCAAATGAGTTTATGTGTCAGTACAATCAAGTGCGATGATTCTTGAATGGTATCAACAACGTTATTGAACAGAGTCAGTTGAGAATTAACAATGTTACAATCGTCAATTTGAGAGTCAAGCACTACATAAGTTATTCCATTATTATGGTAGGCGTAATGTAAAGGCCGTCCGGTGTAGCTCGAAAACATCCATGGACTCGTGTTATCATGGTTTCCGATACTCCAAAGGGTGTTGGGTGAAGAAATGTTAAAGGTGTTTTCCATTAAATCCATTTCAACTTGGTCGAGTGATGAATCATAGAGCATATCGCCACCTAGCATAAGGACTTCGTATTTAGAGAAGTCAATTTGATCAACTCCGTAAATGAAACTTGTGTTGATTGAATCTCTAGTGTGAGAAATGTGTAATAGCTTAAGTGGCACGTCAGTAATTGTAGGAGGGCCAATAGGATTGTCCTTTTCGCAAGAAGCGGTAAGAAACAATACGAAAACAGAAATGATATGTGTGATCTTTAATCTCAATATTTACAGAAAGATAAGAAAAAAAAGAGGGGTAAGCTACTTACATCGCACCGCTCAACCTTCTACCCTTGCTACGTTCCCGTCCTGGGGGAGTCAAAGGGAGCTGGTCGTACAAGACTTACCCCAGCCGCGAAGATAGTATGAAGATTTGTTATAACAATGAAATAATTGAAATTCACAGAAAAAAAAAATAATCCCTTGAATTACAGCCTAACTCCAACGATACAAATATCATCGATTTGGGAGTTTTCTCCCTTCCAAGTACTTAATTCATTCTCAAGAAGTTCTTTTTGATCTGCAAAAGAGAGCTTGTAGTTTGAGCTTAGGAAATCGTGTAGCCTTGGGGAGCCGTATTTCTTGTCTTTTGGACCGCCAAATTGATCTTGAAATCCATCTGATCCCAGATATACTTGATCTCCATTTTCAAAATCAATTGTAATTGTTTCAAAACAATCAATTGAATTTTGTTCTGTGTTTCCTATAGCTCGGCCTTTTGGTTTAAATATTTCACGATCTCCTGAATTTCTGACAAACAGCATTTTTCGATTGGCTGATGAGTAAAATATTTTTTTCAATTTGTCATCAATACATATTATGGATAGATCAATCCAAGGACGGTCATGAATGCCAGAGGCCATCTTAAAGCTTTCAGTATATCGCTTGTTGACTTCTGAAAGAATCTTGGTTGTTTTCTTTATGCCTTTATTCATAATTGCATATTCGAATAAGCTCATGGCTAAGACAGAGGTTAATGATGCAGAGACACCATGACCAGTGCAATCTCCAATTATTAAGTACCTCATATTGTGTTTGGTGCCCAGCCAGTAAAAGTCCCCAGATAGTATGTTTTGCGGTAGGTATAAAGAAAACGAATCGGTAAAAAGTCTTTCAAAGTGTCTTTTTTTTGGAAGAAGTCCTTGCTGTACTTGTTGCGCATTAAGCATGCTTCGTTGTTGTTCTTCATAGTGTAGAGTACTCATATAATTTAGCTTTTAAACAAATCAAGAGATAATGAGCGACTTTATGAATACTTGAGTGTTATCTTAGTTTTATTAAGGTGTAACCATTATCCCTATTGAACTTTTAGCCCTTTTGGGTGATCTCGAACATTGGAATTATTGTCAGATCAAACACTTACTCAATACAAGCTGTTAATTGGTTTCTTACAATAGATAAGGATTGACATTATTTTTCACGTAATCATCAATAAATCTGCAAGTTAAGAAAGTAGATTTTAGATGAACAATTGATAACATATTGGTAATGAATTAAAGAAGTTTTCCCACATAAAAGTTACGAATTTTGCAAGACACGATTGAATTGGTTGTGGATGAATTCCAGGAGAGTACAGCTCCTGTTCATAAGTTAAGTTTAGGTAGATACAATTAGTTAAGACAAGTAATTCATCCACAACCAATTCAATCAACTTTAAATTATTCGATGGAGTTATTTTTTTTAAGTTTCGGTGCACTATTTTCAGTTATAAACCCCCTAGGCACTTTGCCAATTTTTATAGGGCTCACCAATCAAAAAGACAAGAAGGTAATTATTGAAACGGCAATAAGGACAGCAATCAATATGCTAGTGATCCTCTTGATTGCCTATTATCTTGGAAGGTATATGCTGTTCTTTTTTGGAATAAGCCTGCAATCATTAAAAATAGGTGGCGGAATCATTATTGCTACTTCTGGATTTGCCTTACTTACCGGAAGCTTTTCAAAACACAAGGGGATGGGGAAAAGAGTAAAAGATGATGCCTTTACTCGATCTGATATCTCTTTGACTCCTTTGGCAATACCAATGCTTGCTGGGCCGGGTTCAATATCACTACTGATTTCGTTTAAGGATCAGTACAATAGTATTCAGGATCAAATTGTATTAAATGGCGCGATACTTACAGTCTCAGTGATAACATGCTTGCTTTTAATTAGTTCTAGAGTAATTGTTAAGCGATTGGGAGCTTCAGGAATAAATGCATTGTCAAGGATTATTGGTTTTATAGTAATCTCAATTGGAGTAGAGTATGTCTTGTCAACAGTATTGGAAATTATTGAAACTATTCGATAAAAAAAATCCGTCTAGGCTTAGCCGAGACGGATTCAATATTGGTATTCGAAATACACTAATCCAAGTGCATAAAGTCTTTCTTTGCTAGAAGTTCATCTTCTGATTCTCTGATGTCTTCATCGTCGATACAACAATCAACTGGACATACAGCAGCACATTGAGGTTCGTCGTGGAAACCAACACATTCCGTACATTTATCTGAAACGATGTAGTAAACATCCATATCAACGGGTTCCTTATCGTCATCCGCCATTGTTTCGTCACCATTTAAGGTTGTAATCATTCCTGTTAGCGAAGTTCCGTCAGAGTATTTCCATTCAGCACCACCTTCATAGATGGCGTTATTAGGACATTCAGGTTCGCAAGCCCCACAGTTTATACATTCGTCTGTAATTATAATTGCCATTACCTGTATTTTTTTTTCTGCAAATATAGTATGGAATGACGAATAATAAATGAATTATACTTTATTTTTGCAGCGTGAAACAGGAAGAAATAATTAAAGGCTTTGAACAGCTTGGCGTTCTCATGACGAGTTTGGGTGAGAATAAGGATTGGGAGAACTTCTCAGTTGGAGTTACAGAAAGTGAATACTTGAGCCTTCAAACGGTCATAAATAGACAGGTTAGCTACAACGGTTGGTTTACGAAAGAGAACGTTCGTGGAAGCCTTTTAAAACTCGGTAGTCAGCTTAAGTATAGTGACTTGTTGAGTTGGTCTTCAAGTTATACTTTTAGCAATAAACCGAGAACGATTGCAGTTATTATGGCTGGAAATATTCCGATGGTTGGTTTTCATGACTTCCTGTCCGTTCTTGTATCTGGAAATAAAATTGTCGCCAAATTAAGTTCGGATGACAAAACACTTTTACCAGCGTTGGGTCAACATTTAATTGAATTTATTCCCGGTTTAAAGGAACGTATTGTTTTTACCTCAGGTCGAATTGGGGAAATTGACGCTGTAATTGCAACTGGGAGCGACAATTCAATGCAGTACTTTGAGCAGTATTTTGGAAAATATCCAAACATTTTCAGAAAGAATAGAACTTCAATTGCTGTTCTAAAGGGCGATGAGACGGAAGAGGACATTAAAAGCTTGGGTTCTGATATCTTCGATTACTTTGGTCTTGGATGCCGCAACGTGTCGCATTTAATACTTCCTGAAGGATTTGAATTGAGTCGGTTCTTTGAAGGTGTTGTTTCATACGGAGAAGTAATTCACAACAATAAATACGGGAACAACTACGACTACAACAAGGCGGTTTACTTAATGAACAAGCTGGAAATACTGGATAATAATTTTTGCTTGCTTAGAGAGTCAAACGAATTGTTTTCTCCCTTGTCAATGATTCATTACCAGTTCTACAAGGATCAATCAGATATTGACAATTACATCAAAGAGCACGAAAGTAAAATTCAAGTTGTCGTTGGAAGAGATTATTTAGATTATGGTCAGGCGCAATGCCCAGCATTTAATGATTATGCCGATGGCGTGGATGTAATGCAATGGCTTAATAAGTTATGAATTAGAAGTTAGAAGTTAGAAGTTATGAATTGGACGGTTGCAGTTGTCAATTATTCATGCTAATATTTTGCGCTGAGCCTACATTCTGATTCGATTGCTGCACCGATTGTTGAACCTAATACTGAATCGAATACTGAGAGCCGAATGCTGAGCTGAATACTGGGCTCTGTCGAAGTATGTCGAAGAGTGAATTAAGAATTATAGCAAAGCTCTTTTCAAACATGTTCAAGAAGCAAACGCAGAAATGGTTGGATCAATTTAAGGTCTTTGCGGAGAGGAACTATAGCAATTTGAATGATTCTTTCGCTTTTACAAAAAGTTGTTTTCAAACAAAAAAGTCAACTTCAAAATAGAAGTTGACTTTCAATATATAGTTTTTTTGATCTATCGAATCACCTGAACATATCCTGAAACAGTTTCGTCTTCTTTGTCCGTGTACTTTACAACACATGAGTAGAAGTATGTGCCGGCAGCAATTGCTTGTCCTTTTGAAGTACCATCCCATCCTTCAGTAGCGTCTGTTGATTCATAGACTACGTTCCCCCAACGGTTCATGATTTTCGCATCGATTGGAACATTGCATTCTGTTGAGAAGTAGAATTTGTCATTGATTTGATCTCCGTTTGGAGTGAAAACATTTGGAACATCTAAAATACAAAACTCTTCAACTGTAACGTCCGGTTCCTCGCCATTTGGCGTTCCTAAGAAGCTTGATACTGCAACAACATTTTCCTCAACAGTAACGGTGTAAGATGCAGTTGTCGGCACAATTACGTCCAATCCGGTTGGTGGAACTCCAGTTACAGTGTATGTTCCAGGGTCTACATCCATAAAGAAATAATAACCTGAATGGTCGGAAACGATCGAAGAAATTAATGTATTCGAAGTATTTCTCAACTCCATCGTCCATCCTTGTGACTTCGGATCTGAAGCGTCTAAAATTCCATTTGAATTTGCATCTTCTCTTGAATAACCAGCGATAGTACCTCTTTTTACACATGAGTTATCGGAGATTAAAGCATTGCTGTATATTTTACCATCCAAGTTAACGCCCATAACAACTTGCTTGTTTCTATGGTGCAATTGTAATTTGTATGTTCCAGGAGTCAATTGGTGAACAACATTTACTGTTGACGGTGTATTTAAGAAGTTGGCTTGCGAATAAACGTAAGGTTGAGCTACGAGCAAAGTCTGATTCCCTTGTCCGTCTTCTAAGTAAACCTCTGCCCAGTTATCAGCGTTCAGTGAAAGATCGAAAGTAATATCATACGCTTGATTTGGATTGTTTCCACAAACACAAAATTCGCGTTCAAAAATGTATTGCGTTGTATTCAAGTTCCAGTTGTCAGTTAAAGCTTGCGCCGTTGGATACGCATTTACATATTTAGAATTTGCACCTGCATACATCCATGAAGATGTGATTGGAATGGAGATTGCCGGCCCGCCAATATTTGAAGTCCATCCCGGAGGATCTGCTGGTGCTTGCACAAGTCTCCACATTGGATCGAAATCGTAGTCATTAATTACTGCACTTGTTACAGGATTCCATCCAGTGCTAATAATTAAATCGCTAACTGGTCCTAAGCAAGTTTGAGAAAATGACGTAGAAATTGTAAGTAAGGCAACGAGGGTAATAATAGATTTCATAATGCAGTAGTAGTTTTGGTTGATCCATTTGTAGGATTCAAAATAAAGACGTCACCATTTTTAAAAAAGTTGTTTCTAAGTAGAAAAGAATTGAAATCAGTTAAATTTTTTCGATCACTTCATACGCCTTTTGAATTTCTATAAAGCGCTCATTTGCTAAGTCTTGCTGATCTATTGATTCGTTTACGAATCGATCTGGATGATGAATCTTAACAAGTTTACGATACGCTTTTTTAATTTCGTCTTTCGATGCTTGCTCTGAAACACCAAGTATTTCAAAAGCCAACTTTAGTGCTGATTGTTTTGTGTAAGAACTTGGTTTCGCCTTCCTTCGTTGCCTTTGTTGATACATTCCAATAACACTTTGGAATTCCTTAGGGCTTAAATGAAGAAGCGTATTAATAGAGTGGAGCATCTTCATTTCCCTCTTGTTGATACTTCCGTCTACATGAGCAAGCCCCGCCAGAAAGTACATAATATGCATTTTCTTACTCCGGTCGGAGATGTGGATGTTTAACCATTTAACAACTAGTTTCTCATTAACAGGATTGGAATAGCAATCTGTAAGAGCATCTTGAAATTTGAACTCACTAAATGGAAACTTTTTTCTGAAATATTTATGCATGTAAATGACCTTTTTACCCGCGTCTTCAGTGTCCAATTGAATCATTCTTGCAGCCAAGCTAACATGAGCTTCCATTAAATTATCTGAATCATACGTCCTACCAAAAAAGAAAGATTTTCTATCCCATGCCGCGTTGACTTTCTTTTCTTTGAACTTTTCGTACAAGATTCTTAACATCGCAAAGAACACAATAGTTACAATTGCTAAAAAATTGAATATAAAGTCATTCATTTATTTATATTTTTCAATCATTTCGTAGGACTTCTGAATTTCTAAGAACCGCTCTTCCGCTATGTTTTGTTGCTCAATGGAGTCTGTAGCAAAAATATCAGGATGGTGTTTTTTGACCAGAGATCGGTATGCTTTTTTAACCTCATCCATAGAGGCATGTTCAGAAACGCCAAGCACTTCATGTGCGGTATTTAAAATTGATTTCTTGGCGCTTACCGATTTTGGACGTGAACTTGAAGATTGATAGCGACTTCGTTGTTCCTTTTGCTTATAGATTGCTTTAATACTGTCAAATTCCTTTTTACTAAGCCCTAATCCAAAACTGATATTCTTTAAAAGATCAACCTCTTTTTTATCAAATAATCCATCCACAAGGCAAATTCCAGCAAGAAAGTAGATTACTTGATCGCGTTCATGTTTTTTCAACGCAGTATTTAGTAAATCAATGAGCCTTTCCAATGGAAGTGGAGAATTGAAGGCATCGTTCATGGTGCCTATAAAATCCACGACGCCACCATGAAATTGTTCCCTTAGGTATTTACTCATGTAAACTACTTTGTCCTTTGATGCCTTTCGATCTGCTTTGATCATGTAAGCTCCTAGGTATATGTAGGCATGTAGTACATTTTCAATTGGGATTTCATTAGAGCTGCTGTTTTCCAGAATCGATTTCCAGCCTTCTTCTTTTATTTTATTAGTGATCCTAAAAATCAATAAAACTCCAACTATTGCAAGGAATACAATACCCACTTCTTTATTACCAATAGTAACTCCAATAGGAAGAATTACGCTATTAGAAAAACTTAGAATTACGTTTGATAGGGGCATACTATTTATATTTCTCAATCATTTCATACGCCTTCTGAACCTCTAAGAACCGTTCGGTGGCAATTTTCTGCTCTGCTTCTGATTCTGATGCAAATCGATCGGGATGGTGCTTTTTTACCAATGTTCTGTAAGCTTTTTTGATTTCAACGAAGTCGGCATGTTCAGAAACGCCTAGAATTTTGAATGCCAATTGGCGAAATGATTTTCTTGAACTTTTGCTTCGTGGTTTCGATTTTGACTTCGTTCGCTCTTGTTTTTGATTGTACATCGCTATGATACTATCGAATTCCTTTGGTGTGAGTTGGAGCAAATTACTCATTTTACGAAGCAGAGCGGTTTCCCGTCGATCCATTCCTCCATCAACGACAGTTAGACCCGCTAAGAAATAGACGACTTGCAAGCGCTGTTTGGGTTCTAGGTGGTTAGAAAGCCACGAGCATATACGCTTAATTTCAATCGGTTTTTTGAATGCATCGTTCATCATTTCCGTGAAATGCAAGTTGTGATTCGGGAAATAGCGATGGAAGTACGCCTTCATATATTCAACTTTCTCTCGGTAGGCTTTTCTATCCGCTTGAATGAGCAATGAACTTAGAATGACGTAGGCACCTAGTAGGTTTTCGTTATCAAATCTTAAATTACCAAAAGTGAATTTCTTGTTCCATTGTGCTTTTTGGTAGAGTCTGTAAAGGAATAATGCGAAACCAAGTGCGAAAGTGATCGACAAGCCATAGAGCATCCCGTCTGGACTACTATTTAATTCTGGGGTGTAGTCTTTTGGATTGTTATGACTTCCGTAGCTATTGCTATTACTCATTGTTCAGCGAAAATAAAAAAAAAATCCTGCCGACTCGACAGGAATTAACTTATTGTTTGCTGATGATAATTTCTTCGTCGCAATCTATAGGTTTACAAATGTCAATGTAATCGAGTAGGGCGTTCATGAAAGCATTCCGCTCTTCCATTTTGTCTTCCAATTTCTCTATTTCTTTGTTGAATGTTTCAATTCGATTCTTTCGGGCGATTATTGCATCCAAGATTTCCTTGTCATTTTCAAGATCTTTAATGATTCCTTCATGATTGTAAGGGGAAACCTTCTTTAATTTTTCGTACAATTCATCTTCTGAAACTTCATTCCAAACCAATGCTACGCTCCTCGTTTTATAAGGATTGTAGGTTGTAGATGCGAAATTGATGAGACCGCTTTTCTTTTGAATTCCGGCACAGAAAACAGTACCAAAAACGGACTGATTTGCAACGGATTTATTGGGAAACAATGCTTTTGCTTTACCATCATTATAGTTTAGAGGAAGCACAGTATTCATGTATGGAATTGATTGATAGATCCTGGTGTGTCCCAAATTATCACTGGCTGAAATGTCTACCGTAACCGGTGTTGCGGCCTGAAGCAAGTGAATGTAACAATCAATATTTAACCAACTTGAACTGAACCAGGTTGTCGTGTAGGCCGAAGAATTTGCTACTGTCGCTTTTGCAGTTAAAGGACGGTACCTTTCAACACCCGCTTCATTTGATTCTGCTCTAAGTTTGTTTTTGAGTTCAGAAATTTCATTCAATGATTTTGAATAATATGTTCTTTCTATTCGATCAACTTCCATCTTGTATTGCGCACGTTGTTGATTGTAGAAAGCTTCCAATTGCTCGTCATAAATATGATCTTCTATGTTCGTAGCATTTTCGGCGGCAAATTGCTCAAAGCGTTCCTTTTCTTCGCCATTCAAGAGGGTCGATATCGCTCCATCTGTGAATGACATGTTTTTGTCAATATTTGCGATGTAGAGGCGCAGAAGCGATTCTCCTTTGCGGATTGTGTGCAATACTTGCAGTCGTTCCTCAAACTCCTTTGTCGCAATAAACGTTTCCTGAAACTTTGAATCTCTGATTGTCTTGATGCTTAATGGATCAATGTGGCACCGATTGCTTTTAATGAATTGGTAGTTTTCTTCCTCCACGATAACACGCTTTGTAAATGTTCGGCGTTTCTTACTTGCAGTGACATCGCGCTTGGGTACATCCTCAATCTCTTTGAATCCTGAAAGCGAGTAGTAGATACTGTCCACTAAATCATCGAATGGCAAAGAGTAGTCCTTGTCAGGAAGAGATCCTTCAACTTCATTATCAAATCCTTGGGGTAAAAAGTCGAGTAGGGCAAGGTCTACTTTCGTCAAGTAGCGTTTCAATTCCGTTGGCTTTTTCCAATTGATATCGCCGTCTTTAACTTCTCCTTCCCAAGAAACCATGTCAGGATTGTAGTCATCTGTTGGGATTTCAATGTACAAAGGCCGTTTTGGGTTGATTTGAACTTCTTCGCCGTTCTGAAATGCTTGAGCGCGCAGCATTCCGCCTGTCTCTAAAGCTTTCTTGCCGCTAACCGTAGTCAAGTTGTAGGCAATCATGTCTTCCCATTTAAGAGCTTCTACCAATTGGAAGTCAACTTCTCCGTGAACTGGTTTTCCATTCTTATCAATGAAGGCGTCGGAAGGAATGATCACAAGTGTTCCGTCATCCCCAAGAACTGTAGCGCCTTTGCGAACTTTAACAGGAGTATGTTGAATGTCTAATGGAATCCAAGTGCTCAGGACTTCTTCTTTTTCTTCTTCTTTTGGCTGAACTTTAGTCGCAACAGGATGTTTGACTTCACATTCTGTATCTGCAAGGTAGGCAGGTTCTACAACAGCAATTTCCTTTACTGTATCTGGAACCACCACGATTTGTTCTGTTGGCAATTTCGTTTCATCGGCTGTTGTCACTGGTTTGTCAGCAAAACTATTCATCAAGAAGAAAGAGGCCGTTGTGATTAAAACAAGGAAGATTCCACCAATTGTCCATTTCCCTTTCCAAGGTTTTCTTGGTGGAGGCGGAATGATTGCTGCGATTTCAGCTCTGAGCGCACTTCGCTTACTGGCTTGCGCAAACAAAGGCTGAAATTCAACCATGCTTTGCAATTCTGGTGATATTGCAATTTGTACTTCAAAAGCTTTCGCTTCTGCTTGTGTCATTGAACCGCTGATGTAGGATTCAACTAATTCGTATTGGGTTAATTCTGGTCGCATGGCTTAATGAGTTATAGGATTAGGTATTTCTTGAGCGAGTTGGTGGGCTTTCTGTAAACACTTGTACTTCTGTGTTTTGGCAGAATTAACGCTCGAAAAGCCTAGCTCCTTTGCTATGGACTCCATCGAATTTTTATTGAAATAGAATAACTGAAAAATCTTCTTGCACTTTTCTGTAATAACGTTCAGTATCGATTCTATCTTTTGAAGTTTTTCTTCCTTTTCAAAATCGTAGTTAAGATCTTCTTCTGAAACGATTAAAGTGTTATTCCATTCGAGATGCTTGTGCTTCTTAGCGTCTCGAATTGCTCGCATTACTAGGAAGCGGTTAATTCCATATAGAAAGGTTGTGAGCTTTGAGGTGCTTACAAAGTCAGGAGATTCAACTTTTTCAATAAAAAGAATTAAGCTGTCATTAAAGATTTCATTGGCAAGAATAACGTCGCAACCGCTTTTTAATAACAGAGCTTCGATCTTTGGGAACTCTTTGTATAGAAAACGGATGACATTTTCACGCTGTCCTTTGCGAAGAGAGTGAATGATTTCTAGATCTGTCATGTTCTGGTTTTCCAATTAATGCCAAGAAAAATAAAAGGTAACCATTTTAACAAAAAAAATCCCAATTCTCTACGTTTAACTGAGAGAATTGGGATTTGAATAATTGAAATCGGGCTTTACTTCACCAGATTCATTTCTTCAATAATGTTAGTTGCGCCGAAGCATTTGTCAATCAACCAAAGCGTGTAGCGGATGTCTAAAGAGATTGTCCGTTGAATGTTTGGCTCGAAATAGATATCGCCTGACATCGCTTCCCAGTTACCATCAAACGCAGTTCCAATTAACTCTCCATCACCATTGATTACTGGAGAACCAGAATTACCGCCTGTTATATCATTGTTCGAAAGGAAGTTGACAACCAATCGTCCGTCTTTATCAGCGTATTGACCGTAATCCTTCTTTTTCCAAGTCTCCTTGATTCTAGGATCAACGATGAATTCTGGATTTGTAGGGTCTTCTTTCTGCATAACTCCGTCTAACGTAGTTGTGTAATGATATGTCACACCATCTTTTGGATCGTATGGCAAAACGTTACCGTATGTAAGACGCAGTGTTGAATTCGCATCCGGATAGTATTGCTTGTCTGGATTCATATCTCTCAATCCTGCAACGAAATAGCGTTTCGCCGTCTTTAACTTGTCTTTTGCAGTTTTGATTTCTTCTGTTTCAACAGCAGCGTCATAAGCAGCAATCATGTCTGTCATAAGTGCAAACAAAGGATCTTTTTGAATTGCCTTAATCGATGGTTTGCTTTTGAACTTTTCGTAAATGTCCTTGTTGAAGAACATCGATTTTTTCTTAAGCTTGGCAGTGTACTTGTCAACGCCTTTATGACCTTTAGATGCAATCTTTGCAGTCAATTCGCCCATTTGTTCTTTCGAAATGTCATCAATGTACATATTCAATAAGTCATGGATCATTTCCAATTCCGTAGCTGGATTTTCATCTACAAAATACGCATCCATTCTACCGAATAAAAAAGCTTCAACTCGAGTTATGTAATCTTGAAGTGCATCACTTTCTTCTGTAGATAGTGCGTCACCATTGTCTATTTTTTCCTTTGTTTGAATCCAAACACCAAACGTAGCTGCTGTTCTGTTGATTCCCATTCTCATTACAAATTCTTGCTGGTAACTTCGAATGTCAACAATTGGGTCTGTAGCTTTTACGTAACCTTCCATAGCTCCAAGAACATCAAAACTCATTTTGACATTTTTGAGATAATCGCGGTATTGCGCTTCAACAGCTTCTTTCTTTTCGATCACGCCATTCTCCTTAACTTGAAGAGACATTCCAATAAAGTTTTTCCAATAATTCGCTACTTGTGCATATCGAGAAGAGTACTTCAAACGAACGTTAACATCAGCGTCCATATACTTCTTCATGATCTCAAGTTTTCTATTCCTGATCTTAATTCGTGTTGGGTATTCTTTATTTACCAATTGCGCAACTCCCCAAGAGCTACTGTAACGATCTGTTGATCCAGGGTATCCTAAAATCATTGCGAAATCATTTTCCTGAACTCCTTTGATGGAAACGGGAAGAGAGTGCTTTGGTACATAAGGAAGGTTTCCTTCAGCAAATTGAGAGGGTTGGTTCTCTTTGTTTGCATAGATTCTAAACATTGAGAAATCCGCAGTATGACGCGGCCACATCCAGTTATCAGTATCACCACCAAACTTTCCTGCTGATTGAGGAGGCGTACCTACCAATCGAACATCGTTGAATGTTTCTTTAACAAATAGATAGAACTCGTTTCCAGCGAAGAAATCTTCTACGAAAGCCGTGTATTCTGTTCCGTTCACAGCTTCTTCAGTTAGAAGCGCTGAAATTTCTTTGATTTTAGCTTCTCTTTCTGCTTCGGTCATATCAGCGGTTAGTTCGCTATTAATCGTTTCCGATACATCTTGTATGCGAATGATAAAAGAAGCGAACAGTCCCGGTATTGCTATTTCCTCTCCGTGATTCTTAGCCCAAAAACCATTGTCTAAATAATTGTTTTCAGCTGTTGAAACTCCAGCAATCGAAGGGTATCCACAGTGGTGATTTGTTAAAATCAATCCTTCGTTAGAGATCACTTCTCCAGTACAATATCCATTGAATGAGATGATTGCGTCTTTTATTGAAGAATTATTAATATCGTAGATTTCTTCTTCAGTTAAACGAAGTCCATGTTCCTTCATGTCTTCATAATTTCTTCCTAGTAGAAAAGGAAGCCACATACCTTCATCAGCTTTGGCAAAAGATCCAAAAAGCAAGGCAAAAACAATTAAGCTTATTTTAATTTTACTCATATTTAAATTTTGATTTAGTCGGTGCTAAATTACCAACTTTTCTACAGATATACTTATTTGAAAGAGATTTCGTCAATAAATAGCCACGTTGGATTTCCAGCTCCCAAGTGCCATGCTGGACATTCCTTTACCGGAGAGGCTTTTACAGTAATTTGTTTGATTTTTTTTGTGTATTCTAAACCAGAATCAAATTCCTTATTGTGAGGGTATTGATCCTTTTTAACTTCTGGATTCAATGTCTGCGTATTTATTACGGTTGTTTCATCTTCAAACATAATTTCAAAAGTGATTGATTTAGGGAAGAAAACCCATGATTTCATATCGCTCAAGAAGCTAACGCTAATGTCAGAGTAATTTGTTGGTTTTTCAAATGTTACAGTTGCCTCAAATTCCTGCTCCCAGTAGCCTTGCCAATCACCAGTTCTAAATTCATTGCCACCTTTTATCCCGTCAATTAAGGTGAAGTCACCTGCAGCCGCATATTGATTGGGATACTCAGATTTGATCGCAATGGAAACGTTGGTGTTCTTTTTAATAAAGTTGTTTTGAATGTTAGAGCTTTTCGCAATTGAATCTTCAGCAAAAGCTGTGACAGTAGTTGACTCAGAAACTTCAAAAGGGGAGAAGTAGAGTTTCGCAGTATTACTTTCTTCAGGATCAGAACCGTCCGTCGTATAATAGATATCGTAGTTCTCTTTGTTAATCATGTCAAGAGAAATTTCCATTCTATCTTCAAAAATGCGTTCTTCTTGGTTGAAGAATGGCACTGGAACGAAAGAGCGAATCATTTTCGTGATCGTCTTTGCGTGCGGGTATTTTTTCCTTGCCTCACTGACCGCGTTCTGCATTGTAATCTCTATTTTTCCTCCTTGAGCAAGCTGCGAATGACTAATAAAACTTGTTTTTAATTCAATACCGTTCAAAACGATCTTCTCAATATACTTGTTCTCCGGGCTGTTGTTTTTAATATTGAATACTAGCTGCTTACCATCTTCAAATTGAATCTTTGCTTTATCCATTAGTGGACGGCCAAATTCATAAAGCGTACTCCCTGGAGCAATTTGATAAATTCCCAAAGCGCTCAATACATACCAAGCAGACATTTGACCACAATCTTCATTTCCTGAAAGCCCATCGGGAGTATTTGAATACATTTCACGTTGGATTCTATCAATATAGAACTGCGTTTTCTCCGGAGCATTTGTGTAATTGTACAAATACGCCATGTGGTGCGAAGGTTCGTTTCCATGCGCATACTGACCAATAAGTCCTGTAATGTCTGCTTGATGTCTTCCAGAAAGGTCCATTTCGGTTGTAAAGAGGCGATCTAACCACGTTTCAAGTGAATCTTTACCTCCGATCAAATCTCTAAGTACTCCAACAGCGTGAGGCGCGTATAATGAATATTGCCAACTGTTTGCTTCTGTATAGTTGAAATTAACTTCTGCAGGATCAAAAGGGGAGTGCCATTGTCCTGACCGTCTTCCTCGCATGAACTTGGAGTTTGGATCGTAGAGGTTCACAAAATTCATTGAGCGCTCCAAATAAGTATCCAATTGATCTGCAAAGAAAAAGTCTTTTGATTCTAAGGTATACCGCTTAATCATTTCGTGGATACAATAGTCATCGTATGCGTACTCCAAAGTCTTTGAAACGGACTCGGGTTCAATTCCACTGCCTAAAAAACCATCTCTGGCGTATTCTTGTTTGCCAAATTCATCCAATGTTGAAGTCGTGATCATTGCTTCGATTGCCTTACGGGCATCGTAGTCGTAAATCCTTTTAGAATAAGCATCCGCAATTACCGAAACGCTGTGGTATCCAATCATGCATTCTGTTTCGTTTCCCGCCAACTCCCACACGGGAAGGTCTTTTTTGTAATCGTGAAAACGTAAAAATGTGTTAATGAAAGCATTCGTGCGCTTGACTTGCGTTAACGTAAATAGCGGGTGCGTTGCCCGATACGTGTCCCACAATGAGAATACGGTGTAATTCTCGTAATCTCCTTTTTCCAATTGGTGAATCGTGTCTCCGTATCTGTATTTTCCGTCAACATCGCTGGAAACGTTAGGATTCAAATACGAGTGGTAAAGCGCAGTATAAAAGTTGTTCATCACTTCCGGTTCTTTTGAATAGAAACTAATTTTATCCAATTCAGTTCTCCATTTTTTTTGAACACGTGCTTTTGCTGTTTCAAAATTCCAATCTGGAAGTTCTTTTTCAAGGTTCATCTTAGCCCCATCTTCACTGACATGAGACATTCCTACCTTTATGCTAATTTGCTTGGTGGATTTAGGGAAGATCAATAGAAGTTTATTTCGTCCGTCTTTTTTAAAAATTCGTGCCTTTTGATAAGGTGTATCCATTTTTAAATAGAAATGGAAATACTGTTCTTCAGCCCAAGCCTCTGAAACTCGATTCCCAGAAATTGTCGTTTTGTCAATAAGATTGATAGCGGAAGAGAGAAGCTTGTCTCTGTGGTCAAGGTCTATTAGGATGAATTTCTTCCCACTTTTTTCATTAAAAAAGTACTGATGGTAACCTGCTCTTTCTGAAACTGTCAAGCGGACATTCATGTCTCCATCATTCAATTTTACACTGTAATAGCCAGGGCTTGCAATTTCGTCTTCATGTGAGAATGTGGCTTGATACCCCGACTTGGAGATGTATCCAGGATCTATTTTGGGCTTTCCAATTTGTGGAACGATTAACAAATCGCCGTAATCGCTTACTCCTGTTCCGCTCAAGTGCGTATGGCTGAAACCGTAAATCAGGGAATCAGAATAATGATATCCGGAACAACCGTCCCATCCGTCATGACGTGTGTCAGGGCTTAATTGCATCATTCCGAAAGGAGCGCTGGCACCAGGGTATGTGTGTCCGTGTCCGCCAGTTCCAACGAAGGGATTTACATATTGTAATTTGTCAAAAGCCAAAACATCTTGTTTTCTAGCTCCAGGATTCATTTTTTCCTGGGCGTTATCACTGGCGCTTTTGATTTCATTGATTTGTGCGCTTGCTTGAAGTGAGACAAATGTGAATACAATTAGGCTTAATCTTTTCATAATTCTAGCTTAATTCGTTCCAAACAAGCGATGAAGCTCCTAAAACGGCGGCATTTTTATCGTGTAATTCAGAAATTCGAATTTCTATCTTGTCTTTATAAATGTTTAGAAGCGCATCTTCCATATAACCTTTAACTTTTTTGGCAAAGCTCGGTCCACTTTGAGCTATTCCGCCGAACAAGATGTATGCTTTTGGGCTTGAGAAACAAGTGAAATCTGCAAGGGAATTTCCTAGCACTTTGGCCGTGTATTCAATAATTTCAACTGCAAATTTATCGCCATCTTCAGCCAATTGAAACACTTGGCTGGCCTCTGGGTTTTTAAGATTGATTAATTCAGAAGTTTCACTATGTTTTGAATCTAATTCGTGAATAGAACGCACTACTCCGGTTGCCGATACATACGTTTCAAGACATCCTTTACGTCCACAACCACATTGACGGCCGTTTGGTACCACTCGAATATGTCCGTATTCTCCTGCGAAGCCATCGTGTCCGTAAATAAGGTTTCCATTAGAGATAACGCCGCTTCCAAGTCCAGTACCTAGCGTTATTGTTACAAAATCCTTCAAACCTCTTCCAGCTCCGTAGATCATTTCGCCTATGGCTGCTGCATTTGCATCATTTGTAAGAATCGTTTTGACTTTGAATTTGTATTCAAACAATCGAGCAAGTGGAATAATTCCTTTCCATTTAAGGTTTGGGGCGAATTCAATGGTTCCTGAAAAGTAATTTCCATTCGGTGCGCCAATTCCAATTCCTTTAACATTGGGGAGGTGACCAACGGATTTGATTCTTTCGTAAATTTTATCGACCAATTCTTCAGGAGTTGAGTATTCACGCGTAGAAACGGATTCTTCAAAATACAATGTACCGTGTTCATCACAGAGACCGAATACAGAATTTGTTCCACCGATATCAACACCAAGTGCTAGATTTCTTTTCATTTAATTGTTTTCTGGTTGAAAGTTCCATTCAGCGTAAAACTGATTTAGGAAATCTTCCATAAATTGATGTCTTTCTTTGCCAATTTCCTTGGCTGTTTTTGTGTTCAACCTATCGGATAAAAGTAATAATTTCTCATGAAAATGATTAATCGTACTTGTCCTCTCGTTTGCATACTCCTCAAAGGTATTGTGAAGTTTGGCTTCCAATTCAGGAATGTACATGGCTTGATTTTTATTGCCGCCATAGGCAAAGGTTCTTCCAATTCCAATGGCACCAATCGCGTCGATTCGATCTGCGTCCTGGACGATCTTTCCTTCGATAGTGTTTATTTCACTCGGCGTGTTTGCGCCTTTGTAGCTAACATTATCAACGATATACCTCACTTGTTCAGCTTTGACTTCATCGTATTCAAGATCGAGTAGGAGCTTGAAGGCCACTTTGCCGCCTTCATCCAGCTTGCCACCATTAAATTTATGGTCTGAAATATCGTGAAGAAGTGCTGCCAATTCAATAACTTCCAAATCACCACCCTCCTTTTTTTGCAAGTGCTTCGACATGTTTACAACACGCATAATATGGTGCCAATCATGTCCTGAAGAATCACCTTCAAATTGAGATTTGATCTTGTCTTGAATAGTCGTTACAATTGAATTCATCTTATTTAATTAAATCGAAAGTTTGATATTTTCCATGTTTCATCGTCGCGATCAATTTTCCTTCAATACTGTTCAGGGAAAAATAAGCGCCGTTTGCAAATGCTGTCCATTCTTTTCCATTGTTCATTGAAAAGTCAATTCCATTTTTTCCACATGCGTAGAAAACACCATTTACAAAGTAAACACAGGACCTATAGCCTCGTGGTGGATACATTGAATTCATCCAGGATTCACCACCATCATATGTATAGTAAGTGGTATTCATCTTCAAGCTAGGTTGAGTATAATCTCCACCAACGATCACCCCGATTTTCTCATCCATGAAACACATGGAATAAGCACCAATCGTTTCTCCTGGATAATAGGGAAGTTCAACTTTTGTCCAAGTTTTTCCGCTGTTTTTAGTGCAGTAATAATTACTTCTCATGCCACCGGAGATAAACATATATGTACTGTCATTCATCACGCGAACATTGGTTCCACTTGCCGCAAATGCTGCTTCTCCTTTATATGCAGAAGGAGCTCCTTCGCATCGTGTCCAGTTCTTTCCTCCGTCTTTGGTGTGGAAAAGACTGAATTTACCATTAACCGGGTCGCCAAGAATAAATCCGACATCACCGTTAAAATCAATAGCATCGAAGAAGACACCTTTCCATTCTGGATATTCCACAAAGCCCACTGGACCTTGTTTGTTGATCTTGACAAGCTTTCCATCTGTTCCGCTTTGCATTGCATAAATGTAATCTCCACTGGATTCGATGTCTCTGATCTCGGTAACTCGAGGGAATTTCAGTACCAATTCTCCTTGTTCTGTATCGGTGTCGTGTTGAAAAATTGCGCCGTTCGAATTTCCCAAATAGATTAATCCTGTATCAATGTAGAGTCCGCGAGAATAGGTATTCGAATCTCCATAAACGGTAATTGGAGCATTACTGTTCTTTTTAATGTATTTCTTCGTGCTGCTCTGTGCGTTGACATCAAGATCAAGACCTAAAAAGACACTACAAATTAAAGCGCTTATTAAAATTTTCATTTTGTTTCTTTTTCAGTTCTGTAAGGTTTTCTGGTTGCTGACGCTTCCACCTTTTATGCGACCAAAGCCAATATGCTGGCTGGTCAATAATTTCCTTCTCGAGTTTAGTTGTATGGGATTCAGTGATCTGTCCCCAGGAAGTATTGCTCGGTTTTTCAGCGACTAAAGATAATTCCATTTTATAATACCCGCGTTTTATTTTCCGCGTTGCAAAGAACACGACGGAATAATCGAGGTCATGCGCCATCATTTCCGCTCCAAATAGAACTGGAGTCGACTGGTTCAAAAAATCCATCCAATAACTTTTTAAAGCATCGCCTGGTGATTGATCTGAAAGGACCAAAACGGCTTTCAGCGTTTCTGGATTTGACTTGAGTTCTTGTTTGTAGTTCTTAGCGTTCACAACTTTCATTCCATAGCGCTCGCGTCGTGAATTGATTTGTTTGTCCCAAAATTTGGAAGACAAAGGCATTCCAATTCCAATCGCCTTGTGAGGGAAGAGGAAATTCTGCGCTGTAATCAACCATTCCCAATTGTTGTAATGTCCTGAAACGAGAAGCACGTTGCGCTTTCGGTCGTACAATTCTTGCATCAATTCTGGATTTACAACTTTAAAGCGCTTCTTCAATTCTTTTTCTGAAATAGAAAGGTTTTTTATGCCTTCCGCTAAAAGGTCAGTGAAATGGCGGTAAAATTTACGCTTGATCTTCTTTCTCTCCTTCGGGGAAAGATTTGGAAAGCTTCGTTGAATATTTTCCTCTATTGTGGATTTCCGATAGATACCTGTTGTGACAAGGATTAAATAAAGGAAATCCGTGAACAAATATAGAATTCCAAGAGGAAGGTGTGACAACGGTAAAACGAATATATAGTATCCAATGCGTGCCAACATTACTTAGAATATCTTTTGCCCCAAAGTTCGGCGATGTTGTTTTCAACCTCTTTTTCTTTTGGACTGCTTCCTGCTTTGAAAAAATTAGTTCCTGCAACCTCTTCTGGAAGAAAGTCTTGTTGAACAAAATTACCGGGGAAATCATGAGAGTATTTGTAGCCTTCGCCATATCCAAGTTCCTTCATTAGTTTGGTTGGAGCATTGCGCAAGGGCAGAGGTACTCCTAGATTTCCAGTTTCCTTGACAAGTGCTTGAGCTCTGTTGATTGCCATGTACGAACCATTTCCTTTCGGTGAATTCGCAAGGTATATCGTGCATTGAGCGAGAATTAATCGTGCTTCTGGCCAACCAACATTTACAACGGCTTGAAATGAGTTATTGGCTATTAATAGCGCATTGGGATTGGCCAAACCAATGTCTTCCGATGCAGAAATAATCAAGCGACGAGCAATGAATTTTGGATCTTCTCCGCCTTCAACCATTCGTGCGAGCCAGTATATTGCTCCGTTTGGATCACTTCCTCGAATTGACTTAATGAATGCCGAAACAATATCATAATGCTGCTCTCCATCCTTGTCATACATGGCAACACTTTGTTGCGCAGTTGAAAGAACTATCTCGTCAGTTATTGTAATCTTTTTTTCGTCTCTAAAAGTGCCTACGATAATTTCAAAGACGTTCAGCAGTTTTCGTGCATCTCCGCCAGAAATGGCAAGTAGAGCGTTCGTTTCTTCCAAAACAATTTCTTTCTGACTTAGAACCGTGTCTTGTTTTATCGCTTTGTGCAGGATTTCTAAAAGTGATTCCTTCGTATGTCCAACGAGCGTGTATAATTGACAACGCGAGAGGAGGGCAGAGATAACTTCGAATGACGGATTCTCGGTTGTGGCTCCAATTAGCGTCACAACGCCTTTTTCAACAGCGCCTAATAAGGAATCCTGTTGTGCTTTAGAAAAACGATGGATTTCATCGATGAAAAGAATTGTTCCAGATTGTTGAAACATTCCAGCATTTTCAACTTTTTGAATTACTTCACGAACATCTTTTACTCCAGAAGAAATTGCGGATAAAACGTGAAATGGACGCTTTAAATGATTTGCTATTAAATGTGCAAGAGTGGTCTTCCCAACACCTGGTGGGCCCCAAAAAATCATTGAAGGAATAAGGCCGGAGTCCAAAGCCCGTCGTAACGATGCACCATCCTTTAAAAGATGATCTTGTCCTTTGTAGTCATCTAAGGTCAAAGGACGCATACGTTCAGCAAGAGGCGAGAGTATACTCATGGTTTGTTTTAGTGGAGCAAAGTTAATAATTAAGGAGTATAAATTCCGAATTATTAATTGTCGGAAGGGTTCTTCGGAAACTGAGACATCACCTTAAACTTACCGCCCAATCTTGACATGATATCCTTCCAAAGTCTGTCGTTCTTTGTGTTGAGAATTGTTTCTTTTTTAATCCCGTTGACTACAATCCACGATTTACCTTCGAGTTCCTCGTTCAGCTGATCTTTCTCCCATCCTGAGTAGCCAATGAAGAATCGGATGCCTTCTGCCTTTGTCGGAGAATCATTTAAGATCACTTTCATATTGTCAAAACTTCCACCGATAAACAATCCGTTTGAAATTGACAATGAGTTCTCAAGTTGATCGCCAAAATCGTGAACATAAAACAAGTTGGACGTATCAACAGGGCCACCAATACTAACTTTAAAGTCTATCTCAGGAAAGTCTTCTACGATTTCTGTCAAGTTGGTCTCAATGAATTTGTTTAAAACGAATCCATAGCTGCCATCTTCATTATGGTCGCATAGGTATATCACAGAACGAGCAAAGTAGTCGTCAGTGAGGAATGGTTCGGAAATTAGAAGGCTTCCTTTTTCCGGTTGGGCGTTATTTGAAAAGTCAAAATCTATCAAGACACTCTAATATACTAATTTATAAAAAGGCAGGAGGTTTTCTAAGCTCAATTTTAGCATCTTGGAAAAGACTTGATGTGGATCTCATGGTAAACATGAAACTTTTGTTCGTTCCAATTGGCGTCCATCTGAATGATAAGGCCCAGCAATGCATGTCTCTTGTGAGCGTTAAAAGTGAATTGGTAATGTTGAATTCTTTTAGATCAAGATTTGTGCGTGTTCCTAGTTTCCAGCGTTTTGTAAAGCTAACATCCCCATTCACCATAAGCGTGTGGATGTTATTGTAGCGCTGGGAATTGTCTGCGGTGATATTCGTATTCGCCGACAGGGTGTATACATGCGAAAATGAAAGCTTCCAAGGAATATCGAAATCTAAAAAATGTTCTGGATGCAATAAATAGTATTCATAATCAGCATTCCAATTTTGTCCAATGTTGTCAATCGCATTTCCGAGCCGCTCTCGGCCTTGTTTGGAGGTCAGGGTAAAGGTTGTCGCAAATGTGGTTGATTTAAACCGTCCCAATCCCTGATTCGTATTCACGGCATAAGCAATGGTGTCTGCACCGGTTGTTGCATCCCATCCATAAGGTGAAAAGGAGGCTGTCGTTACAAAATTCATCCATTTCGTTGGACTCACTCTCAAGTTTGAAGAGATGTTGGATAGGGGAGTTAATAAATCTTCAAAATCATAACTTCCTCTGAACGATAAGGCATCAACAATTCGCGTTTTCTTGAATCCTGTAATTGTATCCTTTTCAGATTTTCGTTTCAGTTCAAATGTGTTATTGAATCCAAAACTTAAAATGGATTGATCTCGAATGGAACCAATAGAATACAGGCTACGCTCAAAAGGAGAATAGGTCAGTGTGTCAACATTTACGCCACCAATAATTGGTTCGTAATACTCTATTACCGTATTTAAGTTAGGTCGAAAACTATAAGAAAAAGAGGGGGTTAATACATGCCGAAGCAATGGTTTGTTCTTACCTACAAAACGATAATAGCTATAAAGAACGGTAGTTAATGAAGCATTAAAATTTAATGTGTGCGCCATTCCTACTTTTTGAATCGTGTCCACTTGAAGAGAACCGTCATTATTAAAGGACTTTCTTGTTTGCTGAAAGTTGATTTTATTTCCGTACGAAATCGACGGTGTTAATTTCCATGTGTTTTTGAAGAACCCCGTAGTTGTTTGAACTCGCGCTGTTTGATCAAATCCATTCATGAATTGACTTCCAATTGTTCCGTATTGACCGTCTCTTAGTAGCGTATCTTGGAATAAAGCTCTATTCTCTCCCGCAAAATTGTAGATGACAGCCATTCGCCTTGCCAATTCTCGAAGCGGACTCTTCTTAGTGCTTTTGATGAGTTTCTTTAGAGGGTAGAAGCTCGTTACGTTCACGTTTACAATTGGACTCGTTAAGCTAATGTTCTTTGTTTGTGAATTTTGACTTAACGATAACTTTGCGCCCATTGAGATAGGTTTTCCTGGGAAGCTTCTCGACAAGTTAACATCAGATTTTAAGGTGTTATTGAAATAATCTTCATTTAAAGGGTCCAAGCTGTTTTGCGTATTGTTATCCGATACAAAATTGATGTTTGAATTAAAATTCCAGTACGGATTCGATTTTGGATCTTTTCGATGTGTCCATCTAACCGTCCCCTTGTTGCTATTTACATCCGTAGGGAACCCTGCTCTAAATTGCTGATAACCAAGCTCAAAATTACCGTTGAATTTGTATCTACTTGTGTACTGAGTGCTGTTTCTTAATCCCCAACTACCACGACTGTACAGTGTTCCGTACATTGTTGTTTGGAGTTTATCGTTAATCGGGATGTAATACCCTAAATTCTGAAATCCAAATCCAAAAGCCGATAAAGGCGTGATCTCAGGGAAAATTAACCCTTGAGTTTTGTCCTCAACTTGCGGAATTATTGCGAACGGAAGTCCAATTGGCGTTGGAACTCCTTTGATCCATAAATTCATTGGTCCGGAAACAATTCGCTTTTCAGGAACCATAACCGCCTTGGACAGTTGAAAATGATAATGCGGTTCAGGCAAGTCGCACGTCGTAAACCGTCCTTTTCTGAAGTGAATTTCATCGTTTGCATGCTTCTTTGCCTTGCCCATGTATAAGAAAATCTCATCTTGAGTTATGGCTACCTCCTCGATAAATGCCTTTTCGGTTGAGAAATTATAACGAACCTTCTGCGCAACAATCTCTTCTGATCCGTCGGTGAAATGAGGAAGTTGAGTCATGTTCGAATCAGCATCGTAAATATATTCCGCAGCGATTTCCTCATTATCTATATCGATCATAATGTAACCGGCATCCATTTTAACCGTTCCATTGTCGACCACGGCGTTACCATAGAGATGAATTGTGTTGTTTTTTAAATCTGCGTAAATGGAATCGTCCGCACTGTAGAAGATAGGATCTTCAATGTCATCACCGTTTAAGTAGAGTGTATCTTGAGCATAACTTACGTAAGCACTGCACATTATTAACAATGTAGAGCGTATAACTAGATGTATGGAACACTTTTTGAAGACCAATTGTGTCTTATTTTTGTTAGTACCTCAAGAATAACGAAGCAAAACTATTAAAATTACGTTTCAAATGATTGAAAAAGGAAGGAGTTGTCAAAGAATGTTTGCAATTGCAGTGTTATTTGTCGTTGGATTGGGATCATCTGTGAATGCGCAGGAGGACGAATTGTCAATAGGAACAATAAAAACAGTTGTTATTGATGCGGGACATGGTGGTAAAGATCCAGGCTGTCACGGAGCTTCGGCTCAAGAGAAGCACGTTTGCCTTTCAATGGCATTGATGTTGGGAGCGAAGATTAATAAGTCCTATCCAGACATTAACGTTATTTACACAAGAGACACAGATGTTTTCGTTGAATTAGGTGAAAGAGCCAAAATTGCTAACCGTAACAATGCAGATTTGTTTATATGTATTCATGCAAACGCCGCAAGTGCTTCTGCTTATGGAACGGAAACCTATGTTTTAGGCTTGCATAGGACAGAGTCACAACAGAGCGTTGCAGTAAGAGAGAATTCGATAATTCACTTGGAAGACGACGGCGGAGCGAAATACGAATCGTTCGATATGTCCCCTGATGCGATCATTGCACGTCAAATTCAATTGAGTGTCTTTCTGGATCAATCAATTAATTTCGCTTCAAAACTCCAAACTGAATTCACAAGTATCGGACGACATAACAGAGGTGTGAAACAGGCTGGGTTTCTTGTTTTGTACAAAACAACAATGCCAAGCGTATTGATTGAAACAGGTTTTTTAACGAACCCGAAAGAAGAAAAATTCCTAGCCGATTCTACGACACAAAATCAAATGGCAGGTTCAATGTTCGCTGCATTTAAAAAATACAAAAATGAACTCGAAGGAATTGATGGACAGACCGTTAATGAGAGTCCAGTAGAAACGCCGACAGTAATCGTTGATGAAGTTGCTTCGACAGATATAGTCTTCCGGGTTCAAATTGAAACATCTGAATCTAAAATTAGCTTAACAGATTCTAAGTTTAAAGGAAATACGATCTTTGAATACAACCAAAATGGGCTGTACAAATATACTGTAGGGAGTTTCGTTAACGACTTTAATGCAGCCAATAAAATGAAGACTGAGATGCGTGCGAATGGATTTGATCATGCATTTGTTGTAGGCTTCTTGGATGGAGAGCGGATTAATTTGCAAAAAGCTATTAACTTAGCAGAAAAATAAAGGCATGAAGTTATCTAAAGAAATTATCACCGGAATTATAACATTAGCGGCTGTTGCACTTCTTATAGCTGGAGTCAATTTTTTAAAAGGGAATAGTTTCTTTGGAGGAGATAAGGAGTACTATGCTTATTTCCCATCTTCTGGAGGCGTAACACCAGCAACATCGGTTTATGTGAATGGTGTAGATGTTGGAAAGGTTATGAATATTGAATACCTTCCAAATGCAAAGGATTCTTTAAAGAAGGTGAAGATTACATTTAACATTTCAACAGATAATCTCAAAATTGTAAAAGGATCGACAGTCGAAGCTGGAGGAATTGATTTACT
Organism: Crocinitomicaceae bacterium; assembly: GCA_047630755.1. Classification (GTDB taxonomy): domain Bacteria; phylum Bacteroidota; class Bacteroidia; order Flavobacteriales_D; family Crocinitomicaceae; genus UBA4466. The sequence continues at coordinate 178,599 of JBLHYG010000008.1, read as the reverse complement.
TGCTAAAGGGTTGACAATTCATATGAATACTGACTATTCTGCTGGATATTACAAACCAGGTTCAACCTTACCGGGTTTAGTTTCTGTTGATATGATGTCTCAAGTTCAAGCTTATGCGGATCCAATAACTAAGAAACTCCAAGGAGCGTTAGTTTCTATCGACAATATGGTGCAGGGTGTGTCTGCTTTTTGGGATACGACAGCAACATCTGAGCTCGAAGCAAGCATGAGAGAAATAAAAATTGCCATTCGTAAATTCGGTAATGCGGCTGATCAAATTGAGGGGCTTCTAACGGATGAAAGAATTCGATTGTCTCGAATTATGAACAATGTTGAGGAAATAACACTTAATCTCCGCAAGAGTAATGACACTGTGAAGGCCATAATTGGTAACGTAAAACAAATTACGGATGACTTAGTCACTGCTGATTTTAAGGAGACAATTGCGCAAGCAACTCAAACGATTAAGCACGTCAATAAAATTCTCGATGAAGCAGCCGCTGGTAATGGCACGCTCGGTAAGCTCTTGACAGACGATAAATTGTATTATGACATTATTGAATCGAACCAAGCACTTCAAGGTCTTGTGAAAGATTTACAAGCGCATCCAGAAAGGTATATTCATTTTTCTGTATTTGGTGCGAAAACCAAAGGTGTACCTCTGACAGTAGACGAAGAGGAAAAGCTTAAGGAACTCTTAAAAAAATAGCTTAACTCTCATTATTACGGAATTTAAAATGATTTCTAACATTCTATTTGCAGTTCTATTAGTCGGCTCAATGAGCTTCTTTGTATGGAACATTTTAAAAATTAGGTCGAACATTCGCCTTGGGAGAGACCTTGACCGCTCCGATAAGAAAAGCGAAAGATTGAAAACGATGCTTCTAGTGGCTCTTGGCCAAAAGAAGATGTTTACGAGACCGATTCCAGCGCTTTTGCACTTAATGATTTATTCGGCATTCATTCTTACTCAAATTGAATTGATTGAGATCTTTGTCGATGGGCTGTCAGGATCACATCGCATATTTAGACCTGATTTAGGGGGACTTTACACATTCATTATCTCTTTCATTGAAATCCTTTCTGTACTGGCTTTCATTGCTACTTTAATCTTTCTTTCTAGAAGAAACTTAATCAAGGTTCCTCGTTTGAACATGAAGGAAATGAAAGGTTGGCCTAAGATGGATGGGAACATGATTCTCTTCATGGAACTTATTCTTATTATTTGCATTTTAACAATGAATGGTGCTGACGAGGCGATGCATCTTCAAGAATATGGATCCTCTTATGGATTTACAATTAGTAGTTTAATTGGACCAATGTTCGAAGGAATGGATCTGTCGACTTTGCACACTCTTGAAAGAGTAGGTTGGTGGGGACATATTATAATGGTCTTCGCATTCATGAATTACTTGCCTTATTCGAAGCACCTACATATTTTCTTAGCTTTCCCGAATACATATTATTCGAACCTTGAAAAGAAAGGCCGATTTACCAATATGGAATCCGTAACGACTGAGGTTAAGTTGATGATGGACCCTGAAGCTGATCCTTATGCTGCGCCTCCAGAAGGAGCACCTGAACCTCAAAGGTTTGGAGCGAAGGATGTCACAGATTTGACGTGGAAGAACTTAATGGATAGTTATTCATGTACGGAATGTGGCAGATGCACGTCATCTTGTCCAGCGAACATTACTGGTAAACTGTTGTCTCCTCGTAAAATCATGATGGATACAAGAGATCGATTGGTTGAAGTAGGTGAAAACAAAAGAAAGCATGGAGCAGATCACGACGACGGGAAATCGTTGCTTGGTGATTATATAAAAGAAGAAGAGCTGTGGGCATGTACATCTTGTAATGCATGCGTTCAAGAATGCCCAGTGAATATAGATCCGTTAGCAATTATAATTGATCTAAGAAGGTACCTCGTAATGGAGGAATCAAAAATCCCAACGGAATTGGCAGGAATGCTTACGAATATTGAAAACAATGGTGCGCCGTGGCAATTTAGTCCTGCGGATCGCTTAAACTGGGCAAATGAAGAAGGATAACAATTTAATTGCCATTGAGGAAGACGGGAAGCAAATATCTCCAATTCTTCCAGATGCAGTAAAGAATTTCATGATTGATATCGATGGGACGATTTGCGATGATATTCCGAACGAAGAACCAGAGAGAATGGCTACGGCAGAGTTGTATCCGGACGCATTGGTGACAATCAATAAATGGTATGAAGAAGGTCATGTGATTACATTTTTCACGTCACGGATCGAAGAGCATCGCGAGGTAACTGAAAAATGGTTGAATGATCAGGGGTTCAATTACCACGGAATGGTGATGGGAAAACCGAGAGGAGGAAATTACCATTGGATAGACAATCACATTGTAAGGGCGACAAGGTTTGAAGGTAAATTCACGGACTTGATCGCTGAAAGTGCTACAATTCAAGTTTTTAAAAAATAGAATATGAGTTTGAATGTTCCAACAATGGCTGAAATGATGGCCAAAGGAGAATCACCAGAAATTTTATTCTGGGTGGGTTGTTCTGGAAGTTTTGATGATAGAGCGAAGAAAATCACCAAAGCTTTGGTTAAAATCTTGAATAAGTGCGAGGTTAAATTCGCTGTTCTTGGAGCTGAAGAAAGTTGTACGGGAGATCCCGCAAAACGCGCTGGAAATGAATTTACATTTCAAATGCAGGCAATGATGAACATTCAAGTTTTGGAAGGGTATGACGTGAAGAAAATCGTTACAGCTTGTCCACATTGCTTTAATACGTTGAAAAACGAATATCCTGAGTTGGGTGGGAATTATGAAGTGATTCATCATACTCAAATGATTCAAGAGTTGATCAATCAAGGAAAACTTTCCATGAAAGACGGCGGAACGTATAAAGGAAAGAAAATTACATTCCACGATCCTTGTTACTTAGGCAGAGCGAATGATGTTTACGAAGCGCCTCGAGCTTTAATAGAAAGTTTGGATGCCGAGTTGGTAGAAATGAAACGATGCAAGACGAAAGGATTGTGTTGTGGTGCCGGTGGAGCTCAAATGTTTAAAGAAGCAGAGAACGGTAACAAAGAAGTTAATATCGAACGCACAGAAGATGCACTTGAAACACAGGCCGAAGTAATCGCTACGGGATGCCCATTTTGTAATACAATGATGACGGATGGATTAAAGAATTTCAATAAGGAAAACGAAATTGAAGTTTTAGATGTCGCTGAACTTATCGCTAACGCCGCAGATTTATAATGTTTTTTCCTGAACTCAACCCCAACAGCAAAGTTTGGGTATACACATCTAGTCGTGATTTTGACGCAACCGAAGTTAATTTTATTAATGATTCTTTAGCCGTGTTCATTCCTGAATGGGCTGCACATGGATCCAAGTTGATTGGAAACGGAACCGTTCATAAATCTCGTTTCGTAATCCTTTCTGTAGATGAATCTCAAGTGAACGCATCCGGTTGTTCTATTGACACTTCTGTACATTTCATCAAGAACTTAGGGGCTGAATTGGGCGTCGACTTCTTCAATAGAATGGATATGGTTGTTGAAAATGGCGGTGAAATGGAAACCGTTCATGTTTCTGACTTAAAGCATCATGAGAACGCGAAAGTGTACAATCCAATGATTACAAGCTTGTCCGAGTTGAATTCTAGTTGGTTGATTCCAGTAAGCGAAAGCCCTTTCGTTTAAATCTTGTTCTTACCTTTTTTCGCTTTTTCTTTTTTATCCAAACGCACACCACCAACCAAACGAATAAGGTGATAAGCGCCCCCGTACTTTAACTCTCGATGTGACACTGATTTTATATCAAATTCAGTAGTTAGCCAAAAGAAATACTTCGGTTTAGAATATCCCGCAACAAAGCGAAAGTCAACTCTAGGAGCCAATCCTAAAAGCCCTCTTGTAATTCCATTTGCACTCACAAATTTAGATTGAACAACTCCGCCTAGCCCTGCGAAAACAGAAGCTTGCCAAAAACCTTGGCGGTAAACGTATGCATAACCAGGAACGACGCCGATATCAAGAGTCGCAATTGAATTTGCAGATGATTTTGTTTCTGTTGTATCAATCAATTCAAGAGGGACAATAGGATCGAGGCCATTGCCGACACCGAAGAGATTTAAAGTGCTTTTAAAATACCAGGTTCCAATGGTTCGTTTAAATTCACCAACACGTCCAAAAACAGACTGCATTCTAAACTCATCTGATTTGAAATACCATGAATTGATAGAAAGGTCAAAATTTAATATCTGAGGCTCGATGGCATTTGGTTTTAATGTTGTAAGCGAGTCGTCCCAACGATTTGCATCTTGAATTGCATAGCCCAAGTAATTACGAAGATTAATGTCCCAAAACATTTTCTTAACTGTAAACGAAACTCCCAAGTCAAAATAATTAGGGTTTCCAAATTTACCCGCAGGCCTTAACGTTTGAGGCAATGCAAAGCCTATACGAAGCGCAAACCACTTGTAAGCAGCTCCAAAACCTAAAATTACTTTCTGATTGTGTTTGAATTTTATTTTTTTATACCCTCCTAAGAAGTTGTCCTTAATTGAAAAGGGAGAAGAGCTGTAGCCTAGGTCACTGTAAAGAACAACTTTGTCCTTGTAAAGTTTAAACGCCAGCGAATCATCTACTTGAGAATTAGCTGTAGAGCAACAAAAAATAGTTAATATGACTAAAAATAATTTCACAGCACTAAATTAAGGATTCTGACAATTGCATTCATTTTTGTCCAATTAACTTTCGAACAGAGATCTTTTAATGAAACCAATCATGCTTTTCCTTTACAGACTTTATGTTTCATTGAAATTGATACGTTTAGCCTTCGGTTAATTATTATTCGCTTGGATTACGCCTCGGTAACTTGCGCTTTTTCTTACTTTTGTCGCTCAATTTGAGATCGATGAAAAAACTGTACAAATTCTTACTGAATAAATTACCTAGACCAATCCTCATTCGAATGAGTTATGTGTTCAAGGCGGTTGCTCCAACTTTTTATAGAGGTGATAATGTAGAATGTCCAGTTTGTGAAAAGTCATTCTCTAAATTTCTTTCCTACGGATATGGTAAAGGGCATAGAGAAAATGTTCTTTGTCCTTATGATTTAACCTTAGAACGCCATCGTTTAATGTGGTTGTATTTAACTGGGCATTCCAATTTTTTCACTTCTACGAATCGACTTGACGTTCTTCATATTGCTCCAGAGCAGTGCTTTCATAAACGTTTTCAAGGACAAGACAATTTGAATTATTTAACTGGAGATTTACTTTCACCTATCGCTGACATGCATTTTGATTTGCATGATATTCCAATGGAAGACAACCGATTTGAAGTGGTTTTTTGCAATCATGTTATGGAGCACGTTGATGATCCTTTGCAATGCATGAAAGAATTGTACCGTGTAATGAAGCCAGGCGGTTGGGCTATTATGCAGGTTCCACAAGATTACACACGTGAGGTGACTTACGAAGATCCGACAATCACAACTCCTGAGGCCAGAGAAGAGCATTTTGGACAATACGATCACGTTCGGTTATTCGGTAATGATTATCCGCAATGGCTTGAAAAAGCTGGTTTTGAAGTTGAATCCTTCGACGCAACTCAACATTACTCAGAAGAGCAATACAGTCGTTTTCGATTAAATAAAAAGGAGAAATTGTATATTGCTAGAAAGAAGTAATATATGCCATCGCGCAAACCCAGTAAGTATCTTTCGTTAATTCTAGCAGCTACAATTCTTGGAATTATCGTTCTGTTTTTTTGGTGGTCATCGAATGTAGGAACAACAATTGGATCGAAAGCGGTTCCAATTGTTAAGGACAATTCTCAAGCTCAAATTGAACTCGGGCGTAAATTATTCTTCGATAAGCGTTTATCAGGAGATAACACAATTTCCTGTGTTAGTTGCCACGACCCCAAATTGGCCTTTACAGATGGTAAGAAATTTTCTGCAGGAGTAGAAGGGAGGCTGGGGTTTAGAAATACTCCAACTTTGCTAAATGTTGTTGACGCAACTTCATTCATGTTCGATGCAGAGATAAAAACACTTGAAGAGCAAGCCATTGTTCCAATTCAAGACCATGCTGAAATGGATATACGAATGGGAGACCTCATAAGAAAATTGCGCGCCATTCCCGAGTACAACCAGAGTTCGAAGCAGATTTTCAATAAAGAATTTGACGCATCAGTATTAACGAGGTCATTGGCAGCTTTCCAAAAGACTTTGGTTTCTAAGAATTCGTTGTTCGATCAATTCCTAGCAAGTGGAGATTCAAGCCTTTTGAATGAAGCACAATTAGAAGGGTGGTCGAAGTTCAACGAATATGATTGCATTAAATGTCATGAACTACCTAATCTTACTGACTATCAACCATATAATATTGGCCTTTATATGGATTATGGAGAGGATCAAGGAAGGTTTAGAGTTACTCATGACTTATCAGATATGGGGAGATTTAAAACGCCAACTTTGAGAAATATTGAATTGACTGCACCTTATTTTCACGATGGATCTGCGCAAAGTTTAAGCGATGTTATTCAGTCACACACAAGGAACTTTAAATGGCATCCAAACAAGGACAAACGGATTCAAATCAGTAAATTAACTCCTGAAGAAGAGCAAAAATTAATTGATTTTTTGAAAACAGTAACCGACACCACGTTTTTATTGAATTTCAATTAAAAGTATTGATAATTAGCAGTTTAATATATTGTTATCTTTAGGTGAACGGTTAGAAAAAGACTGTTTTAGTTGTGTACGCATAATAATGGAAAGGTTTTTGCGTTATGAGTGTAACCAAATGAATTATTAACAGTTATAGTTTATGTATGAAGTCTGCAAGCTTTGTATAACGAACTAGAACTATAAAACCAGAAAACATGGCAGTGAACCCAGTTTACCACCAAACAGACGATCGTCTTCAAGACGAAATGATGTTGATAAGGCGGGCAAAAGAGGATCCGGAGCGATTCGGCCCACTGTATACGAAGTATCACGAACAGATATTTCGGTATATCTATCAAAGGATGGATGATGAAGATTTGGCTTTTGACGTAACTTCTCAAGTATTTATCAAGGCGATGAAAAACCTTCATAAGTATGAGTACCGTGGCGTACCGTTTTCATCTTGGCTTTATCGAATTGCGAAAAGCGAGCTCTACCAAGCGTTCCGCGATAGAAAGGCAAGAAAGACTGTGAGTGTTGAAAGCATGCATCTTTTTGAAATGATTGAAGAAATGGAAGAAGATGATTCTTCTGGAAATAAGAAAAAGTTATTTCGTTGTTTGTCATTATTAAAAGATGACGATTTACAATTGATTGAAATGAGGTATTTCGAAAAACGATCGTATCGTGAAATTGGAGAGATCATCGAAATAACAGAAAACAATGCTAAGGTTAGGACTTTTAGAGCCTTAGAACGACTTAAGAAACTATTTATGAAATAATATTAGAAATGGAAAAAATTAATACCATTTTAGACCGTAAACCTATTAATTCAGAGTACATCAACTCAAAACAAGATTTTAATAAGGTAATGAATGGATTTCAAAAATTAAAACCTCCAGTCTATAAGCAGGCTTGGTTTTATGGAGCAGTAGGCTTAGCTGCAGTAGCAATGGTTTTCACCGCGGTGTCCCTGACATCGACCGATGATGATAAGAAAATAATTGCTTCTGCAGACGTCAAAAAAGAAGCTCCATTAGAACAAGAACCCGCTGAAAAGACAGCAGTTCTTGTTGCTGATTTAAGTGATCAAGAAGAAAGCGTTCCGGAAGTTGAACCTGTTCTTGCGAAATCAACGCTTGTAAAGCCAGCGCCCGTTGTAGAAAAACCACCAACTGTTGAAAGAAGAGTAGTTGAGGAGCCTCCTGTAGTCCCTGAAACTCCAAAAATTACGCAACCGCATATTGCGGGTGTATTTGGCGGAGCAATTGAATTCGCTGATTTTTGCGATCCAGTTGGAATTCAAGTGAATAAAGACATTGCAATTGTAGAATACACAATCCATTACATGTCTTGTACGCAAGATGTTACATTTAAAATGAGAGGGGGTAAAATTCCACAAGGAGTTTGTAACGAATTACGCAATTGCGGAGAGCAAATTGAGATTGATTTCAGAAACGTAAAAGGGTACAATAAAAAGACTGGAAAAGCTGTGGCATTTGGCAATTTCTCTTTGGTCCCGATCCTTTAATACAGTACGTTTCATATTCGTGCGAAATACAAATATGTTAATCAACAAATTGCCTTTAATAAAAAGGGGGTTCTATTTATTGCATATATAGAAAAACATCCATACTTTCGTACAGTAAACTATGGTGTTATCCATATAACAAAGAGAGAATGAAAACATTAACGTGTCTATTGCTACTATTCGCTTCGTCTTCGACGTTTGCACAGCACACTAATTTTAACACCCAAAGAAACTGGTCTCTAAATAAGAAAGAGATTATGTTTGGTATTGGTGCGACTCAATTTTTAGGTGATTTAGGTGGTAAGGATCAAGTAGGATCGGATTACCGTTTAAAAGATTTAGATTGGCCGTCGACTTCAATTGGAGGAATGATTGGATACCGTTTTAGATTTCATCCATATTGGGCGACAACAACTTCATTGAACATTGGTATGGTTCGAGGGAATGATGCATTTACAAATGAAATCGTTCGTGAATCAAGAAACTTACATTTCCGTTCAATGATTTTTGAACTTCAACAAAGAATTGAAATTATTGTTTTGGCGAATGAAAAATTTGGAAATAGATTCTCACTTGGTGGTCACAGTAAAAAAATGGGGAACCATAACGAACAAGTTTATTTATTTACTGGAGCAGGAGTAAGTTACTTTAACCCTAAAGCTCAATTAAATGGGGAATGGGTTGCATTGAGACCATTGTCAACTGAAGGACAAGGTTTAGACGGTGGAGCTCGTGAAGTACTCGGTGTAACGGCAACAATTCCTTTTGGGATTGGAGCAAGAATGGGACTTGGGAGAATGTGGAGAATTGGTATCGAAGCAACATATGTTAAAACCTTCTCAGATTATATTGATGATGTTAGTACATCTTATTACGATCCAGCAATTCTTGCTTCTGAAATTGGACCAGATGCCGCATTTCTTTCAAACCCTTCAACGCAAAACGTTAACTGGTTTGCTGCTGGACAACAAAGAGGTGACAAACAAAACGATGCTTATTTCTACTTGAACTTAACGATAGCTAGAAATGTTACTTATAAAGATTACGCGAAATCGCGAAGAATGAACAAATGGAAAGGACGTTATAAGTTCTAATCGAATTGTTAATATATTCTTGAAAGATAATAATGAGGTGGCTTTGGTCACCTCATTGTCGTTTGTACCTTTGTGTAAACAACAATTATGTACAAGTTACTTCGATCTTTTCTTTTTCTTTTTGATCCAGAAAAGATTCATTACACCACAGCCAAACTCATCCGAATAAACCTCTCCATTCCTGGTGCTAAATATATCTGGACGAAATTGTTTAGAGTGGAAGATGAGCGGTTGAAAAAGACTTTGTTCGGAATTGACTTTGAAAACCCAGTTGGGCTCGCTGCCGGATTCGATAAGAATGCATCAATGTATGATGATTTAGCGTACTGTGGCTTTGGTTTCATTGAAGTTGGAACAGTTACTCCAAAAGGACAATTGGGCAATGAAAAACCCCGTCTTTTTAGACTAAAAGAAGATGCTGCTATCATCAATCGAATGGGATTCAATAACGACGGTGTTGAAAATGCTGTTGAGAATCTAAGAAAGAGAAAAACCAAAATTATTATTGGCGGAAATATCGGAAAGAATAAGGTGACACCTAACGAAGACGCTACAAGTGATTACGTTAAGACCTTTAATGCGCTTTTTGATTATGTTGACTATTTCGTGGTAAATGTTTCATCTCCAAATACGCCCAACTTGCGTGAGCTTCAGGAAAAAGAGCCGCTTACTAAGTTATTAAGAACTTTACAAGAATTAAACTCAACGAAATCGAAGCGCAAGCCTATTCTCTTAAAAATTGCTCCAGACTTAACTGATAGTCAATTGGACGACATCATCGAAATTGTGGCTGATGTCTCTTTGGATGGAATTATTGCAACGAATACAACAATTTCTAGAGAAAATTTAAAGACATCGAATGAACGCATTAAAGAAATTGGAGCGGGAGGACTTTCTGGAAAGCCTGTTGGGTCAAGATCGACGGAAGTGATAAAGTACCTTTCAACAAAGTCGAATAAAGCGTTTCCAATCATTGGTGTTGGTGGGATTCATTCTGCTGAAGATGCACTTGAGAAATTAGATGCGGGGGCTGATTTGGTTCAATTGTATACAGGATTTATATACGAAGGGCCAAAGTTGGTGAAGGATATAAATAAAGCATTGATAGCTCGCATGTAGCTCCTTTTAAAAGCTTAGATTTAAGTATGGGAAAGTTAAAAATTATTGAATGTCCAAGGGATGCGATGCAAGGACTGCATGACTTCATACCGACTGCAACCAAGATTGACTACATCAATGGATTGTTGGATTGCGGTTTTGATACAATTGATTTTGGAAGCTTTGTATCTCCTAAGGCCATTCCTCAATTAAAGGATACGGCTGAAGTGTTGGAAGGATTAAATCCTTCGGACAGTAAACTGTTGGCTATTATTGCGAATGAGCGTGGTGCAAACGACGCTGTTCAATTTGAAAGAATAAAATATTTAGGATATCCATTTTCTGTTTCTGAAGAGTTCCAAAAAAGAAACACGAACGCAACAATTGAAGAATCATTTAGTCGGGTAGAGGCAATTTGCAATCTCGCAGCTAAAAACGATAAAGAAATGGTGCTGTATCTTTCAATGGGGTTCGGAAACCCTTACGGTGATGAATGGCATCCTGATATTGTAGCTGCTTGGAGTGAGAAACTTCATGAGAAATTGGATGTTAATATCTTGGCTTTATCTGACACAATTGGAGCTGCAACACCAGAAATTGTTTCTGATTTGTTTAGCACATTAATCCCAGCGCTTCCTAACGTTGAATTTGGAGGGCACTTACACACCTTGCCTGAAAATGCCCATAGCTTAATTGAGGCGGCTTATACGGCAGGCTGCAGACGGTTTGATGGGGCGATTAAAGGATTTGGAGGTTGCCCAATGGCAGCGGATGATTTGACAGGGAACATGCCCACTGAATTAATGAAGTTATGGTTCGATGTAAATGCAATCGAAACTGGGCTAAATACGGAAAAGTTCGAGGCCTCTATTTCTAAAGCACTTAGTGTATTTCCGTAACTTATTTGATATTTTGAATTATTAGAAAAATGAAGATAACATTATTAGCTTTCTCAGCACTATTCATTCTTTTCGCTTGCACGGAGAACAAAGATGAATTTACGGATGAACAAGAAGTGTATTCTCCTGGAGTTACCACTGAATTTGAAACTTTATTTTCTGATACGGCTTTCACGAATATAAAACACAGTCAATTGTTGACTGAGTTGCAGGTCTGTATACAGGAAGTCGACCCAGAATGCCCTCGTTGTGCGGTTTGTTCTCCTAACTTCTTTCGAATTTTTGAACTTGATAAGGAAAAAGATGTTAAAGACTTTTTTGGCCTCCAAATTAAATCCTTGACGATATTAAAGGGGCAGGAGTTTGCTTTACCCGTTAGGCATTTGATTATTTTCGAAAGAGAGAAGGGTGAATTAATCAAAGTGAACGGTTACCGTGGGAATTTGATTGAAACCATTTCGAGTAAATCAGGGGTGGATGATTTAATGATTCGGTTCTTAATGAAACAGGAGGATGAAGAGTCTAAGGCAATTGAAAATGTTCATTTTAACTGTTTGTTTAAATGGGATGGAAAGCGCTACAATTTTGAAAGTGTAGAAAGAATCGAAGGTCCAAATTGGGGCGGAGCAGTTAAACCGGAACATAAGAAGGAAACTTCAGCAGAAGTATACAGAGACTTGATCGCTGGGGAGTTGATAATTAAAGATCTTGTTATTCAATAATGAAATATTGTATCATTTTTTCATTGGTGTTGATTGGCTGTACGGGTGGAATTCCATTGCAAAAAGTTAATTACACATCTTTGCTAACGGATGACAACAGTAAGGTGTGGTTGATTAATAAGCAATCTGTAAATAAAGTAAACTTTGCGAACAGCAGTGTCTGGAGTAAAGATTTAATGATCTTTCACGAATCGGGGAAAGTTGAGATAATTCCATTAAAAGCAATGGGGAAGAAGTCTCCTAAATGCGGCAGGTACTACTTAGATTCAGACAATAAGACCTTGGAAATCACCTTTCCGAAAGAAGAATGGCAAATGGACTTGGAATATATTACCGAAGACAGTATTTATATGAAATCCACTGAAGGCTCTGATATAAAATTTGATATCCAGATTATTCCGTTGCCTGAATTAAAAGGAGGCTATTAATTCTCTTTTACAATTCTTGTGCGGTAAACGCTGTCACCGCTATGAATGTTGATGAGATAGATTCCTGAATCAAAAGAAGAAAGATCAATTAAGTTCGATGTTGATTCAATTACGAAAGCTCCAGTCGAAGAATAAACAGTAACGAAATCAAAATCACCACCAATGTTCACTTTTCCATTCGTTGGATTTGGATACACATTTACTTCGAAAGGTGCTAAAGCGTTCAATCCAACTGGATCTTCTTTCCAAACAGAGATTGAATCCAAGTACAATTTAAACCCATCATTCGTTCTGTTGACAAAAGCAATATGAACAGTTTCACCGTCTAGGCCTGCTTCGCTCAAATTCAATTCATGGTAATTCCATTCAGCCGATTCATCTGAAATGTTAACCAAAGTATCTGTAAAACTTGCTATTTGAGCATCCGTCTTAGAGGCCAATACCATATAATCATCTGGGAATGATGGATCATGAGATTTTGCGTCCCAAAACAATGAATTTCCATAAGCGCCAAGAACAATTGAAGGCGTGATCAACCATCTGTCAGCCTGACCAACAGGGTCAAAGAATGAAGTAGAGCCAACAATGGAATCTGTTGAGTCTGCTGGATCAGTCAATGAAATCCAAGCATCAGCAAATTCAATAACGGATGCGTCAGGTGTAAATCCATCGTTATCAAAAATGGTATAGTTTACTGGAAGTCCATTTTGAAAATCCTCACCGTAAACTTGAGTTTGAGCAGATACATTGATTGAAATCAACCCTAATGCCAAGATGCTTATTGTTTTTATCATGCTGTAAAATTAGTGTTTTATGCTTAGTCGGCTAATGTTATTAGTATTTCTTTATACTCCTGATAAAAGGTGTCGAATTTGATCAATTTGTCACGAAGAAACCTTTTGATTTCTTTGTGGTTTTTTATATCATAAAAGTTAAGACCATTGAGTTCCCAATGAATTCTAGAAACCTTTCTGCCATTGAATTCATGGCTTTCTTCATTCCATAAAGCTTCGCCAACTTCAGATTCCATCACAACTTTTAATTCCGTCATTTGTTCCCAAAGTATGGAACGGATAGCATCATCTTTTGGTTGAATATCGAAGCAAAAAAAAGTCCTTTTTGGTTCTACGACTAAGCGAATGTAAATGTCTCTAACGTCAGAAGGGTAGTTGATCCAATTAATCCCTCTTCCATTGGATGATTTGTGATTTCGCATCTCTTTGCGAAATCCTTCCCAAAAATTGGTATTCAGTTCTTTACGTGCTTCTTTCGTTAACATCGCGACAAAAGTAACCGATTCTACTAGTTTTTAAGGTGGAGATTCATCATTTATTAGGTAAATTGCGTTTTATTAACAATACTATTATGCAGAAATTCTTATTCTTACTAACTACAATTCTTTTCTTTACTTCTTGTAATACAGAGGCTCAGACTGGAAACGATGGAGCAATCAATAAAGTTGTAACTGTCGATGAATTCAAAAAACTTTTAGAACAAGACAACATTCAAATCATTGATGTTAGAACACCAGAAGAATACAGCATTGGGAAAATAGGTGATGCAACGAACATTAACATCTACGATGATAATTTTAAAGCGAAATTAAAAGAGCTCGATCCATCCAAAACTACTTTGGTGTATTGCGCGAAAGGAGGCAGAAGTGCAAACGCTGCAAAAGTGATGGCTGAACTTAAGTTCGAGGAAGTCTATGACTTAAAAGGCGGGTATAGCGCTTGGAGTAAGTAAATTCCTAATTGCTTCTAAACGCATCTCTAACAATAACAAACAGTGAGTTGCATAGTGCGAGGACATAAATAACTTGTACCGCCAGCATTAAGAAGATCATTGCATTAATCAATGCTGTAACGTTTGTAAATAGCACCAAACAAAGTGTTAAGGTTGTTACACCGTAATGACTCCATATGATTATTGGGTTCAGCGGTCTGATTGAACGCTCAAACTTCCATTGTATACTTCCGAAAAAAAGATAAACAATACCGATAAAGACATAAAGCCAAGTCCCCGGAATGACAAAATAGCTGTCAATAATAGCTACATCTAATATTTGAGAGAGCTCATACGAAAGGAAAAAGAAGACCACACCCGTTGTGATATAGATTCTTTTGACCAGAAGTGATCGCCAGGATTTGAAACTGTTCACGCTTGGATTTAATTTTTCACAAACTTAAATTGCTCAGTAACACCATCATCATAGTCAACATTCAAGAGGTATTGGCCAGTAGTCAATCCATTAACGTCCATTTTTTTCATATTGGCAGAAGAGAACTCCTCAGTTGAAATAATACGTCCCGTCATGTCAAGAATTGTTATTGTTCCTCCTTGCGTATCAGAACTTCTAGGCGTTAGATTCAATAAATCCTTCGCTGGGTTGGGGAAGATGGATCCAGCTTCATTTTCGTATTCAGGGACACCAACTTCGGCGGCGTCAAATACTCTCAAAGCCATGGAAGGAACAACATCCGTCCCGAATCCAAGAGCGAAATACCCATTGTCACTATTGATTGGCGTAATAGGCTCTAAAGTTGTGTTGACTGACCAATTGTAATCAATTCCGGTATCGTGTCCCATGAATATTTCAACATTGCTTGGTTGTACACATGCTAAGTAGCGTTGGTTGTCAGACAATTGGACGTGAGAATCGAAAGATCCAAAAACAACTTCGTCTTGCAAATCACCAGTATAGTAATAGTATCCGAATGTGACCAAATTCAAATTATCGAAAGCCAAGTTCACATCATTGATGTCAGTGAATACATTGTCCCAGCTGTATAGGCTTAGCGCCATTTCTTCTCCATCTAAGGAAACGCCGGAGTTGTATCCAGTCACTGCTGAGAAATAAATCCCTTCAGCTCCCAGTCGACTTCCGTTGGGATTGTTGTACACCATACACATTTCGAAAAGGTTTCCACCACCACCTGGGCGGAAGTTTGCATTCGAAACAGGCAAGTTCGTTAAAGGGTCTGTTTTTGAATAACCAATCAACGAATCTGAAATAACAAAGTCATACGAAAGTGAGTTGTCAAATGCAAACTCATCAGGTGCGCCCATGTCAACATCATACGTCAATGTATACCTTCCATCAGGATATGTAGGAAATGAAAACGCCGGTAAATTATTCGTACCGCCTGTGTATATTTCCAAGCTATCTCCGGAAACGATCGAGTAAGGACCTGCTGTTTCTGTCCAAGTTCCTGCCGGGCCTGTTACAGTCGCTGTGATTGATACGTTATTCTGAGTTGTGTTACCGAAATTGTAAACTTGAGCTCCAACATCGAAACCAAATTCAGTATTGTCAACAGATGTTTGAGAAGCCGTTGCTGAGATTGAAGGACTAATTGTCGTGATTTTATTCAACCCACCATCGGTAGCATACAATCCCAATTTGTTGCCTATAAAAGCCACAACATCGTCTCCAGCGTCCATTCTAGCTCTTAAAATGGCTCCGTCAGACTTTGAGATGAAAGCGAATGGAATTGTGGTCATCGGACCATCAGTAGTTCCAGGAACGTCAATTAAAGCGTCTTCACGGTTAATCATTACAACTCCGATTGCACCCGCTTGTTCACACATTAAAACTTTTGTTCCATACCAGCAAACATTTGCGGAAACACCGTCGTACCTGTAAACAACTGCAATTTTCCCCGTTAAATCATTGATCAATGGACCGCAACCTTCATTTGAAAAAGGAATTCCTTGAGCGTTTAGGCCTGGTGTACCATCTTCAGCCATTTTTAAAGTATCTAAAACTGCATCTGCTGAGTTCAATAAATTAGGCAGTCCCCAATCGGTTCCGTCGCCGTTACTTGTGAAGTTATAGCCACCTGCGATAGACGCTGGAGCAGTTACTGAAAATGAGACTTGACCAAAAGTAAGTACGCTTAACAAACAGAAGCTCAAAGTGGTGTATAATGTTTTCATAAGGGTAATTTTTCCGTAAGGTATGCAATCCATATTACTTGTGAAAATTGAATTACTAGTAAACTTACACCTTGTTTAATTTATTTATTCGCTGTTCAAAGCATATATTTATGCCTCCAATATATTTTGTATGCCAATAACATTAAAAGAACTTCCAGGACCAAAAGGAATTCCAGTTTTCGGGAACTTGTTCAAGCTCGACTTGAATAGCCTTCATAAGCAGATTGAGCAATGGTCAGATGAATATGGAGATGTCTTTCATTTGAATCTGGGAGTCTCTAATTTCCTGTGTATCACACGCCCAAGTTTGATTCAGAAAGTTTATGCGGCGCGCCCCAATGAATTTGTCCGAATGAAAAAGATGGATTCTGTGATTCAACAGGCTGGTGTGCATGGCGTTTTTAATGCCGAAAGAGAAGATTGGAAATTGCACAGATCAATTATTACGAAGGGATTGGACGTTAAGCACCAACGGGATTTTTATCCGGGAATGCTTCCTGTTATTGAACGTTTGCATAAGAAATGGGAGAAAAATGCCGAATCTGGTCTTCCTTTTGACATTCAACGCGATTTACTTCGCTTTACAGTCGATATAACTACTTCGTTGGCCTTTGGATTCCCAATGAACACGTTGGAGCAGGAGGGGAGCGCAATTCAGGACCAAATGGAAAAGGTCTTTCCAATGATCTTTAAGCGCATTAATATGGCGATTCCCTGGTATAAAATCATTCGTTTCAAGTCAGACAAAGAGTTTGATAGTGCTGTTCTTCAAATGAATGACTTGATTGAAGAATTCATTGTGCAGGCGCGAAAAAGAATCGAGGACAACCCTGAACTTAGGGTGAACCCAAGTAATGTTATTGAATCCATTCTAGTAGCAGCTGAAGATGAGGAAACCTTCACGGATAAAGACGTTAGAGGAAATCTAGCGACGATTTTGCTTGCAGGGGAGGATACAACAGCGCATACCTTGTCTTGGATGATTTATTTGTTGACAACGCGCCCTGAAATCCAAGATGAGATTCGTAAAGAATCGGACGGCGTTTTAGGCGCTGATAATTGGACCAAGAAATATGAGGACAATAAGGAATTCAAATACATAGAAGGAGTCGCAATGGAATCGATGCGTTTCAAACCGGTTGCTCCAATTTTATTGTTTGAATCTACTGCTGACATTGAGCTTGAAGGAATTCTGTTTAAGAAAGGACAACCCGTACTTTGTCAGAACCGATCCGCTGCATTGAAAGATGAGAATTTTACAGAAGCATTGTCTTTGAAACCAGAAAGATGGCTAAAAGGTCAAGGTTGTCCCGTTCATAACATGGATGCTTTTTCACCCTTTGGAGGTGGGCCAAGGTATTGTCCTGGCCGGAATTTGGCCATTCTGGAAATTCAAATGGTGATTTCAATGTTGTTTAAGAATTTCAACATCGAAATGATGACGCCTCACAAAGAAATTGATGAGATCATGGCGTTTACATTGATGTCTAGCCCGTTTGAAGTGAAGTTGACGAAACGGTAATGTTCGGGACATTCTTTGTGAATTAAGTTTTGAATTTTATCTGAAAGAATTTCAAATGTATTCCGATCTAAGAATTCCTTAAGTTCTGTTAAATGAATGCATCAATTGGACTTAATACGTACATTCGTAACTTAGAATTAAAACACAAAACTTGCCAATACCTTCGACGAATTCGGTACTTATTAAAAGAACCATCTATAACTCTGTTAATGCGATAGACACTGACAAATGGAACAGTGTTTTGAAGGAGCGAAATGTTTATTTGAGCATCGATTATCTGAAATCCTTGGAAAAAGGTATGAAGGATGAAATGAAGTTGTTCTTTGCCATTTCTTACAATGATAAAGACGAGCCCGTTTTGATTTCTACCTTCCAAATGGTCAAGTTTATTGACAAACGCAGGAAGTTCACCGAACACCTTTGTAAACTATCGTATCATATTCAAAAGAAGCTCGAGGATATATTTACTGTAAATGTGTTGGTTTGTGGCAATGTGTTCTCGGATGGAGAAAACGGGTTTATATGGTCGGATCGCTTGGATTCTGAAGCTGCTTTTAACGAAGTAGATGCGGTTATCAAGCAATTAAAGAAGGAAGAAGAGCTGAAAGAAAAGGTTTCAATAACATTGTTTAAAGAGTTTTGGCCCAGCACAGTAAGTAGTAGTAATCAATTGAAGAAGCACTCGTACAGAGACTTCATGATTGATGTGAATATGGTTTTGCCAATTCATGAAAGTTGGACGAGCTTGGACGACTACTTGAAGAGCATGAAGACGAAGTTTAGAACCCGTGCCAATGCCGTTTTCAAGAAAGCGAAGGATTTGGAAATTCGCGTTTTATCTTCGGACGAGATTCTTGAAGAAAAGGAACGTATTCGCGAATTGTTCGGAAATGTTCTGGCTAAATCTGATTTTAGTTACGGAACAATGACACCAGAGACTTTGGCTTATTTCCGTGAAAATCTACCCAACAATTTTGAATTGAGAGGGTTTTACCTCGATGGACTGATGGTGGGATTCAATACCTCTTTTCTCAACAATGGGTCTCTCGAGGCGAATTTCGTAGGGCTGGATTACGAGTGCAATAAGGAGTATAACGTCTATCAGCGAATTCTATACGACTATGTTGAACAAGCCCTCAGTCATGGTGTAAAAGACTTGCAGCTTGGTCGGACATCAGAATTAATAAAAAGCTCAATTGGAGCAATGCCAACAAATATGAAGCTTTATGTGAAGCATCGAAAAAGTGTTTCGAACTTATTGCTGAAGCATGTGATCCAATCTATTTCGCCCAGTGAATTTGAACTCAGAAAACCCTTCAAAGCTAATTTTACAAACTAATGGATTCATTAACTCAAATTGTATTAGGTGCAGCTGTAGGTGAGGCTGTTTTAGGAAGAAAAATCGGAAGTCGTGCTATGCTCTGGGGTGCAGTCGCGGGAACAATTCCTGATTTGGATGTTTTTATCCGTTATTTCACAGACGATATTACTGCAACCGAGATGCACCGAGGCTTTTCGCATTCCTTGGTCTTCTCCGTTTTAATGGCCCCCATACTGGCTTGGGTCGCCAATAAGATCCATGGAAAACGTAAGATTGGGATGAGGCCCTGGACTTGGCTGTTCTTCTTGGCTTTGGTCACGCATCCCTTATTGGACAACCATACGACGTGGGGAACTCAGTTTTTCTGGCCGTTTGAATATCGAATTGCGTTTAAGAACATCTTTGTTGTCGATCCGATATACACAGTGCCTTTCTTGATATTCACATTAATCGCGATGTTTCACAAGCGCACGAATCCTAGACGTAGAAAGTTCAATAACATCGGGTTGATTGTCAGTTCGTCCTATATGGTCTTAACGATTTTATTTAAAGGGATCACATTTGTGAAATTCCAGAACCAATTGGAGAAGGATAAGATTGAATATGTAGACATGGACACGCGTCCAGCGCCTTTAAATACGATTCTTTGGAATGCTCAAGTCGAAACGAAAACGGGATACCGCGTTGCTTATTATTCCTTTTTTGATAGCAAAGACATAAAATTCTCAGAGGAAATCCCTAAGAATTATCACTTGATTGCGCCCTACAAGAATCAAAAAATCGTCAAACAATTGATTAAAATTTCCGCTGGATGGTACGTTATCAGAGAAGAGGAAGGGCAATTGTATTTCGTTGACTTGCGTTTTGGACAGCTGGGATTCAAGGATGATTCTAAATTTATGTGGCAATACAAATTGACGCCGGATAAAAACGGAAAGATTGCAGCTGAACGTTTGCCTCCTAACTTTGATTCAGCAGGAGGAATGTTTGGTGAAATGTGGGACAGAATGGGAGGGAATTAGTTTTTTTGAGTTTTGAGTTATGAATTAGATTTCCGTTTATTTCTTAATGAGTAATTCCGCTTCAACTTGATTTGGCTGATTTTTTTTAGAAATTATATGTAGATAGAGTACTGGAAAAAACATGGAGACAATTTAATGGGGTGGATCTTTCCAAGAATCACCTTGTATGTCAAGCTATCAAAGAATAAGGTTGAGATAAAGCACATTGAATCTGGTCAATCGATTGTTCGTATTTCCAGTAATCCATTTTCAACTGACCGTCTGATTTTATCCAATTATGAACTTGCCGAAAAATTTCTGAGAATCGTCATTGAGGAATTGTTGACGGGTGAGAAGAAGTTTATGAGACTAGAAGAGGTGGTTTTACAGATTATCGACAAAGATATTTTAATCATAGAGCCGATTGAGAGAAGGGCTTATCGAGATTCAATGGAGCATGCTGGTGCTAAGGCTGTTTGGATTTGTGAACACCAAAACGCCCTGTCTGATGAAGAGGTGATGGCAATTACAAATGCAAACTAAAGGTTTTTCTTGAAGGTCTGAGTTACGTCAATCACTGAAGCTATCAGTACTGAAACCGCAGCAAACAAAAGTACCCACATGCCATTCATGTATTCAAATTCAAAGTTAGAATGCGCACTTCGAAATACGGTCATGGTTATCATTATGAAGATTGAAAAGAACATGTTGCTCATTGAAAGCAGTAATCCTAGTAGGGCAACTGTTCGAGATCGCTTCACCCAAGAAACCAATGCGATAAGGAAGAACATGAAGATTGAGACCCATGTCAAAACGTAACCGTGGCCGTATAAAATTTCTGTATATCCAAACTCCAGATACTTTGAATAAGGCATTGCCAATGATGCACAGGCGATGATAAGGCATGCAGTAGTTAGGAGCTTTAGATTTTTCATGATTTGAAGGTAATAATGAAAATTGATAAACGTAAATTATTCCTCAATTCTTGACACTGAGTAGATAAGACGGAAACCTGTGGTTGCTTCCGGAAAGTATTTGCGAGCAACAGTTTTGTAAAATGTGGCGTTGTGCTGATCATCTCCGATTGATTTGACTCCTGTAAGATAATTCCCCCCTAAGACATAAACCAAACTGGAAATAGGCGATTCAGTAGTTACGCCGTAGTGATTTAGCGAGTTACTATTTATCGGATCAAGAACTATTTCTGAAACATTTCCATTGATGAAGCGGAATTCTTCATTGTAGTTTTCATTGCACCAGCGATTGAACATCACCTGGCTTTTTTGATCAATATAATCGTCCTTCTTGTGAACATTTTTGAACTTTCTGTACACGTTATTTAAGTAGTACACTAGGTCTTCATTCTCTCGTCTGTATGCGCTAAAATTACTGTTTGGTCCGTCGTGAACCTCATTATCATCGACATAAGGAACAGAATGCTTTAGTGCGAATTCGTATTGGGCAATGCTAGGAACGGAAATTTTCACACGAATCGATTCATCTTTAAGCGCCTTATTCACTTGATTTTGTTTCCAATCACAATACGCCAGAATTTGCCCATAGCTAACGTTTACAACCGGATAGTTGTCATAATATGGATGCCAATGATACATGTTCGTCATTCGGTTCAAATCAAGGGCATTGAGATTCTCAAAGGCCATGGAATCCGGATAGATATTAATCCAACTTCCATCTCCAAAAGAGTACTTAAATTTTCGCACATCAAAATCCCGTCTTTTGTAGAAGCGTTTGGGCTGTGGATAATACATTTCAGCCAAGACATCGGTGAGCTCTGGGTCCTCGTAATTAAATTCATGGTTCCAATTAAGATTGAAGGTTTTTCTATTTAAATCTTTATTGTAAATGTCGTATGCAATCCATTCATTTTCTGGATCATTCGGATTGTAATAGTCGCCATGATCAATAAATTTATCAGCTCGATTGTGGTCTTTTAGCCCCGCATAGATCATTTCCCTGGCGATTGAGTCGCGCACCCAATTCGTAAATTCACGGTATTCTTTATTGGTCACTTCCGCTCTCGACATGTAAAAAGGGGAGAGGATCGAGTCTACAAGCGGTTGAATTACATTGCTTCGAAGCGCTGAATGGACCCTTGTAACAGAGTCTTCTATCTCTGGATACACGTTGAAATAAGGAATCTTTAAATTGTAATAGTCGGATGGATTGTAATCGCCTTCTCTAATATAAATACCATCAATTATTCCTCCGCCGTAATCTCTTTCCATATTGGGATGTTCTAAAGTCCAAAGGGAATCTTCTTTTCTTTGACGTTCTCTCATCTTTTGTTTTTCTCTTTCCCGTCTCGATTCACGCGCTAATTCTGGTTCTACGTAATGGATAAGATTAAAACCTCCCAAGCTATTGTTGCGTTCCGCATTCAATAAATTCCCTAGTCCATAATCACTTTCTCTATTGCTCTTATTTACTTCAATTACGCTGTCTGCCTTTTCGCGGTTAATGATTTGATAGTAAGCTGTTGAATATTCAAAAGGGGAATACTTTTCAAGACTAAAGTGGTATGAATACGTGCAAAGTGAATTACTGGAAGCAAGGCGAACAGGGTCGATGTAAACGAATCCTGGGATTTCCAATTTTGGAATGGGACGGTTGATTGCTTTGTACATTCCATTTGCAGGATGGAGCGCGTAACAATCGGGGTTTGTTTGTGGAAAGAACTCAATATATATCGAGTCGGATTGCGCGTAAGTGTTTGATGAAATGCAAAGTAGCAAGAAAAAAAGTATTCTCATAGGAACAATATAGGGATTTTCCGATTGTTCGATTGCTTGAATGTTCGACTCATTTCTTGATTTACTTGAATGCCCGTTTTTTCTTTACCACAAGGACACCAAGTCACTATCGAAGTATCGGGTTTTAGACACAATGCTCTGAAAACCTTAAGGTTTTCTTGTGTCAATTTTTATCATTCATGTAATAAATTGTGCCTTTGTGTCCTAGTGGTAAAAACTCATTACAGCTACTAGCCAGTCCTCTACAAAACAAAATGACCCAGAGAGAACGTGAATTCCCCCCAGGATCATTTAAACCTAACATTTAATTCATAATTTTTAATTAATAATTGTGAATTGCCTAAAGTTGTTCAGCGTTATTAATTGCTTTTAAATCACGCGTGTTTTTCTGAACAGATATTGAAGAGAAAAGTGCTAACGTAAATGACATTCCGTAGAATCCTTTCTCGCTCAAAGCCAGGTCCGCGTTTCGCAATCCTACCACTAGTAAAATCAAAGCGGCAACGGTTGTGAACCAGCTCAATCCATAATAGATGTCTGTAACTTCAATTCCTTCTGCGCGGTCACGAACGCATTTCTGAACCGAGATTGCCGAGAAAAGACCAAATAGGATTACGGTGAAGTAATATCCTTTTTCGTTCAATAACATGTCTGAATTCCACAATCCAACACAATACGAGATTAATCCAACACCAAGTGACGCCCATGCTGCTCCAATAAACGCCGGAGTTGGTTTGAACCCGTTCGTTCTGTTAGTACTTGGGTTCACTTTCTTTGTTTCTACTGTTTCAAAATTTTCGTTGTTCATAATAATTTGTTTTTAAATGATGATTCAAAGGTGGGGACTCGTTGGTGCCTATGAAATTCAATAATTCAATAAATGTTACTATATAATCACCATAAAATAATTACAATACATCTATTTTATAGTAATTTAGACGCAATTCATTATTACGATATATGAGTGAAATAAAAGAAGTGATTTCCTTGCTTTCTTCTGCAGAGGAACGAAAATTCATTGCGCATTTGGGGGCTAGAAACAAACGGCACGATACACGAAACGTCGATTTATTCAAGGCTTTGATTCATAACAATGAAGATAGAATCAAGAAAAAGATAGGAGACAATGCATTCAACGTGCTTAAGAAGCGCCTCTTTGATCGATTGCTTGATTTTATGGCCACTGCGACTCTAGAGTCCGAAGCAAGCGCAGAAGGCTCAATTATCAAACAAATCTTGATTGCTCGAAAACTATTTTCCTTTGAAAAGTTTAAAGTGGCGTTTAGAATTTTACACAAAGCAGAGAAGGAGGCCATAAAGATGGATCATTTTGCCCTTTTATCTGAAATATACCATACACTGACTGAACATTCCCACCAGGACATGTCGATTAATCACGAAGCGCTTTTTCGAAAAGTGGAATCAAACAACCAGAGCTTTATCGGTCAGGAGCGACTGAACATGGTTTACGCCGTTGTTCGAAGGGCATTTCTGGAAAACGAACAGGATTCAAAGTCAATCGATTTAAAAGAAATACTCGATTCAAACTATAGCAAGTATGGAATTTCGCCGGAACAGGGATATAGTTTTCAGTCCTTGTATCAAATTGCAATGATGGCGGATATTGCCGGAGCACATGCAAAGGATTATTATTCAGTAGACCTTTTCTTTGTCGATAAAATCAAGGAAATGCAGGGTGGAGAAGGGGACACGGAGAAAATGATCGTCTACCACATTGACTTACTGTACAGCGTTGCCAATATTTACCTTCGAAAGAAAAAATTCGAAACGAGTTTGAACTATTTGGAACTCATGCACACTGAAATGCAACGTTTCAATCAGAAATTCCACCAAAAACGGATGGTGAAGTACACCACGCTGGTTGCCTTAAACTTAAATTTCACCGGAGAACACAAGCAAGCTTCCATTTTGCTTGAAGAATTGTTTGAATTGAAGGGGTTGCATGAGGAAGAACTACTTTCAGCGAAGTTAGCCCGCGCTATGATCCACTTTCAGCAAGGTGAATTGGAACACGTTTCTAAAATCTTGAGTAAATTCCAGTCTACCGATAAATGGTACGAACGTCATATTGGTAATGAATGGGTACTGAACAAACGATTCATTGAAATCCTTCTTTACATTGAGCTAGGCGACGTTGACTACGTTGATTCTAGGGTGACAAGTTTGACACGGAAATACGGGGAGATGTTTAAATCAAATGAGAATGACCCGGTTCTGCCATTTCTAAAATTGGTTCGGATGTATTTCAATCAACCGGATATTGTGCAGACTGAAGCGTTTAAAAAACAAATTGAAGCGACCATTCCATGGAAATCGGTTGATCGAGAGGATGTATTCTTTATGTGTTTTTACGCGTGGATGAAGGCGAAGACGATTGATAGACCCATTTATGATGTTACTTTGGAGATGGTGGGGTTAGAAGTTATGAACTATGAATTATGAATTATTTACGCTGAGAGTTTGTGCTGAACTGAACACTGAACTGAACAAAACCGAATGCTGAGCTTGTCGAAGTATGTCGATTTTAGATTTTAGACGATTGTGTAAGGTGTTTAGATTTCTAAGGTGTCGAGTAGGTCTTCGTCGTTTTGTTTTCTGTCTTTTTCAGCTTTATCTCTCTTGGACAATGAACCAATTCCAAGTATTATTAAGATTAGGCTGGACACAATGTGAAGGGTGTAGCCACTGTCCATCGTGTACATGGGGATAGGGAAAAATATTTTCAATAAAGTTGGAATCGCCATAACGAATAGAATATTCAGAAGTGCGAGGACAAAGATTAAAAGCCTGTATTTCTTTGTGGTTGAATAAATTGTGGCACAAATAACAAAAACGACTAGCGATATATTGGGCAAGAACATTTCGTGGCCCATATCATTAAGTAGTCTGGCTCTCAATTCGTCATAGTTTAGATCCGGAATTCTTATTCCGATTGGCACGTAGGGCACTCCGTAAACCATTCCAAACAATCCAAAGGCGCAAAGGATCGTGGCCATGAAGAACCAAAAAGTATTCTGTTTCATTTAATTTTAGTCTTATTGTAACGGTTTTACGGATAAATTTCTCTTGGGCACAAGATAATCTATAAACTTCTTTATCAAAGGATCTTGAAAAGGAAGAATTTCACAATTCATTGAATGGCTTATAAATTACGAGTTCGTTTGGCTTTTAATTTATTTGGTTACGGCTGCGGGAAATAGGGCTTTATAGGTTTTTATGAGAAGTTTAGACCAATAGGGAAATTGGTAGGAGGAAGATTTTCGTTGTGGATATATGATTTGAATATAAGGGTTGTGCAATAAAGATAGTTTGGGCTTCGTTAAAGCTATTTAACATAATATTAATTATAGGGCAATTGGGTATTTGCAGATTCCTGCAATCCTTGCCAACTATAATGCATATTATGTCTACGGGCTGAAGCCTAAATAGCAAGTTCTCTCTTCGAAACTCCAATTGCGCCTATAATTAGACGTTATTTTAAATAGCCCCTCCAGCCAGCGCAAAATCGCTAACCAAAACTTTTATTGAAGAATATAAAAGATTTTGGTCGCACAATTCTCAACCCTCCGTCCAACACACTCTGTTCGAAAGATCGTTTCTAGTTGGTCGATCAGTTCTTTCTTGCCAACGCTCAAAGCCGTATTTGCAAATTCCTTCGTCAGTTTGCAATACCGCTTTCTTCCAGAATACGTTTCTCTGTACCAATGTCAATTCTTTTTCAAATACGCGATTCTCAGTGATCAATATTATTATGTTCGTTTTTTCCTTGAAGAAAAAAGAACCAAAAAATTCAAGATCGATTGATGCGCCAACACACTTTGCCCAAACACAAGTAAATCTATCAAAGTAGTTCTTCCTGAAAAAGGAAGAAAACGCAAGCGCCTTTGATGATTTACTAAGTGTTTTGGCATTCACGCCAACGCGCGCCCGCCAATCGCTCAGGCCAACGCACTTGGGTTTATGGTTATCAAATCTATTCCTAGTTCTATTTAACATAATCTAGACTTTAACTAATCTTTCATTTTCGAGATCAACGATACATTTTAGATGTGTGTAGCACAGTCCCGCTAATTGTCTTAATCCTTCAGAAGTCGCGTCTATCTTATAACGTAGCGCTTTATTCATGTAGTTTGTGTACGTCATTCCCCAATCCATTTCTGCGGATTCGGGTACTTTCATTGCATCAAAGCATAGGTCGAGGATATCTAAATGAAGGTCACTTCCATTCCGTATTAAAGCTCCCGCTTTTCTTCCTGCGTTTAGGCTGATGCTTTCTAATCCTATGATTAGTTGATGATGTTTGAGGTCTTGTTGGATAAGCGAGATTACTAATTCTTTGTTTTGCATATGAATTGGATTTTAATACAAGTGTGTTGATTTTCTACACCAAAGTATAGAAATCAAACCCAATAACAAAACTTATGTAGTGATTTTTGATACAATAGTTTCATATTCCTACATTTATGTATTCAAAAACGCAACGTTTATGACAAAATTAGGATTGTATTTAGCCAAGAAATCAATTAATAAGGCAGAAGTTTCTAGAAAAACTGGAATCAGTAAGTCTAGACTATCTCAATTAAGTTCTACTGAAACGACAAAGCTTCGTGCAGATGAATTGTATGCGATTGCATTGGCTATTGATGTTGATCCTTGTGAAGTTTTGAAGGAGTTATACGCTGATGTTCAAGTTGGTTAGGTCAACTCCCCTATTCTACTTTCAAACGTAAATTCGTTTAATCTCTCCATTCCATTCTTAAATACCTTTATCTCGTAATTGGATAAATGCTCGAATGGTTCGTTTAGTTTGTTGTAAATGAAAACGAAATTGTCTGGTTTGGTAAGTTGTAAACTTGGAATTAGATATGGAGTTGGTTCCATTCCTTCCATGATCAGGACAAGACAAACCCAAAGATTGGCGTTTGGTTCTCCTAAATCTTCTTTTTGAATTTTGATCGAGCGTTCTTTGTTAAGATTGATTTCTTGGATGAAGATGCGGTAATCGTTTCCTTTTTGGGATTGGATTGTTAAGTCATTCTCAGATTCAGATAGGAAACTAAAATTAACAAATAAGTTAATAGTTGAATTACTAGTCATCTTTACTAACAAGGTAAGCAATAGCAGATAATGCTGAAATTCCCAAAGCCCATCCTGCAACTTTCTTGTTTTTAGTAGCTAAAGCACCTAGTCCAATTGCAGCACTTGCTACTCCAATATTTCCAGCGTTTCTATTGAAATTCTCTGCTTGTTTACTATAACTAACTCCTTTTTGAACATAGTTCTTAAATGATTCACAGTTATTTGAAAAGTAATCATAAGCTTTTTCACCAATTCTTGATACAGCTCTTTTAACAGCGAGTAATCTCATTTTATCATCTCCTTCAAATCTTTCGATATGGGTTGGATTTAACTTTTGAAGAAAACCGTTTAATTCAGATTCGGATATTTGTTTTACTCCTTTAGTATAATTAGCAACAAAAATTGGTTGATTGCGTTTGTCGTATCCTAAAAAGATTGCAAAATGATCAACCATTCCCATGAATTTTTTACGAAGAACAATAGCATCTGCTGGCTTAAGATTGTTTTGATTAATAAGTGTAATTGCGTAGCTCATAACATTTAATTTTTTTGAATTAATAATGATATAAATGTACGACTGAACCTGTGTTGGTTTGATCCTCGGTTTCTGGAAACCGAATGGAAATCGAATTATCATTCATAATATTTGTGCTATCCATTTATTGATTTTCCCAATGTTTTCAGTCCATTCTGCTTTGTTTTTCTTTAGCATGTCATTATAATCCCCAGGAGTCTTATTGTCCAAAATAATTTTATCGAAACCGATTGAATGATAATTTAATGGAGCGTAAAACCCCTCTTTCGGACCTTTTAGTAGCTTATATTCGTTCTTTAACAAAAAGAAAAAGGTCATTATTTCTCTCGATTTGACAGGATTAAATTCTATTTCAAGCGATTCAGTTGTATCTCGATTAAATAAAAGGTGATGGTTGCTCCTTTTAGAATTGATGATCAGCCCGTGGTCTGTAAACAATTCCATAAAGGCTGTTTTCTTTTTTGGTTCTCCAATCCAATGGAAATTACATTTCTTAGATGTTTTGGGAATAATAGCCCGATCTCCTTGAAGTAATATATTAGCGTGATGCTTTAATTGGTCAAATCCTAGAAATTTAAAGACCTCTTCTTCTGAATAATTATGAATATCACAGGTATCATGTAATGAAACTGCAATTTGATCTATAAGTAATTTCTTGTCTGACTTGGTTTTGAATAAAACATGCTCCAACAACGCTTTTGAAATGTCTGCTAATATTTGTTCAAGATCTGGATGTAATTTTTCTTTTGGAATTAAACGAATCTTTTCATTCACCCCTGAAAGTATACTTGATGTTACACTTCCCAATTGAATAACACCAAATTCAGCAATTTCAATTGGCTCCTTATCTAATTTGGAATTAATAATTTCTATACACGATTTCAAATGATTATCGAATCCAAATTCTTCAAGCAATTGAATTGCTTTTTCCTGATCTTCTGATGGATAGCAATTATTCAGTATGTATTTGAGATCAATCAATTATATTCCGCTTATCTCTTTCTCAATGAGTTTATACTTATCCTTAACCTCTTCTCCCATGTAAAAATCCAGCAAATCTTTCTTTTCTAATTTACCGTCCTGAAGAAATTTAGTCAGATATTCCTGATTAAATTCCATTAGCATTATACTTTTCTCTAATTGCTTAAGGATAGCCTTGTTATTTTCTATATTATTTTCGACCAAAGACCTAACCTTAGTGATTTCTGTTATATCCTTAATTATCCTATTTACAATTATTGCCAATAAATCCTTATCAAGTTCTATTTCTCTAGCATTTAATGCAATATCTCGCGCTAACATGTAGGCTATTGCCAAGTTTGAATAGTCACCACTTTGAGAATCAATGATTGCTACAAAACCTATAGATGGTATGTAACCCACATTATCAAATACTTTCAAAATATTTCCGTCTACCAAGGAAATATCAAAAACTATTAAACTAATTTTTGATCCTCTGTTTGCGTCTGATTCAATAAGCTGGCTCCAAGCAGAATCTGTCTTTCGTGTAAAAATATCTTTACCCGAAATATTCCCCATCCTTACACTTTTATCGAATTTACATTCAATTGATATTTTAACTTCATTCGCACTATCAACATGACAAATAATATCTCCCGTTTTGTTTCTTGCCAGATTTCCAGTTTCATTTCCCGTGAGATTAGCTACGTCTTTTAATTTTTTCTCTTTGAAAAATTCATTCAAGAAGTCCGCAACATCTTCTTCAGCCATTACACCCTTCATGGTTGTTTTATAGAACAACTCTTTCTTCATGTCAAAAATCATCTTGAGGCTTTCTAGCTCAGTTCCAAGCTCATTAGTAGTTTTAGCTAAGAATGATGACATTCGATCTTCCATTAATGCTAGTACTCCTATATAAAGGGCTCTAAAAAGAGTATCTTCTCTATCCTCAGATTTTACTTTATCAAAGAAGTTAAATACTATTTCATTATCTAACTCAAACGCTGATACTTCAACTCTTTTGAGCTTTTGATTTATTCTGATTGCCATTTAATCTCTAATTTAAAGATGCCACGAGTGCTTCATAATGCATACTATCTTCACTTTTTATATGATCAACAACCGTTTTACAAGTAACCTCAATGTCTGCGATTGAATCAGCGTGTGAATATATTCGGTCAATACTATTGAAATGACTAAAGTGATGTAGCAATTTAAGAATTCGTTTTGATTTTTCCTTACCAAAAACCCTAACAGCTCTTTGATCTACTTCCTCGTTACTAGGATATTTCGTTAGGGTGTACATTTCAACAAAACGGCGAAGAACATTTGGTATCGTAAGTAATTTAGGGGAAGCACCTTTATTTCTTACTCTATTAAAGCTTAGAATTTCTCCAAAAAGAAAATGATATTCTGATGAAAACGTTTTATAAACATTTGGCAATTTTTCAATTGAAGATTCAGTTCCGTTGCGCGAAATAAAGTAATGTGATGTTTTTTTAAATCCTTTTTTGGGAAGCTCCTTCAGTAGATTGAAAAATTCAAAATTGTGAGTGGAGATAAAAATTTGTTTACACTTTGTTCCCCACATCAATTGTTTCGGATTTTTAGGATCAGGTGTTTGATCAAAAAACACTTCTTTCAATAAGGAGTTAATTTGAAAAATATGATTGCTGTCCAAGCTCGAAATGGGATCATCGATGAATACTACATGGTCTTTTAATGCTCCTTTCTTTTCTATACTTGACAAATGAACAAGAAAATGAGCGAATGAAATAGCCATTTTCTCACCTTCACTTAAATTCTTTGCTAATTCCTCTCCACGCATTAAATTGAAAGTGTTCTCAGAAGAATTTAATTTGACTTTTATATCATCTCGGCTTAGAAAACTTTGTACAAATTCTCCGAATTGTAAACATCCTTCCTCATTACTCGATTTAGAAGCTGTTAGTCGCTTTATTTTTTTATTATGAAGACTTACTTCATCCTCTAGTTTCTCTAATGCTAACATTGCCTTGTCATGCTTTCGTTCTTTGATTGAGAATTTATTGTCTATCAAAAATTTAGCAATAAGGTGATCCTGATATTCTTCTCGAGTAGCCTTAATTATGGAGTCAAATTTTTCAGAGAATTCATTATTTGCCTTAATGAGATTATTTATTTCAATAATACCGTTAAGGATTGAATTTGATTTATTTTTAGCCAATGAAACATCAATCGGTGTGTAAATTTTGGAATTTCGCTTAGTGATCAATTTTGTTTTCACTCTGCCCGAGAGCTTAATGTGGCTTGTAATGTCTTTGTCTAATTTTGTTTTTAGAAGCGAATAAGCCTCCTGGAACCCTGCATTCAAATCATTAACACTAGAAGGGAAATTGATATTTTTTATTTTTAGTTGTTCAGTATCAATTAGCGTTATAAGTTCATCAATATTAGACTTTAAAGTAGAAGCTTCGTTCTCAAAATAGCTCGTAAGCCTCTTAAATCTATCTTTCTCGATTACATTATCACAGAATAGACATTTATCATTTGGTTTATGAAGATCGACACCGCCTTGAACCCATTTATAGGCATTTCGTCTCGAATCCAATATATCCAGAACTGCATTTTTAGATGGTTCAGACTTAAGTAAAAGTTGAGATTGCCCTAACAAACCATCAATATTGTAATTAGTAAAGACTTCTTCTAATGCCTCCTTAGCTTCTTCCAATTTGACAACCTTGGAAAGCTCCTGAAGTTTTTCTTTTGACTTGATAATATGGCTGTCCTGATTATCTCCAAGCCTCTTGGCTATCTTTTTCAGATGTCCTTTGTTAAATTCAATAAGGCTGGAGAAAACGTCATTTTTAATTCGACTAGCTTCGGTTGTGAATTGACTATTCTCAAACATTTCGAATTCCATTATGACTTTTATAAAGGGATCTTTTTTCGCCTTTATATCCACAGTTCCATTAATCGAATCAATTTTACCTTTGATCTCTTCGATCTCCTTATTTATTTTTGCATTATCCCCTACTTCAAAATAAATTGCGTTAATATGTTCGTCATAATCCCAACTGAGATTTTCTTTAACATAGTCGGAGTTAAAAACTTCCACTTGATATGGAAAGTGTTCTAAATTGGAACTTTGAAAAACTCCAACATCAGTAGATATTTTGAATGATGAATTTTCGTAATCGTCGTTTGTACTTTTATTTCTTAGACAGCTAAAAACTCTTGACAAGGTTGTTTTTCCTGAATAATTCCAACCGTAGATAATATTCTTATCATTGAATTCTTCAATATCCTTTGATCCCGTCCAATTAAAATTATTGAATATCCCAAAATTCTTTATTTGATCGATTTTTGTAATCACAATTAAGGCAGAGATTATACTTGTTGATAATCGTAACTTCCCTTAATATTGGCATTTAAATACTTTCCATGTGAACTAGCATTCATTAAGCCTGAATGTTCACTTGGAGGAACGCTGTAATATTCATAGACATCTCCGCTATTAAATTGTACTTGTAAGGTTTGGCTCGACGCATCATAACCGATTGATGAGATATTTGATGATTGTA
The DNA here is from genome assembly GCA_047630755.1 of Crocinitomicaceae bacterium. Classification (GTDB taxonomy): domain Bacteria; phylum Bacteroidota; class Bacteroidia; order Flavobacteriales_D; family Crocinitomicaceae; genus UBA4466. Next base: position 145,437 of record JBLHYG010000008.1, on the reverse strand, counting down.
CGCTTACTCTATTCATGTGATGTAGTTTAAATTAATGTATGAGTCAAAGCTATATATAATATTCGCCAATGTAAATGAGTATTTCTACTCAATTTTCACGCATAAAATTGCAACAATTACCTGAAATTTAACTAGTTCTTGAATTTCTCCGTTGTACTTCATACATTGCTTTCATGGAAAGTGATGTTGCAATACTTTTATATAAGATTACCTGCCTACTTGTAGGGTTAGCTTGCTGTTACATGGGGTTCATGCTATTTCTTAAAGGAATTGAAAAAGAATCGGGCGAATTCAAAGCAAGTTTCAAAGGAACATCAATCGTACTTCGTCAAGTAGCTCCAGGGGTGTTTTTCGCACTATTTGGGGCTTCAATTATTATTACAACAATTGCAACAAGATCTTATTATACTGACTCATATACTGAAACTTCACCGATTCTTGAAGAAGAAGAAGAAGAAGAAGGGTTAGGTTTACCAGAAAAATTACCCGAATGAAATACACTGTTTTACTATTTATTATAGCCTACGCCTTAAATGCTAAAAGTCAAACATGGAAAAAGGAAAATCTTTATTACGAAGCCCAAGCAAATTATGATGATAAGGAATATGAATCAGCATACGACAAACTTGTTGAATTTAAAGAAGCTAATGAATCTCATTTAGGTGATTCCCCAGAATTTGCGTCTAAACTAATAGCATCAATAGATAAAGCTGAGCAAAAAAAGTTGCGCGCTGAAGAAAAAAATTACAGGGAGTTCAAAAGAAAATATGTCAAGAAGAGAATAAGAAGAAAAAAAACTGTTTATTACAGGCATCAATCCTGTCCTGAATTTTAAGTCCCCACTCCTTCCCTATTCTACTCCGCAAGCTCCATGAAAAAAGGAATCCGTTCATTGTCGTTTGTGCCTTGAAACTTCAAAAGAAAGAAACTGTCGACCTGTTCGTTTCTTCGTGACGAACAGATCTCCAAGCTAAGTAACATAACGCAATACATTATAAGACACCTCACAAGCTCAGTTTCCGATAATTCGTCGTTATGTAATCAATTGCCGCGCTAGTAACCGTAAACGTATTTTAAAAAAGGAATCAAAAAATCAGTTACAAGTCTTATCAAAGCGTAAGTCGCCACGATCCACGAACCAAACATTAGACTATATTTCAGGATTTTTTCCGTTCGATTTTTAGAAATTAAACCAACATATCCACCATTATCAATTAGTAACCTGCCTTTTATAGTTATTTTCCAGTATTCTTTAGGTTCAGTAACGCCTTCGGATTTATCATAATCTGTTATGTGCAATACTTTAATCACATATCCTTCATCTGCCAAAAGCTCTAACATGCTCAAAGCTTCTCCTGTTTTTACTTTTGTATGTCTTTCAACGTCTTTAACAAAAATATAGATATTATCATGGCTATTTAAGTAGTTTAGAATTCTATCAATCTGCTTAAACAGGTTGTTTACATCTTCCATAAGTGTTCAGCGGTTATCTGCAAGAGTCCCCCGCAGTTTCTTTTTATTTACTTTCCTAAATTCCTACTCGTACCTCGCACATTTATACAAGTAACCCGTTGTGGGGCTTAGGATTTTGAATCCTGCGGAACGAGTCTATGAATTTAACAAAATTCTACTTAATCCTCTTTCAAAATCCTAAGCCCCACAACTTAAAAACAAACCCAAAGCAAATGAACATAACACAAGCCCATTATAGGGCAATTGGGTATTTGCGAATTCTCGCAATCCTTGCCAACTATAATGCATAATTAGAAATATAGTTTTCGTAAAACGAAACTATATAAGCGCATATATAAAATTTTTGTAAAATACAGTTGATTTTGAAACAATTATATTTGCATAACACGAAACTTAATTGCCGTAATGTACAAACAAAAGTATAATAGAATCAAAGTCATTTTAGCTGAGCAGGACAAGTCGGCTAAATGGTTGGCAGAAGAACTCGGAAAAGATAAATCAACAGTTTCACGTTGGTGTACAAATGATATGCAACCTACGATTGAGACGTTTTACAAGATTGCAGAAATATTGGATGTTGATGTGACGAAGTTGTTTGTTCCTAGTAACGGGTAACTTTCTAAAGTGAATTCAGCATTGCTTCTAATTCTCCAGAAACCTATTCAACTATAAGCACCTGATTCCAGAGGATATTGCTTCCGCTTTCGGAATAAATCATCAAACGATATACCCCCGAGCTAAGTTCATCTTTATAAATTTTGAATTCCTTTTCGTGAACTTCAGTTTTTGAGAAAACTAACCTTCCAACTGCATCGTAAATTAAAACATCATGGTTCCCAACTTTTTCCTTTGGGAAAATAATAGTTGTGTAATTAGTGAATGGATTTGGATATACTTCTATTCCACCTATTTCGTAATCTGAAAGCCCCGCACAACCGTCAACGAAGATAGAGGCTGAATCAATGGCGGAACACCCCAATGTATCAGTGTATTCATAGAACAATTGATGAGTGCCTTGCCCAGCATTAGCGGGATAAAACGCGCCACCAGTAACTCCTTGCCCTATATACACTCCACCACTTGGAATTCCAGAGCTTAAGTTTATCAAAGCTGCGTTGATGCAAACGGTGTCTTGAGGTGCTATGAATTCTACTATCAAAGGAGGGCTTACCTCTAGAACCTTCGCTACAATTGAATCACAACTAAACACACCTTGAAGAGTATCATAATAAATACCGGATAGAGACCTAAAACCTCCAAAAATCATTAGGCTATCGCCACTGCAAATAACCGTTGTATCAATTAAGTTTACAGGAGCCTCAGGCAACACAATTACTTCATGTCCAATAACCGAGTCACAACTAAGCGCACCTTGAAGCGTATCGTAATAAATACCGGACATTGATGCGGTTTGACCAAAAACAAGTATACTGTCTCCATAACAGATATTTGTTGTAACTACTACAGCTACAGGAATGATGGGCATTAGACTTACTTGATGACCTACAATTGAATCACATCCGTATTGCGAAATTAAGGAGTCATGATAAATTCCACTTTGCGTATAAAAAGTACCAAAGACATTTACACTATCCCCTGAACATATTTGACTTGTTTGGATGATTTGAGTTGGAACATTAACAGGCGCGAAAACAGTGAAGTTTGTATCCATATTACACATGAAGTTAGAAGCTGAAATAGAAACATCAAAAGTTCCAGATGTATCAGCTACCCACTCGAAATCATTACCGGAATCATTCGCAACGCTTCCTATGTTCCAAAAGTATGAAGTACTATCAATGTCACCTTCAAATAGTATGATAGATTGCAAACATACTTCTGAAGTATCGCTGAGTTCAAAGTTTGACCAGACACTATTACATTCATAAAGCGTGTTGACAGTCGTATTTGTTAGTACCGCAGGGTTCCAATCAAAATATATATCGGCCTGATTGAAAAAGCTAGTTCCACTCGGAGTATTTGGATTCAGGTCGATGGAATACTTAACATATCCTTGACTCCCTAAAAAGTTCACATTGCTATCTGGCAGCATTATACTTTCAAATAAAAAGGAAACCTCTCCACTTTGATCTACAAAAGTCTGTACCGTATGGCTGCTCGCTAAAATCGTTAGAGATGACCAATTAAAGTTGGTGTCCAATTGATCAACAATTTGAACCACAGCAGCCGTATCGTTACCAGTATTTTGAAATCGGATTGTATATTCCATTTTATCTGTTTCCATATTTAGATAGCCCAAATCATCATACCCCGCAGGATTATTTAATTTATCATTTGGATCATAAGCACACGTTATTGTCTGTTGTAAAGTATCATAGAAATTGGAAAGAACATTTCCAAAACTATCAATTTCACAGACGTTTAGAACGCTTAATACTTGATCTCCAAAACTATTGAAGTCAGGCATTTGAATTTGTGCATTGATGTTTGACATGGAAAAATAGTTCACACTATCTAAGTGCCAATAAACGTTTTGGCCTATGACAGAATCCGGTAGGATATCTGCTCCAACATAAGATAAACTATCATCGAGTAAAAGATGTACAAGTAAAGATGGTGAAGTGGTTCCTATGTTTTCTATACTCGACCAATAATTTACAATGGTGTTACATTTAGGATAACCTCCGGTCAATTGCGGATTTGTAGATGTATAAATGGAATCTGGATAAAACCCAAAATCAAGGCTGTCAACATTTGTGAAAACGGAATCGATAACTACCGTATAATTTATTGAATCGGTCACCAATGACCAACCTTGTAATCCTCCGTTAAAAATGGTGTACGCTCCAGGAGAAGAACTGAAGTTCATAAAATAATTACCATCTTGATAGGTGTACGTCATATCACTTTGAGGACTTGAAAGAATTTGAATATTATTCAATCCTAGATCGGTAGAATCTAAAATGTTGTTTTGATTTAAATCGGCGAATATTTTACCAGAAACGTTTTCTGAATGAAAATTGTAATTCTCATAATAGGAAACTTTATCATCCCCGTAGGAAGCAGCAAATAGATCCAGATCCCCATCATTATCTGTATCAGACAGAGCAACATCGTTTCCGTTTACTGTAAGATAAGAAATGACTTGAATCGAACCAAATTGACCAGTACCATCATTTGTCATCATGGAGATGGTGTTGGTTCTTCCATAGATTATATCCAAATCACCGTCGTTATCCAAGTCAATTAATTTAACCCTTCTTTTCTCTCCACTTGTCGATATCACTTGTTCAGTTGAAAACATACCATTCCCCAAGTTTTTATACCAAGACATTGGGCCACCTGAATTTTTTTCATACGTTAAAATATCCACAAAACCATCTCCATCAATATCACCAGTGTTCACCCTGATAAAATCATTATTTGAAGGGATTTGGTGAATAATACTGATTCCTAAAAAGGCACTCGTTCCAACATTTTCGTGCCAACTAATTGTTTGGTCGTCATAATCTGAAGTAACAACATCAAGATCACCATCGTTGTCAAAGTCTGCAAAGGAAGACCCAAAGACATCTTGAAAAAAACCAACAGTCATCGTACTATCGTAAAAAGTACTGCCTCCTAAATTTTTTAAAAAATGTATACCACCGCCGTATTTAACGGCCATAATATCCAAAAGATTGTCATTATCAAAATCAGATGCTTGTAATTGCACAAATGAAAAAGGAATAATGTTGGTTGTTACGAAATTACCACCTCCTGTACCCTCAAGAATATAAGTATTTGCGTTGGCACTTATAGCAAGATCATAATTACCATCTTGATTATAATCGCCGACAGCAATATCATGTGCAGTCCCTCCGAGTGTATCTATAATTATTGGAGCAGAAAAAGTTCCGTCACCTTGGTTCAAAGACAAACTAACTTCACTAATTGGATAGGTCACAGAGATCACATCTGAATAGCCATCATTATTAAAATCCTTTGAAGCTACATAAGTTGGTTGAGCGGTGTTATTGGATATGATTTGTTGAGTCCCAAATTGAGAGAACCCAGATTTTTGAAAGGCAAGGCAGAAAATACTTAATAAAAGTAATCGAAAATAGATCATAGCTTTATTTTAATAATCTTACGTTAATTTCAATATTAATTCTCAAATTTAACAATTAATCAATGACCATTTCAAGTATAATTTCGTGAATTCGTGACACTTTTTAATTCCTACTTCTTCCCTATTCCACTCCGCAAGCTCTATAAGAAAAAGCAATTAGCTTTTAAAGACTAAGCGGTAGCTCAAGGAACAAGGAATCTGTTCATTGGACTTTACGGGCAACAATATCAAAAGACCGAATGCAGCACCGAAGTTAAAGAATTGGTCAACTCCCCTATTTTAGTTTCAAAAGTAAAATTGAGACCGACGTTTAATTCTATCGAATAACAGTAACATGGCCCAAAATGGTTTCTGCAATTGTGTATTCTGACGTTTGTTCCTAGATACCCAATATGTTCCTCGAGAAACTGAAAGTTCTCATGCTTAAAACAAGGCCCATTGTCTATAACCATTTCAACAGGGAGAAAGTTTGTGGTTTCCACTGCCATTTTCAATGCTCGAATAACCACTCTGTGATTCTCTGAAACGTCTAGAGAGTAACCAATGATTTTTCCCGAATGGACGTCTTTTACAATGAATAGGGTTAGGAATTCAATCTTGTTCTTATCACTCAGATAAGGGATTTGAAGTCTGCTCCCATCCAATTGCCAGAGGTTTCCATTCGATGCTGGAGGTATTCTTTGCTTGTAATGTCCATACATTAATGTTTCCCACTCAATGCCATTTCTGAATGGCTTGCATTGATTTTGGAGGTATGGATCACACATCAATTTTTTAATTGACGATATAGAAATCAAAGAGTACCCTTCCCTTCTGGCCCATTCATTTATCTTTTTATGAATTTCTCTTCCTGAAAGTTGTTTTGAATCTTTATAAAACTTGATGAATTGATTTTTATGCTTCTCGGTAACCTTAGTTCCATCTTTAGTTAACCCATAACTTTTGTGAATGAAGACCCGATGCCCGTACTTTTCAAAGCTTTTTAGTTTGGCAAAGAAAGAGGTTAACGACTTGCTTTCAAATTTAAGATTAAGGAATTTACAATAAACTGGAAAGATCTTTTTTATTGGTACCCCAGCTTGTTTAAGCTTTAAAACACTAATAAATAGACTATGAGTTTTTGCGTATGATTCAATCAATTCTTTTTCGTAAAAGATCACGTAATAGATTTCCTGGTAGGATTTATATTCTAAATCGTAAGCGAATTGGAGTGTTCTTTTTATTAGATCAATGAACTTATCCTTTTCTCCAATTGAATACATTTCATCAAGCATGTGAGGTAAAGGAAGGTTATAACGCTTAAATAATTGCCCAGGAAGGGAGCTATACTTGACCCACTTGACTCTTCTGTCTATAGGGTCTGTGTAATGCTCATAGAATTTTGAAAGTTTTCTTCTATTACGACTTATTCCATTATAAATCGTTTGTTCATTTACTCCATACTTTTTTAGGAACGAGATCAAGACGTAGCTCTCCCCGTTCAAATTGGTTATTTCCATTTTGATTAAGATTTTGAAACATAGATCGTTTATTGAGCTTACCGGTCTAGCCGAAAACAATCAACGTTTCTAGTTAAAATTCGCATCGTGAAATGGATTCTTTTTAAAGCAATTATTGTCGAATAAGAATACAAACAATTAATTGTGCAGAATGCGATCAAATCCTTTAGGAAATGACTTTGCAAAGAGTTATCTTTGATACGATATAGCAAATATCAAAAAGCCAAGATCTAGAGAAATGCACCCCTCAACGACTTGGCTTTTCGATTTCCAAATGTTGCTATAATTTTCTTAGATTTCGAGTGAGGATTTCAATTCTAAACCCACTCTAAACTTCTTCATACACCTCTTGATAAAGTCTATAGACCGTTTTTAATTGAGGATTGTCTAATTCATTCAGAAACTTTTGATTCATTCCTGTTAGCCCATTGCTATAGGCTTGTGTATTCAAACTATCCTCATTAAATGGTTGAGAATTTTTATTCAAAAAGCATTCGACAATGAGTTTTGATCTTGAATTTGGTTTGTCAATTATTCTCTTATATGCCAACAATTCAATAACAAAAAGCAAAGTCAAATTATCACCATTCCATTGAACTTTTGATTGATTAAGTCTTCTTTTACTTACGAAAATTAATTTAAAAGTGTCTATTTCTGAAATAAATCCATCTTCGTAGAGTTTCGTGCAATATCGCTCAAAACTGACTATACTACTGCTCAATGGAAAAGCAATTATACGATCTAAATTAATTTCTTCTTTACTTTCAATTAGTGCCTTTGATTGAAGTGTATTCATTCTTTCAGTTAAAAGCATCTCCATATGACTTAAGTAGTGGTTACTGAAAATATTTCTGGTATTAAGATAGTTACAAAGATTTCTGAAGCGTGATACTCTTGATTCGAGATACGAAATTGAATTTTCCATCGATCGAAACTCTCGATTCAACAATTCAAATGTCAAGTGTTCAAATAGCTCTTTTTCTTGAACCTTATAACGAAATCTCCTCCATGCTCGACTAGCATCACCAATTACTGGAAATTTAGCAGGGCTTGTCATGAACTGCTTATGCCTGATGAAGAGATCGCTTTTAAAATAAGAAGATGGATTATCCAATATTGAATCTGCTTCTTCAGCTTCAATGTCAAGATACTCTCCAGGAGAGGAGTACCCTAGGTAGGAAAGAATTCTGTGAAATCTTTTATAATCATTTTTACCCAGTATGTCTAGGATAAGGAGATCAGATTCACTTTTAGCTGGAACATCATTATTAAACTCCATAATTACATATACGCAGATATTCGAAAATGTTATTCAATTTCCATTTCAAAAAACTCTGCAAGTGATAATTTATGAAACTTCATAATTTTTAATAACGTTGTAATCATGAGATTAGCTCCGTTTTCATACTTGCCATATTGGGCACGCGCAACATCAGCATCATGAGCAAAGTCCTCATAATTGCTGTATCCGGCCTTAACTCTTAAGTGCTTTAATTTCTTAGCGATTAAATCAAGCTCATCTTTCTGATATGTTGCGAGTTCCCCCTTCTTTCTCATAGTTCAAAAGAATGAAATTTGCTACTCAATTGTTACCTGCTTATTATTCCTACTTTAAAGTAGCTTTTTGTATATTTGTCTTGAAACATAAGTTATGAGACAATCCAAATTTCCGGAAGAGAAAAGAATTCAAATTCTTAAAGAGAAGGACGAACTCCAATTGACTACCGAAGAACTCTGCAGTAAGCATAAGATAAGTATGGGAACATACTACATCTGGAAACGTAACTATGAAGCCAAGAATGAACCAGTAGAAATAGAAAGACCCTTCTCCGATGATTTAAAGAAGGAAAACAATACCCTTCGTCGATTATATATTAACCTATCCGAGCATAATTACGAACTCGCGAAATTTCTAAATAAGTAAACCTTACTCTTCAAATGATGAAATATATTCACCTATTATTCTATCTTTTACTTTGCTCAGTTAGCTTCTCTCAGAACAGGGTAACTGACACTCTTTCAGCAGAAGAAGTCAATAAATTAGTACTCTCCTATTCAAAAGAGATTCAAGAGTTAAAATCAACAATTAGAAATCTTGACTCAAACGCTTATGCCTATGAGAAAATTGCATTTTGTGCAGCTCTCAACGACTCGGCATCAACTTCTATCGAATTACCTTGGGACTACTATGACATAAAAGTACTCTCGTGTCTCGGCAATAGAGATGAGCAATCAGTAACCTTAACATTGATTTTTACTCAATCAGAAGTAAATCAAAAAATTTACATTGATAAATTTGGTTTGCAAGCAATAGATCAGACTGGTAATGCACATGGATCAACTGAAATACAAATGGGAGTTGCCAAATCTCATGTTGGCAATATTTACACAGATGTCCCTATTAAAGTCAAGTTTAAATTTGAAAGTGTTATGCCAGGAACAGAATTGTTTAACTTGATAGCGTTTAATATGAGCTCTTTACCATTAAGTTCGAGACAGACATTAAAGAAAGAAGTTGTTGAGATCAGGAATGTTTTGATTGCGTGGTAAAAAAAAGATGAAATGGATTTTATTGAAAACGTTCTGTTTTAGATTCAATACAATTGAAGGAGATTAGATCTCTTAATAAGTAGCTTACCAATTCAAATAATAACGTCACATTCTTGCTAAATTTAATATTGAATTAAACTGAGCTAGTATTATGGATGAACTTAGGAATTTTCTATTAAATCATGAAGTCCGAATGGGTGAAGACTTCCAACGCAGTCACCCTGTATACTATGATGCCCTTGATTCAGCGTTATTGCATTATTTTTCAACATTTCGCACTCGGAAAACGACTGCGCATTTATCATTGGACATTGAAAACAATTCGCGTGAAGCGCTAGCTTTTAACTATACGGATGTGTTCAACACTAGGGATTGCATTAACTCTTGTCACAATTTCTTTGAGTTGTTAATAAAAAGTCTATTGCTGAACGTAAGAACAGCAAATGAAGCTAGAAGGTTAAATTTTGCAGGTAAGTTAAACTGTCTCTCTGAGAATATTGAAAATGAAATCATAAAAGACTACACTTTTCTTATCGATGATCCTTTTCTAGTAGTTCTCAATGAACTCAATAGACTCCGAAATGATATGACCCATGATGTTTCTAAGTCCATAAATATCCATGGATTAGATTTTCTTATGTCTCAGAGATTAATCCCTATAATATTGAAAGTTATAAAAGCTGATATTACTCTTGGAACAATCCCAAAGTACCCCATTAATCTAGTTACTCATAGTGGTATTAATATTTTGGAGTTTATATCATCTATTGATTATGGAATTGAAGAATATTCAAAACCCAAAAGCAGCGGTCATTTGTTTATGCAATTGGGGGCCTTGGCTCATATTAAGGAAATAGGACGTGTTTGTATTCAAAACACTCTCAAAGTTACGGATGATCATAGTTATTCTTGGTATGATAACGATTATGAAAAACCACATTTAAGAGATCAGGCTTTCGTAGAATTAGAAAGGAAAAATAAATGCTTCCACTCTATCCATAAATGTTACTGTTGTGGCGTAAAATCTTTAGTAGTCTATAAAAAAGTATTCAATGACTTTTTTACCGAAAAGGATACATTCGTCTCTTGGGCAAATTGTTATTCGTGTAATTATAATATTAAAAACAATCTTGGAGACCCGTGTATATTTGGTTTAATTCCGTTTGAATTATTCCCAGAATCTGTTGAGGATTAAGTTTTTTTTTAATCGTCAACGTTTGAGTGAAATTGTTCTTCAATCACAGCCATTTTCTAGAATTGATTTTACGACAATTGTTTTTCTTTAATGGAGAATGGAAAAATACTAGAAATCGAATTACTCCAAACAAAGACCACAGCGAAAAGTTTGAATTCTTCTCCTCCAAACCCAAAAACGAAGGAGGTCATTGCTAAAACTGGCGCGAGAAAAACTAATTTATTTAAGTGTAGATTATACAGTCTTTTCAAGAACATAATATAAATAACCACACAAAGTCCCCATAGAATAAAAAAGAAGTCAAAATACCCTGGTGATAAAACTACAAGAATGTAAATCAAGAGAGTTAGAACTACAGATGACAAAAAGTAAGTCTTAAATTTCACTTCATAACCTCTAAGTTGAATACTCAGATGTAATCCAGCATTTAGGATGAACGTTCCTATTGGTACTCCAATTATTAATAGTCTCCAATAATCCTCTCCAGTAGATGTAACAACCTGAGAAGTGATAACTGAAACAATCACTCCTATAATTAGGATTAATAATGAAATTATATTTGTGGGTTTCTTCTCCATTTTGTTTTATCAATTTTATTTTTCGGTGGATATATGTAATATTCACTCTGACTCCCAATTACAGTACCAGGACTTTTTTCAGTTTCGTGCGCAAAATATAATCCATGTAAAAATAAGTATCCTTCAATAGGCTCTGGAGCAGTTTCTCTAAGATTAGAATTGGGGGAAGAAAAGTAAGATCCTTTATAATTTTGACCTTTAAATACTCGGCCAGAGTAATACAAAACGAAATCATGACCACCTTCTGGCTTTGTATTGGTGGACTCAGGATTTCTTAGCTTCTTAAAGAAACTATTAAACTGCTCAGAAGACTGATTAGCATAAGGTGATCCAATTCCTCTATTTTTCACCACGGCAAAGGATATTGATTGATTCGCAATGTCGGGATCAGTAAGAATTCCTCCTTTACTCCTTCCTTTAAATTGTGGTTTACCTGAGTGTTTTACACCTCCAATGTATAATGACCTACTGTATTCATGGACTAACGTACCCCACCTCCAATGCATATGAATAGCATGGAAGGCTCCAGGTGCGGAAGCATGAATTAGACCTCCAGCCCCCCACCAATGCAAATTATCCCAGCGATCAGTACCAAAGCTGCTATTTTTGCCTCCCAATATTCCTGCGCTCTCTATTTCCGCAACAATGGGCTTTTCTGCTGAAGCGAAAATTGCTCTATTAGCAGTATAACCTAGCTCGAATGTGTCCTCATCCTTAAATACACCAACATGATTTTTAAGCGGTTCTGCCGATTGAACTTTATCATAGTAGCTTATCATTGAGTGTCGATCACCAAGTAATATCCTTTTAGTAGGGTACGTATCCAGATTTAAATGCATTCTATAGTCTACTCGTACTGAATCAAAGTAACCGTCGCTGCGATCGCTATAATATACTTTCGTCATTGGATGTAAGCGAGCTGCATTTACACCACCTGTTGGGTCGTGCGCAGGAAGAGAAGCATACTTTGTAAACACATATTTCTGTGTGATATATAAATAGTCACTATTTTCTCCGAATATTTTTTCTTTACTTTTCCATTTTACAAATATTTCTCCTTCAACTTGGTTTATGTAAGTGTAAAAATTATAAGGAATTCCACTTCGCTTACCCACGCTGGGTGTAGAATTATGACTTTTATCGTATTTAATTACGTCAAAACCATCGACACCTCCACTAGTTTTCACTTCTATTTGCTCAAAGTCGGGAATTCCCAAAACAAGTTGTTTAGGTTTAAAATTTTCATATTCTGCCGTAGCTCCTGGGTATACCCATATTGCATTTACCCGAATATCATGAGCCATTCTGTAATCTGCGTGATATATATTTTTTAAAATCAATCCTCCATTTGGAATCCTTCCTTTGACTACATCCATTTCTTGATAGGTTGTGTCTTCATCATAAACAAGGTATTCAAAGACCCATTTATTAAATCGTTGCTTAACCCATTTCTTTTTAATATTTTCCATAATTAGACTAAGGGTTGATCAATTGTTGGCACCTCTAATTTTTCCTGTACATAAGTTAAGTTTTGCATTTGTTCCACGATTCCCGTTTTTTGATCAATAACAGTTAAGCCAATGTTGTATGCGCCTATTCCTAAACTTAATTTGTAATTATTCCCGTGCTCAACATAGCTATTCTCCATATCTTGAATTCCCCACGTGGCCCACTCAAATCTAAATGTCCCACTGCCGCCTAGAACTGTTGCAAAAACTTCAACCTCTCCATCAAAGTGGTCTTCAATAATATCTATTACTATCGAAGATTTTGATGCCGGGCTAAATGAGAAATGATGACCGTGTTGATCTAAATATAAGGGAGTCAAATAATTTTGATAGATATTTTCGCCTTTATCCAAATATGCCAGAGTGAAATTAGAACTCTCGTCTTCCACATGTTCATTCTCACTTTGATCATGCTCATGTGGTATTTCATTTTCACTTTGATTAGGATCAATATTTTCGGGAGAGGGTAATAATAATTCACTAACCCCATTTATTAATGGTCTCCAATTGGATGTCATCCCAATAATTTTCCCACCGTTACCTACGCGAATCTCAAATGACGATCCGATAACTGGAATTGGATCCCCCCCAAATCCAGATGTACCCCTTAACACTGGTTGAAACTTTACCAACCAATGATCAATTAACCGAGTTTCAGAATTAATAACAGGAAGTATTACAGGTTCTCCTAGATTTTGAGGCAAAATGGAGTCTAAGGTGAATTTTGGATTATTTTGTTTTTCTAAAGTAAACTTTTCAATTACTCGCTGCATAAATTTTTTCACAGCTAATTTCACTTCAGTTTCATTTATCGGTAAAGATTGAATGGATTTATTCATTCGTATCTCAACATCATTGCTATAATACAACCATCCAGAAACGGCTGAAATACTAAAAAAATAGTCTTCCTTCTTCTTAGGCAAATCAAACAATAATTTAGGGATGAGCTTTTCAAATTTGAAAAGCTCATCCACATCTAATAACTTATACACTTTAACTCTAGGTGTCACCATATTAACTTCCAGGTAAATTAGTTGGAATATCTGAAGTAATCATCACGAGATTGGTTGGAACTCTTGTTTCCCATGCTTCTCCGACTTCTTCACCATCGGTATTGTCCTCCATTTCTTTAATCTCTTGAGTGATGGATAAGTACATTTCATCATCTATTGCGGGAAGTTCTTGACCATTCCAAATCTCTCCTGAGTTAAGGTAATGTAAAATTGCTTCTGTAAACTTAGGATGCACGGGAACAACTACCCTCGCATATCCTGCCTGAAGAAATTTAGTAAATGTTTCATCGGTATCATTCAATTGCTTTAGAACGCTCCAACGTTGTTTGTGTGCCCAGAAGTATGGATAGAATAAATATGTCATGTTATGCCATTCTATAGATTGTTCAAAGAATTTAACGAATTGTCCCTCCACGATTGATTCTTCAAAATCAATTTCTGGAGCACCATTTTTCGCTTTTTTCATTGCATCAAATCCGTCAAATCTTTGAAGCGTCAGTAATTCCAAAGCCCATTTTTTCAATTCTGTTTTTTCAGTTTCACGGTTCAACCTTGGGTTTTGACCTTTAATTGATACTGCTGTCTCCATTTGTGCCAATTGGCTATCATAATCTATCTTCTTTGCCTCATAAGCTCCAAGAATTGCATTGTAAGTCTCAATTCTCCATTTATCATAACCTGCATCTGACAACTGACAAATGACTTCAACGGTCATCGCATACTCCGAAAAGTTACCTCTGAAAGCTAAAGGAACGATATCCGTTTCTTGATTCAGAGTTAATTCAATTGGAGCTACAGTTGTTCCGTTTACCTGAAACGCTTGGTTTCCCAAAAAACCACTGATGTATCTATTACTTCCATGAGATGTCGCAATACTCATTCTACCTTTGTGAGCTTCATAACCTTCGGGAACAGTAAGGTCCTTAAAGCTAAAGTCGTTCCATGTTTTACCTCCAGGTAAATAATCCAAAGAATATGAATTTGCTATTGTAGCCAATTCTGTGGGTGCAGGAGTTATGTTCTGAGAATCATACTTCGCCGCCCAAATTTGGTAATTGGTTCTCGTAATATCATTAAAAGATCTTAACGGAAATGCAATCCCACTGCCAGTATATTCACTTGGATGAATAGGTTTAGTAATTGTAACTCCTTCTTTATTGCCTCTTATGGCTGAAAATATGTGATGAGCCGCAGGTTCAGGAATCATGAACTCAAGCATCAAACGCTTTCCAACATTGAATACTTGATTTTCATACACTTTATCTACCCAATAATAGAACCCGTTAATGTGATCCGTTCCAGCAGCATTGTCAATACCGTGTGTATTTGTCACCTCTACTTCATTAATAGATCGACTTTCTCTAATTTCTAGAGACCTTTCTTGAATTCGATTGACTGCTCTTTCAGTTAGTTCTTTAGATAGTTTAACAGATGAAGCACTAGTTTCAGAACTCGAACTTCCAGAAGCAAATCCCACATTGGCATTAATCGACACAGTTCCCATTCCTGCAGAAATCCCAACACCAGCTTCAAATTGCTGATTCTCTTCAGCTACTTTATTCGTCTCTTTTGACAATTCAAATCTACTTGTAGATTTTGAGTCAGTTTCCGTCTCTTCGTTTCTTTCGCTTTCGCTAAATGTAAACTCTTCTTTAATTTTTAAATTCCGATGCGTTTTTTCTTTGTGTTCACCTTGTAATACATTCTCTATATGAGCGATTTCGTCAGCTTCATGTCGAACAATTTTTTGACGAATAACATTGGCATGACCCATACCTAGAATTTGAACGTAATCACGATCTGGAATATTAGCCGAAAGCTTATGCAGTAGCTCGCAATGAGTAAGTGCATTATCCTCTAAACAAATGATATCACCATAAACTGCTTGATCAATTGTAAGAATCGATTCGCCAATTACGGCTAACTGTGATTGAGCTGGAATAAATTGATATTTTTGGACCAACCCATTAATAGCCTTTGAAATTCGCTTTAGAGCATATGGAATATTAATTAAATCTTCATTAATCCCAATATGTTTTAATGTCGAAGATGTAGAATCACTCATATTCGCCATCGAATCAGTATCGAGTTCTTCACCATTGCGAGCAACTGTATAATCAGCATAAGCTGCTACTGGATCAAAATCCTCTCCTTTGCTATCCTTGTCGAAGTCTTCTTCGGTTGTCTCACCCATTACTTTGTTAAAACTTGCCTCATCAATTTTTAACAATTTTTGCCTTTGAATTTGATCCTGATAAATACAGATTAATTCTTTATGAGCAGACTCTAATGATTCAATATCACCAAAAACTTGTAAAGACTCTTCTGATGATTTTCTACTAGAAGTATTTAAGACATCAACAGTAGTAGGAGAGTCTCCCAATTCATTTAATTCATTTGACTTAGGTAAGGGAAATGGAGGATTAGGAAACAATAACCGACTTTTCTGCCACCAATCTTTTATTGGAGTTCCAATCATAGAACTCGTAGAAAGACTTATCACTTTTACAGCTGTAATTAAATCAAAAAGTAAAGATGGATTCTGATTATCTATATAATGAATAAAAACAGCATCCCATATATTTGGAAGCTCGGATTGTATAGATGGATCAAGACTTATTGTATAAGTATTATCAATTCCATCATATGAACTTAGAGATTCAACAAAAGCATGAAAATCAGGAAAGATTGCAAGCAAATCGCTTTTTGAAGATATAACAGCATTATTATCAATGTGACCTTTAGCAATAATTTTAAGTGCTGTTAGAGTTGAGCCGTTTCCTGTTTCTGTGATAAGTTCATTTAAAATAGTTGACGGATCACCACTATATGGAATTAGGTTAGTCGAGATATAGTCTTGCGAAACTTTTTTTGCATGTCCAACAACTAAATGTGGGAAGAAGCTTTTTGAATTAGCCATATTGTAGATTAAGTTAAAATAGTGTATATAATATTAACTATAATTTGATTTCAATATTGCGAGGAAATCTATTTCAGGTACATGTACTCAATAGAATGCGTAAATGTTGCAATGAGATCCAAAGCGCTCAAAACGAAAACCTAATACATAAAAACCAAAAGTAACACTGACCAATTGCATAATTTATAATAATAGTCTTCTACTCTATCTGGTTTTCGCCAAAGCTCAATAAACAAATTGTTCAATAAGTAAAAATGTCGTATTTTGCACTTATATAAAAACATTGAGAATGAGGAGTTTATTAATTGGTATTTTTTTTCTTTCTAATTATTGCATGGCTGGTGTTGTTACAGGAACATTAAGTCCAACATCAATTTATTCTGGTGGACCAGAAACAGCAATATATGATATTGATAACAACGGTGTTTCTGATTTTCAGGTTTTACTTATTGATATTGGCAGTAATGAATACGAATTGAATATAGCTGGAATGAATGGTACTCTTTTTGAAACTAATAATGGGTTTTATGATTTAGTTGGTTACAACTTAGGTATTATAATTGGTGTGAATGGGTATGAGAATTCAGGAGTAATTAATCCACCATATTTCCCCTACTTGCAGAAAAAGTACTTCGGAATGAAGTTTATTATTAATGGAAATACACATTGCGCATACGTTGGTGTACAGTATGACGGATCGGGAGGATATCAATTATTAGATTTCGGATATGATGAAACTCCTGATGTTTGTGTAATAGCTGGATCTAATGTTTCAGTAGCCAGTGTCGAGTCACTTGAAATTGAGGCCTATTCATTTTATCCAAATCCAGTGATTAACGAATTGCATGTAGAATTAAGCGGCTTGAATCTTGATGGATACATTATAACTATAAAGGACTTGACAGGGAAAGTTGTTTTTGATCAATTCTATGATAAAGACAATACTACAATTGATTTTTCAGCAATCGATGGAGGATTGTACTTGTTAGAGATACACCAAAATAACCAAGTCATTCATTCTGAGAAAATACTGAAAAGCAATTAGCTAAAATATATTGGCACTTTAATTAATTCCTTTCGGAACGACTTAATCTCCCCTCCTATCTCTCGTGACATGTAATCCTTGTTTGGAACTTCTGTTCAGATTTTACTTTCAGATTTAGCAAAGTAGCTGCAAACTCTTAATCATGGATTAATTGTTTCCACATCAACTGTTAAGTAATTTAGTAAGCAATTTGAATTGAAGTATTAGGTAAACTGAGATATCGTGAAGTTAATTGAATTTCAACTGTTAAGTAATTCAATGGGTGAAATGAGACATTTCCAGAAACCATCGATATTTAGTTAGTAAAAGCGCTCCATAATTTTATATGTTCGATTTATTCATTCCACTTTTTAATAAATATCGAGAGTCGTGATAAAGCTTAGCTTTTGGGTGAGATTTCTGAATAGCAATTCTATCATTTAAATTGACTACCACACACTAGTAAACCGTAAACAGTCGAGCGATTAAATGAGTGAAGAATACTAATGACCTTTCGAAAATCGCCATATTTCTATCACTAATAACACTAGGGATACAACTCCTGCTAATATGGATAAAACTAAAGCAACCTTAGAGCGTGCTTTAGTTTTAGGAAACTCTTCTCTAGTGAATTTTGAAATTTCCGCATCATCTAAAAGTTTTTCATGTTGTACTTTAATTATAGCTTTTTCTTTATCAATATCTTGTATGTATTCAGTCATTAAGCGGAAACCGTTTTTGGTTAGCTTAAAGTCTTCAATAATATATCTTTCTCGTAATAAAAAACCTTGATAGTTTTCAAAGCCTTTATGACTAAGAATAGGTTCTAATTTCGCGTATAAATCCTTTGGTATTACTTCATCACCAATATTTATTCCATGTTCAAAAAGTGTGCTATAAAGCCTATATTTATCTGTATCAGTTAATATATCCCCCATAATCTAGCAGTTACCTTCCACAGTCCCCCGCAGTTTGTTTTTATTTACTTTCCTAAATTCCTACTCGTACCTCGCACATTTATACAAGTAACCCGTTGTGGGGCTTAGGATTTTGAATCCTACGGAACGAGTCTACGAATTTAACAAAATTCTACTTAATCCTCTTTCAAAATCCTAAGCCCCACAACTTAAAAACAAACCCAAAGCAAATGAACAAAACGCAATACATTATAGGGCAATTGGGTATTTGCGATCCCGATAACTATCGGGACTGCAATCCTTGCCAGCTATAATGTCTATTATGTATAAATAGCGGATTCTCTCTTCGATTGTCTAATTGCCTTATAATTAGACGTTATTTTAAATAGCCCCTCCAGCCAGCGCAAAATCGCTAACCAAAACTTTTATTGAAGAATATAAAACATTCTGGTCGCCCAATTGACTTCGTCGCTGCGTCGCGGTCTCAACCCTCCGTCCAACGCACTTCCTACGCAGATGCAAGTTTTCTTTTTTTTTTGCCAACGCGCCTTTAAATCTTGCTTCGGAAAATCAATCGTACGTAAGATTGTACAGCTTTCAATTTTTTAAGCGATTCTAAAGGATTAGAGTTTTAAGGATTTTTGAAGGAATTTATATGTTCATTTTTGCCTTGATGCAAAAAGAACCAGATAAAGCGATTAAGCTTTTGAAGACCAACGGGACAAAAAGATCAAGAACAAACGATGCGCCAACGCGCTCTGATCCAAATGCAAGTTGTTCTATTAAAGTAGTATCGGCTGAGCCGATAAACGTAAACGCCTTTAATGAACTACTAAGCATTTGTTCATTCAGTCCAACGCCCGCCCGCCGTTTGTTCAGGCCTCCGCACTTTGGGTCCGGAGTTCTATTTAACATAATCTATTGATATTTTTTCATGTGTTTCGCCAAATCCTTAAAAGCTTTAGGAAATTTCTTTTTTCGATCTTCAATGTTAAAGGGAATAAGAACATCATCTCCCAAGTATTTCTGTAGTAGTTTATTCATTTCAACATCGCCAATATTAGGACACTTCACTTTATTTTCGCGTGTAAAGATTAAACTGCTCGAAGAGTGTTTTTTCACAAATTCCTTAGTGATTAATGACTTACTCTGATTCATTAAATATATTTCTGACCAATCACCAAATTCTGACTTGAGAGTTGTTATTTCCTTTTTCGAATCACTCATTCTTAAATACGTTGATTTCGTACTAATTGATCACCATGGCAATGTTAAGCCTATGTCAAGACTTATCACATTTCTAAATGAGTATCTTTTCAAATGTCGATATGTATAATAATTCGCAGTAATCTCATATTCCATCCGAGTTAATGGAATATCTATCATGTATCGAACTCCATAGCTAAACATGAGAGATTTTCCCATTGGTATTCTCATCTTCATACCATACATTAATTTTAGCATTTTGTAACGTACGCTATAATCGATGAAGTCAGAGCTAGAAATGTTCATGGATTCTGGAAGCGGTGATTGGTAATCTCCAAGATCAATGTAATAATCCAATTCACGGATTTTGGAAAAAGTCATTCCTGCACCAATAACATGGGAATATCCCATCGGTAGAATACTTCTATCTCTCCCTGCTCCTATTTCAACTTTGGTCATGAAATAGAATTGTTGCGCCTTAAGCGTTTCATGTCGGAAAATTT
This sequence comes from Crocinitomicaceae bacterium, assembly GCA_047630755.1. GTDB lineage: Bacteria > Bacteroidota > Bacteroidia > Flavobacteriales_D > Crocinitomicaceae > UBA4466. The sequence goes on along the minus strand of JBLHYG010000008.1, from coordinate 124,979 downwards.
GATTCGCAAAAAGAATGTTCTGTTCTGGTTCCATTTCATCATCCCTTACGCTGAAACCAGGAAGGCTAAACAAGTGCAAACCGAATTCAGCACCAATAATAATGTCATTTCGAATAGCCCTACCAACCCCTATATTAAAACTAGTGTTGATCCATTTTGCCGTTTTAATATCTACTGAACCTGTTTTTGGTTCTAGATAGAATAATTCCTTTGCCTGGGACAAGTTATACATTACAGGTACATGTGTGATACTTGTTATATCAACATAATTTCGCTTTCCGAAATAACCAGAATTGTCTTGTCCAAAACTGTTAACAGCAATTACACAACAAATAAGGAAGAATATGATCTTTTTCATTATTTACTAGTTGAAGTACTATTCAATTGATGGAACACTTCATACAATCGTGCGCCAACGGTCCATTTACTTAATCCTTCATTATAACTTTCGCGAAAGCTTACGTCAATATTACCTGTATTCGTATCAAGGATAAGAAGACTGATGTTAGTTGTATTTGCGGTCATTAATTGATGTGGCAAGTAGAAGGAGAAAAATAAAGGAAGTGTTGGGGTCATGTAAACTGCTGAAAACAATAGAGACCATATTATGTTTGGTTCAAAGGTATGATCCACAACTAAAAGCATCATCTTAGACGTTTCATACTCAAGTTCAAAGTTTTTCATTTTCGCATAATCGATCGGGAAAGGCGTTACTCCATGGTTATTAAAATTCTGTAACAAACTAGAATACAACATCATCTTTTTATTGTACTCAATTGATCCATTTTGAACATAATTTTCCGAGCCAATCGTTTCTATTTCGACCCCAGCAGAATTCGAGCTCATTTCAACGGCTTTTGCTAGCTTCGGTTCAAATTTTTCGCTTCTAACATTATCAACTCCATTTTCAGAATAAATAAGGACTCTAGGTTCAACTAGGACAACCTTACTGATTCCAAGTCTTAAATTATCAGGATCAAAATCTTCAGTATCTTTTCTACTATTTATTTTTAACAGCGCAAGAAAAGTTTCGTCTCCAACTAAGTCTGACAGACCATAACGCCAATAGTCACCTTCTACAATATTTTTGAGGTCTATGTTTTTCGTCCTTTTAATTCGTGAGTACTTATCTAGCTTTTCTTCGACTACCAATGTATCGACAACCAATTCTATTTTACTAGAGTCCAAAGCCTCACGATAGGATAAATCGAAATAATTATCAATGTTAAACTGATCATCTTTTGCTAGTTCGCTTACCAAAAAATTATAAATTGCTTTAATCTCTTCATCTTTTGAATTCGAAGAATACAAATCATAAACATGCCTTAATGCTAAAGTGGTTAGTCCGTCATGTTTAGCAGTCTTAAGTAGGAAATGTACCTTCGCTGATTCACCTTCAAATTCAGAAGTTTTTTGAATCGTTTTCTTTACGCTTTTGTTGCAAGAATGCTGGTATAACCCATTCCACGACTGTGCTTTTAGTCTTTTTAAGTACATTGACTCAAATTCTAGCTCCAACAAATAGATTGAATAAATTGCTGTTCCATACTCCCCATTTATCAAACAAATTCTTGGGTATTCAAATCTTGCCATGTTTCGAATCTCCAGAAACCGGTTAACGTCAACTTTCGAAATTTCATATCTCCACAAGTCTCCTATTGAATCAATCCCTTTTTGCAGTCGCTCCCGTCTTGAGTTTAAATTAGGATGTGTACTGAAAGAGTCGTTTTTGTCTGCGTAAGATTTAATTTCGTATTCATCACTAGGGAAAAGGAATTCTGGTAAGAATAGAAGTTCTGAAGAAAAATAGTTCAGCTCAATCTCTCTTTCGTCAAATGGCAAGTGCGCATATTCCAGCATGTCAAAAGCAGAAATAAGTTTCGATTTGGAATACCCTGCTCTTCTATATAAATCAATTGCTTTAGAATCTGCTTCATATTCATGATTTCGAGAATACAAACTCATCTGTCCTATCAAACGATCGTTGAGATTGGTTTCTCGTGTCCATCTAAAGGATTCCAAAACATGATTTTCTATATAGTGTACGATTTCATGTGATAGAACGAAAGCCAATTGTTCCTCACTGGCAAGCTGAGAGATCAATCCAGTTGTCACAAAAATAATTCCTTGATCCGTTGAGAAAGCATTTACAATATTAGATTTTATCGTATAAAACCTTAATTTTTTTCTCACCTCTGGATAATCCTTCAGCAGGAGATCTGAAATGCCTGATATATAGGTCGAAAACGCATCATTGTAAGTGACCATTCCAGAATGCAGAATCTCATCAATTGCGTAATTGTTATTCTCGCTAAAAATATACTGATCCACTTCTGTCCCAACTTCATCTCTAGACGCTTCAATATTATCAATAACCTTTTCGTAAGTCCGAGTAATAAAATCTTGAGGCACATCTCCTTTTGAAACAACAGGACTGTAATTGTCAAAATCAACTTGAGCAATAGATTGAAAACCAATTAGAAGAAGAATGAAAATTATATGGATATATCTTAACATGAATTAAATCGTATTACATTCCAATTGCTACAACCAATTTGAGTTGGTGAAAGTTAAAATCATTTATAGTTGCATTCCCAACATCACCCACAGGGAACTGAGGATCAGAAAGATCGCGAATTTGCAAGTAGGCATAGTTCAAATTCTTTTTGTGGACTGACGTCAAGTTTAAACTGTAATCCAAACCAAGTCTTAGCGTTGACGTTCCGATAAAATTCCACTCCATTCCCAATGAAGCACCACCTGTAAGATGAAATAAGCGCATTGTGGGGTTTTTATATGTTGAAACATAAAACGGAGTACCATTATTAAGACCTGTGACTGATGACTTACTAACCCGCGTCCAATTGTAAAGCTTGAAATTCATTCTAATACCAGCGCCTAAATAAAAGCGTTTGAAATTATGGTATTTCGAATAGTACCTTAGATTTAAAGGAACAGAGAACTGAAGCAAACTTTCACTAAAAGGAGCAACCCCACTTGCAAACTGGTAATTACTCTCGCTTATTTCATTAACCGTTTCAAACTTACTTCTATTCCAAACCGAAGAACCTCCTGGATGGCCTCTGAAATATACTAACATTGAATCACCTTGACTATTTGCTTGGAACGACCATTTAGTAGTTTCTAACTCTATACCAGTCGAGAAAAACAAGTTACCTTTCAAACGCTGAGAGAAGGATAATCCAAATGACATTACCGAGGTTAATGAATCATTCACTGAAATCAATTCATTTTTGGCAATGCTATAATTCTTGCCGTAAGACGCTATTACTTCCCATTTTCTATTTAGACTTCTCGCCTGCTGTGCAATTGAATTACTCCAATAAAATAACAGGGTAAAAAGAAGTAAGAATTGACGTAAATAGCTCAATTGAATTTATTTTAGAATCTCAAATATAATTGATTTAACTGATTTCCTTTGTTCTAATCTAGGGCAATCATTTAAATTACTAGATCCAATATTATAATATTTATTATCCAGTTCACTCCTTCCCTATTCCACTCCGCAAGCTGCATAAGAACAAGTATTCTTGTGAAGACTGAAGCTCGATTTTCAAAATCGAAAAGCTGAAGGAAAAGTCCCTGCGCTAATGCTTGGTCTTCGGAATTGTCATTCCCTCTGCACTGCCGTGCAGTTATCGAAATTTGCATTTCTCTTGTTCAATATCGTTTATGGACAACAACATCAAAAGATCGCAAACCTGCCATGAAACGCAATCCCATTATAGAACAATCTGGTATATCGAGCTGGGTCGAGACATGCCAGCTATAATGGATACTATGTCTGAAATCCAATACTTTCCATTAATTGAATCTACTTATTAATTCATCCTTCAGTGCTTTGGGTAATTTTGAAACTCTTTGCTCTAAATGCGCTAATTGGCTTTCGACCTTCGATCAAATTAATTTGTTTTTAACGGCGAAATCAAGTGGAAAACCATCTATTCATTCCGATTTTACAATTAATTCCTACTATTGAAATAATCATTATTCGATTCAGAGGCTGTTGTCCAGTTTAACAAAATAGAGCTGTCTTTGCAACTGCCTGAAAATGATACTAACTCAATTGGTAATGGCAATGCAAAACTACAAGGGTAAAACCAGTTGATAAACCGGGGCCATTCGATATCTTCGATGAGCATTCTGTGCGTCCCACTCTGCTAGGTGTTGCAATGAAATAGGTGCTCAGGGACTTGAACTAGTGGACGCTGTGTCTGAATAGGAAATTGATGAAAAAGGATCACCCCAGCAGGGCGGGAAAATGAGAGGTCAGAACATATGCTGTTTGGAGCCGCAAGACTCTTGGTGCGATCTCAACATTCCCATTCCAGCATCTGTTTAGGCTATAGGAATTGGTTTATGGTAATCAAATCTATTCTAAGTTCTATTTAACATAGTCTAGACTTTATCTATGGATGTGTAAACCATTGATACAGCCTAAATTTCACAGGATGAATAAGCCTAAAAGCGCTTTCTTCTCTGCAATCATATGATGAAATATCATGAGTTAAACCATTCGTTTGCCTTAATACACGATTAATGAATTGATGCACGGAATAGTATAAGTAGGAGTCCTTTAAGACATAATCGCTAGCGCCAGACGTGAAAGCTTTCCTGATATGATTGAAATGCTTATCCTTAGAAAGGAAAAGAACATGAGCATTTGACAAATCTTTTATTGAACACAAAAATTGCATAGGATCACTCTCTTTTAAATCTTCATCAACGATGAGAATGTCCGGATTTAAATGTATTGCACCTATGCAGTCTTCTTCATTTCGAAAGTACCGAACCTCTACATACTTCTTTTTTAATGAAGTATAAACTCCAATTCCTCTAGCTCCGCCAACGACGAATATTTTTATTTCCTTTTTCATAATTCTGTTTATTCATTGAACAATTAATTTTCTTGTTATAACTTGATCGCCTGAAACAATTGTGACCAAATACACACCTGGTTTTTCATTAATCTCAAGAACAAGTTCATTTCCTGAGTTGAAATTTTCAATAAGAACAGTTTGTCCCATCGCATTTTGCAGCGTCAATGTTGGATCAATTAACTGATCCTTTGAACTAACTCGAATAATGTTCTTAGTCGGGTTCGGAAAAAGGGTTAAATCCTCTTCGTAATCACTTGACAATGCAATGGTTTTGAATGTTTCGTTGTAGCCATTAAAATCGACTTGTTTCAATCTGTAATAGTTAAGGCCCCCACTGAATGTTTCATCTACGTATAAATAATCCATTGGCAAGGATGTGGTTCCATTTCCTTCTACGGTAGCTATCTCTGTAAAATCGACCCCATCTTGAGATCGTTCAAGAATGAAATAGTCATTTTCAATTTCACTAACTGTTCGCCAATTCAAGTAATTTTTTCGGTCTTGATATTCCCCCATAAAAAAGAGCAATTCGACTGGAAGCGGAGTAAAATCGCAGGTTGTTGTAATCGACAAGATAAAATCCCCGGCGCTTGTGGCAGAATATCCCTCTATTGCTAGGTAATACGTTCCAACGCTTAGGTTCGCAGAAATAGTACTTTGTAATCCGCAGTTGTCGTCATTAAAAGCAATTGTCGTACCTCCACAGGGTTGGTCAGTTAAATACAAATACGTATCCCACGTAGCTTGATTACAAAAGCTAAATGTATAATCTCCAGCGCATATTACTTCAACTTCCAAAACACGATCGCTTGATGTTCTTAAACTGCAATCATTGCAAGCGTCAATTGTTGAGGAAGCATAACTCGTTGTTTGGGATGAAACCTGTAGTGTTTGATCTATTCCCCCAGCAGGTGGAATACACGGACAGGAAATCGAAATAAAACCAGAACTGGGAGCGGTATTCTCATCATCTAGAAGGAAGTAATAAGTAACTCCTGCTGTAAGGTTGATCGAGCTAACCTCATTCGTTAGAACGTCATTTACATACGTCCACCCACCTGGCCCACAACTTGTTGAATAAAATAAATCAACGTAATAGTTGTTATTTGTGACTTGAACATCGTAAGAAGCGCTAACAGGAGCAGTATATGAGAATACTTGCTCATTTCCTGGCGTTCCCCAAGGTCCAGTAGGAGGGCTCCAAACTCCGGACCCAACCAAAGTATAGTTTGAGTTCACTCCGCAAACAAGAGGCGCTACAGACAGACATGGGGCATTTTGTCCTGTGGCATTCTGCGCCACAAAAACAATCAAAACCACTATTAAGGACTTAAAATTTTTATATTTTGATAGTTGTGTCATATTCAGTTTTTTTGAATTATACACTGAAACAATTAATCCAAAACATCTAAGTAATTGCTGTATACAGGGTTTACGATATTTACCGACAAAAAAATTCCCCAAATCGAGACGCTTATTCCCAAGAAGGGATGGATTAAAGTGATGTTATCAGTTCATTTGGCAACAATTGAATGTTTCCTTTTATTCAAGAAGAACATGAACTTATAGTAGTTGATCCTACCTCAAAAGCAACGGTTACATTCAATAATTGGCACCTTTTAACAAAAGACAACATGCTAGGGGAACTGCATCTTGAACTCGAAAGCAATTCAAATTCATCTTGACTCATTCCTATCTTATCATGATTCACGCAAACGAAGATTGAGCCTTTAACAATACTCACATCCAAGACAATTAAATCGATCGGATATAAATAATTTAGATAAGAGTTCATTTATCAGAAAGTACACCTCTTCAAAAAATTTCATTTGTCAATTCTCTAGATATATTCACGGTCAATAAGTATTGTAAATCGGGAAATAAACTTAGCATCCTTTGAATTCTATTTCTAAAAGTAGACGGGCTAATTTTCACTGTCTGAAATTTGATAGACTTTTAATTGCGAAGACCGAAGATCTATTACTAGACGGTTTATTTGTTTGTGAAATAGTGCCGCATAGTTTATTACTTTCAAAAACTGTTGGCCTTGTTTCTTGAAATAAGACCCTTAACGTTTTTTGGTCGGCTCCCTAATAAGGTCTAGAATGAAGTTGAAGTGCTGATCATTAAACAGGTAAAGGATTGAGGCATTTGATAAATTGGTAGATGAACTTGAGCTACTTATCGCACGATTGTCTTTTATTGATTCGTCGAAAATGAGAATGTTCGGATTGACATGTGCCGAATTACAGCGTTCTTGCTCATTTCGAAAATGTATAATTGAATTTCTACATTCCTGCTCATTTCGAAAAAAATGAACATTATCAAATTTTTTCTTTAGAGAAGCGTATACTCCAGCCGCTTTAATTCCACCTATTACAAATATTTTTTTTTCAATTTTCATAGTACATTTTGTTATTGAATAATTAGTTTCCTTGTTGCGCTTGATCAATTGATACTTTGCGTTAATCCCAATTATGCTTTTTGCCGATTTCGTAAAATGGTCAACTCCGCTTCCTAATTTCACTCGATATTAAAACTGTTTGTGATGCGAAAGGATCAATTTGGGAAATTAAGCCATGTGCAATGAAAAAGCAGGGGGAAATAAAGTCGATTTATTGTCTTTGAATATTGAATATTGAATATCGTTTTGCAATTTTTAGAAAGTTAATTCATCCAATGATGCCTACAGACTAAACCAAAAAACACAAGGTATTACACATATAGTTGCTAGTGATCAATGTTAGTAAGGATCAATTAGAACCAATAGAAATTCACTGTCAATAGATTCCTTGACGCATTCAATCTTGACTTGAATTTATGGTTATTGAACCTACCTCAAATGCTATTGAAGTGTTCAATAATTCTAGATTCCGAACAATAGAGCGCATATTCTTCGACTGACTTTGAGAATTTTTCAATAATTCAAAACTGCGTTGATCTATGCCCTTTCTATCATGAGTAATACCAAGATAAATTGAATCTTCAATTAAGCTGACGTCTAGAACCAAACAATTGATTTTGTAATGTTTACACAAGTTACGAATAAGCCCAGAAATCAATCGATAAAGATTTTCTAAAATAGTGATCGGTGGATTTGCTGATACATTAACTGTTAGTAAAAACTTCAAGCCTGAAAAGCAATTTAACAATTCGATTATTCGCTTCTCAAATGAACAGGCGTCAATAGTTATTTTTCGAAATTCTTTTGAGCGAAAACGCAGTCGGTTTAATGCATTAATATACTTCGTTTTAAAATGTTGATTCTTGACAGTATTTAGATCATTATAGATCAATGATTTCAATCTATTAATTGTTGAACCTGCATTAACTTTTACGTAAAACTCCATTTCATGAGCCGGACCCAAGTAGCCAACAGCTTCGTAATTCACACCATTTATTGATTTTTCATTCTCCATGATTTTTTATTTTAATTCTGCTTAAAGGCAATCGCCTGGAAAATAGATCGAAATAAGACAATCTCTTCCCAAGCGACTAGGAATCTGTTTAACTCCCTTTATTGTTAAATTTTAGAACCCTAGACAACACTACTCTGCCACCTTGTTCTGTCGCCCCGAGGATTATTATTCCTCTACCTAAATAATAGAACTACCTAACTATGCTACTTCTTAAGTTGTTTATTTTTTGGCTCACCAATCGTTTGAAAAGAACAATTGTTTATTGACATAATCAACATAACCAACCTTATTTACGCATCCTGAGCCATTCACAATTAATCATGATCTATTGTGATTAATTTTTGAAGTGCTTTTTCATTGGCCGTCTATTTTAGATTTAAATAGGTTATTCGCTTTGAGTTGTTTTAACCATTCATTCAACTCGCGATCCAAATATATAAAACTACTGATAATCAGTGGTTAGCGATTTTAAATCATATCAGTACTTACGATTATGAGACATGCTTTCCCAAATCGGGACATGATTTAGGTAAATATTCAGTAGGAAATGCAATTTGGTAATCTATACTTATATTTATTCAACTATATATAGGCATGCATAGTTTTATTGAGTATTTTTTTTTCAAACAAGACTCTATGAAGCCATTTAATATAATAGTTGCAGAAGATGACAATTGGTATGCTGAATATATCAATCATCATTTATTGCTTGAAACCAAACATAATATTACGCGTGTTTCAAGTGCAGCTGAAATATTCAAGCTTTTAAAAACGAAACCTGATTTAATTACTCTAGATTACAATCTGCCAGATATGAAGGGGGATGAGACTCTTAAAAGAATTAAAAATGAATCAAAAGATACTGCTGTCATTATCGTTTCCGCCCAGGAAGATGTTGACACCGCGGTGACCATGATGAACAATGGAGCATTCGACTATATCGTTAAGAATAATAACGCAAAATACCGTATAATTCAATCATTATCTTCTCTTCAAAAAACAAAATCTCTTGAATCTCGAATAAGTAACCTACAAGCCGAAGTTGAAAAAAAGTACAATATATCCACTTCAATCATTGGACAGAGCCCTTCTTTAAAGAGGGTCTTTAATTATATTGAGAAAGCATCGAGCAGCTTAATCAATGTATCGATTTCGGGAGATACCGGTACTGGAAAAGAACTGGTGGCTAAAGCCATTCATTTTAACTCATCGAGAGCAAATAAACCTTTCGTTGCAGTAAACCTCTCCTCTATTCCCGAATCGCTTATTGAGAGCGAATTGTTTGGACATGTGAAAGGCTCATTTACAGGTGCTATAGCAGATAGAATTGGTAAGTTCGAGGAAGCTGATGGAGGGACCATATTTCTTGATGAAATAGGTGAAATCAGTCTGAATATTCAGGTCAAAATTTTACGCGTTATTCAAGAACGAATCGTGACAAAGTTAGGAACTAATAAATCTAGGACTATCGACTGTCGGATTGTATGTGCTACGAACAAAGACCTAAGTATATTGGTCCAAAATGAACTCTTTCGTGAAGACCTCTATTATCGTTTAATAGGGCTTCCCATCCATCTTCCTAAGCTCATTGAAAGGGATAATGATATTCTAATTTTAGCAAAACATTTCGTTTCATCGTATTGTTCATCAAATCATCTCCCATCAATGACAATTAATGAGGAAGCGAAAATTAAACTGAACGGATATAAATTTCCAGGAAACATTCGAGAGTTAAAAGCCATAATGGAGTTGGCTTGTGTTATGACGGATTCAGATCAAATAGAAGCTAAGGACATTGTTTTTAGTAAAAGGCAAGGGATTGATGATGTTGTAAACAGTACAGCTACATTAAAAGAAATTAACGAACAAATCATTTTAAGGCTTTTGAGCAATAACAATGATAACGTTCTACAAGTAGCGAAACAATTGGATATCGGTAAATCGACTATTTATAGACTATTGAAGGAATCAAGTATAGAATCGGACTTAAGCAAATAACTATGAAAGGAATCGTATTTACAGAATTTATTGAAATGGTAGAATCTGAATTCAACTTGGAAATGGCAGATGACATTATTGTGAAAAGCAATCTGCAGTCAGAAGGTGCTTATACTTCCATTGGGAGTTACAGTCACACCGAAATTTTTGCATTGGTTGAACAACTAAGTTTGGCAACTGGAATTGCCCAGGTCGATCTTTTTAGAATTTATGGCGAACATTTATTTAGCCGATTCAAAATTCATTATCCAGCGATGTTTGAGAAAATAAATAACGCATTGTCCTTTTTAGAATTGGTTGATTCCTATATCCATAAGGAAGTAATGAAGCTTTACCCAAATGCCGAACTCCCTTCTTTTGTTACGGATCGCACCTCTGAAAACGAGCTAACTATGATATACTCATCTAAAAGAGAAATGTCAGATTTTGCCCATGGATTAATTTTAGGGTGTCTTAAAAACTTTAATGATAAGGCAGAAATCGAGATTGAAAAGATCTCTGAATCTAATGTTATATTCAGAATCAAGAGATTGATATGAGCGAAAAAGAAGCCTTTGAACGCATACTTATCCGTGAGAGAAAAGCCAGAAAGGAGGCTGAAAGGATCATGGAAGAGAAAAGTCTCGAGCTTCTAAAAGCCAATGAAAAATTATCGGAACTAAACATATATCTTGAAAAAGAAGTGGCCGATAGAACGCAAGAAATTAAGAAGAACGCGGACCAATTAAATATTCTTTTCAATGAGAATCCTTTTCCAGTAATAGTTTATGATATAAGTTCATTACAAATTTTAGATGCAAATAATACCGCGATTGAAAAATACGGATATGATAAAAATGAATTTTTGCTCAAGACTGTATACAATTTACATCCAAATGATGAAGTAGAAAGAGTTGAAGAGTATATTTTAGCTAGAAAGACAACAAACACAGGGTCTACTGCATGGAAGCATTTAAGTGCAATGGGAAATCAATTTGATGTATTGGTCACCTCGAGTCCAATCATTTACAACGGAACCCCATGTAGAATGGCCATCATTGAAGACATTACCGAGAAAAATCTCTTATTAAGAGAAAAGGATTTGCAGAAGCAGAATTACCAAGATTTAATTGAAAATTCGAGTGACATTATTTACAGAATTAACCCGAAAGGCAACTTTATTTATATGAATCCGTCGGGCATAAAAATGTCAGGCTATAGTAGAGATGAGATTCTTCAAATGAATTTTTCTGATCTCATCGCTCCAAGTTATCTGAAACAAGTTGGTAATTTTTATAAGTTTCAAATCCAGGAAAAACTGGATACAACCTATACTGAGTTTCCTATAATTACTAAGGAAGGAATCGAATATTGGATGGGGCAAAATGTTGAAGCATCTGAGTTTACAGAAAATGGAGAAGTTGTTTATAATGCAACAGCCAGAAATATTACAGAGCGTAAAAAACTTGAAAAGGCTCTTTTAAGAAGTGAGGAAAAGTACAGATCTATCATTGAAAATATGGAACTTGGCTTGCTGGAGGTTAACGTCAAAGGCATTATAACGAAAGCGTATCCAAAATTCTGTTTATTAACGGGGTATTCTCACAAAGAATTAGAAGGCGGAAAAGCTGAGTTTCTGCTCGATGAGAATGGACTTTCTACCATGAAGGAGCAAACAGATAGCAGAAAAACTGGAGCCTCGAATGTCTATGAAATTCAATTAATACGTAAAGACGGATCTAAAATTTGGGTAATGATTAGCGCTGCTCCTTTTTACGATGAATACAATCGGGTTCAAGGTTCCGTTGGGATTCATCTTGATATTACGAAACGAAAAACATTAGAAAACGATCTACTCCATTCAAAAACCCGTGCCGAAGATCTTTTGAAATCCAAGGAAATATTTATTGCGAATGTAAGTCATGAAATTAGAACCCCGTTAAACGCGATAATTGGAATTACAGAACTTATGCTGAACTCTTCCCGTGATGAAGCACTAATTTCACAATTAGACCATGTATCTCATGCCGGTAAAGGATTGTTAAGTCTAATAAATGAACTCCTTTTGGTTTCAAAAATTGATGCCGATAAATTGACATTAAATCCTATAAATTATTCATTGTCAAAATGTCTAAACAGCAACTTCGAACTGCACAAGAACGAAGCAATTGAAAAAGGACTTTCTTATTCTATTCATTTCAATATCCTCGAAACGAATGAGTATTGTTTTGATCATCTTAAACTAGGACAAGTAGTTCAAAACTTACTTTCAAACTCTTTAAAATTTACAAAGACCGGAAGCGTTCAATTAAAGGTGAATCTAGTCAGTTCATCAGACAATGTTGATATTATTGAGATTAGTGTCATAGACACTGGAATTGGTATTCCTAAAGAAAACTTAGAGTCTATATTTGGAAATTTTGAACAAGCAATAAATAATCAGTCTGGCGAATATGGTGGTACTGGGCTTGGCCTGTCGATTGTAAAGAAAATATTAGCATTAATGGGCAGTGAAATCAAAATTGTGTCTAAAAAAGGAAAAACATCGTTCGTATTTCAACTAAAACTTTTTAAAAACCAATTAATCGAGCCTACTGATTTTACTTCAATTAATCAGAAAGGTGCACTTCATGGAGTAAATGTTTTGGTTGCCGAGGACAACAAGGCGAATCAATTTCTGATTGAAAATGTATTAAAAGAACTAGATGCATCTTTTACAATTGTCAATAATGGCGAAGAAGCTATTAAGTATTTGAGAATCAATTCTGTAGATGTGATCCTGATGGATATGCGCATGCCAGTCATGGATGGGATTGAAGCTTCAAGAATAATTAGGGAAGAAAACCTTCATGAAAACAATCCAATCATTGCTCTTACCGCAAATGCAGATGATAAAAACAAATCAATTTGTCTTGCGAGTGGAATGAATGATTTTTTGGCAAAGCCTTATACTATTTCAGACCTCGTTAAACGAATCAAAACGGTATTGGGTCAATCCAATTCAATGGATGATAAACCTGTTGAAACATTTCAAATTAAAAATGATAGTTTTCAAAAAAGATTAAATGAAATTTTCAACCAAGATTCTCAGATTCGTCTTGTTAAATTGAAAGAAGCCCTGATTATTTCAGACTTCGATTCGATTATCGATATTTGCCATAGTATGCGACCATCTCTAATGGAAATGGGACAAAACGGCTTGTTTAAAATTGCAGAAAAAATAGAATCTGGTGATAATCTAGAATCAAATTCCAAGTGCTTCATTCGAGAACTTGAAGAATACTTGCTTGTTTTCAAAGGGTAAAGTATTTAGAGTCTATTTGAAATTGACAACAATTGGTAAATCAATTATTCTAAGTGATATTGCTTCAATTTCTTCATCACGATTTTCTTCCAAGGTCCTTACGAAGTAAAATTTAAATCACCCCCTTCTCTATCCTAAGCAGCAACATTAAAAAACCGTGGGCAGCGCGGAAGGTGAAGAAGCTGAAGATCTGTTCGTTTAGGTCATTTTCAATTCCCGTCGAAAGTGTATTTCGACTGTGACGAACAGATCTCCAAGCTAAGGAAGCTGTGTTTAAGCATGGTTCGTGTAAAGCGATCCCATTATAGGGCAATATAGGTATTCCTGAATCCTCTGGATGTCTTGCCAACAATAATTCACACCTAATAATCTACAATCATCAGCTCCGCGCGCTTATACTCCCAATGGCTCTATACGATAAGCACATTATACTTATATTCGTTTTTTTTTTTAAATCAAATACTCAATGGCGTCAATTTTCTTCAGAATATGGCACAGCATTTCATATAACGGAATTGATCAGGTTAACGAAGAGAATTTTGTAGAGCAAAAAAGAAGAATTTTCTTTAATCAATCGATCTTATTAGGGTTTATAGCGATCGTAAGTTTATTATTTTTACTCCTGCCTATTATTGGTAACTACAGTTATTTGAATTTAATTGGCGTAGTTGCTATCATCATTGGATTTTGGTTTAATGGCAAAGGAAAATATGTATTGGCAAAGATCATTGTTGTTTATTCAATTTTCTTCATGGCTACGGTTCTTGCCACTATTTGTGGGAGTGATTTTCTGTATCACACTGGTGCTATGACACTTCTAGCCTTTGCTTGGGTACAATTTGACCAAGGAAATAATCGGATACACCTGTTGGTTTTCACCCTTCTAACCGCCTTGATTTATGCGATCGGTGAGTTCAATTTATTTCATGCGCCTATTTTCATTGATTCTACGAATATTTTAGTTCTTCGTATCGCTAACCTATTCATGTTTACTAGTTTGGTTATCATATTTATCAGTTTCGTACTTCGCTTAAACCGTCAATTTGAAGCCAAATTATCCTCTACTGTAAAAGAAAAACAGGTATTATTGAGTGAATTAACGATTAAAACAAGAGAATTAGAACGTGAGCAGTTAGAGTTAGAAGTCATAATTCAATCTCGAACAACTGAACTGCAACAGCAAAAAAACACATTAATAGATCAAAACTCAGAAAAGGAAGTACTCTTAAAAGAGATCCATCATCGCGTTAAAAATAATCTTCAAATTATCGTCAGTCTTCTTAATTTACAAGCTGCCAATTTTGACGATGAAAACTTTCTTCATTCAATACAAGAAACTCAAAATCGAATTATCGCAATGTCCTTGGTACATCAACGTATGTATCAAACGACAGATTTTGTTGCGGTTGAATTTCAAGATTATATTGGGTCGCTTTTTGAGAATAACAAACTATTCTATAACGCCCAAGCGTATCCTATTAATTTTCAAAATAACACTTCTCCGCTACTCAAAATTGACATTGAAACATCTATTCCATTGGGGTTAATTATTAACGAATTGATTACCAATGCGTTTAAACATGCATTTGTCAATGAATCACAAAAACACTCATTGATTATTGAAATCACAGAAAATCCTGAGAACAATTATTCATTCTTTTATCATGACAATGGACCTGGGATATCCGGAAATGCGCTATCAAAATCAAAAACTATGGGACTTGAATTGGTTGAAGCTCTAGTTGAGCAAATCAATGGAACGTTAGTAATTGATTCGGAGGATGGACTGGCAATTGGTTTTAATTTCAGCAATTAAATTTCTTTTCAAATTTGCCAGAGCTGGCCAACAACGGAGGGAGCTCTTCACAAAAGTGTGGTTGTGGCAATCACTTGCAGCGTAAGTCGCTGATTATAAATACGCATCTCTCTTATAACCAATGTGGAATACCGAATAAATAAAAGAAACAATAATTGCGGCCCACTTCCCTCCCACTCCAAGCTAAAGAAGCTGCAACTAAGATGGTTCGTATAACGCAAAACTATTTTAAGGCAATTTGAGGATTCCCGATCGATAGTTATCGATCGGGACCTGTCATGCTTTCCAGCTATACTGCCAACTATAACGCACACTTCAAATGCCCACAGCATCAAGAGCGTTATAGTCAATCCTCATTCAACCAAGATCCTCCCAAAAACAGTAGTTCCGATAATTAAATCTGCCTTTTCATTTTCAAGGTGGCCATGAACATGGATTGCTTTACTAATAGCATCAACGCTCTTGCCTATCAAATGAACCTTAGCCTGGTACTCTTTCTCGGATCCTGCAATTCGGAATAAGATTGTTTGTCCGACAGAAACTTTGCTAATGTCGGTGGCAAACACATTTAAGTGAACATGTTTATGCGTGTCATCAACTAATCCAAAAATCTTCGTGTCTTGATCTGCGAACATCCCCGTATTTCCATGAACATTTGTAACAAATCCATTGATCGGAGATGTGATTGTGATCGATTTACTAATTGTCCCCTGATTCAATTTGGTTTCTGAAATGCCCAAAAACTGAATCTGCTTGCGTAAACTTTCAAATACTGCCTTTTCAGATAGATACGAGGCCTCAACTTCTTGAAACTCTTTCAAAGGAATTACCTCTTGTTTGAAGAGTGTGGTTTTTCTGTCAAATTCACTTTTCCAAAAGTCATGTTGCACCTTGCTCTTTAAATATTCCTCCTGAATTTTAATGATTTCAATGTGCTCAAGAGTTCCAAGAACCTGACCTTTGCTTACTTTCTCACCTTCAAGAACCTTAATAGTCTTCAAAACTCCTTTAATTGGTGAATGAATTGAAATTATTGCATCAGCGGGCACCGAAATGTCTCCGGTACATTCAATTACCTCTACTTCTTGAAGTGACTCTTGCTTTTCATCAATTACAGCAACTTCTGCGTCATTTTCCTTTTTTACTTCCACTTCTTCTGATTGAGAACATGCTACTAGCAAGATTGTGGGGATCAGTATGTTTATTATTCTTTTCATCTTATTTTATTGATTTACAGGAGATATGTAATACTCCAATTCAAAATATGTTTGATTTAGTTGATTGATTAACTCAAGTCTTTTTGTTCGAATTTCCAAAACCTTAGACCGCGCCAAAACATAGCGGTAATAATCAATGCCACCTGTTTCTAACTCCAATTCAGCAGCCTCTGATAACAAATTCGATTGTTCCGTCCAACTTGTATTGTATGCTTGATACAAGGCTGTATACATTTGTAGCTTCATCAATACATTGTTCAACTTTACATCATTAGCGCTCTTCTTACTCTCGTAATTGTTTTCTTGCATTTGAGCTTGAATTTTTGCCTTTCGAACCTCCATTGTATTTTCTCTGTTAAACAACGGAATTGATACTCCAATTTGAAGCCCTTGAAACCCTTTTGAATTATCAATAGACTGATTAAAATACCCAAGAGACAGCTCTGGAAAGTAATTTGACTTGGCCGTAATCACAGCTCTTTTTGCCAGATCAATCTTTGCCGATTCAGCGATGAGCAATGGACTGCTTGATAAGGTGTCGGGAATCAAAACAACTCCTTTATCAACCCTTATATCGGAGGATTCAGGAACAGTGAGGTTACCAGTTAACATTCCCAGAACCCTCAGGTTACTTTCGGCATCGTACAACTGAATTGTTGCTTCGCTAAGCTTTGATTGAAGTTCACTTTTGTAAATCTCCGCAAGCCCAAGATCTACTTTACTGATATCACCGATCTCTTTTTTCTTATTCAGTTTAATTAGGAGCGTATCTATGACTCCCAATTGTTCTTTGAGAAGATCCGTTTGTTTATCAGCGAGAATCCATTGATGCCATGCCGATTTGGTCTTCATTATTAATTCTCTACGAATTAAGAGGCTCTCGGCTTCATACACTCCAATTGAGGCATTGGCTTCTTTTGATTTGTTGAGCTGCAACATTGGATTCCCTAAACTTTGATCAACGGTCCAGTAATAGTCGCGAAGACTTGAATTCACCTGTCCATATTGATATCCAACACTCGTATTCCCTAAACTGAGTGCAACTTTCTTTTCCAAAGTAGCTTGATCCACATACAAAGAAGCGTTTTTAAGCGCCATGTTGTTAGCAAGTGTTGAATCGATTGCCATTTGCTCGGTGAGACCTTGAGCGTTTGCTAGAGGAGCTGTAAACAATAGAATTGCTAGTGTTGCTACTCCTTTTCCAGGTTTGAACTTCTTTCGTTCGCTCAAATAATAGATGACAGGAATAACCAATAAAGTAAGTAAAGTAGCTGTTATGAGCCCGCCAATAACTACTGTAGCCAATGGTTTCTGTACTTCTGCTCCCGCGGATGTTGAGATTGCCATCGGTAAAAAGCCTAATGAAGCTACTGCCGCCGTCATGATAACTGGCCGGAGCCGGACAAGACTTCCCTGTACAACAATCTGTTTTAGGTTATTCATTCCTTCAGCTTTTAACTTATTGAAATAACTGATAAGAACAATTCCGTTCAGCACCGCTACTCCAAACAGAGCTATGAAACCAACTCCAGCTGAAATACTAAAAGGCATGTCACGCGCTACCAAGGCTATTACACCACCAACCGCAGAAAGAGGTACCGTAGCATAAATAAGCAAAGCATACTTGAAAGATTTAAACGCGAAAAACAAGAGAATGAAAATCAATAGTAACGCAACTGGAACTGCAACGCTTAGGCGTTTTTTGGCAGCTACAAGGTTTTCAAACTGTCCACCATACTGAATGAAATAACCTGCTTTAAGCGTTATTTTTTTGTCTAGCACTTGTTGTACTTCCTCGATAAAGCTTGCGATGTCTCTATTGCGGACATTGATTCCAACTGCAATTCGTCTGTTCGCGTTCTCTCGGGAAACCTGCATGGGTCCCTCCTTTACCTCCATTGATGCGACTTCACTAAGCGGAATTAGGTTTCCATTCGGAGTAGTAACAAAGAGCTTTCCTAATTCCAGATTCTTTCGGTATTCTTCATCAAGTCGAACGGTTAGGTCAAATCTTCGTTCCCCTTCGTACACAATCCCCGCGTTCTCACCAGCGTAAGCCGTTCGAATGATCCTATTCAAATCAATGATATCTAACTGATAATAGGCTAACTTTTCTCTATTGTACTTGACCATCAGCTGAGGAAGCCCCTCTGTTTGCTCGATCTTAACATCTCCAGCACCTCTAATCCCTTTAACCAATTCAGCAATTTCGTTTCCTTTAATGGCCAATTCATCCAAGTCTTCTCCAAAAAGTTTAATGGCAACATCGGTTTTTGAACCTGAAATTAGCTCGTTGAACCGAAGTTGAATGGGTTGAGTAAAATCGAACTGTGCCCAACTCAACTCTTGAAGTTTTTGTTTCATTAAGATTGCTAATTCATCTCTAGATGAGGCGCTTACCCACTCGTCTTTTTCTTTTAATAGAATCATGACGTCCGCATCTTCAACAGCCATAGGATCTGTAGGTACTTCGGCCGTTCCTATTTTAGAAACAACATGCGTCACTTCTGGGAAATTCTCTTTTAGGATTTTTTCTGCTTGAGTTGTAGTGTTAATCATTTGAGTAAGTGAACTGCCCGGTTCTATGGTCACTTGCATAGCCATATCTCCTTCATCTAAAGTTGGAACGAACTCAGCCCCAAGAGAATTGAACAAAAATCCTATTGAAATCAATAAAGCAACGGATGCCCCAACAATTAAATAAGGAATATTCAAAACGCGCTGAAGAACGGGTTGATAAGCCCTTCTCATTCCATTCATAATGCGGTCTGCAAAAGTTTTATGTTCTTTAACTTCTTTTTTCAGAACCAAAGCGCTAATCATCGGAACGTACGTAACAGAGAGAATTAGAGCACCTATTATTGCAAAACTGACAGTCTTAGCCATTGGTGTGAACATTTTCCCTTCTATTCCTGTCAAGGTCATTATTGGAATAAACACTACGATAATTATCAATACACCAAAAGCAGCGGAACCAATAATACTTGAAGACGATTTGACTATAACATCGTCCATTTGGTTTTGAGAAAGTTTCTTACCGATGTATTTGGTGTAAATAATGTGTAAGACGCCTTCTACGATGATGACTGCTCCATCGATAACAATTCCGAAGTCAATTGCTCCTAAGGACATAAGGTTTGCTGAGACTCCAAAAAGATGCATCATGATGAACGCAAACAAAAGCGATAATGGAATCACCGATGCTACAATCATTCCAGCTCGGAAATTTCCCAACAAGAGTATTAGAACGAAAATTACGATTAGTCCCCCTTCTATCAGGTTCTTACTCACTGTGCCTATTGCTTTTCCTACCAGTACGGAACGATCGAGATACGGAACAATTCGCACACCTGGAGGAAGTGATTTTTGAACTTCTGCTATGCGCTCGTGGACATTTTCAATTGCTTCTGAGGAATTCGCTCCTTTTAACATCAGCGTAATCCCTCCAACTGCTTCACCTTTTCCATCCTTGGTCATTGCTCCAAAACGCGGAGGACTGCCAAATTTAACTTCACCAATATCGCGCACCAAAACAGGAACATTTTCATTCTTTTTCACGACAATGTTCTCAATGTCTAGCTTACTATCAATCAGTCCCTCTGTCCTGATGTAATAGGCGTTTGTCGATTTTTCAATGTAACTACCACCAGAATTTTGATTGTTCTTTTCAAGTGCTTCTAAAACTTCAGAAATCACAACGTTGTGGCTTTGAAGTTTAAGCGGGTCAACGGAAACTTCGTATTGTTTCAAATAACCTCCAAAGCTACTCACCTCGATAATGCCATTAATTCCCATTAATTGCCTTTTCACAATCCAGTCTTGGATGGTTCGAAGTTCCATAACGTCGTACTGATCTTTATAGGCGGAATCTACTTCTAAGGTGTATTGATAGATTTCTCCTAAACCAGTCGTTATGGGCATCATTTCAGGGATTCCTAATTCTTTTGGGATTTCAGCCTGAGCGAGATCAATCTGTTCTTTTACAAATTGCCGGGCTTGCATAACCGGGACATCTTCTTCAAAAATTACGGTGACCACGGAAAGCCCAAAACGAGATATAGATCTAGTCTCGACAACTCCCGGGATATTGGCCATTGCCATTTCTATCGGAAATGTTATAAACTGCTCAACCTCCTGAGGAGCAAGAGATGTAGAAGAAGTTACTATTTGAACCTGATTGTTTGTGATGTCAGGAACGGCATCTACTGGAAGTTTTTGCATTGAATAGATGCCTGTAGCAATAAGAACAACGACAAAAAGTCCAATAATAAATTTATTCTTCACAGAAAAGTGAATGATTTTCTCTATCATAATAATTGATTGGGTAAAAGAATACTGAATTGAGCACAGGAGTCCTATGATCAATAAACTTGAAACAATAATGATTGTTACCCTAGAGAAGGAGGTCCTCTTAAGCCGATGGCTTTACAATAAAAATCCTCGAGAAATGGGATTTCTAAGCTTGTATATAAGTTTACTTTTTGCTCTTTGAATAATGGAGCATGAATTGCGCAGCTATTTTCAGCGCATTGAATCAAATCGTATTCAATTATGTCCTTATCAAGTGAGGCGGTAAATTCTTCCAGTTCTCCATCTTGATGATCAACATGAAACCCTAAAGCGACGATATCAAGAAAACTTGCAGCCTCTACATGCTGAGAGGTGTGATCGACTTCAGTAAGGTCAGAATGGTGTTTATGCGGAATAAATGAATGCAATAGAATGATTCCTATTGCAATCGATTGAAGAATAAAACCAACTATTCGCATGTTGCAAAGTTAAGGAATTATTGGATCGAAAATAAGTTTCATCGGATATCCTTTTATTTAAAAGTAGGAACTGTTAAATGGCTTCAGCTTTGTAACGTCGGCTGAAGGTAAAGAAACTGTCGACCTGTTCGTTCGGAGCATTTTTAGTGAATTGCTTACTCCTGCTAAAGATTAGGTTGCGCTTTCTTTAACTTGAATGTTCCCGAACCGATCTCAACAGGCTTGGTGAAAAGTATCCAATACCGCTGAACAACGTTGTATTTCCATTTTCCTTCGTAAAATCCTGTTTCCTGATTAAAGATGCCATTGTAGAGAATTGGTAACCCTTCGCTTTTTTCGTCTACAATTGTATTCCCTTCTTCGTCAGAGTAGTGAGAATGTTTGTAGATTTTGTCAAAACCAACAAGCTTGTCACTTATGACTCCTGTCACAATGGCTTCATCAGGGCTCATTCCCGTTCCGCCAGTATCATTAGCTATTCCTGAGAAAGAATTGTCTGCTTCTTCAATTTCCATTTGAAACGTTAGTTCTGCTCCTTGATCGTGAGAGTAACCGTCACCATACCACAATGTTCCTTCGTATTTACCAGTAAAGTCCATGAAGTGAAATTACGAATTCGAATTAAGTTAATTCATCTATTGTATTTTCGAATGTGAATTCGTTTAGTTCTTCATTTCGTTCTTGAATACTTTGATTTCATAGTTCGATAAATGCTCGAACGGCGCGTTTAGTTTGTTGTAAATGAAAATGAAATTGGCTTAGCATTAATCTTCAAACGAACGTATCTGTACTTTTGACCTTTTCCTTTCGGAATCAGTATTTTCATGCAGTAAAAATTTAAAACGGAATCGCCAATTCACCGGCAACGCTTCCGATAGCTATTGGAATTGGTTTATGATTATGCAATCTATTCTAAGTTCTATTTAACATAGTCTAGAACTTCCAATCTTTTAAGAATTCCTCCAGCTCATCGTCTTCCAAAGAATAATTATCAAAACTTACCTGTCCATTTTCGCCATCAACTTTACCTTGTCCTTCATTGTTATTAGCGTAATCATATTGGAGTTTGAATAACAATTGAAACAGTCTAACATCTTGATGCTTTTCCCATTCCTTCTTTAATTGGCTCAAGATTCTATCAATGCGCTCTGCTTCTCTCATTCTATTTGCTTTTGAATAAAATTAATCTTTATAATCTAAACAATAACAAGGTCACTTTCCGTTCCCGTATCGAAAGCTATCCCTTTCTCTCATTCTCTAGATCAACAATACCTTTTAGATGTGTGTAGCACAGTTCTGCTAATTCACGAGTGGCTGCTTCGCGGTGTCTTAATCCTTCGGAAGTTGCGTCTATCTTATAACGTAGCGCTTTGTTCATGTAGTTTGTGTACGTCATTCCCCAGTTTATTTCAGCGGATTCAGGCACTTTCATTGCATCAAAGCAAAGGTCAAGGATATCTAAATGAAGGTCACTTCCGTTCCGTAGTAAAGCTCCCGCTTTTCTTCCTGCTTTTGAGCTAATGTTTTCTAATCCAATGATTAGTTGATGATGCTTGAGGTCTTGTTGAATAAGTGAGATTACTAATTCTTTGTTTTGCATTACTGTATAGTTTAAACGATGAATACATTGTTATTTCCTATACAAGTATAGTTTAAAACAATAATAATTCAAAATATTTTCATTGTTTATTCTTATAAAAACATTGTTTAAACCTATATTTTAATCAATCTAAACGCTAGTTGTATATATCAAGAATTGATACTATCCCCTACTATCGCTACATTTGAATATGTCAGAACGCATTAATAGAGTTAAAGAAGTCTTGGTTATCAAAGGTATGAGCCAAAAAGAATTGGCGGCTCAATTAGGAAAGAACCCTAATACGATTACTTCTATTTGTAATAACAAGTCTCAACCACATTTGAAAGACTTGAAGCTTATTGCTGAGATTTTAGATGTGGATATTAGAGAGTTACTTGTATCAACAAAAAATTAGAAATGTGGGAAGGTGAACTCGTACATGTCAAGCCTGATCAATTTTTAATTTGGTTTAGATTAGAGGTTGCAAAAATTCGCAAGAAAATATATACCCATTCTCAGGATGAACTAAAGGAAGAAATTAACGAATTCTTTGGCTTTTACCTAAGTCGTGTTGAGGATAAGTCTATTCGATGTGAAATCAATTTGATGTTCTTTGAGTTATTGAATCAATATGGATATTACTTCAAAAGCATTAAGACTTTTGAAAATATGATGCTTCGTTTTAATGATTCTGAAATTAAACAGAATTTGCTATCAAAGTTTCCCGTTAGGTTCAAACTTATTTATTCGATATCTCTTCTTGCCTACTTTAATCTTAAACGGAGTAATACTACTCCTGAAGAGATGGCTACAAAGGAATTTATTACTCCTGCACTTCAATGTAAATGTTATCTCACAGGACTATATAACGAGTATCTTTCAAACAATAATGTCCTAAATAAACATCAATTAGTTAGATGTTTAAGTTCATTGGGTAGTTATTTAGGTATGCTTTCTCGTTGGTATGAATCACTGTATTACTTGAATCTTGCTGAAGCAATAGACCCAACTGACCCCGTAACTATTTCAATGAAGGCTGGGGTTCTTGAAGGTGTTGAAGAAAAAACCTGTTCTGATTATAGCAGTATTCTATTGCTCGAAACTTATGATTCATGTAGAACAATTAATAATTCAAATGATGTACTTGAAAGCGATAAAACTCACTTTAAAGACCTCGCAAAAAGAATAAGAAAAACCTTTGTAGATAATGACCTTTCAATAACAAAGGTTCGCTCTCATAAAAAGATTCACACTAAAAAGTTTGAAAAATACTCTTCATATGAAAAATTTTGTCTGGATAAAGGACTATTTCTTACTGAACACTCCATATACTGTGTATGCAAGAAATCAATGAAAGATGATCTGAAAATTACTTCAGGGCACGAACATACTCAAATAGATTATGTAGATCGTTTTGAGAAAATACTTAACTCGGTTCGATATGATTTCATTCTAGCCAGACAGAATTACTATCACTCATTGCCTAAAACCCGGTTAAAGGGGTTCAACTTGACAAATATTGGTCTAGAAAACAAATCAGATGATGTAAAGGGTGCACTTTTGAAGGATAGTTTCAGATTATGCTATAGCATATTAGACACTTTAGGCATAGCAATTCTCGAGGCACTAGATATAGATTACGTTAAAATATTGAATGAAAAATACCCTGGAAAAAAGGTAGATATACATTTCACCAGTATGTGGGATTTAGAACTAATTCCAGAATCTGAATTTAAAATCAACTACTATCTTCAATCCCTATACAGTATAGCATATGACATAATGAATAAAAAATACTCTGGTTTAAAAAAATACAGAGAAATCAGAAATGCTATAGAACATAGGATTTTTTATATAACAGAAAAGAGAACTCCAAACAAACGTGGTAAAAGTGAGTATTATATATCGAGGCAAGAACTAGAAGAAATGACTCAAGTATTATTAGTCTATACTAAATCTTTAATCTTCACATATGTTAACTTTATTCGTAAAGTTTCAGTTTATAAAGACCCTGAATATCAAAAGAAGCATGGAGAAGCAAGATCAATAGTCCATAGAAATTAATTGATCATATCTTAAGGCGTTGCCTTTTCAAAATCGGGTAAATGCTTCATCGTTTTTAAATTAAGCCCTAAAATATTATCTGAATTGAAACTTATATTGGGAAAGCTTATCTCATAGCCTTCAATCTCTAGTGTTTCTTCTATAATTTCAAATTTAGATTGTAATAAAAGTTCTTCTTGGAGAGAAAAAATTTCTTCATCAAATTTACCGATGTTTAGTTCATTTTTTTCAATTTTACCATTAATCAAAGCTGCTAATAGCGGGTAATTTATAATCTTAAATTCCTCGTTTTTTTTCCATGCTTTTCCCGACCCTGCGGATGATCTGACTACTAGTAAACTAATAATCTTTACTTCGTCAAGTGCAGTATTGAAAGCACTATTAATCACATTCATTTTTTCCTCATTTGTCTCTGCTAAAAAAAGTGATAATTGCTCCACTCCTTCTATTGACCGAGACTCTACATTTCTAACTGTTCTTGCACTATCAGGAGCAATTGTTGTTTTAACTTGAATATTGAGACAAACTTTTTCTTTTTCAGATAATACTAATAAGTCAATTTCACTTTTAGAATAATTTACATTTGCCTCACAACGTACATTTCCTAAACAAGAGAAAATGTAAAGTAATTGATTTATTAAAGTTGGTTCTAAATGCTTTGAGAATTCATTATTAAATAAATCACTATTTAGTTTATTCATTGAGTAAAGAACATTGTTCAAAGGGAGCATATACTTCATGCAATGAGGGCTCTGAATGAATAAATTGTCCAATAACATAAAAGGCGGAGTATAAGCTTCTCCAGATACAGCATTCATTTCATAACTTTGCCCAGTATTATCCTCAAATATGAATGTGTAATAGGACAAGATCTTTAAGAAAACAACTTCTGTTAAATCAGTAAGCCCCTGAATCATTCCGATAGCTTCATGCTTCAAACTAGGAACAGTCCAATTTATGTATTCATTCATATTAAAAGATTGCTCATCAAGCGGCATATCGTCTGTAATAATTCTTTTGTAACTTCTTCCTAATTCCTTGTAATACTCTGCATATGCTCTCACTGAAGCACAGAACTTCCTGTATTGCTCATAGTTGAATCCACAAGATTCTTCAAGAATTTTTGAAGGAACTACTTCAATAGTTAAAGAGTATGTGTAAAAGTGTGAATACATATCTTTGATCCATATAAAATCGTCATTCAAAATTCTTTGCCCTCTTCCTTCTTGAATTGTATAATCTAGATATTCACAAAATTTATCCGATTTAGCGTAAGTGAAAACCATTTGCTGTGCAAATCCGCTATAAATTCGATCTATTACTTCTGCTTTTTGAACTTCTTCTGACGTAAAGTCTAACTTAAATTTTTTCTCACCCAACTTAATTACTTTGAACGTCTTTTTATAGAACTGAGGCATTAGCATACAATAATGTGCATACGCGTTCATAAATTGAATATCTTCAATATGATCCGTTGTTTCAAGAATACTTTCGGAGGTAAGTCCACCCTCTTTAGATTGTGCTAAATTTTTTATATGATCAAGTAGATAAGATGCCCGACTAGTGTAATCCATTGCAGTATCTACATCTCCCTTATAATCTATTTGTTCAGCTACGAACAATGTTGCTGATATAATAGACTGCATCGAACATTTCCAGATTCCTAGATTGTTAAATTGAGAATCTATCTCGTTCTCGATTTCTTGAAATTCATTTGACATATATCTCGAATTAAACTTTAGAATTATTTACTAATTAACCGAAAATTATTTTTTTTCTGTTTGGTGTTCTTTTACCCACTTCTCTTCAAATATTTCGCCCCATGTTTTAATACTCAAATGATGCTTAACTGTCATTTCACTCAAACTTGAAACAAAACCTTGATATCTATGATATGGCTTTATTTCAGCATCGTAAACATCTAGACCACCATCATAATCTTCGGGCATTAATTCGGATTTTGTTAAAAGTAAAATGGAATTTCTGGGTCTATGCCCATGCCCTGTTCGAAAATACTCAACCAATTTTCGGAGTTCGGATTTTTCAAACTTATTAAAGCTCTCATTTAAAGTTGCAAATACCAATATACTTCCTGGAAATGAATCCCCTAAAGATTTCATCCTTTGAAAGTCTTTCAATTCAAAATTTATAAATGTTTTACACTCTGCCAAAAGTAATTCCGCACTATCATTATTGTCACGCCCTGTCTTAATTAATGAGCCGAGGTCAATCTCTTGAAGGGTTGAATCCTTATTCATCAATTCAAAACCACAAAGTGAACTCATCCCACCAAAAGATCTGACAAGTGCCGACTGATAGAATTGTAAGCACAAAAATACGGTCATCAATCCACCAACCTTGTTATTCTTGCTAAACGGACCAATTCCTCTATATGCACTCTTAATATTTGAAGGCCTTGCACTTGGTATACTAAATGAGTTTCTACATTCTTTGCATGTAACCTCAAGGTTTAATTCGTTCGGTAAAAAAAAAGATTTCTGTTCACAGATTGTGCATTCTAGTTTTGTTCCGAACTCAATAATTTTGTTATTCAAAAGAGTCTGAATCATTCGTTCTACATAGTCGTTATCTTTAGTTTTAAAATTCTTTTTTATGTTCGCCGACAAAGAACGATGCTCGATTATTTTTCCGTTTTCAAACGAAGATAGTATTTCAAGTTTTTCAGGCTTATTAAAGATGTATGTACCTCTTATCCCACCTATATTTTTTAGTACTTCCTCTGCTAACTTACCATTAGAACCTATCATTAAAGTCTTGCCCTTGCGTGAGAAATAAGATTTAAAGAAGTCTTTTGCATCAGGGATTTTGAATCGTACCCTATTATCACCAGAGCGGATGTAGTAATTTACATTATTACTAGTTAAATGCCATTTAGAACTATCGAAAGTCTCAACTATTTCGTTCCAATCAGAAGTAGTAATATCAGATATAGCCCCAGCCTTTATTGCTGAATCATCATGAATCGACATTTCAATGTCTATCTTGTACAAGTTATCCTTGAACCCTTCATCGTCAAGGGAAAAAGGTAAAGGGTCAGCATCAAATTGAAGTTGACCGTCCTTTGTTTCATGATGATCATAATTTCTAGATGAGTATAGAAAGCAACATACAGTTTTATCAGCATCTAAGGTCATTCTATCTTCCCAATATCGAGGCTTCCAACTAAAGTGACCAAAGCGAATTTTACTTCTTGTTTTATTCGCTCGGTCATTCAAAAACTCATTTATCTTTTCGTGATCTTGCTTCTTAATATCATGGCTAACTATATAATTAACCATTAAAAATGTTTGATTTTCTTTAATACGAAGAAACCATTCGAGAAAATCATCAGTCAATGATTGATAATGCTCCTCGTTAAGTTTATCAATTGGAACTGGGACAATGTTCCATCCAACAGCTCTTAAATTCCAAAAGTTTTGAATGTCATTGAGATTATCTTTTCTTAGAAAATAGATTGCCGACTCATTATACCAGTGTTGCTCATAACCAACGTTTAATTTGAACATACTCACCCCATATAAACCAATATTAGAAGCTTCACCATTATTTACAATCTTGGTTTTGGTTGTAATTCTTGGAGATTCATAGAAAGGTCTTCCTTTAAGGTGACTGTGCAACTCTGAATGAATTTTTTCATTTAAATAACCTTGTCTTACTTTTAGCAGAAGGTCACTCTTATTATAAGTTGGTAATATTAGCTTTACTGAGTCGTTGCGAGAGTATTTGAATTCGTTTTGTATAAGACAATTGGTTAGCTGAAAAATATCGATACCAAATGTTGGAAACCCTCTCACTAATTCGTCTTCGAGATTGTTCATAGAAAAAATTCGGCGCCCTCCAGAGATCCTGTTAACTAAACTTTGCTCTAAGGAATCATCGTAAATTATTACGTCAACATTAAAATTGTCGAAGGTGTTTTTGTAGTACTCTTCTGTAGTTACAGAAATCCCAAAATCTTTTATATAAGATAGAGAAAGCTTTTTGTAAAGAGGTATTATAGGTGAATAATAACCGCCCCAATTTGTACAACTGAGACCAACAGCTCTTTCAAAACTTTTCTTAGAATTTGGTCTGGTTAGAAAACCGAATTTTATTGGAGCTACTTTTTGATTGATTCCAATATACATAAGTCCGCAGTTTATAGTTAAGGTTAAATGTACTCATTCGAGTCTTGAAAGAAAATGCGTATTTCTACTCAATATTCATAAATAAAACTGCAAGAATTAGCTGAATTCTAGCTCCCACTCCTTCCCTATTCCTTTCGATAGCTATCGAAACCGCAAGCTCCATGTAACTAGTCCCTGCGCTAACGCTTGGTCTTCGGAATTATCATTCCTCTTGTTCAATGGCGTTTATGCACTGAAACATCAAAAGACCGCGGAGCAGCACCGAAGGTAAAGAAACTGTCGACCTGTTCGTTTAGGTCATTTTCAATTCCCGTCGAAAGTGTATTTCGACTGTGACGAACAGATCTCCAAGCTAAGGCTTTTGTGTTTAAGCATAAAGCGTATAACGCAATCCCATTATAGGACTAATGAACCAAACCCAAGCAACACATCATCTCCACCAATCAAAATCCCATTCCAACCAACTTCACTCCCTCCCGAACCGCAAACTCCCCGCAACCAAAAAATCAATCCACTGTAATTCCTTGCTTTACAAATGGGCTGCCCGTTTTATAAGCACTCAACACCATATACGACTGAATCATTTTTTGATACAAATCATCTGTCGACATTTCTGAAAGTGTTTCCTTGATAGTAGTTCCGCTCCCGTATTGATGAGAGAAAGTGTACGAGCTATCGCCCCAAGCGGTATTGTTGACTCCCCAAACAGAATTGATTTTTGAAGTATAATGTGTGGTGTAATCAATCGGTTCGTAGTCGGCATTGATGTACACTTTTCTGAATCCCGGATTGTTATTAAAAATCGGGCTCACTCCAGGTGCGCTGATGGCTATCGCTGAGAAAGTACTCGGATCGCTAGGTCTTGTGAGACGTCTTATTTCATCCATGTGCGTATGGCCGAAGAACACGCCTGATATTGAAGAAGAGTATTCATCGGTGAATGTCAATAAAGAATCTACCCACGCTTGCTGTTTCCACATTCCAGATCCTTTAAAGGCATCGACACCCGGCGGAATGTGCATGATTAAATAGGCTTTTTGATTCGCTGTTTTGGCTGCTTCCAACTCTTTGCGCAACCACTTCAGTTGTTTTAAACTTTCCTGCTCCTGATTGAGCGTATCGAATGAACAATGCGGATCGTATTCAGATTGGTGCCTTGCGCTAAACATTACGGAATTCAAACCGATTACACGAAGCCCGTCAAATGCGCTTGCTGAATAATATCCGTAAGCCGCGTCATAATTGTAAATTGTTGTTGAATTGGGCGCTGGATACCCCGAGTTGTGACGGGCTAAATCAAGCGGTGTTTCGCAATTTGCATCTGAGTACGGGGAATAATCTCCACCTCTGGGATCGTTGTTTCCAGGAGCATAAAATACGGGGATATTTCCAGCAATATCAAGCAATTCATTCAAAACCGTTCGGATATTCGTGTCATGAATGGCTCCTTTGTCGGGCTGGTGGTCCGGTAAATCTCCGGTGTAAACAATAAATTTCGGAGGATTCGCTCCTTTTGTAATTGAGTTTAATTTGGATTTCATCATTCCCCATAAATCCAGACGTGTGTCGCGCCCATAAACGGATGCTTCTGTGCCTGCTGAGTTCAAGTGGATGTCTGAAACGAAGAGAAAATAGCTAGAGTCCGGTGCTGCAACTTCTAAATCATCTGTAGTTTTGACTGGATTTGAATTGCTTGAATTATCAGAGCATCCAATGTTAAAGGATACAATGGCGATACTTAATAGAAGCGTTATGAGGAATTTGGGTTGCATCAGCGTGGTTTTTGTTCGGGTGAAATTAAGGAATGCAATTGAAACCAAGCCACGTATTTGTACTGTTTTTGGTGCGTAAATGTTGCAAGAAAATTCTCTGAATAATTTGCATTAAACACCTACGCTATCAGTACATAAAAAGTGTGGAAGGTAGTTGGGTCTAATAACGATCCAGCGTACTGAATTTTACTCCAGCAAGCTTAAGAGCCTCAATTAATTGTCGCAAGCGTTCAACGGGTTTTGTTGATTGCAAATCCCTGAAATAACGATCATGCAAAAGCAGTATGACCTTGCCTGGACGTTTCGTTGCTTCCGGATTATTAAGGAGTGTCATAATTTCTCCGGCAACTTCTTCTGCCGATTCAGACAATTGATCAAGATCATCCGCTGAAAAGTCATAAAACGGATGTCCTTCTGCCCATTCCCAACTCGGGACTTCTTCATTGGGATCTGATTCAGGGTCGAAATGAGCAACAGCTTCCACAGGCGCCAAATAGCTCGGGTCAATATTAAAATTAACATCCCATTCCGAATCCCAACCGTAAATTTTGTAATTGTCTCTAAAAAGCTCCTCAGCCTCAGTTGATGTATCTCCTTGACTTCCGCCAGCAATAGATTTCACGCCGTTAATTCGCCATGTGTTTCTCCCGGGAAATCTCGCGATTTTGAATTTCATTTCCTCACCAGAATAGACTCCGGCAGAAATTAACGTATCCTCTAAAAAAGCCTCATTCTTTTGAAAATCTTCAAGAACCGATCGTGGTGTAACTCCCCGCGGAAGGTATACGCCACTACTATACGTGTGTCCGTACTTATTGTTTGCATGCGAATAACTGTGGTTTGCAATTAAATGCTTTCGATGCAAACGCTTCATTAAATTGAGTCCCAAAGCACCTTTTTCAACGTGTTTCAAATAGAATTCGGTGTGAACTCCAACTAGAAAAAAAGTGCCGGGAACGCCTTGCGATTCTAAGACATCAATAATTTCTCTCGTTCCGGGTTGTAGGCCATCATCAAATGTTAGATAAACATATTTATTTTCTGGAACATTGTCCATTTCGTGAACAGGCCCGCTCGGTGGACTGTCCTGAAACTCTCTATAATCACCATATCCTTCTGTTGGCATAAGAACTATTTTATCTTGCGGCTTGTAATATGGGCGTCAATCCCAAAGATGCGGTTGCCAGCATGTAAACTTCAGCTTCAGCCGCGAGTATTAATGTTGCAACTACCTCCCCGATTGGAGTTGGTTCTAAGAAAGCAAGAATCACGACGAATGCAGCAAAAACAATAAAAGCGGTTTCCCAAGGATGTTCATAGACCCAGTCACCAATTCCTTTTATTATTTCAGTTATCGACGCAAAAATTTGTTTGAAAAACTTAAACACCGCCACAATAAATGCTCCCGTGAGTGCAAGTGCCAAGACCAAGTCCCAATTCGTTTCAATGCAAATCGTATAATAAATACATCCAGCGGATATTCTAAGACCGATAGAAATGTCCACTCGAATACGACCATTTCCAGGTACGGGGAAGAAAAAATGACCTACATCCATTGAAGATGGTGGTACGAATGTGACGCCGTGTGTATAGGGCAAACCATAATTAAGCATGTATGCATCAATTTCGGCAACCTTTTTTTTACCGGCATAACGACCACTTATAGAATCGGGTTTCACCTCATAGAACTCTTGTAAAAAAGGCGTGTGCACAATTATATCGGGTCGTTTGTGCGGTGTCGCAGTGAATGTGGTATTTATAAATGCGGCCTTTAAAGGGTTCTTCAACATCATGTAACCAATCATAAGTTTATCAATCGGTCCGGCAAATCCATAATCGGTAAACAAATCTATTGGCGAAATGCCAGATGCATGGAATTGAGGCTTGAGCTTATGAATAATAAATGCTTCGGCAAAATAGCCAAAACCCTGCGCTGGAATTTGCCCAAAGAGTTCAGAAGGTGCAAAACATATTTTGGTTGCAGCAGCACTTGGATTGAGGCCTGAAGAGCCTGGACTGCCATAACCGTTGCCAGATGTATTAGAATTTTGATAGCCGTCTGCCATAATTAATCCAAAGGATATGTTGGTAAAACATCTTCTTCATTCCTTAAGTAAGTCAGCTCTGTTGGAACAATGACTTCCCAAGGTGCTCCAACAAATTTGGCGCCAACCGCATGTACTAAATTGGTTGCACTATCCTTTGGATATTCCTCACTTATGGTAATTGTCCAAGTTGTTTCGTCTGCCGGATCCGTTTGAATAATACCTACTATTCTATAGATTTTCAAGTCAATTAATAGCTCTCTATCAATGTCATTCTCTATGAAGTAATCATTCACGGTATTACTGGAATGGTCCCAATAGAAATCACTGTCCGTTACTATTATTTCTTTGCTTCCATTGACCACTTCCAATGAACCAATTCTATCCGAATAATCTCCATTTTTAGATGCTTTAATCTCTTCTAAAAGCGAAATATAACGGTTGTGTGAAAAGTAAGGTGGCATTGTCGCTCCTGTCCAAGGCCTACCGGATTCAAGGAACCAGCTAAACAAAGGCTCTAAACCTGGGCGAACTGGCAATTGAATTTTTGCTGCACCAGCCATTAAAAACTGATCAAATAATGTATCGCCGCTGTCAGCTTCAATTAAATCTGGCCATTTGCACTTGCGCGCCCACATGCTATGGTAAAACAAATAGGTAATATAGTTCCATTCAAAGACCTGCTCAAAAAACTGAATCATTGGCGACTCCGCTTCGAGTTTTTCAAAATCAATTTCAGGGTATCCACAATCTTCAACTTTTTCCATCATGGAACCAACGCCATTAAAATAATTGCACATTAAAATGGAGATAATGTGGCGTTTTAACTCGTTCTTTTCCGTTTCACGATTCACAAATGATGATTGCCCTTTTATTTCTAATAGACTTTTAGCTGCGGCTTCTTCCGACTTGAATTGAGCCAATTCGCTATTGTACTGCGTCATTATTAAATCATAGATACCCAACTGCCATCCTTCAAAAGCTTCTTTCTTAAATTCACAGTTAATTCGAATGCCACAAGAAAGCCCGAGTGAAATAGAACTGAATCCAGAAACAGTAACATTCAAAGGGCCTTGTAGGCTCTCCAGTACTCTTGAACCGTTCGCATTCCAATGTTTAATTTCCTTTTTGCCAGCGTTATCCTCTTCATAATTATTAACAGTCTCATTGAGAAGAGTATAATTCTCTGCAGTAACGGTGACCGCTGCTTCGTCTTTAGCGCCAGAATCTGCTTTGAGAGTTCCAACATACAAATCGATATCGTAATCAAATGACACCCCAGAGTAATCATCAGGGATTGGGTCTGACTTGGAATTAAGTGAAAATCCGATTGTTTTGCCAGATGCACCCTCATCCAAGCTTTTTTCAACACTCATATCAATTGAGAGGAATCTATCCGGTGGCACAGGTGCTCCTGTAACTCCATATTCTTCCAACAACTCTTGATATTTATCTCGTGAAATCTCATTCCAATTAATGTCTGGCCGAACTGGAGGAATCAAACTTCCTTCAAGCTCTCCTTCACGCTTAATTTGTATTAATTTTTTGTAAAGTGCAGCGGGTTCTGGAATGACAAGGTCGAACATCATTCGTTTACCATAATTGAAAACTTGCGCTTTTGTAACCTTATCCACCCAATAGTAAATACCTGCACGGTGCTTTTCACTATCATTATTGATTACATGCTTATTCTTTTCTTCAAGTTCGTTTATCGTCTCACTAGAATTAACTGTTCTCTTTTTTGTTTCAACATTCGTGACTGATCGATCCACTATTTCTCTAGAGTAATTTCTAGCACTTGTGTCTGAAGTTGCTTTAGAAATACTTGCTCCAGCACTCGCGTTTACCGTAGTACTTATAGCTGTTCCATAAGCTGCTGTTGAAACGATACCGGCCTGAACATTGGCATCTGCCTGAACAGTTTTACTTACTTCAGACTGGAGTGAGTCTATCTCCGTCACTTGATTGTCGCGTTCTTCAGAGCTTGTATCTGTTTGTTCTGTTTCCGAAAAATCTTCGGTACGATGAAGACTTCGATGCTTTCGTTGTTTTAGTTCTCCAGCGAGCACATTTTCAATATAAGCGATGTCACTTTCCTTGTACCGAATCAATTCCTCTTTTACGATCAATAAATCTCCTACGTAAGGCTCAATATTCATACAATGCGTGCTTGATTTTTTGCATTCATCGTCACACTCACATGAGCAATCCTTAATGTCATTTGAAGGAGGATCTTTCGGGTCTTTGGGATCTTTTGGATCAATAGGTGTTACCCACCCTTGGTCATTGTCATTATAGGCTGTATGGAAATCGCCAACATTCAGCTCTTTTACACTATTTAACTTTGGGAAATCTAATTTATTCTTAACCGTGGATTTTATCAACTTAATCGATGGAATTACCAATGGCTTATTTAGTAATTCTAAAAATGCACCTTCTTTTCCTTCGACAATAAAATCGCAGCCGTCGTCTTTAAGAAAAGTATCAATTACATAGCATGCTTTGATGAGCAATTGAAAATCAATCCATTTTACATCTTGAAGCTTCCTTCTGATGACCAATATTAGAATACTGTCTGCAATACTTTCCCATTCAAGAATAAACTTATCCTTATTGAAATTTCCTGCGAATCCATTCAGCTCTTCCTTAGCAAATAAGGTGAATTCAGCCAAAGTCGGCTTCGCTTTATAATCCAGCCAATTGTATGTCGCAAGAATCAATGGATAGATGTCTGTATGTTCATCTATCAGGGGTACTGTTTTAACGAGATCCTTCTTTACGGCCTCTCCTGTCATCGCAATTACCTTAGCCAAAGAGGATAGTTGTGAATTTCTGTATAAGGGTAAGGTTAGTAAATCAATCTGCTCTGGCGCCAAAGATTGTGTTGCTCTAATCTGCACGAAACGAGTTAGTTCCTTCATCTATTTTCAGTTTCAAGTTAAGTTGTCGAACCAAATCTAGGAATATTAAAAGCCGATGTCAATACGTATTTGTGCTGAAAATACTGCGCACATGTTGCAGTTAATAGGACTTCATTGAGTCAGAATCGAACCCACAGGGTTTCACCCAACTTTACTGTTCATTTTGTTCTTAAAAGCCAAATAATAATCTTTTTCAGCTTTTAAAAATAGGACAACGGTAAGTTAGAATTAGAGTGTCAAAGGAATAAAACACAGATCCAGATAATTCCTTAATACTGATTAAATCACTTGAAAGAAATAATTTCCTGTGATGCCGATTTATCCAGCATCAAGTTTTCAAAAAAAAAGGGAGCATTTAGCTCCCTTTGAATGATTTCTCAAGATTTTTAATCTAGAAATTGAATCTATTTTGCAGTATCAATAAATTCATGTTCCTTTTGAAGGATTGCAACGAGAAGGTAATAAAACGTTGCGCGGTGCTTGTTTCTGTTACTTTCACCCAATGCACCACAAACCTCTTTAATTACTTCATCCAGACGTGGAGAATCTTCCATAGCCAAACGTCCCATTAGGAAACTTTCTTTAATTGTTTTCAATTCATTTGGATCAGAACAAGCCACTAGAGATGCGTCTCTGCTGTGAATTGATGGTCCCAGGTGCTTTGTTACGGCGTGGTATAATTCTTCATGATAATGAAGTCCAAGAGTGTTCATTTCCTCTGTAAATACCTTGTACGCTTGTTCGTAAGTTGCCATGTGTTTTGTTTTTAAATGATCAATTCTTTGATCGTGAATAGTTCAGTGTATTGATTTCTTCAGCAATTATCAAATTTATACATTCTCAAGTGATCTTCAACACGCACAAATACCTGAAATCTGTGCATGCAACTGCAACATTTACGTGAATTGAGGTGTAATTTGACGTACTCTCTTATAACGTGTCAATTTATTCAGATGGCTGTGATGCCCAACCAACACAATCTCTATCTATAAATGTTATATTTTAAAGAAACATTCGCAAGAAGTCATTCATCTAATTTCTGAATCCTTACTTTCAATTCATTTATTTGGGAATCGCGTTCTGGATTTTCAGGAAAGTATTTAAGCGGAGTATTTAGAATTTCTCCAATATAGTAGGCGGCGAAATCCTTAATTCTAAATTTGTAGCCATTTCCAATGGTTGATTCGATGCTACCGTTATAGCTTAATAAGATTCTGTCATCCTCTAATAGTTTTGTTAAAGTCGGAATTGCAAGATCCCCTAGAATTAAAAAAACTGCCCCAGCCGTTCCTGCATCTTCGTGCTCATACAACAAACCCCACGAATTTGCCATCCCAGTGTAATTATTCACCAAGGCACTTGCATAGATCTCTGCTATGTCTTTAATAAAATACCTTTCAAGAAAACGGTGGTCTTTTTTGAAGTAAATCTCGCACACCAGAAACTTTGCTTCCATGGAAATGTCAGAAGCAGTCATAATACGGTCCATTAAGACATGGTTATTGGTGTCACTCCAAATAGTGTTAATAGTATTGTCATGCATTGGGTAGATAAAAAATTCACCAAACGATCTATTTATCAGCTGATTGGCAAACGCTTTGCTTTTTTTATCGAGTGACAAACTATCCTCTTGGGAACTTATTTCTGGTGCCATACTATTTAGTGTTTTATCATTACAACTGCCCAACGAAAAAAGGGCTATAGCAAGGATTGAAATTACTTTCAACGCATTTATAAAGCTATTAGTTTGTGATTCTTTGTGCTCCATCAATAATTGCTTTTTGCCTTCACAAGGTTATTTTAAAGGTAATTTTTTGTTCGCCGTTCCATTCCCCATGTCAACAACATCTTTGTTTTTAATGGTAATCTTCTTGTCTTTATGGGTTCCCGTTAAGACCTTACAAGTAATCCCTGAGTCGGCCCCCCATGAAACGGTTTTAATTTGCTTCAATTCTGTATCCTTTGCCAATTTCATAGAAGTATATTTGATTTTTCCATCAACAACACTATTAAGAAGAACATTAGCTTCGGGATCAGTACTGACTTTTAATGTACCTCTCGTTTTAGCTGAATTCCATAGTTTGGCAGGCTCCGTGAAATTTTTAGTTGGCTCTCCCTTTGAAGCTTCGGTGATATCAAATTTTGTCAATGTAGGCACCGCATCTGTACCTTCCATTTTATACCCCCATTTGACGGAGCCATAATACGTATCTTTATCTGCACCTTCGATTGCCAATGCAGTAGTTTCAAAGGTCATGCTTCTTCCTTTTTTCTCTGCAGCTGATGGAGCATCATGCAACCCAGCTGAATGTTTATCTTTTTTCGCATCATCTGGCTTAAGCTTGTAACAATGGCCCAATTCATAAGTTTTGAATGGACCAACATCGGGAAGAGCATTGTTTGAAGTTGGCGTATCTTTTAAATCTTTTCCTGTACCCAGGGATTTCGCGCCATATATGGGATTGTCCCTATCTGTTAGCCTGTCAACTTTGTATCCTCCACCTGAATCCCCTTTTTTCACCATTCTATTCTTTTCATTGGGATCGATTGCAAAAGCTTCTCCACTTTCATTTGTTGATCTCACACTTTGCGTAAGTGCAATTTTCTTGGCATCCACCTTGGTTTCATCTGGATGAAATTTTAAAATTATGCTGACCCCTTTATTATCAACCCCTTCGAATTTCGGCGTTTCGAACTTACCAAAATTGGTTGGGACTTCTTTCCGTTGAATCATTGATTGATCAGCCCTTGCATTTGTATTCACCTTGTTTTGTTGCTCAAGCTGATTGTTTGAATTGGTCATTTTAGCACCCATTCTATCCGCTTCAGATTCTAATTTTCGATCATTATTTACGGGTCCCATTTCGGCTTGATAATTTCCCGACGTTACTCTTCCCTGTTTTTGTTGTACAATATGCCATGCTTCATGCGGAAGGTGCTTTTCTTGGCCGCTAGCAAGATGAATTTCGGTGCCTTGTGCGTAAGCATGAGCTCCTATTTCTCTAGGCTTTGGGGAATTGTAATGAACCTTTACATCATCCATATTATGACCTGATAACCTTTCAGCTCCTGCCTGTAAATTGTTTGGGAGTCCATTTTTATTCTTCGCGTTCGGAGATTGATTTTTCGAAGAAGAAGTACCTTCTTCTTTACTCTTAAGCCCTCCTAGTCTGGCCTGAACGGTATGCATGGGTTGAATAAATAACGGGTCTCCTCTATGATTTAATTTTGTTTGAGGCTCAAAGTTGGCACTTGTTATTGTTTTGCCAGGATTGTCCTTATTCATTTGAATAATTTGTGAAACAGATGGTCGAATAAACGCATCATTTGACCTGTTGCTGGATAGGTGCGGTTTATGTTGTTTCTCTAAACTCATACTCTTGATTACTAGTGGAGTACTAATATAAAGAATAAATCGCTAGTTAACAATAAGTGTTTTTACTTAATTGTAGCAATTAAAATCAAACCGAAAGCCCCATTCTTAATGATAAACCTGCAAAAAATGACAAAGAAGAAAATATTGATCAATAATTGGTTGTTTCTTAAGGGTTTTCGGGGTGTTAATCAATAAAATCGGATAGCAATCCCATAAGTTCACGGACATCATTCCCCTTCTTTCGGATCAGCTGGTTTGAAGCATCAACCTCAAAAGAATCAAGTGGAATTTCGATGAAGGATATATCTTTCTGTGCCAATACGATTTTCTTTCGCTTTTGGTATTTTAAGCGCTGTTCACTGCGCGTTATCCCGCTCACGGTTAGCTTTTCTTCTTTGGATTCTATTGCGCTCTTCTTTTGACCAGAGTGCTGAACAATTTCTAACGCCAATTTAAACTTAGCGTAATATATATCAATGGGAAGTTCAGTACGTGTTTCTCCATTTTGATGCAAATCACCTAAGAGGTCATCAAATGTATGCTTGCGCGATCCTATTTCGTTAAACAGTTCATCGATGAGTCCCAAAATATAGACTTCATCACTGTTTGATCGCTTTAAAGCTCTTTTTTGCTTTGCATTCGGTTCTTCTGTGACATGATTCGAAACAAACTCAGCGCCTTCTCGAACAAAATACCAATAGATATCAACGCCAATACGCTCTGCATGAAGACGAGGGATTTGATCCAATTCACCTTTTGCATTCAAGGCTCTTAGCAACTGTCTTAAAGGCAATCCATTCTTTTTATCGCGATGAAAGACACCGTTTTCAATTAAAGCTGGCATCAATTTTTTTGCAGCAAACCAAGTTGTATCTGGATTGGATTCAAAATAGGCATCAACCGCTTCGTTGATTCTCTGATTGTTGTCGTTTGTATCTTGTGTCAAAAGCTGCTAATTTGCGTGAGAATGAATTTCGGCAAAGCTACCCATTAAAAGTTGTAAGAGATAAAAGTTTGCCAATTAAGTGTATTACATCTGAGTAGATTTTAGAATCGAACCCACGTTTTAAGATGGGCTCCTTATCTCATCCTATTGGAAACGCTTTAGAGACCAAATACAACTTCGCACAAGCTCTTGCGTCTGAAAGTGCATCATGGTGTTGCAATTTAATTCCATGCCTGGCGCAGCAAACATCTAACTTGGCAGGCACATATCCTTTGGCTTTAAAGATTTTCATTGTGCATTCCCATTTTGCAGGCAAACCAATATCCACATAGTCAATACCAAATTCGATCATTGACTTTGTGAGCACACTTCGGTCGAAGGATTCATTGTGCGCAATAACCAAGCTTCCAGCCAAACGCTTCTTAATCTCCGGATAAATTTGATCAAACCGAGGGGAATTGAAAGTGTCATTGCCCGTTAAACCGTGAACTTGGGTATTGTGCCAATTGTATTCATTATACGGAGGTTTAATCAGCGCGTGGTACTCGTCTATTATTACTCCATTCTCAACGGTAACAATCCCTACCGAACAGGCTGAACTTCTTTTTGCTGTTGCAGTTTCAAAATCTATCGCTACGAATTTCATGGATTGGTTTTACTTTAGAATGCTAAAGATAAATATATTCAGCAAATTTAATCAGCCTGCCCACTAAGGCTATCGGTTAATCTCAAGTATTTCTGAAATTCAATTTGATGCTGTCGCATTGGAAACAGAGGTATTGATCATGCGTTGGACTCGTTCAATTGGCTATAAAAAACAGTTGGGGTGATTTCAAAAAGTGACATCACAAAGAGAACCAAGCAAATTGAAACGGTACACTACAAGGGGAATTCTACCAATCTTAACGATCCATTGGAACATCATCTTTTTTCTCAAAAACTAGATTGCCAAACTTGGCACATTCCATTCCAATCATAGAAAAAGTAGCGTCCATTTGTATTTCTAACCCTCCATTTCGGATGTAAAATTTATCGTAATCGTATTGATCAACAGGCGTTATGTCCTCTGGTGAACCCGATGCAATAGATTCAGAACCATAAACAGAAGGCCCTTCAGAATCATAAATAGCAACCCCTTCGTAATCAGTGCCTTCGCAAGCATCTGGTGCATTCATGACAATACTATAATCAAATCCATTTTTATTGGCATTCATAATGTGTAATTCGCCATCACCGCTTGAGTAAACCCCATCTAAGCTAGTTTCGGTTTCTGGTTCTTCAATTTTATCTCGAATCTCTGTAACAGCCGTTTCTTGCACTTCGGTATCATTAGAACGCATTTCACTCTTGTTTTCAATAGAGTCTTTTTCAGCTGCTTCATCGGTATTCTCACAAGAGAACAATAGAACAGCAAAACAGGCAATAAAGATTTTAGATTTCATAGTTGGTTGGTTTTAAGGAACGAAAGTTAGTCAATCGGTTGGGTTATTTATGAATCACTCAAAATCAACGGTTTATTATCCGCCTTCATCCCAATCAATGCTTGATGAGGCGCATTGTTCTTTTGAAAATTAAAACAGATTTTATTTCTTTTGGATCTCGACCTTTTTTTGCTTGTTGTAACTTAGTTTATGAGCAGCCTTTAAAACGTCCTTCAATCGACCATTGTTCGCTTTACGCATAGCATTAAACAATTCCTCGTTGATCACAACAAGGGTGGCAGATGTATCCCCCATACCCCTTCTATAATCCGTAGAGCCCCCAAGTTGAACTTGAAGATTGTGCACTCCAGGAGAACTTGGTTGAAAATCGTGTCTACTGTTTTTCTCTTTACTACTTCCAGAAGTATCCAATCCATTGATGGCGGCAAGAACGGCCTCACCAATGGTATCTCCTGTTTTTTCTTTAAAATCCTTGGCGTGTTGAGATGTTTTTATTTTAGCTCCACCTTGTTCAACGACTATGTAATATCCTGCTTCTATATCCTTTTTAAGCGATACAAACCTTCCCATGTCCACTGTCTCGTCTTTCTTTTGTTCCGGTTTCTCGACCTTAAAGTGTCTTTCCTTCGCCTGTTTCAAGATCTCTTCTACTTCATTTTTGTCGAACTTTCGAGCAAGTTTTGGTCCGATTCGATTGTTAAAATCATCAACCTTTTCATTTTTTTTCGGTTGGTAAGCCTTCTCATTCAGCAGGGATTCAATCTCATGTTTCTTCATAGTACTCTTTTACTTTCTTCGTTTGGTGGCATTACAACCTCATGGATATGAATGAATTGTAAGCAGCCTTAAACGTACTACTTTACAAGAAGGCAGTCAAGGTTAGAAATACCTGAAATACCACGTATATGTGCTTGATTTATAATTAGAAACAGCTTTCGGAGATTCTATTGTTTCTTCCGCAAGCTTTTGATTTTCGACTTAATCGCTTTCTTCGTCTCTTTTGATCTACAGGCCTTCAGTGCTGAAAGATTCTCATCGTTTATTGCAGAAATATCAGCGCCAAATTCTAAGAGTAAAAATGCTGTTTGGAGATCATCATTCTTACATGATTCAATTAGTAATGTTGATCCGTTTGCTTGTTTGGCTAAATGAAAATTGAGCTATTGCTAAAATGCCGAGTGATGAGATGAGTAGTCTTCTACAAAAGATCATTGTTGTGCTTAACTGAATACAATTTTCATTCCAATTATTATGCGTGCATACATATTCTTTCAGAAACTATCAACCCACCTTCATTTCATTGACTTTTCAGAACTTTAAATTACTCCCAATGAAAAACATTGACTTGAAAACTATGTACGGAATGATCTGAAGAAAACATATAAGAAGTAAACGAAGAAGGACGTCCAAAAGAGTCGTATTCAAGTTCAGATTTCATAACATACCCATAGCCTGTTTTGTTAGCTCGAAATTTTTCAAATAAAATTGGGCGCTGATCATCATCGTATGTGACTTGAATCTTTGTTTGACCGTAACTTTCGTAAAACTCTTTGATTTGATTATTTTCTGTGAAATAATTCATTTTGACTGTATCCCCTTCTGGTAGATGATGTAGAAGTTTCGTTTCATTCCCAAAATGTTGAATTGAATAGCGAGAGCGGCTTTGATCGTAGTCTAAACATATAAATTCCAGTGAGCCTTCAATGATCTCAGACTCACTGACCTCGTAGATAAAACCAGTAGAACTACTGGTTTGAGCACCAAGATCTGTAATCACTCGGTTTGCGAAATAAGTGAAATATTCAGTTTCTGCAGTTACTTCAATAAATCCAAACGTGTGAATATCATAAATTGTTCTTTTTATTAAGTTTTCTAATTCATCAAACTCGTACAATTTGGTCAAAAAGAATTTGTCATACTCATCTCCTGATTTATTGTCATGAATTGACTCGACCTCATATCTACGAATCATCTTCAGCATTCCATTTGGATGGTATTCGAAAACAACGGAATCATCCGCCAGCCCTTCTTCAGAACTATAATACTTGTGGTTTACTAAACTCCCCTTTTTATTGAATTGCACGTTCAATTCGTAACCTGATTCTCCATGAGAAACTCTTAGATGCTGCCCCGTATACAACTCCCCTGACAAACTTGAGATATAGCGCCCCAAGGATTCGAGAGCTTCAATTTCTCGCGAGCAATGATAATCGTAATATCTAGTTTCATTATATGCGAGGCCGTTATAAATTGGGTTCTTTTTTTCAACTTTCAAATAGGCTTTAAAGGGACCATTGGGATTCAAAAATGGCAGCGCTTCATCGAACGACAATCGAGGCTGTAATATGATCTGGTAATCGTTATCTGCCTCAATATT
Source organism: Crocinitomicaceae bacterium (assembly GCA_047630755.1). Classification (GTDB taxonomy): domain Bacteria; phylum Bacteroidota; class Bacteroidia; order Flavobacteriales_D; family Crocinitomicaceae; genus UBA4466. The sequence goes on along the minus strand of JBLHYG010000008.1, from coordinate 80,903 downwards.
TCCATTAATGAAATAATAAAAACTTGCACCATTAAAGATGGGAAAACCTTTACTGAAATCAAGTGTGTCGGCAATTTCTGAAAGATGCTCAGGTATGCTCCTTCTTAGAAGGCGCTCGAATTCACGTTTCTTTTTTTTATTTAAAATTGTAGAAGGTTCAATTTCAACGCCTTTATCCAAGTCATAATAATGTAAATCCTGAAAGCTCAAGTTATCAATAGACAATTGCCACGAATCCCTTGCTGCGTCAAAAGAAGTATGCATCCCTCCTATTAGAATATTATCGCAGATTGACACTATTTCAAATTCCGACCATAAGCCGTCCAGAGTGTAAATATCCTTGTAATCAGAGTAATGTCCACAATCGTATTCATCATCAGCAGCAGCAGCATCATCAGCAGCAGCAGCAGCAGCAGCAGCAGCAGCGGAATCTTCAACGCAACCGTTGTACCATTCTTTTAAGGTCTTTTTAATAGCTAAATCGTATTCTTTTTGAAACCTCTGAGCGAATTGCTTAGAGCTAAGTGCACTTGCTTCTTTCTTGATCAAAGCATTTATTTTACTCGCGCCTTTCCATTCATTTCCAATGATCTCAATATATCTTAGAACTTTAAGCTCCTTCAAATTCGGATTGTCAACATCCATTTCTAGAACGCTATATTGAACATTCGTTTTATTCACAAGGTCACCACGCCATTCGACTTGAGAAAATGAGATTGTAGATCCTGATAAAAAAAGAAGTACTAATAGTTTATTCATACCATAGAAATCGGTTAATAATTCCGAACAATGAATATAACGATTTGCAACTATTCGTTACAATAAATTCACTTCTCCTTTCGCTTCCCTCGATAATACACAGACTTTGAACCTTTACCAATAGTATGATCTGTGAATTGTTGGCTTTTGCTTAATTCGCTTTCAACTTAGCTATCATTGAATCGCTATTAAAGGCGCAATCGTTATCAATACGCTCTTGCAGAAAAGCCTGAATACCTTGGAGCGACTTGATTTTCATCTCCACATCCTTCATTTTTCCTTTGATGAATTCAATTCGAGTTTCGGCGTCCATTTCGTCATTCACCAAGGCGAGAATAACTCCTTTGCATTCCTTAAGCGTAAGCCCAATTCTTTGCATTTCCTTGATCATATTGATCCGGTAAATGTTCTCCTGTCCATATTCTTTATAATTGTTGTATTCATACGGACGTTCCACTTTTCCGAGCAGTCCGAGTTTTTCATACAATCGAACCGTATCTCTCGAAACACCTGTTTTTTCTGCAATTTGCCCCACTTTCATAAAATACTTGCTTTTTTACTTGACCGTTGACCATAGTCCATGGTATATATTTGTCAATATAATACTTAAATCAATGATTATGGAGATTACAAAAAAGACTTATGTCTCGAAGATTCTAAAAGAATATGGTGACATCGCCGAAATAATGGAAATGCTCGGCGTAAAGAAAGTGGGTAATTTTAGTTTTAGAAAATTCTTAACGCGTTTCATTACAGTTCGAATTGCAGCATTTGTGCATCGCGTGCCAGTGGATGAATTTGTGGAGAAGTTAAACAAGGCTACCTTTGCAAAGAACAAAATGAACTCAGAAACAAAAAACAAATAGAATGCCGTATATGGATTTATTGGATACGTACAAGGACGCAAAAACGACAGATGATCGCACTGCCGCATACGATCAATTGATCATGGCACATCAAGTATTTGACGATTACTTTGAATAGGATTAATTAATTTCACGAAATAATTAATGCCCGTTACACCAGTTGTTTCGGGCATTTCCTTTATCTATTGGATTTATTTTTGAATTTTATTTTTAAATAAGTGCAAGGGATTCGAAAACCTGCGTCTTTATATGTGAAGTGTTTTTAACTTAACTATTGAATGACTTCTGAACAAGAAAATAAAAAAAAATTAGAATCCTTCTTCGACTCGGAGTACAGTTCGTTACGTGCGTTCGTTAATTCGAGAATCAAAGCGAGTACGGAGTGGGATTCGGATGACATCATTCAAGATGTGGCTCTGAAATTATTTTCTGGTGCAGACCGATTTTCAACAATTAACAACGTTCCAGGTTTGGTTTACCGCTCTATTAAGAACAAGATTATCGACGTGATGCGCAAACGTAGGTCTCCGAATTCTAACGAGGACGAAAATGAAACCAAGTTGATTGAGTTCACAGAATTACTTTATGGCAAGTCAGATAATTCATACTCGGAACAGATGAAAGACGCGCTTAAAAAGTCAATAATTGAGTTGAAACCTTCCTTCCGCGACATTATCATCGCGATTGATTTTGAAGGGTATACCTATAAAGAGATTTCCTTTGAGACGGGAATTCCTGAAGGAACATTAATGTCTCAACGGCACCGAGCTATGGCTCAATTACACAAGCAATTGAAAAGTAAAAAACAATTATAAATTTAAATTAAGAACAATGTCAAATTATTTCAAACACAAAATGCGGGGTAAAAACCCAGCTGTTATTGCAGCAATGATCATATTCGGAGTCATAGCCTTTACCGGATTGGCGATCCTATTCGGATTCATAATCATGTGGCTATGGAATTGGTTAATGCCGCTCATATTCGGATTACCTACTTTAACGTATTGGCAAGCCGTAGGTTTATTCATTCTTTCTAAAATCCTTCTCGGCGGATTCGGAGGCGGCGGTTCGTCAAAGAAAAACCGTTCTAATGACTGCGATGACAATGGAAAGAAGAAAAAGAAAGAATTTTCAAAATGGGAACATTACGATAAATTCTGGGAAGAAAAAGGAGATCAAGCCTATCAGGATTATGTGAACAATATGCATAATGATAAATCTATCAAAAACTTAGCTGAAACGACAGATGAAACGAATGAAAAAGACGAAACTGACGCACCATGAACGTAATTGTTTTAAAGACCAACATACAGACTAAAAAGAACCTAAAATCTTTAGTACCAGCATTTAATAATCATGCTGGTATTAAAAGATGGAATGTTGATACTGAGGACGTCGACAAAGTATTAAGAATCGAAGCTGACCAATCTTTACAGGAGATAGATATCATTCAATTGATCCATTCCCATGGCTTCTCCTGTGAAGAATTGGAAGGCTAGTGCCAAAGACTATTCTTCATCTCGTATGGGTTTTTCGCGCATCGGTATTGGCGTGTCTACTCCGGTAAACTCAACAATTCCTTGCCAATCATCTAAAGCAGATCGTCTTACGAAAATTTTCTTTTCAGGATAAACAATTTTAAATGAACAAACATGAGATCTGAAGGAGCCATCCATTCGAACGACATCTCCAAATACTTCATTGTTCTCACTTAATTTAACCCAATTATTATTTGAATTTTTAACGGTTAGATCCACATTTGTAAATATCATGTTTCGGTGCCCTGACTTATCCATAAATCCCCAAGATGCCTCAATTCCAGCTTTCCCCTCTAATCGAACAACCAAGTTTTTCTCAATTATTTTTTCAACCTCATAATGAGTAACTGAGTCTGGTGCGCTCAATAACTGTACGCTCGGGTCTGCGTGATCCAATTCAGGCATTACATACTTCGTTTGAATAGACATCAATATTATTGCTCCTCCGGCTAACAGTAATCCTCCAGTGATAATTAATCCTCTCATACTTTTAGTTTTTAGTTATTCTTTGTTTGTATTTGGCTAAAAATTCTTTGGGTGTTACCCATTCATCAAATATTGTTGTTTGCACCAAAATCTTTTTCTCATCGAAATAGATTTTCATTGTATACAAATAGTATTCCCTTTCGCAATCCACCTCCATTACTCTAGCCGAAACCATTTGGTCTTTATAAAATGGTAAATCAGCTTCCTCTTTATAATTGTAATTAAAAATTAATTTGTGCTCAATATGCTCCAAACAATCGTTCTTTGCATTCTGCAAGTCCTGTACTCTTAACTTCAGAAAAGGTTCAATGAGTTCTTTTTGTGCAAATGCTTCTATTTCTTTTTTACTTCTCGTTTCGCCACTCATTAATCCAATTTGATTGTCATAATCCGCTGTAAAATTATTCTTTGTCGAAAAGGTGAAAAACAAAGTAATCACTATCATTATCGGGAAAAGGACATAACTATATTCTATAAACCTTTTTCGCTTCATTTTCGAGTGATTTTAAGTGTCGAAGCCAAAGAAATTATTTGATCTCTTTTTAAATAAATAATCAATTCCGCCAAGGCTAAGTTGAACATCCAAGGAACATAGGCCGTTACTATAAACGTTGTATCATAACTCCATTCTAAAAAATAAATCACCATCGGAGTCATTAATCGAAGCGTGACACCTGCCAAAGTCATGGAGTAACTACGAATCATCCATTTGTGATGTCCTGCAATATCTCCTTTCGTAATTTTATAAACCGCAATAAACGTTGGGACCATCCATGCGCAACTCATTCCAATAAACCCTATAGTTGCCAAATATCCTGATTCTGCATAAAAGCCCAAATACAATCCCGTTGGACCACCAATGAACATAATTGAAAGAAAATATATTTTCCCAAGTATTTTATGCCCTTTTGAACTTGGCTTAATCCATTGAATAAAAAAAGCAAGTGTACCAGAAACAACTGCCACTGATCCTCCCAAAAGATGTCCATAGAACGCTACTTTCCAAGTCAAATTATGGAGTAAATCTTGTTTTGTTAAAAGGAATTCATTGTCTGTACCTGTGAAAAAATAGGTCAAAGCAATAGCGGTTAGCTTTATTGCCAAAAGTACAACTCCAATCCATAAAAGTATGGCAAGTATTTTTCTCATATTTCAGACGAATCAAATTGTGTTCCAGAATGATAAATATATCAATCTTCAATATGAAAAATTTACCAAAGATTGTTAAATGGATATTTAACGCAATCAAGAATGAATCAAAAAAGATTTCAGACTAATGAAGCTTAACGTGGCTTAACTTATTCAATTACTTGATAATGAAAGATTTAATTCCAAAGGCAATCTTTTCCAAGACTGTTTTTAACTTGATTGAATACTTTCACTAGTTATATAGAATTCATTTTTTTTGATTGCTTTTTATTCAAAATCAACCCTAATATTTACCTCGGTAAGTAGATAACTTTATCTTTGCAGGATGAATAAAAAACTCATTCCAGCATACCTCCTAACTTTTGTAAATGTTCTTGGATTCAGCATACTTATGCCTGTCCTGCCATTTATAGTGAAGGATTACGGTGCACCCAAATGGGTTTTCGGTCTTCTTTTAACCCTCTACTCTACTTTTCAATTTATTGGGGCTCCAGTTTTAGGTTCTCTATCTGATTCAGCGGGTAGAAAACCGATTCTTTTGATCAGCCAATTGGGAACGCTCCTTAGCTGGGTGATCTTCTTAATCGCCTTGTCATTGCCCAATTTTTCTGTATTCGGAATCGCCTTTCCTTTAATTATTATAGCGGTTTCCAGAATACTGGATGGAATTACCGGCGGAAACGCGTCCGTAGCAAATGCGTATGTCGCCGACATTACAACGCGGAATGAAAAAGCCTATGTTTTCGGTTATTTAGGAGGAATTGCTGGAATCGGAATGATCATCGGACCTGCACTTGGCGGATTAGCGGCATCTTCACCTCTCGGCTACTCTGGAACAATATTGGCATCCATAACGATATCAGTAATAACACTATTTACGATCTATTACTGGCTGAAAGAATCGCACCATGAAGAACATAGAGCACCGCGTCAAAAGCAATCTCTTTGGAAAATCATTAACATTCCTGGCCGCGTAAGGGACATTGACCCTTCACCAGTTGTAAAAGTTTTGTTTATCGTTAAATTGTTCTTTTCTTCAATGATGGGGTTCTACATTGGAACAATGGCCTTGTTCTTAATCGACCTGTTTAAATTTGACGCTTCAGAAATGGGGATCTTTTTCCTTGTCGCGGGAACTTTTCTTGCATTCAATCAAGCATTTCTTTCCAAACGATTTGTTCAAAAATTTGGAGAATACCAGACTCTGATCATTGGTTTAAGCCTTTGTGTGATTGGGATGGTAGCCATTACATTAACAAATAATTTTTACTTTTTCATTGGCTTTTATTACATATTAAATCTCGGTTTATCGCTTTGTTTCCCAACATTCAATGCTTTGATTTCAATCCATGCAAATCCAGAGAAACTTGGCGCTGTGATGGGAATAAGTGAGTCTATTGGTTCATTTGCTATGGCGCTCTTCCCTGTTATTGCAGCATTATTGTATACACAACTCGGTTTTGAATTGTACTATATAATTAGCGGATTGCCTTTCATTGCTTTAATTCTGGCAATCATTTCGATTCGAAGGTTGGGAACGAAGGCATTTGAGTGATTAGAGCAAATCTGCTATAAGGACACCGACAAAAACCGTCCCACCCAGAACTAGAACAAGAAGTACTTTAAAAATTATCGCGTTGATTTTATATTCTTGAGTGCGTTTCGCAAGCAAGGAATCATCATTGACGTACTTCGCTTGAATCATGGATTTTTTAGACTTTTCCAACCGATGGTACCATGCCGCAATAGGAATTACCATTAAGAGTAGTGAAAATATCATGTCAGTAAGGTAATAATAAGTCTCTCATTATCAGCATTGAAAAGTGCCACCATTAATAGGGTTTAGAATCATTCGGCCCAAGCAATACCACCGCCGACCGTTACCATTTTATGATCTTCGTGAGGTTACAGAAACGAGAATTAAACCGGACAATAGTAGAATAGTAATTTTCTAAATAGCAGAATTAAGTTGGAACGAAACCAATAAAAAAATTGAATTAAAATGAGGCAGCATAATCAAATGGCCATAAAGAATTTCTGAACTACTCGATTACTATTTTAGAGAAATACGTTCTGTTCTCTAATTCAATATAGAGAAAATACACGCCAGATTCGAGTTCCTGCGTATTCATTTCAAGAATAGAATTACTATGATAGAAATTCATATCGATCACTTCGCCAAGAAGGTTAACAAAATAAGCACGTTCGATCTCCCCTTCCACTTCGGCGTGAATAATACCATCTGAAGGGTTTGGATAAACATTTAAATTAGTTATTGAGTTTTCATCCAATCCAATAAAGAGATTGCATGCTAGTGAGGTGCCAGACAACTCGCCAATTCCTGGTAAAACTGTACCTGCTTCACTCATACAATAAAGAAAAAGTGCGATATTGGACAAGTTTCCTTGTGGAGATTCAAAAAATCCCTGCATGCATCCTATGCCTTCTACCCAACTGGATCCTTCAATATAAAGTTCACGGCGAGATTGCCCATTTATCATAACACTTGAAATATCGGACGGTTGAACGATGTATTGAGACATAAAACCATTTGATCCTGAACCTTCAGAATAATAATTGATAGTATCACCAGGTGCCGCCCAGAAATCATACAACAAAAACTCGGAAGTTGAATCACTTGGAACGTAGTAGACTATTCCAGCAGTATCCCTTAGGGCTCCTTTATAATCTCCTGTAAGACAATAATCAAGTTGAGTATATGTGTTGTTATTGATTAAGGTATCCTCATCGTTCATACAGAAGTATTCTGAATAAGCGAGGACAAAAGATCCACCACCAACATCATAAGCTACATTCACCCATGTCGCAATTGAATCTGGAAAAGGATAATAATTCTGGGCATTTACTTTATTCATACACAAGAGCATCAATAAGAGGAATAGACTATTTTTCATAAGAAGATCAATGACACATTTGAACGCTCTAAAATAAGAATTTAATATTTGGCCCCCTTGACTAGCTCAACACCTTCTAACTTAGAAATGTAATCCAAACAAAACGCAAAGATCTCATCAGTGGGCTCGATTTCATTCTGAACCAGAATATTCTCAAGAATATTCGCAACGGTATCGGTTTGAACGGTTAATTGCTCCGTAAACACAGCTAGGAATGGCGTTAACTCCATCATTTTAACTGAAAAATCTTCTTGGTCGCGGTACAAAAGAATAAAATAAGCGCCTTCATGCTGATCTAGATCTTCCCATTTTTCGTGGTGAATCGGGTAGCTCAATTGAACAATTTCAAACTCAGTATGGAGGACCAATTGAACATTCAGATTGTTATTAAACGTCTTGAAAGCAACAGGTTCCCAATCTTTTCGATAGAACAATTCAAATTGATTCCATTCAAATCGAAGTGCGTCATTCAGCCAATTAAAACCATTCTGACTGCCCCATTGAGAATTGTCTTCATGTGTAATCAACGAAAAAGGCATTTTCCAAAATTGAGGTTCTTGGCATTTGAAATTGAGAACAAAATCATGGATGAATTCTGTCCATTTGTCTTCTCCTAATGCTCTTGAAATCAAAGGATAAGTGTTTCGCAGAGCGCTGTCGAAGTTCGTAAGTACCATTGATCTATACGTTTCTTTGGACGCGACGTTCACTTCTGAATTTTGTCCTGTTCGACAATAAGCACCAAATTGATTCTGTTTTTGAATGGACTTCGGTTCAGACATTGACGGCATTTGAGTCTAGAATAGTTCTTATTTCAGACATATCGGCCTTAAGATCGTTGAAGTCGTCGAAGTTGACATCTCTTTCCAATAAAACGGGAACAGCGTCTGGCAACTGCTTCATTACTTCATCAAACAACTCATAAACGGGTTGAATGATAGTTTGGCCGTGTGTATCGAGGATAAGGCCGTCTTCAGTAGCTTCATGACCACCAATGTGAACGTAATTCACATTTTCAAGATCGATCTCTTCGATAAATTTTTTGGGATTGTATTTGTGGTTTTCTGAATTCACAAAGATGTTGTTGACATCCAACAGTATTTTACACTTTGATTCTTTGGCAATTTGATTGAAAAAATTAGCTTCGGAAAGCTCCGCTTCTAAAACCGTATAATACGTGATATTTTCTAATACCAGCGGGCGTTCCATAAAATCTTGGACAACCCGAATTCGCTCAGAAATGTGTTTAACAGCCTCTTCGGTAAACGGAACGGGCAACGACTCATAAAGATGGGTATTATCACAAGTCGAAAACGATAAATGCTCGCTGTAAATTTCAATATTGTATTCGTCGAGAAAATCCTTGATCTTTTTAAGAAATTCAAAATTGAAAGGGTCCGTACTTCCAATTGAAAGCGAAAGTCCATGTGCTGTAAATGAATACTGCTCTGCAACGCGTGAAAGAATTGATTTCCAGTACCCTCCTACTTCTATCCAATTTTCTGGTGCAAGTTCTAAAAAGTCTGGGCGCGAATCTTTCATTTCGCAGATCTCCAAAGCAATTTCACGCCTTAATCCAAGACCTACTTGATTTTTACTCATCGATGTTTAAACGCTGAATTATTTTGAAGCCTTTTTGGATAGTTTCCCCGCTTTTCGATTATTACGACGGTCTTGGCGCGTCCATTTGCGTTGTTGCTTCTTAAAATCTCCTGGATTGCCATACGCGCAGCAAAGCTCAGCTGGGGAAAGAACGATGTCAGAACCCGATACTTCGTTGATATCTAAAATCTTTGTTTGAATCTCTTTCGTAGATCCCAAATCTTTCGTTTCAAATAAATCGCAATCATTCGCTAACGCTGATCCTGCAAACAATAAAGTCGATCCTAATAAAAGTGCTTTTCCTTTTCCCATGGCCATTTCGTTTTAATTGATACTATTAATTTATACAATCAACTTCGGAATCCGTTCATTTTTAATAGACGTTAACAATTAATTATGACTTTGAATTCCGATTGATTCCTTAATTTTACCCGTATGGCAAAGCAAAAGAACACGGTGAATAAGAAAAAGCACACCAAGCTTATGAATCAGAAAAAGACCAAAAAGCAGCTTGCCAAAGATTCGAATAAATTGCGTTTGAAGGAAATAATAAAGAAGGCGAACGAATCGAAGGATTAGCCTCTCTTCTGCTTCTTGTGGTACGTCTTATCACCACGCGTCTGCGACTTCTTGTACTTCTTAGCGATCTCTCTTTTATAACTCCCACCTTGATTTGTCTTCAAGTTTTTCGCTTTCTTTTCGTGAAAACCAGGAGCCAATTCTACTTTTTTGGTGTTTCGATTTTCGTTTAAGTCGTAATCATCGGGCTGCTCATCTGGAGTCAACTCTTTAGACACTTCGACTTCCGCAGGAAAATCCAACATTGGAATCGTATAATCCATCAATTCTTCGATAGAATCTTTTAGCTCTTTTTCCTTTTCGGTAAAGAACAAGATTGTCTTTCCTTCCTTCTCCGCTCTACCCGTTCTACCAATTCTGTGCATGTAATTCTCAGGGAATCCAGGCGTATCGAAGTTGATAACGTGCGTAATTTGATCCAAATCCAGTCCACGAGACATGATGTCCGTTGAAACCAAGATTCGGTTCACACCAGCGTCAAAGTCTTCAATTGATCGAATTCTATAATTCTGAGATTTGTTCGAGTGAATGATACAGCTTTCTTGCCCAAAGTCAGGCTCAATAGCTTCAAACAAGCGATCGGCACTTTTCTTATTGGAAACAAAGACGAGTACCTTTCCGAACTGCTCTCTGTCTGATAGCAAGTGTTTCAGCAAGTTTACTTTCGTGTAGAAATTCTCCACAGGATAGCACAATTGACTGATATTATCCAGTGGTGTTCCACTTACCGCAATCGAAATTTTGGCAGGCGCTACAAAGAAGTCATCGATCAAAGCATCGACATGATCGGTCATTGTAGCAGAGAACATAATGTTCTGCCTTTTCTCTGGAAGAAGCTCTAATATATTTGTAATCTGGCGTCTAAAACCAAGGTCAAGCATAACGTCTACTTCATCGATAACCAGCTTCTTAAGCCCTTTAACTATAAGTGATTGATTAAGTATTAAGTCGTACAGCCGACCGGGTGTTGCAACAACAATATCTGCACCTTCTAAAAGTCGTGTACTTTGCGTTTTGATGTTGACACCACCGTAAATACCAATCGTTCTAACAGACATGTACTTCGTAAAGTTTTCAATTTCTTCGATCACCTGAATAACAAGTTCACGTGTTGGAACCAAAACCAAAATCCGAGGGTTTAATTGCTTCGAAAACTGAAGTTCTTCAAGCAAAGGCAGCATATACCCCAAAGTCTTTCCTGTACCGGTTTGAGCGATACCAAGAACATCTCTACCAGATAGAACCACTGAAAACGACTGCTCTTGAATAGGAGTTGGTGTTACGAACCCAAGATCGTCAACGGCGTTCTTTAGCTGTTTTCTTAGTCTAAAATCTTCAAAAGAGGACATGCTTATTTTTTTTGACAAAGTTAATATATAATAGCGATTGCTGGCTCTTACCAGTCAATTGGGAAGTAATCTTTTAAGAACTTGCCGCTCCAATGCTTTCCAGTGTTGATACCGTCCAAAAGTGGGTCCATAACCCTTGCTGCTCCATCGACGATATCCAAAGGCGGTTGAAAGTCGTGCTCTGACTCTTTTTTCTTTGCCAATTGAACGGGATCTTCATCCGTAACCCAACCTGTATCAACAGCATTCATGAAAATTCCGTGCTTGGCAAATTCAGAAGCCGAAGTATGTGTCATCATATTCAATGCAGCCTTGGCCATATTTGTATGCGGATGACGGTCTTGCTTGTGGAACCGATGGAATTTTCCTTCCATTGCAGAAACGTTAATAATGTGCTTCATTCCTGTGTTCTCCTTCTTCATTAAATTCGATAGACGATTGCACAAAACAAAGGGTGCTACAGCATTTACGAGCTGCACTTCAACCATTTCTGGCGTTTCTATTTCTCCAAGTTTCAACCTCCAACTGTTTGTTGTACGAAGATCAACCTGTTGTAAATCAGCATCAAGTTCTCCTTCTGGGAAAACTTCTTTCGTTGCCAATGAATTGTCAAAACTGTATGGAATTTGGGACAATTTAGCCGAAGCTCTTAAACCAATCCCCGGTTCTGGACCGTGCCAAGTGACTGGTAAACGCGTATTGTTCTTATCGCCTGTGTTCTGAGCAAACAGTCGCAGCTCGTCTAAGCAATAGTTATGATCGCTAAGTAGCAATTGCGCGTAATCAGAGAGATCGCTTGCTGAAAGCTCTTCATTGCCCATCAAATGCTGATAAAACCCTGCTGGACGTCGAACGGTCTGCGCGGCATTGTTAATCAGTATATCCAAACGATCGTATTTGGATTCAATATAATTGCAGAAAATTTCAACGCTTGGAATATGTCTTAAGTCCAAACCGTGAATTTTGAGACGGTGCCCCCATTCTTCGAAATCATCTTCTTTTGAAAAGCGCAAAGCTGAATCGACAGGGAATCTCGTTGTAGCGACAACTGTAGCACCAGATCGCAACATCATCAATGTAATGTGGTATCCGATTTTGAGTCGAGAACCTGTTACAACTGCCACTTGACCTGATAGATCTGAAGTTTGAAAACGTTTTGCGTAATTCAAATCACCGCAATCGTTGCACATGGTATCGTAAAAATGGTGCAGTTTCGTGAACTCATCTTTACAGACGTAGCAATTTCGTGGAGATGTTAAATCAGGCTGATCTTCAGGAGGTGCTGGACTTATTAAAAGTTTCGGTGCTACAAAAACAGATGCTTCCCGTGCACTTCTAATACCCGTGTTCTTTCTCGCATGTTTATCGCGCTCGGCTTTCTTGCGCTTCTCAGCTTTCTTAGAATTCTTTCTTCGCTTCGTAAGCTCTTCTCGTGAAGGCCTTGAAAGCAAACCGGATACTTTCATTAACTCTACCCTCATTTCTTCAGGCAGTTCAAACAATTGGTTTGTATCTACTAACAAACTATTGAGCGTAGCAATACATTCTTCAACCTGTTTCTGGTTAACGTTGCTATTCTCTAATTCATTTTCTTCTTGCATCGGCATGATTTCAAGCCGCAAATATAGAGATAAGAGTTTGTCCTATGAAATTTACTTTACCTGGCGGTACGTCACTTCACCACATTCGTCCCAAGAAACTTTCGTTTTTATCAAATCTTTGAACTTAGCATCCTTACTCAATTCATTCAAACAAAGTAATTCTGTCAAACGATTATCAAAGTATTTGTGTGTAACACCGGGGTATCCAGCTGCCATTTGCTCGAAACTCTGTCCTTTTGTTACTTCATCTGACGCTCCTAAGTGGAAAACGAACTCAACAATTGCAGGAACTGGCTCGATGTCTTTTTTCGGAACATACGCCTTTGCTCTATTGATCATTTCTTCGAATTTCGATATACGATCTTCAATTTTGGTCTCCTTAACTTTACCGATAGCCAATGAACCTATACCTTTGTAGAAATCGATATCGATATATGCTGGAGATTCAATTTTCACTGCCTTCTTTTTCGTGTAATTATTGTTCGAAAAGTTAAAACACATCTCCTCCATCAATTTGCGTTGTCCTTTGTCATCCGTTTTGTTTCTAAGCGGCAAAACTAGATTGTAGTATGTTTTAATCGTATTGTAAGGGCTAGCTTTTGGCGATCTTATCTTTAATGGTTTCCCAGGAGCTCCTTGAGCCACTCGAACGTAAACCTCAAATAAATCTGGAGCAATTGTGAAAATATTATGGTGGTTCGAAACACTATTCACAACAAGCTTTTCGCCTTTCATTTCAGAGTTAACTTCTTCCGTTAAGCGAATCAAAACATCTCTTTGCGTTTCAAACTCCTTTTCAATCGCGGAGAAATATTTCGCGTAATCGTAATCAAACTTTGTGTAATCTTTAAATTGAGTAACGCCTTGCTTCGTCTTTTCAACCATACCGCCCCAAGCAGCGTGATTGTTTTCATGCCCCGTTAATGGTCCACCAGATGTAAGTGTAAAGTGAACGCCCAAGTCAAACGTTCTATCTGCCGGCACATAACCATGCAATCGTTTAAGATTGGTTTTCAACTTAACAGGATCCATGTTGACCAGAACCTGTGTAGAGTCTATGTTTCCTTGCGATAAATGATGGTAAATTCCTTGGTTGATAAAATCTATTGGACCGAAATCATCGGCGTTTACGATAAGTTTGAAGCTCATAGCGCTATGGTTTTAAATAGTGATTTCTAAAGTGAACCCTAAATCTAGCGATTAAGAAGGTTTCTGTCAATACGTACATGTGCGTAAAAATGAATTCTTCCTTGGTTTATTTTAGCTTTTCCCTTCTGTTTCTCGGCTTTCTCAATGTTCTTGCGCTCTTTACTTTTTCAATACCAAAAGCGAGTGATTGGAGGACGGGAGTTGAGAATTCCCTTTTAAAAACAAAAGCGCTGTTGATTTTGAAGTCTACCAGTTCATCATTTTAAATGATCAAAAAAGTTTAACGCAAAAAAAATGGCGAGAAAATCAATTCACGCCATTTCGAATATAAATGTTCTATTATTTTTCTAGGCTCACTTTAACAGCAACCATTCCTTTAGGACCTTTCTCTAATTCGTAAGAAACATTGTTTCCTTCAGTAATCTCGTCGTTGCAATTGTTGATGTGAACAAAATAGCTTTCTTGAGAATCATTTTCTTTAATAAAGCCATATCCTTTGCTGTGCTCGAAGAAACTAACACGTCCGTGATGAATTGGATCGTATACAACGTCCTCTTTTTTAGGAACACCGATTTCGATATTCTCAGCTTTAATAACTTTTTTCTTGACAGTCGGATCTGGCGGAGTGTCACTAATTTGACCATTCTCGTCAACGTAAGCCATCATTTTATCTAGATCGCCACCTTCAGAATTAGACCTGCGTTCTTCTTTACGCATCATCTTATCCTTCTTCTTCATCTGCTTTTTCTTCTTCTGTTCTTTCTTACCGAAAGTTTCGCTTGACCTTGCCATTAATGATTTTAATTTGTTTCACATCTGTCCTTAGACTTTGCAAATGTACTGCTTCTCATCGACTGTATCAATTCAAAAGGTGAAAATTGTCAACAATAAGTGATGAATTGACATCTTCTCCCAATAAAACTTAAAAAAAGCGAGCTATTATACTACTTTATTCCTGGCCACGTTTCGTTGAAAACCAGAAACCATGAAGAAACCACTCAACTTAACAGTAGTCTTACTGAGCGCGATCTTGTTCACTTTCCTGTTCTACAAGAAAACATTAGGACTGAACCTTTTTATCTTCGAAGCTTTCATTTTAGGCTGGCTTTATTTCAGTAAACAGTTTGAACTAAAAGGAATTAATGTCAAAACCGCGTTTGCCGGCGTTATCTTAACCTCTGTCTTTACCGTAATTCACCATACAACATTGAGCTTTGTCGTGAATTTCATTCTCTTCTTCACGTTTGTCGGAGTGATTATGGCGCCGCAAATCAAGTCTATATTGAACTCTCTGGGCTGTTCTTTCTACAATATATTTGCGTCAATTGGGGAGTTCTTTCAGTAAATTGGCGGGAAATCAAAGACCAATAAAAAGGTGCGCTTTAAGCTTTGGCGCTTTAGAATTTTCTTAATCCCTTTGTTAATCATAGTGCTGTTCACTTTGTTTTATAGCTGGGCAAACCCGAAATTTGGCGAAATCATAAATGCAGTTTGGTCAACAATTACGGATACCATTGTTGCCTTTTTCGATAGTATTGAATTCTCGATTGTTGTGACCTTCATTATCGGGCTTGTAATCAGCATTTATGCATTGATACGAAGCAAGAACGAACATGCGATGGATCGCGATTTAGAAGCTTCAGAAGCATTAATACGACAAAAAAGGGACAAGGAAAATACAGCGCGGATTTTAGGCTTGCAGAATGAATATAAATCAGCAGTGTTCTTGTTCATCTCTCTAAACATTTTGTTGTTTGGACTGAACATCATGGACCTCAATCACGTTTGGTTGAATTTCCAATGGGAAGGCCAATTCTTAAAAGAGTTTGTTCACGACGGAACGTATATCTTGATAATCGCCATCATCATTTCTATTCTGCTTGTTCTTTATTTCTTCAGAGCGAATCTCAATTTCTACACGAAGAACAAAACACTGAAAATCCTTACTTATTTCTGGATTGGACAAAATGTGTTCCTTGCGATTTCGGTCGGAGTTCGGAACTGGTATTACATTCAATACTTTGCCTTGGCGTACAAAAGAATTGCAATCATCTTCTTTTTAATTCTTACCATTTACGGGCTTTACAGTGTCTACAAAAAAGTCAAAGGCACCAAGTCTCGTTATTACTTAACGAAAAACAACGCGTATGTTTGGATGATCGTTTTGGTTCTTTCGTCCGGGTTTAATTGGGATAGAATTATCGCTGAATACAACTTCGGGAATTCAAAGAAATCATTTGTACATCTTGATTACTTGTCTAAATTATCGAATTCGGCCCTTCCCTATTTGGATCAGCCAAAAGAGGAGCTAAAAAAGGTAGACATCAAACAGGAAAAGGAGTTCGCCTTCAATTTTAAATCATCTATACAATCCTATCGAAAAACCTATATGGGAGTTGATGAATACCTTTGGGAAATTAAAATGCGTAAGATTATTTTCAAGATGCAATGGGAATCCAAAGGAGTTTTAGAATGGAATTACGCCGAGTATAGTGCTTATCATGAAATGTTCGACTAAATCTATTCTTTCACGAATTTCACTTGCTGCACCTTTCCGTCAACAACAAGGCGAACGAAGTAGGTTCCGGAATTCAATTGACTTACATTGATTGTCGTCAATTGATCTGATGCGTAGATTGATTTACCGTTCATGTCAATGATTTGAACATCTTCAACGATTCCTTCAATTCCATTGATCGAAATTTCTGAGGAAGTTGGATTCGGAAAAACCGTCAACGAAGATTCAAGTTCAATTTCTTGTTCACCAACTACCCAAAGTGCCAATTTCACCGCTTGGTAGGCGTTCACCTTTCCCCATCCCCATTTGGCGCTGTGCGGAGGAATAGCTCCAGTATGGTTGTCTGTTCGAGCCGTTTCAATTAAGATGCTTTTCACTTGATTTGCTGATAAAAATGGATTTACTTCCAATAAAATTGCTGCAATTCCAGCCACGGCAGGTCCCGACATCGATGTTCCACTAAAACGTGCAAATGGATAGGTTCTGCCGTTAAAATCTACCGTTGCGATTGGACCAAAATTATTGTCCGTGTAGGAGGAAATCGAAGAAGCGACATTCACACCAGGTGCAGAAATGTCTGGTTTTAGACTTCCATCCATTAGTGGTCCGTTGCTTGAGAATGAAGCTTCAGCGCCACCAACAAGGTTGTTTGTTACTGTATAAAACTCGGATGAATACGCTCCAACTGCGATTGCGGTGTTTGCGCAGGCAGGAACGCCAACTCCGTATAAATTATCTCCTCCAATTGAGTTTGAGCCCAAGTTTCCAAAGGACATTCCCCAATTTCCAACATCTGTTGTAAGCTCCGTTAAGTTCCAATAATGCACCGTTCCATTGACAGCCGTTGATCGAATCCCAATTTTATAGTTTGGAGACGATTGCTTTATTCTTAATCTCGTTTGTGGCCTTCCATTCGATGGATAAGCTGCATCCGCTGAAAGATTGAAAAACACAGTATCTGTTCCACTCGCAACAACAAATGAATCAATGTAGTTTGGAGTTGTAGCCGTTGAATACCAAGGACTCGTTGCAATAATATTGCTTCCAACATCCGTTACAATAAGTTGACTTGAAAAAGAGTTTCCGACATCTCCCCACATGTGAATACTTTGCCCCCAAAGTGTTGGAGAACCAGGGTTTGAGTAAAAATTGACTTTCGTTTTGATTGTATCATTCGTAAAAGCCTTATCGATATGAAAGTTAACATCTCCGTTATTCCCAGCAGATGATACGAACACAACGCCCAACGCTGAATATGCATCAATTGCTTGCTCCAGAACATCAGAACCGTCCAATGCACCCATGTGGTAAATCCCCCAACTCATGCTGATCACCAATCGTTTTCCTTCGGTTACAGACTTGTTGTACATCCATTCCCAAGCATCCAAAACAGCGGCTTCATTGAACAAAAACGTAACAAATAAGAATTCCGACTCGAACGCCATTCCTCTGTAATCCAATCCTGCTCCACTTCCACCAGCAATTCCGGCTACGTGAGAACCGTGTGTTGCGTACGAATAGAAATTGGCTGTATCCGCTCCTGCGTTTACAAATTCAGCTGGAGTTGAATATTCCGTCCCATAGTTATAAGAAGCCGGAGCTGGACCTGCGTTTTTAAATTGATCCCAAGCAGCGATAATTCGAGTGTCTTGCAACAGTGTGTCGTAAAACATTGGAGAACTGTAATCAAATCCCCAATCCGTGATTCCGATAATCACATCTTTTCCGGTAAATCCTTGCGGCAAATCAATTCCCGCCCAAACGCTGTCTACATGCGTTCCAACTTTCACCTTGTCCAACATCGCTCGCGCCATTCCTGCTGTTTTCAAGTAGGCAATGCCATTTTCATTTAGAATATCATTTAGGTGCTCAATCGGGTACTTAATACTAACGATGTCGTTAATTCTAGATCCAACTATAACACCTTTATTTTGCAAATCCTCTTTGTCAAAGTCAGCATTGACAGTACAAACAAACGAAACGTAATTCTGTCCATGAATTTTGTCTACGGGATAATACTGACGAATCGTTTCGTTAACGCGCTTGCCATTGGCTTGATATTCTTGATTGATTATCGCGATGTCGGAAATGGTATTCGAAGAAATTTGCATTTGAGCAAATCCGCTGAATGATAATAGCGTAAGTAGGATTGTTAGTTTCATAGGTGTAGATTGAGATACAAATATAGACCCTTATCATTGAATATCATGGATGATTCTGTAATTTAGATTTATGTCCACTATTCGATCTTTTTTATTATGCATAGTCTTTGCTTGCCTCATTACACAGGCATACTCTCAGTCTGACCCAAATGAAAGCTTATACTGGGAATATGTTGAATTAAGTGATAGTCTTTATCAAGTGGGTAGGTATGAGCGATCATTTGACGTACTTAGATCGGCAAAGTTTTACTCCTATAGCGATAAGGATACCCAGAAACGGGAAGATAGTTATGACGAACGTTATCGTGATCTCTATCATATCGACAAGAATGAACTAACACCAACTGATAGATATAAAGAACGATTAATTTATTCCGATGAAGCTTTTAAAGAAGGTAACTTCGAAACGGCTATTATCTGGCTTCAAACCGCTTCTAAATTCTTACCCGAAAACCCATACCCGAAGAAAAGGGAATTGGAAATCATTCTAAAAATGCCAACGGACACCATTCGGCCAAAGGGATCATTTCCGCTGCAACTGTATAAAAGAAAAGACAGTAGAGATGTTATGCGGCACTATTTGGTCAATGACTCAAGTCTGTTTAATGGAATTTGGGAAACACGTGAACCTCAAGGAAAAATTCCTAGAGCATATATGATTTTTCACACTCCCTTTAAAAATGGATTGCACGGACGGAGTGAATCCAAGACCTACTGCCCTTCTGATCAAGCTGGTGATATTGATTTTTATGAAGATGAAGATTATACCTATCCTGAATTTTATTTATGTGGATCAACGGAAATAAAAAACGACACAATAGTCAGGCGTAAATTCAATGAATGGGGCAGAACAATCTCTTACAAAGCAGATTGTCGCAGAGGCAACACCAATTATGAATACGTTCGAGAAGAGCGCGGCAAAACCTATTACGAAAGCGTAAAACGAAATATTGGTGATGTTTTTTCAGAATCGTATGTATTCAACGAAAAAGGTGACACTGTTCTTTTTGAAAAAAACAATGTATTGGATGGAGAACTCATAACGACATTTGTATCGCTCTATCCCAATCTCGACACCGTACATCATTATTCGATGACTAACAATTTCAAACAGGGTTATGAATTACTTGGCTTCCCTCATAACTATAACTCCCCAGCATTGCGCTATGTATGGCAACGAGACACTTTAATAGATGTTCTTAATACAGATGCTATTTTTACTGACACTGATTTAAACATTATTTCAGAGCAGGAATTTATTATTTCAATGGTCAAAGGCGGACATTCTAAAGTTAATTCTGATATCCTTAGTCTTAGTCACCGGAAATCAAAAACGGGGAAATACAATTTCATTTTAAACAACGTTCATTCGATATACAGCAAGAAGGATCGAAAAACAATAATCAAGACTCGTTTAAAGATGGACAAGAAACTCTTTAAATGAATTACAACAATGCATATTCACTTGGAACATTAAACGCAGTAATGTCAGCTACTCCCTTCTTATTGAATCCTAACCTTTCCATAGAACAATGAAAGAGTGGCTTAAACATAAACATAAACATGGTTACCTCAATATAGATAAGAATAACCTATACTTCACGAAAACTGGAAATTGGTCTGAAATTGCTGATTTGAAAGAGCAAAACAGTACGGAATTCAAAACTGCCGATCAGAACAGTAAAATAAAATTAATTTCATTTCTCGGAATTATTGGTTCAGTATTCCTGTGGATATTCCTTTCGGGAATTGGCAATGGTAACTTTACTATTTTGCAAATTATTGGCCCAATTGTCACCGCCTATTTCGTTTACAATTACTTGATACCTGAATATGGAGCCGCCTTTGCTGTTCCGTACAACAAGATTCAAAAGATCGAACTCGAAAACGATATTGCTACTGTCCACTTTTTGGATTATGATGGGGCAAAGGCAACGTATCGGCTGATGAAATTAGATCTTAACGGAATTGATTTAATTAATAGAATTGAATTGGCATAGCGCGAAATCTTTTTTTAGCATCACCGCTGCGCTTAAACTTATCGATATATATTTTTCTATGATTAAAATAGTGCACTTCACTGCGTAGAATTCCATTTTTATATTTTCTTATGCTAAGAATCCCTGGCAATATCTCTTTTTTAATTACGGAGTCGTTAAATATCAGAATTTGACCGCTCTTGTCGACGGCTGAGCAGGAGCAGGAATATAACATAAACAGTGTGAATACAACCTTCTTGGAGTGATTATTAATCATATATAGCTATATAATATGATAATAAACGACCGTATTTTAATATTATTTCCTTAGAGCTATTTTGACTTCCAATTATGAATACACAATCTCATTTCGAGTATAATTTTCACCATACTTAACTAGGAATTAAATCCCAAATACATCCAACTTCCGTTCTCTCGAACAAATTTCGAATCCTCATGGATAAAGCGTTTCTTTCCTTTCTCTTTGAAATGCGCCTTAAATTCAACCGTTCCTTCTGAATCATTCTCTTTCCCTCCAGCAACATTCAAAATCTCCAACCGAAGCCATTTAACCGATCTCGCCCAAGCTACGATCTCATTTGAATTCTCTGGTCGCGTTGTTGAATGATGGCTGAGCATTAAATAATCACCGTTTGCTTTCGTAAAAGCCGTGAATCGAGAACGCATTAAATCCTCAGCCGTCATGGCATTGCTTATACCTTGATGTGGTTTAGCACAACAATCACGATACTCTTTATTTCTTCCGCAGGGACACATAGTTATTGGATATTGGGTATTGGATATTGGGTATTGGATCGCTACGCTTTTGGATCGTTCGTTCCTCACTTTTGGATTATTAATGGTTAAAATTAATCAAAATGATATTGAAGATTAGATCGCTGCGCTTTTGGATCAGTCGTGAACTCCTTTTTAATCTTCCTCAATCAAAACGCCCATCTTCCCCATTTGATAATCGCGCATGGCTTCCATAATTTCCGTTTGAGTGTTCATTACGAAAGGTCCGTGCTGCACAACAGGTTCATCAATTGGTGCTCCAGCCAAAACTAAGTACTGTGCCTCTGAATTCGCATGAATTGTTATTTGATTTCCTTCATCTCCAAAAACCAACAGGCTTTCCGGGTCAACTACTCCGTGCCCTTCAACTTTCAAATCGCCTTTTACACTATAAACTGTCGCGTTAAAGCCTTCCGGAATTGTAAATGTATTGTTCGCTCCTGCTTTCGAGTTTGCCCACAAAAGGAGCAATTCACTTTGTCCGTTAATCTTTCCTTTTACGCCATTGTACGCACCAGAAATCAATTTAACGTCAGACAAACCGTCTTCAGATTCAATTCTTGGAATTTCAGTTTCAGGAATGTGCTTGTATTCAGGTTCAATCATTTTCTTATCCGCTGGACTGTTGATCCATAATTGAATAATTTCCTGCATTCCTTTCGTTTCAATCAGGTTTTGAGAAGGCCGTTCACTGTGAATTATTCCCGCCCCAGAATGGATCCATTGGACTTCTCCTGATTTGGCCACTTGATTGTTTCCTCTGCTATCTCGATGGTGCACCTCCCCTTCAATCACGAAAGTCACAGGTGAAAATCCACGATGCGGATGCGGCCCAACTCCTTGAATTTTCGCGGGACAGTCGTAAATTGGTTTTACCCTTGCGTGGTGTAAAAGTAAAAATGGATCAACTTGTTGAACATTATTTGTTGGCAGCGCTTGTTTTACTGGAAACCCACCCATGTCTATCTTTTGAGCCGGTAATGTATGTGTGACTATTTTGTTTTTCATTTTCTTTGGATGATGATGTTGGATATTAGAAATTAGATGTTAGACCTCCATGTTGTTTGATTATTTGCCTATTCCCCCTGTTCTTTTTAATCAAAATTAGATAGTATAATTGATAAAAACTACGAATTAACAGTATTTATATACCACGGTAAGTAAAATAGATTTGTCGCAAGCTAAAATCTTGGATCGCTTCGCTTTTGGATAGTTTACAGTTTGAAATGGCAATAGAACATCCAATGACATGCAATCATCAAATCACAATAAACAAATGGCTCTCTCGAAAATCATCTTAATCTAAAAGCGAAGCGATTTAAGAGTGAAATGGTCTAAGAGTGAAACGATCCAAGCAAAGCGCTCTAAAACGATACTCCAAAATGAGAATAAATTGGACGCTCGATACCTTCGCTGTCCGCGGGGCGGTTGATTATCCCTCCCATGTTTTTCACATACATGCAAGAAGAACCTCCTTGATCACAAGCCATTGCATCCTCTGCTCCGAGTGATTTTAGCATTCTTGCGCAATCGTTGTACGTTAAACCAACGCTGTGGTCTGGGCGCTTACCATCAACGATCATTAGATACAATTGAGTTCCATCCTTACTCAATCCCATTACAGTTCTTGCGTAAGGGCGGTCTCTTTCGTGTGTGAGAACTTTGCCTTTTTTCAGGATGTCAAAACGACCCCAAATGGCATTGTAGTAATTATCATTGTATTTTGTGTCAACGAATGATTCTTCGTAATACGTGCCTTTATTTTGCTTGTTGAATCCCATGAATGGTCGCTTATCCGTGTCAACCATCATTACAGGTTTTCCTTTTGATACCCAATTTCCTGACCATTCGCCCAAGTCGCAATCCATTGCCATGGACTCCCCTGCTTCACCATTGATAGCGATCATGCATTTGTGCGCTTTTGCAAATTTACTCGTCAGGTATTTCCCCTTTTTCTCCGGGGAAACCTGAATTTTCGCGTCTGGATGCCTCAGGTCAATTCGAGCAATGTAAACAACTGAATTAGGATCTTTTTGTGTCACAACCATCAATTGAACGGCTTCATGTACAGACTTTTCTTTTATATCAGATTCAGGAAATTGCTTTTTGAATTCTGTTAAATCAAACGGTGTTCCTCCGACGACAGAACTACCGTTGAATTGGGAATTTCTTATTTTTTCATTTAGGCCAGTCAATTCTGCTTTCATGAAGGAGAACTTCATGTCAACAATGAACAGGAGCATGAGTAAAACGAGAATAGCATTGATATACAAACGCTTCTGATCTGATAATTTCTTGAGCCATTTACGACCAAAACGATTGAAAACAATCAATAACAAGACAATCAACAACAATAAGAAATACAAAGGTAAATCCATGAGGCGCCACGTTGTAGAGATTAAATTATCGAGAAGATTATTTATAAAATTTCCCATTCGAGGTTAAAAGTCGAAGCGAAAATACGAAATAAATTAGTCCAAATCGTTTCGAGCGCAGAAAACCGCTAAATCGTGATGTATTCCTTTTCAGATAAGACATTAACAGGATTCAATGGAACGATAAAATCGGATTCAATATCATCTTCTAGAACATCCAACGGTCCGTTTGTGAAAAACTGAATACCGGCATAACCTGTGCTCTTATCGACGTCTATTAAATCCATTCGATCCAAATAATCTACGGCACGCCAAGCGTTGGTGATATTACTTCTGCCTTGGTGCTTTACGGTAAACACTCTAGAATCTTTCGTTTTCCCGGTAACAGTCCAATACGGTGCTCCATCATTATCGCTAGGCAGCTCAACACAAGAAGTTATATGCACTTCGTAGGTATCCTTGTTCCATTCGTGGTAAATTACAAATGGAACTGGCCTTTCGGGATATTTGATCTTTTTTCGGATATATGGAATTAATCTTTCAAAGTCTCTTTTAATGTGCGCTTGTAATTGAAAAAACGGAACTTTTCGCTCAATACCAATGTATTCAATCCCTTCTCTGTTTTGAACACCTGTTAATTCAATTGTTGATTTTGCTCCATCCCGCTGCAAATGTTCGTTTACGGTAACCAACCCTCGCTTTATGTCGAAGGTTATTTCTTTGGTTCTCTGTTCGATTCCTCTCCACTTAAAAAACGGAAGTTTCTCGTAATAGCTGCAGCCAACCATGGTACCAAATGAATTTCGGCCAAATTTGAGTTCTATTTTAGCGTTGATAGGTTTAGGGTGGGTAACAGAGATTTCAAACTTCATGGACAAGTTCTGAATCATAGAAGTTCTTTTGAGTTCACCTTCACCAATCACTCTCCCCTTCCATTTTACATGTGTCTTGTCTTTTGAAACTTCCATTACGGCCGTTGGATCTGAGACAAACCAAGGCATCCAGTTCTTCCAATTTTCAAAATCACAAAATTGTGCAAAAACAACATCTACGTAAATTCGAAAAGGAAACTCCTCGAAAACTTCAATTTCTGCCATGTATGTTTAATATTTAGAGATAACTCTACAAAATTAAGCATAAAACAAAGCTCTCACAATAAGCATAAGTACTCAAAATTTTCACCGAAATAAGTAAATCAACGTATTGTTTTACGCACATTTACGCATTAAATTATCGGGAAAACGACTTCTGATTCCAATTCAAGTTCAGGTGTATCTTTTGGACTGTTCAAATAGATTTCCATTGGGAAGAGCTTCTTGTTTGACTTGAATTTTTTAGCCCTTTGCATTGAATATTGCGCCGTCCAAACATTTCCAGAATACTTATAAGGCCCTTTGTGATGAATGGAATGCACTTGCGTTGTTGGAGTTTCTCCCATTTCCATTCCGTCCAATAAATCGGTAATTGTTTCACTAACGGGAACACAAGCGGTATAAACAACGTGATCTTTTAAAGGATTAAATTTTGAGTAAATCGAAAATGACGGGCCAGTAATTTTATCCTTGTGCGTTCCCATCATGAACTCCATAAGCTTGGTGTAATCCTCACTCATTGCGGAAGAAATCCCTTTAAAAGTGCATGTTCTTTCAATTCCAACGTACTTTCCTCCTTCAAAAGTTTGTATTCCTTTAAAGGTTAATTCGGAGTTTACTTTTCCAACTTCCACGAATTCTTTGAGCATTCCCAAGCCTCTATCGTAATCCATACCTACAAAAGTGACCATCATCTTTTTCATCCAAAACATGAAAAATGGCAAACTGCTGTCCATTGTCCAATGAACGCGTGTTCCATTTCCTTCTGGTTTAAGGATGAATGAAACTTTTGCCTTCGATTTAAATGGCTTAAGAAAAAGCAAATCGTAATCTACTTGTTCGTTTTTCTTTTCAGACAAAACAGTCATATTGCCGGTTCCAGTGATATCACCTACCCATTCGTAATATTTCCCATCTTCATTGATTTTGAGTTTCGTTGCAGGGTCGGTGATCATCCAAGGAGACCAAGGTTTCCAGTTGTGGAAATCACTAATTACTGCGTATACTTTTTTAGCACTCGCATCTACTAAAACGGACTTATCTAGATGAATTTTAGGCATATAACTTTGGGTTTTGAGTGAGTTATTGATGGTCAAGATAGTGTTTTTTATAATTTCGCTAATGTTTAGATGTTAGATTTTAGACGATTAAATTATAATTGCACAAAAAAGCCAACCTTCGATTTCTCAAAAATTGGCTTCATCTACCCTGTACTGGTTGATTAGTGTTTGTTGATGTTCGATCCTCCTGAAGATTCAAGGTTATCGATCAACCCCGTTCCGTAGTAGTCTAGAGAGCTCGCACCCGAAGCTGAAATATTTATCACTCCGTTTACAGTTAATGTCGCTCTACTTGCTCCAGAAAGGTCGATGTCAAGATCATTCATTACGAAGTCTTCATCTGTAATTTTACTCGCTCCGCTCAAATCCATTTTTGAAGTATTTGAAGATCCCCAAATTTCAATGTCTGATGCTCCACTTGCGTCTGCATCGAAATCTGTTACTGTCATACCGCCTTGAAAAGTACTCGCTCCTGAGATGTCTAAGTCTAAAAATGAGGTTATTAATTCATTTGTAAATTCAACGCGAGAAGCTCCGCTAATCCCAACGGCATCCAAAAAAGTTGTTGAAACGTAAATCTTAATTGTCGCTCCAGACTTTATACGAACATTGTTTTTGATGCGAACTTTTAAACGTCCTGAAACAACATCAGTAAGAATGTATTGGTGTAAGTTTGAATTTGCTTCAACGACTACGCTTTCTACATTTGGATCGAATGTTACTTCCACATCAATCGCATCTGAAACGTCTAGAGCATCAAAGCCAGTTAAACTTCTTGTCTCCGTTGTAATTGAACCTAACGGTTTCACACTTTCTTTTTTACACGAACCCATTAATAAGATTACTGCTAATAAAGCGCTTAATAAAATTGACTTTTTCATATTGTTCCTTTTTTGTTTTCAAATTAATTGTACTCTTTTCTTTAAGACAACTCAAATAGAGATCACCCCTATTTGAATTGCAATTATTTTTAAAATGTCAGTCTGTAGCTTAAAACGGGAATGATTCCTGGGTGGTACCAATACTTAGCATCTCCTGTTTCCATATCAAAATATTGTCCTCCAGGAATTTTTCTATTCAAAGCATTTTGTAAATCAAGAGATACAGTGCTCGTTACTTTCTTGTAATTCCTCTTTAAGCTCATTCGAACATCCAAACGATAATAAGCTGGCATGCTCTCTTCAAAGCTTCTCGTGTAATCCAATTCCGGATAATCGATTCCGTTCAACGTTGACAAGTCAAAGCCTGTGTAGCGAAGCCCGCCTGTTAAAATAGATTTGATATTCAGCCCAAGCGTTCTCTTCTTCTCTTTGTTTTTCAAGGTCCATTCTTTTCCCGCAGTCACAACAAAAGTGAATTTGGAATTGAATCTCGTATCGTACCAATTGCCGTTCATTGCTTGGTATTTTGACTCAAACAGGGCTCCTGAAACCAAATAATAGAATCCATTTTTCAATGATCTGTCAAACGTCAATTCGATTCCGTAATTCCTTCCAATACCTGAACTCACAAGTTCCGACGTTTCAAATCCATAATCATCATTGATTAAGCTGAACGTACTGTCATTTCTAGCTCCAAGTGGAATATTATACAAATGTTGGAAGTACACTTCTGCTTTCAATTTGTGAATTTCATCGATTGCCAAGCTGTAAGAGATAACGGCGTGGTGTGCTTTGTTTAATTTTAAATCTCTATTCGGTCGGGTTATTATTCCTTGAGCATCTGTAATAGAGGCGAAGTAAGATCCAAGCGGTTGAATTTGACTGTGGTGGCCGTATCCAACATTTATCGATTGGCGCGGACTCATTTTATAGCCCATTGAGAATCGCGGCTCAATGTTGTACGTATTGTTCAACAGCAAGTGCAAATAGTGCCCACCGGCGTTAACAGTCATCTTTTCATTGATTTTATGCGACATTTGAAAGAAACCTTGCAGTGTATTCGCCGCACCTTTTTCGTCAAGAATGACATACTTCTGTTCGTTTTCGTATTCATTTTGTCTTAAGTTGAATCCGATACGGTTGTATATAAACCCGGACTTCAAGTTGGTTTTAGCTGATATTTTATGCGTGTAAACGGTTGAGATAGTCAATCGCTTTTGAATGAATTCCTCGTCATATTCCAAATGCGGCACGAATGAGTAATCCAATTCTTCATCATAATCTCCATTATTCGTTCCAGAAACAGCGATGTTCGTTTTCAAGAAGCCATTTTTACCAAAACGCCCTTTGTGCCAAACTCCAACAACACCTGTATTTGCAGTAAACGCACCCTGATACTGCTTCCATGGCTCCGCTTGCCAAACAGTTGTATCTTCAGTGGCGGACCAAGAATCACTACTAATTCCACCCAATCCAAAGATTCCGAATTTCCCATACTTTTTCGTTGGTAAATAAATATTGAACGATAAATCCTGAAACGTAGTAATGTTGTCTCCTAGTGGAACAATTTGCGAAACCAAACCAAGTGTTGAGTAACGGTAATTAAAAAGATAAGAACCCTCGTATCCCTTTTTGAATGGTCCTTCCATCGCGATATCAAGACCTAAAACACCTGCCTGAACCGTGAATTCCCGTTTTTCATTGTTTCCCTTTCTAAGGCTTAAATCAAAGATTCCGGAAAGCGCGTTGCCATATTCAGCAGCAAAAGCCCCTGTTGAGAAATCTGAATTCCCCATGAGTTGCGCGCTGATAATTGAAATTCCACCTCCAGATGTTCCAACGCCTGAAAAATGATTCGGATTTGGGATTTCAACACCTTCCATTCGCCAAATTAAACCTCTTGGAGAATTTCCTCTTACTGAAATATCATTGTTAATTCCTTCGGTCGCAACGACACCAGCAAACGACGTGGCCATACGCGCAGGATCATTTAAAGCAGCTGCATATTTTTGCGTTTCTTCAACTGAAAATGTTCGGGTACTTACCAAAGACATTTCGTTTTTCGGCTTGTCCTTATCCGCCTTGACAATTACAGCGTCTTTCTCAACGATTCTCTCTACCATTGAGGTGTTTATAATCGTTTCTTTTCCGGCATCAACGACAACTCCTTTTAGAACAGCATTGTCATACCCCATATACGTTACAACAATATCATGTCTTCCGATTGGAACATTGGAAATCTTAAAATACCCCTCGCTGTCTGTTAATGTTCTCAAGATTGGATTTGTATTCAGAATGACCACTTTCGCTCCTGGAATTGGACTTTCTGAAACATTGTCGAGAATTGTTCCACGAACAACTTGAGTGCCTTCTTGAGCTGAAGTAAAGCCCGCAGTGAATAGAAGAAATAGAGCAATAAAACCACTGGTAATTTTCATAATTGTCTTTTATTTATAGGACAATTAATGAGGTTATTACCCCTATCTCAAAGTCGATTTTTTTTAGAATAATCTTATCGCAATATGCCCACCAACCCACGTGCTTAATTTGACATCATTGTTGAACGATCTATCGTAGAATGAATACGGTGTTAATGCGCTCATTTCTGCTCCAATATCCGTCGATACACCGTCGATTAAAAAGACATTAAACGATGGCCCAACGGCCAAAGCCAACTTTTTTGTAAGGTTAAATTGGAACGAAGTGGTCAATTTATTCAACAGGCTTTTTCTAAATGTATTTCCGCGTTGAATACTCGTTGATTGTAAATCGAAGAAGACCCGGCTTTTGTTGCCCAATCGAACAGAGGAACCGATTCCATACGAGAAACTCCAATACGGTGAATTGTTTGCTCCTCCTCGGATACCGCCAACAAATGAATTGTAGAAATGGTTCGTTCCAGATTTAAAACCAATGTTTACAGGCATGATTTCATTTGTAGAAATTTCCAATTGATGCAGTCCTTTTCGAGAAAAAGAAAAGAATCCGATTGGAGCGCCAGCAAGACTATCACTGATGTTAATAAATCCAATTTGCGTTCCTTGCATTCTCCCAGCGACATTAATGAATCCAGCAATTTGAGTTCCTTGGAAACCGTCATTCGCTAAGTTGATAAAACCTGCAACTTGAGCGCCATTAAAGTCCTTTCCAGCCAAGTTTATAAATCCTGCAAGCTGGGTTCCATTTGTCGCTTTCCTTGTCAAGTTTCCAAACCCTGCCGCCTGAACAACAGTAGAGGAATCCATATTTTGATTCCAGAAACCTGCACCCTGAAATCCAGTAACCCTCGACCCTGTTGCGTTTGCAAAACCAGCAAATTGGGCACCTCTCACCTCTCCATTTACAAAATTGAACAATCCACTGAATTGCGCACCTTCAAATGATGAGCCGTTAATATTCGTCAAACCAGCAGCTTGAAAACCTTTCTGCGGCCCACCAACGCTATTGAAAAGTCCAGCAGCCTGGAAATAGCTCACTGAATCCCAAACAATATTAAAAAGCGCGCCTACCTCTGCCACACGAACTCCACCATTAAATCCACCAAGCAAGTTAAACGAGTAATCCACAGACATTGTCGAACTTAATTTCCCGTTGGTTCCTACACCAGGAATGACTGAAAACTGAGCTTTACGTTGAAATTGCTCTTTAAAGTTCATCATGTTCGCTTTCTGCTCTTCAGAGGGTGTGAACAATTTCAAGTTTCGCAGTTTCGTAAAGAAATTAAGTGAATCCTGAAATTCTGTCGTATCTCCTTCTCCAGCAATGATCGGGTGAATTTGAATGTTTAAAACCTTTGCTCCAGTCCCTTCCCAAACAAATGAAGTGTCGTAATACCCGAACTTTTTCGTCGACAATTGAATCGTCTGTTTCTTTGATATTTTCAATTGATAGTGACCATATTCATCTGTCACAGCAGAGGCCAAAGTAATTGAATCATAGATTGAAGTATAGGGTACTTTAAATCCTGTTTTTGAATCAATTACATACCCTTCTAGACTAATTTCTTCCTCCTTGAGTTTGGGGCTGCTTTTCAGTATTATGTAATTCCCTTTGACCTTGTAGTACACACTTCCTTGAAAGAGATCATCCAAGATTTCTCGAACCGTTTTTTCAATATAATCACGGGTCATAGAGTTCGACTGGTCTACAAGATCGGTTCGGTAACCAAAGGTAAATTCACCTTTCTTCTCCATTAATTTCAACGCTTCTTTCGAAGATTGGCCTGAAAGCTTCAATGTTATTGGTCGCTCCAAAGGAGGCAACACAACTTGGCTATTAACCACCGACACTAGCCCGAAAACTAGCAATATCGTGCTTATCACTCTATTTACAACCGTCTCCATAAAGCTCTATTATTTCGTTATTGTAAACTATTTCGAATTCTACAATCGCCTGAAGAATATTAAATATCATAGGTAAGGTCTCATCTTTAAATTTGATGTTCACTTTGCATCCTTTAATCACGTCATCCTTGATCACGATGTCCCTTTCAAAGAATTCACCGATCTGCTGCATCACTTGCGACAAGCTCGTTCCGTCAAAAACGAAAATTTTATCCAGTCGGTCTTTTGGTGTTTTGTAGCGCTCAATTAGCTTCTCACTAATTACGTAATACGCGCTATCTCCTTTAGCGAGAGCAATCGTTTTTCCATTTAGTCGTAATTCAACCTCGCCTTCAGAAACAACAACAGAAACAGTGTCTCCTTTCGTCTCAATGTCAAACACAGTTCCAAGATCAAAGACCTCAAGATCTTTTACAGATATTACAAATGGATTGGTCGCGTCATGAACAACGGTAAATGATCCACTGCCCTCTAATTCAGCATTCCTTCCGTTTTTATTGAAATCTTTAGACAATGTTAATGTACTGCCCTTCTTCAATTCAACAATGGATTGATCACTCAGCGTAAATGATTCAACGTTGTTTGCGGCGTAAATTATTTGTTTCACATTGACAGTATCTACAACAACAGGAGCCTTAGCGTTAGGTAAGAGCTCGTATTTGGGGTTGAAATTCCAAATTGACCCTACAACAAATGCAACAACAGCAACGGCTGCAACACTCATATAGAAGTTTCTATTTTTATATAAGGGAACAACCTTTGGCTCTTCTTTCACAGTAGCCTTAACCTTCCGCCAAGCCGCGTTAATATTTGGCGACACAAAGCCAACACTTCCATGAGTTGCATTAAACGTCTTTTGATACGAATCAAACAAAGCCTGATTCTTTGAGCTCTCGGACCGCCAACTCTCCATGTCCATTGCCTGATCAGGTGACGACTCGCCATTCAAGAACAGAGCAATGAGCTCTTCTATTTCCTCTCTTTTCCTTACCATCCTTTTGATACTAAAATTGTAATCAATATTAGTGGCAGATAATCTTCAAGACCTTCTCGCATAAGGCGCAACGCTTTACCCATGTGATTTTCTACCGTTTTAACTGAAATTGAAAGTTGCGCAGCTATTTCTTTGTATGAAAGTTGTTCAAACCGACTCAAACGAAAAACTTCTTGGCATTTCTCTGGGAGCGTTTCTAAGGCATTGTCAATTTGAAGTTGAAGTTCGGTTCCAATCATGATGGAGCTTGCGTCGTTCGTCTCCGAAAGCTGTAATTCCTTTTCTCCAGATCCCATTGCTCGGCGATTTATTCGTTTTATCGCATTCAAACTTTCATTATGAGCAGAGCGGTACAAATAAGCCTTTGTGTTATTTAAAACATCCAGGTCTTTTCGCTTTTCCCAAAGTTTGATAAACAATCCCTGAATTACATCTTCCGCTTCTGCCTGTTCTTTTACAATTGTAAATGAATAGCGGCAAAGCCCCTCGTAATACGTATGGAATAAGCTTTCCAGCGTTTGTGAATCGATTTCTGTCGTACTAATCATCCAGGTTACTTTGCACTTTTAATTCCTGTTTTTATTTAGAAGACAATCTTCTTTGAGTTTACCCCTACTCATTTTTCATTTTTTTTGAGAGTTGAACAAAACTACGTAAGATATTGTTGAAAGAATACCTAATTTCTTAACTCTTATGAAAGAACTGTTTTCAATCTATCTGAACAGCTATGATGCAGTTGAACTGATGCCGTCCCTTCCCCTAAACTTTTGTATCGCTCGAAAATTGAAGAAAAATACCAGCACATGAAAAAGCCCGCATCCTGGATATCCAAGATGCGGGCTCTACTATTTTTTTAAGCTATGCTTACTTCAATACGTTCAAGTTAACTTGAGTTCTAGCAACGTTATCTCCTAATGAAACATTAAGGATGTATTGTCCATTCTCTAAAGCACTTGTATTAACAGTAAAATTGTTTTCGCCAACAACTCCTGTGTAAACTTCAGTTGAAACCAAAGCACCAACTAAGTTGAATACTTCAACAGTAACGTCAGTAGTTGCTTCAAGACTTACAGAAACTGAAGTACTTGCAGCAGCAGGGTTAGGGAATACAGCGATATCGTTCAATTGAGCAGTTTGCTCATCAATTCCAACAGCACAACTCATTACTTGTGGTGTAAATCCAGCACCTGAAAGTGCAGTTTCGAATGTTGCAACGTCATTAATAGGATAGATATCATCAAGTCTTAAAGTCATATCTGGACCAATTAAACAGTACGTTGGAAAAGCTCCAACTCCAAATGCAGATACAACAGCATTTCCGCCACCTTCAGTTCCTGACGCTGCAGGAGCAGGGCTGAAACCAGTTGACTCAGAATACGTTGATTCAAATCCTAATACCTGTGCATTATCATCACCTGTATCTATAGAAAGACAAACAACATCTCCCTCATTACATCCGTATTTTTCGTGAAATTCACTGAATGTAGGAACGGTAGCTTGACAAGGAGGACAATTCACAAAGAAGAAATCAAGAACTACCCACTTCCCAGCATTTGTGTAATCGCTAAGTGTGTGTGATACTCCGTGAACATCCGTTACAGTAAAATCTGCAACAGCTCCGCCAACTGCATACGCTGTTACTTGGGCATTTAACCCAAAAGTGGCAGTTAAAATAACTGCCATTGAAAGTAATTTTTTTCTCATAATAAATGATTTATGTGGTTTAATTAACACCAAGGTAGTAACTTAAAGAAACCCTACTAAACCGTTTAATTCGAACTATTGAAATGCTAAATCATTTCTTTCGGTACGAAAGTGCTCCTGATGGACACTTGTCTATGGTGGACATTATCTGATCCGACTCTCCTTTGCTAACATCAATCCAAGGTTTATCCTTAGGGTTAAAGACATTCGGTGCGTTTTTTACGCATTCTGCTGCATGCTTGCACTTGCCTGAATCCCAAACAACCGTTATGTCATCATTACTGTATTCTTTAACGACATCTTTCATAATTTCTATTTTATGGCGTTTATTAAACGTTCAACGATCACTTTTATTTCCGCTTTTGTTGTTCCATCAAGCGTACCGTCCTTATAATGTTCATCAAAACTTCCCAATGCATAATGACCAACAACTTCCGCCCCTCTATAAGGCATGACATCAACAAGATGACTCAAGGCAGAAATCCCTCCTCTTGGCCCCGGAGATGTACTCATGAAGACTGTTGGTTTATTTTTAAATGCCTTTTGTTCAATTCTTGAGAGCCAATCAATTGTATTCTTTAACAAGGCGCTCATTGATCCATTGTGCTCTGGCGTCGAAATGATGTAACCGTCGACAGATGTCATTTTTTCACTAAGCCTTTTCATTGAAGCAGGAATTCCTTCATCAGTTTCTAAGTCAATCCCATACAATGGAGCGTCATAATCTCTAAGATCGATCACTTCTACTTCATGCCCTTCAATCAATTCACTAGTTGCTCGAATCAATTTCTGATTAATAGAATTCTTACTGTTACTACCCGAAAATGCCAATATCTTACTCATACCACTTATGTTTAATTTCTGTTTTGATATTTCAAATATAATAACTTAATACAAATATCTACCATGGTAAGTTGTTATTGCTCCATAATTTCTTTTACGCGACCTACATTTCCGTCCTCCAGCCTTACTTTAATACCATGTGGATGAAAGCTAGACTTGGTTAAAATGTCTTTCACATTCCCTTCAGTCAGTGTGCCTGAGCGCTGATCCTTTTTTAGAACAATTGCTACGTTTGCCCCTATTTCAATATCTTTTCGTTGTTTTCCATCCATTCTATTTCAAAAAAAAGCGCTCTCTCCGAGATGGAAAGAACGCTGGTTTATTCAATTAAATTTGAACGCTTACATTTTTGCAGGCATTTCAAAATCTTTTACTACTTCTTTTGTATCGTTGACAACTTCTTTGGCATCTTTTACCATTGCTTTTGCTTTACATTCCGTACTACATTCTTCCGTACATACGTGAGCCTCGTCGTGTGAATGTCCAGCTTTGCAATCGTCTCCGCACTCTTCAGTGCAAGTATGCGCATCTTTTGCACAACATGCTTTTTTACAGTCAGCACCACACTCATCTTTCTTTGCACAACATTCTTTCTCACAATCAGCAGCGCATTCTGTTTTTGCCGCCTTATCGTCGTCTTTATCAGCAGTATCTGCTTCAGCCGAACATGAGAATAATGCAAGGGACAATACCGCAGGAGCAACAAATTTTAAAAATTTCATAGTGTTTTTATTGGTTAATTAAATTCATGGTAAAATACGGAATCATAACGAATTACAAACTAGTATTACTTGAAAAATTGTTATTAGAATTTAATCTTAGCAATTCTTTCGCAACTAATTGTTCAGAATAAATCGAATCATATTCTACGGTTGTAGAATCCTGAGAGAACCCTACAAAGGAGAATCCAATTAAAGCTACAAAAAGCAACAATTGCCTCATGCAATTAAAATTGTGGTTTCCATTTTTCGTTCAGGAGGTCTATCAATTTCTTAGCTGTTGTGCTGAAGTATCTTTTCGTTCGATAGCCGCTCACCCAAACAATCCCTTTGATGGCATTTGTTAAGAATATTTCATCGGCAACAAGTAAATTTTGAGGCAAAACATTGCATTCATATACCTTAATACCATTTTTAATCGCAAGATTAATTACTTGCATGCGCATCGTTCCAGCCAAGCACCCCTCTTCAAGACCGGGCGTGTATAAAACGCCATTGCTTACAACAAATAAATTGGCCGATGTACTTTCCAAAATGCCACCTTGACTGTTCGAAATTAAATAATCATCTAGGTTTTTTTCTTTAGCAGTAATAGCAGCAAGAATGTAAATCAGACCGTTCTTCGTCTTGAAATTGGACAATTTACTTTTCGGCTTCTTCAAATCCATGAATAAATCAACCTCCAAACCTCTTTGATTCAATTTGAAGCTGTTGGATTCCATTGGATAGACTTCAATAAAATACTCAACCTCATTTGATTCTGGTATATACGTTCCTCCTGTGGCTCTGTCTAAAGAAATTCTACACCTTCCGGCTTCGGTAATTCCAGACTTCTGAAGCAATTCGCCTATTTTATCTGCAAAAAAAGATTCATTTAAATAATTAGGAGCACGCATCTTAATCATCTTTGCTCCTTCTAGCATGCGAAGAATATGATTGGTAAGATTAACGGGTCTACCACGTATTATTCGAATACTTTCAAATACGCCATCTCCATACAAATGACCACGATTCCCCGCTTGGATTGTTGGTCCGTCATTTTCTAATATGGTTCCGTTACTATTTACGTATAGCATAGCTTAAATGAATATATCGAGGAAATCTTTCCCCTTATCAATATTAATAATTAAAACATAAACAATCCCAAAGATTGCTCCCCCAATATGAGCATCATGTGCTATACCGGTATTCCCTTTTTTGTCTTGATAAAATTCAAAAGCCAAATAGAGCGGTCCAAAAACATAAGCAGGAATATCAATGGGAATGAATAATAGGTTCAAATCGACAGTTGGGTTCCACAATATCGCTGCGAAAATGACTGCAGAAACTGCCCCAGAAGCCCCCAGAGACTTATAGCTTATATTGTCATGGTGTCTAATATAAGGAATCACGGTTGCAAAAAGCCCTCCAAGCACATATAAAATTAAAAAATGCGCTTGTCCCTTGACTGATCCATATACAGAAATTAGTGAATCCGTTACACCAACATAAGTATATGCTTCGGCGTTTAAAAAGATGTCTCCTAAAAAGTAAAGAGAGAACATATTAAAGGCCAAATGACCATAATCTGCATGGATTAATATGTGCCCAAAAACGCGAATGTAATTATTGTAATGTTTGACGTCGTAAGGAATGTACATTAACCTCCCCTTTAATTCACCGTCACTGAAACCTTTAATAGAAACTATAATTGTGATAATTATAATTACAGTTAGAACATTAAACTCCATTTAAACCTTATCTTATGATGATATTTCTATGGAAAGTTAATGATTTTAACGAATTCTGAATACATTTGACTATGAAATCACTACTCACACTTGGTATAATCCTAATGGTTATTTCTGGCTGTTCTGAGCCCGAAAAATCAGCGGAAGAAATTCAATCATTTGAGCTTCAAAATATTCCAGTAGATAAAAAAATTAAAAAAGCACTTTCTGCTGACTACATTAAATCCATCGGTCTTGACAAATCGGCGCTGTCCTATTTATCGAGTTATTACAAAAAGAGAGGCTACAAACCACGTTGGATTGATAAATCAGCATTAACGGTTGAAGGAGAAAAACTAAAAAAAGCATTGCAAGATACGTTCGCTATGGGAATACCTCAAAATCGAATTAAATACGGCGCGACAGAAAATTTCATTCAAGACGAATTATGGCTAACAGTAACAGCTTCTCAAACGATTAATGATTTGCAAAATGGAATCATAGATTATGAAGGGAAAAAGAAAAAGAAGGTCAATTTTGCTTCGGCAGGACAGCTGGACCAACTTTTGATTTTTGATGATTCGACAGATATTCGCCTGCAATTTATGAAGTACGGTCCAATGGACGTCAATTATAGGGTTATTTGTCAAGGCTTGATTGAATTTACAGATGCTTACCCAATGGACACATCGACGTTTGATGTTCGATCCATTAAGTACGATACTACAATGGCTATTAAAAAGGCTCAAATTGCACTGGTTTCTAAAGGATATTTGAAGGCAGGAGTTGAGGACAGTTTGGGCGTAACAGAAGCACTAACAGTCTTTCAAGAACACAATGGATTAAAGCCTGATGGTGTTATTGGTAAATATACTTCGCAAGCA
Source organism: Crocinitomicaceae bacterium (assembly GCA_047630755.1). Taxonomy (GTDB): domain Bacteria; phylum Bacteroidota; class Bacteroidia; order Flavobacteriales_D; family Crocinitomicaceae; genus UBA4466. The sequence continues at coordinate 42,852 of JBLHYG010000008.1, read as the reverse complement.
TTAAACGAAAGCACTGTCCGCAAAGTAGAACGTTCGATTTTAGCTTTGGACAAAATCCGATCTCAACGCAAATACCCTGAGAAATACATTCGAATCAATATTCCAGAATACAAACTTCGATTTGTTGTGAACGACACTGTTCAAAGCGATCACAACATCGTTGTTGGAAAATTCGAGAATCAGACGCCTGAATTGGAGTCCAACCTTAGAAAGATTGTCGTTTACCCTTATTGGAACGTGCCCTACTCTATTTCCAGTAAGGAAATCCTTCCCGCACTTAAGCGAAATTCAGGATATTTGGCATTGCACGATTACAAACTTTTGAAAAAAGGCGAAGAAGTTGATCCTTTAACGGTTGACTGGAAATCGATTCGACAAAATGCATTTCCATATCGTATTCAACAGCAACCTGGCCCGAGAAATAGCCTTGGAGTTATCAAATTTGATTTCTACAACGAACACAGTGTTTACTTCCATGACACGCCTAGCAAAGGTTTGTTTGGAGCAGATGTTAGAGCCTATTCCCATGGATGCATGAGGACTCAAAATCCTATTGCTTTAGCAAAGGCAATTCTCGATTTTGATTCAATTCCATACAGAAGGAATGATGTGATTTCGGACACCTTGGACAGTCTACTGGCACGTTCAACAAACATTGAAGTTGGATTGCTTCAAAGAGTTCCTATTTACATTGACTATGTAACTGTTGCCCGTGTCGATCAGCGAATGGTAACGTACTTAGACATCTACGGAAGAGATGAAGAATACCTCAGAATAATGCGCGAGTAAAACACAAAAATTCGGTAGCTTTGTTCAAAAAAAATATGCCGATAATTTCACCTTCAGTTTTATCATGCGATTTCGCAAACGTTCAGAGAGATGTTGAAATGATCAATCAATCGGAAGCAGATTGGTTTCATATCGATGTAATGGATGGTGTTTTCGTTCCAAATATCTCTTTTGGATTCCCAGTTTTAAAGGCCATAAGCAAACACGCGACTAAAACGATTGACGTTCACCTAATGATCGTAAATCCTGATCAATACGTCGAAGAATTTGCAAATGCTGGTGCTGATATTTTGACGGTTCATTATGAGGCTTGCACCCACTTGCACAGAACCATTCAATTGATAAAATCACATGGTATGAAAGCAGGTGTTGCATTGAATCCTCACACAAACGTAGAGGTTTTGAAAAATGTAATAGAAGATTTAGACTTGGTTTTAATAATGTCAGTAAACCCTGGTTTTGGAGGGCAAAAGTTCATTCTAAATGCAATCAATAAAGTGGCTCAGACGAAATTGTTAATTGAGCAAACAGGAAGTAAAGCAATCATTGAAGTCGATGGAGGTGTTAATTTAGAGACTGGAAAACAACTTGTTCATGCAGGAGCTACGGCACTTGTTGCAGGTAGTTTTGTTTTTGGATCTGGCAATCCTTCTGAGACGATTTCTAAATTGAAAGGTTTATAAACCCTTCATTTCCATCAATGCTAGAATCAATTGCGGCTTATTAATTCTGGCATACTTTTTTCTTATTTAAACGTTACGTAGTTCGAGTTAAATATAAAGGTTTGAACCTCGTAACAAATTGGATATATATTCGTTACAAGTAGTATGAAGTTATTAAGTTCCATATCGATCGTTTTACTCAGTTTTGCTGCAGTATCACAAACAGGTGGAAACCTGGAAGAAAGAGAAGATAGACTCGACAGTTTATTGACGAATCTTCGTGATGCTAAAAACAACGACGAAAGGAAAGAGCGTAACCTCGCTTTTAAGGCCGAACTCGAATCATTTGTGGATATCCAAGGTGCTTTCGACTACAAATTCACGAAGCTTCAAACAGTTGGCGTTATTGACAGTCCTGACAATTTGGTTCGAATAATCAACTGGAATGTTGAACTCGATGATTTAAGTCATGAATACTATTGCTACGTTCTTCGCTTCGATAAGAGAAAATATTTGCATACTGAATTGAAAGATGTATCCTTCGGGATGCCATCTCAACCAACAGAAATGGTTACTCAAGACAATTGGTATGGCGCTCTTTATTATAAGATCATACCCATTCAAAAAGGGTCGCGCACAATGTATACTTTGATTGGTTGGGATCACAATTCTTCTTTAAGCCAGGTGAAGTTGCTTGATGTGATGTATTTTTCTGGTTCAAATGTCAAATTGGGGAGTCCAGTGTTTAAAATTGGCAATACAACGCAGTACAGAGTTTTCTATGAGCACTCGAAAAAAGTAAATATGTACATTAATTATGAAGACAATCGTTCTCGTATAATGATGGACCATCTTTCTCCTGAATCTCCTGCTTTAAAAGGTTTCAGATCCTATTACGTTCCTGATTTGTCATATGATTCATTTACATACGAGAACAACAAGTGGGTTCTCAAAGAAGATGTTATTGGGGTTAATAGGACTGAAGGTGAAGATCAATCGGTTGTAGTTCTAAACAATGAAACGGGTGAACTCGAAAGACGTGAAATTGAAAACGAATGGTTAACGCCAGATGATATGAATGCACCTGGAGGCGGCACTGCCCATGTTGCAGTTACTCCTGAAGAGCGAGAGATTGAAGGCCAAAAAACAGTTAAGGAGCCAAATGAGCTCGATTCTCGAATTAACAAACGCGACAAACGTGACCCAAATGCCTTGTCTTCATTTGGCAAAAGCAAGAAAGCTGCGCGCAAATTGAAACGAGAAAATCGGAGACGAAAAAGAAAGAATTAAATATCTTCTATGAAAGTCTAAATTGTTGATAACGAAATGGTAACTTGTTTCATTTAAATGTTAAAATATACCTACGGTTTATTCATTTTTGTCCTTTCGTTGACTAAATATTTTGTATTTTCAAAACGACTACACTAGCAAATCATCTGAACCATGAGCAAGAACCTTTATATCGTACCCTACGATTTCACCCCAGTAAGCCAAAAAGCCTTAGATTATGCACTGTTTTTAGGAAAGCACGTTGATACTGAAATTTTAATTCTTCATTTGGCTCCGGACAAAGCGAAAGGAATGGTTATGAAGAAAAAGCTGGATGACCTCAAAGAAACGATCAAATCACCAATTGGAGTTGATATTACTGCCCTTACTCGCGTAGGGAATATTTTTACTGACATTGGAAAGATTGCCAAAGAAAAGCACGCACAATTAATTATCATGGGAACGCATGGCAAACGTGGACTGCAAAGCTTAACGGGTAGTTATGCAATGAAAGTTATCACAAGTGCAGAATGTCCTTTCTTGATTGTTCAAAAAGAGACCAAAATTGAAGAAATCAAGAACGTTATTGTGCCCATAGATTTAACGAAGGAAAGCATGCAAATTGTCAATATTGCTGGTGATATGGCACACATGCTAAAAGCAAAAGTTCACGTATTGGCTGAAAAGCAATCGGATCAAATCCTGAATCAACGAATCGTAAATAGAATTTCAATTGTAAAAGATTCTTACGAGGAACGCGAGAACGACGCTGAAGTGCACATGGTTAAAAAAGGCAATTACGGGAAGCGAATTATGGAGCATGTAAAAAATAATGATGGTGGAATGATAGCAATTGCTTACCATACTGAGAGTCTTCTCCCACAATTTGATAGCTTTGCACCAAACTTGATGATGAACAAGGAAGCGTTACCGTTTTTGGTCGTGAATTCTAAATTAGCATCATCGCTTTATTTCTAATACTCAATGAACATAGGAGAGATTAACGAGCTAAAAATACTTCGGTTCACATCCGTTGGTGCTTATCTTGCTGACGAAAATGACAACGATGTCCTTTTACCAAATAAATATTTAACAGAAGGCTTAGAAATTGACGATTTGGTCAAAGTCTTTGTCTATAGAGATTCTGAGGATCGTGCAGTTGCTACAACTGAACGTCCATATATTGAAATGCACAAATTTGCCTACTTGAAAGTTAAAGAGGTTAATTTTTATGGTGCTTTTGTTGATTGGGGGCTTGAAAAGGATCTAATGGTTCCTTTCAAAGAACAAAACTTGAAGTTCGAAGAAGAGCGGTACTATTTAATTTATTTGGACCTGGACGAATCAACTGATCGTTTGTACGGTTCTGCCAAAATCAATAAATTTCTTGACGAATGCCAAGAAAACTATGACCCTGAGGAGCTTGTAGATATTATGATTTGCGATACGACAGATTTAGGAGTCAAGGTTATTGTTGAAGGTATTTACTCCGGTTTAATTTTCAAAAACGATATTTCAAGAAACTTAAAACGAGGTGAGCACACCAAAGGTTATGTTGTAAAAGTTCGAGAGGATGGTAAACTTGATGTGCGCTTGGATTTAACAGCTAGAGATAAAATTGCTGGTTCAGCAGGAGAATTGATGGAAATTCTTAGAGCAAAGAAATACATTCCGTTGACTGATAAAAGTGCTCCAGATGAAATTCGTGAAACTGTTGGTATGAGTAAGAAAACCTTCAAACAAGCAATTGGTAACCTTTACAGGTTGAGATTGATAAAGCTTGAAGAATCAGGTGTTTATTTAATTGAGAACGATAAAGATTAGCAGTAGCTTACTTACAACGAAAGCATTTCTTTGAAGCGAATCGCTTGTCGGCGAGAAATATCGACCTTCTCCCCTCCTTTTATTACTCCTTCCGGTTCTCCTTTCAGTTCGACTTGTAATCCGCCATTGAACCAATTTTCAATGTTTTTGACCCAATCTAAATTAATGATGAACTTTCGATTGGCTCTAAAGAAATGCTCTGGGTCCAGTCGTTCCTCAAAGCTATTCAACGATCTTAAAATCAATGGTCGGTTCTTTCCGAAGTAGACTTTTACATAATTCCCGTCAGACTCCAACATTCGAACATCAGACAATTGAACGAAATAACACTTTTCCCCGTCCTTAATAAACACCTTATCCTTAACGGTTAACTGACGTTCTTTGCGAGCCATTTTCGTTGAAGTCGACGATTCAAATTCTTGATCGTCTTCTTTTTTCAATTTATCCATAGACTCTCCAAGCCGTTCTGGGTCAACTGGTTTCAGAATATAATCGAGAGCCCTTACTTCAAAAGCTTTCAAGGCATATTCATCGTAGGCCGTTACAAAAATAACATGAGGAATTTCCTCTAATTTTTTAAGCATTTCAAAACCAGTCATACCTGGCATGTTCACATCAAGGAAAACCAAGTCAGGTTTCATTCTTTCAATGATTTCAATTCCTTCATCACCATTTTTGGCTTCAGCAACAATCTCAACTTCAGGATACTCGCTTAAGATAGACTTCAACTCCTCTCTAGCCAAACGCTCATCATCAATAATTACAGTCTTAAATAACTTCATTTTTAAAGCTCATTTTTGCGTAAACATAACCGTCAACTTCTTTTATACTGAATGAAGCTGCGTCACCATATTGTAGTGCCAATCGTTGTTTGATATTTTGAATACCAACACCTAAATCAACCACATCCTTTAAATCGCCTGAATTTATAACTTCCAAGAAAACAGTATTTGATTCTCTGTAAGCTCTAATTTTCACAACACCTCCTTCTTTCAAATTTGAAATCCCATGTTTAATAGCGTTTTCAACCATCATTTGCATTGCGAAAGGCGGAATTTCAAAATTTTCCAATTCGTCATCAATCTCCCAATCCACTTGCAATCGCTCTTCGAATCGAATTTTTTCAAGATCTAAATAACTTTTGGCTATCGAAAGTTCGCTTTCGAGTTTAACCAAATTCTCTTTTCCCAAAATTAAGGATTGGCGAAGTAAATTGGAGAGGGTCGTAATTGACATTTTCGCCTTACTTGGTTCAATATCAATCAATGCACGAATACTGTTCAATGAATTAAATAGGAAGTGTGGATTCAATTGCGATCTTAAATTCTTCAATTCACTTTCCTTATTACTTGCCGCAAGTTCCAAATTTGAAATTTCTTGTTTTCTGGATTTCTGGAAGAAGTGATACGTAAAATAAATAGCGTTCCAAAACAGCACCAAAACCAGTACAGCAAATATTGTTACGATAATTGCTGACACCTCATTCTTAGTACCCTCACCGCCAATGAATCCAGATAAATAATCTGTCCCTACATCAATTCCTGCAATAAAAATTGAGGAAACAAAGGATGAAAAAATCAATCTTGGCAGTAAACGCGGAAGACGCAATTCAAGCCAGCCCATTTTAATAATAATGACTCTTTGGATATGTGTGATCAATATTCCAGACAGAATCAATGACAGAATATTCATCATGAATAACGACGTAACTTTCTCTGGGCTATTTGTATATACAGATAACGTAAGCAGAGAACAATAAGCTGTCCATCCGAAGAATTGCGCTGGCCAATAAAATTTCTTTGCATTTAACACAATGCAAATCTATAATTATTGAATGGTTAATTGCCTTCTTTAGGATAATAGGATATTATCAATGCTACATGGAATAATTTCAATTTGGAATGTTTTTTGACATCTTTGCGACATGCGTTTCACCTTGCTCTTCTTTTTAGTGTTCCCGTTTCTTTCGGTCGGACAAACGTATTTCAAAGATCACTTTGGCGGAACAGTCGGATTGGTAGTCAATTTCGGGGCACATGTTAACTCTACAGGCATCAATATCAAGGGGTATTATACGGATTACTTCGTTCAAGTCAATGCGGGTTCCACATTCTATTTGCATCATTCCAGTTATGGTGGAAGAAAGCATTTTTGGGAAAACAGGAATGCACTTGGTTTGATTTTGTTGGCTGGAAAACGAACAAGCCAAGTTGATTTTCAATTGGACGGACTGAGCCATCAAACGGCTTATGATTACGGAATTGGATTTAATTACCTTCTTTATTTTGACAACAGGGGAACTTCCCAAACTTCGGGTGGCTTTGGATTTCATATAAAAGACGTTTCCATCTATCACGAGAATGATGTTTTTGGAGGACAGGCAATGGACCGCTTCAGAACCGGGCATTTTTACGTTTCCTATTTATACAATGATTTCAAATTTGGAGCGGGAATTAACCTTTGGACTGGAGATTCACAGCAATCAGAATGGCAAAGAACACCTCTTGAAGGAGCCCCAGCTGGATTCAAAGACATCACGAAGAATCCGTATGGAAAAACCACCCATGGCAACGTTTATGGAAGTGCCATTTACAATTTACCTTACGGTCAAGATGTTCATTTTAAACTTGGATTTGACAGCGAGCAGGCCCGACACATAATCCAAAACAGACTCATTCATGATTCAGGTAGATTCGTTGGAAGATCAGCACCGCACTACCCTAGACAAGACAAAGACGGCAACCTTGTTTTTGATAAGGATCAGGTTCGTCCAACAAAACCATTTATTCAATTTGGAATGAACGATAATTGGAGTAATTAATTGCTACTTTGCCTTTAGCGCAGGAACGGTAAATTCTACTCGCGTACCTTTTGGCGTTTCATTTTCATCCACTAAATCAATCGTTCTACGTTCTCCTACAAAACCATTCGATTTATTGAATAGATCTATACGTTCAAACGCAATATTCAATCCATGTGATACATGATTTGTGTTGGACTTTAGCTTAGTACCTGTTCTCCCAACTCCGTCATCCTCTATCGAACAATGAATAGCTCCATTCTGTTCTTTATAGAGAACTTTCACGAATCCAGATTCCATATCTTCGGTCATTCCATGTTTTATAGAGTTCTCAATAAATGGTTGAAGAAGAAACGGTGTAATTAGCAATGAATATGGAGCACTCTCAATTTCAACATCAACCTCAAATGCAAACCCCTCTCCTAACCTTGTTTTCTCCACCGAGAAGTAGTTTAACATTAGTTCTTGATCTTCTTCCAGAGAAATCAATTGGGATCGTGAAGCATTTAAACCGGATCGCAACAACCGAGAAAACTTGACCAGATAGCTATTTGCTTTTATTGAATCTCCTTTTAAGATGCTGTTTTGAACCGAGCCCAAAGCATTGAAAATAAAATGAGGATTCATTTGTTGCGAAAGCGCTTCTTGACGCAATTGCATGTTCTTTTGTTCAATGGAATATTTCTGCTTTACAAAACGTAACCTCACATAAACTAGACCTAAAACAAGAGCTAAACCGAATACTACTTCCAAAAGAATAAACCACCATGTTTTCCAAAAAGGAGGGCAAATTTCAAAAGTTACATTTTCTGACTCCGACCAACCACTTCCCAAAACACTGACTTGAATTTCTATATGATAATTACCACCAGGTAATGAGTTTAGCCTTAAAACCTTCTCGCTTATTACCGTCCAGTCTTCTTTTTTGGAAAATCTATATCTAAATTTAATCGGTAAATCTTCGAATGAAACAGCATCGAAAGTAATTACCATGTTGTTTTCATCGTACGAAAAAGAAAGCTCTTTCTTTAATGATTGAGACAACTTGTTTACCACGAGTTCTGTTATGTGTACTCTAGGTATATTTGGTTTTCGCAAAAGGTTATCCTTCCTAATTCGAATCAAACCTCTATTCGCCCCAATATATGCATACTTTTCTCCTATAGATAGGCTTGATATTTTTTCACACATCAGAAAACTTGCCTGGTAATTTAAAAATTCAAATTTCTCATTTGCTAGCAACTTAAGCTGTGTCACTCCGTTGAGCCCCATCAGCCAAATAGTACCATCTCTTCCATCCCTAATTTTCCTTATATAATCTCGGGGTAATCCATCCTCAGATGAAATCTTCCATATTTTACTACCCTCTTTAATGATTAAGCCATTCCCGTTTGTAGCAAAATAGACGCGATTACCAATCTTGAGTACATCATTAATGCGTTGTTGTAAAATTTTCTCCTTTGGTATACTATACTTTCCTGTTTTAATATTCAGCTTTTCAAGGTGATTATTTGCGCATACCCATATTTCTGAAGAATTCTCCCAAGTGAGACTCCGAATCATTCTCAATTTCTTATAATCACAAAACTCTGTTTCCCCATTATTAGAAATTAAATATACTCCACTAAATCCACCTAGAGCCATAGTGTTTTTAAACTTCTCAGAACATAATACATTATGTTTGAAGTGAGAATTATTTACTAATTTCCGCCCCCCTTCAATCCCTATATTAACGTAAAGTCCCTCTCTTGAATTTGCCTGCCCTCGGATTCCGTTGACAAAAATGCCATCAAGTAGAAATTGAACCGAATTATCACCTTTATTTAAAGTAAATAAATCACCCTTCTCGGTGTGAACAAAAACTTCATCATCAAGAGATTCTATTTCCAACAATTGATTATTAAATTCATCAAACCCTTGAAATATACTCGCACCTGAATCGGGCATTTTAAAAACACCATTACTCAAGCTTGTAAACCAAAGATAACCATCATCGCTTCTAAATATATCAGTAATGCTATACTTACTAAAAACATGCAATTCCTCGACAAATTCGCCGTTAACTACTTTAAACCGTTTTGCTCCGTTATTAAGGAAGCTAATCCAAATACAATCTCCGTTCACAAAAACAGAAATGACACGATTTTCAAAATATTTTTCAATTATTTCTTTTTTTCTAAATATTCGAACACAATAATCATCGGACACATAGGGTTCACCTTTTCGAAACCATCCTGTCTTCAATGTACGACTATGGAAATCCATAGAATATTTGATCTCCCCTCCTGGTATTTCGATGATAATTTTTTTAAACCCTTTTAAATCAGGAGTAAGATAGTTATACATTGAGTTCACAAAGAAGCCATTGCGCTCATAGATTTGGGTAGTCACATCTTTGGGAGCCTTAGTATTGAACTCTTTGAGATTTCCTTTCGTATCAATTTCAATTCCTCCAATTTCTGAAGCACAATACATCACTTTATTGCATTTAAAGCTCCAAGCAACATAACACATAATTGGCTTATTATCAAAGTGCTTCTTTAAAACATGATTGTATTTATATAGTTTAATTTTGCCCTCTTCGTAATAGCATAACTCAGCATTATTCGATAGAAACCAGACTCTTCCCTTATCGTCACAAACTACTTTAAAGACAACATCGCTTATTAAGCCATCTTTTTTTGTGAATGTCTTGAATTCAATGCCATTATAGCGTACCACTCCTCTATCCGAAGCAAACCAGATGTATCCCTTCTTATCCTGACAAGTATGATAAGATTCCATACTCAACAATCCGTCTTTCGTTGTATAGTTCTCATATACAGGATGCCAAGCTCCTTTTCCATCTTGAGAAATAGCAAAAAAAGATGTTGAAAAAACACTTATTGCAACTAGTAAAAATCGAATGAAATAATTAGAATGAAAACTCACTATCACTAATAGGTTTGTTAAACGAGCTAAGATAAGCTTAGTTATAAGATACTTTTCTATTCTGATAAATAAACGCGACCATGAACTTCGAGCTCTCCACTTCTTAATCTATAGAACAATAGACCTGAATCAAGATTAGTCATGTTCACACTTAAAATTTCACCAGATTGTTCTGCGTATAAAATCTCACCTTCTAGGGAAAATAATTCTATTTCAGTCCAATTGACATCTGAGATGATTTTCAATTCATTTCCAACTAAAATTACACTGGACGCAAACTCTTCCTCTTCAGTTGAAAGCACATTCTTAGCTACCCAAGTTTCTTTTAAACGTGTCGTAAGGGTAAGCCCAGTAGAAATAAAGATATCATTGTCAGAAACGAACATCATACTTCCCCTTCGCGCTTCTGATGGAAAGGAATTCAATACATCAACATTCCACGTATTCAAATTTACCCGTTCAAATGTGTTCAAATAATCTCCTGAGACGTCCACTCCACCGTAGATATATAAACTATCACCTATTTGTGCATAAGCTGGATATGACCTTGCTTCCAAATTGATTCCAGGCATTGAAGTCCATTGATCAAGAGTAGGATCGAATTCAAAAAATTCAATACTTGTATCATCATTCGCATCTTTTCCGAAACCAATATATCCCTGATCGTTAGATGCTACTGCCATTCCTCTCCACATTCCAAAATTTGGAAGGTCTGATTTTTGGATCCAATTTCCAGAAACAATATCGTAAGCCCAAACATCTCGAACCGCCAAAAGCGAATCCGTTTTCCCTCCAATAATATAGGCTACTCCGTTAATTACGAAATTAGATGCCCCACTCCTACCTGTGTCAGGCATATTTGTCAATTCAAACCAAGAATCCGCTAAAGGATCATATTCCCAAAGATCATTGAGGTAATCACCCGAGTTATCTATTCCACCAAATACATATCCTTTTCCATTAAAAACAAATGAAGTAGCGTATTGTCTATTTGCGGTTTGAGGAAGCGACGCAATAGGAGTCCATATTTCTGTTGCTAAATCAAAAGCTTTAAAATCAGATGTCATATTGAAGCCGGCATTTCTACCTGTACCACAATACGCCTTGTTTCCAATGGTAAATGAGGTCCCATCATCTCTTGCCGAACCCGAATAATCAGTGATTTGATTCCAACTTTGGGAAAATGCCGTTATTGACAGTGTTGAAACGAAGAGCAGCAGTATAATTTTCATAGCTATTAAACTCTATTTTATTCGATTTATTGTTTCATTTGTAGTCGGCATGGACTCGAACGATCTGTTAAAAATTGTCAAGGTTTAAAAGTTGTTAGTAACCGAGGAAAAATAATGCGCATTTTAGGGAGGTAACTAGTAGGAATCTCCTAACTTTGCGTCCCGAAGTTACATTGTATTATTATGTCCAATTCCACAAAGTATGTATTCGTAACAGGAGGGGTAGCATCTTCTCTTGGTAAGGGTATCATTTCGGCGTCTTTAGCGAAGCTCCTTCAAGCAAGGGGATATTCAGCAACCATTCAAAAACTAGATCCTTATATCAATATTGATCCGGGTACTTTAAATCCTTATGAACATGGAGAATGTTTCGTGACGGATGATGGTGCAGAAACGGATTTGGATTTGGGACACTACGAACGTTTTTTAAATGTTCCTACGTCTCAGGCAAACAATGTGACGACGGGAAGAATTTACCAGTCTGTTATTGAAAAAGAACGTCGTGGTGAATTTTTAGGGAAAACAGTTCAAGTTATTCCTCACATCACGAATGAAATTAAAGAACGTATTCAAATCCTCGGAAAGAGTGGAGATTACGATATTGTAATTACAGAAATCGGTGGTACAGTTGGTGATATTGAATCACTTCCGTATGTTGAGGCGGTTCGTCAGATGAAATGGGAGTTCGATAATGATTGTATCGTTATTCACTTGACTTTGGTTCCTTATCTTGCTGCAGCTGGGGAGTTAAAAACAAAACCAACGCAACACTCGGTTAAACAATTGTTAGAATTAGGTGTTCAACCTGATATTCTTTGTTGTAGAACAGAGCACGAATTGGAATTAAACCTTAGAAGAAAAATAGCCAAATTCTGTAACGTCAGTATGAATGCTGTCATTGAATCGCGCGACGCTACTACAATTTACGATGTTCCTTTGTTAATGCAAGCAGAAGAATTGGATAAAATCGTTCTTGAAAAATTAAGTCTTTCCGCTAAATCTACTCCAGACTTAACGCAATGGAAAGAATTTTTATCGCGTTTAAAAAATCCGAAATCAGAAGTTTCAATTGGATTAGTAGGTAAATATGTTGAGCTAAAAGATTCTTACAAATCAATTAGCGAATCATTCATTCACGCGGGTGCAGCGAATGAAGTAAAAGTAAACGTAAAATGGATTCATTCGGAAGAAGTTACGTCAAGTACATCCGAAGAGATTCTGTCTGGATTGGACGGAATTCTTGTTGCTCCTGGTTTTGGATCGAGAGGAATCTCTGGAAAAATTGAAACTGTTCGTTTTGCAAGAGAAAACAAGGTGCCATTCTTAGGAATCTGTCTTGGAATGCAATGTGCGGTTATTGAATTTGCAAGGAACGTTCTTGGTTTAAAAGAGGCACATACTACGGAAATTGTTGAAGATTGTAAATCTCCAGTGATTGATATTATGAGTGATCAGAAAGAAGTTTCGAACAAAGGTGGAACGATGCGTCTTGGTGCTTATGACTGTCGTTTAATAACAGGATCTAAAGTTTCTAAAGCCTATAGAACTGATAAGATTTCTGAGCGCCACAGACATCGTTATGAATTCAACAATGCGTTTTTAGCAGATTTTGAAGCGCATGGAATGAAGGCTACTGGAAAAAACCCTGAGACTGGTTTGGTTGAAGTAGTTGAAATTGAAGACCATCCTTGGTTTGTGGGAACTCAATTCCACCCAGAATATAAGAGTACAGTTGCAAATCCGCACCCACTCTTTGTTGCTTTTGTAAAAGCAGTAATTGACAATAAAAAAGTAAATAGTACACTAGTTAAATAATAAAATGGACAAAAATACCATAACCGGACTCGTTATAATCGGGATTATCCTCTCTGTTTTTACTTACTTCAAGCAACCTTCTGAAGAGGATAGAAAGGCAGAAGCCAAGAAAGAGCAAGCAGCAACGAAGGCTGCTGAATCTAAAAAGCAGAAAAAGAACAAACAGGCCGATAAACAGGAAGAAGAAAAACAAGAGGTCAAAGGAAGCTGGGTGCCGAATCTTGATAGCCAAGGAGATCAAATCTATGAAGATTATTTATACTCTTACAGAGATACAGTAACTGGCCAAGATACGATGATGGTGCGCATTGAAACGCCTGTTGTTTCATCTAATCCTGGTACAAGCACTGAAACACCTGAGACGAGAAAAGTTGCTAGCGTAATTAAAGACAGTATCATTACACTTAAAACTAATAAGCTTGAAATAGATTTTAGTACTAAAGGTGGAATGGTTGCTGCTGTTCGTTTGCCGGGTTTTGAGTCATACAAGAATTACGCTAAGGATTTGGATAAAGACAAGCAGCCTATTGAAGCACTTGAAATGTTCAGGAATGGTGATGCTTCCAACGGAATTACAATTCCAATCAACGGAAAAAAACTAAATACGGAATACCTTGAGTTTAGTATTAAGGAGCACATCCCAAACAAAAGAATTGTCTTCGAATACAAGGGAAAAGACAAAAGAAACATTCAGTTCATTTACCAATTAAAAGAAAATGCTTACGATTTGGACTACGATATTAAGATTCGTGGATTCGGTGGTGAAGCTTCTCCTAAAAATGTAATGTTTAACTGGAAAACGGCCTTTAGAAAAACAGAACGTTTGTTCAGTGAGCAACGAAGAGTTTCTACTGTTTGTTTCAATTATAAAGAAGAAGGATTTTCGTACCTAAGTGAAGCAACGAATGATTATGAAGAGGCTGAAGACAAAGTTGAATGGGTAAGTTTCAAACAAAGCTACTTCTCTTCATTTATTCAGCCTAAAACACCTTTTGGAAAATCTGGATCAAAATTCAAGACGAAAAACTACGACAAAGACGACGAGAGAGAATGGACGAACCTGAAAGACTTCTCAACTTCTTTGAATTTGGACTTGAACAACGTTGATGATGCTACGGTAAGTATGAACTGGTATTTTGGACCAAACGACTACAACACCTTAACGTCTTACAATGCAGGTTACGATAACGTATTGAACTACGGATGGGGAATCTTTAGATGGATGAACCTTTACGCAATTCAGCCATTGTTCAACATTCTTAAATCAACAGGTTTGAGTATGGGATTGGTGATCTTGTTCCTAACAATGATTATCAAAGGGCTTTTGATGCCTGTTCAATGGAAAATGTATACTTCTTCGGCGAAGATGAGAATATTGAAGCCGGAAATGGAAGAGCTTGCTAAGAAGTATCCAGAGAAGGATGATGCAATGAAAAAGCAAATGGAAACAATGGCACTCTATCGAGAGTCCGGCGCCAGTCCCCTATCGGGCTGTGTCCCCATGCTGATACAGATGCCGATTCTACTGGCCATCTTCCGATTTTTACCGGCAACATTTGACCTGAGACAAAAATCATTCTTGTGGGCAGAAGATTTATCTTCTTTTGATTCCATTCTTGATTTACCCGTTGACATCTGGTTCTATGGAAGTCACGTAAGTTTATTCACACTATTGATGGCTGGAACAACGTTGATCTATACGCACATCAACAGTAGTAACATGCAGACGCCGTCTACTCCAGGAATGCCGAACATGAAAGTGATCATGTACTTCTTCCCTATTATGATGATCTTCTTCTTCAACAACTATTCTTCTGGATTGAGTTATTATTACTTCATCTCTACATTGGCATCGATTTTAATCATGTTAATGATCAAGAAGTTCTTCGTTGATGAGGATAAATTGAAAGCTAAAATGGCCGCTCGTAAAGCAACAGCATCTGCGAATGGTGGTTCAGCAAAGAAAAAAGGAAAATCTAAATTCCAAATGCGCTTGGAAGAAATGCAGAAAAAGCAAGCCGAACAACGCAAGAATTCAGGTAAGAAATAGAGATTAAGATCTCAAAAGAAAAGCCTCCTAACAATTGTTGGGAGGCTTTTTTGTTACAATGTAATTTAGTAAACTGTCTATTATTATCTCGACTTCGCTCGATAAGAAAATTGACAACCTGGTTAATCGAGCTAAATTAGACTCACATATTAAAGTCCAAATCCAACTCTCCTTTTAGTACTTTAATCACGAAAATCATCTTTCCGTATTTTTCGAAACTGGTTTTTATTTCAGCTTGTACAAGGTTCATTACAGTATCGTAATCGCCTTGAATGTGTGTTGCGGTTGCGTTCACCTTCGTTTTCATGCCGTGTGCTTGACATCTTTCAATGAAGTCTAAAATCTTTGGCTCGTAATCTTCTGATAACGGATAATTGCTTATTTCTATTGTTGTAATCATACTGCTAATATACTATTCGTTTGAAACAATTAGAACCTGAACAGGAAAGACTTCAATTGATGTCCAGCGGAAGAATAACGTTTCTACTGTCCTTCAGAAGCAGATCTGAATATCATTTTAGTTAGAATTTGGACTATTAATTAAAACTAACTAACCAAACGAAAAGAGCTGTAACAACAGCCACGGCAATTACCCCCAATACTATATTAAAGGTGTTCGGATTGTAGTCTGGATCGTTTTTCTTTTTATCAATCCGTGCTTGACGTTCTGTTCTCTTTTCTGGATGCTTTTTATATACTGCCTGCCGTATTAACAAAAACAGACCTAAGGTTAAAAACAATAAGCTTCCCAATCCGAGCACTACAATTCCAACTATTGCTAATACCAATGATTCAACCGAAGCTAAATTTATTAAAATGACTATGGCAATTGCAGCTAAAATTAATGCCCCGACAATCAGAATTAAACTGATCATTGATTTATTCTCATTGACGAGTTTTTCATCCATAGATTCAAACCGTTTCATTCGATTTTTAGAATTCACGTTCTTTAACTCTTTGGGAACTTGATCGGTTTTAGAAATAACGAATCGTTTCTCAGGATTTTCAAGCTGCGCTTTCTTATACTCAATCAATTCATTATCATCCGTATAAATGTCTTCAGCTTCCATATCCTCCGCACTCAAGGCGTATACTGGCCTTGTGTTCCGAACCAAAGTTGTGTCTTCGGAATTCTTATCTGCAACTATTTCATCGTAAGAATTAATGCCCGCTTTTTTATATGATTTCCTCCATTCAACATGCCATCCCTTTCTGTGAATTCGCTTTTGTACAGTGCAAAAAGTTACAGAAATAGCAAGTAGAAAGAAAGCCGTGAATTTTATCATTATACAGTTGTGAAGTCAATATTGAATCCAAAGATAAACTTCTTGTGCCAGCTATCGTTGGTGAATACGATAATCAAGAACTTCATTTCTAGGTGACCTTTAGTGTATAGATATCGAATGTGATTCTATGTCTTTCGATGCCGCTGTAAAGATTTGGTGCCATTCGAAATTTTCAAGTTCAGGTGCCTTAAAAGATTCAAAATGATCCTTCATTGCCTCAGAATATTGAATATGAAAAATAACTTCGTCTTTTCCAGCAATCTCCTTGGTAAAAAACAAATCTTCTAAAAGAGGTTGGGCAACTCCACCTTCCTCATTATTATAAAATGTTTGTGAGGCGAAAATTTTTGCTCCTGAATAATCCAACCAATAGTACTCTGGAATCGCATCTCTATAAACCTTCTCCTCCTCACCTTTCTTATTTATTCTCAAGAGTTGCTCACCAAAATCAGGAGAATTCGGATCTTCATCGAATAATGGAAACTTATTATCAAAGTATCTCATGTGAACCTTATCAAACAGCTGATGATTTATCTCGAGTGCCGATGTGTCATCAAATATATCGAATCCAAAATTCAAAGAAAATGGTTTTTGATTGGCCGGATAGCCCAAATCATCATTTATGCAAAAGCTTCCGCTCCATTTCGTTTCATCCAAATGACTGGGGCCTTTCGATGAATTTAAAAAACCCCTAGATATAGCCTTACTTGGAAAAATATGCATGTCGTGTTCCTTATCCTTTTTTGCAGTATTACCTAGCTTTACCAGTTCAAAATTTGCCAGAGCTCTTTCTCTTGAAACACTCCACAAGGAATTGGAATCTAATGAATCAGTCAATTTTTGATTTAAAATAGCCTCCAAGGGATAGGTATATGAAAATCCATCAAAACTTAAAAACCGTTCTCCAGCTAAAGAAAGCACTTGATACAACTTCCCAGAATAATTCTTCCAAAATTTAACACGGTCTATCCTATTCCAAATATTCCCCTCGCCATCAGAGTATTCAAAAGTAATTTTAGAAAGATTCTCAAAGTCCGTCCAAATAGTGTCGGGAGCTTCATAAACATATCCTTCGAACCCATTTTCATCGATCATAATTATGTTTTCTCCATAATTTGGCAAGTACGGATCATGATATGTAAGTGGAGTACTACCTGGCCACGAAACAAAAATAGAAATCGATTTTTGATCATTAGAACTTAAGGCATTGTAGGAGTCTATGTCCATTCCTTTAGTATCGAATCGCCCAATTAATAATGAATTGAACTTTAAGAAGGACATAAAGCTATCTGGATTGTCCGTATCGAAAACGGCTGTGTTTTCAGTGCTATTTTCAATGATAAATTGGTTTTGAGAAATGAGAGCATTACTCACAGCAAGACATAGGGAGAGTGTAATAAATTTTAACATGGAGAGAAAGTTAATTTAATACCAATAGTTTTTTATACTAATAGTAAGATAGAAATTAACTCGGACTAATTAGTTAACGATATGTTATTAGCCGATTTTACATTTATAAGGGGCAAAAGGCTAATCCATTAAACCCTCGTCTTCAGCAAAATAAAAGGAAGGATATACATATCAACAATCAATGCAACAATTAACGACGCACCAATAAGAATCCCCATCATCGAAATACTTTGAAATTCAGACAATCCAAAGATTAAGAATCCAGCGCTTAGAACGATAGTCGTATTTGACATTGGGCCTTTCAAGTAGTCAAAAGTTTCCAAAATAGATATCATTGTGGAATCTCCTGCTTTTCTATTTGAATTGTATCGATGCACAAAATGAAGTGTATCATCCACTGCTAAGCCATATATAATGGTAAACACGACTGCTGTACCGATTTTCAAAGGAACACCCATTACCCACATTAATCCTCCTGCAAATAGCATTGGTAGAATATTTGGTAAAATTGAAATTAGAGCAATCTTTAAACTAGAAGTCAACCACCAAATACACAATGTTGAAACCAGAATGGCCATTAATATTCCAATCATGATGTTGTATGAAACCTCGTGGTTGGCCTTGTCCATTAGGAATGCGGCACCGGTGATTTGCACGTCCCACTCGTGAATATTTTCCACTATGAATTGATTCAATTTCACATTGTTTTCAATATTCACAGAACTTCCTACATCATTTGCCCTTCCTGCCACTCGAACAACTCCCGTTTCTTTACTATACGTTGGCGCAAACTTGTTCCACAAATCCTTTTTTTCAATAATTCCTTTAATCTTATCAAATTCACTCTTATTCGTCGGGATTGTAAAAAATTCGTTGCTCCCATGGTGATTGGCCTTGTTGATTGATTTAAAGAGTTGATGCGGCCCTGTAACTCCGCCCACGCCATGAACTTCAATTAAATAATTTCCGATTCTATCGAGTTCAATAACATTTTCAACTGTCAATTCATTCGATTTTGGAGTAAGTGAAATTTCAATTGGCCGAATTCCAGAAAAATTCTTCTCAAAGAAGACCAACTCCTTTTTTAACTCGGCTTTGTCACTTAAATCGTCGAGGAAATAGTTGTTGATTTTCAAGTTTGTCGTTCCAAACACCATCCCTATCAATAAAACTCCACATCCAACAGCCATTCTAGTTGAACTTCTTGGCGTCCATGACAATCGTGATAAACTGGAGCTCTTTTGTCTAACTCTTGTTTTTTGCAATCCAAACAATCGAATTACCGCTGGAATGAATACTACGATTAAAAGAAAGGTAATTACAATTGAAATAGCTGCAAACAATCCAAATTTCCGAATGGGTTCCACTGGAATAAAAAACAAGGACAAAAAACCCGCTGCCGTAGTAATAGCGTTGAAAAGCAATGGCATTCCAACAGCGTTCATTGTGTTTAACAACCTCAAATTAAGGTTGTTTTCTGAATACGATCGGTAGCGACTTAAAAGGTGTACTCCTGCCGAAGTTCCAGTTATAAGAATGATTGTCGGCAATAAGATCATCATTAAATCAATAGAATAGCCAAGCCACGAAACGATTCCGAAAGTCATTAAGATTGAAGAAAACAGGACAATTAGAATCATCAAAGCGTCCACGCCATTTCTGAGCACTATGACCAATGATAAAACTACCAATATTAGGGCCAAGCCAGCGAAGAAGCCCATTTCAGATTGCATCTGTGAAAGGTAATATTCTTGCGTTCGAATTCTTCCAGCAAAATGAATTCCATCGAAATTGTACGAACCTACTTCCTTTCTTAACTCTGATAAAAGGTTTTTAGTTTCCTTTTTCGACATGGAGTCCTTTAATCCAATAACGACATTAAGTGACTTGAAATCCTTTGAAAAAAATCCGCGTTCATAGGATTCACTCAGCGAAAGTTTCTTTTTGTCCAGTTTAAGTTGTTCGCTATCATCAAAATGAAGCACTTCAGATTTCACAAAACCAAGGCCATATAATTTAATATACGTGCTCATTTTTGTAGGAGAAATCACCTTTTCAACATTTTTTTTCTTCTCTAAATTGTTGGATAGCGCATCAACTTTTTCGAGGAATGATTTATCGAAAACTCCGTTATCATTGGATACAGCAATGTATAGATAGTCATTCTCATTTTCAAAAACTTGTTTGTGATTGGTATAAAACGCCACATCAGCATCTCCTTTGGAGAAGAAGTTTTCAATGTTATAATCAAATTTCAGGGTTCGAAGTGCGATCACTGAAGCAACGAGAACTACTGCAATCAATAGCAACGCGACTAGAGATGGTATTCTTAAGGATAAGAATACCAACAGTTTATTCAATTGTGCTTTCATTCGGCGGTGGTTAAAATGGCATTCAAAGTGATCGGTTCTTCATTTTGAATGACAGTCACAAGAGCACAATGCGAAGGGTATGTGATCGAATAGTTTTCTGCCAAATCAATGGTTAGCGTTGAAGAAAATGAACTTGAGCATTCTAGATTTCCAATGGGAGAATACCGAGACACTCTGTATGCAGCTTCGATGTACTCAATTAAAAACCATGAACCTCCGCCCTCTCCTGCAAGCCATTTTACATTTCTATCTAAATTATTAGGAATGGACGGCGCTGACAAAACATCTGGCAGTTTAATTCTCATAACTCGCCAACTGAACTGTTGCTTCTATACTGTATTTGATCTCACCTACTGCCTTGACGTTCCACAAAGGAGTTGGACTAAGCATCAGCGGAAAAAGCAGCTTTATTTTCGCCGGGGACATACTCATTCCTTTTGTCACAACTGATTTAACGAACCTTGAGCAATTCGTTCCATTGTGTATAAATGGTCCATAATTGATGTGCGTTTTGGCTTGCATTTTTTTCGCTTTTGAAAACGAATATTTGAAATCTATGTATTGGATTCCTGCTCTAAGAAAGCCATCGCCATGGCAAGAGGAATTATTCTGCACCTCCATTAAAATTTCATCGAGGTTTAGGATTTCAGAATTATCATTGAACTCAGCTTTTTGATTGATTTTAAGGTCATGATCTGTTTGCGCGTCTCTTACTCGACCAAATCCTTTAGGCGTATGGTACCGTCCAAAATCGAAATAATGACAAATTCCCGTTTCACAGTTCACCAAAACAACTGCTGCATGCCCTACTTTATAATAACCAGATTGACTTACACCAATTAGTTCCATTAAAGGGTCATACCAAGCACCTGGTTCCTTACATTTCGTTTCGGGCCAAGCAAGAACCAAAGCAATTCCGTTTTCCATTAAATCTTTCTTTTAATCATACCAACTGTCACTTAGTCGTATAGATTTGAAAAACCTAACAAGATTTAATGCTGTATCTATTATTTTTCAGGAATCCCTTCTTTTCTCAATTCAATAAATTCATTCATTTTTTCGTTTTCGATGAGGACAGTCAGGTTGTAATAGACAATCACCCACTTGCCTTTTTTCTTTTGCATGATTCCGCTTCCACGGCAGCCTTCCATCCAAGTTTCTAGGTCTTCATCAAACCAAGCTATTTTCTTATTCTTTGAGAACATCCACGTTCTATTCGACGCTTTGAAATCCCAAGCTTTTCCCGCATCAAAGTATGGTTTACTGAATTTAGAAAAATCCGCTTTGTTCCAACGCTCACCCGGCGCAGTTCCTAAAAAGATAAAGGATTCGTCCATAGGACCGAAATAACCGTCGTAGTTCGCTTGACTTGCCGCGGCATGCCAATCGTCCATGAATTTATTAAGTTCAATCTTCGGATCAGGCTTCGTTGCTGATAGCGTTAAAAGTAACAGTGAAAATAAAAGAATTCGTTTCATAATGGGGAATAAAAAAGGCCTCCTCTACCGATAACTATCGGGATTGAGAAGGCCTTAAATCTAATAAATTATTCTTTTATTTTTCTTTTGCCAAACAAGCTTTCGTTGCAGCAGCTAAGTTGATCACTCCACCTGTAACTGAAAGGTTTCCGAAATCAATAGTCGCCGATTCTTTATTTGGATCACGAGAAACACCACCTGGCTTAACAACAGACTCACCTGTGTAAACTGTAGCTGTTTCTAATAAAACATCTTTAATTTCTTTCATACTCATATTTGGGAAGTATGATTTCAAGAAAGCAGCACATCCAGCAACCATTGGACAAGCCATTGAAGTACCTGCGATAGCAGCATAATCACTTTGAGGAACTGAATTGTAAATCTCAAATCCAGGCGCAAACACATCCACTCCAGCTATACCGTAGTTAGAGAATGCAGCAGCTAAGTCATTTCCAGCAAATTGATTTTTATCTTGTAATTTCGCCAATTTTTCTGGGTTTCCTTTTGCTTTCTTTTCAACATCAATGTTTGGAACTTCACTATCAAAACGAGTACTCGCTCCGATCGTTAAAAAGTGATCCAATTTAGCATCTTGAAAATCATACATTGAAGTTGGGTAATTTGGCTCCTCATCAATATTTTTCGCATCGTTTCCTGCAGCATGCACTAACAACACACCTTTAGAATCAGCATATTTAAATGCATCGTAAACTTCTTCAGCATGCGGTGAGTAAGCTTTACCGAAAGACATATTGATTACAGATGCACCGTTATCAACAGCATAACGAATTGCCAAAGCAATATCTTTATCGTACTCATCTCCATTTGGAACAGCTCTAACCGACATTAACTGAACATCGTTAGCAACTCCGTCTCCACCAATTCCGTTTCCGCGAACAGCACCAACGATACCACCAACGTGCGTTCCGTGAAATGCATCAGGACCTTCAACGTCATTGTTTCCGTAGCTCTTATCTGTGAAATCATTTGGATTGTCACCAATTACAGCACGACCATCATGATCAGGGTTGTAATGAACATTCAATTGTGTTTCGAAATGCTCAACATAACTTTCCAATTGTTTCTTACGATCACCTTCAGCACCAGCCATTGCCATCTTAATTTGACCTAAAATTGACGATGCTTGAGCGCGAGTTGACTCAACTTCTTCTTTTACCTCTAAATACAAAGCATATTCTGCTTGCTCTTCCTCAGAACCAATTGTTACAGAGCTCTTACCGTATTTCTTATTCAATTCAGCATAGATACGTGTAACTTCTAAACGAATATCGTTTGCGTTATCTCCGTTTGCATTTCCTAAGAAATTCCATCCATGAATATCATCGATGTATCCATTCTTGTCATCATCAATTCCATTTCCAGCAATTTCATTTGGGTTTGTCCAAATTTTACCTTGAAGATCTACGTGCTCAATGTCCATCCCAGAATCTACAATCGCAACGATTACAGTCTTAGTTGTTCTTTTCTTAAGCATTCCGTAAGCCTTCTCTGTTTGCATTCCAGTACCTGTACCGTTGTACCAGTTAAGAATGTCTTTTTCTACATTCTCTACTTTAGGTTCTGCCTTCTTTGAAGTTTCGTCTCCTTGTGCATAAATCACATTTGTGATTCCAAGCGCAAAAACACTCAACGACAACCTGATAATGATTTTATTCATGTTTTATAGTTTAAACAATAATTTATTGGAATGTAAAAATAGAATTAATCTGGTCATTTACTTTCTAAATTAACCATTCGGTTTATATTTACGTCTATAAGGTATAAAACACTGACAAATGGCATCAACTCTACTTCGATTTTCTATTGCGTTCCTATTTATAAGTTTAACAAGTATCAGTTTTAGCCAGAAATTTGGTTTTAATGCTCTCTTAGAAGAGGCTCCAGACGATCAAACCGTATTTTGCGTTCCAAATAATGCAAGCAATAGTGCTCTTCTAGAAAAGGAAGGAGTTTCAGTGAAATTCTCTTCGAGTTCATGGCTTTTCATTAACGCTTCGCCAAGATGGATTGACGATCATATCAAAAATGGTTCACTGGATGATTATTATTTTGAATATGCACCTCCAGTTGCATTAGCAGATTCTTCAAGAGTACACCATTTTGTAAACGAAGTACACGCAGGAAATGCTCCTTTGGGTGTCGCTTATACAGGTCGAGATGTAATAATTGGTGTTGTTGATCAAGGAATTGATTGGTTGCATCCTGACTTTATAGATGCCAATGGAAACACGCGTGTATTGAGGTATTGGGATCAAGCAAATTCAGGTCCGAACCCACCTGCACCTTATGGCTACGGACAAGAATGGGACAGCACAGATATTAACAATGGAACATGCACAAGCACAGAGGAAGCTTCAGCTCATGGATCTACTGTTGCTGGAATTGCTGCTGGAAACGGTTTTGCAAATGGAGCAAATATGGGAATGGCGCCGGATGCAAACTTGGTCATTGTTGAATCTAACTTCTCTTCACCTAACTGGACCTTAACCATAGCTGATGCCGTTGATTACATCTTTCGTATTGCAGACGAATACAATATGCCCGCTGTTGCTAACCTTAGTTTGGGAACGTATTTTGGAAGTCATGACGGGAACGATCCCGCGGCAGAGATGATAGAGACGCTATTGGATGAAAAAGGAGGCCGCTTGGTTGTGTCAGCAACAGGAAACTCAGGAGCTAAAGGTGAGTTTCACCAGCAAGGAAACCCAACTACCGATACAAATTTTGTTTGGTTTAAAAACAACCCATCAGCTTCCTTTGGTCCAAACACCATCTTCTTTGACCTTTGGTCAGACAATGCGGATGCGACGTATGATTTTGCTTTAGGTGCAGATTCACCAGGCTACGACTTTAGAGGTAGAACTCAATTCTATGGGGCAACCTCTTCTTTAGGCACACCAATATTCGATACCATTTGGAACGGTGTAAATAGAATTGCCACGATTGAGGTTTACACGGAAACGATTGGGAACAATTACCACATGCAGTTACTCGTATCAAATGTAGATTCGACGGACTATTTATATCGATTTGAAACTACTGGATCAGGTAAATATGATTTATGGAGCGGTGAATGGCTTGGATATAATGACATGGTCCTATCTGCTGATTTACCTTCCGCTGCTCAAATGCCAAATATTATTGATTATGTATTGGCCGATTCAACGCAAACACTTGTTTCTTCATGGAATTGCTCAGAAAAAGTAGTTTCTGTGGGCAACATGAAAAACCGTCAACATTTTATTGATATGAACTTGAACCAATACACTTCACCGCATCCTAATAGTGTTGGTGAATTGAGTCCAAACTCGAGTAAAGGGCCAACACGCCATGCAGTTATCAAGCCAGATGTAACGGCTGCGGGTGATGTGACAATTTCCGCT
This sequence comes from Crocinitomicaceae bacterium, assembly GCA_047630755.1. Classification (GTDB taxonomy): domain Bacteria; phylum Bacteroidota; class Bacteroidia; order Flavobacteriales_D; family Crocinitomicaceae; genus UBA4466. The sequence goes on along the minus strand of JBLHYG010000008.1, from coordinate 17,530 downwards.
GCACCGCTATGGGTCGTTACAAATCCAGTTTACAATGCTCTTATTGACTCTGGCGGATACCATGTTATAAACGGTGGAACTTCAATGGCCTCCCCGGTTGTTACTGGAATTGGCGCTTTGTACTTTGAAAGATGTAACAAAGCTACATATCAAGATTTCTTGACAGATGCTCAAGCAACTTCTTATACAGATGTATTTACGGGAGCCGTTCCAAACAACGCATACGGTTATGGGAAAATTCACGCTTTCGATTTGTTGCAAGAAGTTTCCGTAGTTGCACAACCTAGTATCTCTTGGGGAGGCGGAACTACGCTCATATCCAGTAACGGCGATGGCTACCAATGGTACCTTGACGGAGAAGCATTAATCGGTGAAACGGGACAAAACCACATCAGTGCACCGCCTTATGGATCTTATGAAGTTGAAGTTATAAGCGCAGAAGGATGCACGGCATTCTCAGATCCATTGGTAACTTACGCAGGAATTAATGAATTGGCCAATCACGGAATCAAGGTTTACCCGAACCCAACGGAATCCAGTATCAAAATTGAATCGATCGAAAGCATCACCGACGTAAGCATTGTCGATTTGACCGGGAAATCAATTTCAATTGACAACTTCGAAAACGATAGCATTGACTTGGATTCTTTGACAACAGGAACTTATTTCTTATTTGTCACAACCGTTAACGGAACATCAACTATCAAAATTGTAAAGATCTAATTGAGTACATCCAGTTTAAAAAAGAATGAACCGTGGATTGACAATGCTCGGGCGCTCGCTACAGTATCCGTTATTTTATTGCATGTTGCCTCAGACCTTTTATACACGATCAAAACGGACGGCGTTACAACAGAATGGTGGACGGGAAACATCTTAGATGGCTCGGTTCGTTTCGCAGTTCCTCTATTTTTTATGATTTCTGGGGCCTTACTGCTTAGAAACGATTATGAACTTTTAAAGTACCTGAAAAAAAGATTTCTCAAGATTATTCCTCCCCTCCTATTTTGGAGTTTGGTATATCTCTTTTATGACAATTTGATTTATGAAGTAACGGTTGAATCTACTTCAGAGTTTCTGCATTTAATGCGACTAGGATTGCTTGAGAAACCATTCAGTCAATATCACTTGTGGTTTGTTTATGATTTAATAGGCCTGTATCTAATTATCCCAATTATTGGAAAATGGATCAAATACTCCACGAGTAAAGAGGTTCTGTATTTCATAATCATTTGGGGAATCACAATCATCGCTTACAATCCATATTTACAAGAGTATGTGCCCGAAATTGAATTTTTATATTTCACCAGGTATTTGGGCTACATGGTTCTTGGGTATTACTTAACGACAATCAAGTCGAAGAATCATTTTTTGGCAATTATGTTAATCTTAATTGGTGCTTTTGCGACCATTTACGGAACGTACTACGAATCGAACGCGATCAATAAGTACTCTGGAATCTACTATGATTACCTGTCAATTAACATTGTCGTATTTACTGTAGGAGTCTTCCTTCTTGTTAAGAATACGACCATCAATAATGGAATCATTAATAAAATAATAAAGTTCATAAGCGACCATAGTTTTGGTGTATACCTTGCTCATGCTCTTGTTCTTGTAATTTTTGAACGAAATGGTTTGGATCTATCTGTGGCAACCCCTTGGATCAGTGTTCCTTTAATCACAATCTCTTGTCTTGTTTGCTCGTTAATAATTGTATTTGTGTTGCGATTAATTAAATATGGGAAATATATTTCGGGTTAATTAACAAAGGATTTTTTGATCGAATCCCTGCCAAATTCGGTCTTTTTCTTATTTTTGGGCTTTTAAAAATTATAAATGGATTTATCAGGAATTATTTCAATCTCAGGCCGACCAGGACTTTACAAAGTTGTTGCTCAAGGGAAGAACAGTATCATCGTTCAATCATTAATTGACAACAAAAGATTCCCCGCTTATTCTACAGATCGAATTTCGGCATTAGAAGACATTAGCATCTACACAATTGATGGTGACAAACCATTGAAAGAGATTTTATCTGACATTTTCGCTAAGCAATCTGGAGAAGCTGCACCATCTCACAAAGAGAGTATTGCAACGTTACAAGAATACCTTTCAGATATCTTACCGGATTATGATGAGGAACGTGTTTACCCGTCTGATATCAAGAAATTGTTCCAATGGTACAATTTACTTTTAAGCTCTGGAAACTTAGAACCCGCTGCTGAAGAAGAAGATGCGAAAGCATCTGATGGGGATGAGAAAGCATCTGATAAAGAACCAAAGGAAGTAGCTAAAGAATCTAAGAAGACTCCTGCTGCCAAAAAAGCACCGGTAAGTAAGGCTCCTGCTAAGAAGAAAGCGCTTCCAAATAAAGAAGCATCACAGAAAGTCATTACAAAGAAGATAGTAGCAAAGAAACCTATTTCTAAAAAAAAGTAGATAACGTTATTCACTAAATATTTAAAGTCTCGCGTTAATCGAGACTTTTTTTTTGACTATGAAAATTTTAAAACCAACACGACAATTCGTTGATCAAAACCTAGTAGTAGATTCATGGGAGTCTATTGAAAAGTACTTCACAGATTTAATTAACAGAGAAATTGACACCAAAGAGGATTTCCTTAAGTGGTTGAAGGATCAAAGTGAATTGGAGGCAATTCTTGAAGAAGATGCTGCTTGGAGATACATCAAGATGACTATTGACACGAAGAATGAAGCACTGAGTAATTCGTACACCTTTTTCGTGACTCAAATTCAGCCTCAAATAGCACCACTTGATGATCAAATCAATAGAAAACTAGATGCAATAGGCTACACAGAGGAATTAATTTCTGATCCTGCGTTTGAGATCTTATTCAGAAGAATTAAAAAGTCGCTTGAATTGTACCGTGAGGAAAACATTGAAATTCAATCAAAATTAGCAGAAGAAAGCCAGAAGTTTGGTTCGCTTTCTGCGGCTCAAAGTATTGAACACAATGGAGAAAAGCTAACAATGCAGCAAGCCTCTCTCCTACTTAAGGAAACCGATGAATCATTTCGTAAAGAAGTGTTTGAAAAAATAGCCGACCGGAGAAAAGAAGATGTCGATGCGTTTGACGCACTTTTTGATTCCCTTTTAGCAAAGCGCCATCAAATTGCAACGAATGCTGGATTTGAAAATTTCAGAGATTACAAAATGCAAGCAATGGGTCGCTTTGATTATAGCGTTTCTGATTGCGAAGACTTTCATCAATCGGTAAAATCAGTGATTGTTCCGATCGTAAAAAAAATGCAGCAGAATCGATTGGATAAGCTGGGAAAGAATTTATTCAAACCTTGGGACTTGGATGTTGATCCCGAAGGAAAAGCACCGTTAAAGCCATTTTCAAAAGGAAGTGAACTTTTGGAAGGAACTGTGAATATGTTCAATCGAATTGATCCTTATTTTGGTGATTGTCTTACAACAATGTCGGAGATGAAACATTTGGACCTCGAATCGAAGGACGGAAAGTCGCCAGGAGGTTACAACTACCCTCTTTATGAGATTGGTGTTCCATTTATTTTTATGAATGCCGTTGGTTCTCACAGAGACTTGGTCACGATGGTTCATGAAGGTGGTCATGCGGTACATTCATTTTTAAGTAGAGACCTTGAGTTAACAGGTTTTAAGAACCTTCCGTCTGAAGTAGCTGAATTGGCCTCAATGTCGATGGAATTGCTCTCTATGGACGAATGGGGAGAGTTTTATACCGATCCAAAGGATTTAAACCGTGCGATTGAGGAGCAATTGGAAACAGTCATCAAGCTTTTGCCTTGGATTGCACAGGTTGACGAGTTCCAACATTGGTTGTACGTTAATCATTCACACACTAAAACAGAACGCACTGAGAAATGGGTTTCATTGTCAAAAGCCTATGGAACTGGGCTGACTGACTGGTCGGGTTATGAGGATGTACAATCGAACTCTTGGCAACGTCAATTGCACATTTTTGAGGTGCCGTTTTATTACATTGAATATGGAATTGCACAATTGGGCGCTCTTGGTGTTTGGAAAAACAGTCTTGAAGATAAAGCAAAGGCGATTGAAGATTATAAAAACGCATTAAAGTTGGCATATACACGTAGTATTCCTCAAATTTATGAGACTGCGAACATAAAATTTGACTTTACTGAGAAGCATATTAAACAGCTTGCTGAATTCATAGAGAACAAGTTAGCAGAATTAAAAGTGCAATTAGATTAAAGTTGTTTGATACAGACAGGAAAACACTTGTTTGAAATAAAATTACTGTTATATTTGCACCCGCGATTAAGCAATCGCTCAATTTATTTAAGGGTTCTCAATGGAGAGAAAATTAGATAGATTTAAGATGGCGAGGTAGCTCAGTTGGTTAGAGCGCCGGATTCATAACCCGGAGGTCGGGAGTTCAAATCTCCCTCTCGCTACCCCCGAAAACACTAGGTTTTCAATGAAAAAGGCTTCCGATTTGGAGGCCTTTTTTGCGTAAGAGTAACGAATGGGAGTAACGTTTTCATTATTTTCAGCTACTTTTTTTGAAAATGGAAAAATTCTGACTGGCAGAAACAAGGCGTTCGTCATTGACATAATGGTCTTTCAAAACTTGAATTCCAGAGTGGTCACTTATATGTAATTGGTCATTCCTTAAACAATTGATCAAGTTTAACTCCAAAGCCTTCGCCTTTCATCTCTTCTTCAACCTTCCCAAAGTCTTCTCTCTTCACGCTCTTTGAAACACTACCTTCTTTTAAATGGTACAGATAATCACAAGTACTATTGAGCGTTGAAAAAATGTGAGATGAAAGAATGACGATTTTATTACGTTGTTTTAATTGCTTCAGAATTTCCTCAATAATTAAATTACTATGAATGTCAACGCCATTAAAAGGCTCATCCAATATAAACACATCATTCTTTTGTAATAACAATCCAGTAATAGCCAGCTTCTTTTTCATTCCTGTAGAATAATTTTCCGCATACTTCTTCAACGGCAAATCAAACAAGTTGTATTCCTTAAGGTTATCTATTTTAATATCTCTAGCATTACACATTAGTTGTAAGTACTCATAACCTGTCATTCGAGGAAAGAAGTAAAGCGATGTGGGTAAAAAACCAATTGTGTTTTTAAGAACTCCCTCACTATACTCTACTGTTCCCGTAAAACTTTCTAGCTCGGCGATACATTTGAACAATGTTGTTTTTCCAGCACCGTTTTCGCCAATAACTCCTACAACTTCCCCTTCTTTAAACGTTAAACTAATATCGTTAAGCACCTTTTGACTTCCGTAAGATTTTGATAAAGAATTGACAGTTATCATTTTAAATAAATTTTTAATGCTTTAATTGATTTCACGTAAAACAGCGGTAATAATATTAATGAAAATGGAGGAAACACTATTCCCACACCGATAATGATTTGTTGAAAAACGTTTAGTTCATTTGGGTAATAAGCATATTTACCTGCCACACCAACTAAGATATACAATGTACCAACAACAACTAATAGTCCAATCCAAAGTGCATTAAATGGGTATAAAATGAAAAGCGCAACTATCAATGGAGCAGTCATTATGAAACTATAAAGTACTGCTGTCTTCATTTTATTTTTCAGGAACACTTCTGGTGATTGCTTGTGAATCCAGACATAGAAATGTGGTTCTAATCGGAAATAAAAATTTTGACACGCTAAAAAAACAACAATCAAAGCAAACATGGCAAGATTAAAATTCTCTACGAAAAAGCCAATAATAGCGAGGGTATATGCCAATAAAAACACCCAATACGTCCTTCTAAAGCCAACAACAAATTCAAATGGATTCTTATAAAAAGGTGTTGGAATAACTGCAAATCGATGGTGCACTCTATTGTAAAGAGAGAAAACCGCTGCCACTAGCAAAACTCCACCTGCTTCTATAAAGTGCAATTTGAATACTAAGAACGCCACAAATGGGGCAATAACTAATGCATTCTCTATCAGACGTACTTTCCTATATTTTTCTTTTGTAAAAAGGTTTTTCAAAAATTCATTTCGCTTAACTGTTCCTAAAATATAAACAGCTAAAACTCCAATAGATGCGTAGATGTACGATGGAAAAGCAATCCTCTCAAAAAAAAAATAGGATACTAAAACAAATAGGAATAGCAATAGCCCGATGTTTATAAATGGACTGATTCGATTCTCTTTAGAAACTCGAGAAAACCACTTAATATAATACGTGAAATAGATTTTCATTGGGCTAAAAAATGCTTAACAAAGATATCATTTAAATTAGTTATTCGATTACAAACTCCTCCAGCTCCAGTTCAGGATCAGCAGTTTTAGAGCATAAAAAGCAGGTGTAATTGTCTCCGAATTCCAATTTATGAAAGTACCATCTATCGTTTTTAATTGTTACGCTTTCTTCCATACAGTTAAATTCTTTCATTCCGTTTACAATACCTATTCCGAGTGCTTTTAGAATGGCTTCTTTTTTCACCCATATCTCAAAAAATCGCCGCTTGGTATCTGTTGAGGACAAAATATATTGTTTTTCTGCGCTACTAAAAAAATCGCTCAATGCATCGAAATCTATTTCATCATGTTGTTCGATGTCAATTCCCACATCCATTTTACTATCGGAATACACCACTAAACTCCCAGAATGGGAAATACTAAAGTTATTCCAATCTGAAATTATAGGTTTTCCATTTTCCAGCCTTTTCCAACTTGATAGCAGAGCACCTTGCTTAGCAGTCATCAATTGTTCTCTCAACATTAATCGAGCAATTAATCTTGACTTTTGATCTTTTTTAAACCTATAAGTAATGATTTCGTCTTGCATGAAGCCTGGCAACAGTGCCATTCTATTTTCAAAATCACGATCCTTTAATTTCTCAGTTTCACAAAACTTTACTCTGATCATAAAACGTTTTAATTACCCGTGCTATCTTCTGAGGATGCTTATGAATGAAAAAGTGATCGCCAGTCAATACTTCAAATTCAAAGTTTGATTTTGTATAATTAGACCAATTTGTAATTTGCGGCGAAAGTGTTTCTTTGTCTCCCATCATTGCATAGATTGGCGCTTCAATTTTACATTTGTTTTCTAAATCACAGCTTCCTACAATTTCAAAATCCGATTTGATTATTGGCGCAAAGAATTCAAAAACTTCTTTATTTCCAAGTACTTCTTCAGGCAATCCTCCTAACCTTCGTAATTCGGCTTTAAAATCCTCTCCTTCTAATAGGTGTCTGTCTTTTCTATGATCTGTACCTGGACCGGCATTTCCACTTACGATAACACAATTCGGTGACTTACCCTGCTTTTCTAGCATACTTGTCGCCTTGAGAATTAAGTATGTTCCTAAACTATGTCCATAAAAGACATAAGGTTCATTGGTGTCCAGTTGACGGTTTACCTGAGCGTAAATATCTTGTGCTGCGGCTTCAAAGTTCGTCAGTAGTTTATCTCCCATTCTTTGTCCTCTGCCCGGTAACTCAACAGTTATGACTTCAAAGTCCTTTAAAAAAGGCATTAAAAATTGAAATGAATAACAGTTACCACCTGCAAATGGCAAAAGGAATAGTTTTGTTTTTTTTGATTGAAAATTCACGTTAAAAATTTTATTCGTCAAAAGGTCAAACAACACATTAAAAATTAGTGCTGTTTGACCTCCTAAATATTAATTATTCACTTACCAATTCTTCTTCCAATTGATGCGTATACATCAATTCTTTTTCACCAAACAGGCGTTCCGAAACAAGACCTCTTTCTGTACATTTTTTCACCAGCATATCTGACTGAACAATTGGATATGCATCTGGCGCATACTTTATGCTACTAATAAATTCTAACCAAGGTTCTGCCCCCATTGCATATACGTATACCTCTTTCGGGTTGAATGTATCTACGAGGTTCATTCCTTTCTCATAATCACAACCAGATAACCTTCTAGTTTGATCATCTTCTCTAGAAACTTCTTTCGTAAATAATGGTCCATACAGCCAAGAGTAAGGCGCTCCTTCACACTCCATCCCTAGAAATAAGACATCGATATCCCCTATTGTTTTATAGATATTCTCATAAATTCTTTTCTCCAAAATTTTGGAGTCAGCAACGAACATAAAAGATGACTCTCCCATTCTCACATGATAACAAGATTTTGCCTGAATATTAAGATCCCCGTGCTCACCAGTAAAAGGCAATCCGGTAATTGTACAATCCTTAAAATTGATTTCTTCCATGTCATCAACTTCGATAACGTTGTTGAATCCACAGCTTTTTAACATCAATTTTAAACTTGGATCCTGCAATGCTCCTTTACTTGATCGCGGTACAATAATGTTTTTCACTTTATGCCTAAGCGGAATCAATGTCTCAAGTAAAATGTGATCTTGGTGGTTGTGTGTAATTAGGATATAATCAATCACATCTGGTAAATCAATATCTGAAAAATGATCTACGTTAGAGTCATAACCATAGTAATTCACGATAGGATCAATTAATACACTTACATCTTTAGTTTCCAATAGAATACATGCATGTCCAAAATAACGCATACGGGCTTTATCTCCATCATAGTTTTTATATGTTGGATGTTCTTTTGCTGTAAAAAAAGTATCGAAAAGTGCTCTGTCCTCTGATTTAATCTCCAACTTTTCAGCAATTGTATCAATTGAACCCGGTGTTCTTTTCATTTTACACAAATCATCAAGACCTGGGTGGTCGAATGGAATGTTATGATGCAATACGCCTTCGTCATCCAATCTTGGAGTACTCAAACAAAATGGTCTTTCATCATTTTCCGTAATTGAAAAGGCAATACTTTGAGAATCTTTTCTGTAGTATTCACTTGAATATAATAATGGCTCAAAAAGGCGGTATGAGGCATTGTTATTAAGATCATAAACCAATTCAACATATCCTTTCAATTCTTCTGGAACCAGTTCATACAAACCTTCTAATGAACATCCATTTGCTTTTGATTTTAACATCTCATCAAGTTCCTTTATCGCCTTAGATAATTTAATTGATTTGGCCTGCTTTTCTATCGTTTCATCCCTTAAGTTTTTAATCTCTTCAGATCGTGTCCCTTCATAATCAATAAAAGGGCCTCCTAGCATTTTAGGGTTTTTCACGGCCATTTGATGGATTTGCGGAGCCTGCAAGTAAGAATCCATAATCTTAAGGTGTCTGTTCGCCACGTTCATTGCTCCCGTTGCCGGTGAGATTAAGTGTGCCCAAGCATACCATCTATCAAATAATGGTTCGGTAACGACATTGGGTTTTAAGTAAAATTGTTCTTCGCTCATAATTCTATTTATTGTAATTGTCTATTTTTTAATTTGTTAATTAACGATCATGTTTTCGTTTGAAAATTGCTTTACACTAAAGTAAGCGGCTACAAATGCGGCTGCGAAAAGCGTCAATACTATCACTGAGTAATGTGCCATTGAAATTGTGCCTGCCATTATTTCCTCTATGGCAATCGCCATATTATACACCGGAATCCAGACATTTCCCCAATTAAGCTGTACCCCTGGAGACACAGCTAAAACTGCAGGCACGGCTATTATAAACGTAATTGGAGTCACAACACTTTGAGATTCTTTAAAGCTTCTAGTTCTAATAACAACAGCGGAAAGTAATCCTGAAAAGAAGATACTTAACGGGATTAGCATACCAAGCAATAAGAGTATTGATTTAGGACTTATTATTTCGCTGAATCCGGTTGTCATTTCTTCTGAAGAATTGCTAAAATAATTGACACTTATGAATACACCAATAATGGTGATAATGGCGCTCATCAAGCCCACTAGCGATATTGCGATCATTTTTCCAATAAGGATTTCAAATCGTGAAGATGGAACAGTAAGTAAAGTCTCAATTGTTCCTTTTTCTTTTTCACCAGTTATCAAATCAATAGCGGGATACATACATCCGATAAAGCAGAAGATGATGAAAATAATGGGGAAGATAGAACCAATCATGGCTACTAGTTCCTCATTTGGAGTAACGACATCAACGGCGCTTATAGTCAATGGTGTTAAGACACTTACGTCAACTTCCATTAGAGTCAACTTTTGTTGAACCATCATTTTCTCGATAACAGCAACTTGCTGCATCAATCGAGCATATGCCGCTGGACTTGTTGACTTATAGAACAAGGTTAAACTCCCCTGTTGGCCATCAGTTGAAGCGGTATCTGCTGTGAACAAAAGACCTCCATCTATTTTGTTTTGTTGAATTGCATCTTGAAGCCCATCTGCATCATATTTCGTTTCTATTATGAAGGTCGAATCGGCTGAAAGTACACTTCCAATTGTTTCATTTGTGCTTACAACTCCAATTGTCAATTTCTTGTTCGCCTCATCCTCCATTCTTTGAGTTTCAATCTTCGTCATTCCCATAAACATTAATGGAAACACAATAGCAGGAAGTACAATGGCGGTAAAAAGAGTTCTTCGATCACGCAATGTGTCTTTGATTTCCTTTTTTAATACGGTTAAAATAATTTTCATTTCTTTTATTTAGGTGATTTCAAATCAATTTTTCTAATTGCTTTTTTTATTGACAATCTGGATAAATGTTTCAGTTAAGGATTGGTTGTTGGATAACTTTCTAAATGCATCTATGGAGTCATTAAATAACAATTCTCCATTCGCCATTATCGCCAAGTCATCACATAGTAAATCGACTTCACTCATAATGTGTGAGGAGAAAATAACTGTCTTCCCTTCTTTTTTACATTGGCGAATTAACTCAACGATATTATGTGCTGTCACTACGTCTAATCCAGATGTAGGCTCGTCAAAAATGATAATTTCTGGATCATGAATAAGGCTTCTAGCGATTGAAACTTTTTGCTTCATTCCGACAGAAAGTTGCCCGTATCTCTTCTTTGCGAAATCGTTAATGTTTAATCGATCAAACAACACTTCTTTTCTCTCTTTGAAAAGGCTCTTATCCATATGGTGCAAGTCGGCGAAATACTTTACAATTTCCTCCGGAGTAAGCCTTGCGTATAAGTTTGTTGATCCTGTGAGAAAGCCTATTTTACTTCTCACTTTTTCAGACTCCATGTTTACGCTATGGCCACCAACGACAACATCTCCCGAGGACGCTTTAAGTATTGTTGAAACAATTCTCAAAAGGGTCGTTTTACCAGCTCCATTAGGCCCTAGTAGGGAAAAAACTCTTCCCGGTGTGCATTTAAAACTTACGTCATTGACTGCACGAAAAATGGTTTCGTCGGTGTGCAGTTCTTTTCGCTGCTTTCTGCTTAAAACATACTGTTTTGAAACATTTTGAACTTCTATCATATTTCTACTTTTATTCTCCTATTAATTTAATTTGCTGCGATTGCAGTTGTTTATTTCGGTTTACTATTTCACTTTTTATCTTTTGTTTTTCTTCGAGTATATTCCAGTGATGTCTATTTTCAAAAAGGATTGTGCTTACTTCATTCGATGTAAATTCTGAAATAGTGTCAACGATCATTTCTGTTGATTGCAAAATCGAATCGTTCTCTACAATTTCACCTTCAGAGTTCAAGACAATACCTGCTTTGAAAAGGGTGATTTGAGTATGATTAAGTTTTCCACTTGGCGCGTCTAGACTCAATCTATCTTCGGCCTTAAAGGCTTTTAAAGTATTGTCGATATAGGCCTGATCAAATCCTTGTTTCAGGTATTCGCTTTGATATACTTCATCCATTTTATCACTTTCCTGAACGGCTGCATCGAAATTCAAGATCGTATCTACCAAGTAGACTTCGATATTTTTTCGCCCTCTCTTTTCAAGAATACTTGCCATCTCCAGTGCAACTTGGCCTCCAAGCGACCATCCAAATAATACAACTGGTTCTTCCAAGTCAAAGCGCTCTTCAATACATTCCAAATAGTAATTCGATAATGTATTCAAACCGTCTATTTTGTTTGAACTGATGATGTTGTAGTTGTCAATTCCGATGCAGTTAAAGTTCTCATCTAACTCTTCTACCAGCGGCTGATACGCCTCTACTCCAACCCGCCCTGGATGAATCATAAACAGGTTTTGTTTGGCTTTAGAATTTGGTGTCAATGATTTAATTATTTCACCTTCCATAGGAGCGCTTTCTAAGAATGTTGCCAAAGTTTCAATTGTTGGATACGTAAATAAATCCGCAATTGACATCTTCGTTTTCAAGGCCTTGTTCGTTCGCATAACTAGCTTTGAGGCATTGATTGAATTTCCTCCAATTAGGAAATAATTGTCCTCGATCCCCAATTGCTCAACTTCCAATAATTCATTCCAAATAGCAGCGAGGTTCTTCTCTAATTCTGTTCTTGGAGCGACATATTTTGAATCACTCAATGATTTAGGCGATGGTAATGCTCTTTTATCCAGCTTCCCAGTAACGGTTAATGGAATATTTTCCAACTGAATGATACTCGTTGGTAGCATGTATTTTGGTAGCGCTTCTTCCAAGTAATTCAGAACTTCAGTTTTCGTAACTGATTCACCCTCTTTCGAAACAAAATAGGCTGCGATATAATTCTCTCCCGCTCTTTCAAAAACGGTTATCACAGAATGATCGACTTTCGAATGTCCGTTCAATCTGTTTTCGATCTCCCCTAGTTCAATTCGATATCCACGGATTTTAACTTGCTCATCTTTACGTCCTAAAAACTCTACATTACCATTTGGCAGCCAACGTACGAGGTCACCGGTATTGTACATTCGGTCGTATCCTTTTTCCTTTTCATCTTCCGTTGCGAACTTATTCTCGATAAACTTCTCGCTCGTGAGTTCTGGACGGTTAAGATATCCTCTGGCCAATCCAGCACCACTGACATGCAGCTCTCCAGGAATTCCAATTGGAACCAATTCTAAATTGTCAGAAAGAACATAAACCTTCGTGTTGGCTACTGGAACTCCAATTGTGTTTAACTGATTATTTTCAGAATAGTCAATATTTTGGAGCGAAGTAACCGTTGTTTCAGTTGGTCCGTATTCGTTAATTAATTTATCATTCCACAATCCAACTAAGTTCGCAGTAAACGCCTCACCACCAGCAACAACTCTTCTAATCGCGTTTGGTAGTTCGATAGCTCCTAACGCCAATAGATAACTCGGCGTAGCATCTATATGCGTCACTTCTTGTCTTAAGATCAAGTCTTTTATGGCGATGGTATCTTTAATGGTTTCTGATGATGGAATTATCAACTTACTACCGCTAAGCAGTGCTAAAAACAACTGTTCTACGGATGCATCAAAGACATATGAAGAGAGCCAAATAACACTTTCATCAGAAGTGAAATCGAATTTTCTAATCTCATTTGAAATAAGATTCATAACGGATTTATGTTCCGTCATTACTCCTTTTGGAAGTCCTGTTGTACCAGAGGTGTAAATTACGTAAGCAAGATTTTCTGAATTCACATTCGATTCTACATGAACTGCAGCGGCCTCGTCAGTCATTAAATTATGGTAAGAGCGAATTTGAGCTGAATCAGATTCCAAAGCTTCTAATTCCTCTAAATAACGGTCTTCCGCAATCGCCAAGAAAGCGTCTGTATCTTCCAAAATAAATTTAGTTCGCTCTTTCGGATTCTCAATCGAAATAGGCACATATGCGTAACCAGCTTTTAATACAGCCATAATACTTATGACCATTTCCAGGCTCTTATCCATATAAAGAGCTACAAATTGATCACCGTCATCATTGTTTCTATTTGACGCTCCAAACGCTCTAGCAATTACTCGGGCAAGTTTATTCGCCTCTTCATTAAGCGTTTTATAGGAGATGCTTTCTTCTTCGAATACTAAGGCAACGTTATCTGGCGTTTTTTGAGCTTGAACCTCAAACTCTTCATGAATGGTCTTATCGCTAGGATAATCTTCAGTGTAATCATTCCAAGTCTCTAACAATTTGAAGCGATCCTCTACAGACACCATATTTATGTCCTTTAATTGCACTTTTTGATCTGCGACAAAGCTTTCTAGAACGCGTTCAAATATCTGGGCCATTCTACTTATCGCATCTTCATTAAATAGACTCAAAGCATAATTAATGATTCCGTGAATGTGCGTTCCGTCGTCGATTATAGAAAGATCTAAGTCGAACTTAGCAGGCGTATACAATGTATCGGCACCTTCCGCTACGATAGCTTCAAAAGGCAATACACTCTTTTGTTCTTGAGTCGCTACTACCGTTTGAACATCGAACATTACTTGATAAATAGGATGTCTCGATTGATCTCTTTCAATTTTGAGGGAGCTTACGATACTTTCAAAAGGTAAATCTTGATGGATCTTCCCTCTGCTGACCAATTCATGCACTTCATCTATAAACGTTTCGATATTCTGATTTGGATTCACTTGCGTTCTTAATGCCAATGAATTCACGAAGAAACCAATAAGGCTTTGCGTTTGAGGATGATGACGGTTGGCTGAAGGCGTTCCAATGACAATATCTTCTTGCCCTGATAGCGTTGCCATAGTCACATAGAAACCACTTAGCAAAACAGTGTAGAGCGTTGTTTCTTTTTCTTTGGCAAGGTTTCTCAATTTTTGAGACAACGTATTATTCAATGTAAAATCGAAATTTTGCCCTCGATAATCTGGCGTCAATGGTCTCACAAAATCAGTCGGAAGTTTTAAGGTTTCAAATCCAGATAAATGACCTTGCCAGTAGTTTTCCAATTCGAGTAATTTATCTCCCGAAAGGTACTCACGTTGCCATTCCGAATAATCGGCATAACTAATTTCTAAATCTGTAAACCCAGTTTTTTCGTCTGCACAAACAGCAGTATATGCTTGTCCTAACTCTTGCATAAATACGCCAACAGACCATCCATCAAATGCGATATGATGCCAAAGTACTAGAAGGTATTCTCCTTTTTCCGTTGAATACTGATTGAGTCTTAAACTCACTTCATCGGATAAATCAAATGGTGTTTTGACTCTTTCAGAAACGGCATTCATCAAGTTTTCTTCTGTTACCTCATTTTGTTCAATGGTAACAGATTCATTCAATACCGTTTGGAAATTATTCCCGGCTTCATCTGTTTTGTAAACCGTTTTTAAGATTGTGTGACGGTCAATTACCAAATTGAAGGCTTTATTCAAGCTTTCAACATCTACATCTGGAGTTAATTTCACAAAATATGGCATGTGATACGCGGTACTCCCCTGTTCAAACTGCTCAATAAAAAACAATCTTTCCTGCGCAAAAGACAATGGCGCCTGAACTGTGTCATATGTCGGAATCACTACTAACTCCGTGTTAGCGACTTGGTTTGCAATACCTGCAATTGTCTTGTGTTCAAACAGAATCGCTAGAGAAATATCAAATCCAATTCGTTTTCGACTTAACGCGGTTAAACGTACAGCCAAAATTGAGTTCCCTCCAAGTCTGAAGAAATTATCATTGATTCCAACTTTATCTACGTTCAATACCTCCTTCCAAATTTCAACTAAGTTCTCTTCCAACTCATTTGTTGGCGCAACGTAATCCTCTTCTTCAGAAATGAATGGATGTGGTAATGCTCTTCTATCTAACTTTCCATTTATCGATAATGGTATTTCCTCTAACTCAGTAAACACTGAAGGAATCATATAATCTGGTAGCGTCTCACCTAGTTGCCTTCTAATTGCTTCAACCGAAATAGACGCCTCATCATTAGTTACGAAATAGGCCGCCAAGTATTTATTTTCTCCCTGATTAATATCAACGACAACAGCTTGCTTAATTTCGTTTAAGTGGGTCAATACATTTTCAATCTCGCCCAATTCAATTCGGTATCCTCTTAGTTTAATCTGGTTGTCTACTCTACCCAAGTACTCCAAATTACCATCCGGCATCCAACGAACTAAATCGCCGGTCTTATAGATGCGCGTATTCCCATTGTCTTTGTCCTTTTGTGATGCAAAGACATTCGTAATGAACTGTTGCTCCGTCAATTCAGGTAAATTATAATATCCTCGTGCTAAACTAGCTCCGCCGATATATAGTTCACCAACACTTCCAACAGGAACAGGTTGTAAATCATCATTTAAAACATAAGCTTTCGAGTTCGCAATTGGTTTTCCGATTAGACCAATGTTTTTAGGATCTACTCGTGTACCTGTGGCATAAATCGTTGCTTCTGTTGGCCCATAATAATTGTACAATTCATACTTGCTTCCCCAATACTCTCCTGTGAGCGAATCACACGGTTCTCCTGCATAAATGATTTTTTGCAATGAAGGAAATTCAATTTTCGGCATTACAGCTAACAATGCTGGCGCTACGAATAAATAATCCAGTTCGTTTTTCAATACATAATCGCTTAATGCGTGGGCGTTTTTCCTCACGTCCTGACTCAACAGGTGCAATTCCCCTCCGAAGCAAAGGCTATTGAAAATTTCAGAAACGGATACATCAAAAACATACTCGCTGAAACAAGATGTCTTTCTATGTGCACCGGTAAAATCATACACTTCCTTCATTGCTGAAATTGTATTCACCGCAGACTTATGCTCGACCATCACACCCTTCGGATTCCCAGTAGTACCAGACGTATAAATCATATACGCCAAATCAGTTTCATCACTTATTCTATCTAAGTTCTTCACTGAATTTGACTGATAATCGTTTGAATTATCGACATAAATAAACGCAGGCTGCAACGTTAGATCTTCACATGAGTTTGAAAGGCGCTCACCATATTTAGCTTGGCTAATTACAAATCCGACTTTGATATCCTCCATTATATAAGAGAGTCGTTCATTCGGATAGTCTGGTGAAATTGGAACATAAGCACCACCTGCTTTAAATATTGCCAGCATGCTAACAATCATCCCAATGCTACGGTCCATATACAGTGCAACGAAAGTTCCAGCAGGCATAACCTGACCATTTTTCTTTTGGTACGAATCCGATATAAAATGTGCTAATTGATTGGATTTTGTGTTTAACTCCTCATAGCTTAATGAAGCATCTTCAAAAACCAAAGCTTTTAAATTCGGTGTTGTTTCCACTTGTTTCTCGAAAAGAGTAAGTAGCGTGTCTTGCGATTTAAAATCTACTTCCGTATCGTTCCATTCATTCAGAATTAAATTACGATCGTATGGAGACAGCATCTGAATCCCTCCTATTTCTTGTTGACTGTCTGAAACAAATGCTTCTAGAACGGATGTGTACATATGATGCATGCGTTCCATACTGCTCTCATCAAATAGACTCACAGCATAATTGAACATCCCAGCTATCTTGTTTGAAGTATCCGTTAAGAAGAAACTCAAGTCAAACTTAGCGGAAGTATACAACCCTTCATTGTCCTTTAAACTTGCTGGCCAAAATGGTAGTTCATCCATTCCTTTTTCTACGCCTTGATCTCCAAAGCTCTGAACACTAAACATGACCTGATAAAGTGGATGGCGAGACGTATCTCTTTCAACACCTAATAAGTCTACCAATTTCTCAAATGGCAACTCTTGATTCACTTTTGCTTGTGTCACTGTTTGATGTACAGCATTTATTAAACTTCCAATTGAGTTCTCTGGCTTAACCTCTGCTCTTAGC
>JBLHYG010000007.1:0-313038 GCA_047630755.1 Crocinitomicaceae bacterium | reverse complement strand
AGAAATTTAAAAAAAGGTTTGGGAAATCAGATACTTGACTCCATGAATTTGTTGCTGGATCATACTTGTATAATGACGATGGATCCAATTCTCCCAGCCCAACATATCCTACATTTATATCTGGAATTTCAATTGAAAGCAACCCTAAATCACCTAAACCAGAATTCCCAATATAGTCTGCTTTCTGCGACCATGCATTAGTTGCGGGATCGTATTCCCACCAATCTGAATAATACGTTTCAACACCAGTCCCATTAAAATGGCCAGTTCCTATATATCCCTTATTTCCTATGGAGAGTCCAATAGCTCGATGCCGCCCCGTTGCTCCACCAAAGTCTGCCATTTTTGTCCAAGCTCCGGCAGAAACGAAATTACTTAACGCGATAAAGATTAAAATTAGAAATAGGTCCTTTAATGGCATACTACTTTTAGAAAGTTTAAGGTATTATAAAATAGACAAATAACTCCTGAAATCCTAGGCTGAATACAATTTTGTTAAGCTTTATTGAGTACACTGCACATTTCATTAGGTGGATGGAAAATCGAATGCAAGAATTTGGCTTTTATGAATCAAAGCTATTACGCTCCTCCAAATCACTACTTAAATATTCTACAAACTCATACTGGTTTCCATCAGCATCCGCAAAATAATCTCTAATTCTAAATTCCTCTATCTCTTTTGGATAATCACGTTCGAAGCCAGCATCTAGTAATCTTTGGGCAATAGTGTTGACATCAGTTACAACAAATCCAATATGGTTGAATCCATTTTTTTCGTAATTTTTCTCGTTCGGAATGTCAACCGTTGATTCGTTTAATGCGAGATAAGTGGAATCGTTTCCAAGGTGAATCCATCGACGTCCGTTAGTATTACCTCCGCCTCGAATTTTAAATTCTTGGAAAGCAGTTTGAAAAAAAAGTGTTGCACTGTCTAAGTTGTTAACGGTTATGTTGGCATGTTCTAAATATACATTTTGCGTTTTCATAATTGTTTTTTTAATTGGTTATGGAACAAATATGAAGATTAATTGAAGTCAAATAAATTGATAATGATTATGCTTAAATAGATTAAATTTATAACATGCCATTTTCTCTTTTTAACAAATTGTGGATTTAAATTAATGGCCCATCTTTTAATATATAACGGTATTGGGCTTTTATGAAAAAAAATCAATTTAATAAGTGCCAGGAGCAGTAATTAATTGTGTTAATTATTCAAAGCGAAAGAGAATCAATATTGAAGGCGGTACGACCTGAATCCTCACTTTCTAGTTGAATTTGGAACTTTCAACGATTATAAAATTCAAGAAATCCTAATAGGAGGGAAGCTTAAAGGCAATATGAATCATGTAGATAATATTCAGACATAAAAAATGGCGTCTCGATTCAATCGAGACGCCTTTCTTAGTAGATAGAAATTCTATTTTTTGATCAGTTTTGATCTGAATGTTTTTTCATTAGTGGTAATTGTAATGAAATAAACACCACTTTTTTGGTCCGTCATATCAAGATCGAATCTATTACCTCCACGCACAGCGTTAAGAGAAGTGTTTACAACTGTTTTACCATCTAAGCTTATTACATTCAACATTACTTGTTCTTTCGCGTATGAATTGTAAACTACTTCTGTAAGTCCAGTAGTTGGATTCGGGAACAATGAAAGCATATCGTAAGCATCATCCAAAACATTAACAGAGATTACTTCTGAATGCGTACCACTTCCGTTAATATCCCATTGATTTAATCGGTAGTAATTGATTCCAGCTACAGGCGTGTCATGCATAGCAAAATACTCTGTTGGAGTTGTTGTCGTTCCAGCTCCTTTGAGGATGTTGATTATTTTAAAATTAATTCCGTCTGTTGAATGTTCAACTTCGAATCGGTCATTGTCTCTTTCAGAAGCTGTAGACCAATGCAGGCCAACTTTATCATTTTCAGGTAAATAATCTGCTTCAAATTCTGACAATTCAACGGGGAGTATTGAGCAGTTTAATGTAGCTGTTCCTGTAAAATCTAAAGTAAATCCAGTTCCACCAGAGTTTGGAGACCATTCATCAACAACTAGGATATAAGAGTCTCCAGCAATTACATTTACTGTTGCAACTTGGCCATTTCCGGATGCTGGTTCAGTAAGGTCTACGTCTCCGCCAGTTCCAGTGACTCCTAAGCCAGCGGCATCAGAACAACGAATTGGAGAGCCAAGAGCAGCGCAAGTTACGTTCGGGCCATACAAGGCGAAATCATAATCATCGTTTAAATCTGCAGGCGTTAAAGTAATATCTAATGTCCCTGAATTATCCGCTTCAAAAGTAAACCAGTTCGAATAGTTTTCGCCTCCTGCTGGGCAGAAACCAAAAGTACAACCATCGGATACGAGTCCTGGGCCTGTTGCATCGCCAGGTAAAGAATAAATATCACACAACGGCGTCAATGTTTGACAGTCACTATTGTCAGTTCCGTTCGGGCCTCCAGCGCAAGGGACACATTGCAAAGTAGCATTCCATCCAGCAGCAACAACAGATCCATCAGAGAAAAAACGGAAGGTTAAGCATCCACTAGCGTCAGTTGAAGTAAATACTTGTGGCATTGATGCTGTTAAATTTCCATTCATTCCTTGGGTTCCCCAATTCGTTAAGGTGTGTAAGGCAGCAAATTCAGGGCTATTTTGAGTTGGGCCGTTTTTAACCTGTAAATAATCATACGAAGCCTCAGTAACAAATGAATTGAATGTTGCTTGCATGCAATTTCCTGCTACGTCTGGGCAAAATACACGGTAAATTCCGCCGTAATGAGGGGTGCCTGTGGATCCGATTAAGGTAGAGTAATCACCGGCTAGCCCGCCGTTGTCTGTATAAATGAAAGGTCCACAATCATTTACAAGGCATGACCCAACAAATTCTCCAGCTCCTCCAACAGTTGGATGAACGTAATCTACTCCAAGGTATGTACAAGAACCATCGTCTATAGTTGCGAGAGGATTGTAATTTAATGCCGTTGGGTCCATACAACCAAGAACTGGCGGTGTACTTGTGACCTGAAGACACCCCGTAACCGTATTGTCTGAATTATTTCGTTGAATCCGCATCAAATAAGTGTTTCCTAGAACTGAAGGAAATGAAACAGATTCGTTACCAGTTCCTGCAACGTTAGAACAGTATGTGTTTATAATTCCAGCACAAGGAGGAGCGGTCAATTCTAAAACATGAAGTATTCCATTGCTGTTCAATCCAGTTAAATCAACTGTAATTGTATTTCCGTCACCTATAAACCAGCCCCAACCTTCATCGTCATTTGACGATCCACAAGATCCGGGGTCGAAACCAGGGGTCAGTCCGACTGTTGAGACATTTACACAAGGGGCATTGATAGTCCATTGAGAACCTACGGTAAGACCTCCACATGGCCAATCAATTAGTGCTTGTCCAAATGAAAGGGAAGCAGTAATAACAAAACTGCAAGCGATAATTATTTTTTGAAATCTCATCTTAGTTATTTTCGTTAAGCACATTTGATTTAACTCTTTTACGAGCGAATAGGATCATTGTCAAGTTCGGATCTTGAAGTTCAATTTGAACGTCATTAAAATCCTTAAATTGATGTAAATAACGATAAGGATCTACTTGCTCAATTAGAAGTATATCGACATCAGCTGGTGAGTGTCCTTCGAAAATATAATCACGACCGTAGACCAATGCATTTTTAGCCTTAGCTACTTTGTATTGATCGTACTCCGCATAACTAGCAGGGTTTTCAAGTGAATTATTGGGTACAGTTTGAATGAGTTTTCGTTCTTCCGTATTTTGAGCATAACTCGATAAAGTCACGGTCAACACTACAAAAGTGAAGGTGATTTTGGGTAGGAATTTCATCGTTTGTAATCAGTTAGTTGTCAACAAATATATGAAAACTAGTAGCTTATTACAAAAAATGTTTCATTGTAAGGGGGGATGTGTGTAAAAATTAACATTAAATAAATTCCAACTTAAATCAATTGATTAGCGAATGTATTTACAATAGGTTTTAGTACTTATTGGTGTTTTTAAGGTGTTTTTGAAGTCTTTTTTGTTGATAGTAGTTCTACCTCTTAATTAGTTTAGATCTGTAAATTTTTTCATTTGTTGTAATCGTGATAAAGTAAACTCCATTTTTTTGATTCGACATATCAAGATCAAATCTATTTCCACCTCTGACAGCGTTTATTGAAGAATTCACCACTTTTTTTCCGTCCAATCCAATAACACTCAAAGTAACTTCTTCTTTAGTGTATGAGTTAAAGATAACTTCCGTTAATCCAGATGTTGGATTAGGGAACAATGAAAGCATATCATAAAAGTCATCAAGAATATTTACGGAAACAACTTCCGAATATTTTGAATCACCATTAAGATCAAATTGATTTAGTCTATAATAGTTCACGCCTTGTGCTGGTTCTGCGTCTGTAAGAAGGTATTGAGTCTCGTAAATCGTTGTTCCAGCTCCTTTCATTGTTTCAATAACTTCAAAATGAACTCCATCATTCGACTTTTCTACTTCAAAATAATCATTGTCTCTTTCTGAATCAGTAATCCATAAAAGCTCAACAAGATCGAGGTCCGGTGCATAATTTGCTGTAAATTCACTTAGCTCAACAGGTAGAATTGTACAGTCCAATGAAGCCGTTCCTCCAAAGCTTAATTGATAACCAGATCCTGCATTGGCACTCCATTCGTCAACTACTAGGATATAAGAATCACCAGCATTCGCCGTAATGGACTCTGTAAAGCCATCGCCGTTAACATCCTCAGAGAATTGATTCGGGGACACGTTTTGAATGCCGGTATTTCCCGTTATACCTGCATCAGAGCAATTCAGCGGAGCTCCAAGTGCTCCACAAGTCACGTTTGGTCCATAAATAGCATAATCGTAATCATCAGAATTCGTTGTCGGGTTGATTAATAAATCAATTGTGCCAGCCGTTTGAGCTGTAAAAGTATACCAATTGGTGTGGTTTTCTCCACCAGCAGGACACGTACTTCCTGTGCATCCTTCAGCAGCAATTCCTGGTCCAGTTGCATTACCAGTAATTGAAGCGGCAGAACAAAGCGGCGTCATGTTTGAACAGTCATTATTGTCCGTTCCATTTGGACCGCCAGCACACGGCAAACCTGTTATTGTAGCACTCCATCCGGGCCTAGTAACTGTGTTGTCAGAGTAGAATCTGAATGTCAAACAACCACTCGCGTCGGTAGATGTAAATGAAAATGGCACGGCAGGTGTTCCTGAGATTCCAAACCATCCGCCATATGCGGTTGCACCCGTTGGAGCCCCCATAAATTGAGGGCTATTTTGAGTTGGACCATTTGATACTTGTAAAAAATCCCAACCAGGTTCAACATTGAAAGAGTTGAAAGTTACCCGCATACAGTTGAATGCCGTCGATGGACAAAACACTCTGTACGTTAAATTGATATTGGTTGAATAATTCCCGCCGCTGTTATTGTCGGTGTATGTGAAAGGACCAGAATTAGAAACTAAGCATGCCCCCACAAATTCACTTTGGATTCCAACTGTAGGGTGGGTATAGGTTTGGCTAAAGGAAATATTAGACGCTAATACTGCGAAAGCCAGAAGTAGAGAGAGTTGTAGATGTCTTTTCATAATTCTTTTATTCGTTGATCAGTAAAGTGTTCCCAATTGGTTTTCTCTTTTCATAATAAAGAATAACGATCAAACCTGTACCCGGATCAGTAACTTCAATATCAGAGTCTTGAGCTCTTAAATGATCCAAGGCATTTAGATCGATTTGGTTTATGAAAGTACTGTCGGCTTCTGAAAAAATATAATCTTTCAGTTCGTAGTCAATACCGTAACGTTCAACGTTGTTTGGTGTTTGAATTGGAACTCGATATCTGGTATTTGGGCTTAGGCCTTCGAGTTGGGAGTAACCTAAAAGTGAAATACTGAAAAACAGTAAGGCTAGTATAGTTTTCATCAGCGGGTAATTAGTTGGTTGTAACCAAAGATACTGAATACTAAGGGGATAGCTTAATAATAGGAGCGTATTTGATCAAAGTCGGCATTTGAGACAACTAATTGCTACTGACGATGATAATTTCGATTTAATTGTTAGTTATTTAACTGAAAACATTTCGTTTTAACAGAAGAATATGAAGTTTAAAATCATCTTTTTTCGTAAATAACTGACTTTGATTTCATTATGCTGTTTCGGCAATTTGTAGCAGTTGATCGAATGACCTTCTCTCTTGTGACCGTCCGTTTTCTTGAATTTTTACGAAGCAGCTTATTTTAGTAAGAATTTACTTTCTTAATGGTTGAGCAAAAATTGGTTAACATTGTAAACCCCCGTTTTAATAGTAAATACGGGTTTTTAAGAAAGAAAATAGAGATTAATTGAGCATTTCGTCCACATACAAAACATTGAAGAACAGATCTGAAGGACTTTATAAAGAAAAAGGGTCAAAATTTATCGGAATTGTTCAAGCATGTTATTCTGAAGAAGAAGCCAAAAAATTGATGAAAGTTTGGAACAAGGAGCACCATCAAGCAAGGCATTTGTGTTATGCATATCGATTTGGAGTCGATAAGAAAGTGTTCCGGGTCAATGACGATGGCGAACCTAGTAATTCAGCTGGAGCTCCTATTTTAGGTCAGATAACGGCATTTGATTTGTCCAATGTGTTAATCGGTGTCGTGCGGTATTATGGCGGAACAAAATTAGGCGTTGGAGGATTAATCAATGCATACCGTACCGCTGCGAAGGAGGCGATCAATAATGGTCAAATCGTCGAACTGGAAGTTTTCGAATGGGTGAAAATCCGCTTTGAATATATAGACATGGTAAATGTGATGAATATTCTAAAGAAACATCAATTGAAGATGATAGATACTATCTTTGAAGTCAATTGTGAATTGACGACAAATTTAAGGTTGGACTTTGCAGAATCAATTCGAAAGGAGTTGAAAGAAAACGATACAGTTAAAATAGAATCAAAAGGAATTTATTAGGATGAAGTTATTAGAAGAGTTAGTGTCGATTCGATCAGCGGCAAGTGATGAGTCAAAAATGGCTGAATTCATTAAGAATTATGTGACTTCAAATTCAAGCAATTGGAAAGTACAGCCGCAAATTGTATCGGGCAACGGTTTTCAAGACTGCGTAATTTTGGTTTTTGGTGAGCCGAGAACTGCTATATACGCGCACATGGACAGTATTGGTTTCTCGACAGGTTACGACAAAGAGCTTATAAAAGTCGGTGGTCCAAGATTAATTGATGGAATGCAATTGGTTGGCTCCGATAGTCAAGGTGAAATTGAAACCGAACTGATGTTGATTGAATCAGTAGATGGCGAAACAAGCATTCAATACGTATTTGACAGAGAGATTGACCGAGGAACTTTATTGACGTTTAAGCCTGATTATAGAGAGACTGATGAGTACATTCAAACGCCATATTTGGACAATAGATTGGGTGTTTGGAATGCGTTAAAAGTATCCGAAACATTGGAAAATGGCGCCATCGTATTCTCTACGTATGAGGAGCATGGAGGGAATTCAGTTGGATTCTGCGCCAATTACCTTTTGAAAACATTCGGTGTTCGTCAAGCCTTAATTTCTGATATTACTTGGGTAACGCACGGTGTCGTTCATGGTGGAGGAGTTGCAGTTTCAATGCGAGATCAAGGACTTCCAAGACGTTCGTATTTAAATAAAATTATTGGCCTTGCCAGAGAGTCAGGAATTCCATTCCAATTGGAAGTAGAATCGTCTGGAGGTAGTGATGGTGGCGTTTTGCAAAAATCGGATTTGCCTATCGACTGGTGTTTTATCGGAGCGGCGGAGGACAATGTTCATACGCCCGACGAAAAGGTATTCAAGGTTGACATTGACGGAATGGTCGCTTTGTATGAGTACTTGATGGCGAAGCTTTAGGCGGTTTTAATAGAAAGTGTAAACGTAGATGATTTCACCGTTTTCAATCGAGTTCTCTACTTCATGTTGTGATTTCAGTAGTCCATTTGGATAGTATTCGTAAGTCCAATTGTGTTCTGTAGTTATATTGTCCTTTTTGCTGTATTCCAATTCAGAAATGGTTAAGCCATCTTCATTATACATTGTTTTTCTTTTGGATTCAAAGGCTCTTTTATGGCTCCAATTTTTGAACAAGAATGGATCATATTCAGTAATCGTCTCACTTTTTAGCTCACCGCTAGTATGGTATTCAGCCGTTCTTAGAACTGCCAAAATACTATCCCCTTCAAATGCTAAGTTGAATTCATACATCGCTTCCGTGATTACTTGCTTTTTGGCGTTGTATTGGAAAAAGGTTTTCAGGCTTATAGACGTAAGATTCGAGTCAAGGAAAACAGACTCAGTTGCCTTCAGGCCATTTTGGTAGCTGTAGGAATAGTAATTAATGTATTCGTTAGTGCTCCTGAAAAGACCAGTTGATGTTGATTTTATTTGTTCACCTTCATCATTATAAGTTTTTTGAATTGAATACTCCAATTGATCATTTTTCTCATTATAATGGTGTGTTGATACCGACTGACCGTTTGTATTGTATTTATAATAAGAGTATTCGACTAATGTATCAATTACTGGGTCTCCTTCAATAAAGGCATAAGAAATTATTGACGAATCACCTGGCGAATGGTTTATCGCTGTAATTTTTCGTGTATAATTTGATTTTACTTTCTGGCCATGATTATCATAACAATACTCAAAAAAAGAATTCGGGTCTGTTGAGAGAAATCCTTCTGTTTTATAGATTAATTGTCCTTTGGTGTCGTATCGATATATTCCATAAGTATTCAGTTGATCTTCCGTATTTACAAATTTTATTTTGAGTTCCTTAACCTTATTGTTTTTTAGTAAAAGTGTTTCCTGCTCAATGTATGTTGACATAAAGTGTTGACTGAACGAATTTAAAGAAACGGATACAAACACGAAGAAAATTAGATTTTTCATAAGCTCAATTCTAACGTAGAACATTAGAAAGGTAACAAAAAAAAGCCTCTCCCGAATCAACGAAAGAGGCTTTCAATTTTATTAAAAAATCCTTACGACGCCATTACCTTTGGAGCAGCAGACAAAATTGCCTCACTTGATCCTTTTTCGTATTGCGCGAAGTTTTTCACAAACTGATTTGCTAAATTATTCGCTACTTCATCGAATTTAGATTTGTCAGCCCAAGTGTCTTTTGGATTTAAAATTTCAGACGGCACACCTTCACAAGAAGTCGGCATGGCCAATTCAAATATAGGTTGGTTTTTGAACTCAACGTTGTCCAATTGACCCGTCATAGCTGCTGTTATCATAGCACGAGTGTACTTCAATTTCATTCGCTCTCCAGTTCCGTACGATCCACCAGACCATCCTGTATTGATCAACCAAACTTTGATATTTGTTCCTTCTAATTTTTTTCCTAATAATTCAGCATATTTTGCAGGGTGCAATGGCATGAAAGCTGCACCGAAACAAGCAGAGAATGTTGTTTGTGGTTCAGTAACTCCCATTTCAGTTCCAGCAACTTTAGCCGTATATCCTGACATGAAATGATACATCGCTTGCTCCGTAGTCAATTTTGAAATTGGAGGCAAAACACCAAATGCATCGGCAGTAAGGAAGAAAATATTTTTTGGAGCTCCACCAACAGATGGAGTCATAATGTTATCGATATGATCGATTGGATAAGAAACACGGGTGTTCTGTGTAATTGATCCATCCGTGTAATCAGGAGAAGAAGTTTCACCATCGAATCCTATGTTTTCTAAGATCGCTCCGAATTTAATCGCACCGTAGATTTGAGGTTCTTTTTCTTTAGATAAGTCAATTGTTTTCGCGTAACATCCGCCTTCAAAGTTGAAGACAGTGTCGTCAGCCCAACCGTGCTCGTCATCACCAATCAATCTTCTGTCAGGATCAGATGATAAAGTTGTTTTTCCTGTTCCCGAAAGACCAAAGAAAACAGCAGTATCTCCATCAGCACCAATGTTTGCTGAACAGTGCATTGATAAAACGTCCTTTTCGTGTGGAAGAATAAAGTTCAATACGGAGAAAATACCTTTCTTGATTTCACCTGTATATCCTGTCCCTCCGATGATGATCATTTTCTTTGTGAAGTTGATCACTGCGAAGTTGTGTTGTCTTGTCCCGTCAATTTCTGGATCTGCCATAAAACCAGGAGCACATACAATATGCCACTCTGGGTTAAAGTCTTGAATCTCATCTTCTGTTGGGCGTAAGAACATGTTGTGCGCAAACTGATTCGACCAAGAGTGCTCAGTTGTAACTCTTAGGTTTAATCTGTGGTTGTCATCTGCACAAGCATAAGCATCGCGAACGTAAACATCTCTTCCGTTCAAATAACTCTTCATTCTATTGTAAAGAGCGTCGAATTTTTCTGGAGTAAATTTAATGTTGATATCTCCCCACCAAACAGCATTTTCAGTGTTTTCATCACAAACAACAAAACGATCTTTAGGTGAACGACCTGTAAATTCTCCTGTTTCAATTGCAAGTGCTCCAGTGTCTGTTAACATCCCTTGTCCGCTAATGATAGCGTGCTCTACAAGTTCTGCTGGACTCAAGTTCCAATACTGGTCTCCGAGATTCGTTAATCCGATTGATTGTTCTAAATTGGCATTTTTTCCTTTCTTACCAAATACATTCATAATGTCAGTTTAATTAGCTTTAAGCTTTTATTAACATTACAAATTTAAGGGATTCTGAGTCCAATTCCTGTTCTCAGAGTGTAGAGTTTCCAACAATTCGGTAAAAAGATTGTTAACATTTTATCGAAATAAAATGAAACACCTCAGAAAAGGGCGTTAAATAAGGTCTCGAAGTGCTTCAATTGCTGATCTTACATTCTTACGAACATCAAGAATATTTGCATTCATCATGTAGCATGGAGCAGTCACAATTTTATTTTTTGGATCAACTAAAATTTCTCGAACTGTTTTCATTTCTGTTAACATTCCGGTTTTCTCTAATCCTTCAGTAAACCCTTGGATATCATAGGGCGATTCTTCTTTGTCGGTTCCAATTGTAAGTGTTGGCTCAATCCCTGATCCTTCCAATGCTTTTGCCAAAACGACAGGGCTAACGCACAAGGCAGCAATAGGTTTCCCAACATTAATCATGTTGATGATCAACAGCTTTACCTCAGGTAAAATTTCACCATCTGGACCGTTAAAGGCCCAATTGGTTAGGTTTTTAGCATTTCCAAACCCTCCTGGGATCACTAATGCATCAATGTCAGCAGGGCTTATGCTATTTATGTCGTGAATGTCACCTCTAGCAATTCTTGCACTCTCCGTTAACATGTTTCGAGTTTCTCCCGTTTCTTCACCCGTAGCATGATTGACCACATGGTGCTGATCTTTGTTGATTGAGATACAAACGGCAGTTGCATGGATTTCTTCTATCGACAAAAGAGTTAAAACGGATTCGTGAATTTCGGCGCCATCATAAACGCCGCATCCTGATAATAGAACGCCTATTTTCATATGTTGATGTAATTTAATTGGCCATTGAATCCTTCCAAAAGAAGAACAATTTCACTTCGTCCAGCTTGCGAATAAGCAAAAGGTTGAATGTCTACTTCAATAGTTTGTTT
This sequence comes from Crocinitomicaceae bacterium, assembly GCA_047630755.1. Classification (GTDB taxonomy): domain Bacteria; phylum Bacteroidota; class Bacteroidia; order Flavobacteriales_D; family Crocinitomicaceae; genus UBA4466. The sequence continues at coordinate 301,417 of JBLHYG010000007.1, read as the reverse complement.
GACGATAGATTCGCACGAATCATTATCGTTATTATGAATTAATTTGATTGATCGTTGAGGTGGAAGTGATTTTGAAATAGCTTCACTTCCAATGCATTCATATCTGTGGTGCGCACAACCACCAGAGTAGCTGATTTCAATAAATAATTTGTTTCCTACTATTCGGGCACTTAGAATATCATAGGCATCTGATTCTTTTGAGCTGGCGTCACCAATCGTTCCCTGAACTTGATATGGACGTTGTGGCTTTCCGTTATCTTCTGGATCTTCAGTTGTTGATTCAGTTGATACGTCTACAGCATCAACTGTATCTGGAATTTCTGTCTCAACAGGTGGTGTGCCGGTTAATAAGTCTTTTTCATTCGCACAACCAATTGCAAGTGCAGCCAATCCAATAATTAATAAAATTCTCATAGTTCCTTTTTGTTGATGTACATTCAAATATAATACCATTGCGGAATGTTATTCCTCTTTCTTAAAGATTTTTGCGTCTACGATGAACGTTGTGAATGGAAGCAATGATGCCGCAAGACAAATCAGCGTAGTTTTTAGAGGCCATTTTACTTTTACAGCATAAAGGACAACCCAAATACAAAACCCGATGAATAGCACACCATGGGCCATTCCAACAATTCTAGTCGGGCCCGGAATGTCCATTCCATATTTCAAGAGCATTGCAATGATTAATAAAATCCAAGAAATTCCTTCGAGAATGGCCAATATCCGTAGTTGACCAAGGAGTGTTTTTAAAGTCATTTTTGTTCTTTAATTTGTTTCTGTAAAACGAATAATTCGTCACGCAATCGAGCAGCTTCAATGAAATCGAGGTCTTTCGCCGCAATTTCCATTTGCTTTTTAACATGTTTCGCAGAGCGTTCCAATTGCTCGGTTGACATGTACTGCATAACTGGGTCGGCTGCCATTTGAGCTTCAACATATTGTGTGTAATCAACAATTTCATCGCCGTCAGCAACTTTAGTCGATCCCAGAATTTTTTCTTTTGATTTATTCAAAGCTGTTGGTGTTATACCGTGCTTTGTATTGTATTCCTCTTGAATCTTGCGGCGTCGAGAAGTTTCGTCCATTGTGCGCTGCATCGAATTTGTAACTCGGTCGGCGTACATAATCACGCGTCCATTTACGTTTCTTGAAGCACGACCTGCGGTTTGAACAAGTGAGCGTTCGTTTCTCAAAAAGCCTTCTTTGTCTGCATCCAGAATTGCAACCAACGAAACTTCTGGCAAATCCAATCCTTCTCTTAAAAGATTGACGCCAATTAAAACGTCAAATTGTCCAAGTCGAAGTTGACGAAGGATTTCTACCCGTTCAATTGTATCAACGTCCGAGTGAATGTATCGGCACATAATACCAACTTTGTCTAAGTATTTTTGAAGCTCTTCCGCCATTCTTTTCGTTAACGTTGTGACCAATGTTCGCTCCTCCAAATCAATTCGAATTTGTATTTCTTGAATCAAATCATCTATTTGGTTGACACTTGGTCGAACGTCAATGATCGGGTCGAGTAGGCCAGTAGGTCGAATCACTTGTTGAACGATAACTCCTTGCGATTTTTCCATTTCGTAATCGGCAGGTGTTGCTGAAACGTAAATTGCTTGCCCCAACATTCCCTCAAATTCCTCGAAACGAAGCGGTCTGTTGTCCACCGCAGAAGGAAGTCTAAATCCATAATCGACAAGATTGGTTTTTCGTGCTCTGTCTCCTCCGTACATGGCTCTAACTTGAGGGATGGTTACGTGGCTTTCATCGATTACCATGAGAAAATCATCCGGGAAATAGTCAATCAAGCAGAAAGGACGTTCCCCTGGGTTTCGTTTGTCAAAATAGCGGGAATAGTTCTCAATTCCAGAACAATAGCCTAATTCTCGAATCATTTCTAAATCGTAAGAAACACGTTCTTCAAGACGTTTTGCTTCCTCAATTTTACCATCTCTTTTAAATCGTTCGACAGCTAAAACCATATCTTCGCCAATTTGTTCAATGGCCGTTTTTGTCGTTTCAGGATTGGTCACGAACATGTTTGCCGGATAGATACTTATTTCTTCGTGTGCTTCAATATGGTCGTTGCTATTAGGGTTGATTGAACTAATGGATTCGATTTCATCTCCCCAAAACTCAAAACGGATTGCATAGTCGGTATACGCTAAATAAACGTCTATTGTGTCTCCTTTTACTCGAAATGTCCCGCGATCAAACGTTTCCGTTGATCTTGAATAAAGCGTTTCAACAAGTCTAAACAAGAACTTGTTTCTCGAAATAAGTTGGCCTTTCTTAATATGAATAATGCTGCTTTCAAATTCCTTCGGGTTACCAATTCCATAAATACAGGAAACGGATGCCACAACAATCACATCGCGTCTTCCAGATAAAAGAGCAGAAGAGGCTGAAAGTCTTAATTTCTCAATTTCATCATTGATTTGAAGGTCTTTTTCGATATAAGTTCCCGTCACAGGCATGAAAGCCTCAGGCTGGTAATAATCATAATACGACACAAAGTACTCCACCGAATTGTTTGGGAAGAACTGCTTGAATTCTCCATACAATTGCGCCGCTAGAGTCTTGTTGTGTGATAGGATCAGCGTAGGTCGATTTGTCTGTTGGATCAAATTGGCCACAGTAAATGTTTTACCACTTCCCGTAACACCTAGTAAAGTTTGATCTTCTATATTATCATTCAATCCTTCAACAAGTTCCTTAATTGCTTGAGGTTGATCTCCTGTAGGTTTGAAATCCGATACGAGTTGAAAATCCATGTAAAATTGTTTGAAGTAAAATTAAGAAAAAGCGGGAGTTTAAAATAGGAACAGCAGTGTCTATTCTAAGAAAATTAGCGGACACATTGAAATATAAAATGAGCTACAAATCAATTTGATCTTTTATCTTTGGCAGCATCATTTGAATATCAAATACAATTAATGGATTACGTATTTCTTTTACTGGGTTTAGTCGTCTTGATTTTTGGAGGTGAATTTCTAGTAAAAGGTGCTGTTGGTTTTTCAACTGCCATGAAGATTTCTCCGCTAATTGTGGGAATGACAATCGTTGCGTTTGGAACATCAGCTCCAGAGTTACTGGTCAGTTTAACCAGTGCACTTGATGGAAACCCGGGTATTGCCGTCGGAAATGTCATGGGCTCTAATATTGCCAATATCGCGTTGGTTCTTGGGATTACCGTTTTGATTTTTCCAATAATTGCGGACAAACATACCAAGCGTATTGATCTGCCTGTCATGATTTTCGCCACCTTATTGTTTGTCTATTTTATCCAGGATGGTTGGATTGTAATGTACGAAGGGATAATTATGTTGGTCGTAATTGTTGCCTTTACGATCTTCTTAATTAATAAAGGAAGAAAGCAACGAGTCATTGAAGATGTTTGCGAAATAGTCGATAAGGCACCGAAGAATTGGAAATCTATACTTTTTCTATTTTTGGGATTTGTCGGCTTGTATTTTGGCGCAGATTGGTTCATTCAGGGGGCGGTTGGTATCGCAGAAGAGTTCTTGTTCGACAATCCAAATAAAGATGTGATTATTGGTGTGACAATTGTGGCTTTCGGAACATCAGCACCAGAGTTGGTTGCATCTACTGTCGCTGCTTACCGCAAGCAAACTGATATTTCTATCGGGAATTTAATCGGATCTAACATCTTCAATATTCTTGTTGTCCTTGGAGTGACTTCAATTGTAACGCCTTTAAAAGTGTCAAATGAAGCAAGAGAATTTGATCTTTTTTGGATGGTTGGAATTGCTCTGTTGTTAGTTGCTTTAATCGCCTTTGGAAGTAAGATTGGACGATTGAAGGGAGCTATCCTTTTGAGCACATATGTTGCTTATATCACAATTATATTGCTTCGCGTTCAAGGGGTGATTTAGATTTTATTGTGATTAAATAATCTTGTTATTTTACATTCTTATATAACTTGAGATCGAATGAAAAATAGCTGTTTTATATCAATTTTGATCTTACTGTTCGCTTTAACTTCTTGTGGGCCAAAAGCAAAACAAAATCAAAGCCTTCCTAAGTTTGAATTCGTTTCGGTTGATCTAAGTTACCCGTTGGAAATCAAAAAATATGATTTGGTGTACCGATCATACGAATATGATTATAGCAGACGTAAAGTAACGTATTCCGACCGCCATGTTGATAGCATTTTGGTAAATCTATTGAGTGATTCATCCATGACTTTCCAAACTTCATATCGAATTGATCATTCGGTTCCCTATTTGGTCGGACGGGTTAGAAGAATGTCTGATACGATAACATGGAAGAACGATAGTCTTCCTCAGCACAACATTTTCTTTAATGGAGGTGATGTATTGTTTGAGAAAGACAGTTCTGATTTAATCGTTTTTAGGTCAAGCTGGTCATGTTCGCCATGGTGTGAGCATGGGCATATAAGCTACAATAGTTCTATTTTTTATAGTTTGAAATATGGTGTGCTGTGCAATTTTGATCGGAAGAGGAAATCGCATGTCGAAGTACTGTATTCCGTAAAAGGAGAACCGGTTAAAAAGGAAGTGGTTTTAAAGATCTTGAAGCAGTTCGAGATTGAAGAATCGATTATTTCGACTTTTTCCAATGATGAGCTATAAGAAATACCTTTTTAAATCGGAACGTCTCGGTTTTAGAAACTGGATTGAAGAAGACGCGCCAAAGATGGTTGCGATCAGTGCTGATCCAGTCGTGATGGAGTATTTCCCTTCTGTCGCTACTCCGGACCAAACAATTGGTTTTATTAAAAGAATGCAATCCATGCAAGCGGAAAAAGGCTATTGCTACTTTGCTATTGATGAATTAGAAACAGGAGAGTTCATCGGTTTTATTGGTTTGTGTGATCAGGATTTTGATGTTGAATTTTGCCCTTGTACAGATATCGGTTGGAGATTGGATTCAAAATACTGGAATAGAGGGTATGCAACAGAAGGCGCAACCGCTTGCTTAGATTATGCGTTTGAAACAATAGGGTTGAAGGAAGTCTTTTCTACGGCTCCAGTAATTAATACCGCGTCAATTAACATCATGCTGAAAATGGGGATGGAAAAATATTTGAATTACGTTCATCCAAAGTTAATAGATAATGAACGCTTGAAAAATTGTGTCTGTTATAAAATTACCAATTCATAATCTGCAATTACTAATTCATAATTTAAATGTATTCCTAACTTTGCAGCTCTAATCAAATTGAATTGATGAAATATTACAACGACATACTCGAAACAATTGGAAATACGCCACTTGTTAAATTGAACCGCGTTACCGAAGATATTAAAGCATTGGTTTTAGCGAAAGTTGAAACAACAAACCCAGGAAACTCTGTAAAGGATAGAATGGCGATGCAAATGATTGATGACGCTGAAGCTGACGGAAGATTGCAGCCCGGCGGAGTAATTATCGAAGGGACTTCAGGAAATACTGGAATGGGATTGGCTCTTGTTGCTGTAATTCGTGGATACAAATTGATTTGTGTTTTGAGCGATAAACAGAGTAAAGAGAAAATGGATATTCTTAGAGCTGTTGGTGCTGAAGTTTACGTTTGTCCAACGAACGTTGCGCCAGACGACCCGAGATCTTATTATTCTGTATCGAAAAGATTGGCTTCTGAAACTCCAAATTCATGGTATGTAAACCAATACGATAATCCATCAAATGCGAAAGCACATTACTTAAGCACTGGACCTGAAATTTGGGAGCAAACCGAAGGGAAGATTACGCATTTCGTTGTTGGAGTTGGAACCGGAGGTACAATTTCAGGAGCTGGAAAATATTTGAAAGAGAAAAACCCGAACATCAAATTGTGGGGGATTGACACTTATGGTTCTGTATTCAAAAAATACCACGAGACTGGAATTTTTGATGAGAATGAAATTTATCCTTATATCACTGAAGGAATTGGTGAAGATATTTTACCGAAGAATGTTGATTTTGATATTATTGACAAATTCGTAAAGGTAACGGATAAGGATGCTGCTGTATGGCAACGTAAATTGGCTAAAGAAGAAGGTATCTTTGTTGGGAATTCAGCAGGTTCAGCGGTTAAAGGGTTGTTGCAATTAAAAGATGAGTTGTCTGAAGACGACGTTGTCGTTGTATTGTTCCACGATCACGGTTCTAGATATGTTGGGAAAATGTTCAACGATGATTGGATGCGTGATAGAGGATTCTTGGACGATGAAATTACAACTGCTGGAGATCTTGTTGCAAAACACAAAGATTTGCCTTTGGTAACTTCGTTTGGAGAAGAGCTTGTTTCTCATGCGATTGAAAGAATGCGTGAATTCTCAATTTCTCAAATTCCAGTAATGATGGATGGAAAAATCGTTGGTTCTTTGGATGATTCTAAAGTCTATCAATCGTTGATTGAGAAGCCAGAGTTAAGAGATGCACCGATTTCATCAATTATGCAAGCTCCGTTTCCAATTGTAAAAGAGGAAACAACGATTGAGGAACTTTCGAAATTGATAAATAAAGATGTGGCTGCCGTTTTAGTTGAATTGAAAGACGGAAAGCATCATATAGTTACGCGTCATGATTTAATTGCGGCAATTGCGTAAATGATCACAATTAAAGATCAAATGAATTTTACAATCCGACTGGGGGCTTCTTCACGTCGGATTGTTTCGTTAGTGCCTTCTCAGACGCAATTGTTGCACCATCTCGAACTCGAAGATGAGGTCGTTGGAATCACCAAGTTTTGCATTCAGCCTGATGTTTGGTTTCGATCAAAAACGAGAGTAGGAGGGACGAAGTCGATTGATATCGAGAAAGTGAAGGCACTTAAACCTGATTTAATCATTGGCAACAAAGAAGAGAATTCAATTGAAGATATCGAAGCATTAAAAGCGATCGCGCCTGTTTGGATGAGCGATATTTACACACTCGATGATTCGTTGAGAATGATCGGTTCGATTTCAGAAGTTACGGATAAACAGGAGATTGGAAACGATCTAATTGATAGAATAGCGAATGAATTTAATGCCTTAGAGCAGTATTTGGAAGGTGTTGGTATAAAAGGAAAGACAGTTTTGTATTACATCTGGAAAGAACCGTATATGGTATCTGGAAAAAATACATTTGTGGATGAGATGCTTTCAAAATGTGGCTTAACAAACGCAACAAACATTGAACGCTACCCTGAAGTTGACGCTGCCGATTACCAACCTGATTTTGTGTTTTTAAGCTCTGAACCTTTTCCGTTTAAAGAAGAACATATTGCTGATTTTCAATTGAAGTTTCCAAATTCAAAAATTGTTCTTGTTGATGGTGAAATGTTCTCTTGGTATGGATCCAAACTGGAAGTAGTACCCTTGTATTTCAAGAAATTGATCGAATCAATTGGATTCAATCATGAACATTAGAATAGAGTTCAAAGGATATTTCCCTTTATCAAATTTAATGGAAGCATGAACCTTTGAAATTCCATTTTTAGGCGTTCCAACCGAAATGTCAAGCGTTTCAATTTTACCGAGAAACTCACGACTGTTTGTGAAGTAAGGCATCATCTCAACCAAGCTTTTCATCATTCCCGACCCTTCAATTTTAGTGAAGCAAGCGGGGTCTCCATGCATTCTGAATGAAGTTTTGTTATCGTGCATGATGTAACTCACATTTTTGGAAGTTCCAATATAAACCGTCTTATTATCTACTTGTTCGTAATACAATTTGAGTCCGCTGTACGAAATGCACGATTCGTTAATTCGTTTCGAATCTTCTTTCGATAAGAGACTGTCAATGGCTGATTCTATGTCGAAATTGCTTTCAAATGTCACGAGCGCATCAAACTTTGGCGCAGGAAATAAAACAGGGTCAGCAATAAGTTCCAGCTCATGGTAATTGACCGAAAGCCCACTTATTTTTCCTTCGGGGATGTTTAAGTTCTTAAAAAGCGAAACCAGACTGTCATTTATAATTCCACTGACCTGGTCCATACTTAAATGGATTCCATGTGGTTTGATGTCTTTCGAAATTTCACTTTTAGATTCTAGATTATAAGCCAACTCTCCATCAATGATTAACTCAGTGTCGGTGATAATAAATGAAAGCGAGGCATCGTGGGGCATGTTTACTTTTCTGACCAATCCCTTCTTTGACCAGCTTTGGGCCATAATGTTATCGCCAGGTGTTTCAAAAACACTAAAGTCAAAAGTACTTTTCTTGGACAGAATTTTATCGGCTTTTTTCTTTAGCGATTTAACTGAAAGTCTATTGTCCTCCTCTTTGTTAATTTCGAAATAAACGAGTCCTACATTGCCATTTATAGCAATAGCTCGATTGTCACCAAACAATAAGGGTGCATTTTTTTTGAATGTTTTTGGGCGATTAAGATTGAATAAAACCCCTACCAGATTATGATCGTTTTTTTTGAATGTTTTTGGGAGAATAAGGTTGAGTAAAACCCCAGCCAAATCATGAGCATTTTTCGACTGACTGAAAACGATAATATCCGAATTGATTGCAATTCCCAAGCCTTTAATTGTGTTTTCTCCTTCCATTTCATCTTGAAGAAGTCGTTCGATAAGATTAATTATTTCTTCATCTTCATGCAGGATAATAGAAGAAGCGGAGGTGTTCAACAATTTTCGGCCATCTATTCTTACAACGAAATTAGCATCATTCGGAATGTATTCTTGATTTTCATTCGCGTGCTCCTGAAACACCATTGAAATTAATGAATAGCAGGTCCAAACCATCAGTATTAAGAATAGCGTGGCAAGGAATTTTGTTATTGTACGAGTTGTTTGCACGTTATAAAAATAATCTAATTGTTTTAAGTTGAGCTAGAACACTCGTTGCTTTTTATTTACATTTGTGGTATGCGAAAATTGCCAAGCTTTATTCTTCGACTTTTTGGTTGGAAAATTGATCAGCACACTCCCGCAGGTGTGGCGAAATGTGTTGTTGTCATGGGGCCTCATACATCCAACTGGGATTTTATTATTGGAAAAATGTCCTTCATGAGATTTGGTATCAAAGGAAGGTACCTTATTAAAAAAGAAGCATTTAAATTTCCATTTGGTTGGTTTTTAAAAAGAATGGGAGGAATTCCTGTTGATCGAAGCAAGAACAATAACATTACAGATCAAGCTGTGCAATTGTTTAAAGACAATGATTCTCTGTATCTCGTTTTTACACCTGAAGGAACAAGAAATTACAGTCCAAACTGGAAAAAGGGATTTTATTATATAGCTCAAAAAGCAAATGTTCCCATCTATATCGGCTACATGGATTACAAAAAGAAAATTGGTGGATTCCACAGTGTTTTTGAGCCAACTGGCGATGTAGATAAAGATATTTTGTATATCAAAGGAATACTTTCTCAATTCCAAGGGAAATACCCAGAGAAAGGGATTCGTTTGGAGGATTAGTCTTTTCCTTCAACTTTACCTGTTGCTTTGTTGAATCCATAAGGGCAATGTTTGCAACCACTTTTACAGCAATGACCTCGTTTTCTATGGTATTTTTCTGTGAAAACAATAAAGCCTTCCGGGCTTAAATAATAATCCTCAGGATTTAAGTTTCCACGTTTAGAAAAACCAGACATATCATCACTCATGCTGCAAATTTAATTCATAATTAGATTAGTTTTGTGTTCTATCATGATTGATTTAGAAAAATCCGTAACACAGCGAATTGAATCCGCTTTTCTTCAGGAAAGAGGAATCGAACTTTTTATTAAACGAGACGATCTTTTACATCCCGAAATTTCGGGGAATAAATGGAGAAAGTTAAAATTCAATTTGGACAAATGTGTTCATCAAAAGAATTCAGGCATCTTAACTTTTGGTGGCGCTTATTCGAACCATTTAGTTGCTACGGCTGCAGCTTGTGCATCTGTCGGCTTGAAAAGTATTGGTATCGTTAGAGGCGAGGAGTTGAATTCCAACAGCAATGCTACTTTGACGAGATGCGAAGAGTATGGAATGGAGCTTCAATTCATTTCACGTGAAGAATACAGCTTAAGAAACGAACGGTATTACCACGAAGAATTATTACTCGAGAGTTCAAATTTCCTCGTTGTTCCGGAAGGTGGTGCGAATTATTTAGGAATGATCGGATGTCAAGAACTGATCTCTGAAATTGACGGGGACTTTGATTCAATTTTCGTGGCTCAAGGAACTACTACAACGAGTTGCGGATTGGCTTTGGGATTGGATGAAGATCAAAAAATGTATGTCGTTCCTGCATTGAAAGGCTTTAATTCATTTGAAGAGATGAACGCACTTTTTAATAAAGCCGCCTTGTCTCAAGAAGCCATCGATCAAATCGAAAACCAAATTGTGGTTTGTGACCAATATCATTTTGGAGGCTACGGAAAGTACACTCAAGAACTGCTCGAATTCATCCAAGATTTTTACACCAATCACACTATCAAGCTAGATCCTGTTTACACCGGAAAAGCAATGTATGCTCTAATGGATCTGGCAAAATCAGGAACGTTAGACAATCAAAAAATCATCTTCATCCACACTGGAGGTATTCAAGGATCTCAAAGTATTATTGATAAAACAGGATTTAATTTTTATTCCTGAAAATTTCGATGACTCGAATCGTTTTGCTTTTAGACGCGTTTATCGCCTTTTAGATTGCTCGAACGTCTAAATTCTAACTCCAAACTCCTACCGTCAAATAATTCAAAACTTCTAATTCATAACTCATAATTCCTTTTCAATCAACTCCACCGCTTCCTTCACATCATGCACTCTTAAAATCTTCGCGCCTTTAAGCAGGGCGATTTTATTCAGAGCAATTGTTCCTTCAAGTGATTCTTCAGGAGTTATGCCCAGCTTTTTGTAAATCATCGACTTACGAGAAAGCCCTGCGAGAATTGGACGTTCCAAAAAACGAAAATGTTCGAGGAAATCCAAAAGCTCATAATTTTGATCAATAGTCTTGCTGAATCCAAAGCCAGGATCGAGGATAATATCCTTCACACCTTTTGATTCTAAAATTTCTATTTTTTTAGAGAAGTACTTCGAGATGTCTCCAAATAGATTGTTGTACTCCACATTTTTCTGCATGTTCTGCGGCGTTCCTTGGATATGCATTAGAATGTATGGAACACTGTAATGTCCCGCTACATCAGCGATTTTTGGGTCAATTCCAAACCCACTAATGTCATTGATCATGTGTGCACCTTCTTCAATTGAGATCTTCGCTACCTCAGAACGAAAGGTATCGATCGAGAGAATCGCATCTGGAAACTCCTTTGAAATAGCGGCAATGGCCGGTTGAATTCTAGCCGTTTCATCCTCAATTGAAATGTCCGTTGCGCCTGGGCGAGAGGAGTAACCACCTATATCCAAAATGCCTGCTCCACTGTTTAACATATCATTAACGCGCGTTAAAATTTCGTTAATGGATTCCGAGCGACTCCCACTGTAGAAGGAATCAGGTGTCACATTGACAATCCCCATCACGAGGGGTGTTGATAAATCGATCAACTTATCGCCCGCAACAATGCTATAATTGCTAGGAAAAATTGTATCTTCAACGTCTGAATTTTGCATAGTTAAATCAATGAGTAATACCAACACAGAGTACGCAAATGTAATGAATGTTTGCAGAGATATTTTTTCTAAGAAGACAAAGGATTATGGAACTGCTTGGAGAATCTTGCGGCCCAGTTCTTTGACGGATCAATTGTTTATAAAGGCACAGCGAATTAGAACAGTTCAAGTGACCGGAGAAAATAAAGTTGGTGAAAACATCGAAGATGAGTTCGTTGCGATAGTCAATTACTGCTTAATGGCAATAATTCAATTGCGTGAAACCGATTTAACTGAAATGGAATTGCCTGCTTCTTTGGCGATCGAATTGTATGATAAATACGCCCTCGAAGCCACAGAGTTGATGGTAAAAAAGAACCATGATTACGGAGAGGCTTGGAGAGATATGAGGGTGAGTTCACTCACGGATTTAATTCTTCAGAAGATTTTCAGAGTGAAACAAATTGAAGACAATGATGGCGCAACCTTAATTAGTGAGGGTATTGATGCTAATTATTTTGATATGCTGAATTATTCAGTATTTGCATTGATTCACATGCAAGTAGGACAAAAAGTATAAGTTATGAAAGAGAAAATTACGCTGGAAGGGAGATCAATGGTCTTCAATATCGTTTTTATTGCTTTAAACCTAATCGGGCTTACGTTCCTTGTTGCAGGTTACCATGACGGAGCAATTAGCCATTCGCTGCTTTATAAAATTATCGGTTGGTTATTAATGTTGCTCAGTATTGCTGGTCTTGTTATTTTTAAAGGAAAACTAATGATGTCGGGTGTTTCAAGAGCATTAGTAGGTGGTCTTTTTATTGTTTCTGGATTGGTTAAAGCAAACGACCCGATTGGGTTTTCGTACAAGCTAGAAGAGTATTTTGAAGATGGAGCCTTGGCGTACAGAGTGAAGGAAATGTTCGGAGCACCTGGTTTTTCTATGGAGTATTTTATCGAATGGGCTCTTTTCTTAAGCGTCCTCGTTTGTATTTTTGAAATTGTTCTCGGTGTGCTAATCATCATTGGCGGTAAAGTGAAGGTTGTATCTTATTTGATGCTATTTATGATGGTGTTCTTTACGTTCTTAACCTGGCATACATCAACATGCGATCCTGATGTACGATTCTTAGATCATGATACTTATGTAATGTCTGATCCTGGCGATGCTTCCATTGCGAATATGAAACTTGAGGAAGCCAAGGTCCAAACCTTAGCCGCAAAAGACGCCAAAAAGAATGGCAAAGAGTATAAAATATTAGTTTCAGTAGTTTCTCAATCCAAAGAGGAAGTGGTTATTGCTGAAATGAAAACACCTCAATGTGTTGCCGATTGTGGATGCTTTGGCGATGCAATGAAAGGTTCAGTGGGACGTTCTTTATCGCCGAAAGAATCACTTTGGAAAGATTTAGTTTTGCTGTATTTGGTGATTTGGATTTTCGTCGCACAATGGATAATCAAACCGAATACCAGAAAACAAAACGTTGTGATGATTTCAGCGTCGATGCTTCTCGTCGTATTCTTCTCTTGGGTCTTTGGTTGGTATTTCCCCATTTTCTTTGCAATCGCAGCTATTTTAGGTTCACTCTGGCTTTTGAGGGTCGGTGGTAAATGGTTTGATGCAATTGCGTCAATTATCATTGTCATCTTCTTCTTTTGGTTGAGTGAATGGAGTTGGTATCTTTTCATAGGTCTCTTGATTGTTTTTGCGAGCATTTGGATTTTGCGTGCATTGGTTGAACAGAAAGGGAATTATTACAGTACCGCTCTGGGAGTTACCTTGCTCTGTGTTTTCATGGTGACCTACGTTCTAATGTACAATCCAATTAAAGATTACAGGCCTTATTCGATTGGTTCTGATTTGCATGAGAAAATGAACGACGGGGTTGATGGCGAGTACGTTAACATGGCCGTTTATGAAAATATCAAGAATGGAAAAGAACGAAGTTATGACGGTTCTTCTAAGGAGTATATGAATTCAAAAATCTGGGAAGACACTTTGAACTGGAAGTTTAAAGAAATGCGCCAAACGATAGTCGTAGAAACTGTTAATGCGTCGATTATGGATTTCCATCCAAGTATTGACATTGCCGATTTGTCCAAAGCTGAAATGAGTTTAAACATGATTCGAACATTTATGGATACCAATGCCGTTCAAATGATTCGGATTCAAGATAATTACGACAGTTCGACGTATGATCTCACATTTGAAGAATACAACTTGGTTGAATACCCGCCAGAGTCATATCCAGTTCTAGATACACTTTCGAGTTATCCAGAAGGCCTATTGGATATTGATGCGATGAGTGCGATTATTAATGAAAAACGAATTGTATTGGTTGTTTCAAAAAGCCTTAACGACGGAGTTTGGTCGAACCTTAATAAATTGAAAAAATTGCAAACTGCTTGTGATAAGAAGGGGGTTCCTTTTGTTATGATTTGTAACGCGAGTCGCGAAGAAATCAACAAATTCAGAAAGAAGAATAAGTTTAATATCGCAACTTTCTCGATGGATGAAATTGAATTGAAAATCATTTCAAGGTCAAATCCATCAGTAATAGTATTAGAAAAAGGAGTCGTAAAAGCAAAGTATGCTTACAGATCAACTCCATCCGTAGAATCATTCAAATCAAACCACTTGAAATAATGGCGCAAAAAATAGTCGCAGGAAATTGGAAAATGAACCTTGAGTTAAATGAAGCCAAGGAGCTCATGCGTGGAATCAAAAATTCCCAAGACGACGTTAGAGTTATCGTTTTTCCATCAGCCGTTTTTATCAACACTGTCGCAGAAGGGAAAAATGAAAGGGTCGAAGTCGGCGCGCAAAATTTCCACACAGAAGCAAAAGGCGCGTTCACGGGTGAATCCTCCATTGGTCAATTGCAAAGCGCTGGCGCAACTGTTGGGTTGATTGGTCACAGCGAAAGAAGGGCTTTTTTCAGTGAAGGAAACGAACTTTTAAAAATGAAAGTAAATGCGGCCATGGCAAACAATTTTGATTTTATCTTTTGTTGTGGTGAACCTTTAATGATTCGCGAAGCAGGAAAAGAATTGGAGTTTATTAAAATGCAATTGGAAGAAAGTCTATTTCATTTAACAAAAGAACAAATGATGGGTAAAGTCATTGCTTACGAGCCAGTTTGGGCTATAGGTACGGGGATGACAGCATCTTCTGATCAGGCCGAAAGCATGCACAGAGCAATTCGTACTTGGATTCATGAACGTTATGATGATGAAACAGCGCAAAATGTTTCAATTCTTTACGGCGGAAGTTGTAACCAAGACAATGCAAAAGAGTTATTTTCTTGTCCGAACGTTGATGGAGGACTAATAGGTGGAGCTTCGTTAAAAGCTGATTCGTTCTGCACCATTATTGATTCGTACTAATGGATACATTAGAATTAAAAATAAACATATCACCCAAGAATCCTTGGAGTGATATTCTGGTAGCCGAACTTTCTGAGTTGGGCTTTGATAGTTTTGTAGATACTGAGGAGGGTTTGTTGGCCTACGCTCCGGCAGAAATCAGCTTGGAAAATGTACTCTCTAAAACATCAATTGCAGGAGATAATGATGGAACATTTTCAACTTCTCATCAAATAATTCCACATCAGAACTGGAATGCAAAATGGGAATCAGATTTTCATCCTGTCTTCGTTGAAGAATACGCAACTATCTTAGCTCCATTTCATGATGAAAAGGTGGCGAAAGGAATGAGAGTTGTGATCCAGCCGCAAATGTCGTTCGGTACTGGACATCATCAAACGACATGGATGATGACAAAAGCACTTTTTGAATTGGACTTAGTTCCTGACGCCGTATTAGACATGGGAACGGGAACAGGTGTTCTCGCAATTGTGGCGGAGAACCTTGGAGCAAAACGAATCCTTGCTATTGATATCGAATCCTGGTCTGCTGAGAACGCTGAATTGAATGCAAATTCAAATGGCAGTCAAAATATTGAGGTAAAGTGCGGTGATATTGACTTAGTGGGAGATGAACAATTTGGATTGATAATTGCAAACATCAACAAGAATATTTTGAAAGCACATATGAGTAATTATGCAAGTGCTTTAATTCCGAACGGAACCCTACTGCTAAGCGGGTTCTTTGATTCGGATGTTGAAGAAATGACGGCATTTGCCGAACAATTTGGCTTGAAGCAAACGAAAGTCTTTGGAAAAGACGAGTGGGCTGCAATTCAGTTGAGTAAAATAAACTAAAGACAAAAAACTATGTGGACTAGAAACCTTTTTGCAGGTCTTGTCGTGTTGTTATCTTTCACGGTTATAGGACAAACGTATTCGAATGATAGAGAAAAGTTTGTAAAAGAGTTTCAAAAACAACTTAGTGAATATGGAAAAGGCGAATCAAAAGCTTTTGCTAAGAATTTGTTGCCAGCAATGTTATTGGAGTCTAGCGATATGTCTGACAAGTACTTCAATAAGATGGTTGCTACATGTAATGTCTTAGTTGAAAAAAGATTTAAGCCGTATCCGGAAATTTACCATTACATCTATTCTGTTTATTCATTTGTAGAGAAAAAGCAATCAACAGATAGTTATGATGCATGGCACGAAAGTATTGATAAGTTAGCTATCTATAAGATCAAGAAAAAATTCACTGGTTTTATTGAGTTCTCCGCAGGCTTCTTTTCAGAAAGAAGAATCGCATCTTCTTCTGATTTTGATTGGTACTATACCGGTGGGAATTACAATTTTGAATTCAATAAAAATGCAGTAATTAATTTTTCTGGAGGAGATCTAGCCTGTCGCGTTTCTAAATCGAAATCAGGAAAAAAAATTGAAATTCTCGACAGCATTCATATAATGAACACAAAAGGAGTTTATGATCCTGTCCTTAAAAAATGGAAAGGTTCTGAAGGGAAAATTACATGGGCAAGAGTAGGTTTGTCCGCTGAGACAACTTTTGCTGAGTTGAGTTACTTTGATCTTTCAATGAAAAAGTCTGCAATTACAATTGATACCGTTTTATTAACAACGCCCTATTTTGATGCCCCTATTAAAGGCCGATTGACGGATCGAGCTTTTAAAATCAGTAGAGAAGTAGATAAGAAATTCCCACAATTTCTTTCTTTTGAACAAAAGCTGATTATCAAAGAGATCGTTCCCAATGTTGATTATGTAGGTGGTTTTGAGATGCAAGGACAAAATTTTTACGGTACGGGTTCGAGTTCGGTTCCTTCGCAAATTACAGTTAAACGCAATGGAGCTCCATTCATATTTGCAAAATCGAAGCAAATCATTGTTCAAAAAGACAAGATTAAGATTGAACAGGCAGAAACGTCAGTTTATTTGAATTCTGGCGATTCGATTTACCATCCTGGAATTGACTTCTTGTATGATTTTGAAAAGAAAAATGTCATTTTAACAAGAAGTAATTCGGGTATAGGACAAGCCGCTTTTGTCGATTCTTACCATCAATTAAACATTCTCGTTCCAAAAATTATTTGGACGGTTGGCGAAGAAAACCTTGCCTTGACTTATGAATTTGGAACTGGTCGTGAGCAAAGGGTTGGTCGATTTGAATCGAATGACTTCTTCGACGAACGACTCTACGATAGATTGCAAGGGCTAAGTCGCGTTCATCCCTTGGTGTCACTAGCAAATTATTCTTATAAATACGATGAGGAAGTAATGAACGAAGGGAAAGCCGCTTCAGCACTTGGAATGGAGATTTCACAAGCCAAATCAGTATTGATTCAATTGTCAAATTTGGGTTTCATTACCTACGATTCAGAACAAAAACGAGTTCAGATAAATGATAAGTTACTCACGTTTGTGGAAGCGAAGGCTGGAACTGCTGACTACGATAACATTGCATTTGTTTCCGATTTAACTGAAAAGATAAAGCCAGCAATTCTCAAGGAGTATTCTCAAGTTTATATTGATTCAACACCAGACTTACATTATCTCGATTCGATTTATGACAACATGAATAACAAAAGAAGACTCATGAAAGATTTTGCTTCTTTTGATTTAGTAAGCTTAAATCTGAACATTGGCGCTGTTGATGTTGTTGATATTTCAAAATCAAACCACGTACTTATTATTCCCGACGGAAATGAGGTTTTGGTACGCAAGAATCGTGATTTCAATTTTTCAGGATGGTTTTATGCTGGAAAAATTGAAATGGATGTCGTAGCGGCTAGTTTTGAATATGATGACTTCAAGGTCAAATTGTTTGAAACAAATGAATCTGTCTTCCGGGTATCTCCTAGAAAGAAAGAACACGGTCCCGGTTTGGTGAGAATGGTGAGTAGTATTTCAGGTATTTCAGGCGAGGTGTTAATTGATGAACCTACCAATAAGTCTGGGAAGAACGGAACTCTCGATCATTATCCACGCTTAATTTCCACTTCTAAATCAAAAGTTTTTTACAATTCAGACGAGATATATAGGGGTGTTTATGACAGCACAAGGTTTTACTACACACTAGATACATTTAGCGTGTACAGACTGAATACCTTCATTGATACTTCATTGAATTTTAAAGGAGAGTTGACGTCAGCTGGAATTTTCCCAGTAATTCGTAAAGAAATTAAGATAATGCCTGATTATTCATTTGGGTTTTTAACAGAAGCGCCAACAGGTGGATACAGATTTTACGGAACAGATGCTAAGTATGAAAATAGAATTTTGCTTTCACACCAAGGACTGCAAGGTGCGGGTACGATTAACTTCATTAATTCTACCTCTGTTTCTAAGAGTCTATTGAGTTTCTTGCCGGATTCAACTGTTGGTATAGTATCATTTGTAAATCGACCGAGCGAGACAGGAGTTCAGTTTCCCCCAGTAATTTCGGATGAAGCTTACATTACGTATGTTCCAAATAAAAACATTTTGAAGGCGAGTTCAATGCCTAAAAAGGATTTGGAGTTCTTTGGAGGGGAGGCCAATTTGAGAGGAACCTTGCAAATTCGTCCAAATGGAATGACTGGAAAAGGTTTGATGTCTTTCGAAAGAGCGACATTGATCTCTGAAGATTTCAACTATAAACGTTGGGATATTGACGCCGATACCGCCAGCTTTAGTTTGAAAAACGACGATAAGGATTACGCCGCTGGTGAAGATCCCCTTGCCTTCAATACGGCGAATGTTACTTCTCATATTTCATTCGAGGATCGAACAGGAGTGTTTAATTCTAACGAAGGTGAATCTGAAGTTTATTTCCCAGTGAATCAGTACATGTGTAAAATGGACAAATTCACATGGTTCATGGATGAGTTCGAAATTGAAATGGAACGTCAAGATGATAAGGATTTGGCCATTGATGCTGGAATTGATTTAAAAGGACCTAACTTTTATTCGACACATCCAAAACAAGATTCACTTCAATTTAGAGCGCCAAAAGCGAAGTTCAATATCAAGAAAAAAACAATTTATTGTGATGAGGTAGAGTATGTCGATATTGCCGATGCTCGTATTTATCCAGACAGTATGAAAATCAATATTCGGAAAAAAGCGAAAATTGATAAACTAGTAAATTCTAGAGTAGTTGCCAATTACGTAACGCAATTCCATAAATTTGAAGATGCCGAAGTTGAAATTTTAGCGAGAAGGAAATACAAGGCTCAAGGCGTCTATTCCTATTTTGACTTGGACAGTAATGTCTTTTATATTGCGATGAACGATATTGAACCAGACAGCTCATTTCAAACACGTGGTTCAGGTAAAATTGAAATTGAGGAGAACTTTAAATTGAGTCCTCAGTTTGATTATTACGGAAAGGTAGCCGTTCATGCTTCCAATCCACTGATCTTCTTTGATGG
Organism: Crocinitomicaceae bacterium; assembly: GCA_047630755.1. GTDB lineage: Bacteria > Bacteroidota > Bacteroidia > Flavobacteriales_D > Crocinitomicaceae > UBA4466. The sequence goes on along the minus strand of JBLHYG010000007.1, from coordinate 282,118 downwards.
TGCAACTCGAATTAACCATGAATGTAATAAGTTCGATAGAAACTGGATGTCATTCTCTTCTCAAATTGATCCAAAGAACATTCAAATTCCTGTTCAGGACAACATGAAAGATCTTGAGGGAGGTGCAATTTCCGCTGGTATTGTTTGGCGCGATTCACCGGTTACAGATAGCCTTGGACTGTATCCTACTTTCCTATCTTCATTGGTTTCTCCGCAAGATCCGATTGTGATGACGGCGAGTGGATTCTTACAATACAATGATGGAGCAAAGGAATTCCAGATTGGGTCTAAAGAAAAATTGATCAATAGAAAGGAAAAAGGGAACTTTATCGCGCTGCATACCGAAAGCTGTTCAATGAATGGTGACGGTGAAATCGATTTAGGTATGGATTTCGGTGAAGTAGATATTGATGCCGTTGGGATTGTAAATTACGATCAGAACACAGGCGAAACGTCAATGAGTATTACCGCGAAGTACATGATGAAAATCGACAAAGGGTTGCTTCAAGATGTTGCTGAACGAATTAATGATTTGGAAGGTTTAAAACCAATGGATTTCAAATCTACAACACTTGAACAAGCAATGCTTCAATGGGATGACTTGAAAACGGCAGATGACTTTAGATCTAAATATACGATTGATCCAACTTCAATCAAAAAAGCACCAGGAAGTTTAGGAGATGCTGCGTTTACGATAACGGGGATTCGATTGAGTTCATTCAAGAGTGATTTGCAAGAAACAGGGCTGATTACAAATGTGCGATCTGCAGTTCTTGTCAATATGTATGGAAAACCTGTAATGAAATATGTACCTTTCAGAGCTTTTTACCAACAGATTTATTCCGGAGGTGGAGGAGACAAATTCTCAGCCTTAATTGATATTCCTGGTGGAATGGATTATATGTTCTCATATGAAATGGTTAAGAAGGACGGATTGATGCTTATCAATACTGGAGATCCAGAGTTTGCGACGGCATTATCGGAAATGAAAGAAGACAAACGAAAGAGTAAAAACTTTAAATACGAAGTAACAAGTAATTCAGTTATTCGAAAGAAACTGTTTGACTTGTTTATAGAGGAATGATCAATTTTATAGTATTTGGATTAGTTGCTTATTTATTAGGGTCGATACCTACCGCCGTTTGGATTGGAAAGGCGAAGTATGGGATTGATGTGCGCGAACACGGAAGTCATAACGCCGGCGCCACGAATACCTTTAGAGTTCTAGGGAAAAAACCAGGCGTTATCGTGCTGTTAATCGATATTTTTAAAGGTTTTACTGCAGTTTCATTGCCCTTCTTATTCGGTGTTGGAAAATGGGGTTCTGAAGAGCTTATCAATGTACAATTGGTCGTAGCGCTTTTGGCCGTGTTGGGGCATGTTTTACCGCTTTTCGCAGGTTTTAAGGGAGGTAAAGGTGTTGCAACCTCTTTAGGCGTTATCATTGGGATTCATCCACCGGCAGCAGGAATTTGCCTCATAGTCTTTTTAATTGTCTTTATAAGCTCTAAATTTGTATCGCTAGGAGCAATGATCGCAGCGTGTTGTTTTCCAATGCTTTTGGCGTTTTACTTTAAAGTAGATTCCGTGTGGTTGATTTCATTTAGTATATTCCTATCCACTGCTGTTGTTTATTCACACAAAAAGAACATCGGTCGACTCCTAAAAGGTGAGGAGAACAAAATGAACCTTTTTAAGAAATAAGCGTACTTATAATCACTGATTTAGGTAATTTACTTATCAGCCATATTGAAGGTCTTAAAACATATCACTAGTGTTTTTGTATTTCTCTTTATCACTGTATCGGCTTATGCCCAAGACAGTCAAGAGGAAATGAAAGACAAAGCCAACGCATTGTTTGAAAAAGAACAATATGTTGAGGCTACATCGTTGTATCTGCGAATTTTATCATTGGAGCCAAGGAGTTTTGAATTGAACTATAGATATGGCGCCTGTCTGCTGTATAACTCCAATCAGAAACAAGATGCTTTAAAATATTTGAATTACAGTATTACGGATGCGGACATCGATCCGAGGGCCTACTTTTTCACAGGTAAAGCACTGCACCTCGATTACCAATTTGAAGAAGCCAGAAAACAATATCAAGTTTACCTAAACAAGCAATCGGGAAAGAAGGATGATCGCTATGATGCAGAACGTTCCATTGCAATGTGTATCAATGGGAAGAAATTACTAACCACTTTTACCGACATCATTGTTGCAGAGAAGCAAGAAATCGACGACGCTAGATTCTTTGATATTTATTCGGATTCGAGAACGATTGGTGGAGTAATTCTTGTCAGCGATCAATTCCAGTCCAAATTGGATAAGAAAATGGGGCACTCACCAACTGTACATTATCCGACGAATGCCAAAACAATTTACTATTCAAGTTACGGAGAAGATTTAAGCACCGGGAAAGATATTTATGTTAGCCGAAGACTACCTAATGGGAAATGGGGGAAATCGCAGTTGCTTCCTGGAGGTGTAAATACAAATCAAGACGAAGACTTTCCATACATGCATCCAAGCGGAAATTTCTTGTACTTCAGTTCCACGGGGCACAACTCAATGGGAGGGTACGATGTTTTCATGTCTCGATTCGACCATAATATCGGAAGCTTTAAAACACCTGAAAATGTTGATTTCGCAATTAGCTCTCCAGATGACGACTTGTTTTATGTAGTCGATTCCCTTTTCCAGAATGCTTATTTTGCTTCTTCACGTCAAAGTGAAGCAGGAAAATTACATGTTTACAAAGTAAAGGTCGCTAGGGTCCCAATTCAAGAAATTATTGTCATGGGCGAATTCGTATCTGAAATTGACCCCGAAAACAACGATATGAATGTGACGCTTGTAACACATTCGAATGGAACTGATCTCGGTAAAATAAAAACAAATCAGAAAGGAAAGTATTCTTACGTTTTCCCACAAGGAGGTAAGTACGATTACATAATTACGCTTGATGGTAGTGATCAAGAATACAAGTTTACGGTTACATTGCCATTTCTGGATGAATTTAGACCACTTAAACAAAGAGTTACGCATAAGAAGAATGAAGCTGGAGAAGAAATTATTCTTATTGAAAATCTATTCGGCGAAAAAGTAGAAGGTGCAGAAGCAATGATTGCTCAAGTCATCAGAAAGAAGGCAGAATTAAACGTAAACATTGATAATTTCGATCTTGATTCGCTTGAGGATGAGAAACAGAAAGAAAAGATTCTTGCAGACCTTGGATTTAAAGATATGTCATTGCGTGAGGTGAGCACCCAATTGACATCGTTAAAATTAGAAGCCACTGAAAACGGGAACACTGCCAAGCGAATCGAAGCAAATTTAGGAGAAGAGATCTTGATTAAGTCCGAACGAATTGTGGGCTTGAATACAATTGAAAAGGAACTTACCGACAAGGCCCGTGCAACCGATGATCCTGTTTTAAAGTACAAATTACTTAACGAGGCCAAACAAAAGCAGATTGAAAAGGAATTGCTTATCGCTGATGTTAACGGGTTAAAAGAACTGGGAACTAAAATCGAGGAGAACATTGGTGGCAGTTCACTCGATGATGGAGATAAAATGGCCAAGATTCAAGAACAGTTTGAGAAGCTCGTAAAAGAAGGGGATGACAAAGCGGCATTGAAACTTTTGGTTGACAATAAGGATGTCTTAAGCAAAGTGAAATCCAGTTCGCCTGAAAACCTAATGGGGGAATATGTTGACGAGAGCATTAAGATTCGAGAAGACCTTAAAAAGCAGAAAACATCTAAATTTGAATACGAAGTCGCCGAGCAACAATTGGAAGCGGCATTGAGAACGCTTGAATTAAGAAAGTCAGGAGCTAAGAAAAAGGATCTTGAAAAAATTGAATCTGAAATGACAACGAAGCAAGTTGAATTGAATTTGGTTCAAGATGGAATTAATGGAACGAAAAAAAGGATTCATGATTTAGAGGTCAAGTTGAATACAACCGAAACGCAGCTTGCAAGCTTCCAAAACGCAATGGCAACGGAGAATGTCCCATCGATTGATAGAAATAAATTGGCCGAGGCTGAAGCGGATGTTGAAGCGATAGCAGAAATGACACCCACTGATTTTAAAACTGAAATTGAACAATTGGAAACAGCGCATCCAGAATTGAACGGAGGAGCGCCAATTGTTGATTACGTTGAGAAAATTCAAGGAGATAAAGAATTGGAAGAAGAACGAATTCTAGCCGATGCATCATTAACAGAGATAGAACAAACGTTCCGTCTCATAGATAACAACGAAGGAACGCAAGAGGAAATTCAAGAACGGATTGGTGCAATTGACGCGGAATTGGAAGCTGGACCGAATGCTACTTTGGAAGAAGAGAAGAAGGCATTAGAAAGAATCAACGAGGAACTCGAAAAGGAGACCAAAGGCTTGGAGGTAAAAGCTGAAGAACTTAAACTTTTGACTCCCGATGTTGCGCTTTCTCCGGAGGACGTTGTTCAAGAAATTGCTTCCTATTACGAAGGAGAAATTTATAGCATTGAAAATGACGAGAGCTTAACAGAAGAAGAAAAACTAAATCAAACGCTCACGGCGCACGAAGGGTTTAAGACTAAAGTTGAAGCTGAGATTGAGGTAACAGAGAATATTCTAGCCGAAAACCCAACAGATTCTGATGCGAATGGACGAATGTCAATTTTAGATGGGATTCTGAATGAGGTTCAAGAAAAAATTACAGAAACAAAAGATAAAATCGATGCTCTTCCAGTAGCGTTAGTTGCAACTGCACCAACGAAAGAGGGCCTTATAGCAGACGTCGCACCAAATTTTGCGTCAACGGTGAAGGAAATTGAAGAAGATCCAAATACAACGCCTGTTGACAAGGAAATTGCAATTAAGGAGCAAGAAGAAGACTTACTGAAAGGCGTTCAATCGAAAATCAAGGAACTTGAGAAGTCCGTTAAAAAGAACCCAGAAGATCAAGAAGCAAAAGGAACTTTAGAAACACTTCAAGAAATTGAATCAGCGACTGAAGCGTCAATTGCTGAAAGAACGAAGACGATTGAAACCTTGCAAGAAGGATCAGTTTCAATTGCTAATGCTCCAACGAAAGAAGATGTAGTAACAGATGTAGCTCCGACATTCGCATCAACAGTTAAGGAAATTGAAGAAGATCCAAACACTACGCCTCTTGACAAGGAAATTGCAATTAAGGAACAAGAAGAAAAGTTACTGAAAGGCGTTCAAGCGAAAATCAAGGAACTTGAGAAGACCGTTAAAAAGAACCCAGAAGATCAAGAAGCAAAAGGGACTTTAGAAATTCTTCAAGAAGTTGAATCAGCGACTGAGATATCAATTTCGGAGCGAACGAAGGCGATTGAAACCTTGCAAGAAGGATCAGCTCCTGTTGCCAATATTAGCCTAGCCAAAGAAGGTGTTATTGAGGACATCGATCCAAACTATTTGGATGCAAAAGCAGAAATCGAAGCGTCTGATGAATCACCGTTTAAGAAAAAGCTACGAACAGCAACTGTTGAAGCCGGTCTCTTGGAGCAATTGGTGAGGGAGAAAGGCATCTTGGAGAAAGAAATTGGCAAGAAGCCTGACAACGAAGAGGCAACAACGAGACTTTCTATTGTTGAACAAATGATCATCGAACAAGAGTCGATCATTGACGAGATCAGAGCCGAAGGACTTGAAAGCATGACAGCTCAGGATAAAGAAGCGTTCATCAAAGACGCCGACCCTTCGTACTTCGAAGAAATACAAGTAGCTGAAACACCAGAAGAGATAGTAGAACGTGAGATTGAGCTTCAAGAAGAATTAAGAAAAGAAATCAAGGCAAGAGAGAAAGCTCAATTGCGGAAGTTTTCCGTTCGTGTTGATTTAGAACTGAGTTCATTCCGTAAGCTTCTTGAAGAAAGCAATAAACGTGAAGATGAAGCAGGTTCTGGAGCTCCAGTTGTTAATACAGCGCCAGAGCGAAAAGATACATTTGTTAAAAATCTGAGAGGAACTTTATTGGATGGAAATCCTGAAGAAATTACAGCCGAGCGCACAACGAAAGAGGAACTGGAACAACAAATTGCTGTTCTTGAAAATTACGAAGAAGCCATTGATACACGCATTGGAGAGGTTGAGGTTGAAATTGAAAAGGAATCGACTTCTGAACTGGAAGAAGAGTTGACCTGGTTGAAAGAAGAGAAGGAAGCAGTTGTCAAGAAGCGCCGCAGAGCTATGGTTTCTATCGGTGAATTGGAGACGAATATTATTGCTTCAAATCCAAGTTCGACAAGTGAAGATCCTGAATTGGGAACGTTGCAAGAGGAAGAATCGGCTATTACAGCACGACTGGGAGAAGACTTGGCTCAAGGCGAACGAAACAAGTTGACAAAAGAGTTGGAAGCAGTTCAAACGCGGCAAGAAGAACGCGAGAATGAATTGGTGAAGGAATCGATTCGCAAGGATCAAGATGATGGAGAGAAGTTGATTGAGGAAGTGACTTCTTTGGGCTCAGAAAAAGCCGTTGTTGCTAAGGTTAAGGACCATTACGAAAAAGAGGATCAGGAAATTGAAGCTTTGGTTAAGAACGCCGATGGTGCCGATTCTGAAGCGGAGAAAAACTATTTACTGAAAGAAGCGAAGCGGAAACGAGACGAATTGAACAAAGAAGTTCAAGAAGTTATTGTGGAGGAACAGATTAATGCTATCGAAGAGGCAAAAGGGATTTCGCTTTCAACGCCTCAAGAATTGGTTGCGAAAAAGAGACGGTTTACTGTTAGTATTGGCGAGATAACAAGAGAAATCGCGAAGGTTGACAAGGAGATCGAAACGGCTAAAAAGAAGGATGTTCCTGAGCTTGAAGCGAAACGTGAAACACTTGTTGCAGAAAAAGAATTAATGGAATCAAGATTGAATTCGATTGATGAAAAATTAGAAGAAAGTGCTGTAACTGAATCTGTGGTTAGTAAACAAGCCATGGAGCAGCCGATAACGTTTAATGAAGAACGAAAGATATCTGGATCTGAAGAATACGAAAAATATCAACCTCTAGCGGTAGAGGCGCTCAAGATTGAAATTGAAATGCGTAATTTAGATGGTACATTAGAAAGAGAACGCGCTGCCATTCAACGAATGATTATTGAAGAAGCGGATCAAGGTGAGATTGATACAAAAGCAGACAAGATAAAAGGATTGGAAGAGGAACGAACTCGAATGGAGCTTGAGTTGACTCAGAAAAAATACACGGCCGAACAAGCGTTACCAGAAAATACAGAAGAAGCAATGAAAATGCAAAATTTAGTAGCAAGAGGAATTACGCCATTGAAAACTGCAGTTGTTGCAACCGCGTTGTTTAACCTTCCAACGACTGGGCTTGCAATTGATCCAGAAGGAACAAACGCAAACAACGGTTCTATTGAAATTCCAATAGGTGTTGAAAACCCAACAGGCCTAGTGTATAGAGTTCAGGTCGGCGCTTTCTCAAAACCAATTAAATCGTCTGTATTCAAAGAATTCAACCCCGTTTCAGGTGAACTTATCGCTGGAACAAGTATTACACGTTACATGGCAGGTTTCTTCAACAATAGCGACTCTGTTGTTCAGGCCAGACAAGACATTCGTGGTTTAGGATACAGCGATGCATTCGTTGTTGCGTATTGTGACGGAGAGCGAATTTCATTTGGCGAAGCGAGAAGACGTGAAGCCTCTGGAGCATGTGTACCGAAAGGAACGAATGAAATAATGATGGAAGTTGCTTTAAAAACTGCTGAAAATCTAGGGATTCCAGTAAGCAATGAAGTTCAAGACGTTCCTGAGTTGACATACAATCAAGCGCCAGGAGCAACAGAAGCAGAGCCAATTGAGAATATGAAAGGAGTGTTCTTTACAGTTCAAGTAGGCGTGTTTAATAGACCTGTTGGAAGCGAGGATTTAAACAATATGCCGGAGATCATTACAATTCGTTTACCGAATGGATTGATCCGTTATTCAAGTGGTAAATTCGATTCTGTAGAAGATGCCTTACCAAGACAGAAGGCTGCTCGTGAAAGTGGAGTAGGAGGTGCATTTATCACGGCCTACTATAATGGTAAAAGAATCTCTATTGGAAACGCGAGAAGGTTATTGAACGAAAACGGTAGGTCAATTCTTCAATCGGAAATGATTAAAGAAAAGCCAGTTGATAGGGTTCTTACACCATCTGATGTTGTACGAGTTGATAGCGTAACCAACAATGTGACGCAGATTACAGCTCCTTTGGAATTATGGGAACACAGGGTTCAAATCGTAACGAAGAAAACATTTGACGAATTCCCAAGGGATGTCTTGAATAGATACAACGCTGAGGGTAGTTTCTACTATGACGTTAAAGACAAACGTGTTAAATCGGTGATTTATAAGAACGCTGATTACCTTCCAAGAATTTGGAACTTCAGAGACGATGTGGACACGGTTTATTTGCCTGTTGGTCAATTGGCGGATACGAAACAGGAAATCATAGGGTTTGCATTTAAGGATTCGATTATTCCAGGAGATTTCATGGATTGGATGTTGAGATGCAATTATAGACGTGAGATTTTCAAAACGCTGAAAGGCACGGAGGTAATGATATTTGGAGTGGATGAAGATGACTTAGATGCAATGTTGGAGCGAATAAAGTTGTTTGGTATCGATCCAAAGGTTATTATAGAGACAGAAGACGAGTTAGAATTAGAAGAAAATAAATAGGTATGGTAGAAACGGAAACATTAGAGCAGGTAGGGACAGAAACGGTTGAAACTCTAATAGAAAATAAAGATTTGATTGTTTACAATGACGATTACAATACATTCGATCATGTTATTGATTCATTGATAAAAGTGTGTAAACACAAGCCCATTCAGGCGGAGCAATGCACATGGTTGGTACATTACAAAGGGAAATGCCAAGTGAAGCGTGCTGACTATGATACTTTAGAACCAATGTGTACTGCATTGTTGGATAGAGGAATATCGGCTGAGATTGAATAAATTTTCAATAAAGTTAACGAGAGCCTTGCTCTAAAGAAAAAACCAAGTATATTTGCACTCGCTTTGTGAGAATAAAGCAAAAAAGGCCCCGTAGCTCAACTGGATAGAGTACCACACTACGAATGTGGCGGTTGCAGGTTCGAATCTTGCCGGGGTCACAAAAAAAGCTTTCCATTAGGAAGGCTTTTTTTTGTTTCCCATCGGCTCCTTCGCTTACTCAATCTGAAGATTGAACCTCAGTCTTCAAAAGCATTGCTTTTTCTTGTTCGACCTGAAGCTCTTTCGAGGAAAGAGTGAAAGAAACGACCGAAGGGAAGTTAATTTTAAGGATTCGCAATTAGCCATCCAAAAGATTGTAGGTCAATGCACAAGGATGCGTCAGAATTGTTAATGATGTTAGAATTGAAACCATTCATCTAATACATTGATTGTAATTGGTGTATATACATATTTATTACTAGCCAATTGTCCCGCAAATGGCAATAACTCTAGATTTGTTCAATCTCAAATCATAGAATAATGTAAAAGATGTACGAATGATCTACTAAGCAGGAGATTATGCTTATCTCAGTAAAGTGACAATAAGTTATTAATCCTTTGCAGGAGCAAGTGTCAAGTCAATTGTGAGCGGAGATTCGACATCTACCTCCTGCACCTTTCAAGGGTTTTCCATTACAAACTACCTTAATTGTATAAAAAAAATAGGGTTTTTAGGTTTTTTAGGCTTCGTGAAACTAGCGCGAGGTAAAATGAAATAGTCGGCACTGACTAAATAATTGCCTTTTTTAATTTTAAAATTGATGAATCAAAGGATTGGCAAAAATAGCCTCCTCCAATATTAGTGTCTTGCATTAACAAAAAGCAATTGAGTTCTTTGGGGTAATCCCATTCAAAATGACCTGTTGAATCTGGTTGGTAAAATGATGGGGTTCCGAAGAAATCCGTTTTCATTTGAATCTGTCGTTGTTTGGTCAATTGAGACTCGTCTCCCTTTTCCATCATTTGTTGGACAGATGGTTTGATCAGCGGTTCCCAGTTGTTAGAGGGATTTACATGCGCAAGCTTTTGTCGGTTCGTCAGTGTCATTGAATTTGTAAAGGTAGATTAGAACTAAGATAAGGCAAATAGATAATTAATTCTATTTTGAACTGATAATCAAGTGTTTGTTGCAATTATGATTAGGTACTTGTACGGGATTATATATGCTGCTATTTCATAAATCAATACAATGAAATAGGATCAAGATTGTTATCAACAAAAAGTGTTCTAGCAACGTTGCTTTCTTACATACAGTCAACTCTTTTTTGGTAAGGATCATTACATCTCCATTACTCACGTATTACATCTTCATTACAATTTACAGTCCAATTAAAAAGACCTTTTTTTTTATAGCTTGTCGTGCTCAAGTTAACAGCTGTTTCGTTAATTAAATTCGCTGTGTTTCAGGTTTTATCTACTATTTACGGCACTGATATTCTCCTGCCGTTTTGTATACATTCGCCCCTAAAATAAAGTACTTATGATAAAAAACAACTTAGTATTATTCTCATTATTCACCACAGTATCTGTTTCAGCACAGGAGGTTGTAGCCACGCAAGGAGATTCTTACTCCAATGCGAATGGTAGTATCGACTTTACAATTGGCGAAGTGATAATTAATACTGGAACTGATGGCAGTAACTACATCACACAAGGTTTCCAACAAACCAACTGGAATTTTGTAGGACTGGTTGATCATTCTCCTAGCTACGAAGCAATTGTTTTCCCTAACCCAACGGAAGACATATTGAACATTAAAACAAGCGCGTTCGAGAATGTAACATACTCGCTTTATGATTCTCATGGAAGATTGGTTTTGCAGGATAAACTTTCTGCTGAGCAAACACCAATTCAAGTAAGTCAATTAGCTCCAGGCAGCTATTCATTGACTCTAAATAATGGGGCACAATATCTTAAAACTTTCAAACTCATTAAACAACAATAACAATGAAAAAACTAATATTTACAGTTGCAACTTTTCTTGCACTGGGATTCAACTCTTTTGGACAAGCTCCAGAAGGATTTAAATACCAGGCAGTAGTACGAGATGCAGGAAATACGATTCTGAATAGCCAAGCAGTGGGTGTTCAATTGACTATTTTACAAGGAAGTCCTACAGGAATAGCAGTTTATTCTGAAATTTTCGCCCCAACTACTAATACTTATGGTTTAGTAAATCTAGAAATAGGAACAGGAACAACATTTGATGATTTCACAACGATAGATTGGGCCAATGGTCCCTTTTACATTGAAACCGCTTATGATTTGACTGGAGGAACAAGTTACGCAGTAATGGGAACCTCTCAATTAATGAGTGTACCATATGCATTATATGCTAAAACTTCAGGAAGTTCAATTCCAGGCCCTCAGGGTTCGACAGGAGCAGCGGGTCCGCAAGGTCCAGCGGGAGCAAATGGAATAGATGGAGCTGTTGGTGCACCTGGAACTAACGGAACCAATGGTACGAATGGGGTTAACGGAGCCAATGGAACTGACGGAACTGACGGAACTGATGGAGTATCAGCTTATCAAGAATGGTTAAACCAAGGTAACATAGGATCAGAAGCGATATTTGTAGCTTCTTTACAAGGAACTGATGGCGTTGACGGTGTCGATGGAGCAGTTGGAGCACCTGGAACTAATGGAACCAACGGAACCAATGGTACGAATGGTACTGACGGAGCTGATGGTGTCGATGGAGCTGTTGGAGCGCCTGGAACAAACGGAACCAACGGAACCAATGGTACGAATGGAACTGACGGAGCTGATGGAGTATCCGCTTATCAGGAATGGTTAAACCAAGGTAACATAGGATCAGAAGCGATATTTGTATCTTCTTTACAAGGAACCGATGGTGTTGACGGTGTCGATGGAGCTGTTGGAGCACCTGGAACTAACGGAACTAATGGCACGAATGGTACTGACGGAGCTGATGGAACTGACGGTGTCGATGGAGCACCTGGAACTAATGGAACCAATGGTACGAATGGTACTGACGGAGCTGATGGAACTGACGGAGCTGATGGAGTATCAGCTTATCAGGAATGGTTAAACCAAGGTAACATAGGATCAGAAGCGATATTTGTAGCTTCTTTACAAGGAACTGACGGAGCTGATGGAACTGACGGTGTCGATGGAGCAGTTGGAGCACCTGGAACTAACGGAACAAATGGAACCAATGGTACGAATGGAACTGACGGTGTCGATGGAGCAGTTGGATCACCTGGAACTAATGGAACTAACGGAACCAATGGTACTGACGGAGCTGATGGAACTGACGGAGCTGATGGAGTATCCGCTTATCAGGAATGGTTAAACCAAGGTAACATAGGATCAGAAGCGATATTTGTATCTTCTTTACAAGGAACTGACGGAACTGACGGAACTGACGGTGTCGATGGAGCAGTTGGAGCACCTGGAACTAACGGAACAAATGGAACCAATGGTACGAATGGAACTGACGGTGTCGATGGAGCAGTTGGAGCACCTGGAACTAATGGAACTAACGGAACAAACGGAACCAATGGTACGAATGGAACTGACGGAGCTGATGGAGTATCCGCTTATCAGGAATGGTTAAACCAAGGTAACATAGGATCAGAAGCAATATTTGTAGCTTCTTTACAAGGAACTGACGGAGCTGATGGAACTGACGGTGTCGATGGAGCAGTTGGAGCACCTGGAACTAATGGGACAAACGGAACCAATGGTACGAATGGTACTGACGGAGCTGATGGAACTGACGGAGTCGATGGAGCAGTTGGAGCACCTGGAACTAATGGAACTAACGGAACTAACGGAACTGATGGTGCTGACGGACTAGATGGTGCAACAGGACCAGCAGGAACAAATGGAACTGACGGTGCTGACGGAGCAGTTGGACCAGCAGGAACAAATGGAACTGACGGAATTGATGGATTAGACGGTGCAACAGGACCAGCAGGAACAAATGGAACTGACGGTGTTGATGGTATCGACGGACCAATGGGACCACAAGGACCAATGGGTATGAATGGAATTGATGGTATCGACGGAGCAGTTGGACCAGCAGGATCAAATGGAACTAACGGTGTTGATGGTATCGACGGAGCAGTTGGACCAGCAGGGTCAAATGGAACTGACGGTGCTGACGGACTAGATGGTGCAACAGGACCAGCAGGAACAAATGGAACTAACGGTGTTGATGGTATCGATGGAGCAGTTGGACCAGCAGGAACAAATGGAACTGACGGTGTTGATGGTATCGACGGACCAATGGGACCACAAGGACCAATGGGTATGAATGGAATTGATGGAATCGATGGAGCAGTTGGACCAGCAGGGTCAAATGGAACTGACGGTGTTGATGGTATCGACGGTATCGACGGAGCAGTTGGACCAGCAGGAACAAATGGAACTGACGGTGCTGACGGACTAGATGGTGCAACAGGACCAGCAGGATCAAATGGAACTGACGGTGCTGACGGACTAGATGGTGCAACAGGACCAGCAGGATCAAATGGAACTGACGGTGTTGATGGTATCGACGGAGCAGTTGGACCAGCAGGAACAAATGGAACTGACGGTGTTGATGGTATCGACGGAGCAGTTGGACCAGCAGGATCAAATGGAACTAACGGTGTTGATGGTATCGACGGAGCAGTTGGACCAGCAGGATCAAATGGAACTGACGGTGTTGATGGTATCGACGGACCAATGGGACCACAAGGACCAATGGGTATGAATGGAATTGATGGTATCGACGGAGCAGTTGGACCAGCAGGATCAAATGGAACTGACGGTGTTGATGGTATCGACGGACCAATGGGACCACAAGGACCAATGGGTATGAATGGAATTGATGGAATTGACGGAGCAGTTGGCCCAGCAGGAACAAATGGAACTGACGGTGCTGATGGAATCGACGGAGCAGTTGGACCAGCAGGAACAAATGGAACTAACGGTGTTGATGGTATCGACGGAGCAGTTGGACCACAAGGGCCAGCTGGAAGTGCTGACGCATGGGGCTTGACAGGAAACGCTGGAACGGTAGATGGCACCAATTTCATTGGAACAACAGATAACGTACCATTAACAGTAAAAATAAATAGCGTTAAATCAGGTTATGTAGGTTCAAATGGTAGTACTTTCTTAGGGTACAATTCTGGTAATGTCTCAAATCAATCAAGCAACACAGGAATAGGACTTAATGTATGGTCTCATCCGAGCAATACAGGTTCTGGAAACACAGCTATCGGTGCTAACTCGATGGGAGTTAATACGGGAAACTACAATGTGGCAATGGGCTTTTCTGCTCTTAATTTTGGACATGGAAGTGAGAATATTGCTATTGGTATTAGTACCTTGGGTAATTGCTCCGCTCCAGGAGACAACAATGTTGCAATAGGTTCTTATGCCTTGCGAAACAATACAAGCGGATCAGGTAACTTGGCTTTTGGTCAACATGCGCTGCGCACAAATTCAACGGGAATTAGTAATATTGCTTTTGGTTACAATTCGGCACTAAATATAACTACTGGTAGTTATAATATTTCGCTCGGTCACTCTTCACTTCAAACTAATAATATAGGGATCAGGAACATGGCGTTTGGAAACAATTCGCTTTATTATAATACTACTGGTAGTTATAATGTTGGAATAGGAGAGGGTTCGCTAATTAGTAACGATACAGGATCAGGAAATCTAGCAATTGGATACGGTGCCGATGTCACTTCTGGAGCTTTAACTAGCGCGACAGCAATTGGTTACCAGGCAAAAGTGTCAACAAGTAATAGTCTTGTGCTAGGAGGAACGGGTACTAATGCTGTTAATGTGGGTATTGGAACTACTTCTCCTGCGGCTAATTTAGATGTAGTAGGTACCGTAAAGATTACGGATGGTACTGAAGGTGCTGGAAAAGTGTTAACTTCTGATGGAACTGGTAATGCAACTTGGCAAACGGCTTCTGGACCTGCAGCTCACTACATTGGTGAGAGCTACGGTGGTGGTATCGTCTTCTTTGTATATGACGGTGGTGCACACGGATTGATCGCTTCAACGGCTGATCAAAGTGCAGGAATTCAATGGAGTAACAACGGTATTTGGAAATTTATCGGTGTTAGTGGTGATGGAGTAGGTTCTGGAGATCAAAATACAAGTGTTGCAATTGCAGCAATGGTAAATGATAACCAAAATGGTGCGTTCGCTGCCAGAGCTTGTGCTGATTATTCAGTTGTTTCTGGAGGAATGATGTACGGAGATTGGTACATGCCTTCTTGGGAAGAACTAAAACTTCTATATGCTGAGCGAGTAGCTGTTGGTGGTTTTTCGAATGCTGAATATTGGAGTTCTACTGAAGTAGCGGTAGGAACTGGTTCTGGTGATTTAGCTTACATGAAACACTTTGGTAGTGCGGCAGAAGGATGGAGTCAAAAACAAAATCCTAAACCAGTTCGTGCAATTAGAGCATTTTAAACTAAAAAGAAAGTAACGATTTTATAAACGAATAGTTATCGACGAAAAATCCCTCCAAGTTGGAGGGATTTTTTTATGTCTTTTAAATATTGAATTTCACGAAAAAAAGTAAATGTTCTTAAATGGTTATCATTTAAGAGAATAGAATACACGGCTTTTCAAGTGGTATTGGATAAATGGTAAAAACGAGTGTGCATTGATTCTGCAGCATTGAGTTGTTAAATCTCCATTTTACTAGGTCGTAAACCCTTTAATTTCAAAAGGGAAAATAAATGATGCGAGTGCACTCCTGTGCGCTTTTGAAACGTGTTCTGCGTAAGTGATGAAACTACGGTACAATGTATCGGAATACGAACTTCCCAATTTGGAAAATAGTGGTTCTAATTTAAGTAACTCTTTATTGATGGCTCTTTCTCGTTCATCTTTACCTTTCGGAAGTTTATTCTCAAGCTGCTCAAGGTTTGCTACAAAAACTTTTTGTACCTCTATATAAAAATTTCGAAGAAGTAGATCGGATGAAAAAGTTTTGATCTGCGAAAATTCTATCGCTGACCTTTTTTCTTCTGCATCCATTTTTCCATCTGTATTCGCTGCCAGTAAAGAAATATATACAGGAGCCATGAGCAACTGTTCTTTTTCCTTCTGATCTAGTTTTTCAAGTGCCTTCATCATATGTCTTTTTTTTGAATTTATTGCATTCTTAGTAATTCATCATGCCATGATCACTCCGGTCTGTTTCCTCCTGCTGCATCATCTTATTTTTCATAATTCTGTTTCCCACGTTAGCAAAGAAAACAGAGTCATTCTCTAACATATACATCATATTGTTCATCATCAAACGTTGCATTGAAGTATCAGATCTCATCCTGTCCATCATGCCTTTTCCTGACATCTTCGAGTTCATCATTGGATTATTTCCAGTCATCATTTCCATTCCATGATTGTTTTGCATCATCGAGTCCATCACTTGATTCATGTAATTGTCATTGTTGACTAATTCAGAGATGATCTGTCCGCGTGTTTCACTGTTAGTGCAAAGTTGATCTGCTGAAGGGGAGCTACATTTCGTATGTAACATCATTATTGATACGGACACAAATAGAATTGATAATTTTTTCATAATTTTTGTTTTATTTGAATGTTCTCTAATCTTCTGTTAACAGGTATTTCAATCCACTGCAACTATGATTTTCGCTTGTTGTAAAGGTCGGTAACTTTTGAGGTGAAGGAGTTACATAATAACAAAGAGAAGTTACATGATTCAATTCCAGAAATGTTACATGCTTGTCATGCGATAAGAACTTCGACTATCGATGCAACCCTCCTCAAAAAACAAACAATCATTTCACGCACATATACCCATCCAAATCAGGTAATTGTTCAAACCGCTTTTCGACAGCTTTAAGTTATTTTTACCTTGAACCAAGGTTACTAAAAAACACAAGCACTGATGAAAAAAAGAAATCCCTCACGGCATACTGCTCCAGCGATAAAAGATGACAGCAAAGACCTGAAAAAAAAGCCTACAGCAAATGATGTTCCCTGTTGGGACAGCGATGGAAATATTGACATTGTGACGAAAAGGCTCAAGGAAATGTTCGTTGAAATGGGGCAGAAATCACGCATCGAAATGGGGCAGAAGCCCGCAGAACGTGCCGTTTTTAGAAAGCAACACGGAATAGCATACGGAACCTTCACCATTAACCCCGATATTGATCCAGCGTATAAAGTTGGAGTTTTTGCAGGCAGTTCTTACGAATGCGTTGCACGGTTTTCAAGTGATACGGGACCAACATCGCCTGATTTGCATTCAACATTAGGTCTAGGTCTAAAGTTATTCGGAATTAACGGGCCAACACTTATTGACGATGGCAACAATGCCGATTTTATTTTTCAAAACATCGACCGATTCTTTGCGCGCGATGCCGACCAAATGTGCGCGTTTACCACAGCCGGAGTTATCGACAAGGATTACGATACATATATAGACCAGCACCCGGAATTAAAAGATATTTTGACCGCCATGACTAAAGTTGAAGCAAGTTGTCTAAGCGCAGGTTACTGGTCAATTTTGCCTTTTGATTTAGGAGAAGCCAATATTGTTAAATACAGGCTCGTTCCTGATAATACAGACAGAGGTGCGCCGTTCAACGATAATGATTACTTATCCCTTGATTTGCAACAACGATTGCGACAGGGAGATTCCAAATTTAGATTTGAAATTCAATTGAGAACAAATCCAGACACGATGCCGTTGGATGATGCTCAAGCTGTTTGGAGTGAGAAGGAGAGTCCATACATTTCAATTGCAGAATTAACATTCCCGAAACAGGATATTTGTGCAATCGGTCAACCTGAATTTGGGAATAATCTTTCGTTTAATATTTGGAGAACGCTTGATGCGAATAAACCACTCGGCTCAGTAGCTGAAGTAAGAAGAACAGTTTATGAAGCAAGCGCCGAGGCAAGACAACAGGCAAATGGTCAGCAATTCCAAGAACCAAATAAAATCAATCCAGATTTTGAAGGGAATATCTACGAAGATGATGATTGCATCGTAACTGCTGGGATTTACCCGCCAATTGGTGTAATGCGCGTTGGAAATAGCGACAGCGAATACTTCATCGGTCCACTTATCGATAATCCCGAACCAAGGCTGGAAGAAAGCGCTTATAGAGATAAAACAGGAGCCCTGAAACGCCAAGCAGCTCAATTTAGAGTTTACGGTTTTAACGCTGCTGGAAAAGCAATTAAAGAATTGACAGCCGATAACGCTGAGATTAAATGGACAAGTCATTTAGCGAATCAAAAATCGTCGTGGTACGAATTTCAAATAGCTTTGGATATTCCTGAAGCTGCGGATGCACCGCCATCGATGTTGAGAAATATCAATGTTGCAGATCGTGACAGCCTCGTTATTGATGGAGGATCAAATTCTGTCTCGGGTAGAAATAAAACAAAAGGAAATGTCTTTGAGGGCAAATTCCAAGGCGAAAAAGTCTATTTGGGAGAAATGCACACGGATGAAAAAGGGCGGTTGATTATGCTTGGAGGTCGTGGTAAATCCGAAAATATCCACAAACAAATCGCAGTTACATTCGCTAATAATGAAGGTTGGTACGATGACATTTCGGACGGTCCAGTAACAGCCAAAGTTGTTTATGAAGGAGTTGAGCTTAGAGTTGACCCAGCTTGGGCCATTTGTTCTCCACCGGATTACGCGCCAATGCAAAAGTCCGTTCGTACAATGTGGGATCTAATGCGCGATGTTGCTGTAAATGCAGGATTAATGGCGCGTCCAGCACGTCCTTCTTTTACAAAGGATATTCTTCCAATCTTTGAACGAATGACGAATTTACAATGGGTAAATGCAGGTTTTGCAGCCGCATTTGGTTGGGAAGGTCAGTTCGATTATACAACAACTGAATGGAAAAATAGATTAAATGATCCATCGTCGGCAAACATTGAAATGAGAAGAACGATTTCAAATAATTTTAGGCGGTATGATGTTCAAGGGGCAACGGCTTCTCAACTTTGGCCATGGCTGTACGGAGATGCGATTAGCGTTCCTTCAATTGGATCTCCGCGTCAAAATGCAACGATATCATCGCTTCAATTGTCATTTCTTGATCAATGGGTCAAAGGTGAATTCGATGCAGATTACGTCGACTTAACAGGATGTCCTCATATTCCTCCGACGCCAACGATTGATGAATTGCCCATTGCCGAACAACCGGATATGTTGACAAAAGCAGCGATGGACTTCTGTTTGGCAGATGCGTTTCACCCGGGTTGTGAAATGACGTGGCCGATGAGAACTTCTGGAATGTATTCTGAGCCATTTCGATTGAAACACGCACTTGTGATACCTCCTGTGAATAGACAGTATTACGGACCGACAATGAGTAGTGATGTTTTCACGCTTGCCGAAGGACCTCTATTGGGTGGTCAAACTGCAGGTGGAGTTACACGATGGATGGCCATTCCGTGGCAAACCGACACAGCCAGTTGTAGAGATGGATACACGTCAGAATACGATCCGTATTTGCCAACGTTCTGGCCAGCAAGAGTTCCAAATGATGTTTTGGATCAGGAGCGCTATAAGGAAGCAATCGATCCGAATCTTTCAGAGGAAACACGTAAACAAGCTTTCGCATACAGAACGGCTTGGTTGGACAATTTACCGTTGGACGGAAAACCAGCAACGTATACCAACCAAATCAATAGTATGGTGAAGTATTTTGATAAGCTTGCGGTTGTGCAAGGGCGACCTGGAGCACCTGGTGATCCAAATTTCCCTGATCAAATGCAAGTTGGAATTCTCCCTACAGGCGAGCATGAAAATGAATTGGTTTTACAAGCCTTGAAAGAGCTTAAGGAATTAGATGTTACTTCTCGTGCTAAAAGAGGGGGTTCAATAGCAAATACACATTTGAAGAGTTCGGTTGATTGGCTTGGAGATAAACAAATACTGTCTAAAGTAGATTTGAGAAAATCAGCAACAGAAGCCTTAAACTTACTTTTGGAAGGCGATCTAAAAGATGATTTAGCGTCATTGCCAAGTGTGGCTAAAGTATTGAACTTACTCACATCGAAAGTGAAGCCAAATACAACAGGATTCGGAGTAAAAGACACTTCAAAACCGCGCATCGAATTAGGGGTTACGGAAAAAGCGAACCGATTTGAGAGATACAAAGCAAAAGGATGATTGATTAATGAGTGATCATATAATTGAATCTGACATATTAATAATTGGAGGGGGAATTGCTGGCTGTATTGCCGCAATTGCCCTTTCTGATTACTACAGCGTTGTTGTAATCGACAAGGATTCAGAACCTAAAGCCCGAATAGGTGAGTGTTTGGCTCCCGCCGCAAGAAGAATCTTGAAGGAACTGGGTTTGGATAAAGAACACGACGCATCGGATGAACACTTAATCAACATTGGAACGAAATCCTATTGGGGAGGTGGCCAACTTCAAGTCGTGGACCATCTGAATAATCCAGACGGGAATGGTTGGTACCTGAACCGAAAAAGCTTTGAAAGTTATTTACGGAAATCAGCACAATCGAAAGGAGTGGAGTGTATTTGGCCCGCTCAATTTCAAAGCAGCGAATTTGTGAATTCGAAATGGCATACCACCGCGAAATTCGATGTCAAAGATCCGGATTCGAATACTTATAAAATCAATTCCAAATTTGTAATTGGCGCCAGCGGACGGCAATCACATTTCGCTCGAAAACAAGGTGTTGAACGCATTCACTTGGATAAACTCGTGAGCTGTTGGGCGGCAATACCAAATTACAATGAAAACAAGATGAGCACAATTTCCCCAATTAAAAACGGTTGGTGGTACAGTTCACCTTTGCCAGGAAACCGGTTGCTTTTGGCACTTCAAACGGATTCTGATTTAATTGAACGAGGAATGAATAAAGATGTGTCCTTATTCAAAGAGCAAATTCGATTGAATCCTGAAATGCACAAACTTATTGAAGGACATGAAAGCGAATTGGAATTGCACGGAATCGTCTCCGCAAATTCATCGCGATTAACAACCGTTTCTGGAAACCAGTGGGTGGCGCTTGGAGATGCCGCACTTAGTTTTGACCCTTTATCCTCGCAAGGAATGTTTAATGCGATGGCGAGTGCAATGCAATTGTCTAAGGTAATGTTGCATTCAAACGTTGTTCAGAATATAGACGAATTTAAAACGGAGCAATTCCATAAAATTTATGGGGATCAAATCAATTCCATTTGGGAGCGCTACTTGATGCACAAAAAGACGTATTACAGTCAAGAGTTGCGTTGGGAGAATTCTGAGTTTTGGAAACGAAGGAATTCATAAATATCAATTAAAATCTTCCTGCAAATAAAGTTGATTCTACCCTAAATATGGGGCTAGGTGAATTTACGCGAATAAACAAACAGGTATTTCCACGCTTACTCAAAATCAATTAAATACTGAATTTTACCATGTACCTAAAGTGATTTAACCACTATTTATTGGATACAAGACGGATTCTGAAAAGTCTTTAATAGAGTAAGAACTTAAAACCGCACTAAAAAATTTAGTGTGCGCAAAAGGGAAATTCCTTAAGCGCAATTATTAATTATTTAATTCATTTATTATGAGTAAAGATGTTTTTCAAACACTTCAAGATGGATGGTACAATGGTATCGTCTCAGGCTTAGGATTAAGCTCAAGTACCTTTCAAATTCTACAGCCAAACCCGCCAATTATTGAGCAAAGTGGTGATACTGTGCTTTGGGGGTACTTTAACAACATTCCACCTTTTTCATTAACGCAGCAATTTGCAGCATCAGGTGGAAATCAGTTTTATAGTGACTACCGTGCATTGATGAGTGCTCTAGAGCCATCGTCTTCTGTAGATCCTGAAACGGTTATTGGCCAACCAGCTTACGACGAATGGGTTGCGTATGTTCGTGGACTATCAGTTTTCCCATCGGCAAATCAATATCCAGTTATGTTTAGAAATTGGGCTTTATTGAACGCGCCAGGTGTTGCTAATGCAGGAGCAAGTGCTTATGCTCAAGTATTACTAGACCCAATTTTAACAGCACAAAATGTTTTGTTGTTGTCTTATACAGACGAAAACGGGTTGCCTGAAGATCCAGATTGGAATTTAGGATATTCTGATTTGGTGAATCAATTAAAGGCAGCGCCATCTACACAATTTGACTTCGATAGCACGACCGAAAATTCAGATGTAAGCTCATCTTGGACAAAAGGAGGAAATACAGGTTTCTTCGGTTTATGGGGAGGAAGTAGCTCTAAATCTTCGATAAGTGAATCTTTCTCAGAAAATCAGGTTCAAGTGAAATCAACTATCGGACACATTCTTACATTCTCTTGCACTCCAGGGAATTGGTACAATTCAGGAGCAATAGGTTTGGCTTTCTCAAGTGAAACGGGTGTTCCATGGAGTCCAAATTCAGCAATCAATTGGAACAACACATTTGGGGATAAAGGAAACATGCAACGTTTCGCAGCGAATATTATAGTTGTTGCGGATATGGATATTACGATTACTTCTGATGCCGTGTATTCAACTTCTGAGCAAACCGAAGTTCATAACAATAGTCATGCAGGTATGTGGCCATTCTATTCATCTGGTGGAGGATCAAGTTCTTCGACATCAGCAAAATTCAGCAGCGAAGGTCACATGACAGTTAGCATTCAAACAGATCCTGTTACACCAACGGTTATAGGTGTAAATGTTCTTTCTGCTGCTGAGTATTTAGGGCATTCTGTAGAAGCAGCTAAACTCCAAGTTAAAGCACTCAAATTAGCGGCGCTTTAATTGAAATAAATCAAATTTGGAAAGTCACAATGAAGTGGCTTTCCATTTTTAATAAAAACAAAAATTATGGACTCGATGAATAAATTGCAGAATCAGTTTTACAATGCGGTAATTACAGCCCTGGGTGTGAACAACCAGTATTTTCAATTCTACAGTTCTGGCACTACTTTACAAACAGATGCTGATCTTTGGGGATTTCAAAATCAAATTCCACCATATTCATTAACGTGGAATCCGCTTACCTATTCTGCTTCTCCCTTCTTCTCTCAATATTCTGATTTAATCAATGAATTGTCCTTCCCAGAAAGTAAATTCAAAAGCGATATAGGATCCGATAATTACGACAATTGGATTGTTTATTTGAACAGTCTCGAACCATCACCTACACCAAATACAATCCCAAATCTTTTTCAGAAATGGGCCTTGATAAATTGTCCTTCAAAATTAAGCATTGGAGTTTCGGACCTCAACGCTATGATTTATGTGACTGGCGGGCAACAGCAGCTCAAACCGTATGAAGGTCAGCGACCGATTCCTGTAGATTTCACGAACAATATGACGGATCTTAAGGCAGCATTAAACAAATCACCTCAAGTAAAGTTCGCTATGGACTCAAGCTCAGCTAGCGGTGATGTTTCAGGCACTTGGACTGGTGGTGTTGATTTAAATTATTTTGGGCTTTGGACCGATAGTTCAACCTATTCATTGTTGAATAGAAAGTTCAGTGATAGTGATGTAACAGTGAGCTTTACTCTTGAGAAAGTCACATCTGTTCCTTTCGGTCCTGGAAAGTGGTATGACTCAGGATTACTTCACATGACTTATGCAGGAAATACCGAACCTTTGCCTTGGCCAACTGATCCCGATCCATCATGGGATGACCTTTTTGGCAATGAAGGGACAATGAATTATATCAATTTAGCAACGACAGTCGCTGATGGAATATCTTTCGAATTGAGGTCCAATGCTATTTTTACGGAAGATGAACAAAACAGAATAGAAGAGAACCTTGGAAACGGAATTTGGCCATTGTACGATTCAACAATGAATTATACTTTAAGTTTTGATGAATTGGGAATGCTAATAAAAGGGACCAAAGCGCCGGGGAATCCGACTCTAATTGGCTCGCATGTGAGTAGCATCCAAAACTATTTAATCAGTGGATAGATGTCTGCCTTTTTAGCCAAAAAAAATTAGAGAACATTCAATTGATTCGATTTTAAATGCTTGTTTATTTATCAGCTTCTTCTAGTCTAAATAACCTGTTTGATAAAAAAGGGGGCAGGAATAAAATACATTGGTAATAAGTGCTCAACTGTCTATTTTATAGCTAATTAAAAATTTAAAAATTTTATTTTTTCGCGCACTTGTACGTAATGATTTACGCATATATACAGATTGTGTTTTTACATTAAATGAATACATTAGCGCTATAACCAAAAACTACTATTATGAGTGACTATTTAAACAAAATTGTAGCAAATATTTCCAATTGGGAGAATAAGAAGTCTGATTTTAACTACCTAATCGCGGAGATGTTTGAACAACACTTGGGGTTCGATTTTAATTTAAGTCAAGTTCAATTTCCTTCGAGTGAAGATACTGTTCATTGTTATTTTGGAATAAATTCATTTGGGAAATTAATTGCTTATTTGGTGGCGAGTTCTAATGATACAGAAAATCAAAGAGACTGGTCCAGTGTTGTTTATGAGGTAGAATGTTCAATAAAAACCTTTCCAATGCTCAATAATAATGAAGACGCAGTGATATCTCCGAGTGAAGCCTATCAAATTACACAGAACTGGAACGGTGAATATCCTACATGGACGCTGAATCAATCCTTGAATGATCAAATTTTTTATGCCTTCCAGATTCCAGCTGCTGACATTACTATAGACACCAACTATACTGCCTTTTTTGGGTTGATGAATGAGCTAACATTTCATACAGAATATTATGGGACTTTGGTTTTGTATAGCCAAGATCAAATGGAGTTCGTCTCTCCTAAACAGAATACGAATAGTGAGGGGTTTTATAATACTGTTATGCCTGTTCCACCGTACGAACCGATTGTATCCAATACCTACTATTTACAGCAATTGGCAACAAGGACACTTGAAAGTAAATTAGAATGAGATCGTATCTATTGGTCGCCCTAACGTATATTACTCCGCTAATTCTAATTATCGGAATAATAGGTGGGATTGTGACTTTCAATCGCATGGAGAAAAAGTACCGCCTCTTACTCCTCTATTTAATTGTAGCCTTGGTATTTGATATTTCTGGTCGACTGTTTGGATATTTTTTCAAGTACAATTTGTTTTTAATTCCATTATACGGATTTGCAGAGTTAATTGTCTTTTGTTACATTTTCACTATAAAACGCGCTTACTTTTTGGCGGTTGTCACAATAGCATCTCTTTTGGTAGGGTATGAAATTATTTCAATTGATCCTTTGGACACGTCTGGATTTAATTCTTATTCGAAAGTGTTTTCAAACTTTAGTATTTTGCTAATGGCGTTTCTATCCTATTATCGTGTACTTGAGCAAGAGAAAATGATTGAAAAGAAGATTTTAATTTTCAATTCATTGACGTTTATTTATTTCGCTTTGAGTCTTATTCTCTATATCCCACTGAATTTTCTAATAAGTAAAGATTCAGACTTGCCCTTCTATTTTTGGAATTTGAACCTCATCATTACCTCTTCTTTTTATGCTTATATCTCTTACCTAATATGGAACAGTGGCAAACACCTGAAACAATCGCCACTTGGATAACAATTGGATTTCTATTCGTTGTCGTTCTTGTGATTCTAATTTTAATTCTCGTTCGGTCGAATTTTAGAAGAATAATTCGGTCAAAATTAAAAGAGTCTGAGTTAAAATTAAACCATCGAGACGACTTGTTGCGATCAAGTATTCTTGTTCAGGAAAGTGAAAGGGAGAGAATTGCAAGTGATTTGCATGACGTCCTAATCAATAAACTATACGTTTACAAGTTGTCTAAAAGTGACACAAAAGACATTCAATATGTAGACGAATGCATTGAAACGGCTAGAAGAATTTCTCACGATTTGAGCCCTCCAATTTTGAGTGGAACAACGTTAGAAGAATTAATTCGCGAAGTTCTTTTCCCTTGGAAAAAAGCATTTGAGGTCTTTTTGCACGTTCTCAACCAAATTCCAGCAGATATACCAAAGGATGTGAAACTTCAAATCATTCGCATTCTCCAAGAAACAATAACAAATACATACAAACACGCCGAAGCAACACAATTCGTGGTTGATTTGAAATCCTTTAATTCAGGATTGGGCGTAATGGTTTCTGACAATGGAAAAGGATACAATACCGACTTGAATTCAGGTGGACTTGGGTTAAAAAATATTGAAAGTAGAGCACAGTTTTTAGGAGGTTATCTTAAGCTGAAATCAAGGGTGGGAAGCGGAACAAGAGTCATCCTTTTCATACCTTATCAAAACAAATCGTAAATGAAAACAATAAAACTTGGTATAGTTGATGACGACAAACTTATTGTTGAACTGTTGGCTCAATTCTTTGAAAAGGACGATCAATTTTCCGTTGAGCTCAAGTGCTTCGGAGGATTAGAATGTTTGGAATTTTTGAAACAAATGGATGACCTCCCCGAAATTATTTTGATTGATCTCAAAATGAGCGGAATGGATGGAACCGAATTGCTTAAAGAGATTCGAGTGGAATATCCTCAAATTAAATGCGTGGTGATCTCGTCATTTTACCAACGTTCATTTATGGGGTACTTATTGAAATCTGGTGCAGTAGCCTTTTTAGCAAAGGGCATTGCACCGGAAGAATTGAAAGGCATTCTTCTGGATGTTGATAAAAAGGGGTATTATTTTCTCCCGGATCAACTCGAAATTGTGAGAGAGCAATTGTCTTCAAAAATACCCCGACCTGCCCTCAAAAGCGACGACTTATTGTCGGAACGTGAGAAAGAAATATTAAGGCTCATTTGCCAGCAAAAGACGGCAGTTGAAATTGGAGAAATGCTTTTTATAGCGCAACGAACAGTGGAAGGCCATAAGAATCACATGTACGCCAAAACGGGCGTTAAGAACCTTGCTGGGTTGGTTATTTATGCAATTCAAAACCAAATAATTAATAGCGATGAAATCATAATGCTATAAAACCTTCGTGTACTTCTAAGAACCTGATTTTTTAAAAAAGTGTATTGAAATCTTATAGAAAGTCAATAAAATCCTCTGTACTACTGCCACTTCCTTAATTGTGACCAATTTGATTGTAACTTCGAAGTCGTTTTGGAAACGGAGGAGGAATATTCAATTTATAATTACCCCTGTAAGAGAAACTTGTCTGTTTCACCAACCTTTACTTGATAGATTTCGTTTGGATAATTAACCAATACAAAACGATATGTTAAAAAACAAACTACTACTCGTGCCAATAATCTGCGCTTTTATATTCGCCGGTTGCAAGAAAAATGACTTGGCAGCATTTCAACCTGAAATATTAAATATTCCAGATAGCTTTTCATTACAGGCCACAGGACTAGATAAGGTAAGTGATAATTTAACTTATACTTGGTCGAACTCTGGTACAGTTGCGAATATTGATCAGTCATCGGTAATTAGCGAAGGAACTGCCACTCTTACCATAGAAGATGCTCAAGGAACAGAAGTGTACACAAAAGATTTAAGCGTTGATGGAAGTTTTACTTCTTCAACAGGAGTTTCAGGAAACTGGACGATCACTGTAGATTTGTCTAAAGTTAAAGGTGATCTTAATTTTACGGTTCAGTAGCCTTAAGATACAATAGAGCCTTTGGCAGGCCACATTTATAAAAGAACACGATCCATTTGGGTGGTGTTTTTTTTGTTTAACGACTTCGCTGCTGTTTTGGAAACGGGGGAGTAATAATTAATGATTCATTGTCTGTAAGTAATTCTTTTTAATTTCGACTAAGTCCTAACTGTATAACTTATGAGAATTTGAATCATTCTGCCATTATATATTTTACGCGATCTTCGGGCAAAGAGGCCAGAAGTAAACGTTGGCACGATAAATTTCAAGTTCAAGAACAAATCTCTTCGCAACTGATCCTGTCTACGCAGAAAGTTCTCGAAAAGTCAGGAATTCCAGTGCTCCTTATTGACGAGCACAAACAAACAGGAGAAACATTTGGCGAACGGATCAGCAATGCATTTGAAGATGTTTTTAAACTCGGTTATGAAAAACTAATTCTGGTTGGAAATGACACCATTGGGTTAACGGCAAATGAATTGTTGAAGGCCGATAAACTACTCTCTTCTCAATCAGGTGTGATTGGAGAAACAAAAGATGGAGGATCTTATTTAATTGGGTTTCAACGCGAGTATTTTAGCCGTATTCAAAGTCAATTCGAAGGAATAACTTGGCAAACTAAAAGTGTGTTTAACGAACTGTTTGATTTGATTCAGCCTAAATCTAGAGCGCAGTTTCCGATCAAATTTGATTTGAACAATGCATCCGATTTAGCACTGCTTCTGAAAAGAAAAGGTCTTCGTGAAATAAAGCAGCAGATTCTTTTGATCCTCAGTAGTCTCAACGAGTGGAAAGGACCAAAAAAGAATAAAAAGCATATAAATACTACTTGGATCAACGCAATTTCTTTTCGAGGTCCACCCTTGGTTTTTGTTTAACGACTATTAGAACAAAACCAATTCAAGCTTTTTATGAAAACATTTTTTTTGACGCTAACCGTCTTCGGATGGTCGGTGCTGTCTTTTGCTCAAACGGTAAAAGGAACCGTATTAGATTCAACGTCTAGCTCGTCCTTATTTGGAGCAACAATAACCGACAATAATTCCGATTCAAAAACCAAAACAGATGCCGACGGAAACTTCGTTCTTAAAGTTGCGAAATTTCCCGCATCAATAACGGTTTCAGCGCGTGACTACACACCCAAAATACTGAGCATTTCATCAGGTGAAAAAGTGAACCTGACGCTGAGTCTTATGGTTGAACTCGATGATATTGTAGTTACAGCCCTTTCCGTTGAACGGTCTAATAAAGACTTGGGCTATTCAGTACAAACATTGAAAGGGAAAGAACTTTCTGCGGTAAAATCGGTGAACATACTTGACAACCTTGCTGGTCAAATAGCGGGTGTTACTGTTTCGCAAGGAGCATCGGGTATAGGTTCGAGTTCAAAAATTACAATTCGAGGAGAAGCTTCATTTACAAGCAACAACCCGCTTTTTGTCATTGACGGAATCATCATTAACAATAACTCAATTGTGAATCCAACATCAGACGCGGCATCAGGGTTTCAAAGTGTTGATTTTGGAAATGGTGCAATGGACATCAATGCCGACGATGTTGAATCGGTCTCTGTTTTAAAAGGTCCTGCTGCCGCTGCTCTTTACGGCACAAGGGCTTCGAATGGTGTTGTGATTATCACTACAAAAAAAGGAAAACCACAAAAAGGATTAGGCATCTCATTCAATAGTACAACGTATATTGAAAGCGCATTTAAATTGCCTGAATTTCAGAACTCTTACGGACAAGGGAACAATGGTCAGTTTTCTTATGCCGACGGTCAAGGCGGGGGAATTAATGACGGAATTAGTTACAGTTGGGGACCATCACTGAACAGCGGCTATTTTACCGAACAATTTGATAGTCCTGTGGTTTTACCCGATGGAACGGTAGTTAGTGGGGGAGACATTGCCGTTCATGGAGGAGCAACGATTACCCCAACAGAGATGGTTTCTCATCCTGATAACTTAAAGGACTTTTACCAAACGGGACTTACTTCCATTCAGAATTTAGCGATCTCAAATCGTTTTGATAAAGGTTCGATGCGCCTCTCTGTAACAGATACGCGATCAAAAGGAATTTTACCTGGAGTCAATTTGAACCGATTGAATGCAATGGGTAATTTTAATTTCACGCCGACAGATAAATTGACAATTTCGTCCGTGTTTCAATATGCAAAATCCGGAAGTGATAACCGTCCTTCATCAGGATACGGTTCTGAGAATTTAAATTATGCGCTTGTTGCATGGGGGCCTAGAAGTCTCGATATTCAGGCAATGGAAGACTATTGGCAGCCCGGACTTGAAGGGCTTCAGCAGTATTCTTTCAATTATACCTATTTCGATAACCCTTATTTTACCTTGTTGGAAAACAGAAACAGTTTCGGAAGGGATCGCTTGATTGGAAACATTGTTGTCAATTATGAAATCTTGAATGATTTGAGCATTACACTTCGAACGGGAACGGATTACTCTTCCGAAGCGCGCGAGTTCCGAAGAGCGTATAGCTCCAATCGGTTTCAAAAAGGTGCATATGCTGAACAATCCGTTTTATTTCGTGAGAACAATTCAGATTTCTTAATCAATTACGAGAAACACTTCAGTAAATGGGGAATGGAAATCTCCGCTGGAGGAAACCGCATGGATCAAATTGCATCGCAAAGCATGGTAATTGCAAATGAACTGGCACAACCGGGTATTTACCGATTGTCGAACGCATCTGTCTCTTTGGTTGTAGATGAATACAGTACTCGAAAGCGCATCAACAGTTTGTACGCATTGGCGAAGTTCAATTACAAACGATTCATCTATTTGGACATCACCGGAAGAAACGATTGGTCGAGTGCGCTAGCAACACCAACTTCATCTGAAAACGTATCTTTCTTTTATCCTTCTGCTTCAGTCGGGGTTATTTTAAGCCGGATGATGACGTTTCCGGAATCGATTTCATTCGCAAAAGTGAGAGCAAGTGTAGCGCAAGTTGGAAATGATACAGACCCATACCAAACCACAGGCGTTTATATACCGCAAGTATCTTACAATAACGAACCCACTTTTAGCGCTCAATCGACAATTTCAAATGCGAATTTGTTGCCGGAAAGAACAACCAACTTGGAATTTGGATTGGACCTTCGCTTCTTTAAAAACCGTTTGAGATTTGATGCTACCTATTACAATGCATCAACAACAAACCAAATTATCGCTTTGCCAGTTGCCATTTCCTCTGGATACGCGCAACAGATTGTGAATGGAGCTAAAGTTAGATCAAGTGGCGTTGAAATCTTCACTTCGATTAAAGCGATTGACAAGAAGAATTTCAATTGGAATCTTGGGCTTAATTTTTCGCGCAATGTTTCGACAGTTGAAGATTTGCCAGATGGCGCAACGAAAATTACACTCGCCTACAACCGTATTTACGATAATGTGAACCAAACGGTTTGGTACCAAGTGGAGGAAGGCGGTCGCATTGGTGATATGTATGGAACAGGATATATGAAAACGGAAGACGGTCGATTTATTATTGACAATACAGGACATAAAATCGTTGATCCAGATGTAAAGAAAATGGGGAATTACAATCCTGACTTCATTTTAGCGATGAACAATTCATTTACCTACAAGAACTTTGATTTGAGTTTTCTATTTGATTGGAGACAAGGAGGGGTTTTAGTTTCTAGAACACAAGCGCTAGCAGGTGTTGCTGGTCAGTTGGCAGAAACGGAATACCGTCCAGAAGAGGGGATTGTTGCAGATGGCGTTGTAAATGTTGGAACAGAAGAGAACCCTGAGTACGTTGAAAATACAACGGCGATTTCAGCTGAATCCTACTACCGTGAGTACTATGATAGAAACCACGAAGAGAACAACACTTATGATGCCTCTTATTTGAAAATGCGTCAATTCTCAATTGGATATACTTTTAGAAATGATGAAAAATCAAAGGGGTTCATTTCCGACAAACGAACGCTTAAAGTTTCGATAATTGGACGAAATCTATTTGCGATTTCAAAAATTCCTCATTTCGACCCGGAACAATTAGCCATTCAAGGTCAGAAGTTTACAAGCGGTGTTGAAAACATGTCTTATGCCTCAACGCGAAGCATTGGAATTAAATTGGGTTACAATTTTTAATCAAGAAACTATGAAAATTAAATCTATATTTTGGGTGGCCCTATTCAGTTCAATTTCTTTGATGAGCTGTAAAAAAGACTTCAATGAAATCAATACAAACGTCAACTTCCCAGTGGATGTTGAACCTGATTTGCTGTTGCGCCAAGTCATCTATAGCACGGGAGAAAATAATTCGTACGAAGGCTTCGTTGCTGGAAATTTATTGGGACAGCATTTCAGTATGGTGGATTTCAACTTATTTGACCGTCATAATTTAAGTCAGCCGCAACTGGGGGGGAATCCTTGGCCGTTTTTGTATCGAAATTTACGAGATAATGAAATTGTACTTCAAAAGTCAGCTTCTGATGAAATCTATGCAGTCTACGAAGGTCCAGCGCGAATTATGAAAGCATATATTGCTCAATTGCTCACCGACATGTATGGTGATGTGCCATACAGCGAGGCAGTGCAGGGAGTGTCTGGCATTGTTACTCCAAATTACGACAGCCAGGAATCGATTTATTTGAATGAAAATGGTATCATCGATCAATTAAACAAAGCGATTGAGGCCATCGATAATTATGCTGGTGCACAAACACTTGGTGGTGATATTTTGTACTACGGTGATTTATCCAAGTGGAGAAAATTGGCGAATAGTTTAAAAATCAAGGCTTTGATTCGAATTTCGGACCGCAACGGTGAAATAGCATTGGACATTTCGCAAGAACTGCAAGCCATTTATGCCGAAGGAGACTTTATTGCTAATAATTTCGACAATGCTGTTTTCCAATTTTCTTCTTCGCAACCGAATAGTTTTCGAATGGAACAATTGCGCCCAGGAGATTTTAACCTTTATGTTATGTCACAAACAGCCGACACGATATTTCAGGAACTCAACGATCCTCGCTTTTCCGTTTTCTTTCGTGGAACTGGAAGCGATCCTTTGGTGTTAAATGGTTTGATCAATGGAATTGATAATGCTCAAACGACCATTTCAATTTCAGATTATTCGCTAGCAGGAACGGTATTTAGGGAAAACACCGGCGATTTACAGTGCAATTTCATGACAGCTTGGGAGACTCAATTTCTTCTTGCAGAAGCCGCCAATAAAGGATACATCGCTGAAAATGCGCAAGGCTTGTACGAAGATGGTGTCGCAAATGCATTCGCTTATTGGAATGTAACGATGCCGACAAATTATTTAACTTCGGGTCCTGCGGTGTACAATGCAGCTGAAGGACTGGAGCAAATTATCACTCAAAAGTGGATTGCAAATTGTATCAATGGATATGAATGTTGGATTGAATATTCACGAACTGGTTTTCCACAGTTATTGCCTGTTTCTGCAAGTTTGAACGGAGGGGATTATCCTGTTCGCTTGCCATACCCAGCAGATGAAATCGCGCTAAATCAAGTGAACTATGATGTTGCGGCTGGAAATGCAGGAGGAAATAGTGTGAACAGCAAAGTATGGTGGGATGTTTTTTAAGTAACCTGAACAAATGAATTCAACTGAGTATTTACAGTGGGGTGTTGTTTTGGCTGCCCTCATCCTTTTCTATTTTATCTCGCCGAGAGCAAAATCGGTCGGTGATTTCTTTAGAGGAAGTGACAGTGAAAAAAGCGAACCGAATGTCTTGTTGTTGACAAGCGGATTGGTCATTTCATGGATTTTTGCGAAGTCAATAGCGAATGCTTCTAGTTTAGGGAGTGAATTCGGGCTTCTCGGTGGAATAGGGTATGCCGGATATTACGTTTCGTTCCTTGTCGCTGGATTTGTGATTTATAACCTTCGTGTCAAGGGGAAATGGACGTCTATTCATCAATTTTTAACTTCTAAGTTTGGAAAAAATGCAACCCGTATTTTTTCCATCCTGATCTCCATTCGCTTGTTCAACGAGGTTTGGTCAAATACAATGGTTTTGGGGAGCTTTTTCGGCGAAGCTAATTCAACACCTTATTACACCGCCATTTTTATTTTTACGGCGCTCACCTTGGCTTATGTGCTCAAAGGAGGATTGAAATCTTCGATCTACACAGACTTCATCCAAATGATGTTGTTTGTTCTGTTCCTCGGGATTATTGTCATCGCTGTCATGCCTAGTTTTTCGAACAAAGAACTCGATGCTACTTTCTGGGGAACATGGGACCTTGATCATGGTGTCGATTTCTTGCTGCTCTCATTATTACAGAGTTTCAGTTATCCGTTTCACGATCCCGTGTTGACAGACCGTGGTTTTATATCAGACCCGAAGAAAATGAGAAAGAGTTTTATTCTCGCGACAATCATTGGAATTGTTTGTATCACTTTATTTAGCCTTGTCGGTGTAGCTATTCGCATGAGTAACTCAATGAATAGTCTCATTAGTTTCTCAAAAGGACTCGGTATCGTTCTTTTCCTCTTTGTGAATTTAATAATGGTGACCTCGGCAACTTCAACTCTCGATTCAACCTTCAGTAGCTTTTCTAAGTTATGGGTGGTTGATATTCGAAAGAAAAAAGTAACCATAGCTTCCGGTCGATGGGCAATGATTGCCTTGGCGTGTCTTGGATCTATTCCTGTTTTCTTTAACGCCGAAGTTCTTCAAGCAACAACGATTAGCGGAACAATGGTGATTGGTTTGGCACCGGTATTCTTACTTTGGAAACTTAAAACGCCTGCACTTTCCTTTTACCTGGCCGTGGGCATTGGTTTGTTTTGTGGAATTGCCCAAACCGCGCATTGGGTTCCCGAAAGTTGGCTTTGGTCGCATGGGAAATATGCCGATTTATTGTTTATTAATACGGTTGGGTTTATAGCC
This sequence comes from Crocinitomicaceae bacterium, assembly GCA_047630755.1. Taxonomy (GTDB): domain Bacteria; phylum Bacteroidota; class Bacteroidia; order Flavobacteriales_D; family Crocinitomicaceae; genus UBA4466. Next base: position 247,620 of record JBLHYG010000007.1, on the reverse strand, counting down.
ACGTTTGCTGGTTTCCTTACCCCTTATTTCATTTTGAAATGGCAGAAAAACTAGTTCAAGTCGAAGGAGACAAATTGTTGCTCTTTGGAGGAGTTTACAGCAATTATCAAGCGCTGAAGTCGCTAAAAAAGTACGCCGATGAAAATGGTTTTTCTTCAAAAGAGATCATTTGCACTGGAGATGTTGTGGCGTACTGCGCAGAACCGAAAGAAAGCGTTGAACTGATAGAAGAATGGGGAGTTCATTGCATTTCAGGGAATGTAGAAATCCAACTCCGAAATGGAGATGACGACTGCGGCTGTAATTTCAATGATGATTCTTCGTGCGACTTGCTTTCCAAACAATGGTACCCATTCGCTCAGAAATCATTAGAGAAAGAACACCTCAGTTGGATGCAATCACTTCCAGAATCGTTGGTTGTGGAATTTGGCGGAAAGCGCTGGGGCATCGTTCATGGCTCCTATCAAGAAACGGCTGAATTTATATATAAATCGAGTTCATGGTCGCAGAAAGCACAAAATTTTGAAGCAATGAACGTCGACCATATTTTGGCAGGACATTCAGGGATTCCATTTCTTGACCAACAAAACGGAAAGGCTTGGATTAATTCAGGAGCACTCGGAATGCCAGCAAATGACGGAACAAACAGGGTGTGGTTTTGTACGATAAAACGTCAAGCCGATGGTTTCTCGGTTGAATTTAATTCATTGAACTACGCCATTGAAGTTGCACAGAAGAAAATGATTGATTCACAATTGCCAATCGTTTACAGTGATACGCTACAATCCGGGATTTGGCACTCGACAGAAGTGCTGAGGCCCGAAGAAGTTTATTTAACCGGAAAAGCGATTGAATTGGATACGCAATTCATTTCGAGTTAAGTTGGTTCAATAGAGATTCTAAGGAAACTTTACGGAGTAATAAATTGAAGTGATTATCTAAATAGTTCGACTTCGAACCCAAAAGAAATGGCATTTAAATCCTTTTTTGTAGATGCGTGGCTTATTTATTCAGAAATACGCATATATGCGCAATCTTCTAAGTAGATGTACGGTAAATTCAATTGCATCGCTTGCTGACAGGTTGAAAAATGATACCTTTAAGTAACCATAGCAACGAGTTGTAGCCAATTCTTGTAACCACTTATGAAACCTAAAGTTTGTATATCATACAGTAGTATAGATAAAGATTTCTTAGCTGAAATGATTAAGATCATGAACAGCCTTAAGGAATTGAACCTTATCGAGCCTTGGACAGATCAAAACATGCAGGCTGGTGACAGATGGGATGACGACATCAAAAGGAACTTTCGAGAGGCCGATATCTACCTTCTTTTGTTGAGCCGCGATTTCATCAATTCAAATTACATCAAAAATGTTGAAAAGGAAATCATTGAAAAGAATGCCGTCTTTTCGCAAAGTTTGGTCATTCCAATTTTTATTCGTGAATGTGATTTTGCCGCCTATGCATGGATTGATCAAGTAAACGGTCTTCCAACGCGTAAAAAGTGGATTGGTGGAGCAGAGGAGAAGGACAGAGATGCCTTGTTCACCGAAGTATCTGTTCTTCTTAGAGAAAAGATAAGTTCCTATATCGAAAGTAAGGAAGATGTAAGCACACTCTTTTTCGGAGTAACGGATTCAAGAAGAATTTTTCAAGAAAGACGCCGTGTGTTTGGTGAGCTCAGAGGGCTCTCAAAAAAGAATCCATCTTGGAATGTCGATTTTAAACCAAAAGATGCAACGCATGATACTTTCTTGGATTTGGATGAAACGGAATTCAAAAAAGCAATAAAAGAAGAACTCAATAATTCCACGTTTTGCGCTATGATCCTTGATGCAAAGGATGATTATTCCGTTTGGCAATACCAGACCATTAAGGAGCATTGGAAAGCAGCGTCGTTTGAAAAATGTGTTGTCTTTTTAAGCGATAATCCATCGGATATAAAAGAAGATGCAATCAGTTTTATTGATGAAGCCTTAACTCCAGATCGATTGATTTACTCGAATGGAACGGATTACAAACATATTGTTGAGCTGATCACGGACGACTTTGAAACTTATTTTACAGCAAAACAAAAAGAATTAGACGTTGCCGTTGAAACTCCAGGAAGCAGCAAGCAAAAGAATGTGGTGCTCTTCTTTGATGAGTCGGACAAAAGGCAAGTACACAAATGGAGCATCAAGAAACTTTTAGATCAGGACGATGATATATTAGTTATGAATAAATTACACGCTGAAGATGTTGAGCAAACGAACCGTATGATTCAATCCAGTTCAGGTGTTGTGTTGTACTACGGCGAAGCAAATATGCGCTGGTTCAATACGATTCAAATGCAACTCAGAAAGTCATTTGCGACCAATAGAATAGAACACAAAGTGGCTTTTTTAGGCGAACCAGAACCGCTTTTAAAAAAGGACATGGATTTAAATACAGATGTTTTCCTTGAAGCGAATAACGAGGTGAAAATTATCGAGTCAGAAGAACAAGTCCGTAAGGATATAGAAGAATTTATTAACCGTTTAAAATCTTCATGTGATGAAGCAGAGTAACAACTTCCAATTGGACGAATACTATTTGGAGTTGCTCAATGAGGGGAATCTCGGTCTTAATTCTGACAAGAATCAGGCGAATAAAGTAAAGTACCTTTCAAATACGGAAATTGCGCGTAGACCGTACCCAGGAATTCGCCCATTTAAAACTACGGAAGCTCCAATTTTCTTTGGACGTGATGGACAAGCTGGTAATTTGGTTAAGAAATTAAACGATTACAACTTTCTAGCCGTTATTGGTAGTTCGGGAAGTGGAAAATCTTCCCTTGTTCGAGCGGGATTGATTCCACATCTTTTTGCTGGGTACCATGAACGCGGAGGTGCCGATTGGGAAATTGGAATTTGCCGACCGGGAGACAATCCAATCAGTAATTTAGCAGCTGCTTTAGCTGGAGTTAAGGCAGGCAGCAGTAAACACGATAAAATTCAATCGGAATATTCTGAAATACTTGAAGAGCTAACGGAAAATCCTTACGGGTTATTGGAAGTTGCTCAGAAAATGAACGGTAATGATGGAAATATCTTAATTATCATTGACCAATTCGAGGAACTTTTCAGGTTCCAACGTGAATCCAGTAAGATGGATGCACAGCACTTTGTTAACTTGTTGATGAATGTTGCTGGAGAACGAGACAGCAGAGTTTATGTAGCAATAACCATGCGTTCAGAATACTTGGGCGATTGTGTTCAATTTAGAGATTTAGCCGAATCCATTAACAAAGGGCAGTACCTCGTTCCGCGTTTGGGACGAAAAGAACTAATGCGCGCTATTGAAGGGCCCATTCGAATGGCAGGAGGGGAGATTCATCCAAGTTTGGTGAACAAGCTCGTTAGCCAAGTTGGTGACAACATGGATCAACTTCCAATTTTACAACACGCTTTAATGCGGACGTACGAGTATTGGAAAGCAGATGATACGACTGAAGCTGTGGGTATTGAGCACTATCGGAAAGCGGGAGAAATGAAAGGAGCTCTTGGGCAACACGCCGAAGAAATAATAAAGCCATTCACTCCAGCTCAACTGCAAATTGTAAAATGCATTTTTCAACGGATTACAGATAAATCTTCAGATGATAGAGGAATCCGTCGGCCGTGTCATTTGAATCAAATTCACGAAGTAGCTTTTTATTTGGATGGCAAGTATGTTTTGGGAAATGAACTTGTTTCCAAAGATGTTAAAGGCGCTGAATTGATAAAATCCACTTCAGTTGAAATTAATGAGATTATAGAAATCTTACGGCATGAAGATAATGCGTTTTTGATGCCTCCAAATGCTGTAAGTCTAGATAACAATCCGGTTATTGATATTTCGCATGAAAGCATTATGCGTAATTGGGAGCAATTGGGCGTTTGGATTCAAGAAGAACTTGTGGAATCCCTTCTTTACAAGCGACTTGATCAGGCGCGGAGAGATAAACTGTCGGATGACAAGGACGATAAAATAGAACATCGATTTTTATCAGGAGCTTTGCTTCGGGAGTTAAGTTTAAGTCAAGAGGTTAAGGATAAAAATGCAGCTTGGGCTGCAAGGTACAATGATCCTAAATCCAGGTCGTATAGAGCACTTCAAATTCAGTTTGGCGAAGAAAATGCGGCGGTGGACAAATCGAAAGAAACGGCCTATCCGTTGCAAACTGATCAGCAAATATACAAGGACAATACGGCTTATTTTTTAGCTTGTATGGACAATGAGAAGGCTCTTTTGGCACTTGTTGGCATGGAAGAAAAACGAGCTGCAAAGAGCCGTCAAAGAAGAATCATTTTAGTGGTGTTGTTAATACTTCTTCCTATTAGTATTATATCTACAATTTACAGTTCCATAAATTCTGAGAAGGCTAAGAAATCAGCAGAAATCGCGAAAATAGCAGGAGCTGAGGCAAATATCCAAAAGCAAATTGCAATGGATAGTGCGAGGGTTGCCGTTGACCAACGCGAGATTGCCGATTCACTTGCTAATCAAGCTGACTCACTTACCAATCAAGCGATAATCCAGGCTGATTTGGCTAATGCTGAGCGAGAAATTGCAGTTGCGCAGAGAAGAATTGCAGATGAACAAACGCGACTTGCTGGAATCGAAATTGACAATACCATTCGTGAAAGGGACAGAGCAGACAGCATTGCAATTATAGCTCAAGATCAATTGGATGAACTCGCGATATTTGCAGATAAACAAGAGGAATTGATAGCTGAGGCTGAATTAAAAAGTCAGCGGCTTCAAAATTTCATTAATCACAACAATTACCGCGATTCCATGGTGTCGAATGGCTGGTATGCTGAGTACAATAAAGGAACTCAAAAAGATATTGACAATTTACTGTTTCCGAAATTTAATATTAATGCGGCCATGCTTCGGGATTCTATATTGAGTGATTCAGTGGATTCGGATGTGCCGAATATACTCGTTGCACTTGAAACAGGTGCATATTCAACAATGAATTTCACAGACGATCGAATCCATCAATTGGCTTTGGCAAAAGTGGCCGAAATGATTGATACAAATGCTGTTACCACTCATTTATTTGATTCTCTTCTTAATAATTTTCAAGGATTGAATTATTTTAAGAATGGCTTCGGATCTCAGGGAATCGCAGTTGGGTGGGACAACATGGGCAATCCAAGTTTTTATAGTGAACATGATGCGTGCGTGATAAAAAACAGCTCAATTGATACAGTACTTTCTATTTATTCATTCAAAAAAGGCACGTATTCTTTGTTGGATTTTGACTTTAAAACGGGAAGGAAATTAATTGCGAGAAGAGAAGAAGAAAGTACATTCAAATCAAGTACTAAAAATAACTTTAAGCTGGAAATTCATTACCCCGATCCAAATAAAACACCAATTAAATTACCGAATTCTATCCTTAGAAGGAACCTTCGATCTTTTTCTGAAGGATATAAGGATTTAGTCTATGTGAATGAAGGAACATTATTTATCTACAATGGAACTCTTAATTCTACAAGAGGTAATTATAATTTTACTTATGCAGAACCGAATATTATTAAAATTTCTAAGAATGGAAACTTATTGGCAATTACTTATGGAGCTCTGGATTGGTCAGAAGCATCGAGTCGAGTCGAAATTTTTAATTGCTCAGGAAAAAAACTTAAACTAAAAAGACAAATAGAGATTAAAGAAGACGCTACTCAAATTTATTTCTCTAATAATGGCAAGAAAATGTACTGGTTGGATAGGGTGGGGCGTTTCTATGGCGTCGACGTTGAGGGGGAGGATCCTCAAGAGCTTATTTCTGGAGAAGGTGAGTATGTCGACAAATTTGCTTTCTCTAGTGATGAAAAATACACTGCCTTCGCGATTTCTGATAAGGATCTTTATGATGGAGCTATTAAGCATAATGATATTCATACTATTAGAGTTTCAGAAGAGGCAACGGGTAATATTGAGAATACATTTAAGTGGCACAGTCGATATGTGGAATCATTGGCCTTCTCAGATGATAACTCACAACTTATTAGTGCCAATTTAAACAATTTATTTGTCTGGAACAGGACGCCTCTTCCTCTTGATAGGTTGTCATCTAAAAACATTTTGATCAACAAAGTGTTAAGCGAATCTTTACATGATTTAGGGCGTACATTGGATGGATCTAAATATGGTAGCGAATATGACAGTAAATCAGAAAAATTGGCTAAATTCTATTATAATTATGCACATAATTTAGATGCAACAAATCCAGAACTATCATTAGCGATGGCGCAGTTTGAAATTGAAAATAGGAATTTTCAGGGGGCAAAGATCTATTTAAATGAAGCGAAATCCAATATTGAAAATGTAAGCGAAATATATACTACCGCCAGAGGATTTGCCGTATGTCAAGAATTTGATGAAGCAGTTCAACTTCTTGGTAGAATAAAAGCGAATACTCAAGATGAAATACGGAACTTAAATTTTCAAATTGGAATGATTCGACTGCGTCAGGCAGAGACTATTTCGGACGAAACGAGTAGAATGAAAATTGCAAAGCTGGCAATTGAAAGTTTTGAAGAAATCGATTTAAACGACGATATGCAAACCTTGTATCGTTCTGAAGTCACCTCGCACCAAATTTATGCTTTGATTTTAGCCGGACAGAAAAGAAAAGTTTATGCAGAGCTTAAAAAGTTTTCAGATGACACGGATGGAGATGCAGAAGAGAAACTAAGAGCTTTGGCTGGGATTAAATTTAACCGATTGAGTGAGGTTGAATCAAACTTGAATCCAGATAACAATTCGTATTTTTTCAACAACCAGAGCCTATTGGCGTATTCTGCCATGTACAAATCAAAGACAAACCCAACTGATTTGGAAAGTATTCTGAGCGATCTTGAAAAACTAGCGGATACAAACTATCGAAATTATTATTGGATTAAATGGCAGCCTGAACTCCAGTTTTTGAATGGAAACGAGCGGTACATAAAAGTATTGGAAAAAATAAAAGCAAATTACTTTAAGTATTCAGACTTTTGATTTTATTGTCGCCTTAGAGCGTTTTATAGCAGCATTTTATGATATAAAAAAAGCACCGCCAATCAGCGGTGCTTTTTCATTTTAGAACTGTTTTTCAGAACTATTTCTTCACAATTGAAATGATTGAATCACCTGATGCACTTTCAATTCTTAAAAAGTAAATACCTGAATCTAAATGTCCAATATTCGTTGAAGTAGAATTTAGAGAAATTTGTTGAACTACTTTTCCATTCGCATCCATCAAAGAAATTGAATGAACTGTACCAAATTGTTCAATGTTCTTAATTTCAAACACATCCAACACTGGATTTGGGAAAACAACACTTGAATTGATGTTTAACTCATTCAGCGAGGTAAAATCAACAAGGGTACATGCTGAGGTTTCAGTACAATTGTTAACTGTAATCTCAACGGCATAATTTCCAGTAACTGCCGTTGGCGAATAAGTAGCATTTGTTTCTCCTGCTATTGCCGCATTTCCATTGTCACAATCAACCCACTGGTACGTTGCTCCCGTTTGATTTGCATTCAATATTCCTCCTGTAAGTCCTGTTGTAATATCAATAGTTTCAACAGACAATGTCAAATTCACTGTAGAATCACATCCATTTGCAGATTGAAGAACAACTGTGTTCAGTCCGGCGTTTGCTGCTGTCAATGTTTGTCCATTGAAATCATAAGTGCCGCCAGAGCAAATTGTAGCCGCATCGCTTTCAACTATTGATGGAAGAACCGTTAGTGTTAAATCAACTGTAGAATCACAACCGTCAATTGATTGAAAGATTTCGGTGTTTAAACCGGCATTGGATGCATCTAAAGTTTGAGATCCAAACGTCAACGTTTCACTGTCGCAAATTGTTGCTGCCGATGTGGAAGTGAAAGTTGGGTTTATTGTTATGCTTGTGTTCACTGTGCCGTTTGAGTAAACATAATCAACAGAGTAAGTTCCAGGCGTTGAGGTGCTCACATCAATCACACCAGAAGTTCCATCAATCGATAGACCTGCAGTTGAACTGAAAGCTCCATTTGTAAATCCAGTTATAGTCGGATTTTGATTTGCTGCATTACCACAAAATGGGGTTCCGGGGTATGAAATTGTTGTTGGAACCTCTTCTGTTATAGTAACGGCCAATGGTGTAGAGATATTATCACCACTTGTTCCACCATTTTGGTTCACTGCAAGACCAATTCCATAAAATGTAACGTCTCCCGATCCTGATGCAGGAGCCGTCCAAAGTGCTTGAAAGGTACCTGTAGCAGAGGGGCCTCCAACATGCTCTATGTAAGGTCTGCCAGAAATCGTGACCAATTGAGCTCCAAACGGGGAACTGAATGAACCACCTGCTGCATTTGCACTTGTCAATGCTCCACCTTGAAAACCGTAAGCGCTTGCATTACCAGTTACCTGATAAGTCATTTCATAAGTCGTGCCAGGAACATAGCTTGTTATGAATGTAGAAGTAATCGGATCAAAAATATCGACAGTAACTGAAACGTTAAAAGCACCACCACTGTGACATTGTGAACATGTTGCTGAGGATAGTGGACTGCCTGTTCGATCGCCAAGGCCTCCTGTTCCAGGGCCACCTGAAAAAGGCGGAGTTGGTTTGTATGCTTCTGCTTTCGAAGAAGTGACTGAAGTCCCTGCTGAGATTAAGAATAATGAAATTGAGCCTATAAAGGCAATAAAGACGAATCGGTAAATCATGTTAGTTCTATTTTTGACGAAAATAGGTCAAAGCAAAATGCGAAACAAATATCAAATTAATTTTTTTTATAAATAATTCCAAAAGAGACCATTAGTGAATCAAAAAAGTCTGCTGGAGTGAACCAAACAGACTTTTTTAATCAAATTGAAATTCTTTTATTCTTTCACAAACGGCACGGATACGATTCCGTCTGAATGTGTAATATGAATGTAATAAACACCTCTAGCTAAATTCGAAACGTCAATTGTTTTAAGAATTGAATTCGATTTTAACAATACTGATCCCGTCATTGAAATTAATTTAATCTCCTGAACATCAATAAGATCATTGATTCCTTTAATGTTGATTGCATTCGAAGCAGGATTCGGTGAAAGTTGAATGATTTCGCTTTTCAATTCTCCAATTCCTGTGAACTCTAATGTCAGATCAATCGTGATAATGCTATCACATCCCGCTGCATTTGGAATGGTATCATTGTAAGTTCCAGAACTTGTGTAAACAGCTCCGCTAGGCGCAGTATAAGAATCAATACTAGTGGCTAAAACTGTATTAAAGGTATTTACGCAAGTTGCTAAAACCGTGCAAAGTGCCGTTATCTCCAGAGGTGTATAGACGTCGGTATTTCCTCCATCTCCTAAATTTCCATACAAGTTCCAACCCCACATCCAAACAGAACCATCGTCTTTTGTCGCCATTGAGTGAACGTTACCTACTGCAACTTGATTCATTCCAGTTGGAGCAACCAGTTGAAAAGGAGTGTTTATTGAAATAGTACTTCCATCTCCAATTTGTCCGTAATCATTTTGTCCCCAAAGCCAAATTGTACCATCCTCTTTTCGAGCCATTCCATGCAACGCCATATTTCCTTGTGCGAGATATGTGACCCCAGTTAACGTGTTAACAAGAACTGGAACGTTACTACTTGCATTGGCGCCGTTTCCTAATTGCCCATAACTTCCTTCACCCCAAGCCGAAACTGTACTGTCTCCATTTAAGCAGGAACTATGATTTTGTCCGCAAGAAACTTCAGTTACTCCGGGAAGTGTACTTGCAAGAACTGGGATATTACTCGCTGTCAATGTTCCATTTCCAAGTTCGCCTGATCCATTCGTTCCAAATCCCCAAACGGTTCCATCTGCTTTTAAGGCAAGTGAATGACCAGCACCACCAGCGACTTTTTCAAATCCAGTTGATCCTGAAACTAAAACAGGGATATTACTCGACGTATTTGTCCCGTCGCCAAGCTCACCGCCTGAGTTCGATCCCCAAGTCCAAACTGTTCCATCGCTTTTAACTGCAAGCGAATGAGACCCACCTCCAGCTATGTCAACAATACCTGTGAGTCCAGAAACTTGAACAGGAATGCTGCTGTTTGTGTTTGTCGCATTTCCCAATTGGCCATTATTGTTGCTTCCCCAAGCCCAAACAGTTCCGTCTGATTTTAACGCTAAACTGTGGTTCCATCCACAAGAAACAGTAATTACTCCTGTTAGGTTGTCTACTGAAACAGGTAAATTACTATTTGTTGTTGTGTTGTTACCAAGTTGACCGAACGAGTTACTGCCTTCTGCCATAAGGCTTCCGTCATCGCAAATTGATAGTGAATGTGCCCATCCTGCAGCAATGACTTGAGCGTTTGTCGTACCCGCAATCAATGCGAATACCAATAGTGAGTAGATTTTTTTCATATAGTGGTTTGTTAGGCGTTATAAATGCCTGAGCATCAAAAGTAAACAATTCAATTTGAATGTATATCTATTATCTGATTTTCAGTTTGTTAAAATTGGATTGTTTTGCAAATTGCTCAAAAGAGTTCGAATTTGTATCTTGTGGTCAATTGAGCAACAACCCAAAACTATCAATGATCCGTTTTTCCTTTCTATTTCTCGCTGCTTTCTTTATTAGCAATTCAAGCTTTGCGCAAAACGACTCTTTGAATCAAGTTAAATACTGGAAATTCAGAAATAATTTTGTAGAGAAATTTATCAAAATTGGACCCGAGCAAGGCGAAAGTTTACCCGCTGGTTCTTTAGTTCCAGCACGTTGTATTGATAATATCGTTTCAGATGGGACAGACCCCGCGAAATATAAGTACACAGAATACGGTGAAATGCACTGGGGAGATGGAATGATTCGACATGGCCATTACTTGGCATTGTTGGCTACCGAATACGCATTGAAGAAGAAGTACGATCAAGACCCCATTGGAACATTAAATGAACTTTATTATGCTATCCAAGTCATCAACCGATTGGATTTGGCTGCAGAATCTGAATTGAATTATGATTATGGTACTAGCTTCGAGGGCGTTTTAAACGGTTTTTATTTGAGAGAAGATATTCCTGAAGACTTCTGCTTAAATTGGGCAGATGAGCAGATGAAATTTAGATGTACGAATTCAGCATTTTATGAAAACAACAATGTAGCGAAACTAAGTGATCCAACACATAACTATTACATCAAGCCACACTCGTCGTATCAAAATGGCCCGAGTATGGATCAAATGTCAAGTTTAATGGTCGGATTGTTAATGATTGAGAAGCTTGTAGACAATTGCTTGATCCAGCCCAAGGAAACGGACAAAGAATTAGAATTGATAAGCGAAACGAAAGCCATCACGCATCGATTGGTGAAATATGCCTCGGATAGAAACTGGGAATTGATCGACGTAAATGGTTGGCCTGTTGCAAATGGAGGAGGAGATTTGTCAGCATCTGCCTATCCTTATGTGATGGCAGCACACAAAATTACAGGACTTCCTATTGATACGTATGCCCAAAATTTTTATCGTAGAAGACTTAAATTCCACCCCAAGTACTTTGAAATGCAACATTGTCTTACGGGCTTTGGAACTTCTGGAGATCTCCCAGAGCAAGCCGCGGCGTGTGAAAATTTGAAAAAAGGATTTTTCCATCCTGGAATGCGATCGATGTACAAAAAACTAGCTCCTGGTGCTATTCCAGGTCCATTGAACAACCAAAACACTTCTACGTATTTGGATTGGAGTTTTTCAGGGAATCACCATTCAATCAATATATCAAAACCGATTTGGAAGAACAATTTTGCAAACAATCAAACGGCTCGATCTCAATCGAATAAAAAAGACGACTTGGAACCTGGAATGCGATCCTTGGAAGGAGTGAAGTCCTACAACCTCGCTATTATCTTTAATTTGGGAATCATTGCTGGACATTGGGAAAGCAGCATGGCGCATTATTTCGGGAATAAAACAGAAAACCGCCAACTGGAATTAACCAATGTACTTTTATACGATCAAGTTCCACAAGCTTCAAGAGAGTTTTATAGAAGCTATTTGGATGGAATGCCTGTTACTGGACCGTACAATATTATTGGATTCAACTGGACGCCAGATCCAGAGGGACCATGGTACCAGAAAAATTTGTGCGCGGCGAATGGATGGGGGGCTGACTTCAGATGGACGGAATCAGATCAAACACTGGGGCAAGGAACGAAAGAAGGCGTTTACAGTGGTCTTGATTACATGCTGATGCACAACCTTTACTATTTAATTTACAGTGACGATTTACCAGAGTTTAAACAATCGTTTAATTGCTTTTGCGATGAAAAGTTGAGTGTAGAATATGCGGACACACTTGATGGTGAGGAAAAAGAAGCGTATAGAAAATTGAATTCAAAATTGAAGTACGTTCCAACCTGTCAATCCAATGTTTTTGAGTCCGTGTTCAATAGGGTCAACCAAGAGTTTGACGTTGCGCCACTTTTCGATGATTATCCAGAACTGGGAATTGAAACAGTGCGCTACCAAACAATGGACGCGTCGGTTGAGGCAGGAGGAAATCTCAATATCAAATCGCACTTTATTATTTACAGCGAAAAAACATTAAGAGTTGAAAAGCACGGTCGTTTGAATACCATTAGTGGCGACATTTACTTGAAAGATAAAGCTGTTATTGACTTGACAGGCGAATTGAGAGTAGGAGCGGGAACGAAGCTGATGATTAGCTCAAACGCGAAATTGATCATGCATCCCGGAGCCCGAATAATTTTGGAGGAAGGCGCGCAATTGCATATTGAAAAATCTGGTAAGTTGGAATTTTACAACGGAGCCGAAATTATTACGGTTGGAGAAAACGTCGACATGATTATTCAAGGATCAATCAAAATGGTAGACGGCGGAATGTTCTCCGTGACGCGACGTATTCGATAGAATGAGATCCGCATTGAATAAAATAAATCCGAGCGGTTTTGTTGCAATCTTCGCACTTGTTTTCGCGTACATTCTATTTAAAGTTTTTAATGTTCCTATCACGCACGATGAGGTTGCAACCACGGTGTTTTACAGTAAAACAAGTATTTGGGACATCATTATGTATGAGAATCCTCTGCCGAACAATCATATTTTGAACACTTTACTGACCAAGCTTTGCCTCTTCGTTTTTGGAGCTGAAGATTGGGTGGTACGAATCCCGAATTTACTTTCGTTTTTACTTTACGCAATTGGCGCGTATCGAATCGTAAAAGTCATTCTCCCAAAAGATTCGCTTTTCTATATTCCTGCCGCTCTGCTTTTCGTTGCTAGCCCTTACGTGTTAGACTTCTTTGGCTTGTGTCGAGGCTATGGAATGTCAGTGGCCTTTTGTACGCTATCGGTGAGCTATATGATAACAGGGTTCTCCAATTTCAATCGAAAAAACATTTGGTATGGATTACTATTCGCCATGTTCGCTGCTTATGCAAACTTCACATTATTGGTCTTTTGGGCAGGGATCACTCTATTGACTTGGATCTATTTTTATTTCGATTTCAAAAAGAATAACTCAGGCCTTTTTAAGCCGACCTTGCTACTCTTTTTGTCCAGTGCTGCCTATATAACTTTGATAGCCGTTCCTCTATACAGAATGCAAAGCACAGAACAGTTTGAGTTTTGGACTTCTTCTGGCTTTTTCAATGAAACCATTTTGCCCTTAGTTCTACATTCCAAGTACGATTCAAGGATATTTATCACTTCTGATTTTATCGCTTGGTTTGCGGTTGTCTTGCTTGTGTTGAACAGTATTTATATCCTTCTAGAGCTCAAAAAATCGGATTCGAAATTAGATGTGCTTTCCAAGCCAATAACAATTGCGACGCTTATAATTCTACTCACCGCTGGAATAAACATGCTTCAAGTTTGGATTTTAGACACACCAAACCTCAATGGACGAACGGCGCTATTCTTTTATCCCTTGTTCATTATTGCGCTGATTTCATCGTATGAATTTTTTAAAAATCGAAAATTCATTGGATATAGAATTGGCTTTTCAATCTTAATAACCGCCTTGTTGATTCATCATGTTGTTCATACAGCAAAGCCGTATTCGGTACGAGAATGGTCTTATGATGCAAATACACTGAAAGTGACTGAATTTATTAATAATCATTCAGATAGAGGAGGTGCTTCGCTTGCCACAAATTGGATTTTTAATCCTTCATTTCAGTTTTACGTTTATGTAGACGAATCCTCTTGGCTTGATTTAAAACCGAGTAACCGCGAAATAAACCCAAACATTGGCGCAGACTATTATTATATAATGGAAGAAGATTATCCCTTATTGAAAGAGAAGTACAAACCTGTTCTTAAGTTTGAGAATAAGTGCTGGTTGCTAAGACGAATTCCAGATTGAATTAAGCTACAAAAGCAATGATGGAAAGTGAAGAGTAATAACGCATGAATTCAAAAATTCGATTTTATCGTTGTTTTAAGCTTTCAAAATGCACCAATAATCGCGAATTAAATGTACCTTAATGAAAACGACATTAAATCATAAAAAGTAAACAATGATAATACAATTCAATACCGACAAAACAGTAAGTGGCAAAGAAAGAGGCAGTGCTTATTTTACCGACTTAATCCAAAATGATTTGGAAAGATTCAGTTCTCATGTAACTAGAGTGGAAGTTCACCTTTCCGATGAAAATGGTAAGAAAGAAGGACATAAAGATATACGCTGTTTAATGGAAGCTCGAATCGAGGGGCACCAACCTATCGTTGTTACAAGTCAAGAAAACAATGTAGAAAAATCTGTTTCTGAAGCACTTGTAAAAATGAAAGCTTCACTTAAAACAATAATTGGAAAAGCTTCAAATCATTAAGGGATTTCCCTTTAACCTACTTAATAACAAATCAAATATATTGAGCGGTTGATTTAAATTAAAAGCCTTGTAAATTAAATGTTTACAAGGCTTTTTTAATTCTAAGTGATTCAAGAATTCACAAAAAAATTATGATTTCTTTCCAGAAGAAAGTCCTTCTATCACATTTTTCTGGCTGAACTCCAAAGTACGAATAGGGAATGGGATGCTTATTCCTTTTTCATCAAATGCTTTCTTCAAGGCGATTATTGACTTTCCACGAGAAATAAGAAAGTTTTTCTCACCAGTTTCCGCAATCCAATAGCGTAATGTGAAATTAATAGAACTAGCGCCAAACTCGGTAAACATAAACTCAACCTCTTTACCGTCTAGTTCTTTGATGCTGTTTTCAATTGCGTCGACTGCTGTTTTTTGAACTTCTTCTAAATCAGAACTGTATCCAACTCCACAACCAATGTCTACTCTTCTATTGGTTGAAAAGCTGTAATTAACCAATGGGTTTTGTACAACTGATTTATTTGGGATAATAATATCTTCACCTGTCAAGGATATAATGATTGTCGTTCTTATCGTAATCCGTTTTACATGTCCATAATGACCATTGGTTCTGATCAGGTCTCCCAATTTGAAAGGCCTGTCTCTAACGGAAAGAATTATGCCTGAAATAACATTGAGAATTGGATCTTGAAAGGCCAATCCAACTGCCAATCCTATTACACCGGCACCAGCGAGTAAAGAGGTTACTGTTTTATCCAACTCGAGAATTCCTAGAGCTATAAAAAGGCCAATAATCATAACGATTGCAGTAACCAGTTTCGCAACCAATTTATTTACAGCCTGATTGTCGGAGAGTTTCGAGAGTACCTTGAGCATTCCCTTTTTTAATAGTTTTGATATAAAAAAGAATCCAATTAGTACAATTATTGCGACAACAAGATTCGGAAGCATGATTACAAAGCCTTCGAACCAGTTCCACATTTTATTCCATAAGTCATTAAAAACGCCAGTCATAATTTTTATTTTTCAGTATTTTGTTTCGTTCATAGTGCTACTTGCTAAAACTTCTCCAATCATACCAAAAATAACAATCCCCAAGATAATGACCAACGCATTTAAATTAACATTTCTATTTTCCTCTAGCTGTTGCTCCCACATCTGAAATTACAATCAAGTGCTCGGCTCAAACCTAAAATAAACTTGCTTGGTTACTTTCTAGTTCAAGTAAAAACTTCTTTCTCCATAAATCTCCGGCGTAACCTGTTAAGCTGCCGTTAGTCCCAATAATTCTATGGCATGGAATAAGAATAGGAATTTTATTTCGACCGTTCGCACTCGCAACTGCACGAATGGCTTTTACATCGCCTAGTGCAATAGATTGCTCCTGATAGGTTCGAGTTTTGCCGTAACCAACATTGAGCAATTCAGACCAAACTCTTTTTTGAAAATCTGTTCCAACAAGATCGAAAGGAATGTCGAATTCCGTTCTGGATGAATCAAAATATTCGCTAAGTTGGGCCTTTAAGGAGACGAAAAGGGGATATTCAGAATGTTCAATTCGTGTATAGTCGGTGAAGGAAGAGAAATGTTCTTTGGAGCTCTCGGCATCCACATATTCAAGCATGCAAAGACCACTATTTGTTGCTGCAGCCTGCAATTCGCCCAAGGGAGAATCAATCGTACATGTGTAAAGCGAATTCAAATTAGTCGATTGGCGTACCGTTCGAATCGGTCGTCAAAATTTCACTCATTAAATCGAAGAAAGGACGCATCTTTTTAAATGTTTCATTTGCGACTTGAGCAAAATCTTCCGCTAATATCTCCTCGTCTGAAAAGTTCTTTCCAAAAATGAATTGCTTGTACCTCAAAAGATCAATGTCCTCGTGCTCCTTATCAAATCCTTTCGGCGCCGATTTCAATTGTTCTCCATCAAGCGTTCCGAATGTTTCTACAAAATCCTTACTTGTAATAATCTCTCTCATTTCAGATGCATCCGTAGCGATTTCTTCACGAATACGCAATAAATCTTCCTTGCTTGGTCCCCAAAAACCTCCACCAATAAACGAATTACCTCCTGGTTGAATGTGGAAGTAATAACCTCCTCTTAATTGCTTTGTAGCTCTTTTAAAGCCTCCACTCCAATTCGTTTTATAAGGTGCTTTATCCTTGGAAAATCGAACGTCTCTATAGATTCGATACAAACTCTTTTTTCCTGAAATTGTTTCAATAGTATCGTGCTCGTTCATCAATCCCAATAACTCGTCAGCAAAAGCAATAATACCCTCGTGCTGTTTCACATATTCCGCCTTGTTCTCTTGGAACCAGTCGCGGTCATTGTTTTTGCCCAATTTTTTTAGAAATGTAATGCTGTCTTTTGAAATTGCTGCCATGATAACTTGATTAATTCAGTCTTTAAAATTAACGAAAGCTGCAATCTATTCAAAAGGAAATGGATGAATTAGTTTCGCCTCAATTGAACTATTACAATGTGAATTTATTCAATTGGACGAATTACAAAGTCGACTCTACGGTTCGCCAACTCTGCTTCTTTACTGTCTTCAGGCCATATTAAAGGGCGTAGGTCGCTGTATCCTTCGAAACTTAATTTGGATTTGTCGGCACCTGCACGAATTAAGTATTTGTATGCCTTTCGTGCCCTCCTTTTACTTAATCGATAGGACGGGCCGCAGCAAACGTGTCCGCGAACATGAACGTGAATTGAATCCTTGTTGATTTGTTCGACTAAATAGTCGAGTAGGTATTGGTAATTTGGATCTACACGGAATTCACTGCCTGTGTATTTCATGTTGAAATCAAACAGGTATTCGTTCGGACCGAGAGAATCTTTTTTTTGTGCAACGGCGCTTGTTGAAAGGAGAAGATAGAGTAGGGCTGTTGCCATGAATTGTATTCTCATTTACTTGCTAAAGACTATGTCAACTCGACGGTTACGCATTCTATCTGCATCATTTTTTTCTGGATACGAAATAGGTTGAGAATTACTGAAGCCTTTAAACGTGAGTCTATTTTTATCAATTCCCTTTTTCACAAGGTATTTGTAAACCACCTTGGCCCTGTTCTTGCTCGCTTTCATATTGTTTTCACAGCAGACGTGACCTCGAATCTCCGCTTTTAAAGTTGAATGCTTTTTTAAGGTTTTGTAGAGATGATCGAGGTAAGCTTGGTCTTTCGATAAAATATCATTTGTTCCTTCTTCAAAGAGAATAGGTAAGACAATAGGTCTGTCTTCCACTATTTCATTCAGGGCTGGTATTTCAAGCGGTTTCGAATCATTTTCCGTTGAAGTGATCTTTAGAGTACTCGGTTCAATGACGTCAACGCGTTCTACCAATTTAACCTGACCTTCATTAGGAATTGAAATTGATGTTTCAACATTATAATAAACATCGATCCGGTTCCAGCTTTGTGGTTTGAAATTAACATTTACACGTTTACTGCCGAACGTATTAATCGTTATCGCACCTCTGTCAACTTTAAGGATTTCAAGAACAAATTCAATGCGTTTGTTTGACAAGTCCTTGTTTTTATCTAAACCGCCCTCAATACTTGAAAATGAATTGATTTCAATAATTTGAAAATCGTGTTGCTCGATTAAGTTTCGAAGCGTTAACAATTTCCCTTTTGAAAGTCCTGTTGCTTCTGAAGCGTACGTATCAAAATAGATAGACTTCATTTCAACTTTCGCCAGTGAAGCAAAAGAGGAAAGGACCAATCCAAGAAGTAGTAACAATTTCATCAATTAATTAAACGTGAAGTTGTTGGATTAAGTTACAAAAAAGCCCGTCTCGATTATATCGAGACGGGCTTTTAATGGTATAGATGTTATTTACTTGAACTCGTTCAAATCAACTTTCACGTTAATTTCACGAGACTTAACTTTTCCTGATAATTGCATTCCGCTCACGAATAAGTTAATCGTATCAGGGAATAAGAAGCCGCCATATTCTTTATAATCAGCATAAGTATATGTTACTTCTTGCATTCCTTGATCCGTTGTAGCCATTATAACAGATGCCGTTTTTTGGAATGTTTCTTTGTCGAAGTATTCGAAGGTCACCTTTTTCGATTCGGTCAATTTAAGAACGTAACAAGGTTTACCGTCGTACATTTCAATTCCAGTTAATTCGTAATCCATTCCAGATTCAGCGTAGTTCATTTCAGGAATTAAACCGTAAGATTTCTTTGTCTCAGCAATTTCTTCTTCTGTCATTACTTTTGCTCCGCCTTGTCCTCCGCTTCCGCCTTTCTTACCATCAAAGTATGACTTCTGCATAGTCATTCCCATCATTTCCATCTTGGAACCTTCAGCTCCTTTGGCAGTCCAAATTGTAGTTGCTATTGCTGGTCCAGGTGCTTGCGGGATCTTCATCTCAATAACAGTCTTGTGTGTTTTAACACTTTTCAATTTCTTTTTCAAGGCTTTTCCAGTAGAACCCATCGCCATCATTGTCGAGTATTTTTCCAACAATTCGTCTGCAGAAATATCGGCTTCCATTTTTTCAGAAGCCTCATTTCCGAAAGCATCTAACTTTTCGATTTTTCCGTCTGAATCAAACTTCATAATTCTGTCAATAACTTCTTCGTTACCTACAACTACAATGTTACAGTTGCTCCCAGTCATGTACTTTTGCGCAACCATCAAGATGTCCTCTTTCGTGACAGCCTCCAATTGTTTCAAGTACGTTTGGTAATAATCTTTTGGCAATTCATTTCTGATAATGTTCAATGCAAATCGCGCAACCGTTGAAGGCTGTTCCAAAGAACGGGCAAAACTTCCTGCCATTGAAGATTTCGTCATGCTTAACTCTTCATCTTCCACAAGTCCTTCTGTGATACGATCTAACTCCATAAGAATTTCAACGATTGCTGAATCCGTTACATCGTTTCTAAAGTTACCACCTGCAGAGAAAGTACTACCGTAATTATCAACGCTAGCTCTTGATCTACAACCGTACGTGTATCCTTTATCCTCTCTTAAGTTTTGCATCAAGCGGTTTCCAAATACTCCACCACCTAGAATTCCATCAAGAACTTTCAATTTCAAGTAATCTTCATTGCTAGGTTTAATATCCAATGGATAAGTGATTGAAATCACAGATTGATCTGCACCTGCTTTGTTTACGAAAATAACTCTGTTTCCTTTTACACTATTAGCGCTAACTAATTCTGCTTTATAAACCGCGCCACCTGACCAAGAACCAAAATTCTTTTCAACTGCAGCTTTAGTTTGTTCAAGAGTGATATCTCCAACAACAACTAAGTAACTTCCGTTCGGCGTAAAAGTTTCCTTAAAATATTGAACGATTGACGCACGATCAATTTTATCCAAAGATGCTTGTGTCATTACTTCACCGTAAGGGTGAGTACTTGGGAAGTTTGCAACTGCTCTCGCATTTCCTGACATTTCAGCTTCTTGAGATTTTGTAGCTAATAAGTTGTCTTCATTCTGTGAAATGATACGGTCAACTTCCGATTGTGGAAAGTTTGCGTTCATAACAACATCAGACATAAGCCCAAGACCTTTCTCCATGTGCTTCGTTAAACAAGACATGGAAACATTGGTTGAACTAGCTCTTAAGCTTGCTCCCATATAATCAATGGCGTTATCGAGTTCATCTTTAGAACGATTTTCAGTCCCAGACATAATTAAAGAACCCGCTACTCCAGATAAACCTGCTTTGTCCCCTTCAACTTTAGGAGTTGCTCCCATTGATAAGTTGAATGAAACACGGGGAAGTCTGTGATTTTCTGATAGAATTACTGTAATTCCGTTAGCCGTTGTAAAAACCTCGGAATTTTTAATGTTAATTGTTGGTGCAGGTGCAGCTTCTGGACGAATAGAGCGATCTATTTGTCCGAAAAGAACAGTAGGCAAAATTAACCCAAGTGTTAAAATATAATTTTTCATAGTCGTTCTTAGTTTTGTCCGTTTTCTGATTCTTCAGCATCTTCTTCCATTGGCAAGTAATGAAGAACGATTCGTGCGTCTTGTGTTAAATATTTTTTTGCTACTCGTTGAATATCTTCTCTAGTAACGCTTAAATACTTCGCCAATTCAGTATTGATTTTTTCAGCACCACCATTGTAAACATGGTTGTCAGCTAAATTTTCTGCGATACCAGCAATTGTTGAATTAGAAGAAACAAAATCATTTTCATATTGGTTTCTCACTTTTTCGAATTCCTCTTGAGAAATCAATTTGTCTTGAATCATCTTAATCTGAATGTCAAACTCTGATTGAATTGCATCCAACTCTTGACCCGCAGATCCAATCGCTCCAAATAATGCAACTCCCGCTTGTTCTAATCCAAACGCGAATGCAAATGCTTGAACTGCCATTTGTTTTTGTTCAACTAGAGATTTATTAATTCTAGAAGAAGCACCGCCAGCCAATACATCGTTCATCATTTGAAGCGCGTACATATCTTCATGCGTCTGACTTGGAGTTTGGTAGCCCATAAACAATGCTGGAAGTTGTATGTTATCGTGAACAACAGCTTTCTTTACTTCGCTTAATTTTACTTGAGGCTCATTTGGTCTTGGAATACGGATTGGAGAATTCGATAATTTATTCAATAACGCTCCCGCCAATTTTCCGTCAGGATTGCTGAAATCGTTAACATCAAAACGTTCTTTACTCATTCCATAAGTTTTAACGAACGCTTCTTCTTCCATTGTTTCAAGATCACGGTATAAGTTCAACGCTTGCCCTTTAGGGATACTGTTGAAGTATTTGTTGATCCATTTTTTAGTTTCCTCAATATCGATGTCTCCAGCGATTGTCAATGTCGCGTTAGCAGGAACGTAGAAAGTTCTGTAGAAATCAACGTAATCTTTTTCTTCGGCAGCATCTAAGTGTTCCATGCTTCCAATAGGCATCCATCGGTAGGGATGATCTGGGTACATTCTCGAGAACATTTCTTCAATGAAAGAAGAATAAGGCGTGTCACGTTGTCTTTTTTCCTCCTTAACAACACTACGTTGTGTTTCAATTCCAGTGTTGTCCACTTTTGCATGAAGTAATCTTTCGCTTTCTAGCCAAAGACCCAACTCCAATTGATTTGAAGGTAAGATTTCATAATAGAACGTTCTGTCCCATGAAGTGTTAGCATTTAAAGTTCCGCCATTTTTTTCAACGAGTTCGCTGTATTCACCTCTTTCGATGTTTTCAGAACCTTCAAACAACAAATGCTCAAAAAAGTGCGCGAATCCAGTTCGTTCGTCTTTTTCATTCTTAGATCCAACATGGTACAATACAGATACGGCAACAATTGGCGTAGATGTCTCTTCATGAAGAATAACGTGAATACCATTGTCAAGATCATACTCAACGTATTCAATTTCTCTTTGGGACAATCCAGCAAAAGAAAATGATGCTAGAAGAAGTCCAGTGATTATTAAGTTTTTCATTCTTGGTTTTCTATTTTTTGATAGGTTACAAAGAAAGCAAGAAAACTGTAAAAATGCCGTTTAAATGTATGTTCGGACGAGAGTCATTACGAACGGCTTGGCAAATTCAGCTCTGGCTTAAAATTTGATTAACTTTGCTTTATGAAGAAAATCCTTACTAGTTTACTACTTTTAATCGCCTTCTCCGGAAGTTCACAGAACGTTATACCTCTCTTAGATTTCAACTTTTATTTTCAAAGTTTTCAGGACGGGTATTTCCGACAAGTTGAAATGCAGCGAATACAAGAGTTCAAAACGGGTGACAATGTTTGCGCCTATATCGATTTTAGGGGTAACATAATGGTTTACGATGGCGAAACAAAAGTGAATGTTGCCAATATTGAAACCGAATACGCCGTTTCAGACAATTTGATGGTTTGGAAAATCGCGGGAACACTGAACATGTGGGACGCGGGAAACCTTCAAACACTGACGTATCAAGTTGGTGATTATAGAATAATGGACAGCTTGATTGTCTATCAAGATTTGCGATTCAATACCGTTAATGCTTATTACAAAGGTGAAATTCATGAATTGTATCAATGGACTGGAGATGCCACATTTCCAGATTTTGTTGGAGAAAATATCATAGCATTTAGAGGCAATGGTAATTTCAACAAAGTCTTTTGGCATGGAAAAATTTTCGATTTGGATGTTTGGCACAATCCATATGTTTACTCGGGTGGAACAGATATGATTGCCTTTAATGATCCCATGAATGGGACTTTTGCCATTTTTGAAAACGGTAGGTTTTATGATGTTGAAATGTTTCATATGGATTCATACCGCGTTGGGCTTGGCTTTGTCGTTTACGAAAATTTGAACGGTGAATTAATACTCTATAAAGATGGAAAAAAGACAGAACTCACGAATTTCGGTGCTAATTTTTGGGATGTTAGAGATGATGTGGTGCTCTGGGAAGAAAATACATTTATGTACACTTATTATAAGGGAGAGACACTGGAAGTCGCCAGATATACGCCTGAAGATTACAAAATTAAGAATGGAGTTATTGCCTATCGAAATATTATGGGAGGGGTCAACGTTTTTGTGGACGGAAAAAATCACGAAATCACCAACCAGATGGAATCGGAATACACTATTCACGGGAATTCAGTGCTCGTTGAGCAATTTAATAAAACATTCACTTTGTTTCAGGACGGAAAAAAATACACGCATTAGAGATTTTATGAACATTAACTGATTGTACCAAAATCTCTGCTTATCTTTGGTCTTCAATATTAAATAAGACACGCGATGAATAATTGGTTTACTGTTAAAGTAAAATACACAAAACAACTTGATAATGGCGCTCTGAAGAGAGTTTCGGAACCTTACCTTTTAGCTGCAATGACGTTTACGGACGCTGAAGCTCGAATTTATGAAGAGTTGGGTCAAATCATCAGAGGCGAGTTTAACGTTGTTGGAATTACAAGAACTGAAATTCATGATATTTTTGCATATGACGACGTTGATCTTTGGTACAAAGTGAAAATCAAATACGAAAGTGCTGATGCAGATTCTGAAAAAGCGAAAAAAGTATCTCAAAACTTCTTGGTATCAGCAAATTCAGTTAAAGAAGCTTATGAAAGAATAAAAGAAAGCCTTTCAACACTTATGGTTGATTTCGAAATACCATCGATTATGGTTTCTCCAATTGTAGAAATTTTCCCTTACGCTGAGAACTTGGATAAAGAAATCAGCAGAACTCCTATCGAAAAAGTAGAAGTTGAGGAAGAAGAGGAAGAGGATTCTTCAAAAGGTGGAGGTGTATTTTCTGCTTCTGGTTCTGATATTGATGATGAAGACGAAGAATCTGACGAAGACGAAAGTGAGATCGAAGATTCAACTGACGAAGATTAATACATTCAAATTCTACCTTAATTCGCTTTAATCATGAAAGAGATTCTTGATTCTTTTAGATTAGGACACCATGAATTTAATGGTGGAAAAGACGGGTTTGAATTTAACGGATTGGACCCGTTTCAATTGTTCGAATTGTGGATGAATGAAGCCGTCGAAACCAAAGAGGTCGAGCCAAACGCATTTGTTTTGTCGACTGTCAGTATTGACGCACAGCCCAGTTCAAGAATTGTTTATTTAAAAGACATTATTGAGGGGCAGCTCGTTTTTTATACAAATTACTCAAGTAAGAAAGGAATTAACATTGCTGCGAATTCAAACGTATCAATGCTGTTTTTCTGGGCAAATAGCTCAAGACAAATTCGTATCGAAGGGACTTGTTCTAAAATCGATCCGAGTATTAGTGATGCTTATTTCGCTTCACGACCTAGAGGAAGTCAAATTGGAGCTTGGGCTTCAATTCAAAGTGATGAACTTTTAGATCGGTCTGAGTTAGAAAATAGCGTTAAGAAATACGACATTGAATTCCCAAATGAAGTTCCAAGACCGGAACATTGGGGAGGGTACGGAATTGCACCGACTCGCTTCGAGTTTTGGCAAGGCCGTCCTTCTAGATTACACGATAGAATTGAATTTGAGAAAAATAGCGATGCCTGGTCAATTCGTCGTTTGAATCCATAATTATGTTTGAAATAGATCCAATAATATTCACCTTATCCAATGGGGTAAAGGTCGTTTACCAGCACCGTGAAGCTTTTGTTGCACACATTGGAGTGATGGTTCATGGTGGCTCTCGTTTCGAAAAACCGAATGAGCAAGGATTGGCCCATTTTATTGAGCACTGCATCTTTAAGGGGACTACGAAGCGTAAAGCACTCGATATTTTCACGGATCTGGATTCTGTTGGCGGAGAACTTAATGCCTACACGAACAAGGAAGAGATTTGCGTTCATGCATCGTTTCGGAAGCTACATTTCAGCATTGCTTCTGAATTGTTGGGTGACATCATTCAAAATGCAACGTTTCCAAAAGATGAATTGGAAAAGGAAAAAGAAGTAATTCTCGACGAAATAATATCCTACATGGATAGTCCGGCTGAGCGCATTTATGATGAATTCGAAGCGCATATTTTCAAGGGGAATTCACTCGGATACAATACTTTGGGTACGAAGGAATCGGTTAGTGGTTTTACACGAGATGATATTTTGAACTATGTCGATCGCTACTTCAAACCGGGGAACATGGTGATTTCATTCGTTGGCGGTATTCCAATCGACGAACTTAGATCTGTTTTAGAACATGACTTTGGACAAATGAAACCCGGAACAGTTGAGTTGATTAACGAAGCGTTGCCAAATTTTGAGCCTTTTAAATTACTCGAAAAGAAAGCCAATTTTCAGACACATACAATAATAGGAGGGAGAGCTCCTTCTTACCACGATCCAAAAAGAAAATCAATGACGTTGCTGACGAACGTTTTGGGCGGCCCGGCATTGAATTCAAGATTGAACCTTTCCATTCGCGAGAAGCACGGTTATGCATACAACATAGAAGCGAATTACACTTCTTATGAGGATGTTGGCTTTTGGAGTATTTACATGGGAACGGACAAAAAATACCTAAAAAAAGCGGTTGATTTAATATATAAGGAGCTTGAATTGATTCGCGAAGAGAATTTGACGAGCGTTGAACTTGTAAAAGCCAAGGAGCAGTTGAAAGGTCACATTGCCTTATCTCTAGACAGTAATATGGAACTGATGTTCCACCTCGGGAAGAGTATTATGATTCACAATAAAATTGATTCTGTTCAAGAGATATACCATCAAATAGACGAAATCAATTTACCTGAAACTCAATCGAGTTTGGAGGCTTTTTTCAATCGAGATCAAATGTCAGAACTAATTTACAAGTTTTAATAGGTTTCCTTAAAGATCTCTTTACGCGTCATTTTCTTCGATTCATCAAACGAATAGGTGATTCGTTTAACGATTTTACCATCTTCCTTTTCATGGTTTATAATGTTTTTCGTGTATCCAGCACGCAATCTTCTTGAAATCAATCCACCTAAAACGAAAAGAACGACAGCCATTCCTGCGTAGATATAGTGCGTAGTGTCCGTTCCAAAATCATCGGAAAAAAAACCGCGTACCATTGCAATCATTGAGAAAAAAGAAGCACCACTATAAGAAGTTGCCTTGCCACTAAGCGCTGCGTGAATTCCAAAAAGTGGAACAATGACAATTACTAATCCTGCAAAAATTAAATTCCAAACGGTACCATCTGCGAGTTGATCGTATTGAAATAAGGTCATAAGTCTCAATCCAGCCATAGCAATTACCAAAACAATAAATGCCATCCAAAAGGGTTTAAGACTGTCGTTTTTCGCTTTTGAAGGAACCATAGATACAGCCCTAGCAACAGTTTCGGGACCTAATTGACTTTCTTTAACGTGTTCGTCATAAACCTGTTGGTGTGTTTGACCTTCTTTAAAGATAAGTTGGTACGCCTTTTTATAAAATGCTCTTTCTGTCATTGTAGTTCAGTTAGGTTCCTCAAAATTCTCATTAAATATACAAATCCAATTTCACATGGAGATTCAATGGTATTGGGTCGTACAATTTGTACTTTTCCTAAATTAACTTTAAAATTGAGTCTATGGCAGTAAAGGAAGCGTATTTGGAATTTGTTAAAGAGCAACTGGAGCCAATTGGAAGTTTCGATACAAAAAAAATGTTTGGAGGCGTCGGTTTTTTCATGGATGGGATTATGTTTGCCCTTATTGCCAAAGGTGTTTTTCGATTTCGCGTGGATCAAGCCAATCAATTGGATTACGAAGCAAAAGGAATGGAGCCATACCGAACTAAGCCGAATACTAAAGGGATGCCCTACTGGGAAGTTCCGGTTGATGTTTTAGAAAATAGAGATGAATTAAAGATTTGGGCGGAGAAAGCAATTGAAGTGGCTGTTAGAAACAAGAAATAGATGATAGATGTGAACGAAGGCAGAAAGAACATGTATTTAATACAAGGGATTTTTGTTCTTATTATAGGTACTGTTTTTTTTGTGATGGGGTTTTCAAGTATGATTTTACTGTCTTTTTTGGGCGCGATAATAGTGGCTCTTGCTGTATTAATGTTTACTGCATCTAATGGACTTCAAATTGACACTGAGTTGAACCGCTATCGACAATATGCGAACATAGGTGGTTATTATAACGGAGGGTGGACTGACTTTGGACTGGTCGAAAGCGCGCAGCTTGTCTTAACTTCTGAGAATATTTATCGAGCAGGAATGGCTACCCAATCACGTGCGAATTCTATGTCATCATCCATAATAAAGACGTACGATGTTCAGTTCATTCTTAAAAGTTCTAAAGTGATAACCATCTTCGAATTTGACAAGTACAAGCATGCAAAGCAAGTATTGAAAAAGATAGAAGAAAAAATGGAAATACCAGTTTCTAATCAAATAGCGGAGAAAATGGTAGCGAATAGGCGGTTTAGACGTTAGTTCTTCAGAAAATTAGCAACAAAAGGTTGGTTTATTCAGCCTTTTGACAAATTGCATTCAATTTACAGCTCAAAAAATCTTAAATAAGCTGCTTTTTTTTATAAAATATCCATCAAACCATGTGTTTTTAAATGGTGTTTGCGTCTAAAAACATCTTTTCCCAACTTTGCCCCCTAAAATTTAGGGGGTGTTGATAAGATTTTGTAAAAAACGAAAGGTTTATTTTGATTTTGACTTACATTTGTCAAAAAAAAAGGAATCGAATGGCAAATCAAAGAATGCAAGCGTACTACGATGTTCTTCATAGAACACCGAATCCTGATAAATATGACGGTAAAGTTTCTGAATTATTTGGGGAAAATGTTTTCCACATGGAGGCTATGCAGGAATACCTTCCAAGTGAGGCTTATAAATCGATGAAAAAAGCGATACAAGATGGCACTCAATTGGATCGTAAAATGGCAGATCAAGTTGCTTCGGCAATGAAAGATTGGTCTTTAACAAAAGGAGCAACGCATTATACACACTGGTTCCAGCCTTTAACGGGAGCAACTGCTGAGAAGCACGATGCATTCTTTAAGCCAGTTGGACCTGGGAAAGCAATCGAAAGATTCGATGGAGACCTACTGGTTCAACAAGAACCGGATGCTTCCTCTTTTCCAAATGGTGGAATAAGAAACACATTTGAAGCGAGAGGTTATACCGCTTGGGATCCTTCATCACCAGCATTTGTAATTGACAAAACGTTATGTATTCCAACAATTTTTATCGCATATACTGGTGAAGCATTGGATTACAAAATGCCTTTGCTGAAAGCATTGCATGCGGTAAACGAAGCAACTGTAGACGTTTGTCAATACTTCGATAAAAACGTAAAAAAATCAATTGCCACTTTAGGATGGGAACAAGAATATTTCTTAGTTGATAAAGCGTTGTTCAATGCACGTCCTGATTTAATGATGACAGGTAGAGCAGTGTTCGGACACGCTTCGGCAAAAGGACAACAATTGGACGATCATTATTTCGGGTCAATCACTGCACGAGTTACTGCATTCATGCGTGAGTTCGAAAACGAAGCAATTCGATTGGGAATTCCAGTTACAACAAGACACAATGAAGTTGCACCGAATCAATTCGAGTGTGCTCCAATTTTCGAAGAATGTAACTTGGCGAATGACCACAACTTATTGTTGATGGATATCTTGGAGAAAGTGGCGCGCCGTCACAACTTCCGTGTTTTATTGCACGAGAAACCATTCGCAGGAGTGAACGGTTCTGGAAAACACAACAACTGGTCATTAAGTACAGATACTGGAGTTAATCTTTTGGCACCTGGAAAGAACCCAAAAAGCAACTTACAGTTCTTAACGTTCTTCGTGAATACAATCAAGGCAATTCACGACAATGCAGATTTATTAAGAGCTGCAATCGCGGGAGCAGGGAATGATCATCGTTTAGGAGCAAATGAAGCACCACCGGCAATTATCTCGGCGTTTATTGGTTCTCAATTGACCGAACTTTTGGATAACATCGAGAAGAATGTGAAAGCTGGAAAAATGACTCCAGAAGCGAAGACTGAGTTGAAATTAGACATCGGTAAAATTCCACAGATTCTTTTAGACAATACAGACCGTAACAGAACGTCTCCGTTTGCCTTTACGGGAAACAAGTTTGAGTTCAGAGCGGTAGGTTCTTCAGCAAACTGTTCATCAGCGATGATTGTTTTGAATACAATTGTAGCGAAGCAGTTAAAAGACTTCAAAATAAATGTTGATGCTAGAATTAAATCTGGTGATGCAAAAGACGAAGGTATTTTAAAAGAACTTCAAAAATTAATCAAGGAATCTAAGAAAATTCGTTTCGAAGGAAATGGATACGGCGAGGAGTGGGTTAAAGAAGCGGAGAAAAGAGGATTGTCCAACTTAAAAGATACGCCACGTGCACTTCAAGTTTGGAGCAATAAAAACGTAGTTAAATTGTTCGAAGAAATGAACGTATTGACAGCTCGCGAGTTGGAAGCACGTCAGGAGATTGAATTTGAAAACTACATTATGAAAATTCAAATCGAAGCCAGAGTAATTCGTGAAATGGTTCAGAATTTCATTGTTCCAGCTGCTGTTCAATATCAAAATAAGTTGATCAAAAACGTTAAAGGATTGATGGATATTCTCGGTGATAAAGAGGGTAAAGCTGCTTCAAAAAGCCAATTAGCTATCATTTCTATGATTTCTGATCACATGAACAATATCACAGAAATAAGCAACAACATGCTTGTGGCTAGAAAGAAAGCAAATTTAATTGAGGACATGGAAGCGAAGTCAATTGCATATTGCGATGAAGTAAAGGTTCATTTTGATAAAATTAGATACCATGTCGATAAATTAGAATTGATTATCGATGATGAGGAATGGAGGTTGCCAAAATTCAGAGAAATGTTGTTTACGCGTTAATCGGCATAGACTAGAAAATGAAAAGCTGCTTCGAAAGAAGCGGCTTTTTTGGTGCCTAAAAAATCGATTGTTAGACACGCTTTGCTTTTGGATTATTCGAGCGGCTGCGCCTTTTGGATGGTTAGACTGCTGCGTTTTTTGGATCGCCCGTACCTTGAGAATTTAATATGGATTCATTGAAACTGAGTCGATCCCACAATCGAAAAATCGAAGCTTCAATCAAAAATTACTTTCGATTTTTTCAGTTTCCCGTCTCGAATAAATTCAATTTTAAGTTGATCGCCTTTGTTTGAAACCGACAAGACTTTCATGTAATCCTGCATCGAATTAACTTTAATGTCTCCTATTTTGACTACAACATCTCCTTTGATCAATCCAGCGTTATCAGCAGGTCTATTTTCGCTCACACCATCAATCTTAAGTCCAGATCCATCGTACAAATAATCGGGCATGATTCCCATTGTAACCTTGAAATGACGTCTCTTTTTCTCTGGTTCTTTCGTTTTTCTGAATTCCAGCTTTTCCATAGTGTCCAGTGAGAGAATGACGTTCATTATAAAAGCTGATACATCGTTCAGCCCTTCAAAATTGATTAGCTCAAGATCGTCTTCTGGTTTGTGATACTGTGCATGTTGTCCCGTGAAAAAATGAAGCACTGGAATGTCATTGAGATAAAATGAGGTGTGATCGCTTGGCCCAACTCCTGAAGAATCAAACTTAAATTGAAATGACGGTGAATCAATTTTATGAATAACAGGAAGAAAATCAGGAGAGGTTCCAACACCATAGATAGCAAGCCTTCTCAATGAATCCAACCGTCCAACCATGTCCATATTAATCATGAAATTGATGTCCTCAAGCTTGTGATTTGTATGATTTACAAAATAGTTCGACCCCAGCAATCCCTTTTCCTCACCCGTAAATGCCACAAATAGGAAATTGTTATTTGTTTGTTTCGACTTGAGCTGCTCTGCGAGATAAAGTAGGCTAGCAATACCGCTGGCATTATCATCTGCTCCATTGTGAATTGCTTTTTCAGTACTCAAGGAGTTCGATTCTCCCCAACCCAAATGATCGTAATGAGCGCCAATTATTATGGTGTTTTTTGAATGATTGTCCAGAAATCCAACAATGTTTCGGCCTTCAATTTCTCCACCAGAAAATAGCGTGTCATGAGGGTGTGCTTTTAGTCGCTTTTTAACTATTTGAAAGAACACCGCCGAGTCATTAATTGGCTTGAGCCCAATAGATTCAAACCTCTTTGCGATGTAGTTCGCAGCGATTAATTCTCCTTTTGTTCCCATTTCCCGACCTTCAAGCGAGTCGTTCGATAGAAAAGCCACGTCCTGATATTGTTGCGTTTCGTTTTGCCCAAAAGAAAGGGTAGAGCTGATTATCCCAAGAAATACTAAAAAATGTTTGTGCATCTAATTAGCGTTTTACAAAACTTTTCTGTGCTTTATTGACACCGTCGTGTAAGATTAGAATGTATGCCCCGGACTCTAAGTCTGAAATATTGATCTTCATTTCAACGTCCCCTGTTTCTTCTGATTCTAAGTTTTCTGAATGAACTATTCTCCCAGCTGAATCAATAATTTGAAGCAATACATTTTTGTCTTGAGCTCTAAAGAACTTAACGGTAATTTTATTTCTAGCTGGAACAGGATAGAGTTCAATGTTTAGCACATTTTTACCGGTCAATGAAACTTCCTCAGTACTAACAATAGACTTGTTTATGAATACTTTGAAGATCACATTACTTGCAGAGCTTTGAGTGCCATTGTTGACAAAGAAAATGTTTTCCGCTGTACTCTCTATTCCACCGTAGATATAACCGACTAATGTTTTTTGTTGAGGGATTTCGTTTATGCGCAAGATTTCGTGAGAATTATAAAATTCATTTATTGGAATAAATTCAGATCCAGAACCAACCAAAGTTGGCATTTCGATATAGTTGAGATCGTATTCCTGCATTGACCCATCCGAAAACCGCGTTACTCGACTAATTGTCTTTACAAAAGGAATGTCGATATCTTCAACCAAATTGTTCTGGTTGTCTAATGTAAATTGACTCATCCCGCCAAAAAAAAGTGTGTGCATTGCGTTTGCAGTTGAATCAAAGATCGGAATTGTTGCACAGTGGTATTGACTTAAGTATTGATTGAAACTATTGTTTACGTTGAACGACCCTGGCAACACATCAACTGTATTTAAATAGGGCATATCGCTGTAATTAAATACTCCTGAGAACGCAGTGAATCCAATATCTCCATTTGGAAATATTTGAGGAGCCATGTTGTAATCTCTTCGGTGAAGATTTACGGTGTCGTTTTGCGCTAAATAATTGGTGATATTGAGGTTGACCCCATCATCGTTAATTTCAAATGTGCGAATTTCATTGGTGTATTGCTGAATAAATCCTGGCCCATGATTAGGTCCCATTGGATTGTAACTCCCGTCGAACAATTGCCCTCCGACTAAGTAAAAAGTATCATCGATTAAGTCAAGATATCCTCCTGTAACTTTAAGGTTTTGATTGACGATTTGTCTGAAAAATGGAGTTATCGAGGTATTGTTTATTACGGCATCCGCCAATTCATCAATAGAAACTGCCATTAAATTAGGGAACGTAGTATGCTCACCTAAAGTTGCGCTGTGTCCGTATCCACCAATAATGTAAAGTGTTGTGTCGCGTTGTTTGAACTCTTGGTTCGTCGATTGAAATTGTTCGAAAAGTGCTGGTGAAAGAACACTTAAGTCGCTGTTCCAGACTTGTTCTGAAATGGGATCAATAACGAATACATACTTGTTGTTGTCCTGTTCTAAAAATGCTGCAAAAGGCTGTCTCTGATGTAGCCCGTCAATTCTTCCTCCCATAATCACCCATTTTTGATCTGAAGTAATTCCATAAGAGAACGAATGAATCCCAGGTGTGTTCGGGATTACGAAAGGTTCAATTTCAACGATGAATTCTTCAGGTGTTTGAGCGTATGCAACCGCAGTTAAGAATAAGAGGGATAGAGATAATATAATTTTCATTTGTGGTAATTTGCAATAAAATTACGCACAGAGAATGATATGGAATGTTACTTTGGTTGCATAAGGCGATTTTTGATCGATCGTTCCTTACTTTTAGATTGGATATGAATTCATTGAAACCAAATCAATCGAATAATCGATAAATCGGCACAAAAAAATAGATCGTTCGAAGGTCTGATTATTCGACGCGTTGCACTTTTGGATTTTGAATGGATTCATTGAAGCCAAATCAATCGGGAAATCGAATAATCGATTCTTAAAATTCATACGCTCCAATATCCCGTCCGGCCCCAGTAGGTCTGGGTTGCGCATTAAGACTTGTAAAAATCGCTTGGATTATCGTGTTCGGATACGTGTCGCTTCCACCGTCGAGTAAAGGGCCTGCGGTATATGTGAAATCCTTTTCTGCTATATCAGTAAATTGAGGATCGATATTCCAGAGGTTTCCATTCCCAGTAAAGAAAGGATCTGTGAAAATATCATCACTTTTAATAAGGTTATTGGCCATTAAGAAATTCAGCGTGATTCCCGGATCTGGAATTGTATCATAAGCCAATTCATAGTCGGCAAAGCCATAAATAACACTATTCGTAATTGTTCCTTCATTGATGCTAGCAATGTAGTCTATATTGTCTCGAACGAAGTGGTTGCTTATCCCAACTGCTGCGCCAGGTGATGCACCATTTCCATAGCCCAGCAAATGACAATGGTTAAAGTTAAAATCTCCTCCTTCTAAAACCAAAAGAGAATGAACTCCATTTCCAGAGATTAAGCAATTTTCTGCTTTAATCCGAGCACCTGCATACAAGAATACGCCATAGCTCGCACAGTTCTGAATGATGGTATTTGAAACTTTGAGCGTATAATCTGAATTTGCTGGATCTTCACTGAACATGTGAATTCCCGATGTCGCATTCTTTATTATGGCATAATTAATAGTGCTCGGCAATGCTTCTTGCATATAGATCCCATAATAGGCGCCCGAAATATCGTCATAGTCAGATTCTAATCGATCTCCTTGAAATGTCACCGGATTGGATTGACTGCCTTCAATGTTTAATTGGCCTTTATAATTAAATAGGTAGGAGCCATCATGGAGGTAGATCTTTGTTCCTTGTTGAATGGTTAGGCTCGTTGCAGAATCGACAATCGCCGCGCCGTAGATTACATGCGGCTTATCGTTGGGCCAGATACCAGAGTTTATATCCAGTATTCCCTGAGAAAATATCGTTGTATGAAAATAAGCGTCTTGTCCATAAGCGATGAGCGCGACTTCTTGGTCTGTTCCATTTGTCCTAAATCGCACTTGGTCCTCAATAATCATTGGGGTTGTTCCATTATTTGGATCTAAAGTGACTTCTACAAAGACAAATAAGCTGTCATTTCCTTCCAATTCTATGTTTGCATGGTTCGTTCCTGATATTCCATCAACATTAATTCTAAAAGGTGAAGCAGATCCTCCCATCAATTCAATTTGCTCAATAGTGATCGTTTTGCTGTCATTGTTGTAGATTTTGAACTGTTGAGTTGTCGATCCTATAGTCGTAAAAACAGTATCAAATAACACTGTATCTCTGCTAAACGATAGATTTTCAGTAGAATAGAACGCGGTCTTCTTGCAGCTTGTTGTACTCGCAATTGTTACCAGTAAAGCGAAATAGAAGAAATAGATATAGGACTTATTCATTTTAATTTATTGACTACAAAAGTAACGTAATTAGAAATAGGTTTATTTTATCTTTGTTAAAGTTTAGGAATTTAAAAAGTTTATATATCTTTGCAACCCCGTAAGGGAATTAGAGAAATTAATATTGTTATGAGAAAAGATATACACCCAGAAGATTATAGATTAGTTGTATTTAAAGACATGTCGAACGAATATTCATTTGTTTGTCCTTCATGCGCAGCTTCAAGCGAAACTGTTAAATGGGAAGACGGAAATGAATATCCGCTAATTAAATTAGATATTTCTCATAAATCGCACCCGTTCTTTACAGGAATTGTTCAGTTCGTTGATACCGCAGGTCGTATTGATAAGTTCAACACGCGTTACGGTAAACGTAAGAAATAGAAAGACACTCAAGTTAAAAATAGTAGAGATCATTCCTTTTTGGGATGGTCTCTTTTTTTGTGGTATAATTTGTGTTCGGGATTAACAGATTGATTGTTTATAATTAATAGCCCCAATGGTAGAAATAAAACCATTGAATTCTAATTTAGTAGGCTTAATAAGTACCTTTGGACTGTGAGATTAAATATACATCACATATTGCTTTTTACACTCCTATTCGCAGGGGGCTCGAATTCCATTGCAGGAAGTATCGATAAGGGATATCAGGCGCTAGAAGTTCTGGATTATTTCAAAGCAAAAAAGTACTTTACCAAAGGGTTGAAGTACAACAATTCTGCGGCGTCTCAAGGTTTAGCAATTATTTATTTTCGCAACGATAATCCATTTCACAATTATGATTCGGCCTATCAGTTCATCGTTCAATCCGTTGAAGGCTGGGACATGGTCAAGCAGCGAAAAAAGGACAAATGGGTGAAGTATGGATTTACGCGAGACAGTATTCTCGGCTTCCGTCAAAAGATAAGCACCGAATTTTTTAAAATGGCGCGTTCAGCCAAAACAGAGCAGGCGTATTCGACCTTTATCCAACGGCATCCTTGGGCAATAGAGCAGGAGCGCGCAATTGCAACACGAGATTCAATTGCATTTTTTGCTGCTGTAACAGTAAATAGTACAGACAGTTATAAATCATTTGCAGACAAATACCCTGAAAGTGTTTACGCTGAATTGGCGCGAGAGAATTATTACGACAGTCAATTCTATGAAGAAACAACGGTAGGCTCTTTAGAATCTTATGTTAGTTTTATCGAATCGAATCCAGACAGTCCACTGAGGCCCTTAGCAGAGAAAAATGTATTTGGGATCTCCACAGCTTCAAATTCTTCCGAGTCTTTTAATAATTTCATTGTCTCGTATCCAGGAAATCGATTTGTAGATACGGCTTGGGTGCAGTTGTATGAGTTTGAATTGTCCAATTACTCTATAGATGTAATGGAAAAGTTTTTAAAGACAGACGCCCCATTTAAAAGTAGAATTAGAAAAGATATTGAGTTGTTCGACTCAATCGCCCTTCCGTATTCGGTAAATTCCAAATACGGATTTATGAACGAGGACGGGAAAGTCATGATTCGAAATTCTTACGACTTCGTAGGATTCTTCCAAGAAGGATTAGCTGTTGTCGCGCTCAATGATATGTATGGATTCATTAATAAGCACGGCGACCTTCAAATTCCATGTAAATACGAATCTGTAAGTGATTTTAATAATGGACTTTCAATTGTTGAACTCAACGGAAAGATGGGAATGATTGATCGAAATGGTCGTTTCTTATTCGAATGTGTTTACGATGATTTGGGCGTGTTTTCCGAAGGAATGGTTTATGCAAGCCTGAACGATAAATACGGTTATTATGACAGCAACGGTAAGGAGGTTATTGCGCATAAGTTTGACGATGCGTATGATTTTCATGATGGCATTGCGAACATAGAAAACGAAGGAAAGCAATCCATAATTAATACGGCTGGCGATTATGAAATTCCGCTTGCTCACTCAGGAATCAAATTGTATTACGATACACTCTATACTTTTGAGGAAGATGGTTTTTACGGAATCATGAATCACAAGGCACAAATTTTTGTTGTGCCTATTTATACGGCAATTAGTTCTGTTCACAACGGATTGGCCATTGCATCAATTCAGGACAGAGTAGTGTATCTTGATACTTTAGGAACGATGGTTATTGACAATGGGTATGAGCCGTACCCAAATTATATTCTAAAAGGTGAATTCATTGATGGTATTTCAATTGCGCGGAAGAAAGGGAAATACGGGAGAATTAATGTGAAGGACGAGATCGTAACTGAATTTAAATTTGAAAACATTGGAATGGGAACAGACCAATTCCCTGGACAAAAGAAAGGGTTGTGGGGTGTTTTTGATTCAAAAGGTAAAGTTAAGGTGACACCATCTTATGAATCGCT
Source organism: Crocinitomicaceae bacterium (assembly GCA_047630755.1). GTDB lineage: Bacteria > Bacteroidota > Bacteroidia > Flavobacteriales_D > Crocinitomicaceae > UBA4466. The sequence goes on along the minus strand of JBLHYG010000007.1, from coordinate 210,401 downwards.
TGAGCCAACTGATAATGGAAATTATATCGCTTCGAGAAATGATACAATGGGCGTTATCGATTCGAAAGGCAATACGATTGTTCCATTTTCGTTTAGCGAAGTGGAATCAATTGGCACTGATTTATTCCTGGTTATGCAAAATGAAAAAGTTGGAATTTATAAAAATGAGAAACTAATTATTCCTGTTCAATACGATCAAATAAGAGTTTTCGATAAGGATTTCTTCTTTTTAAGTAAAGAGGGGCGGTTATTGTATTACAATGTTTCAAGTGGGAAGCTCATTGAATTGACTGATAAGTAAAAGAAAATGTTAGAAGCAATTGATAGATATAAATTTGGGATACTTGCGGCGTTAGTGTCGTATTTCCTCATTTTTATGTGGACCCAATTCGATACGTTGAAATCTGAAGTCATCTTCGTTCCCTTTTCTCAAAGGGGCCAAATCGATACGCGAGACCAAGAACTTGAATTGACTCCTGATAATGTTGAGGTTTCTGAGGCTTATGCTCAAGACATCTTAAACATGGCGAATAATGTTAGTGACGGTAGAGAGACATCTACAGATAACTATTTCGAAAACCAGACTCCATTAGAGGCTTCAAAAAGTATTGCAGAATTAGAGCGCCAAATGCAAGACGCCGCCGGTGGAGCGCAAGAACGCGACCGATTGTCAGGTTTAATTGCAGATCGAAAAGCTCGTCAGCAAGAAATATTGGACAAGCAAAATAATGAACCAACTCCAACTGCAAATCAAGGAGGAAATAAAAAATTTGCTGGACAAACGATGGTGAACTTTGACCTGAGTGGTCGTGATGCCTATCAAAACAACAAGTGGTTTGTTAGAAACCCAGGCTATAAATGTGACAATGGATCTACCGTGCGCGTACATATCGATATTAAAGTTGGTTCGGACGGCTATGTAACTTCAGCTTCTTACAACAGTTCTAAGAGTTCTGGCGCTTCAAGTTGTGAGATCAGTGCATCTCTTAAATATGCCAAGAAATCAAGGTTTGAATACAAATCATCTGGTGGAGATCAATCGGGTTGGATCAGTTATGTTTTCATGCCGAATTAACATTGATGAATAACATTCAAGGCTCTTATATCTCATTTGCAAGTCAGCTTTCATTGGAAAAGGATGACATTCTTTTCATCGCATCCGACATTAAACAAATGGCGCTTGATTCCCGATCAAATGGGGAACGCTTCGACGTTAATACATTTATAGAATCATTTCAAGACGTTTTGTCAGAGGGAACATTAATTATCCCATCCTATACGGATTACCTTAAAAATGGGGAAACATTCGATCCTGTAAAATCGAAACCCTCAACAGGAGCGTTGGCTAATAAAGTCCACAGGCGCAAAGATTTCATTCGAACGAACGATCCGCTGCATTCTGTTTTTGTTTGGGGGAAACACGCTGAAGAAGTCGTGAACATCAATAGCGATAGCACATTAGGAAAGGGAAGTATCTTTGATTTTCTTTATTTGAACAATGCGAAAATGATCTGCATTGATGTTGATTTTCAAAACAGTCTAACCTTCGTCCATTATGTTGAGGAAAAGGAAAAAGTCAGCTATAGAAGGCCGTACAACTGGAAAATGAAAACAATTATTGATGGAGTAGAGGCGGAGAAGGTGTTCACTTTTCACACAAAGAAACCGTGGATTCTCACCGATTTATACGGTCTCCAATCTCAAAGCGCAAAAGACGGTATCAATCAATTGTATTCCTTCAATAAATCAACGGTTCAGTATTTTGAATTAAATAAAATGCACGACTATATTCTTGATTATATGAAATCTGGGAAAAAGTTGTACACGATTAGTTTGATGCATTTTATTAAGACAATTGCAAAGCGAATTTTAAGACGTAGGTAGGTTTTAGAATTAGGGGTGAGGAATTTTGAATTAGAAGTTATGAATTAATCGAATAATCGAGCAATCGGAATTCGAATAATCTAATTTGTTTAAATTTACTAAAAACAAAATCCCATGAGTTCAATCAATTGGCAAACCATCAAAGAATATGAAGATATAACCTTTAAGCAAGCGGATGGAGTTGCGCGAATAGCGTTCAACAGACCCGAGTGCAGAAATGCGTTTCGGCCTAAAACAGTTGATGAATTACTAGAAGCCTTAAAAATTAGTCATGAACATCCTGAAATTGGTGTGGTCTTGATTACGGGTGAAGGACCTTCGGAGAAAGATGGTGGTTGGGCATTTTGTTCTGGTGGAGACCAACGGGTGCGCGCAAAACGTGGATACGCCGGATTGGATGGTGTTAATAAGTTCAACATTCTCGATGTCCAAAGACAAATCCGTTTTATGAATAAAGTGGTCATCGCAGTCGTTCCAGGTTGGTGCGTTGGCGGTGGGCATAGCCTTCATGTCGTTTGTGATTTAACAATTGCAAGCAAAGAACATGCGATATTCAAGCAAACAGACGCTGACGTTGCAAGTTTTGATGGAGGATTTGGGTCGGCCTATTTAGCGCGACAAGTTGGACAGAAACGAGCACGTGAAATTTTCTTCTTAGGAAGAAATTATTCGGCACAAGAAGCTTTTGACATGGGGATGATAAACGAAGTTGTTCCTCACGACGAGTTGGATAAAACAGGATACGAATGGGCACAAGAGATTATGTCTAAAAGTCCGACGGCGATAAAAATGCTCAAGTTTGGATTCAATTTAATCGATGACGGATTGGTTGGACAGCAAGTATACGCTGGCGAAGCAACTCGATTGGCGTATGGAACGGATGAAGCTGAGGAGGGGAGAAACGCCTTTTTGGAGAAACGACCAAGAGATTTCTCAAAATTCCCGAAGTTCCCATAAGAGGTGTGAATTTGCATTCATATGAACTATAAGAATTGCCGATGCATTATTTGTCCGATTGAAAAAATAAACCTGAACTACTAAAAATAAACAGGAAGATTTCGTTCCGTCTATTGCGAGGATGGGGGGCTGCTAAACGGACATTTTGTGTGTTTTGTTCCGTATATAAAGAAGTTATGTGCAATTGACCATGACCAGTTAGACAACTAGAGTAACCATTATGGGAAACCGACAATTAAAGAATGATTTTCTAGATAAAAACATCTTCATTGGACTTAAAAATCTAAATGATGGATTTGATGCTGAGTCTATTAAATATTTTTCTGCATCAGACTTTCGTATTGTACTTGAACGAGTCGAAAAATTTAACTTGGGAATTTATGGGATCGAGCCATGGAAAAATGGAACATATTATGACGTATTTGGATATGATGACTACTCGAAAAAGTCCACAGATCCAGAATGGTATAATTCAGCTTTAAATGATTTTATTGCGACAGGAGAAGAACTTCTTTATGCAGCATCGTATCATGTGCCACAATTTGATAATCAGTTATGAAAGAACTTTGGTGCTGGAGATGTAAGATGGAAATCCCAATGCTCGACGATGAAGAGTTTGCAATTGCCAGTAAACTCTATGGAGATGCGTTTAAAAAAACAGGAATGCCAATCAAAGATCGTTTTAAACCATTGCTTGAATATTATGAATTTGTTACTGGTTTTAAAGAAACAGTTCCAAATGCAATAATGCACCATAGAATATCACAGTATGGTCCACCATGTGAAGATTGTGGTAAGCCATATAGAACACCCGAAGCATCTCTTTGTCCTGCCTGCGGAAACAAAAGAAAATGAGCCCAATAAGTATACATAGCAACGAATCTCAAGTACATTTACAGGCAATGAGCTATAACGTTAACATTCTTGGTGGATTCTATATTGAAAAAAATGGATTTAAACTTCAGTTGACTAATAATAAAACGGGAGAAATAGTTAAACCAACTCATTCGAAATGGCGAGTTCAGTCAATTCACTTTAGAAAGAGATCTAAAAGATGTTTTGACTTAAACATAGTTAATTCTGGGGAATATAAAATTGAGTTTTTCAATTCAGAAAAATTAATAGTCAAGCGAAGTAATTTGCTTTTAGCAATGATGTTTTCGAATCCCATTCCGAATGAAGAAATCACTATTTACATTTATCGCAAGAATTGAAAGCACATAACAAACGCTACATCCCAGTGCAAGTCTAAGCTTCGTGAAATCAGTCTGTATTAACTCAACTATATGCAAAAGCTAAGTCGCTTTTTTTTATCTTCGAGAAACTAGTTTACACTAAATCGCTGCACCGTGGAGTAGCCCCAAACGTTAGCACCAATTTCGAACAACAATAAATTACAACGAATGAATAAATCAAAAAAATTTTGGGATAGTGCTTCAAAGAACTACGACAAAACAGAAGAACGCTTTGAATACATTCATAGTAAGTCTCGAAAAAATACTAAAAAGTATCTAGAGAATAGTAATGTTGTTTTAGATTACGGATGTGGAACGGGTACAGTATCTTGTGAAATTGCTCACTATGTTAAAGAAATACACGCAATTGATATTTCATCAAAGATGATTGAAATTGCTAAAGAAAAAGCCGTCGATAAAAAAATTGAAAATATCACTTTCTCTCAAACGGATATTTTTGACCAAAAACACAAAAAAGAATCTTATGATAGAATACTAGCTTTCAATATGCTGCATACTATTCCTAACCCCAAAGATGTGGTACAAAGAATAGATGAATTATTAAAGCCTAATGGGTTGTTTATTTCTGTAACACCGTGTTTAGGAGGTAAATTGTCATTTTTAGTTGGTTTACAAATTCGGCTTGTTCAAATAATGTGTAAAGTTGGAATAATCCCGGTTCCTATAAGAAGACTTAAAAGTTCCGATTTAGATGATTTAATCACAAATGGAAATTTTCAGACTGTTGACACTGAACAGATTTATAAAGGGGCATCTAGTTATTTTATAGTAGCCAAGAAAAAACAGTGAAAAATAAAAAGGTACTGACAAGGTCTAAAAATAATAAGGCTTAAGTGCCAACCCTAAAATTGGTAGCTATGAATTAAGTCCGCCAAACCAAAAAGCAAGTGCGTTTTAATCCCTTACTATTCTTTCATCCAACGGTTGGGATTCGCAAAAGTCCTGTTTTATGGATTAACCTATATAGCTAGCGTGACTGTAGATCTGTGTTTGGCACCCTTTAGACTAAGTGACTTTGAAAATTGGAGCTGTTTAAGGGGCTCGGCTCAGCCGAGAGACGAGTTCTTCAATTTTAAGTCATGTGGCTTAAAAGGGTAAATACAATCTACTACGCTAAAGGGATTTTCTCACTTACTTTTTTAGCTTCTGAAAAAAGTGAGAAGAAGGAATCAAAGTAGTGTGATGCTTAAACAGGCTAACTATAACAGCGGCTCATGCTTCATACGGGATCAAGCTTCGTTTTGATATATCTTAGTTTGAAAATCATTACTAACTTTAAATAACAATTTTGGTTATAAGCCGTACGGTGCTAGCCGCAACTGTTAGTGCAACTAGAAAATGAGTAATCAAAAGACAATAAAATTGAAGAAAACATACCTTATTATCGGAATGCTCTTTAGTATGTTAACAACAATATACTCCTGTAAGAGTCAAGGCAAAATAGATAATGCACAAGTACAGCTCAATCAAGAATCTAACATTGGTAACAAAACGGAACTTGATTCAAAAGCAACGTTAATATACCACGACAAAAAAGACAGGCTGTGGTTTGCAAGTGAAGAAAAAGGCGTGTATAATTATGATGGAGAAAATCTTATTCTTTTCACTTCAAATGATGGTCTAAAAAGTTACAGGATAATAAGTGTTCAAGAGGACAATGTTGGAAACCTCTATTTCGATACACCGGAAGGCGTTTACAAATATAACGGAGAAAAATTTACCACTTTGCCTGTTGTGGATGGCAAGGAATCAGAGAAGGAGTGGAAGTCAGAACGAGAGGACTTGTGGTTCAGAATAGGGTGGGACAGAAGAGGACCTTATCGTTTTGATGGGGAAAATCTATATCATTTAAAATTTCCAAAAAACAAAATGGAAAATGAATTCTATAAGAAATACCCCAACTCCTCTGCTAATCCTTACAGCATCTATTCAGTTTATAAAGACAGTAAAGGCAATGTTTTGTTTGGCACGGCTTACATGGGGGTTTATTTATTTGATGGGAAGGAAATTAGCTGGATGTATGAAAACCAATTGACAGAAACGCCTGGAGGTGGTGATTTTGGTATTCGCTCTATGATAGAAGACAACGATGGAAACTATTGGATATGCAATGCGAATTATAAGTATTCATTGTTCCCGAACGATAGTGCAAGTGATGGATTGAAATCAATAAACTATAAACGGCAAGTTGGAATAGAAAATATAGTGAAAGGAGATTTATATTTCTATTCAATGGAAACTGACAACAATGGAGATATACTAATGTTTGCTAAAGAATCTGGATTATGGCTAAATAATGGAAAAGAGCTGACACAGTTCTTTATTAAAGATGGTGAGCAAAACATTTCTCCCACTTCAATGTACAAGGACAATCAAGGAACATTTTGGTTTGGCACTAATAAATATGGGATATATAAATATGACGGGAATACATTTGAAAAATTTAGTATAAAATACTAACCGTTATAATACATTGATGCCCAACCCACAAAACCCAAACTCGAAATGGACGATAGAGCCTTTATCAGTTTAAAAGAATATTTATTAAAAATTCCCGCTGTAAGTGCTGTGTTTGCTCAGGGTGTTTACGACGATGGTAATTGGTGGGTAAAATTAAGATTGGATATTGATCATAAGTATGCTTGGCAAGCTGTGCAGGAATTAGGCTGTGTTGTAAATTATATCTCTATAGACGAGCGCTTGCCGTCATCATTTTACCCAGTATCTCCAGCGCCATATATGAATGGTGGTCCAGATGATTATTTATCATGGATCATTGAATCAAAAGATCCTGAACTTAAGCCTGGTACGTTAATGAATTGGTTGGAAGGTCGTTTGCCACAACCTGTTGATGATCTTGATGCTTGGGGTCTGGAGGAATAGTTGACACCAATAACTCTCACACCATTTAGGCTTCTACTTCGAAACAATAATCTTAGTTGAAAAACTACCGCTAATTGGAAAGGGCTACCAATATTTGATAGCCCTTTGTCACTTGTTTCCTTTTTAAATTTTCTACTTTTTAATAACCTTGAAGTAATTTGACTTGCCGTTTGAAAGAATTTTAACATGAAAAATACCAGCAGCATCACTTAAGCTTAACTCATAGTTAGTCACATTGATATCCTCGTCTTTGAAGATTTCCTGGCCTAGTGAATTAAATACTTGGATCGTTACCTTGTCCAATGAACCAAAGTCGATAGTCACCAAACCATTTGTAGGATTTGGGTAAATTTTAATACCATCAAGTGAAGCGGTTGCTTCAAGACTTACATCGGAACCTTCAAATTTCCAAAGCTCGGTACCACTTGTTCCGTCGGTAGCTCCAAAATAAAGATCTGAGCCTAAAACAGTAAAGCCATAAGGTTCAGAATCTCCTGTTCCCGGGTTCATATCTATTGAAACTGCCGTCGTTCCATCATATTTCCAAAGATCGTATCCATCTGTCCCATTAACAGCTTGAAAATAAAGATCCGTACCGAAAACTGCTAATTCTGCAGGCTCAGAATCGTCCATACCTGAATAGATGTCTTGAACTAAAGTCGCCACAGTCCCATCATATTTCCAAAGCTCTTGCCCAGTTGTTGCTTCATAGGCACCAAAAATAAGATCTGTTCCAAACACTGTTAAGGCATAAGGATTAGAATTTCCAGCTCCTGGGTTGATGTCCTGTACCATGGAAGCCGTAGCTCCATCGTACTTCCAAAGTTCAGCTCCATTCGTTCCATCGTTAGCTTTGAAATAAAGGTCAGTACCTAAAACCATTAAATCTTCAGGAGCAGAATCACCTCCTCCCGGGTTGATGTCAATTAGAGTGGCAGTAGTTCCATCACACTTCCAAAGTTCTTGTCCATTTGTTCCATCATTTGCATTAAAGTAAAGGTTCGTTCCTAATACTGTTAATCGTATAGGACCAGAGCCAATTCCTCCTGAATTAATGTCTTGAACTAAAGTAGCCGTAGTTCCGTCGTACTTCCAAAGTTCCTGTCCGTTTGTTCCGTTATCAGCAGAAAAATAAAGGTTTGTACCTAGTATTGTTAAACTTTGAGGGTAAGAATCTCCAGCTCCAGGATTGATGTCTTGAACTAGCGTAGCAGTAGTTCCATCATACTTCCAAAGTTCCTGTCCATTTGTTCCGTCATCAGCAGAAAAATAAAGAGCATTGCCAAATTCTAGAAATCCAAATGGTGAAGAATTCCCGTTTGGGTTAATATCTATTAGCGTAGTCGTCGTTCCATCGTACTTCCAAAGTTCGTATCCATTTGTTCCGTCAATGGCTCGAAAATAAAGGTCAGTGCCGAGTACCGTTAAACCAAAAGGATAAGAATCCCCACTTCCTGGGTTGATATCTTGCACTAACGTAGCTGCAGTCCCATCGTATTTCCAAAGCTCCCTGCCATTTGTTCCGTCATTAGCTTCAAAATAAAGATCTGTGCCTAAAGCTGTCATTTTATTGGGTGTGGAGTTGCCCGCACCTGGATTGATGTCCTGAACAAGTGTTTGTGCATTCACAGACACTAAGAATACGTTGAATACCAAAAATAGGCCAATTGAAGTAGTTGTTTTTCTCATAAGTTTAATACTTGAATTTATTGTCAAACGAATATAGCTGAAGCGGTTTGTTTACGCCTAATAAGCAGAGGGGACAATAGGGGGGACAAGAGTTTGCCTGTTTCAGTTCGGATAAACTTTAAAAGCACAGTACTGCTTTAGGAAAGTATATACTACCGCCTCTTGCTTTGTACCGAAAAGTATAATTTTGAAGGTTTGCAATAATTTCCATTAAAGGCACGAATATCAAAGAAAAAAAACTATTCACAATAGGCCGCGATGACAACCAAATCGAATTAAACTAAAGTTTTTTATCCGTTCCGTTTTCTTTCGGTTTTTGCTTGTTTGATACTCTCTTAGCGTCTTTAAGGCTTTTATTAATAATCCATTCCAACTGACCGTTAACACTGCGGAATTCATCATCAGCCCATTTTTCAAGTTGCTTAAATGTTTCTGGATCAATCCTCAATACAAATGACTTTCTTTTACTCAAATCACTAATTTAATGTCCCTGTGTTAATTACTGGCATAACCTCTTTATCACCACATAGAACTACCATTAAATTACTCACCATTGATGCTTTTTTATCATCATCAAAATCGATAATATTATCTTTAGATAGTTTGTCCAATGCGTCTTCAACCATTCCTACCGCTCCTTCAACAATTTTCTTACGAGCAGCTACAATTGCAACAGCTTGTTGCCTTTTCAACATGGAACTTGCAATTTCCGGCGCATAGGCCAAATAACCAATTCGTGCTTCCAGTACTTTTATTCCGGCAATAGCCAGTCGTTCTGTAATTTCATTTTCTAAAGCTTCGTTAACTCCGTCCATTCCTGACCTCAACGTTAATTCAGCTTGTTCATCATCAAAGTTATCATAAGGGTATGAACCTGCTAGTTTTCTTACTGCGGCATCCGTCTGAACCCGAACAAATTCTTGATAGTTATCTACATCGAAAGCTGATTTATACGTGTCCTTTACTTTCCAAACTAATATTACATTAATCATAATTGGATTACCAATCTTATCATTAACCTTCACGCGTTCACTGTCAAAGTTCCTTGCTCTCAAAGAAATTCTTTGTCTTGTATAAAAAGGATTGGACCAAAAGAATCCATTGTCTCGAACGGTACCTTTGTAGGCTCCAAACAACACCATTACTTTCGAACTGTTTGGGTTCACAGTAAAAAAGCCTTTAATTATTAGCACAATCACCAATCCAAGGATTATAAAAAATGGACTTTTTGTAATTATCAAACCTGTTACCATAGCTATAATTACACCTAATAAAACCAATAGCATTATGTAGCCGTTGATTGCTTTAATTTGTTTTTCGTTTTTCATTGTAGTATCATTTTGATATCACTATGATACGGTTTATTTGTTTCCAAAACAAACTTTAATAGATTTTTTTACCTAAACCAACCTAAAAAATAAAAATGACTAACAAGTTGAATATCATATAGTGTAGTTAGTGTTGAATGTTATTTTTGTGCCATCCCAAACACCATCAAATCCTTGAATTAGCTTTTTCAGATTGGAACATGTTTACCTAACAAGGAGGCCCCCAATAGGAAGAAAGAAAAATAGTTTTAATTACACCATTTTCAAATTTGAATTGAATTCCAGAAACATCTCCTAATGAAATAGTAAACTCGGGTTTGTTCAACAGTTTAGAAAGCTGATCATTTGTATAGAACAGTTTAATTAATGATCCATATTCCTTCTTAAATTCAGAATAGGAATCGCCGACCGCAACATTCATCCCGGTTGAATAAAATTTACTTTCAGAAGTAATGTCAGTAACGCTTATCGTTCCAGAATTGATGTGGTCCACATAAAATTGAATTTCCAATTCTTCTTTGTATTTCCATACAATGTAGAGTTCGTCGTACGGTCCAGTGAAAGTATAGATAGAATCGGGTCTGCCGATCATTTGTGTTACTTCATTGTAGTTGAAACCTAGCTTTATACCAGAGATCCGTTCTTTCTGAACAAGCTCCATTTCACAGTCGTCGCGGTCTTGACTTGTAATGTTGATTTTCTCATTAACGGGATCCGATTTAATTTTTCGAGAGCCAGTGCAGACGTCGCCTTCTTCAATTCCTTTTGTCCATTGTTTTAGGGTTTCTGAGCGATCGAGTGTAAATTTCTTGACAACACCTAGGCTGCAAAGCACGTAGCTTCCGTAGAAATCAGGCAGCATCAAATTCACCTCACTGTCGCGATAGTTGATCCAGTTTCTCTGGGCTGTTCTAAGATTTCGAATAAAAGATGTGTCAGATTTATAATCCGACAAAATTTCCTGATAAACTTCATTTAATTCATTATCAGATATTTGAAGTTCTTTGTGAGCTTCCTTCTCCATCTCCCTTTGCGTTTGAGAGAATCCCAGATTAATAAATAAAAGAAAAACTATAAATAGGATAGATTGTTTCATAGGACCAAGTTAATGGCATTATTGAAGGTTGAGTGCCAATTTTGATTATTCGATGGGAATGGGCCATTAAGCGTATGCCGCGATTTGATATGAAATCAATTCGCAGTTGTGGCGAAGTTATCTGCTTTATTCCATTGGGTCTATTAAAGTGGATTCTCTAAGGTGTTTCTTTTGTTGGTACTTCCTTTCATTGTTACAATAACTGCGAAGAACGAAACCAAATCGTTATCTTATTAAGAATAGATGAATACCTAACCGAGGAATATGGAGAATTTATGAGCCAAGTAGAATCTATTTTTGATAATTGGAAGGATTGTCCCCATAACAGCAATTAAACAAAAGCGCCGAAACAGTCATTTTTAGAAAGTATATTTGCCTAATTAACAGGCTATTATTACCACTTGAATCCAATAAGTTATGAAAATTAAAAAATACGTATTGAATTGTTTTTGGCTCTTAATTCCGATTTTCTTATGGAATATCCTTCTTGTGGGTTATCTCCCTGAAAGCTACGGCCCGGATGTTTTCGAGAAAGACATCCCGATGCTTGTTGGATATGGTGAGAATGTTTTAAGAATTGTGGTGTTTGGATTGCCAATAATAATGATATTCTCATTAAAATCACGCATACAAAAAATTGGATTTACAATCTATTTATTGGGGCTTGTTCTATATTTTTTCATCTTGGGTAGCTGTAATTATTGGCCCTGAATCGAATTGGAGTCAAAGTCTGATCGGATTTACTGCGCCCGCATTCACAACAATAATCTGGTTTGTAGGAATTGGATTAATTGGAAACAAGACATTTTTTAAATTCCCTTATTTATCTTTAATTTATAGTGGTGGAGCTTTGCTTTTTGCAGTGTTTCATACAACACATGCTTATATTGTTTTTCAAAGCCTGTGAATAATAGAAAAAACAAAAGGCAGCCATCGTGAAATGGTCTGCCTTTTTTCTCTAGTCCCATTAAAGCGTATAATACTCTAACGTATAATATTTGACGGTGCTTATCCCAGTACCTTACACCTGTTTTATTTAACTCGTATTTTTTGTCCGATTTGTAGAACTGTATTCTGTGATATTCCGTTTAATCTGCAAAGCGTACTAACCGAAGTTCCATATTTTCTAGCAATTTTTCCTAAATTGTCTCCAGACTTAATTGAATAAACCGTTCCTGTTTTTAAGTTCGCCGTGCTAACCTGAGTCTTTCCGTGCGCATGTCCCTTATTACTTCCTCTCGATTTAGAAACCAAATCACAAACCATAGCTTCTTCTTGTTTTAAACAGAAGTTTTCCAAGTCAAATATTTTCTCAGGATCAAATGCATGGTGGTTGTAACGAACCTCAAAGTGTAAGTGTGGCGAATAAGAACGACCAGTGCTTCCGCCCAATCCAATTAATTCTCCTGCCTTAACAACTTGATTTGGTTTCACCTTAAGCTTCGAAAGGTGCGCGTAATATGTTTCCAATCCATTTACATGGCGAACAATCACAAGGTAACCGAATCCACCTGAATTGTATTTCGCGTATCTCACTTTTCCATCAAAGGCAGAGACAACAGTGTCTCCCGTTTTTAATGGAATGTCAATTCCTTTGTGCTGAGAGCTGTGACGACGACCAAAACCAGATGTCGTTTTCTTTTCAACAGGGAAAGCATAGCTCAATGTTGAGTCCGTAAAATTTAAAATTGAAGAATCTGAATAATTGAATTGAGGATACCAAAAGGTCACGTTATTGTTCCAATCCGAAGTATATACGTTAGCTGTATCAAAAAAGCCAAGTTCTTTCACAGGTTTTTCTGTTGTCAAAGAATCTCCTTTGTCTGGATCTCCAAATACCTTTTTTGCTTCTGTTTCGACACTTGCAAATGAAGAAAACGCAATTAAGGAAAAGGAAAAGGAAAATAAAATAAACTTTTTCATGGCTTTAAAATTCAAATTCAGTGCAAAACTACTGTATTTAAGCCAATTGGAGTGATCCTAAAATCTAAAATGTGTTAAAGTTTCAGCTATTTTAGACATGTAAACATTTTTACTGACGAAGGTCCCGAGTCTACCACCATTCAATTGGAGCATTGAATCGTATTCCTATGGTCAGGTTGGGAGCGTTCTCATAAGGACTCGAAAGAATATCATTGAAGCGGTATTCACCGTAAATGAACCCCCACCAATAACCAATTCTTGCAATGGCGCTGAAGTCTTTATAGTTGTGAATGCCTTTTGTTGTCAATTTTTGATTCCCATTTTTAGCAACACCTCTTGCGTAAAGCGGTAAATTATACTTGATGCCAATATCCAAGAGTTTCTTTTCCTTGATGTAAATTGAGGCCAATACAGCTGCTGTTAAATCCAAGGATGTATAACGCTGATCTTCGTGAACGACTGAAGTATCAATTAAATCCACTTTTCCGTAATTGTACTGAGAGAACTTCAGACCGCAGTCAAAGCCCAAAGCGAAGGGAGATTGATTTAACATATAATCTTGACCAACACTGTATTGAAAAGAGTAATTGCTCGTTAGATTTACAGCCTCGTTGTCATAATCCAAACCTCTTCCGAATTCAAACCCGTGATTTAGCCATGCTTCAACAAAGTCATTGGTGTCATAATACATTTCATCATACAGGTCCGAATACCTGTCTTGCCTCATGCCGGCATTGTTGAAGAAATTGAAATACCGAATTTCATCTTCGGTTATCTCTATCATTTGAGAATACGTATGTGTTGAGTCGCAATCGTAAAAAAGCGCTTGATATGTTCCAACCGGAATTCCACTCAAGGTATCTTTGGATTGAAATTTTAAGAAGCGAATGGTATCTTTCTTTGTTGTAAGGATCAGATTATCAGTAGCACAACCGCTATATTGATTAAAAGTCACGTTACATTTTAACGACCCTGTTTGTGCATTAAGGTTTAATCCGAGCAGAAGAAAGAGTAGTGGTAGGTATTTCATAATATTGAAAAGTGTGTTTATTCAGGATTTAAAACGCTTAAAGTTAAGAATTGTTGTAAATAGATTTTGAGTCAGAATCCAATTAACAACTTCGAAATAAACAAACTCTCTTTCTTTAATTATATATGGAAGATGGAAAGTTAAATCGCATTCCAATGTTTAGTTTTGGAAGATCGTCAAAAGGAGCCTTAATAAATTGTACAGTTCTGTATTCAGCAAAAACAAATCCCCACATGAAGCCAACTTGAGCAAATAATCTCAAGTCGTTAAAATTGTGGATGTTCTTGTTATACGTCTTCTGATTTCCGTTTACTTGAACAACTTTGGCTCGCAATGGAATGTGGTAGCTTAATCCAAAATCCATGATCTTTTTATGATGGATATAAATTGTGGCAAAATACGACGCGGAGAAATTAAAATAAGTCATTCTTTGCCTTTGATGATAAATGGTTGGGTCAATGAAATCTATTTTATCTAGAATTATTCGATTGTATTCAAGCCCCATTGTATAACCCATTCCAAATGGAGATTTTTTGAGTAAAAAGTCAACTCCTCCAAATACACCAATTTGATAATTTTGTTGAACGTGAGATGGGTCTTCAAGTTCTCTTATTCCTCGCCCGAATTGCATACCACCATTCACAAATACGCGCTCATCCTCATAGTGGTAAGAAGTTGTATCATTGCGTGGTCTGTCTGAATGCATGGTGACATAACCGTTGTAATAGAGTGTGTTAATTGCATTTCCATCAATAGAAATTGGCTGTTTGTACATAAAGGAAGAGTCGCAACAATAGAAGGTGACTTGGTATTCTCCTTGTTCAATGCCTGTTAATGTATCGCCGTCTTGAACGTCATAGAAGTATATGAAATCTTGCCCTGCGGTTAACAGTACGGTGAGATTCTCACTTGGTTCATAATCGTCAAAGTAAATCTGGCAAATCAAACTCCCGGTTTGAGAATTCGCATTGAAAGAAAGTGCAAGAAGAATGACGATTAAATATTTCATAGAATTAAAGAGTATAAAAAAAGCGTTTTAGTCGGAACTAAAACGCTTTCAAATAAGAATCGTTACAATTATTTTGTGAAATTATCCGCAACGATTAAATCTTTCGTTCCGTGTCCCCAAGAGTAAAAACCTTCACCGCTTTTAATTCCTTTCTTTCCAGCCATAACCATGTTAACTAGTAATGGACAAGGTGCGTATTTTGGATTTCCGAATCCGTTGTGCAAAACTTCCATAATTGCCAAACAAACGTCGAGTCCGATAAAGTCAGCCAATTGCAAAGGTCCCATCGGATGCGCCATTCCAAGTTTCATAACGGTATCAATTTCTTCAACTCCAGCAACACCTTCGTGAAGTGTAATGATCGCTTCGTTGATCATCGGCATAAGAATTCTGTTTGCTACAAATCCTGGATAATCATTTACTTCAACCGGAACTTTGTTCAGTTTTTTCGATGTCTCCATAATCAAATTCGTTACCTCGTCTGAAGTAGAATAGCCACGAATGATTTCAACCAATTTCATGATCGGAACTGGATTCATAAAGTGCATTCCGATCACTTTGTCAGGTCTTGACGTTACGGCTGCTATTTTTGTGATTGAGATAGAAGAGGTGTTCGATGCAAGAATTACATTCGAATCTGTCGCTTCATCTAAGTCTTTGAATATCTTAAGTTTAAGGTCAATGTTCTCAGTAGCAGCTTCAACAACTAAATCAACTCCTTTAACACCTTCTTGAATAGAAGTAAATGTAGAAATACGACCTAGAGTATCGTTTTTGTCATTTTCACTGATTTTCTCCTTAGCCACCATTCGGTCTAAGTTCTTAGTGATTGTTGCGATTCCTTTATCCAATGACGCCTGTGCTACATCGATAAGAGATACATTATATCCAAATTGAGCGAATGTATGAGCGATTCCGTTCCCCATTGTTCCTGCACCAACTACTGCTACGTTTTTCATAATTCTGGTTTTTGAGATACAAATATACCGTTCCAATTATAAATTATGAACTAGAGGTGAGAAATTATAAATTTTGAATTAGAGGTGAGGAATTAGAAGTTATGAATTAATCGAATCGTCCTATCGAATTTATTTCACGCTCTTTTTTAAACCAAATACGTCAACATAATTCATAACTCAAACCAATTGCGTCAACACAATTCATAATTAACTTCTTATCTTTATTCTAAATGTCCTCAAAAAAAATAGTCTTTTACGACGGCGATTGTGGCTTCTGTAATCGGAGTGTAAATTTTATCATGAAAAACGATAAAACGAAGCAAGTTTTGTTTGCTGCCATTCAATCAAAATTTACACAAGATTTATTTAAAGAAAAGGGATTCGATGCACCTAATTTAAGCACATTCTACTTTTTTGAAAATGATACGCTCTATTCAAAATCTTCTGGAGCAAAGCGGTTGACAAAGTATTTTAAATTTCCCCAGCGGATCTTAGCCCTAGGATGGATTGTCCCTCGATTTATTGCTGATTGGGGTTATGATTTTATAGCGAAACGGAGGCAAAGACTTTCAAAGGGTTATTGCGTAATTCCTTCAGAAGAAGAAAAGAAGCGATTTATTACGTAAAAGCACTATTTTAGCCGTCGAATGGTTTTTAGCTCAGCGTATTTCATGTTTGTTTTCTTGCCTGTGGTGCTCCTTTTTATTGGAGTCCTTCACAAGCGGTTTCACAACGCGATCCTTCTTCTCGCTAGTCTTTATTTTTATGCGTGGGGTAGTGTATCGCATACATCGATCTTGGTTGTTTCCATTTCATTGAATTACTTGTTTGGCCGTTTAATAGCCAGTGGTGAAGGCAAACAACGGGCTGTTCGGTTGGGAATTGCGATTACGGTCAACCTCGGAATACTTGCCTATCTCAAATACACCAATTTCTTTCTTGATAATTTTAATGGAATACGCTCTGTATTTGGGCATTCGATCATTGAATTTAAAGAAATCATTCTTCCCATCGGTGTTTCCTTTTTTACATTTCAAGCGATATCCTATTTGGTAGATGTTTACAGGAAAACTTCGCCAGTTCAGAAAAACTTCTTGGATTTGGCCTTATACATTTCTTTATTTCCGCAATTGGTGGCAGGGCCAATTGTACGTTATAACGACGTTGTAGATCAATTAAAGAACCGAGTGCTTTCAATGAACAAAGCAGCTCAAGGGGTTCATCGTTTCATCATTGGTTTTGCTAAAAAGATTTTGATCGCAAATTACGTTGGCCATATTGCGGATATGATTTTTGGTCAATCGATTGCTGATATTTCGTCGGGAGCGGCTTGGCTCGGAATTACGTGTTACACACTTCAAATTTACTTCGATTTCTCTGGGTATTCGGACATGGCAATTGGTTTGGGGAAAATTTTCGGGTTTGACTTCATGGAAAATTTCAACCTGCCGTACATCGCTGATTCGATTCGTGATTTCTGGAGAAGATGGCACATTTCATTATCAACTTGGTTTAGGGACTACTTATACATACCGTTGGGAGGAAATCGAAAGGGAGAATTGTTAACGCTACGGAATTTGATGCTCGTTTTTTTACTAACCGGTTTCTGGCATGGTGCAAGTTGGACATTTGTGATTTGGGGAGTTTACCATGGACTGTTCCTTTTGTTGGAACGGCTGGGAGGGGACAAAATCTTAAGTCTGTTTTACAAACCGTTTCGAATTGCTTACACCTTACTGGTTGTTATGGTTGGGTGGGTACTTTTCAGGTCGGAAACCTTACTAGCTGCGAAAGCTTTTGTAGGAAAAATGTGCTTTGTTGGTGATCAAAGTAGTCTTAAGGTATTTGCTCAGGACTTTCTGGATAATAAAGCAATTTTCGTTCTTATCATCGCTATTTTCCTTGCCTTCGGATTTGGCCGATGGATAGTTGACAAATTAAAAGCAACAATGAACAGTGGAGGTTCAGCGGTTGCATTGCACTTCGTGAAATCGATTGTGGCCTTTTCTTTACTGCTCTTATCTATTTTGTATTTGGCAGGAAACACGTACAACCCTTTCATTTATTTCAGGTTCTAATGGAGAGAGGAAAAAAAATTATCAATTATTTCACCGTTTTAGGATTCTTCCTAATACTAGCCTTTCCAATGGTTAATGGTCACATGCAATTTATTGATGAGACCGAAATAGTAGAGAACAGAAAGTTGGGTGAAAAGCCTGTTTTTGATATAAATACGCTGGATAACTATACGGAAAAGTACAATACTTATTATTCTGATCATTTTAGCACGAGGACACATTTGATAAACTTTTTGAACGAAAATGAATTCAACATTTTTGGTGTTTCATCAAAGCCTGGAATTGTAAGAGTAGGAAGCAATGGTTGGTTTTATGCCACGAAATCCAAGATGAATTATGAAAACGCCTACGTGCTGGATGACAGTAAGATGAATATCATCAGAGAGGAACTCATTAAAAGGAATGATTGGTGTGATGAACGAGGAATAAAGTATTACACGGTGATAACGCCAAATAAAATGAACGTTTATCCTGAGTTTTTACCTAGAACGGTATTTAAGAAAGGAGATCTCAGTCGTTACGATCAATTGCTTTCATTAAACTCCGATCCTAAGATTAATATTATTGGAACCAAAGAAACACTTCTAAAACACAAAAAAGACAAGTATAAAATTTTCCAAAAAACGGATGACCATTGGACGGACTATGGAGCTTTCTTAGGGTATGAAGTAATTATGAAACGACTTGAAAAAGACTTTCCTGAACTGAAGCCGCAGCAATTGGATGAGTTTGACATTTCCATTGTGGAAAAGAAAGGGGGACTAGCAGAGATGATAAGTCTTGCGGAGGAGTTTCCTGAACAAATGGTAAAGTTGAAGCGTAAAGCCGAGAGTGTTGTTGTGAATGGAGTTAAGAAGGGGTATAAGTCGGATGGCGGAGTGCCTCAATATGAAGTTGAGATTGTTAAATCCAATGCCAATGGAAAGCCGATGAAGTGTCTTATCATTCGAGATTCATTTACGCTGGCAATGATGAAACAATTTAACGAACATTTTCAATCTACCATTTACATCCATGATGAATGGCGCGGACGAATTAGGAAAGACATCATTGAGATTGAAAAGCCCGATATTGTAATCGTAATTCTTTTGGAAACGCACTCAACAGGACTTATTACATCGCCGTCTTTTTAATTGTGCTGAGCGCGAAATACCGAAATTAATTTATCCGGTGGAATTACGCCGTTTTCATATTCTCCCATCAACCTCAATAATGTATTTGTTGCATTCGGTTGAAGTCCCATACGAATTCCGATGTTGCGTACATGAAGCAATTGCTCATCACTAACATCTCTGTCAACGTTCATTACGAGGATCAATCGCTGAAATTGAACAATGCGATCCAATTCGTTTTTAGGCGGCGTAAACTCTATGTATTGATCAAACAACCCCTTGAATTCATCATCGGAGATTTCCAATTGCCGAGCGATAGCATAAAGAAAATTGAATTCTTCATCTCTAATTTTTTGATCCGACCTCGCCAGCTTGATAAGCTCCGTTAAAAGACTCAATTTTTCCTTGTCCATAGATCTACTTTTAGGTATTTAAAAATTTTAATGTTAATTCACAGGCTTCTTTTAATGCATTCGGCATCGAGGTTATTTTCCAAGGTTGCGACGCGTCAAAAGTATGCTGTGTGTTTTTTACAACCGTCAATTCAACACCGAGCCAATTCGCCAGCGATTCACCTTCAACTATTTTTATGGAGGCGTCGTTGTCACCATGAATGACCAACGTTTTCTTTTTACTTGATTTACAATACGACTTAATGTCCAATCGGTCTTTGTTTGAAACATAATCCAAATATTGATCAAAGAGATGTGGCATTGCTTGTTTGGTTCTGCCGTTCTGGTAATATCGGATTCCCTCAGTTTTCCATTGTTCTAGTAATTCTCCTTTTGGAAAGCGCGACGCAATGGAAGAGATTCCCGCCCAAGAACAAATTTTTGAAACGAGTTTATTCTCAGATTGAAGCAAAGCAATTCCACCACCACGGGAGTGACCAATTAGATGTGTTTCAGGAATTGTGTCAAATTTTGCCTGAATCATTTCTAAAATGGCTTCAAAGTCCAAAACCTCCTTTGAATAGGAATTGTTAGCAAATGAATTCAAGTCCTCAAAATCGATTGGATTGTCTAGAGTACCTCCGTTGTGACTCACGTTGTATTTCAAAAACCCGTAATTGTTTTCCACAAAATACGATTGCACGAGGTTCCAGCATCCCCAATCTTTGTAGCCCATATAACCATGAATGAACACGATTAATTTCCCGTTCCAGTCCGCAGGGGTTTCAAGATCAAACAAACTCGATTTGTTCATAGCCCCTTGATAGACCTCATTTTTAATGGAAATTCCTGAATTCATAAGTGCACTCTGATTAAGAATCCTCAAAATAGCGTTAAGATTTCAAATAGCGAATCAATTCAATTAAAGATTTTTAGAAGTACGAATAATTACGTGGAGAACTCCAAGACCCATTGTGAATAACCTTGTAAACTTCACTTGAATCCAAAGACCTTAATCAGTATCTTAGCGGCTAAACTTAGAATTATTGAAGAAACTATACTTTCTATTTTTATTGGCGACTATCGTTAGCTGTTCGGAGGATTTTGGCAGTGAGGTAGTTGGTGGGAACTTGACGGTTTTTTATACAAATGCCGAGGATAAACCCCTAGCGTCTGATTTGGCACTTTTTTATAAAAACAATAACCTCATTTTAAGTGAGCCGCAGCATATTCAAATTACTAGAATAAAAAAAGGATACCGCGTCAATATTATTGCCAAAGATTTTAAAGAGGCTCAAAAGATGAACTTTAAAAATCGAAAAGCCTTATTGAAACTTCATGGAATGCTGCAGGACAGTGTTTTTATTAAGAACAAGGTAGACCTTATTGTCTGCGATGACCAATTTAAACCCATTATCAAAATCAATAAATGAAGATATCAGCATCAATTTATAGCGATAAGAAAAGACCGCTAAGCGAAGTGATTGAGGACCTTCTGCAACATCAAGTAGATCTTTTACACGTGGACTGCAATGATGACGTTTCTGTTTTTGAAGACATAAAATTAATCCGAACGCTTTGCAATATCCCCGTTGATTTGCATATCATTACGGATGCCCCAGAAAAATACTATTCGCTACTGATTGAAACGCCTGTTGAATACGTGACTTTTCAATACGAAGATTTAAAAAGTCCGCTCAATATTCCAGTTGAAGTTACCGGGAAACTTGGAATCGCAGTTACAACTCCAACGAGTGTTCAGATTTTTGAAGACTATAAAAACTTCGATTTCATTTTGATCATGGCGACAATTCCAGGTCAAAGCGGAGGGAAGTTCGATACGGTTAATTTTGCGAAAATTAGAGAGTTTAGAAATTCATACCCAGGGAAATCCATCCATGTTGATGGGGGCGTAAATGCTGAGGTGTCTTTTATTCTTCGGAATATGGGCGTGACAAGTTCGGTTTCGGGATCGTATTTGTTTAACGCAGCAAGCATTGGTAACGCATTGATGAATTTGACGCAAAGAGATGTCGAATCACATTTTTCCGTCGCTGATTTCATGATTCCACTAAACGAATCTCCAGTTGTAAACGCTTCTGATCTTTCGATAGAAACGGCCTTAAAGTCAATTGATACTGGCAAATTAGGTTTTACTTTGGTCGTGAATCAAGAAGGCAGACTTGATGGGTTGATTTCAAATGCGGATATACGAAAAAGTCTTTTACAGCATCTGGATGATTTGAATGGTATTAACCCTACTGAACTACTAAATCAAACCCCGACATGTATTCAAGACGACGCAACAGTTCTTGAAATGCTGCAATTAATTAAGAAGTCTCGGTTTCCTATTCTGTATTTACCCGTGTTAAATAAAGAGGGTTATGCCAAGGGAATTGTTACTTTTGTTAACCTTATTAAAGGAGAATTATGATCTTACACCTTAAGGAAAATACAACCACTGAAAGAGCTCAAGAAATCGCTGGAAAAATCAATGCATTTCACGTTGTTTCTAACAATACCAATGTTCTCATCTCTGGAGGTGGAATGAAAACTGTTCCAGCAGAAATAGAGTCTGAAGTAGACGAATCGTGGGTGTTTGACAATGACATACAATTGGCTTCTAAGGAATATCGATCCGAAAAACGAGAAGTTACCATCGGAAATGTAACAATTGGTGGGAATCAAAATTCAACATTGTTAATTGGTGGGCCTTGTTCAGTTGAGTCGGAAGATCAAATTAGAGAATCTGCTGAATTGCTTGTTGGGATGGGATTAACAACACTTCGCGGTGGATGTTATAAACCAAGAACGAGTCCTTATTCTTTCCAAGGAATGGGATTGGATGGGCTTAAACTTTTGGCGAAAATGCGCGAAGAGTTTGGGTTAAATGTCATTACGGAAGCGAGAGATGCATCACATATTCATGAAGTTATTGAGTATTCAGACGTTATTCAAGTTGGAGCAAAAGCCATGTACGATCAAGGGATTTTACGTGCTTGTGCTAAAACTCAGAAACCTGTTTTAATCAAAAGAGGATTTGGAAGCACTTTGAAAGAATTTGTGCAAGCAGCAGAGTTTGTGTTGTCTGGAGGAAATGAAAACGTAATTCTTTGCGAACGAGGATTAAGAACCTTTGAAACAAACACACGATTCACCTTGGATTTATGCGGTGTAGCCTGGTTGCAAGAACACACGAATTTACCAATTGTACTTGACCCAAGTCACGCAATGGGATACGCTTACGGCGTTCCGGTGCTGGCAAAAGCATGTGTCGCTATGGGAATTGACGGATTGTTAATCGAAGCACACAGAGACCCAAGTGTTGCGAAGTCTGACGCTTCTCAGCAACTGAATCACGAAGAATTTAAACAATTATTGAATCAATTGAAACCCGTTGCGGCAGCGGTTGGTTACAAAATGATATAACATTATATGTACTTAGAAGCGAATATAAAAGGGCTGTGTAGCAAATTTGGATTGGATTACGAAGAATTCCTTTCTGAGTTGGATGTTGAACATGCGCTTGAATTATCGGTTTACGATTTGGAAGCCATAGCTGAAGAGTATGAAGTTGATTTGAATGCGTTAATTTTTAAAAACGTTTTTAAAACCAACGATTTAGCAGCTAAGATTTCTAAAATAAAACTTCTTGTATTGGATGTTGACGGCGTTATGACCGATGGAGGAATGTATTTTACAGAATCCGGAGATCAGTTCAAAAAGTTCAATACAAAGGATGGAATGGCAATTATTCACTTGACGAAAAGTAATTTCCAAGTCGGAATTATTTCATCAGGATTTAAAGGTGTAGCCGTTCATAAACGAGCGGAAATGTTGGGGATTCAGCACTGTACAGTTAACAGAGCGCCTAAGATGGAAACGTTAAAAGAAATTTGCGATGCGCTTAGTATCGGATTGGAAAATGTTGCGATGATCGGCGATGACATCAATGATCTGGATGTAATGAAAAATTGTGGGATTGCAGCATGTCCTAAAAATGCCGTAGGATCAGTTAAAAATGAAGCTGATATTATTCTATCTCTCAATGGTGGAGAAGGATGTGTTAGAGAGTTCATTGATCAGTATTTATTAAAAGCACCGTTGAACTAGTTGACAATATGAATAAGATAAAAATAGGAGTTATTAGAGAAGGAAAAGTACCACCAGATAAGCGTGTGCCACTAACTCCGATTCAATGCCGCTCACTTCTTGACGTGTATCCTAACTTAGAAATTGTTGTGCAACCGAGTCCTATTCGAGCATACAGTGATGCGTCTTACATGAACTTGAATATTGCGATGTCCGAAGATCTGACAGATTGCGATATAGTGATAGGAGTGAAAGAAGTGAATATCGAAGATTTGATTCCGAATAAAAAATTCATGTTCTTCTCACATACGATTAAAAAGCAGCCTTACAATAGAGATTTATTGCAAGCTGTAATTGATAAGAACATTCAATTGATCGATTACGAAGCACTTAAGGATAAGAACAATAGAAGGGTTATCGGCTTCGGTCGCTATGCTGGGATTGTAGGTTGCTACAATGGTTTTTTAACGTACGGAGCCAAACACGGTTTGTACAATTTGAAGCCAGCGAATAAATGCGAGAATAGAAAAGAAGTTGAGCTTGAATTAAAAAAAGTGAAACTTCCTGCAAATGCGAAAATAATTCTAACGGGCTTCGGTCGGGTAGGGCATGGAGCTAGAGAGGTTTTAGATGCACTTCCGATAAATGAAGTGTCACCGGAAGAGTTCATTAATCAAGAGTTTGACGGACCTGTTTTTACGCAATTAGAAGTCGAAGATTATTATGCGAATCGCAACGGAAGTGAGTTCAATAAAGGAGAGTTCTATAGCGATCCACAAAATTTTGAATGTACGTTCTCAAAGTATTTGAGCCATGCTGACATGTATATTCCTTGTCATTACTGGAGTGATAAAGCGGATTACATTATAACCCGTGAAGACTTAAAGAAAGACAATGTTCGACTTTCTGTTGTTGCTGATATCTCTTGTGATATAGATTGCGCCGTGGCCTGTACAATTCGTCCAAGCACAATTGGTGATCCCATTTATGGATACAATCCTCAAACGGAGGCTGAAGATGATTTCAGAAAGGACGGTGTGATTGCTGTAATGGCGGTTGATAACTTGCCTTGTGAATTGCCTTTGGACGCTTCGGAAGATTTTGGAAGTGAGTTGATTAAGGAAGTAATTCCTTCATTATTAGGCGAAGACAAAGATTTGATCATTTCAAGAGGAAGTGAAACAACATTGAATGGAGAATTGTCTGAATATTTTAATTATTTGGAAGATTATCTTGCCGGAATAGAATAATATGGAAAAAGGAAACAAGAAGATTATTAGAGGTTGGGTAATGTATGATTGGGCCAACTCTGTTTACAACCTTGTTATTTCATCTGCTATTTTCCCCATATTTTATGACAATGTAACGAAGAAGGCCTGGGCAAAGGATAAGCTTGGAATGAATGATGACAGTTATTCTCAGCTTTTCGAAGATGATAAAAAATTTAATTTTGATTCCATTACATCGGCTGAACTTGCAAGTGAGAAGCTTGGGATGTCAGAAAGGGCCTACAATGCATTGCCTGCAGGATTCGATTTTGGAAATGTTACTGTTGACTTTTTTGGATCAACTCTTTCTAACTCTGTATTTATCACGTATGTATTGGCCGCATCATTTATTTTGGTTTCAATTCTATCGCCAATGTTATCTGGTGTTGCGGATTTTTCTGGGAACAAGAAGCGATTCATGCAGTTCTTCTGTTATTTAGGGGCCATTTCATGTATGAGTTTATTCTTCTTTGAAGACGCGCCAATTGAACTCGGAATGGTTTCTGTGTTTCTAGCCAGCATTGGCTTTTGGAATAGTTTGGTCTTCTATAATGCCTATTTGCCTGAAATTGCCGAACCAAAGGACCATGATAAAATTTCCGCGAGAGGTTTTTCAATGGGATATTTTGGAAGTATGCTTCTTCTAATTATTTGTCTTGGGATCATCATGTTTACAGGGGAAAACGGAGAGAATACAAAGTACTGTTTTGTCCTAGTGGGGCTGTGGTGGATCATTTTTAGCCAATTTACATACCGCGTTCTACCGAACAATCCATTCAAGAAAAAGAAGCAGAAAGGTGTTCTAAGTAAAGGATTTAAAGAGCTCATAATCGTCTTCAAAGAATTCAAGAAAACGAAAGCTCTAAAACGTTTCTTACTTTCCTTCTTCTTTTACAATACGGGGGTGCAAACTGTAATGTTAATGGCT
This sequence comes from Crocinitomicaceae bacterium, assembly GCA_047630755.1. Lineage (GTDB taxonomy): Bacteria > Bacteroidota > Bacteroidia > Flavobacteriales_D > Crocinitomicaceae > UBA4466. The sequence goes on along the minus strand of JBLHYG010000007.1, from coordinate 184,517 downwards.
GTAATCTTTGCCAAAAAAGAAGTCGATTGGGGCGATGCAGGTGGTGATACCGGTTTGATTATAGCGATTCTATTGATTCAGATTCTAGGAGCTGCGGGAGCGTACATAATGTCGAGGCTGTCAACGAAAATTGGTAATATTCGAACCTTGGGATTGTCCATCATAATTTGGATTGGAGTCTGTGTAGCGGCATACCTTGTTACTTCTCCAGTTCAGTTCTATTTCCTAGCATCTGCTGTTGGTTTGGTTATGGGAGGCGTTCAAGCATTATCGAGATCAACTTATTCAAAATTCTTACCCGAAACTGAAGATCACGCTAGTTATTTTTCATTTTATGATGCAGCCGAAAAAATGGGTATCGTACTTGGCCTGATCTCTTTTGGATTGTTTGAAATGCTAACAGGATCGATCAGATATTCTGTGATCTCAGTGGCCATATTCTTCATTATAGGACTTTTCCTATTATTCTTCGTACCAAGAAGTAAATTGAAAACAACAAAATCTTAAATCAATTATGTCAGAAACTGTTTCAGAGCAAGGGAGAACGAGAGCAATAATAGCGCATATCACTTTGATAGGTTGGATTATTGCCTTAGTCATGAATACCGACAATTCAAAAGACAAATACGCGAGTTTTTACATTCGTCAAATGCTTGGGATTATTTTAATTGCAGTGGGACTTTCAGTCATAGGAATGATACTACCTATTTTTGGGACTATTCTTCCTCTTTTGGCGATCGTGCCATGGATTATAAGCCTGGTAAACGCGACTCAAGATAAAATGGAACCGTTGCCATTTGTTGGTGATATGTTTCAAGAATGGTTCAAAACATTGTAGAAAAAAATACTGACTTGTCCTAAAGAACAGTTCAGTGGACATTATCTTTTAAGAAGTCATTCCCCCAGCTTCATACAACAATCACTGAATTTCTTCCCACTTCCGCAAGGGCAAGGATCAAAACGACGGGTAGCTTTAGAGCGTTCAACCATTTTCCGATCTGTAATCTTCGATCTAAACATCATTTCCATGTATTTAAACAACTCAGGATGTTTTTTCTTTAAGAGGTAAGGACGCTCAAAGAAGTACTCTGATGCAACGGCAATAAACTCACCACGATTGGTCGCGCCGTAAGGTCGAATGTCGCTTTTGGAATCAATTATTTCTTGAATTTTCTTGTCCATTAATTCCAACCATGGCATCACATACGACTTCTCTTTTAAAACCGTCAAGATACCATCGACTTCACCATCAAGCTTATCAATGAGGTGGACGAACTCATGGATGGCCGTATTTCTTTTGTCCTCTTCATTATTGAACCCATATTGAAGCGCTTTTTTGGAGAGGATCATTTTTCCGTTCATATAACCAAATCCAACCATGCCAAAAGCAGGGACAGGGTTTGAACCAGCGTCAGGAACAAAGTCGAAATGTTCGGGGTAAATCAATACTTCATGAAGGTTGAGGTATTCCCAATCTTTAAATGCAAAAATTGGAATTATGGCGCTCGCGCCAATGAGAACTACATCCTCTTTACTCACAGTGGTCTTTATACCTCTGATTTCAGTTGTATTTAAAAAACGAAGCACGGCTTTTTCAAACCGTGCTTTCTCTTCGCTACTTAACGAGCGGTAAAATTGTACTTTCTCTTGCAAAGTATCCTTCCATTCAAGAAGAAAGGTAGGATACTTTGGTTGCTTCTTCTTCCTTTTAAAAAAGTCTAAAAAGCCCATTTACTGATAATTATATTTCATAACTCATAACTAAATGGTTCCTCCTTAGTAGCGGCTCTATTTCTTGTAAAATGGTAATTTAACAACCTGAGCTTTGATCGCTTTTCCTCTAATTTCAATGAATATTTCAGAATCAACCGTACTGTTTTCTTTCGTCACGTATCCTAGTCCAATTGCAATTTTCATTGATGGAGACATCGTTCCAGAAGTCACACGACCAATTGTATTTCCATTCGCATCTTGAATCGGGTAGTCGTGACGTGGAATTCCTCTATCAATCATTTGGAACGCCACCAATTTGTTCTTAATTCCTTCTTCTTTTTGATTGGCTAAAAAGTCTTTGTCGATGAAGTCGTCTTTTGCCAGTTTCGTAATCCATCCCAATCCAGCTTCAAGTGGTGAAGTCGTGTCGTCAATATCGTTTCCGTACAAACAGAATCCCATTTCAAGTCTCAACGTATCTCTTGCCGCCAAACCTATGGGCTTAATTCCAAAATCTGCTCCCGCTTCAAATACTTTATCCCAAACTTGCTCAGCTACGTCATTCTTGCAGTAGATTTCAAATCCGCCGCTTCCAGTATATCCTGTTGCAGAAATAATAACATGTTCAACACCAGCGAAATCAGCTACTTCAAAATGGTAGTACTTAATTTCAGATAAGTCAATGGATGTTAATGATTGCATTGCCTCAACCGCCTTAGGTCCTTGAATAGCCAATAGAGAGTAATCATCCGATAGATTACGCATAGTAGCGTTAAATGAATTGTGAGAAGAGATCCAATCCCAATCCTTATCGATGTTAGAAGCATTCACTACTAGTAAATATTCTTCTTCCTTGATTTTGTAGATGATTAAGTCGTCAATCACTCCGCCTTTTCCATTTGGCATGCAGCTATACTGTGCGCGACCAATTGTCAAAACAGAAGCATCATTGGAAGTCACTTTTTGGATAAGATCCAATGCGCCTTTACCAGAAACTAAAAATTCTCCCATGTGAGAAACATCAAAAACGCCAACACCTTCTCTAACCACTTCGTGTTCCGCGTTTACACCTTCGTATTGAACAGGCATCATATATCCTGCAAAAGGAACCATTTTAGCACCGAGTGCTTCGTGTTTATGTGTTAAAGCTGTATTTCTCATTGTTATAATTTTCTGGATTCAGTGACAAATTTAAAATTAAAGAATTATCAAAAAGCAATTCGGATAGTATTTATTGAAGATTGGGGAATTAATTCAAATCGAATCGAATTCTTAATCTATTAATTCCGACAATTCTTTCCCGACTAAAGTTCCCAATGCTACGCCCATTCCACCAAGTCGAACTCCGCAGTAAACGTTTTTGTCAACTTTCTTAATTATTGGTTTTTTCGTTTCCCCGACTCCCATAATTCCAGCCCAAGTATGGTCGATTTCGAAAGGGGTGTTAGGCAAAATAACTTCTCTTAGCAGTGCTTCCAATCGATCTTGAATTTGTTTTGTCGTTTCTATTTCTGTCGTGGTTTCCCCTATTTTATCTAGATTTCTTCCTCCACCAAAGAGAATTCTATTGTCAATGTTTCTGAAATAATAGTACCCTTCTTGATAATGGAATGTCCCTTTTATGTTTAAATTCTCAATTGGCTTTGTAATCAATACTTGAGCTCGAGCCGGTAAAATATCATCTTCTTTCAGGAATTGTTTCGCAAAACCATTTGTGCAGATAAAAACGGATTTGGCTTCAATTTTTCCAACATTCGTATTTACTACTGCCTTACCGTCGGGAGTTATGCTCAACGCTTCAATTCCAAACAATGTATTGATGTCCAATTCAACGGCTAACTTATAAAATGCCGTGTTCATTTTTGACGTGTCAATCTGGCCTTCCAACCTGTTGTGAAAACTTCCGTAGATTTTTTCAAATCCAAACCGAGATGAAATCGTTTTGTCAATGGAATACACTTCTTTTTCACCCGTTATTTTTTCCAGCTGTTCATTAAAGTAGGGGATAAGTGCAGCAATTTCATCAAACCTGTCTTTTTGTCCTTCGGTAATTAAATCCCAAGACCCGTTAATTTGCAAGTCGATTGTGTCTTTACCAAGAAGTTTTTTCAAATATTCGAGCCCTTCAAGTCGTAACTTTACTGTTTCCCAAACATGCGCTTCACCAAACGATTGTATGTCATCGGCGAGTTCAGTTGGGCTTCCAAAGCAAGCAAAACCGGCGTTTTTAGAGCTGGCGCCGGAAGGAAGGTATCCGCGTTCAAGAACCAATATTTTGGCCTTTGGATTTTTTTTTCGCAGATGTATAGCTGTGCTGTAGCCAACAATTCCTGCTCCAATAACTAAAAAATCAACATTGTCGAAGTAGTTTTTTCGCTCCCAATAACTTGTCTTATCTACGTTTAGCATGATGTTTGCACTTACTTTTCTGAACTATTTTAACCATATTTGTATAAATAATTATATCAAATTTAAACCAAATCTGTAACTGGTTGTACAGAGTTACGTTTAAAAGAATAAGTATGAAGAGTATAATTCTCGTATTGTTACTATTGATGACTGGCGCAGCTTGGTCACAAGAACTCCCATTTCTTTTTAAAGGAAGGGTAGAAAACTCGGATATTAGTGGATATGAAGGAGGCGTGACCGTTGCGATTGTTCAAAATAATGGAACCGTATTTAGCGTTCAATCCGCATCCAATGGTAAATACACTCTTCGAGGCAATATAAATTACAGTATTGCATTTGAAGTAGTTTTTTCAAAAGAGGGCTTGGTTTCGAAGCGGGTTAAATTTGATCTTACCTCAATGAACGAGGAAGATGCCCCTCCTGGAGAAGTAAGGCCTGTAACCGAACTTGATATGACTATGTTCAAGGTAAGGGAAGATATTGACTTCACATTCTTAGATTCTGAGCCCGTTGCAAGTTTTGATTGGAGTAGTAGAACTATGTCTTCTAATTTGGACCAAGCGGGTAGTGAGAAGATGAGAGCGAAAATCAACAGCTTGCTATTAAAAGGAGAGAAAGATAAAGCAGAGCTTGAGAAAAATTATACAGAAGCAATGTTTCAGGCCGACGCAGCTTATGAAGCGAAGGAATATCCAAAAGCATTAGAAAAGTATCAGGAAGCCAATGGTTATAAACCGGAGGAGGAAAAACCGAAGACGAGAATTATTGAGTTAGAGGCGTTGATAAAAGCCCAAGAAGAAGCCAACGCTGCGGAGAATGCAAATAATGAGGCATATGATAATTTGATTTCGGAAGCAGATGTACTGAAAAAAGCGGATAATTTAGAAGCGGCTGTTGAGAAGTACAAAGAGGCCATTAAGATAAAAGACGAAACTTATCCAAAAGATCAGATCGCTTTGTTAACAAAGCAAATTGAAGATGAAAAGAAAGAGAATGAGTCTCAAGCGGCCTATGATGCAGCGATGAAGTCAGGGGAGTCGTTCTTGAATCAGAAAAGTTACCGTTCTGCGAAAGACAAGTTTACGGAAGCATCAAAATTAAAGCCAAGCGAGAAACTTCCAAAATCCAAATTAGAAGAAATAGAAGTTTTACTCAACGCCGCTCAACAGGAGGAGGCTGAGAAAAAACAATACGATGATGCTATCGCAGCTGCGGATGCTTTGTTTAATAAGGAAGATTGGTTTGGAGCAAAAGATAAGTATGCTTTGGCCTTGTCTTATGAGTCGTCATCATCTTACGCGAAAGAAAGAAAGAAAATTTGCGAGGACAATTTTGCTTCGCAAGAAGAAGAGATAGCCAAACTCGAGAAACTCAATGCGCTTTTGAATACTGGTTTTGAAGCAATGAATAATGAGGCGTATCAGGAAGCAGTTAATGCATATACTGAAGTTTTAACGATAGAAGCAAATCATCCAGAAGCAACAGAGAATTTAGCGATTGCCAATCAGAAATTGGAAGAGGCAAGTTCTGATGAAGCGAATGAGAATGAATTTAACGACCTTGTTGAGCAGGGGGATACAGAGGTTAATTCTAAAAATTACCAAGAGGCAATTGATAAGTACAATGCGGCCATTGCTATTAAAGCGTCGGCAGCAGTGACTCAAAAAATTAAGGAAGCGCAAAAGCAAATGGATGAAGAGTCTGCGCTTGCTGCGAAAAATCTTGAATTCAACCTATTAGTTGAAGAGGGGAATGAGTTGATTGGCACTGATAAATTGATTGAAGCGAAGGTTAAGTTTGAAAAAGCGAAGATGTTAGATCCTTCTAGCGATATTCCACCAACGAAAATCCAAGAAATTGAAACCTTACTAGCGGATCAGAAATCAGAATCGGACAAGCAAAAGAATTACGAGGACGCAATTTCTACTGCCAATACTTTATTTGAGAATGAAGATTGGGCAGGTGCTAAGACGAAGTACAACGAGGCACTTGGCTTTACAGATAACAAGACGTATGCGGAAGGTCAATTAGCGAAGATCAAATTGAAATTAAACGATGAACAAGCACAGGCAGAGCAAGAAGCAAAGATTGCGGCATTGCTTGAGGAAGGAAAAGAGCAGTTTGATTCGCAAGAATTCGAAATTGCCAAAGACAAGTATGAAGAAGTTTTAGCGCTTGACAATTCTAATGCAGTGGCGATAAGTCAGATTGAGAAAATCAACACTGAGATTGCCGCATTGAAGGGAGAAGCTCAGAAGGAAGAAGAATTTAACCGATTAAAAGAAGAAGGATTTGCTCTTGCCGATCAGGATGATTATTCCGGCGCAAAATCAAAATTAAACGAAGCTTTGTCATTAAAGGATGATCAAGCGGTGAAAGATAAGATTAGAGAGATAGAGGATGCCGAAAAGGCGATTGCTGATTCTATATTAGAGGAAGAGCAGGCCTTGGCAGAAAAAGAAGCGAAGATTACTGCATTGCTGGAAGAAGGAAAAAACCAGTTTGACTCTCAAAAATTCGAGATTGCAAAAGAAAAGTATGAAGAAGCTTTAGCGCTGGATAATTCAAATGCCACGGCTCAGAGTCAGATTGAAAAAATCAATACTGAGATTGCTGCTTTGAAAGGAGAGGCTGAGAAAGAAGAAGATTTTAACCGATTAAAAGAAGAAGGATTCGTTCTTGCGGATCAAAAAGACTATTCTGGAGCGAAATCAAAACTAAACGAAGCGCTGTCTTTGAAGGATGATCAAGCAGTGAAGACGAAGATTAAAGAGATTGAAGATGCCGAGAAAGCATTGGCTGAGGGGAATGAAGCAGAGAAGAAGTACAACGATTTACTAGCAGATGCGGAGTCTTTAGGGGATGCCAATAAAAATGACGAGGCTATCGAAAAGTATAGAGAAGCTCTTACTGTTAAGCCTGGTGAGCCAGCTCCACTAGCTCGAATTGCTGAGTTGGAAACCAAGATTAAAGAGATTGAAGAAGCAGAGAAAGCTTTGGCTGAGGGGAATGAAATAGATAAGAAATACAACGGTTTACTTGCAGATGCGAAATCTTTAGGGGATGCTGATGACAACGATCTTGCCATTGCTAAATATAGAGAAGCTCTTGCGGTTAAACCTGCGGAACAAGCGCCCTTGGATCGAATTGCCGAATTGGAGCTTAAAATTAAGAATGGTTCAGAACAAGCTCTAAAGGATAAAGAGTACGATGCTTTAATGCAAAAAGGGGAGGATTTATTGGCTCAAGAAAAATTTCTAGAGGCGATTAAAGAATTTAACAATGCACTTGCAGTTAAGCCAGGGGCTATCGAACCGGTTGATAGAGCAGCAGAAGCGGAACGATTGTCAAAGGAAAGCACATCTGATGAAGATGCAGCGATCCAAAAGAATTTGAGAATTGCTGAGGAAAAAATGAATGCGGGTGACTATGATAGAGCCTCAATGATTTTGGACATTACAGAAAAGTCTAGACCTGGGGAGCCTAGAATTGAAGAATTACGAAGCCAAATCGAAACACTTAAAGCGCAAGACAAAGAGTACAACGACTTAATGACTGCTGGAAACACTTTGGCAGCTGCGGAAAATTACGAAGAAGCAAAGTTGAAGTACGAGGCAGCCAGTCTTAAAAAACCAAGTCTAGATTTGCCAAAAGATAAGGTTAGAGAAATGAGTGGTCTTATAAAAGGTGCCGCGTCTGCTGCGCAAAAAGATCAACTGTATGCAGAATATATGTCAAAAGGTGCTGAAAGGCAAATTGACAAAGAGTATGAATTGGCATTGAGCTCTTATCAAGATGCTTTGTCTATTAAAGCTGGCGACGTTCCTGCAACGAACAAGATCAACGAGATCCAACAAATTTTAGACGATATAGCAAATGAGAATGCTTCTGCTATTGCGGATAAAAATAAATTTGATGCCTTGATAAAAGAGGCCGATCAAATGTTTTCGGCTGAAACTTATCCGAAGGCCAAAGTGAAATATGAGGAAGCCTTAAGGGTTATTTCTGATAATGCTTACGCCCAACTTCAAGTTGAAGAATGCATTCGACTTTCAAAGCTTATGTCAAACGTTGAAGAGGAAAGACAATACCAAAAGATAATTACCTCGGCGGATAAAAACTTTGACTCGGAGAATTACGATAAAGCGATAATGCGTTATAATACTGCAATAGCATTAAGAAAAACAGATCCTTATCCAAAACAAAGATTGGCTGAAATTGAGGCGATATTAAACCCTCAAACGCAAGCGCAAGCAGAATTGCAAGATTTAGGAACTCCTTTCTCTGGTTCAATTTTAGACGGGACATTTGCCTTACAGCAGGCAGAAGATCAAAGGAAACAAGCGAATAAGACTGCTGTTCAAAAGGAACATGCTGCTATTTACGACAAGAACTCGGCTTTGACGACGCAAAAAACCAAAGATCAATACGACAATGCCAAGAACATTTACAATGTACTTTCTCAAATCGAATTGGATCAAGGTGAATCAGACTTAGGAAGACAAGAAACGGTTTCAGCTTTAAAGGAAATCGAATTGAAAAGGTCGGAACAGGAAAGACAGAATCTGCAATACGAGTATTTAGAAAATATCGGAGATCAAGAAGTTTTATACTCTGTGAACAGAGAAGTGGCACTTGATTATGGTATTAGAGATAAGGTATATGCCGATAATGCGGTCGCTTTGCAGTCTTATGCTGGTGAAATTGAAGATTTAGAAGTATTGAATAGTGCAGCAGAACAGGAACAAGTTTATGCACAAAACGAACGCATTAAGGATGTTTACGAAAACGTTCGCTCTGAAATGATTGATGATTTTGCCGAACGCGATCAGGTTCGTCAAGAGGTTTATGATACGAGAAAGCAAGTTGAAATTGAATTCACGGCTATTTCTAAGGACAATTATGGAAGGCTAATTGAAACTAAAGACGTTATAGCTAGTGAACAAGATAAATTTACTCAGAAACAAATTGAAGGCACAAAGCAAGCCACTGCGAATAATGAAGAGTTAAAAGATATTTCTAATAGTGTTCAAGATGCTGCTGACGCCCGTGTGGGTATTGAGGATCAAGAACATTATGATATGAACAAAGATTTAACTGATATTAAGGAAGGCTATGATACAAAGGCTGCAGCGGATGCGAAGTCTGTTCTTGAAAACAATGATGACATTACAGCAATGAAGCTAGATGTTGACCGAAGAGAACGCATTCAAGGAGAAGCAGAAATCGCGCAACTTTATAAGGCCGATAGAAATATGGCTATCATTAAAGAGGAAATGATAAGCGATCAAAAAGATAGAGACGACAATCGACAAGATCTGGTTGTTGAGCTTAGAATTGGAGAACGTGAATTAACTGAGGCTCAATTTGAAATGGCAAATTCTGAGAGAGATCAAAGAATGGCGAGTCAAGCTCGAATTGAAGCAGGTGTAAAAGAAAACAGTGAAGTTTCTATTCTTGCAGGAGCAGCTCACTCAAAGAAAGTGAAGTACGTAGAGCAAATGGATCAAAAAGCGAGAGCTGAATTTAGCGGTTTGGGAATCAGTGATGAGGCAGAACGCTTAAATAAGACAAAGGAAATTTCAGATATCTACTCTTCTGTTCAAGAAGATGCTGCTAAAGAAAAAGATAAGCATGTCGCAAGTGGACAAGCATTAGAAGCAACGAAAAAAGTTGTCGCACAAAAAAGCGCAAACCAGTCTATCGGACAGGATGAGAAACATTATGATGCTGCTAATAAAATTCACAACATTACTTCGGAACGAAACGAAACCGTTAAAACTGCGAATACGCTTGGGGAGGAATATCCTGAAGGTGTTTCACAAGAATCTTTTACTCAGAATGATCAAAATGGATTGATGAAAGCGCTTATAACGCGTCGTGTTGTAGTGATTGATGGACATGCTGATGTTTACGTAAGAACACAATCAGGTAGCGCAACGACTTTTTCTAAAAATGGTAACCCAAGTTTACAACATGTCTGGAATTCTGAAACGCAAGGTCCTCATTTGGAGCGCCATTATTAGTCTTGGTGCGGCCTTCACTTCTTGTGAAAGCAAAACAATTTATGAAACCCACACGATTAGTGGGAACACCCAAGGAACAACATACACGATTATAATTGTTGATGATAACGGTAAAATTGAGAAGTCAGAAATCGATGCTCAGTTGCGCAATTTCGACTTGTCCCTTTCCACTTATATTGATGAATCCGTAATTTCTAAGATTAACAATAGCAGTTCATCAATGGTGATTTCAGATGCCTTTCATTTTTTTGAGAAATGCTACCTTGAAAGTCAACATATTTATCAGATCACTGACGGTAAATTCGATCCGTCAGTTTTTCCACTTGTAAAAGGTTGGGGCTTTATGAATGATTTAGAGACTCCTTTGGCACAAGATCAAATTGATTCAATTCTAAATTTTGTCTCTTTCGAAAGGGGACGTCACCATCAAGTTGGCTTTCAAGATGCTGAAATTACCGTAACAAAAAGTAATCCTAATTTCAAACTGGATTTTAACGCAATTGCTCAAGGTCTTTCGGTAGATGTGATTTATGATTTCATAGAAAAAAAAGGGTGCAAAAATTTTTATGTGGAAATTGGCGGAGAGTTAAAGGTTAAAGGACACAATAAGAATGGAACGCCTTGGAATATTGCAGTTGATTCACCGATTGAGAATCTTCAAACGAGAGAACGCGATACAATTATTCATATCTCCGATAAGGCAATTGCAACAAGTGGAAACTACCGTAAGTTTTACGTAAAAGACGGGATTAAATATTCACACACCTTAAACCCAAGTACTGGAAAACCTGTGACTCATTCGCTATTAAGCGCAACTGTAATTGCCAATAAATGTTCAACTGCAGATGCGTATGCGACAGCGTTTATGGTAATGGGAACAGAAGGAGCGCTCAAGTTCGTTCGTGAGCATCCTGAAGAGAACTTGGAGGTTTACCTGTTGTACGCAAATACGAAAGGTGAGATTCAACATGCCATGTCAGATGGTTTTTCTAAATACCTTGAATAGGTTTTCCGCAAGCTTCTGTGGGTAACTAAACACTATGCTCTAGTATTAGAGTGATCTATATCTGTAATTTCATAGAAAGATTGACTCTATGAATTCAAAGAAGCTTTTTAAGATTCTGATCACAATAGCCTTATTGGCTGTTGGAGGTTGGATTGTTTCCTATTTCTGGTCCGTAAATACCGTGGATGCCGTTGCCAGACTTCCATTTTACGTTACGGTTCTTTGCATGGTGTACGTTGGATTGCAGATATTAAAGCGACTTATTTTTAAAAGCCAAAATTGGTGGGATTGGTTGTATTACTTTGGTTTGATCTCCGTAATGTTGCCTGCTTATATGATTACTGAGGAAACCGTTGGAGTGTATTCTTTACTGACGGATTACGGAACACTATTTTTAATAATTCCCGCGTTATTGGATGGTTGGGAAAATACCAAACGAAAATAATATGAACGTTCATTTTATAGCGATAGGAGGAAGCGCAATGCATAATTTGGCCATTGCATTGAGTAGAAAAGGGATGAATGTTACCGGATCGGATGATGAAATCTTTGAACCATCGCGCACTCGTTTGGATCGACAGGGAATTCTTCCAAAGCAAATTGGTTGGGATGAAAACCGAATTTCGAAGGAGTTGGACGCGGTTATATTGGGAATGCACGCAAGGGAGAACAATCCTGAATTGTTAAAAGCCAAAGAATTAAATATTCCAGTGTATTCTTATCCTGAGTATTTATACAAACAAAGTAAATCTAAGAAGCGCATTGTCGTTGGAGGTTCACATGGTAAGACAACCATAACCTCAATGTTACTGCATGCGATCAATGAATTAGGCATAGATGTGGATTATATGGTGGGCGCGCAGCTCGAAGGCTATGATTGCATGGTAAAGATCACAGACGCAGCGGATATAATGATATTGGAAGGTGATGAATACCTAAGTTCTCCGATTGATCGACGCCCTAAGTTTCACTTGTACAAGCCTGATGTTGCGATAATAAGTGGAATTGCCTGGGACCACATCAATGTGTTTCCAACATTCGAAAATTATGTGCTTCAATTCGAAGAGTTTTGTAAAGTTATTGAGCCTACTGGTACTTTGATTTTCAATACCGAGGATGAAGAAGTCAATAAGCTGGGAAAGAAATACAGGGATACTTTGAATTGCGTCCCATATTCAACCCCTGACTATGAAGTGACCGAAGAAGGAACGCGATTGTCTTTTGGTGGAAACAAATACGAATTGAAAATATTTGGAGCACACAACCTCCAAAATTTAATAGGTGCCATGCGGCTTGGTGAATCAATAGGAATTGATAACCACGTTTTTCTAAATGCGATGAAATCATTTACTGGAGCAGGGAAGAGGCTGCAGAAGGTTGTCGAGAAAGACCGATTTGTGATGTATAAGGATTTTGCGCATTCACCGTCGAAATTAAAAGCCACAACAAAAGCTGTTAAAGACCAGTACAAAGACCGGAAGCTTGTAGCTTGTATGGAATTGCATACGTTCTCCTCTTTGAAAAAGGAATTTTTGGAACAATACGTTGGCGCAATGAATGCCGCGGATGAGGCTGTCGTTTATTATAGTCCAGAGGTTGTACAGCACAAAAAATTAGAACCTATTTCCAAAGAATTGGTACTTGCAGGGTTTGGTGGAAACGTTAAAGTAATGAATGAAACATCTGAAGTTCTTGAATTCATTCGTTCTCAAGAAATGAGCAACGCCGTCCTTTTAATGATGTCGTCTGGAAACTTTGACGGGATTGATTACGATGAGCTTGGTGATGAGATAAGTAAGCGGTAATAATAATACAGAGATCAATCGGAATACAGCTTAGTAAAACATTTTAGATGAAAGCCTATTTTGAATACGTTTCTGAAAATGAAAGATCTTTTCTGTGGTTTAGACTTGCAATGATTTTTACCATTATAATCTCCTCAATTCTTGTTTGGGCAATCTTTTATAGCCATCATGAATTGGATGAATTTTCTAAACAAGAAGGTGTTGTTGATAGTATTCAATTGAATACGATTGAAGCAGAAGCAAGCGGCCCTTTAGGCACAAGATGGACAGTTGAGAAAGAAGTTGTTGATATTATCTTGAATCAGAATCGATTTATTGTTCGGTATGAGGTGGATGATTACAAAGAGAGGGTCTTTAAAAAGATCAAGAAAGGAGATTTCGTCCATCTATATTATTCATCCATTGATGGACACCTTGAATTGAAAGAAATTGATAAGGATGGAGATTTAATCTTGGAATATGCAGGAAGAGAAAAGAGAATGGCCCTTTTCTTTATATCAATACCTTCAATTTTACTCGGGTCAATACTTCTATTGATATGGGTAACTCGTATGAGGAAAAAGTATCTTTCAAATAGTTGAGCAAGCGTTAATTAATTACTGGAGGCTCTTCATCTACAGGATTCGGATATTTCATGTTCCTAAATACCACACGCCGCATAATTACCGTTACAAAAATGCTGTTCAATGTCGCTAGCAATAAAAGCGCTAGCATAGATAAAGTCATTGTCGCAGTAGGGTTGTAAAAACTTTCGTATCCGGATTTCATTTTAGCAATGATTTCATCGCGCTCTAAAACTTCAAAATCCGGATTGTTTTCTTGTGCTTTTTCCAGTCCACCAGGTGCGTCGAGCTCCTTTTTCACTCTCATTTCCCATTCCGATTTCTGATGCTCGTTGAATTCAGGATCAATCTTCGAATAGTAGGCATAGATGAAGATACTGACGATCATCGCATACGGAACACCAGCGGTCATGCCGTTTTTGATGTCTCCTAAAGCATTGGTGTATTCGGTTTGCTTTAATTTATGAAGGTAAAGTGCAACAGAAATAGCTAAGAGAACAAACAGCATATTCAATAAAACCATCGGAACAACATTCTGTCCTAGGGCTCCTGTCCAGAAAAAAAACATTTTTATCAGGATCCAGAGAGCAGCGAAAAGTAAACCAACTTTAACCGTTATTCTCATAATCGTTTTAGCTATTCATTGTAGCGAGGAATTCCTCGTTTGATACTGTGTTACTCATTCTGTCTTTTAAGAATTCCATGGCCTCAACCGGATTCATGTCAGCGATAAACTTACGCATCAACCAAACACGTTGAAGAACTTCTTTATTCATCAATAAATCTTCTCTACGTGTTCCAGATGAAGTAATATCGATGGCAGGATAAATACGACGGTTAGAAATCTTACGATCCAATTGAAGTTCCATGTTACCAGTTCCTTTGAATTCCTCGAAGATTACTTCATCCATTTTAGATCCTGTTTCCGTCAATGCCGTAGCAAGGATAGACAGAGATCCGCCATTTTCGATTTTACGAGCAGCACCGAAGAAACGTTTTGGTTTGTGAAGTGCATTTGCATCGACACCACCGGAAAGAACTTTACCAGAAGCCGGAGAAACAGTATTGTAAGCTCTAGCTAAACGGGTAATAGAATCAAGAAGAATACAAACATCGTGTCCACATTCAACCATTCTTTTGGCTTTCTCAAGTACCATGTTTGCCACTTTTACGTGACGGTCGGCAGGCTCATCAAATGTAGAAGCAACAACTTCAGCATTTACAGAACGCGCCATATCTGTTACCTCCTCTGGACGTTCGTCAATTAGAAGTACGATTAAGTATGTTTCAGGATGATTCGCAGCAATTGCGTTTGCTACATCCTTTAATAGCATTGTTTTACCCGTTTTCGGTTGTGCAACGATCATTCCACGTTGTCCTTTACCAATTGGTGCAAACAAGTCCATTACACGTGTCGATAACGTTTCTTGTTTGTGTCCAGTTAATTTGAACTTTTCGTCTGGGAATAAAGGCGTTAAATATTGAAAGGGCACTCTATCACGTATAAATGAAGGAGATCGACCATTAATTGATTCTACTTTTACCAACGGGAAGAATTTCTCTCCTTCTCTAGGTGGGCGAATCGTTCCAACAACAGTATCTCCTGATTTAAGACCAAATAATTTAACTTGGCTTTGAGAAACATAAATATCATCCGGTGAAGGAAGGTAATTGTAATCCGAAGATCTCAAGAAACCATATCCGTCCTGCATCACCTCTAAAACACCTTCCGCAGCAACAATTCCAACAAGATTGTAACGTTCTTCTTCTTCCTTAGAAGGACGGTTATCCTTGTTTTGGTTGTTGTTATTGGTATTCTTGTTACGGTTCTTATTGTTCGGGTTGTTGTTATTCGCTTTCTCGTTATTCGGGTTATTGCTGTTGGCCTTATCGTTATTAGGATTATTACTATTGGCCTTTTCGTTGTTCGGGTTATTGTTGTTCGCTTTTTCGTTGTTAGGAGTGTTCGTTTTCTCCTTATTCATATCACGAAGATCGCGTCCAGGTCCTTTTGCTTTCGGGCCTCTATCGTCTTTTGATCTATCTTCTCTAGGGTTCGGCTTTGAATCTCTACTCGGAGTTTCTTTTTTAGTCTCGTCCTTTACAGAGTCGTTCGTAGATTTATCAGCTTTGTTTTTAGGTACTTTCGCTTCGTTCTTCTTCTCTGCAGAAGGAACTTTAACTTCAGGAGTGGCTTCTACTTCAGCTTTAACTTCTGGTTCCGCTTTGATTTTAGCCTCAGCTTTAACCTCTTCAGCTGTTTTAAACAATTCCCCTTGTTCTTCAGTAGACTTTTCAGTCATTACCTTTTTACGAGTACGTTTTCTTTTAGGAGCTTCTTCTTCAGTTTCAGCGTTTTCAATGCTTTTAGTGCTTCCTGCTAATTTTTCAATAATTTCAGCTTTCTTCATAGCCTCTGCACCTGAAATACCAGAAGCTGTTGCAATTTCTCTTAACTCGGCAACTTTTTTGCCTTCCAAATCTTTTTTATCCATAAATGGTAACGAAAAGTATAATAATGATAATAGGGGGGATATCTTTTTCTAGGAAACTCTATTAAAACACAGTCGATTATGTGTTCTGAAGTACAATTATACGAATATTCTTCAATTAGTCGATCGAGTTTGATAAATAGTTCTAAAAAATATATAAAGGAAGAGTCGATTAATCGATCATTAGGCACACTATGCTTTTCAATTATTGGATTTGATTATTCTTCGAACTATCGAACTATCGAACTATCGAACTATCGAACTATCGAACTATCGAGTAATCGATTTTATTATCTTCACGACATGAAAAAATTAGCGTTACACTGGAAAATATTAATCGCCATGGTTCTTGGGGTTATTTTCGCAATCCTTTCAATGAAATTTGGATGGAATAAATTCACGGCTGATTGGGTTGATCCATTTGGGAGCATCTTTATCAATGCCTTGAAGTTAATCGCAGTTCCACTTGTATTGTTCTCAATCATAACCGGCGTTGCAGGAATGGGTGATCCGTCAAAACTCGGTCGGATTGGTGCGAAAACGCTTGGCTTGTATTTAGTGACAACCGTAAGTTCTATTGGAATCGGATTGTTGTTGGTCAATGCACTCGGTCCTGGTTTACAATCAAATGAAGAGACACGGTTGAATCACAGACTTCAATATGAATTGTGGGCAGAAGAAACAAGCACTGAAGTTATTGATGGAAGACATGAATTAAAAACGGCGTCCGCTGAACAAATTGCGAACGCACAGATGTCCTACAAAGGTTCGACAGAAAAAAAAGAATACAAAACCGCTGCAGAGAAGAGAAAAAAGGCAGATAAGGCAAGTTCAGAAGGTGCTGCTCCAGGGCCACTAAAAGCACTTGTAGATATGGTTCCAAGCAATATTATAATTGCGATGGGAGACGGTCGCTTAATGCTTCAAGTTATCTTCTTCGCCTTACTTTTTGGGATCTCAATGGCGTTTTTACCAAAAGAAAAGACGGGTGCAGTATTTGATTTCTTTACAGGAATGAATGAAGTGTTTATTAAAATGGTTCATATTATAATGCGAGGCGCACCGTTTTTTGTGTTCTGTTTAATGGCAGGAGTTTTAGCGCGTTCAGCTGATACATTGGATTCTTTGCTAGATATTTTTGTTCAGTTGTTGGGCTATTCATTGCTCGTTGTTGTTGGATTGGCTTTGTTGATGTTTGTGTTTTATCCTCTGTTGATGCGTTTGTTTGGAGTTAAAATCGGTTACCAAAAATTCTTCAAAGGAATGAGTCCTGCTCAGTTCTTAGCATTTTCAACAAGTTCTAGTGCAGCAACATTACCTGTGACAATCGAATGTGTGAATGACAACCTTGGTGTTCCAGAAGAATCAACAGATTTTGTATTGCCAATTGGAGCAACCGTAAATATGGACGGAACATCTTTATATCAAGCAATTGCAGTTATTTTCTTAGCACAATATTTCGATGTGGATTTAACGATTTGGCAGCAATTGGGAATCGTGGTTACGGCAACTCTAGCTTCTATTGGAGCGGCTGCTGTTCCTGGCGCAGGATTGATTATGCTAATGGTTGTTCTAGAATCTATCGGCTTGAATCCGATGTGGGTAGCGATAGTGCTTCCGATGGATCGAATTCTAGACATGTGCAGAACTGTGATCAATGTGACGAGTGATGCAACGGTCGCGGCAATTGTTGCGAAGAGCGAAAAAATGAAGTTTAAGGATGTGGAGTAATCCTTGTAAGGTTAAATTTCAACACTAATTGATAATTTCAATTCTTACTGTCAAGTATTCATTGTCCGATTGAACTTGAATAATGTATATCCCTGATGTTAATAAGGATACATCGACTGAATTGTCGCCCTTTATAATGTTTCCATTTTTTAAGGTTGACCCTTTTAAATCGATTAGTTCAAAAGTACCGTCAACGGAACTGTTTAATGTGATTTGCTCCCTAGTTGAAGGATTCGGGAATATATTTAGTGTTTCTACTTTTGAGTTTTCATTCAGACTCAAAGTACACGTATTCGAAAGAACTGTGAAGCTGTCAATGACAACGTTCCAATTGTTCTCTACATACGTTGGGTGGTCACATTGGATGCAAAACAAGTTCGCGTTATTGACCGATCCCAAATTATAAGTGTCAATAGAAAGAGTGTCAATGGGAGGTAGTATGAGTGAATGTAAATCATTGTCGTAGCAATCAATATAGGTTAACAACGGATTGTTTGTTAGATCAAGATCGTTTAAATCATTGCTCATACTTAATAAAATTTCCAAATTGACATTGTCAGTTAAATTGAGAGCATTAATGTCATTATCATGAATCAGTAATGTTTGAAGATTGCTTAAACCTGTTAAATCAAGTGAGCTAAGGTTGTTGACGGATACATCAATATCTTCTAAAAGTGTATTGTTCGATAGGTCAATAGCGCTAATTGTCGTATTTCTAAGCAAGAGGGTCTTTAACAGTGGGTTCCCTGTTAAATCAATAGTACTTAGGCCATTTCCATTTAGATCTAAAACGTAAAGCAATGGGTTTAGACTTAAGTCAATAGTTGTCAGATTGTTGTTTTCTGAAAACAATCTTTCCAATAAATGGTTGTTCGAAATGTTTAAATTGGTCATGAAGTTGTTCTCGCAATTGAGAAAATTCAAGTTAATATTCGAACTCAAATCCAACTGCTGTATGTTGTTATTGCGACAAACAAGAACTTCTAATGCTAAAAAATCTTCAATCCCCGTAAGGTCTGTTATTGAAAATGGTTCAAGGTCAAGAATCGTTACAGTGTCTATTGAACTTGTGCTTACAGAATCATCCAATACGTTGTCTAAGCCTTCAAAAATTAAGGCCGCTTCAAAATTACTGTCCGGGATATATGTGTTTTGACCAAAAGAAAATGATGCAGTAAGGAAAAGGACAATTAATGTAGCTAACAATTTCATAGAATAGATTTAATTGTCTGAAAGATAGATCAATTAATTGAAGCGAAAAAATTTTAAAACTACTCGAAACCTTAATTAAACAAGCTTTTCCTTAAGATAATGACCCGTATGGCTTGCTTGGCATAGAACCATCTCTTCTGGAGTTCCCATGAATACAATTTCACCGCCATTTACGCCGCCTTCTGGGCCTAAGTCAATAACGTAATCGGCACATTTTATAACGTCTAAATTGTGTTCTATTACGATAATTGAATGTCCAGCATTGATTAACTCATTGAAGGCAATCACCAACTTGTTGACATCATGGAAATGAAGTCCTGTTGTCGGCTCGTCAAAAATAAACAGAGTAGGAGCGCTTGATTTTCCCTTTGAAAGGAATGAGGCTAGTTTTATTCGCTGAGCCTCACCACCACTTAACGTGCTTGATGCTTGACCCAGTTTCAAATAACCCAATCCTACTTTTACAAGAGGTTCTATTTTTTGCGTGATCTTCTTTTCAATGCGTTCGTCATATTGGCTAAAGAAATCGTAAGCCGATTGAATGTCCATTTCGAGCAGGTCCGAAATCGATTTCCCTTGGAATTCAATGTCCAAAGTTTCATTCTTGTAACGCGTTCCGTTGCATTGCTCACACGTCAAGTGAACGTCTGCCATGAACTGCATTCCAACTGTGATTTCACCTTCACCTTCGCAAACTTCACATCTACCGCCTTCAACATTGAAACTGAAAAATCCAGGTTTGTACCCTCTTGTTTTGGCAAGTGGAAGTCGTGAGTATAGTTCTCTGATGTCATCAAAAGCTTTTACATAAGTGATCGGGTTACTTCTCGATGATTTACCAATGGGGTTTTGATCTACAAATTCAACCGCTTTAATATGTGTTAAGTCGCCTGAGAACGACCTGAAATCACCTTGTTTGTCGCCGTAAATTCCAAGATGCTTTCGAACAATTGGAAGTAAAATGTTTTTAACTAATGTTGACTTTCCAGAGCCACTAACACCTGTGACGCAGACCAAACTATGCAATGGAAATGAGACATCGATATTCTTTAAATTGTGCAAGCGAGCACCTTCTATCGTAAGTTTGTTTTTCGTTTTTCTTCGCGTCGATGGAACAGGAATTTTTTCTTTACCCGTTAAATAGTCTGCGGTTAAACTGTTCTTGGCGTTGATGAGTTTTTTGTGGGTTCCTTGAAATACAATTTCTCCCCCATACACTCCAGCCATTGGGCCAATATCGAGGATTTCGTCAGCTGCTTGCATAATGTCTTCCTCGTGTTCAACAACGATTACCGTGTTTCCGACATCGCGCAAGGATCTCAGCACTTTAATCAATTTTGTCGTGTCTTTCGGATGCAATCCAATTGAAGGTTCATCCAAAATATACATCGATCCAACCAAGCTACTTCCCAAGGAGGTTGCCAGATTAATTCGTTGCGATTCTCCTCCTGAAAGTGAATTTGATTGTCGGTTAAGTGTTAAGTAACCCAATCCAACTTCTTGTAAAAACTCAAGTCGACTCACAATTTCAGGCAAAATTCTTTTCGTTACTTGAGCATCGTGTTTGTTTGGTTTTAATCCATTGAAGAATTTCAAACTGTCATCCACCGGAGAAAGTACAACGTCCGTAATTGACTTTCCGCCAATTTTAACGTAGCTCGCATCTTTTCTCAATCGCGTTCCTTTACAATCCGGACATTCCGTTTTTCCTCTATAGCGAGACAACATTACGCGGAATTGAATCTTGTAGGATTTACTTTCAACGAATTTGAAGAAGTCATTGATTCCTTTTACTTTTTTATTACCATTCCACAGAAGGTCCAATTGTTCGTCGCTTAACTCTGCAATGGGTCTGTGAATTGGGAAATCGAAATCAGAAGCTTGATCGATGAACTTGTCTCTGTGACGGCTCATTTTCTCTCCTTTCCAAGCGATTACAGCTCCTTCGTAGACACTTAACTCTTTGTTTGGAATAACGAGATTGTTGTCGATTCCTATAACCTGCCCAAAGCCTTCACACGATTTACACGCTCCAAATGGATTGTTGAATGTGAAGAAATGTTCGTTCGGTTCTTGGAACTCCATTCCGTCCAATTCAAACCGACTGGAAAATTGCTGGCTTTTGTTTTTGCTAATTACTTTTATTTCACATTCTCCATCACCTTCAGCAAATGCCAATGAAATAGAATCACCGTATCGAGAAACGTTGTCGTCATCTGAAAAGTCAATACCGATTCGATCCACCACCAAGAACGCTTTTTCAATTCCCTTTGGTGGCTTCGCTATGATATCTTCGATAAGAATAAATTCATCTTTTAAATACAACCGAACATATCCTTGTTGTTTAAGAATCGCCAATTGTTTCTCTGTTCCGTACTTTTTAAAACCCGGAAGCGGACTTAAAACAATACATTTTTCACCCTTCTCTTGTTTCCGAAGAAAATCCACAACATCAGAAATGGTATGTTTTCGAACAGGATTTCCAGAAATAGGGGAGATCGTTTTTCCAATTCGAGCAAAGATCACTTTTAAGTAATCGTAAATCTCAGTGCTCGTTCCAACCGTTGAACGCGGGTTGTTCGAAGTTACTTTTTGCTCAATGGCAATTGCCGGAGCGATTCCTTTTATATAATCCGTTTCAGGTTTGTTCAGTTTCCCCAGAAATTGACGTGCATAAGAAGAAAGGCTTTCAATATACCTACGTTGACCTTCGGCATATAAAGTATCAAAGGCCAAAGAAGATTTTCCAGATCCCGAAAGTCCCGTAATCACGGTAAATTTTCCGTGTGGAATTTTAACGTCAATGTTCTTTAAATTGTGAACCCTTGCGCCTTTTATTTCAATGTTCTTCTGCTTCAATTCTATGTCGTTTTTGAGATCAATAAAGGTAACCATTAATTGATTCAATTAAAATGGATTTATGACGAAAGTTTAGAGAATTAATCTTTGCATTCAATTCAATGCATCATATACATGAAACAGCTATTTGCTTGTTCTATTCTGACTGGGAAGGCGATTTCATTGAGGAAAAGGAAAAACATTTAAGCGATCTATATTTGGTTAATAATGAGCGCTTTGAGATGGTTCGTGAGAAGTGAATTCATCATTTATAATTAATAATTCAAAATTATCTTCAAACGGCCCCAACCTTTTTAAATAACGCTACGTTTTAGTATTTGTATCGATGAAATTGAAGAATTTTGGCAGAAATATTGCTAGATCGGATATTTTCTCTATATTGGAAGCTAATTATCAATTAAAAACGCGGAAGCCTATAGATTATAACATTACTCTTAAACAAGTTTGATCACAAAGATTGAAACTACTTAAACTGGTAAGTTATGATAAAGGAGAACATCGATGACCGCGATTTAGTCACAGCATATATTAATGGGGATGAAAAAGCTTTTGAAGCGTTATTAATACGTCATAAAGATAAGATCTACCGTTTCATAAATATGAAAGTTCGTGACGGTGCATTGGCACAGGACATTTTTCAAGATGCTTTTATTAAAATAGTAAACACGCTTAAGGCGGGGAACTATAACGAGGAAGGGAAATTCTTGCCTTGGGCGATGAGAATCGCACATAACTTAGTCATCGACTATTTTAGAAAAAACAATAAAGTGAAGCTTATTTCTGAGTCTTCTTCTCAACGTGATGATTTCAATATTTTCCATACGATTAAAATGGAGGACGAAAATGTCGAAGAAGAAATGACGAGAGTTGAACTTGAATCACAAATGGTAGATCTTATTGAATTTTTACCTCAATCGCAGAGTGATATATTAAAAATGAGAATATTTAAAGAGATGTCGTTTAAGGATATAGCTGAATTAGAGGACATCAGCATCAATACTGCTCTTGGAAGAATGCGTTATGCACTTATCAATCTTCGTAAAATGATTGAAGAGAATGACCTCGTAATCCACTTCTAAAGGCAAATGAGAATGGTGCGCATCTGATTTCGAAATATGCACCGTTTATGTAGTAGTAATAGTAAGTTATAAATCCCGTCTCGGTTCAACCAAGACGGGATTTTTTTGTTCAGTTAATAACAAAGAACCAGCGCATTAAGACTTACGGAAAGCAAATAATAGTTTCGTCTCAATGAGAATTGAAAATGACAGATTGGTTTTTTCCACTAACTATTTCCAGTTAACAAATATAGATCCATTCCAGTGGAAAGAAAACAAATTTATCAAGTGCAGACAACGGGTGAGGTTTTATCAATTTTTGATAAGTACAGGTATTGAGACCGTTCAGAGTGGTTAGAGAATTGAGATCAAACGATCAAACGATCGGATGATCGGACCATCGAATAATCAAACAATCGATCAATACGTCATGTACCGGTCCTTCTTCTCTTGATAGATATCTGCAAAAGGAACTAGAATTCCCGTTTCTTCAACGTTTCCAAACTCAGGATTAACAGCCGTTCCAAACGTTTTCATTGATGGAGACAAGTTCATGTAGATGTTTACCAATGGAGGAATGTATTCACCGCGTTCTTTCGCATAAGCACTCAAAACTTTAAATCCTTCTTTGAAATCGAGTCCTTTCAATAAAGAATCACATTCCGCAGAATCGTAATCTTGTTCTAAGGGGTGGAAAGGTTTCATTAGTTGGTCTGTGTCCGGGAAATAATAATGCATGAAGTGTAAAAGAAAATCTCTCGCTTCCGTGTTATACGTTGGATACATCGTCACCTTTCCGAAGAAGTACATTATTTCTGGATGTGTTTTTACGATTGCACCCAATCCATCCCAAATATTATCTAAGGCAAAAAGTCCTTTTCTTGGATTTACTGTTGGCTGAAAATTTGGTTGAACCCAACTTCTTCCCAATTCAATCGTGTTCGGCAAGTAGTTGTCAATAAATTTATCCGTAAACGAGAAGTAATGCGCTGTTGAAAGCTCTATATTTTCTCTGTCTGCAAGAACTTTTTGACACAGTATAAATCTGTAACCTCCAATAATTTCCTCATCCTCAGGCGACCAAACAATCAATTGATCGTAGCAATTTTCTGAAGTATCAAAGTCATCCAAATCTAAGGATTGACCTGTTCCGCCTCCGGATGCTCTAAATGTCAATTCTCTCAACCGTCCTATTTCTTTTAAAACATTTGGAGAGTTGTGAATATTGATACAATAGATTTCATTTCCACCTTTCCGCGTTGGGCGCAAAAATCGATCTGGATTTAATTCTTTTTTAAGAATAGCCTTGTCTATTGGTTCTATAATAGGTTCCATATTATAACTGCTTTCTAAGTTCGTAAACCTTTTCTTTTATTTCTTGAGCCAATTCATTGTCGTTCGGGTTATTCATTAAATAATCCCTATCAATAGGATCGCCGACGACAAATTGCATGTGTTTTTTTCTCTGTTTGAAAAGCTCGCTAACAAGGTACAACATTTCAATGTTAGATTTAATACCTATTGCCTTTCTGAAACGATACAAGCCATAAAAAAATCGAGAGAGCTCGCCGTCTATGTAGATGGGAATAATCGTTCTGTCACATTCCTTGGCATACGTAACAAAGGTTTTTTTCCATTCAAGATCTCGAATAATTCCGTTTTCTTTTCGACTCACCATTCCTGCTGGGAAAATACAAACCGCATCTTCAGATTCAAACAATTCTTTAACCTGATTCCGAATAGAGCCTTTGTTCTTGCCATGTTTATTGATGCCAACAAACATACCTTTCATGTTTTCAATGTTCAATAGAATGTCGTTCACAATGAATTTCAAGTCTTCACGATGTCCACGCAATGCCGAAACCAAGATCATGGCATCCATTCCTCCCAGTGGGTGGTTGAGGGCAATTGTAATCTTTCCTTTCTTGGGAATTTTCTCGATTCCTTTTACAGATAACGTGATGTCCATATAATCAACCGCAGCCTGACACCAATCTGTGTTTTTCTTGTCTCTATTGTATTCAAGAAAATGATTGACTTCGTTCTCGTGAAGAGCGTATTTCAGATATTGAACTATTCCTTGAGGCAAACGTTTTGCAAGCTTGGGGTTCTTACTCTCAAGCAGTCGTTTTACGTCAATAAATTTGTCTTCACTCATATCTGTTGCGAATTTAATTTAATTCTCCGTCTAGACTTGAACTCTCATTTTGTTTTTATTCACAATTCAAGTTTAAAAATAAGCTCTTTTTTCCGTCAGAAGATCAATACTCTATCTATAGTTTATTGTAGTTTTGTACACCTAAAATAACACCGTCTATAGTTATGATTGAATTATCGGATCGATTACAAGCAATGGAAGAGTCAGCAACGATTGCTATGTCTCAAAAAAGTAGAGAATTGAAGGCTGAAGGACTTGATGTAATATCATTGAGTTTGGGAGAGCCAGATTTCAATACTCCTGAATTTATTAAGGATGCAGCAATTCAGGGAATGAAGGATAATTATACAAAGTATACGCCCGTTCCCGGTTATGAAGATTTGCGTCAAGCGATTTCGAATAAGTTTAAGAGAGATAACAATCTTGATTATTCGATAAATCAAATTGTAGTGTCGACTGGAGCAAAGCAGTCAATTGCAAATGTTGTATTGAGCATCGTGAATAACGGAGATGAGGTTATTATTCCAGCACCATATTGGGTTTCATACATTGAAATTGTAAAGGTATCGGAAGGAATTCCTGTTGCAGTTAGCGCTGGGATTGAAAATGATTTTAAAATTACTGGAGCGCAATTAGAATCTGCAATTACTGAGAAAACGAAAATGGTTATCTTTTCTACTCCTTGTAATCCAACGGGTTCCGTTTACAGCAAAGAAGAACTTAGAGATTTGGCAGATGTGTTGGTGAGGTATCCACATATTGTTGTTATTGCCGATGAAATCTATGAACATATTAATTTTGGAACGAAGCACGAAAGTTTGGCTCAATTTGCTGATATTAAAGACCAAGTAGTTACGATCAATGGTGTTTCAAAGGCATGGGCAATGACAGGTTGGAGATTGGGATATATTGGAGCAAGCAAAGAAATCGCTGCTGCATGTTCTAAGATTCAAGGTCAGTTTACGTCGGGGACTTCTTCAATTACACAACGTGCGGCAATTGCTGCAATGGATGCAGATCCTGTTGTGTTGGTAGATATGATTGCGGCATTTAAATCAAGAAGAACGTTGGTTTTAGATGCTTTGAATCAAATTGAAGGCGTTAAAACAAACGTTCCAGGTGGTGCATTCTATGTTTTTCCTGATGTTTCGTACTTTTATGGTAAATCCTACAATGGTAGAACGGTGAATAACGGAAGTGATTTAGCGTTGTATATATTGGATGAAGCTCTTGTAGCTTTGGTAACGGGAGAGGCTTTTGGTGATCCGAATTGTATTCGAATCTCTTATGCAGCCTCGGAGGAAACGTTAACTGAAGCAATGAAAAGAGTAAAAGATGCGCTTGAAAAACTAAAATAATGGATGTAAAATCTATATTTAATCAGTTTACTCAAAAACGAATTCTGGTTCTGGGAGATGTCATGATTGACGCTTATTTACGCGGTCAGGTGACTCGAGTGAGTCCTGAAGCGCCAGTACCAATTATTAATTTATCCAAGTCCGATGAACGGTTGGGGGGAGCAGCAAACGTTGCCTTGAACCTATTGTCTTTAGGCGCAGAACCAATTCTTTGTTCTTTGGTTGGAAACGACTCAGCCGGAAATACATTTGATAAGTTAATGACCGAAAGAGGTCTTTCTATCGAAGGGATTGTAAAAAGTAGCGACCGCAAGACAACGGTTAAAACGAGAGTTATTGGGAACAATCAACATTTGCTAAGAATCGATGAAGAGGAAATTTCTCCGTTGAGTTCAGATCAAGAACTTGAAGTAATAAACAAGGTTAAAGGGTTTTTAAGTTCCATTGATGCTATCATTTTAGAAGATTACAACAAAGGTGTCTTGACCGATCGCGTTATTCGTGAAGTTGTCAAAATGGCCAATGCGAGCAATGTTATCGTTGCTGTTGATCCCAAGAAAGACAATTTCTTTTCTTACGAAAATGTGACGTTGTTTAAGCCTAATTTGAAAGAACTAAAGGAAGGCTTAAATCTAGATTTCAATTTTAAAAACGAAAAAGAAGGGTTCGAAGAGGCGATCGCAAAGTTAGAAGCGAAAATGAACAACAAGATTAGTTTTGTGACCTTGTCTGAACATGGCGTTTATATTAAATCGGAAGTAGGACAATCCTATCTTCCTGCACATATTAGAAAGATTGCCGACGTAAGTGGAGCAGGGGACACAGTTATCTCTGTTGCTACATTGTGCTTGGTGGTTGGCTTGGAACCGAAACAAGTTGCTGAAATTGCAAATCTAGCAGGAGGCTTGGTTTGTGAAGTCAGTGGAGTAGTACCTATCGATAAAAAATTATTGATGGATGAAGTACTAAAATTAGTTAAAGAATGACAATTAGAGATCTTCGGGAACGAATGAATTTATTCATTTACGATTCAAAACGTAAGGTTTTAGGAGCGTTGTCGTTTCTTAATGTCTTGGTTTCTTTGACGGCGCTCGGTGTTCTGGTTTACATCTACGGTTTTCCACAAACAGAAGAATCTAGAGACGCTTGTTTCAGTTTAATAGAAGCTAGTTTTGCATTCTACATTGTCCGATTCTTACTCAAGCTATTTTACGATTTTAATCCTCTTAAGTTCATTCGGCAAAATTGGTTTGAGTCCTTAATAATGCTCTTGTTGATCTTCGAAGGATTCAACTATAATTTTATGGGCGGAATGGTGCTAGACAAGGTCTTTGCATCTATCGGGTTCAATCAATTCGGTGCTTTATCGGCTATTTTCGTTCAGCTCTTTATCTTTATTATTATCCTTAACAACCTTTTTAAAGAGCGTAATTTTAAGCCTTGGATGAAGATTCATCCCGGTTGGTTGTTTACAATTTCAATTCTTGCAATGACCATCGTTGGAGGGTTGCTGTTGATGCTTCCCGAGATGTCAAGAGTAGAAGGTGGTTTGCCAGCAATGGATTCGATGTTCTTGTCCATGTCATCGGTGAGTGTAACAGGACTTTCTACAATAGATATCGCTGAAACGTTAACGTTCAAAGGACAAATGGTTGTTCTTGTTTTAATAAAATTGGGTGGTCTGAATACGATCGCATTTGGTGCTCTTATGCTTGTTGTCGCTAAATTTGGTGTGGGGATCAAATACCACGAATTAATTGAGGATTTTGTAAATAGAGATTCTATTCTTAAAGCGAAATCAATGCTTGCGAAGATCGTTCTTTGGGCAACTGCGTTTGAAGTAATTGGGATCATACTTTTGTTTATTGGCTTCGGCTCTCACGGTGCTGAATTTTCCGATACCGGCAGTCGGCTGTTCCATTCTGTTTTTCATGGCGTTTCTGGATTTAACAACGCCGGACTTTCAACATTGCCTGGCGGATTGATGTATGAGCATGTGGTCCACAATACTTTTGTTCATACAATTATTCTGATTCTGTTCTTCCTTGGAGGGTTCGGAATGATCTATGTCTTTGATATTTTTGAAGTCAAACGTTTGCGTGAAAGAATGCGTCAACCATGGAAGACGATAGAATTTGGGACTAAGATTTCTTTGTACTTTACTCTTGGCTTACTGTTTCTCGGAGCGCTTGTGTTTATCATATTTGAGTGGAACAATACACTTAGAGATCAAGGGACGGTGAGCAGCGTAGTGACATCGTTATTTCAATCAATGACAACTCGAAATGCAGGGTTTAGCGTTGTTGATACAAACGAACTGTCCATGCCGGTGGTAATCGTTTTTCTGTTTCTAATGTTTATTGGAGCTTCTTCAGGTTCGGCAGGTGGTGGTATTAGAACCTCAACTTTCGCGATTATGTGGGCTGCGGTAATTTCCACGATTAAAGGAAAGAAGCATACTGAGTTATTTAAAAGAACAATATCCAATGAGTTGGTAATGAAGGCTTTTGCAGTATTTCTATTCTTTGTAGTTGGTAATATAATTGGACCTTTTGTCCTCGCAATTTCTGAAGCCGATTTGTTAGCAACTGGAAAATACGATTTTATGGATTTGGTATTTGAACACGTTTCGGCAGCAAGTACCGTAGGATTATCGAGAGGAATAACGCCAGAATTGAGCGGAGTTGGTAAATTTGTACTCATAATTGCAATGTTCATTGGTCGTGTAGGAACGTTGACATTGGCGTATCTGGTTGGTAAAGCGGTTATTAGTAAGAATTATAAGTATCCAAATGGCCATACAATGGTTGGATAAATAACGTGTATGACGGAAAAGAAAGTAGTAGTTAAGCCTTACAATAGTGAAGATTCTTCGAAAAAAGAAGAAGTTGCAGAAATGTTTAACAACATCTCAAAACGATATGATTTCTTAAATCATTTTCTTTCATTAGGAATTGATAAACTATGGAGAAAAAAGGCCATTAAGCAACTTAGAGAAATTAAGCCGAAAAAAATATTGGATATCGCTACTGGAACGGGCGATTTTGCAATTGCGGCATTAAAATTGAATCCAGACGAAGTAATAGGTGTTGACATTTCACAAGGAATGTTGGACATGGGAATTCAAAAAATGGACAAAAGAGGTTACGAGAATACAATTAAGATGATTTTGGGCGATTCTGAAAAGCTTCCGTTTGAGGATAATTATTTTGACGCCTTGACTGTTGGCTTTGGAGTTCGAAATTATGAAAACCTGGAAAAAGGACTTTCTGATATGCTTCGAGTACTTAAACCGGGTGGTAAAGCTGTGATTCTTGAATTCTCGAAACCTAAGAAATTTCCAGTGAAGCAATTTTTCGGGTTTTATTCGAAGCGCTTGATTCCATTTATTGGCAAAACAGTTTCGAAGGACAAACGTGCTTATGCATATTTACCTGAGTCGGTTGAAGCGTTTCCAGAAGGCCAGGCGTTTATGGATATCATGACGAAAACAGGATACAATAAAGTTGATTCTATACTGGTAAGTGGTGGTATCGCAACAATTTATAGCGGAATTAAGTAATATAATCTGACTTGAAAAAACAATATCAAATAGACCTTTCCGTTTTATCTTCAATGAAGATTGCATTGTTATTCTGTATAGGATTGTCATTCAGTACTTACGCCCAAAGGGAAAAGCCAAAGAACTATCGTAAATTCGACGATAAGCTCTTGCATTTTGGTTTTATGCTGGGTGGAAATACTGCTGATTTTACGGCATATCAAAAATTAAATGCCTTTGAACTTTATGGATTGAAATCCTTGGAGAACAAAAGTGCCGCTGGAGGTCAAGTTGGAATTGTAACGACTTTAAAAGTTGGTACTCCGGTTGTTCGTTTGCGATTCATTCCAACCCTTTCATTTCAAGAACGTATTTTACTATACACGTTTGTCAATCCGGATACGGCTTCATCCGTGGATATTTTTAATGAAGAACGGGTTAATTCTACCAATTTGGATTTCCCATTGATGTGGCAATTCAGAACGATTCGACACAACAATTTCGCATCGTATGTTTTGTTAGGAGGTCAGTATTCTCTCGATTTGCAGTCTCAAGAAGATGCCAGTCAAGATTTTATAGATCCATTTATTAAAATCAAGAAGCATGATTTTCAAGCGCAACTCGGATTGGGAGTTGAATTCTTCGCGCCTTATTTCAAATTTGGAATGGAAGTGAAGTATTCGCATGGCTTGATCAATTCATTTATACAAGACAACACACCATCCTCTGATCCAGTGCAGAAGCTATACAATAAAGTATGGTGGTTCTCAATTATTTTCGAAGGATAGGTTTAATTTACAATGATGAATTCATCTATGTAAACATTGTTTTTTAATGTTACTAAATAGGAAAACTACGTTTTAGATGTAACTTTTTTCTATTTAGATCCTCTTACTAGTATGAAATTAACATCTCACAAGCTTTTTCTGTTTCTCGGTTTTCTGGTTGGAAATTTCAGCTTATTTGCTCAAAGTGTTTCTGGATTTGTATACGATGAGTCCAATAATCCAATCCCCTTTGCAAAAGTATATTTTAAAGATCGAGGGAACTCAGGAGCTTCTGTAAACGATCAATCTGGAGCAATCACTGACTTTGAAGGGAAGTACTTTTTAGGATGTACAATGGGAGTTCAGACATTGGTTTTTACGTGTATTGGATTTGAAAATCTTGAGGTGCAAATCACTGTCGATAAACTCGAACCAACAGTTCGAAACGTTTACTTAAAGCAGGTGTTTCAGGAGGTGGAAGGAGTGTCTGTATCGGCGAAGAAGAAAAACATAGGATGGATGATTGTCAAAAATGTGATTGATCATAAAAAGGAAATGATCCGCCAAATGGATAGTTACTCTTGTGACATTTACATCAAAGGAGTTGAAACGTTTGATAAAAAGAAAAAGCCTCAAAAGACGACAGAAGAAGATAATAAACCTGTGGATATTTTCCAGGAAGAAGAGGATAAGGTTAAGGAAAAAATAAAGGCGGAAGCACGTCTTAACATGATCGAAATCAATCTCGAAAAACATTTTCAGTACCCAAAGAATATCAAGGAAATCCGAACGGGGTATGAAAAAATTGGGAACCCGAATCAAATTTACTATCAATCAACCGTAGGAGGGGAGTTCAACTTTTATAAAAGCTTGGTCAACAAGGAGGATTTGCACCTTGGACCGATAGTTTCTCCTTTGCATCCTTCAGGTATACTCTCGTACAAGTACAAATTAACTGAGATTCAAACGGAAGGAGAAGATTCCATCTATGTAGTTAAGATTTCGTCAAGATCCGTAGGAAATTCAACCCTTTCAGGGTTTTTATACATCAAGAAACACGATTGGGTGTTGACAAAAGTTGACCTTGCAATGCACAAAGGAAACTTAAAAATATATGATGACTTCCGAATTATTCAGGAATTTGTGCAAGCTGACAGTTTGTGGTTACTGGATAAGCAAACCTTTGAATACAAAACGAAATACGGGAAGGAATCTGTAATGGGAGCAACCACGGTTGATTATTCGAACTATAAGATTAATCCAGTATTCCCTAAGAAGTTTTTCAGTAACGAACTTGGAGTTACTACAAAAGAAGCGTACGAACGAGACAGTTCTTATTGGGATAAAATTCGACCGATTCCGTTAACGCTGGAAGAGCAACGTTCGAAGTTTGTTCAAGACAGTATTCAATCCATTTTTACATCAAAGGTTTACCTCGATTCTGTTGATTCCATTTACAACAAGGTAACGTTTCTAAAAGTCGCTTTTCTTGGGGTAGGACATATGAATCGAGAAAAGAAAACACGCTGGATGTTTCCTTCTGTAACATCATTGGTTGAACCCATTGCGATGGGTGGAATTCGATTTGGACCTCAAATTTCATACTTTAAAAAATGGGAGAATAAGCAGTGGATAAGCGCATCTACTGATTTAAATATTGGTTATAACAACCTCGATTTACGAGGATCGGCAACGGTATATCATTTTTACAACCCCAAAAAATTATCCACCTATCTCATTTCGGCCAGTAAAGGCGGGCGGATGATAAATTCTAACAATGCTGTGTCGTCACTTCTAGACAGGCAGAACATTTATCAAAATATTGGGCTGAGGGCCAGTCATGTTACTGAGTTACTTAATGGCTTGAATTTGTACACTTCATTTAGGCTAGATCAACGCTACCAGTTTGATTTGGATTACAAGTTTGTTACCTGGTTTGATGAGGAGTTTGAAAACACGGAACCCATTCAATTTGAGAAGTATAACTCTTTGAGAACACTTGCTTATCTTTCGTACACTCCGGCGCAAAAATTCATGACAGAGCCAGATCGAAAAGTCGTTTTGGGAAGCGCTTGGCCAACCTTCACGGTAGGGTGGGAAAAAGGATGGGATGGCGTTTTTAGATCGGTTGTAGATTTCGATTACTTATACCTGTCCGTTAGACAATCTTTTCAGATTCGAACATTTGGTGAATCAAAATACAACTTGGTTATGGGCCAGTTTGTTAATCAAGATAGTGTTCACATAATTGACCGTAAATATTTTAGACAAGCTGATAAAAACAAATGGCTTGCATTGGCATTTATTGATCCATTGAATAACTTCCAGAATCTAGACTCAACGTATGAAACGAAGGATTTATACATCCGCGGACATTACATACATCACTTTAACGGAGCGATTATAAACAAGATCCCATTCATGAAAAAAACCGGTATTAAGTCAGTCGCAGGAGCTGGTTTTATTTACCTGCCAGAGCACAATGATTTCTTCTATACGGAAGCCTATTTGGGGGTTGAACGGATATTTAAAATCTTTCGAGAACGGGTAAGGATCGGAACCTATATTATTGGAAGTACCCAAAATAATACGGTTAAACTTCCCGAAGGTCAACAGCCCCGGCATTTTAAATTTGCCATTTCATTTGATATTATGAATAACGACGCGAACGATTTTAATTTTTAGTGCATGATTTTCAATCAGGAATTATAAATGATGAATAATGGATTGTAAGTTGTGGTTCTCAACTATCTTTGAAGCGTAGAATTTAATTATGATTCATAATTATTAATTCATATTTAAAATGGAATCAACAACAATCCAATTTCAAACAACGCCAGAACAGTCTAAGGATGACGTTTATTTGCGTAATCGCATTTCAAAAGAACTTTCCCTCGATTTAAATGAATTTGAATTTTCTTGGAGAAGAAGGTCAATCGATGCGCGAAAAAGAGACGTGAAAGTCAACTGTACATTCGATGTTTTTGAAGCTGGAAATGAACCCGTTATTGAAAAGTCATTCATTCCACAAAACGTTGAAGGCAAACAAAAAATCGCAATTATTGGATCTGGACCAGCTGGATTGTTCGCGGCGCTTCAAGCTTTAGAATTGGGATTAAAACCCGTTATTTTCGAAAGAGGGAAAGACGTTCGGTCGAGAAGAAGGGATCTTGCAGTATTGAATAAAGAATCCATCGTTAATCCAGAATCGAATTATTGTTTTGGAGAAGGTGGAGCTGGAACGTATTCAGATGGTAAACTCTATACGCGTGCTAAAAAGCGCGGTGACATCAAACGAGCATTGGAGTGGTTTGTCCAATTTGGCGCCACTGAAGAAATAATGGTTGATGCACATCCGCACATTGGAACGAATAAATTGCCACAGATAATTGTATCCATGCGTGATACCATTATTGAACATGGAGGCGAGGTTCGCTTCGAAGAAAAGGTAACGGATATCATTACTGAGAATGGTGCGGTAAAAGCCTTAGAAATAAACGGTTCCGACATTCATGAATTTACAGATGTCATAATCGCAACTGGACATTCTGCGCGAGATATATTTGAACTGTTCCATGCGAAGAAGTGGAAGCTAGAAGCCAAGGCATTTGCGTTGGGCGTTCGGATTGAACACAGTCAAGACCTTATTGACACGATTCAATACAACGGCCGATTGAACGATGATTTTCTACCGCCAGCGAGTTATTCTCTGGTTGCTCAAATTGACGGGCGGGGTGTGTATTCTTTCTGCATGTGTCCGGGTGGAATTGTCGCTCCGTGCGCTACGAATCAAGAAGAGGTAGTGACAAATGGTTGGTCGCCTTCCAAACGAAACAATCCGTATTCGAATTCAGGAATTGTAGTTTCAGTTTCTCCAGAAGATTTTGAGAATTATGAAAATGATCCTTTGGTTTGTTTGAAATTTCAGCAAGAAGTGGAGCGCAAATGTTGGGAAGCAGCAGGGAAAACGCAAAATGTTCCTGCACAGCGTTTGTTGGATTTCATGAACGGCAAGGTTTCAACTGATTTACCAGAAACGTCCTACCATCCAGGAATGACGAGTCTTGATCTGAATGAAGTACTTCCAAAGATGATTTCTAAGCGACTGAAAGGTGCGTTTGAGGAGTTTGGTCGAAAGATGAATGGTTACCTCACGAACGACGCCGTATTGCACGCTCCAGAGTCGAGAACTTCATCTCCAATTCAAATCCCAAGAAACGAAGATCTGCAGCATCCGGATGTCAAAGGAATTTATCCATGCGGCGAGGGCGCGGGTTACGCGGGTGGAATTATATCGGCGGCAATTGATGGAATGAAATGCGTTAAGGCGATCGCGGAGAAATTGGAACCGGGAAATTAATTATGAATGAAAAGTTATGAATGAGGAGTTATAAGTGAAGAATGATAATTCAAATTTTCAACTTCCAACTTCCAATATCCAATATCCAACCTCTAATTCTTAATTAACTTCTTCACCGATCTAAATCCATTGCTATCAATAACAGAGATCAAGTACAATCCATCTTTATAGTTCGAAAGATCAATCTGAACATCTGAGTTTATTGAATTACTAGAAACGATTAACGCACCATTTGTGTCGTAAACAGTAAAGCTAAATCCTTCGTTGTTCATTGAATTAATAGTGAATGTTGCATTTGTTGGGTTTGGATAAACAGTGTAATTGCTTTCCATTGTTGAGATTTCATTCGTCAATACAAGATCATCGCAATCCAAGCAAACGTCCGAAAGAATATTCGTTTGTGAAAATAGACTTACGAAATCAAAATCGCCAGTGATTGTGTAGTTTCCGGCTCCATCGGATTCAAATTCCCAAGCTCCGCCATCAAAGTACACCGGTGGATTAAGCATTGTGAATACAGAGTCTCCATCAACGGATAAACCTTCCAAATAAGCACAACTAAAGGTCAATACTTTGTTTGTGCAGGTAGAAGTTGAAACATCGATATCAAGATCGCCAACGTAGAACAATTCGTTATTGAGAATACTTTGGTACGAATTTCCTGAACTTGGTTTTACGTATTGAATATCTCCATTTGTAATGAACGCTGAACCGATCGGGTACGTAACATCATCAAAGCCAACGCTGTTTATATACTGATCATCGTAGTTGCTCAAATTCATGCATTGAACTACAGAAACAGGTTCGCAATCCAAGCAAACGTCCGAAAGAATATTCGTTTGTGTAAATAAACTCACGACATCAAAATCGCCCGTGATCGTATAGTTTCCAGTTCCGTCGTATTCAAACTCCCAAGCTCCGCCATCAAAGTACGCCGGTGGATTAAGCATTGTGAATACAGAGTCTCCATCAACCGATAAACCTTCGAGGTAAGCGCAGCTGAACGTCAATACCTTGTTCGCACAAGTAGAAGTTGAAACGTCGATATCAAGATCGCCAACGTAGAACAATTCGTTATTGAGAATACTTTGGTATGAATTTCCTGAACTTGGTTTTACGTATTGAATGTCTCCATTTGTAATGAAGGCCGAACCGATCGGATACGTAACGTCATCGAAACCAACGCTGTTTATGTATTGATCGTCGTAGTTGCTCAAATCCATGCATTCGATAGTCGATGAAGCGCAATCCAAGCAAACGTCGTATAAAAAGTTCGTTTGTGTGTACAAGCTCACGACATCAAAATCACCTGTGATTGTGTACGTGCCAGCTCCGTCATACTCGAAGTCAAATGTTACGCCAGCATAGTTCGCTGGAGGATTGAGTGCTGTGTAGATCGTGTCTCCGTCAATTGCCATCCCTTCTAAATAAGCGCATGAAAATGTGAGTTCCTTATCCAAGCATGTTGAGTTGGAAACATCGATGTCTAAATCGCCGATATAGAACAATGAATCACTCAGAATCCCTTGGTAGGAGTTTCCTGAACTTGGCTTCACGTATTGAATGTCGCCTGAAGTAATGAATGCCGAACCGATTGGGTAATTGACATCGTCGAAACCAACAGAGTTAACATATTGGTCGGTGTATCCGCTTAAATCGACGCATTGAATTTGAGCGTTTGAAAGGAACGTAAAGAATGCGAAAGCGCTAAGGATTGTGAAATTTTTCAAAATGGTAGTGTGTTGATTGGTTGTGTTCAAGACGGAGGTATTATTTTTAAGTTGCCGAAAAATAGTCGAGTAGTAAAAATCCCCAGCTCGGAATTGCTTCTGAACTGGGGATTTCTCTTTGTAATTGAAGTTTGTATTGCCTACTCTAAACAATCCCATACCAATTGAGCTCCATATTTTATAGGTATAACTACTCAAATTGCACAAAAATGTAACCTGACATTTGTTTTATTCAATTTTTTTCTATCCTTTTAAGGAAATTAAACGTTTCACAAATACCAATTGATTCGGTACCTTGGGAAATAGATTGAACTTATGATCAAGTCCAAATACATATTACTCGTCTTCTGCGCTCTACTTTTATTGGGGTGCAAAAAAGACGAACCAATACCGTGTCAAGAAACGGGAAATAAGAATTGCGAAGACATTCAAAATGTAAAGAACTTCTTTTATTTTAAAGTAGGCTCTTATTGGGTTTATGAAGAGGAGACGAGTGGAGATTTGGATACAATTTATGTGACTGAGGCTTCTGAGAATCCTTCAAATTATGATTTTGATGTTAGGGTGTATAGCACGTATGAAGGTTACTTCTATCATTACTGGCCTGAATACTCACCAGTTCCGGGTACAAATGAATATGGAATAGTCTGCAAGACATGCCTTTTTATTAAAAGATCTAAGTATAAACCAGGGGATTATGTTGGTGAGGCAACTTCTTGCTTTTTTGTTCCTATTGTTGGAACTGAAGAAACAAACTGGACTGTTCTTTATCCATCAAACAAAGTAAGAATTACAAGTATTGATTCGGTCTTTGATATAGGCGGTATTGAGTTTGATCGAACAATTACTGTCCACGAAGAACATTCTCACATGAATAATTATTCTCCAACCAATCATTATTTAAGTGAAAATGTAGGCTTAACAAGAAAAGAGCTTATCGATAGCAATCAAGTTTGGAACCTAATTGATTACTACATTGAACCCTAAATGATCAAACCCCAACATATCATAACACTTTTACTTTGCACTCTCATTTTATTGGGGTGCAAAAAAGACGAACCAATACCGTGTCAAGAAACGGGAAATGAAAACTGCGAAGACATTCAAAATGTAAAGCACTTCTTTTACTTTAAAGTAGGTTCGTATTGGGTCTATGAAGAGGAGACGAGTGGAGACTTGGATACGGTTTATGTTACTGAGGCTTCTGAGAATCATTCCAATTATGATTTTGATGTTCGAATGTACAGTTCTTATCAAGATTTTTACTACCATTTTTGGCCGGAGTATTTCCCCGGGGATCAAGATTGTCCAGAAGCTGGTCCGATTTGTAAAAGATGCCTTTCTGTTAAAAGATCAAAGTACAGACCTGGTGTAATTGTGTATCAAGCAAATTGTTTTATGTTCATACCTCAAGTTGGTCAATCTGAATTTAATTACAATTCTTCTATATCCAACAATAAAGTAATTACAGATGAAATCGACGACTCATTTTTTAATGGCACTCTGCAATTTGAGAGAACAGTTAAAATGTATGAAATCAATACAGTTATGGAAGGTTATCAACCTACCAATCATTATTTTAGTGAGAATGTAGGCTTAACAAGAAAAGAGCTTATCGATAGCAATCAGGTATGGAACCTTGTTGATTATTATATTGAACCTTAAATGATTAAATCCCAACATATCATAACGCTTTTACTTTGCACTCTTATTTTATTGGGGTGCAAAAAAGACGAACCAATACCGTGTCAAGAAACGGGAACTGAAAACTGCGAAAACATTCAAAATGTAAAGCACTTCTTTTACTTTAAAGTAGGTTCGTATTGGGTCTATGAAGAGGAGACTAGTGGAGATTTGGATACGGTTTATGTTACTGAAGCTTCTGAGAATCCTTCCAACTATGATTTTGATGTTCGAATGTACAGTTCTTATCAAGATTTTTACTACCATTTTTGGCCGGAGTATTCGCCTGTCCCTGGCACAAGTGAGTCGGGGATAGTTTGCGAGACTTGTGTTTTTGTGCAACGATCCAAATACAGACCTGGTGTAGCTGTATATCAGGCAAAATGTTTCATGTTTATTCCTGAATTGGGTTTATCGCAATCGAATTACAACTCTTTAATTTCCAATAATAAAGTCATTACAGAGCAGATTGATAGTTCATTTTTTAATGGAGTCTTGCAATTTGAAAGAACAATTAAAATGCATGAACTTAATACAGTTATGGAAGGGTATCAACCTACAGATCACTATTTCAGTGAAAATGTAGGATTATCAAGAAAAGAACTAATTGATAGCAATCAGGTTTGGAATCTTGTTGATTATTATATTGAACCTTAAATGATTAAATCCCAACATATCATAACGCTTTTACTTTGCACTCTTATTTTATTGGGGTGCAAAAAAGACGAACCAATACCGTGTCAAGAAACGCGAAATGAAAACTGCGAAGACATTCAAAATGTAAAACACTTCTTTTACTTTAAAGTAGGTTCTTGGTGGGTTTATGAAGAAGAGACTAGTGGAGATTTGGATACAGTTTATGTTACCGAAGCTTCAGAGAATCCTTCCAATTATGATTTTGATGTTCGAATGTACAGTTCTTATCAAGATTTTTACTACCATTTTTGGCCTGAAACTGCTTCTGTTGATGGACCATGTCCCTCAAGTGGATCAATTTGCCAGAGGTGTTTGCTGGTACAGAGATCAAAGTACCGACCAGGTGTTATCGTATATCAAGCTAAGTGCTTTCTTTTCATTCCTAACGAAGGGGATCTAGATTTTAATTACAATACTCTTGTTAATAATAATAAAGTAAGTGTTGACCAGATTGACAGTACATTTTTTAATGGCACCTTACAATTTGAGAGAACGGTTAAAATGCATGAAATGAATACGGTCATGGAAGGGTATCAACCGACGAATCATTATTTCAGTGAGAATGTAGGTCTAACAAGAAAAGAGCTTATCGATAGCAATCAGGTATGGAATCTTGTTGACTTTTACATTGAACCGTAATACTCACTTAATGAATGTCTTACTTTAAAATGAATTTTATGACTGATCCCTTGGTTGTAGATTCGAATTATGTTGAAGCATTTTACGTAGAATTAGACAAAGCACATCTTTTCAGAATTCTCGGCGATCCTGCAACAGGACTCAATATTTTAGATAAGATTGAACTGTGCGGAATCAACTTGCCTGAACAAGCTGTTCTTAACCACTGGAAGCGTGAGTATGAAATCGACATTCTAGTGGATCAATTAGGCATGGCATACCTCGATACAACGATTACAATTGATACAACAGAATATACGGTTCCAGTAATTTATACTCCAGGGCAGTATTATTTTGGAGCGACATTTGCCTCTCTTTTGGAGATCGATTATCCAAATTGTGGAAACGCTCGATTGGGTTCTTCTGGAAACCTTTGGGAAGAACTAAACATTGAATTGTCTGTGTTCCCTAACCCTGCTGATCAGCGAATAAATATTACAGTGAATTACGATAATGATTCTGAGGCGTCGTCGTTGTTTTTCTACGGCGCTGATGGTCGAATTGTTGATGAAGTTCAGATTGCCAACACGAAAGGCGAAGTGACTGTTCACTCGATTAGTTCATGGCTTCCAGGAGTCTACATGTACGAATTGGTCATTGACGGAAAGAAAATGTCTCGTGGTAAATTGATTGTTGAGTAATTAAATCCCTGACGATCAAGGTGCCCGTAATGAATACGATAAAAAATTCCCCAGCTCGGAATTGCTTCTGAACTGGGGATTTTTGTTTGAAATTGAAGTTTCAATACTAAACTTCTAACCAATAATTCATAATTAAATATTACCCCTCATTCGGTGGAGTCATTTTTAGTAACGCATTTCTCTGCATGTTTTCCTTACTCTTGCTTTTTCCACGGAAGAACAAATAAAGGTTCAAGAAGAGCATGATTCCGAGGTAAATAGCGAATCCTCCAATCTTGTAACTCAAAACTTCGATGGTGCTTTGAACGGTATACGGAGTATAACTCATTTTCAAAATCAACAGAGCGAAACCGATGTTCATCAGATAGAATCCAACTTCGAAGAGTTTGTTCGTTGCGAAGGCGATTTCTTCACGCCCCCTAAAAATGTCAAGCATGAAAACCTTTCCATTTTTGAAGAGTGTCTTAGCCACAAATAAGGTTAAGAAAATTACTACGGGTAAGTAGATTGCATA
Organism: Crocinitomicaceae bacterium; assembly: GCA_047630755.1. Taxonomy (GTDB): domain Bacteria; phylum Bacteroidota; class Bacteroidia; order Flavobacteriales_D; family Crocinitomicaceae; genus UBA4466. The sequence goes on along the minus strand of JBLHYG010000007.1, from coordinate 143,517 downwards.
AGCGGTTACTGTCATTGTGATTTCCATAATTCTTGTTTTTTACATCGAACGAAGTCGACTTGTTAATTAAACATTTATTGTATTGTTATTACTGTGTTTTCTTTGAATATATCGACTGTATAAAAGCAGCCAGACCAGATTGAAGTAGTGAATGAGCGCCAACATCAAAATGATGAATCCTACATGATCGGAGAGGTAGGAGAGGAGTTCGAATTCCGAAGTGATTTGTGGCCAGCTTGAAATTGAAATGCTTGCATAACCTAGATTCAGAAGATAATACCCGACCAGAAGTAACTTGTTAATTGATTGAACCAAGTGCGGGTTTTCGGGCATTAACATGCGAATGTAAACCTCTCCATTTTTGTAAAACTTCCACCCAATTTGAAATGTCACAAAGAAGATCACTGCTAGAAAAACGATATACCCAATTGCGTTATAATTCATCATCTTTTTCTTTTTAAACTTTCAGTAATAATTGAAAGTATGTATGCAAATTTTTTTTTACTTGATCAGCTTCAACATCGTTCTGTAAAACCAGTGTTCGTCCGACTTGATGAACTTGTCGAATACATCGTCAATCTTCACTGTGAACTCGTTGATTTCGCCAACCATCTTCTTAAATTCTTTCGTTTCTGCGTCGTCTCCTTTAACGCCTTTTGCTTCTTCGAGGACTTTGAGTAGCGGCTCGATCTCACGTTGCTTTCTTTGCTTGGAAATTGCTCTGGCAACCGCCCAAATGTCTTTGTCACCAACAAAATATTCGCGTCTCTCACCAATTTTTAATTCTTTGCTTACAATTCCCCAATCCATTAATGCTCTCACATTCATGTTTGTGTTTCCACGGGAAATTTGCAATTCTTCCATGATGTCCTCAGTAGAGATCGGTTCATTAGAAATGAGAAGTAAAGCATGGATCTGTGCCATCGTTCTGTTAATTCCCCAATTCGAACCCAATACGCCCCATGAGTGAATAAATTTTTGCCGTGCTTCGTTCAATTCCATACAGTAAATGTATTAATTATTTCGGAACTTTCAATAAACAATGAAACTTTATTTGTTTTATGTAATTATTTCACAGAAATCGGACTGTCATAAGAGTCGTTCGCAAAGTATTCTTGAATGCTGAATTTACGGTCTTCAAACTTTTCTTTGAGAATTTTAAAATGTTGAATTCGGTCAATTCGGAAAGCACGGTATTCATTTCTAAGATGACACCAAGCAATTAAAATCCATTTGCTATTCGTTCCAAAGATGGCGTAAGGTTCAATTTTTCTAAAAGAGATGTTTGTGTCGTTTGCCTTGCGGTAATTGATCTCCGTAAAATTCAAATTGATTATAGCCAACTGAATTTCAGAAAGAGCATTGCTTGAAATGTTCTCATAAGAGTTATCGAAGACGTGAATTTTAGACCTCAATGCCTCACTCTTTTCTTGAACAGAAGTTCTGAAAACAGATTTTATTTTCGTCATGGCTTCATCAAAATTCGCTACAAATGAAGAGTCTTTTGATTGTTTTACAAGAAGTTCGGCAGTAATTAAGGCATTGGCTTCTTTCTCACTAAACTGAACAGGAGCGACGGAATAGCCATCCATTAAGGTATATCCAATTCCTTCAATTGTAATTACTGGAACACCGGCCTCTTCGAGTTTTCGAATATCTCGATATACCGTTCTAACGCTCACGTCAAACTTTTCTGAAAGCTCCTTGGCCGTGATCACCCTTTTTGATTTCAAAAGAGTAAGAATCGATATGAGTCTGGATAACTGTGACATAGAACAAAGATAGCGAACCCTTTAAAGATCCGCTATCTAAATTTGTTTGAGAATTTTTAGTTCATTGAATGAAGTGCAACTTTGTTTCCTTCAGTATCCATGAACATTGCCATGAAGCCATTTTCTCCGATAGAAGTTTTATCCATGATAACAGTTCCACCCGCCATTTCTATGCGAGACAAAGGAATTTTTAAGTCTTCACCACCATTAAGATAGATTGTACTTCCTTCTTGAGATGGAACGAAACCTTCCCCTTGAACGATCGCTCCACCAATACCAGCTCCACCAGTCTCGTAGGGAAAAACACCGTATTTCATTGAGTCATCGGGCATCGGATGATCGATCAATTGTTCTCCCATTAGGATGGAATAAAACTTTTTTGCTCTTTCGAAATCTGTTACGGGAATTTCAAACCAATTAATTGCATTCTTCATTGTATCTGTTTTTTAAGATTAATACTGATACAAATATATTTGCAGTTGTGACAGATTGCGTCAGGGGTAGTTTTTAGTGTTATTTTTCTTTGTCAATCCAGGCGTCAATGCGTTCTTCAAAAATGTAAAGTGGAACGCATCCTGTTTTTAAGAAGATATCGTGGAACGTTCTGATGTCGTATTTATCGCCCAAAGCCAATTCAGCTTTCTTACGCATTTTAAGAATGTGAATCATACCAATTTTGTATCCCGTTGCTTGACCTGGCATTACGATGTAACGTTCAATCGCCTTGGTGCATGAGCTTTGTGAATTCGGCGTGTTCTCCATCAAATACGCAATTGCTTCCTCTCGTCTCCATTTGTTTTGGTGAATGCCAACGTCGACAACAAGTCGACAAGCACGCCAAAGTTCCATTGCCAACCGACCAAAATCGGAGTACGGATCCTCATAGAATCCCATTTCTTTAGGAAGGTATTCGCAATACAATCCCCATCCTTCGCCATACGCTGTATACCACAAACGCTTTCTGAATTCGGGAAGTCCTTTTAACTCTTGCGCAATAGTTGTTTGCATGTGGTGACCGGGAATTCCTTCGTGAAAGGCCAATGCTTCCATTTCATACTTCGGCATGTCTGCCATTTTGTATAAGTTGGCAAAGAACGTTCCTTTTCTCGAACCATCAGGACTTCCTTCTTCATAGAACGCTTTTCCAGCGGATTTCTCACGCCATCCTTCTACTGCTTTTACCTGCATTTTCGCTTTAGGCTTTGTGTGAAAAACTTCGTCAAGTCGTGCTTCCATGTCGTCAACGATTTGCTGATAACCCGCCAACATTGTCGTTTTTCCTGCTTCTGAATCCGGGTAGTAGAATTGCTTATCGACTTTCATGAATTTAAAGAAATCTTGAAGCGATCCTTCAAATCCAACTTGATCCATAATGTCTTGCATTTCGCCGTGAATTCGTGCTACTTCATCTTTCCCCGTTGAGAAAATCTCATCACCCGTTAAAGATGTTGTCGTCATTTTTTCCAAACGGTATTGGTAGAAACCATCTCCCTCAGGGAATTTCCAAACACCATGATCTGTTGTTGACTTCGTTTCTAAAAGCGTTAAATAGTCAATCAATTTTTGATATGCAGGATTTACTTTTCCATATACCGCTTCCATTGCAGCGACCATGACATCTACTTGGTCATTTTCATTTAATCCCGCTTTTTTCATTTTAGCGTCAAGGTCTTTGATGAAGATGTTCTCCAAAAGTTTGCCCTCTTCTCCCATAATATTTTTGCAATCGCTTAATGCATAAGGGAAAACGAATTTTGGCGCAATGATTCCTTCTTTTTCTCTGATTTTTAAGTTTTCGATCACTTGGTCAAATGCCGTTTCAAATGCTTTCAATCGTTCAACGTACGCCTTCGCATCGTCAACAGTTTCAATCTCGTGTTTGTTCAACATAAACGACGGCAAAGACGACTGAATCCCGTGAATTTGTTTCACCGGATAGTCATAGTGGCGGTACTTTTTATAATCAATCTTACTTTTCAATTGATCTTCAAAAAGTCGGTAGGAGATCTTACTTTCTTCGTCCAAATTATCCATTTTGAATTCTTGAAGGGTTGCCAAATCCTCCTCAGCCTGAGCTAGTTTCTTTAACTCAAACTCCTCTGACATATCGTTCAACTCTGATTGGCGTTCTTTCCTACCGAGAGAAGTTAAATCCTCAGGAGACAACAATAAGTCACGTTCATAGACTTCATTCAGCCATGTTTTTAACGCTTCCGATTGATCGGTTTCTACTTGCTTGTCGTCTTTATCATTCGACTCCGTCGTTCCACATCCGCTAAGAATCAGGAGGGTTATGAAAATTGGAGCGATTATTTTGAAAGGAGAATTGAATGTTTTGATCATTTATGTTCTGGTTGTTTCACGGCTATTTGGTTAGCGGGGAATTGGTCTTAAAGTTATAAAAAAGGAGGGAGGTCAATGTTCAAAATTGATGAGTGGTATTGATCGATTTCAGAAGGAGTGAAACAACTCCGTTTTAATTTAATGAATATTGGGGAAATGCATTGAATAGCCTCAGTATTTGTACGCGTTATTTCTTCGTGAATCACTAATTTCGCAGCATGAATTTGGCAAGCACTTTTTTTAAACAAATAGCAGAAAATAATTGGGAACCCATCGTCTTTGCGGATTTGGAGAATAAAGTGGTTTACGCGAATCTTTCAGCCTACGCTCTTTATGGATATGATCCGGGCGAATTGATAGGTTTGAATGTAGACGTGTTTAACGCAAAAGTATCGCATGACACGAGTCATATAGTTCAGGCAATAATTGATAACGGAGGATGGTCTGGAGAGTTGGTACAACGGAGAAAGAATGACGAGCATTTTCATGCGCATTTAACAGTGTCTTTGATTTTTGGCGAAAATGGAGAACCTGTTGGGTATTCGTCCAATAGTAGGGATATCACTGAACGGTTTGAGGCCACAGAAATGCTTGAGACTGCCCTAAAGGAAAAAGAGCTATTGTTTCAGGAAATTCACCACCGCCTCAAGAATAATTTGGCAATCATTTCAAGTATTTTGGAATTGCAAGCGGATAAAAGCAACGATCCTGAATTTGTTCGTGCAATTAGAGATAGCCAGCGAAGAATAAAAACAACGGCTTTGGCGCATGAGATTTTGTATGAAACGGATTCAATAGGATCTGTTGATTTGAATAATTACGTTGAGAACCTTTTGAACAATGTTCTTGATTCATTCGTTGAGGAAAACTCTCGAATTAGTCTGACGAAGCACGTAAGTATTGAAAATTTTGATATCGATCATGCGATTCCGTTGGGGTTAATTATCAACGAATTGATGACAAATTCATTTAAACATGCATTTCCTGGAAACCGCAAGGGTGAAATTCAAATTCGAATTGTTCAGGAAGAAGATGTCATCATTTTTAATTACGAAGACAATGGAATTGGGCTTCCGAAGGATTTTGATATTAATTTATCGGGGTCGACGGGAATGATAGTTGTTAATTCCCTTATCGATCAATTGGAAGGTGAACTGAAGATCAACTCTGAAAATGGAATACATTATTCAATAATATTTAAATTAAATTGAAAGTAATTATCGTCGAAGATGAAATGCTAATTGCTCAAGTTTCTAAAATGCAACTTGAGAATAATGGAATAGAAGTGAAGGGATTGGCAAGTTCCTCTGAGACTTTTTGGCCGCTTATGGACGATTCTATCCAAGTTGTTTTGATGGATGTTAAACTGAAGAGAGGTGAGAGCGGCATTGCTTTGGCACAAGACATTCGAATCAAGTACCCATTACTTCCAATTATTTTCACGACCGGTAATACACGAAAATTCGTTGAGGAAAGTATTGTGCAGGATGAAAGAATCAAGGTACTGAATAAGCCATTGATTTATTCAGAGTTAATTGACTTGATTCGAACGATGTCTGCATATTGAATTTATGGGACTGTTGTGAAGGAATAGGGGGTGGCAGTGTTCGTGCATTTTCCTTTTCATGCAATTTTGATTAGGTTTAGAAGGTGAATATTGATGATCTTATCTTTATTCCTCAGTTATATGCAATGAGAATTAAACAGGGAACATTATTACCAACGACTGGAATAGGCACAGGTTATATATTGCTGATTATTTATGGGCTAATGATGTATCACGGCGGGGTTAAGAATACGTTGTCTACTCCTGTAGCTTATATACTTCCTTTTGTTTTTTCAGTAATGCAATGCACCTATAAAGATTTTAAAATCGAAGCGTCAAATGAAGAGTACATTCATGTCTACAGGTACTTTTTCATTCCTTTTTACACTAAAGTTTACCGCTGGACTGATTTTAATATGTTCGTTCTAAAAACGCTAAACATTAGATATAACGTTGCTAGAGGCGGTTCAGGAATGCTATCCTCGAGCCACTTGGAATCGAAATTAGTTATCGTTGGAAAGAGTGAAAAACTCAAAGAACCTTTACTAATTTGCTCTGGAACGAAGAATCAACTGGATAAATTAATCAAAGAACAAATTTGTTCGAAAGGGATACCGATTTACTTAGGAGCTCCCAAAAAAGGATACGAATATGAACCAGAATAGCTTGTTGTACAATCAAATCTTCATTGTACTTAACTTAAATACAAATAAAAAAGCCGTCTTGGATTCCGACAACTATCGGGACAAGACGGCTTCAATATTTTAGTCAAACACTAGTGCATTTGATCTTCTTCTTTGTCTTCTTTTTCAGCAGGGAATAACTTTGGAAGTTTCGCCTTATCCTGCAGTCGATCCATTAAGTCCTCCAACTGAGAAACCGTTAAGCTATATGCGATAATTTTCTTGTCCTTATCCAATACCCAAACCTTAGGTGTTGAAAAAATATCGTAAGTAGTCTGGTAGTTTAATGATTTTAATGTCGTGAATTCAGGAACAAAATACCCGGCATTAATCATTGCACTGTCGTACATATTTCGTGTTACTGCAACGTTGATAAACTCTAATTCATGCTTATTGATAAATGCTTTCCATTTTTCGAAGTCATCACCAACAGCCTTACCAACAGAGAAAATTTCAATATTTCGATCTCTCCACTTCTCAGCGTAGAGCGTTTGAAGTTTTGGTGTGATTTTCTTACAATGCCCACAATCTGGATCCCAGAAATACAAGATTGTATATTCATTATCTAAACTATAGAAATCAACCCAATTAGCGTCCGTGGTGTCCTTTAGAATTAAGTTTGGTGGTACATGACCCATTACTAAATCGAGATGTGTTGCTGCTTTTTCACACAATGTTTTCAATTTGTCTTCTGGCATCCAATGCGCAGGAGACTCACCTTCATCATTCATTGTGCAGTAATAACGATTTGACATGTAAACGAAAACTTTGTTCATCCCCATGATTTTACTTTTCTCGTAATGATTCGTAATCCACTGAACGCAGTATTGGAACATATCAGATTTTTGATCCAAACGATCAATGAAGTCAAATGCATAATAAATCACAGTATCCCAATGCTGAATCATCATGTTCTTGCTGAAGTAATTCGTGAATTTGTTATGGAATAAATCCGTACGCATTAAACGATCATCCGTCAAATCAATATTGTCGAAATAGTGCTCTCTGAAATAATTGAATCGGAAGTTTGAATCAACAATGCTTCCGTCTACGTTAAGAGGAGCATCAGGAATTACAACGTCTGTAGCCATCTTAACGATTTTAGAAACCAATAGATCATTTGTGTCTTCAATGATATCTTTCTGGTAATTACGAACTAAGTCGTTAATGTCTGAAATGTCCTTTTCAATTTGCTCGTACATTTCAGAACCTTCTTCATGACCTCCGATTTGCTTTTGACAGGTATTCGATTCTTGTCTTTTTGATGTGATGTACTGCAAATATTGCAAGAAGATTTCATTCTCCTTAGAAACAGGAAGTAACATTGACTTCTTTTTCTTTGGCATTTGACGCGCTTTTGCTGTTACCATTAAATTAGGCAACTTCGCTTCAATATAAATTTCAGGTTCAAGGTTATGAACGAATTTAAGTAGGTTTTCTCCGGGGAGATATAATGCTAAGATCCCAGGCTCTTGTTTGCTACCATCGAATGTTACCATTCCATCGACCATTTCTGCAGTGTCGGCGTAAAACAAATTTTTTCCAGAGTACTTTACTAGATGTACTGTAGTATCACTTTGCCCTTCGATTTTGAATGTAATATTTTGAGCTTGAGTCGTATAGGCTCCTAACATCAAAATAAATATCAATACTGATTTCATAAAATATCTTCTTTAAGATTTAATTAGATGCCTAAGGCCAACAAAAAAATAGGCGATATAGCGCGATTAACATTTCTTTGACGCGTTATGCTTCTGCGAAGATGCATGTGGTAGCATGATTAACATTTATTTAACAAAGAACGCTTGAACAAGCTTTGCATTTGCTTCAATTTTACCATTTTATGAAATAGTCAATTTGTCCTTCACTGTTAAGACCCGCTAGGGTATCCTTAAAACTTGAATTGGGAACTAAATTCTAGGCATAGCTCTGAAAGAGAACAAAGAGTGGCAGTATCTTGAGCGTGATTTTCAATTCTGACTAACGTTTTGCTAAAATGCGAAGAGAAGGGCGTGGCTACCGGAATGCTTTTTTAGTTTGTGTTATCGGCTTTTCTTTTTTTATTCAATACCGTCTCTTTTATAAGAAAACTGTTGGTACTTATCTCCAAATTCAAGTTCAAGAGTAATTCTTAGGAGTCCGGGCAACGCAAACCAATATTCATTTTCAATTTTGTCACTTAGGTTTTCTATTAAATTACCCTCAGCGTACCATTTTAGGTGCTGTTCATCTAAAGGCTCACTATCGATGGCTAAAACGTCGCTTCTGTGCTTGAGAACAAGTGATGTCAATTGTACCTTTGTCTCTATGCCAAAATGTAAAAGTTCATCCAATTCTTCTTTGAATTCTGAGTCACCAAAGTCATTTTTCTTTGGGAATTTTTCTTTTAATACTTCGTAAATAATATTTGAGGAGAGCTTCTTTTCCATTTTTTTTAATTGCCACTAACGAACAAGGCTGCGCACAGTGCCTATCCATATTGATATTGTTTTCTCGAAGATAGGAATAGATTTGGTAACCTAAAAGTGATTCTTTCGAAGAAAGAATGTCGCATTGTGTGTAGGACGTCTTAGCCTCATTTTACATTTCAATTTCCTTAAAAACATTACCTTCTCTATCAATAATTTGAAAAACGTCACCATTCCATTTTGACTTATATAAGTTGTTATGAAATTCATAAACATTATTTTTCAGTAAGTGACACTCAATTTCCATTTCTCCAGATTGATTTTCAATTTTAAGAAACGCATTTTGCCCATCATCGTTAACACGAATTTCTACAATTGCTTTGTACTTTTTTATTCTCTGTAGTTTTGAAAGCTTACTCTTAAAAGTGTAGTCAAAATTGAGTTCTTTGATTTGATCAATCATATTGAAAGCAATTTTTTTATTCTCAATGTTATCCACAGTAATTTTATCAAGTACATCCCTCAATATCTTCAAAATCACATTGTTTTGTTCCTGTTTGGACAGCTTAAAATACTCATCAAAGTCAAAACCTGCGGAACTATAATTCACATATCCATTAAAATTCAAAGCCTCATTTACGGATTCATCATTTCCTTTTATTTCGATATTCAACTTAAGGATGTTTCCGAATTCGAATCGTTTAGGAAGCATATAACGAAAGATGTCTTGAACAGTATGAGTTGTTATATTAAAGTCTCTATACTCAAACCCTTCAGGTAATCTTTGTCCAAAACCAAGGTGAATACTTACATCTTTTAAATATCTCGCCATACTATTTTTCCATTGCTACTAACGTTTAGGGCTATGCCACGGCGCTAACCGAAATCGTTTTACTGAAATTAAGAATATTTTCCATAGAAAAAGAAAGATTCCCGAAGAAGCCAATGCACCGCATCAAGACCTTAAGCGGCGCTGGGGTATAACTGGTGTAACCAACTTTATCTCCTAAAGATTATCTAAGTCTTGTCTTCCAATTATTGTCATGATTTCCACCGCTTCATTATTCACCCGGTAATAAATACTATCAGATCCACAAACACATCGTCTGTATCCTGGTTTGATATAATCGACTGATTCAAATGAGAATGGTTGTCTAGCAATCGCGTCAAAATATTCAAAGAATGTATTGAAATATTTGTCAGCTTGACGCATTCCGAATCTCTGAACACCAAATTTATGGATCCTTATCAAATCGTCTTCTGCCTCACTACTTAATTTGTAATTAGGCATTTAGTTCAGCTTTCGATTTAGCTAATATTTGTGCTTTACTATTCGTTGTGAAGCCACTAGCTTCAGCTTTTGCCAATTTTGCTCTGATCCAGTCAATTTGTTTTTGTTGATTTCTGGCTTGTCTAATCAAGTCGTTAACCAGTTCACTTTTGCTAGAATATTCCTTATTATCAACTTGACTTCTTAACCAGTCGTCATTTGGTTCCGTTAATGAAATACTTTGTCGTGCCATAATCTACAGTTGTGGTGTAAATATACACCAAAAATGCGTACTGTCAAAAAAGTATGATTTAATTAACAATTTTCGGTCATGAGTTTTGAGTTGTTGGTAGCGGTTGGGGCTAGAAAGTCGTACGGACTTCTAACTAAAACTTGTTTTCCGAAGGTAGGAATGATTTTCTAAACTTAAGTGATATAACGAAGCATAAGCCTCGTATGCTTTTTTAGCCTTTGTTATGCGTATTTCAATTCTTATTAAAATTGGGACAGCCAAAACTCATTAAAATTTCAGTCAAGACTTTACCATCAATTTTTGGGACATCTTCGTTTTTACAATATCCTTCATAATCAAACTCGAATGCTTCCCCATTGATGCTATGTGTATTAATTTTAAACAAGCCCTTCTCCTCAGGAAAATAATGATAACGTTTGTTTCCTGTGCAATCTAATATCCATTTAGAATTATCCCAAGTCTGAATATGATCGATTTTCCAATTCGAAAACACTTTACCTTCTACAGGTGTTTTAACCTTAGTATTGATTACATCAAATTCACCATGAATATAGCTTTGTTCTCCTGTGACAGTATCTGTTATTCCGAATTCTACATATCTTTTCTTCTTATTATTATTTGAAAACTCCAATACGACTATATTTTTATTCTCTATGGATACATTTATCGAATGTGGCGATTGATAATTTGATTTTTTAATATATTCAGAAATAATTTCCTTGTCTGTTCTCTGTGAACAAGAGAGCGATAGGGTAATGATTATCAATGCAATGTATGGGTGTTTCATTTAATATTTAGAATATAGTTCAGTTTGGGTATCACATATTCACGCACAGAATTCTTCTATTACGCATAACAAGTCGCTAAAGAACATTAAACGATTTAGTTCATTCATCACTTTTTTAAATATACAAAACAACTGTTTCAAATCCCAAAGGTGATAAACGAAAATGGTCTAATAATAAGCTTGTTGAGCGGAAGTATTTACACTTCGATAGAAATCCGCATTTGAATTAGTATTTAGCAAAGCATTCAAAATCAGCGTAAAAAACTCCGAATTCATAACTTCTAACTTCTAATTCAAAGCTTTTAATTCAAAACTTCTAATTCGAGAACTACTCGCTAAAAACACCGCTATGAATCGCCATCAACGTGCGTTCTAAAACTTGAACAGCTTGATCGAGACCTGTTGACGGTATTGTCGTTATTGGATTGTCCCAATGGTTGTTTTGAATCAACTGGAGTTTGAATTGTCCGTCGTTCTTTTTAACATTTCCGTACCAGCCAAAATCAACGATGAGGTCATTTTCAGCGAATGTTGCTTGGAACAAATCTTCATTCAAGTACATCAAGTTTTCAATGTCACTAAATTCCGTTGAAGGATCGTACGCGTAGAAATCGTGTTTTACGAGTTCGAAGCTGTCTGGGATTTCAATTTCTATAAGGGAGCGGAGTGAAGGAACCATAGTATTTTATTCAATGATTTTTTGAATTGTTGCAAGTTAAGAAAACCCGATCGATTTGAATCAATTTAATCATCGGAGTCGGGTAGGTGTTTCTTTAATTCTTTTGGGGATATTTCAACGCGTTTCAAGAATTCTCTTTTAATCAAAAATCTTAGACAGGACAGTGTTGAGCTAACACGAATTTGGGAGGTCTCAACACGATTTTATTTTTGACGTATTCAATCGAATTAATTTGTGGCGTTGGTTCCAGAAAACGTTCCTTCTTCCCAATTTTCAACGCGTAGAAGGAAATTAGTGGAATCATAAAAGAACATTCTACCGTTCCAGATTTTACCGTCTTTACAAACTCCGATGAAAATGTATTCTCCGTGCTCGTTTTTCTTTTTGATCGTTCCTTTTTCACCTGAGCAAAGCGCCTCATCACTATACAGTGGTTTCCATTTTGGATAGGTACTCCAGCTTTCCGTGCTCTCGGCTGAGTTGTTCAAGGGAGGATTCGATTTTACCTGATTCCGGCGTTTGGTGTCTTTTTCACCCCAAACAACTTCCGTGCTCTCATACATTGGAGCGGAACTTACTTTTCGAACCACGTTACAACTGTCCTGATAGTAGATTTTTGTTTCTATCTGATTCGTCGATTCATTATGGATTTTAACCCGCTGCAAACAGCCCGTTTCAAAATAAAAATAAGCGGTGTCGGTTATCTTACCTATTGAATCGTAATATTCATTCGAACTTAACATTCCATTTATAAAGTACTTTTTTCGCGAATTGATGTATGCTTTATTATAAAAAGTTCCCTCTTCCATCAACGTTCCATCCTTCCAGAATTTTTTGTAATTACCAGAAGGTAGATTGTTCTCGTAATTGCCTTCGAGTCGAACATGAACACCGTCATTGTGGTAAATTTTCCAAAGTCCCACTTTTCTATCGTCCATATATGCACCTTCTCGATAAAGCCCATTTTCGGGATGTCCGGCACTTGGCTTGTCTTTTCCGTAATAGATCCAATAACCTTGCTTTTTTCCTGCTTCGTCGGTTCTGTTGAGCGTGTCGCTTTGTGACCAACCAAAGGATTGAAACATGAAAAATGAAAATAAGAGCAGTGTAAATTTCATCTTAGTTGCCAAAATAGATTTTCATTGGTGCAAAGTAATGCTCTTCCCAGCCTGATTTGTATTGCGCTTGACCTTCAGGAATATTCGTGTGAATTAAAGTAAACTCGCATCCTGCTTCGGTATCTTTTAATCGAATTGTCAATTTTGAATCCTCATCTCCAGCTTCAAACTCATCCGTTCGCCACGATTGAACAATTTCTTCGTCTTCCGTCAATGAAATGTTTGATCCTGTAATGTATCCGTCCCAAGCCTTGAACGATCCTCCAACTTGATCAGAACAAACTGCCGTTCCTCCTGTCATGTGCGAGTGCCGTTGACTATTTAACCAAACTTCATACAGCACAGAGGCAGTAGTGTTAAAGGTTTCCTTGAGTTCGATTGATTCTTTCATGGTTATTTAGATGTTTTATTAATAGAATTTAGACGTTTCAAGATTCTCTAAATTATAGCCCAACTAGTTGTTGATAATGATATTCACGTCTGTTCCAGGTCTGTTTTCAGAATACCTCATTCCATATCGTTTAACGAATTTCTGAGCGTTTTCCTCGTTCAAGACGCCGTCAACATAAATGTTACTTTGGTATAGCATCTTCACCAATCCTTTGTGTGTGCGTGAATCTACTTCACATCTGATGTCCAAGGTCAAGAAATAAACCTCAATCCAAACAACTCTGCCTTTGGGATTCGAATTTGATACCGTCGTAGGATCATAATAGTCCAAGTACATCATTGATATTTCTTCTTCGCCTGTTGTTAGATTGGAGACAGAAGCTTCCGTTGACATTGCTCTTTTTTCCCATTTCACATATTCAACTCCATCGACTGTTGCGATGTCGTCTTTAATTTTGACTTTTTGGGCAAAACTTGAAATTGATAGGAAGGATATAAATAGTAGGATTGCGGCCTTTTTCATTGGATTGGTATTGGGTTTGTTCCAATAAAGATACAAAAACAATGCCGTTTCATAGCTTCTGGAGGTGTGAAATCCCCCATGGACCTGATTCCATTATTGACTTTATGAAATACATTCCTGCATCGAATTCGCTGATTTGAATTGTACAATTTGAACTGTTACAATTTTCGGAATAAACCAATGTACTCAAACATTTCTCCAGTACCTGTCGTTTTAGATTTATGGCCAATGCCTTCAACTATATATCTGCCTTAATAATCTAACAACGTGATGTTTAAGTGGATGTTTGGAACGTGATAGTAAACTATGGCTTCGCAAATTCAGCCAAAATAACACCCGTTGCTACAGCTACATTTAGCGATTCGGCTTGTCCTTTGCCTGGAATTAAAATAGGGTGCGTAATCATTGCTCTTAAATTCTCAGAAATTCCATTCCCCTCATTTCCCAATAGAACAATAGCATTCGATTCTAATTTTGAGTTGTACATGTTTTCTCCTTCAAGCAAAGCGCCGTAGACAGGAAGTTTTGATTCGGACAAATAAACGGCCAGATCTGTATACGCGATAGGAATTCTAAAGAGAGACCCCATACTTGATTGAATTACTTTCGAATTGAAAACATCAACGGTTTCCTTGGAGCAAATGATTTTATCAACGCCAAACCAATCTGCGGTTCGAATCATCGTTCCTAAATTACCCGGGTCTTGAACTCCATCAATTGCCAGTATAAATTTTGCATCTGAATCTTCAGGATTCGGTTTTTTTACAACGGCTAAGATGTCACTGGCGCTGTGAAGTGTACTTAACTCCTTCATTGATTGAATAGGGACATGGTAGGATTCAAACTTGCTTTCAAAAGCTTCATCGGTGGAGCACAGACAAACAATATGCTCTGACCAATTGGCAATAATTTCATCGACCATTTTAGAACCTTCAACTACAAATACAGACTCCAGATCACGATTTTTTTTTAACCGTAAAGACCGAATCCATTTAATCTTATTCTTAGAAAGTTTTTCCACGAAAGCTTTTATTAAATTTGCTGTAAGAAATCAACCAATTGCTGAAGGTCAAACTTACATATATTCTTCCAATTTTCCTGTTAGCGCTCTTCGCTTGTAATCAAACGAAGTACGTTCCTGATGGTGAATATTTATTGAAGAAGAATGAGATAAAGCAAGCGGGAAACAAATTGGACAAGTACGATTTGAATTCAATCGTTCGTCAACAATCAAACTACAAACGCTTTGGTTTCAAATGGAAATTAATGGCCTTTAACTCTATTGACTCTACAAAAGTGGCAGATAAGAGGCTAGAGAAGAACATAGAACTGCGAGAAAAGAATAAGGAACGTAGGGCCAAAGAAAAGCGAATTAACAAGAAGAGGATTGAAAAGGCGAAAGCGAGAGGAAATGATTCGTATACGCACAAAACAATACCGCTAAAAGACACACTTCAACCAAAACGGTTTTTACGAGAATGGTACAAGTATAAAATTGGCGAAGCTCCGGTTGTTTTTGACAGCCTACTTTATGACAAAACCATCGAGCAATTGAACGCTTATTTGAAGAATAAAGGCTATTTCTATGGAGCGGCTGGAGGGTTTGTGGATTATAAGAAAAATGGAAAATGTATCGTTACGTACCACATTAAATCAGGCAAACGCTACTTTATTGACTCTACCTATTACGTTTGTAATAATAAAGAAGTTGAGGCCGCTTACAAAGCTTTTGTTAGAATTCAGCACGATAAACCTTTGGTCAATGAACCGTTCGATACGGACATGCTGGACAAATACCGAAATAAGATTTCCAGTTTTATGAGAGATTCGTCTTTCTACGGATTCAGCTCCAATCACATTACGTTTAGGGCCGACACGTCGAAAGCGGATATGAAGGTTAAAGTAGGGATTATCTTCGGCGATAGAGCTATTCGGTCTGCTGAATCTAGAGATTCACTGATTAGCGTTCCACATACTAAAACATTCGTCAAAGAAGTTTATTTTCACATCTCAGATACAACGAAGTTCGAAGGCAATTTCAAGAAGTTGATGGACAGTCTTAATTTGAGTCTTTATGAAGGTTCTTTTTTTAGGACGGTTGATTCATTGTCATACCATGACATAACAAAAAAGAATTCAGACAAGCTGGATGAAAGTAGGTCGGCCATTTTTAAATTTAATGGAGAATCAGTTGTTAAGCCTAGAATTCTCGAAATGCAAAACTTTCTTGAAAAAGGGGAGCAATACCAAGAAAAATATGCTGAAAAATCGTACAGTAGTTTGTTGCGTATGGGATTGTTTAAGGCCATTAAAACGCAGCTTATTGAGCTTCCTGACACCAATTTAATTGAAGTTCATTATTACCTCGCACCATCAAAAAGACAGAGTTATAGCTTTCAACCGAGGGCAACCAATTCAAATGGTTTCTTGGGAGTATCAGCATCTGTTAGTTACACGAATAGAAATTTGTTTCACGGTGCAGAGCGATTGACACTGTCGTTTTCTGGAGGTTTTGAATCGCAACCTGCAGTATTTCAACAAACGGATGGCGTTCTAATTCAAACTTCAGGGCGAAGCTTCAATACGCTTGAATTTGGACCAAGTGTTAAACTTCAATTGCCAGGATTGTTTCCAATTCGAATGTCTAGAATTTCAAAGAGGAGAAGACCAGAGACCATTATTTCAGCAGCATACAATTACCAAAAAAGAGAAGATTTTGTTCGCGGAACATTTCAATTGAATTACCTCTGGAGAATTGTTGTTTCGAAAACATCCGTCTTTGAGTTAGGACTTCCAGGAGTTTCTGTAATTAAATTTGTAAACATTAATAAGACGGATGAATTCGCAACGAAGCTAAATGATCTAGGCGATTTATTCTTAATCAATGCATACAGCAATCAATTCGTTTGGCAAGATTGGAGTTTTGGATACGAGTACAATATCAAGGAGAAGCCAAATAGAAAAGGAAACTCTCAAGTATATTTCAATACCGTTTTTGATCCAGCAGGTAATGTTTTAAGCGCATTTAGTAAATTCCAAGACACACTTGAAAATGGTCAGTCTGCATTGCAAGGAGTGGCGTATGCTCAGTTTGCACGGTTGGACAACGAACTGATTTTTTCTAAGCCTTTGGGAAAGGAAAGAAGCATTAACATGAAACTGCAAATTGGAGGTGGACTGCCTTATGGGAATACAACATCTTCTTTGCCGTACGATTTTAGTTTCTTTGGAGGTGGAGCGAATGATAACAGGGGGTGGGCGG
Source organism: Crocinitomicaceae bacterium (assembly GCA_047630755.1). GTDB lineage: Bacteria > Bacteroidota > Bacteroidia > Flavobacteriales_D > Crocinitomicaceae > UBA4466. Next base: position 126,483 of record JBLHYG010000007.1, on the reverse strand, counting down.
CTCGTTCATTAGGTCCGGGAACCTATAAATATCATTTGGATACAAACAGATCAACAACCCAAATTGGTGATTTTAGATTGAGTACTTCAGCTGAATACCGATTTGCAGTCAATTCTTTTTTGAAAGGTGCTTTCTTTGTCGATGCTGGAAATGTGTGGACAACCTTGTTTGACGATAAACGTCCGGGAGGACAGTTGACGAAATCGTGGTGGAATCAGTTGGCAGTTGCTGCCGGTGTTGGTGTTCGAATGGATTTGGATTACTTCATTATTCGATTGGACGTTGGTTTTCCAATAAGAAATCCTGCAATACCAGAAGGGGAGCGTTGGATATTCACGAAAAACAAACCTGATTTCGAAGCTGAGGCTTTTCAAGCATTTGGGGCTGGATGGGAAAATATTGTTCCTAGAATGTATTTCCCGAAATTGCACTTTGGAATCGGATATCCGTTCTAGAATAATCTAGATAAAGCTGTATTTCAAGCAAGAACTTAATTCAGTCCATTTCACTCTTACCGGTGTTTTCTCGCAATCCGATTGCAACGGCCTGATCTCTAATCCATCCTTATACAGACGAATTCTCATTTGTGAAAACTCCAAATCCTCAGTGATGTCGCCAAATTCAGCTATACATGGGTTTGAATCTTTTTCCTTTCGAACGGCATGTGAAATTATTTTTAAAGCGACTTCACTTTTCTCACTCGTGAAAAGGTCATGATGCGAAACCAAAGTTCCATAAACTAAATTGAAAAAGTAATACCGGTGATCTGCTTCATCCATATCGATGCAGTTGCAAACCAAATGAAGTTCAATATGGTTTCCTTTTTGGACATATCCGTAGTCGCCAATGCAAAAGTCACTTGCTTTTAAATCGGCAACTTTGCGCTCAATGATAGCGTTAACAGAGTCTTGAACAGACGTGTTGTCGGTAAATATAATAGAGGGATATCTAAACCCATTCTCAAAATTCTTCGCGGTAAATTTTATTTGATTCCAACCTATAAATGGAAGGGACAAAAAAGCAATTAGAGCAAGTGTCTTCATAGAAGTAGTATTTGTACTATCTCTATTCAACGTAAAAACAACTAAAAAGGTTCTGTTAATGAAAATTATTCCTCCACCTTAAGGTTTGCGAAGCGAAGTAAAACGGTCTTAGATCCGTGTTTTGGAAAGAATATAGTGGCTTTTTTATCGGGTCCATCTCCATCCAATTGTATGACTTTCCCCTTACCAAATCGATCGTGCTCAACATTGTAACCAACTTTTAAATCCAATGTTCCACCTGTTTTCGGCTTTGTAGGATGCGCTCTGTTCATTGGGGTCAATGATTTTGAAGCCAAATTTTTATTCAATCCAGCTGATGCTGTTGGGTTTGAAAATGCACCTCCCAATCTACCGCTTAATGATCTTCCTTTTCCGCGTTCGGGAGCTTCAAATTCTAAGAACTTACGATCAATTTCATCTATAAAACGACTCGGTTCTGATGAGATTAAATTCCCCCATAAGAAACGTGAAGTTGCATACGAAAGCGTACACGTTGTTTTTGCTCTCGTTATTGCCACATAGAACAAACGACGTTCCTCTTCAAGTTCCGTTCTCGAATTCAATGCCATTTGAGAAGGGAAAAGGTTCTCTTCAAGTCCAACCAAATAAACATTCGGGAACTCCAAACCTTTGCTCGAGTGAATCGTCATCAACGTAACGTGATTCTTGTCCTCGTCTTTGTTTTGATCCGCATCGGTAAGAAGCGCAACATCCATCATGAACTCAGAAAGTGATTTTGAATCATGCTCTCCTTGACCCGCAACGAATGATCGAATCCCAGAAAGTAATTCCTCTATGTTTTGATAGCGTTCAACTTCCTCTGGACCTTTGTCTTTGTCAGTATGAAGTTCTTTTAAAATTCCAGAAGTTCGTGCAATTTCTTTCGCCAAAGTGTACCCGTCAACTTTTTCCAATTGTGCGGCAAAGCTCTTGATCATCGTTACGAAGTCCGACATTTTGTTCTTCGCACCAGAATTAATTTCCACTGGGTATTTCGTAAAGTTCGACATGATTTCCCATGCGCTCACTCCGTGTTTATTGGCCTCGATCAAAATGTTTTGCATCGATGTTTTTCCAATTCCTCGCTTCGGATAATTGATCACACGTTTCAAAGCTTCTTCATCGTGATGATTGGCTGATAAACGGAAATACGACAATAAATCCTTAATCTCTTTTCGTTGGTAGAACGAGAGTCCACCGTATATTTTGTAGGGAATGTTAAGTTTCCTCAACGACTCCTCAAACGATCTTGATTGCTTGTTTGTTCTGTAAAGAATGGCGAAATCAGAATAGTACAACCCATCATTTCCAATGGCGTCGTAAATCTTATTCGTGATCAATTTTCCTTCTTCGTTATCCGTCATTGTGCGAACAACGCGAATCTTTTCTCCTTCTACATTGTCTGTCCAAACGGTTTTCTTTATTTGGTCTTTATTCTTAGCGATAACGCCGTTTGCCGCCTCAACAATGTTTTTCGTACTTCGATAGTTTTGCTCTAATTTGAACAATTTAAAATCAGGATAATCCTTTTTAAAGTTGAGGATGTTCTGAATGTTTGCACCACGGAAAGAGTAAATACTTTGAGCATCATCACCAACCACACAGATGTTTTCATACACTGCAGCCAGTTTTTTAACGATCAAGTATTGCGCGTAATTCGTATCCTGGTACTCATCCACCAAAATATACCTGAACTTTTGTTGGTAATGATGAAGAACCTCTGGAAAATCCCGCAGAAGAACATTGGTCTGGTAGAGTAGATCATCAAAATCCATTGCTCCCGCGTTGAAACAGCGGCTTGCGTAGGTTTTATAGATTCTTGCCATTTCCGGTCGCTTCGACATTTTGTCTTCCTGTTGGATGTCTGCGTTTTGCGCATAAGCATCTGGAGAAATCAAATTATTTTTGGCCGAAGAAATTCTTCCCAACACGTTTCCCGCTTTATAGGCTTTAACATCTAAGTTGAATCCTTTGATAATATCTTTCAAAACACTCTTAGAATCTTGCGTATCGTAAATCGTAAAATTGCTAGGGTATCCAAGTCGGTCCGCGTTGTATCTTAAGATTCGAGAAAACACAGAGTGGAACGTTCCCATCGTGATATTTCTCGCTTCCCCACCTCCGACAATTGTTCCAATTCGCTCGGTCATTTCCTTTGCCGCCTTATTGGTAAAGGTCAATGCCATTATGTTAAAAGGATCAACGCCTTTCTCCATCATGTATGCTATTCGAAATGTTAAAACACGTGTTTTTCCAGAACCCGCTCCAGCAATTACCATTGTTGGCCCTTCGATATTCTCAACTGCTTCGCGTTGACTTATGTTTAATTCGTCTAGATATCCCATTTAATTCTATGCTGAAATCAAGGCTTCAAAATGATTTTTAAAGCCAATTCAATTTATAGTTCCGTACTTGAAACGCTAAGGCGAATTTACTAAAAAAAGAGGCTGAAATTTAAAAGAAATTGGACGAACATTCTTTATTCAAATCAAATTTGGACGATTATTTTGGAACATACACTTTATGGCCTGAATAGTCTTTGAAATGAAACCAGTGTTTCCAACCAACGGATAGTATCATTGCAAGGGGCACACCGGGAGTAAAGCTAACGGAAAGTTGGTTCAAGTCATTGAAAGCATAGTCATATTCAAATTCCAATCCATAAGGAACAAATTTCCATTGTAAAGCTCCGAATCGATCGCTATATGTTTCATTGAAGTATCCTGAGGCTTCATATTCTTCTCCAAAACGCGTCCAAGAGTTTCGAACAATTAAAGTTGGACCAATTCCAAAGTAGACCCTGTGTTTTTTGGTTCGCATCAATGTAATTCGAGGACCGAGGTGCGTAACACTGGCAAATCCATTTGAACAATCAGAAACCGCACCTTGGATAATTTTTACGGAAAATAAATCCTTAAAAAGAAACTTTTCATACCCAGCAAAAACGCCTACGTTGGCCACGAATCGTGCCTTAGGATCTAATTTATTGGGTTGTAGATGTGCAGTCGGATCACCTAAAGGATGAATGGTGAGCCCAAAATACTTTAGGGTCATTGTTTCTTGTGCACTCAAGCTTGAGTAAACGACAAGGAGCGCAAATAGAATTTTGAACTTCATTTATTTACGAAGGAAAGGACTAAGAATACCGACAAATCCGCTCAACAAAACACGTACTGATTTATGCAACCAAATTTTCGATTCGTGTTTTGCAACAAACGCAGGTGAGTTTTTATAATACCAAGTGATAAAGGCTCTGCCCAAATTGAATTTCGTTAAAAACCGGTCTCGGAATTGACGGAGTAAAACTACTTGTTTTGCGTCTTGAGAGCCATAAGCCATTGTTGCTACGTAACAACTGCTTCCACCGGAATCACTACCTCCAGAATTACTGCCGCCTGAGGTGCTTCCTGCAGAGCTAATTGCCGCTACTAAAATGAGAATTCCAACCAATATTAGAACACCCACAACGATTAAAATAGTAAGGAATACCCCCGCAATGCCATCATTGTCTTTTGCATACATTTCGGCTTCTCTAACTTGAGATTCAGAAAGTGTTACTTTTTCTCCGCTAGACATTTCGTCAACATTCGATTCCGAATCAAGGTAAACATGAATGTCATTTTTTATGTCTTCATCAAAAGTGCCCGATTGACGGTCTATTATGGAAGCGTTTTCATCAATTTTTTCGAGCGTTCCACTTAACTCGTTGTTTTCTAGTTGTGCTTCATTTAGTTTATATGTTGATTCGTCATCATGAACGATTACATCATATTTGTCAATGTTTTCAGAAACCCGCTTCTTTTTGTAAAACTCCTTATTTGAAAAAGTAATTTTCCGATATGGATTACAAGAAGCTAGAATAATTGTAATTAATGCTAGATAAACGAATTGAATTAATTTCATGACAGTGAATTTGTTCTGGTCAAAAATAGTTAAAAATCGATGAGCATAGAAAATGTTATTTACAGATGAATCATTCATATATACCTATTACACTCTCAACGTGAGTTTGAGTTGGTTCTAATGAAACGAAAGGATACATTGAAGGGAACAAAACTACCATTATGAAAAAAACACTTACTCTTATTGCCGTACTTTTCACTTTTTCGATTAGCGCTCAAGTAGCTGATTATTACCACGACGGCGATGAGCCAAACGTTCAAGTGCTCTTTGAATTTCCAACAGACCCTTCTCGTTTGCTTCAATGCAGATATGTACCTGGTACAGGTCAGTTTTTAGAATATTCTTTAGAAGAAATTACCAATGGCGTTCTCAGTCAGATCACTGTGCCTTCTTGTACACAAATAACAAGTTTACCTATCGAGGTGGCTGGAGGTTTAGTTTTTAGTGGGTTGACGCAGAACAATGGAAATGAACTGTTCTTTTTTGATGGAGTGAACTCCAATATGTTTGATTTGAACCCAGGGGTTGATGGTTCAAGCCATATAGGAATCAATAATATTGAGGGGGAAATTTTCTTTAATGCGAACGACGGAATTGGCTTTCAAGCTTATAAGTTCATTGATGGCACAACTGTGGAGCAAATAACATTTAGTACAGAGTTCGTTGCTGGTGTGAGCGCGGTATGGGGAAACGCAATATATTATTCTGAACAAACGTATGATGCGGTACTCTCGACGTACACTTTTAGTCTGAAAAAAGCCTTATGGAATGGGATCGATTATGATTACTCTTTTATAAAGGACGTTGAAGTAGGAATTGGATACCAATGTTTTTGGGGAGCACCCGTTATCAAATGGAACAAATTATTTTTGTCGGAAGTAATAATTGATTACCAGCAATTGTTCCCAAACACATATCGGGTGATCTCTGTGACTGATACCGACGTTGCTGCAACACTTCATGATACTGTTACAACTGAAAATTCTACGGTTAACATATTTGAATGGAACAATGACGTGTATTTTTATTTGAGTTCTCAGAATGAAATCTATCGATCCCAGGATGGTTTGACTTTTTCCGTTGAAGAAACATTGACAGGAGGAGACGTTATTACTCAAATGAAAATTGCAGACGGAAAGGTGTTTTTCATTGTGTCAAATTTCGCGAATATTACTTCTGAACTTGTGCGCTATGATGGAACATTTACCTCAATTCATTCAGCGGATTATTTAAAAATATCGATTGATAATAACGGATTGCTATTTGTTTCAGATTTGAATTTCAACACAGATGATCTCTATATTCATTACATAACGATAAGTAACGACGCTTTAAACTCTGTATTCGTCGGAGATGGAAATGTCTCATTTTATGAAGGAGGCGCACTGTTTTTTGATGATAAGTACACCTTTATTTTTGACAATTATGGAGGTGGGAATGCTTCTTCGGATGTTTTGCAGATTCTAGGAATTGCATCTCTTGATGAAGTGGCAGCCGCATCTGTCTCCATTTTTCCAAATCCAATTTTGATAGGAGGAACAATTAATGTTGAAGTCGACATTCAGTCGCACTATCAACTTTTGACGGTAGAAGGGAAAATTATACAATCTGGAGCCTTTGCTCAAGGAGGGAATTCCCTTCAGTTTGGAGAAGGAGAAGGCATGGTATCTGGAACTTATTTACTTGTAATTAATAATGTACCATATAGAATTGTAATCGAATAGCTAGAGATTAATTAAAAGAAGGGTGTTTTTCTTCCTGAGATTAACTTCTAAATCTTACAATAAATACTTAACTTTGCGGCCTGAATAATTTAAAAAATTAGACAATGGGTCACGGAATTAAAGCAGGAGTAGCAACAGGAGATGAAGTTCAAAAAATCTTCGCTTATGCAAAACAGAAAGGATTTGCGCTTCCAGCGGTAAATGTTACTTCAACAAGTACAGTGAATGCGGTAATGGAAGCTGCTTCCATGATGAATTCTCCAGCAATTATTCAATTTTCGAATGGCGGAGCAGAATATTTTGCAGGTAAAGGATTGATGAACGATGATTTTTCTGCAAGTATTGCTGGAGCTGTTTCTGGAGCACGTCACATTCACGCTTTGGCTGAATTGTACGGAGCAACGGTAATTATTCATACAGATCACGCTGCGCGTAAATTATTGCCATGGATTGACGGTCTTTTGGATGCTAGCGAGCAATTCTACAAAGAAACTGGAAAATCATTGTTTAGCTCTCACATGATTGATTTATCAGAAGAGCCGATCGAAGAAAACATTGCAACGTGTAAGAAATACCTTGAGCGAATGAGCAAAATAGGAATGACTTTAGAAATAGAATTAGGGATCACAGGTGGAGAAGAAGACGGTGTTGACAATTCAGATGTCGATGTTTCAAAGCTTTACACGCAACCAGAAGAAGTAGGATACGCTTACGAAGAGTTAAGTAAAATTAGCCATCGATTTACAATTGCTGCTGCTTTTGGAAATGTACACGGAGTTTACAAACCGGGGAACGTTCAGTTGACACCAAAGATTCTATTGAATTCACAAAATTACATTCAAGAAAAGTACAGTACGAGTGCAAATCCAGTTGATTTTGTTTTCCACGGAGGATCGGGATCGACATTGGAGGAGATTCGAGAAGCTATTGGATACGGAGTTATTAAAATGAATCTTGATACTGATTTACAATTTGCTTTCACTGAAGGAGCTAGAGATTACATCGGTTCTAAAATGGATTATTTGAAGACACAAATTGGAAATCCAGAAGGGGCAGAGCTTCCAAATAAAAAATATTACGATCCGCGTAAGTGGTTAAGAGCAGGTGAGTTGACATTCGTTAAGCGTTTGGAAAGATCTTTCCAAGATTTGAACAACATTAATACACTTGCTGAATAGAAATTAAATTTTGAATTGTAAATTCTGATGAACACCTCGACTACGTTCGATGCACAATCATAATTTAGATTTCTTAATTCCTAATTATAAAAAAAAAATGGGTTGGTTTAAAAGAGATAAAGAAGGGATAACTACTTCTACAAAAGAGAAGAGAGAGACACCAGAAGGTCTGTGGGAGAAATGTTCTAATTGTAAGACTATTTTCTCGTCGGATGACTTGGAAAAGAATTCTTATGTATGTGATCGCTGCAACCACCACGAAAGAATTGGTTCTAAAGAATACTTCAAGATTTTGTTCGATGATGGAAAGTTCACTGAATTGGACGCCAAATTAAAATCAGGTGATCCACTTAATTTTGAGGATACGAAGAAATATTCTGATCGTGTTAAAGCTTCACAGAAGAAAACAGGGTTGGTAGATGCTATTCGAACAGGAAAAGGAAAGATTGATGGAGAAGATATTGTGATCGCAGCAATGGACTTCGCTTTTATTGGAGGTTCAATGGGGTCTGTAATGGGAGAGAAGATGGCAAGAGCGATTGATGTTGCTATCAAATCAAAGTGTCCGTTTATGATTATCTCGAAATCAGGTGGGGCTAGAATGATGGAAGCTGGATTGTCCTTAATGCAAATGGCAAAAGTTTCAGGAAAACTAGGACAGCTTTCGGAAGCGAAATTACCGTACATTTCATTCTTAACAGATCCTACAACGGGTGGAGTTACAGCTTCGTTCGCTATGTTGGGAGATATCAATATTGCAGAACCAGATGCTTTGATTGCATTTGCAGGGCCGCGTGTTGTGAGAGAAACAATCGGTAGAGACCTTCCCGATGGATTCCAAAAATCAGAATTTGTAATGGAACACGGTTTCTTGGATTATATCGTTGAAAGAAAAGACTTGAAAGAGACATTGGCGTTAAGCTTGAAGTTGTTTAGAAGTTAATAATTATGAGTTATTTGTTATGAATTCATAATTAAAACATTCATAATTCATAATTAAAATAGTATCTTTGCACCGTCATTAGACAAATACATAATAATCATTTAAATAAATATTGGAATGTACTTAGATTCAAAAGAAAAAGAAGAGATCTTCAAAAAACACGGAGGGTCAGAGACTAACACTGGTTCATCAGAAGGTCAAATCGCATTATTCACTTATAGAATATCGCATTTAACAGGTCACTTGAAGAATAATCGTAAAGATTACGCTACTCAAAGATCACTTCAGTTATTGGTAGGTAAGAGAAGAAGCTTATTAGATTACTTAAAATCAACGGATATCTCAAGATATCGTGCGATTGTAAAAGAATTAGGATTACGTCGTTAATTCTTAACATAAAATATTGAACGGAGGGCAGTCGAATTATATCGAGTGCCCTTCTTTCGTTTAAAAAAATTGTTGATCTCGGCTACGCTCGATCAACAATATGAAACAATGTATCGCTGATCGAGCGTAGTCGAGATCAGTACTTAAAATGTAAATAAATAAATATGAATATAGGAATAACAAAGTCCATCACTATCGGAGGGAAAGAAATTTCCATCGAGACTGGAAAGTTAGCTAAACAAGCTGACGGAGCCGTAGTGTTACGAATGGGCGACACGATGATTCTTGCAACAGTAGTTGCAGGTAAAGACGCTAGAGAAGGCGTAGATTTTCTACCATTGACGGTAGATTACAAAGAGAAATTTGCTGCCGATGGAAGAATCCCAGGTGGTTTTTTCAGAAGAGAAGCGAGACCATCAGAAAGAGAGATCTTGGTGATGAGAATTGTCGATAGAGCGTTAAGACCGCTTTTCCCAGATGATTTCCATGCTGAAGTTCAATGTATGATGCAATTGATTGCTTATGACGGTGTAAACAGCCCTGACGCTTTAGTTGGATTTGCTGCATCTGCTGCAATCGCAGTTTCTGATATCCCTTTCAACGGACCAATGTCTGAAGTAAGAGTAGGTAGAGTTGATGGAGAGTTTATCATTAATCCAACTTTGGAGGAAATGGAAGCTTCAGATATCGATTGTATGATTGCTGGTACTATTGACAACATCGTAATGGTGGAAGGTGAGATGCAAGAGATTCAAGAATCAGAAATGGTTGAAATCATCAAAGTTGCGCACGAGTCAATTAAATTGCAATGTCAATTCCAATTGGATTTAGCTGCTGAGATTCCAGGAACTTCTCCAAAAAGAACTTACTCTCACGAAGATCATAATGATGATGTTCGCGCTAAAGTAATGGACGCATGTTACGCTAAATGTAAAGCCGTTGCAGAACAAGGGTTAGCTTCTAAAGAGAAGAGAGCTGAATTGTTCGGAGCTGTTAAAGAAGAATATATTGCTTCACTTTCTGAAGAGGAATTAGCATTAGAAGGAAAATACATCTCAGTATACTACAAAGCTGCAATGAAGAAAGCAGTTAGAGATACTATGTTGAACGATAACATCCGTTTGGATGGTCGTAAGTTTGATGAGATTCGTCCAATCTGGGCAGAAGTTGATTACTTGCCAAGAGCTCACGGTTCTGCCGTGTTTACACGTGGTGAAACTCAATCTTTGACAACACTTACATTAGGTGGAAAGATGGATGAGCAAAGAATTGATGACGTTACCTTCACAGGAACTGTTCCTTTCATGTTGCACTATAACTTCCCTCCATTTTCAACAGGAGAGGCAAGAATGCTGAGAGGTACTTCTCGTCGTGAGGTTGGACACGGTAACTTGGCACTTAGAGCATTGAAACCAGTTCTTCCAAAGGATAATTCATATACGATCCGTTTGGTGTCAGAGATTTTAGAATCAAATGGTTCTTCTTCAATGGCTACAGTTTGTGCAGGTACACTTGCATTGATGGATGGTGGTATTCAAATCAAGGCTCCAGTTTCTGGAATCGCGATGGGACTAGTTGCTGAAGGTGGAAAGTTTGCTGTAATATCTGATATTTTGGGTGATGAAGATCACTTAGGAGATATGGATTTCAAAATTACAGGAACTGCAGCTGGAATCACAGCTTGTCAAATGGATATCAAAGTTGATGGTCTTCCTTACGAAGTTTTAACGCAAGCGTTGAATCAAGCGAAAGCAGGTCGTTTACATATCTTGGATAAGATCATTGAAACTATCGCTAAGCCAAATGAAGAGTTGAAACCTCAGACTCCACGTATCGAAGCATTCGTAGTACCGAATGATATGATTGGTGCGATTATCGGACCTGGTGGAAAGATTATTCAACAAATGCAAAAAGACACGAATACAAACATTACTATCGAAGAGCTTGAAAGCGGAGAAGGTAAGGTTCAAATCATGTCGAACAATGCAGACGATATGGCTGCTGCGGTTAAGTCTATCAAGTTGATTGCATTCCCTCCAATGGTTGAGGAAGGTGCAGAATACGAAGGGAAAATCAAATCTTTACAAGCATACGGTGTGTTCGTTGAGATTCTTCCTGGAACAGATGGATTGATTCACATTTCTGAATTCTCTCACGAGCGTGTTACCAAAATGGAAGACGTTTGTAAAGAAGGTGATGTTGTGAAATTCAAAGTGGTAAGTAGAGATCCAAAAACACGTAAGTGGAAACTTTCGAGAAAGGTTCTTATGCCAAAACCAGAAAAAACAGATGCTCCAGCTGCTGAGTAATTAGCAACAAGAGTTTATGATATAAAAGGCCGTTTCGATTATTCGAAACGGCCTTTTTTTGGTTGAAATAGTTACTTGCATTGTCCATGGGTTGTTCTGTTAACGTTTCATTATTTTGAGCTAATTATTGAAACATAAACAGGTTGAACGAATTTCATAAAGTAAAAAATTAATGTTAATTACTTTTGTGTTGAAATGGGAAAATTGGGTTGAATATAAGATCGGGATCGACGACAACTATTTCATGAATAGCTTTCGATACGGAAGTGACATTTATTTGAATAACTGCATTTAATCAAAAATAATCATTACATTAATAGATATAAACACCAATTTTATTACTATGAAAAAAATATTTATTCTTAGCATGGCAATGCTATGCACAAAATTTTCGATCGGTCAATATGTTGAAGGCACTTCACCAGAAACAATGTATGCGAATTACGTTCCAGGAACCTGCAGTTTTAACGATATTGGAAGCGACACCCGAAGTGCTGGTGGCTCCAGTGTTTTTGGATACGGAAGCGGACTTTACGGTAATTACATGAATGTTACGGTAAACAGTTGCAACGATCCTCTTTTAGGTGGAAATCCAGGTTTTTATTGGGAATCCAGTATATTCGGAACCGGTAATAGTCCACTTCCATCAGGTGCCTTGGATCCTGATGTTGTACTTGTTTCGCCAGCAACATCCAATGCGGTTTGGGCTATTGCCGTTTATTACCTTCCTTCTGCATCTGGATACTGTATGAGTACTGCACAATTAGCTGGAGGTACTTTTACCCCAATGTCTGGACCAATGTTTATTCAGGGCTATTTACCTGGAGGATCAAACCCGCCTGCCCACATCAATATTGATTCTGACAATGCTGGCCATTTTGGCGTTGTTCTTCAAATGAATGGACATATCAGAAGCTATAGCTCAACAGTCGCAGGAGCACCAGCTGTTCCTGGGAATATGCGTATGGATGCTGACTTAATAGAGCCAGATATTGCCTTTCTGAGTAATTCGATTCACAACATGAATATTATTGCACTGAACGATTCACGAAGCCAGTATATAACCTTTACTCGAAATTATTTCGGATCGCTCCGTTATAGCGATCATTTTTCACCAATTTTACCAGAGATGTACGAGCCAAGAATTGCAGCTCCATCTAGCGGGTTTGAAAATGATTACTCAATTACAGTTCTGAGGAAGCACGCTATTGGTCCCAATGTCTATTTTGATGTTTTGTATGAATCAAATGAAATAGTAACAAGAGTCGCCAATAATACGTCTACCCTTCCTTTTGGTATTAATGTGAATAATAGCAATGAATTCCCTGCTCTTACATATGCCTATGAAGGGGTTGGTTTGAATGAACGCGTTGTTTTAGGTTGGTGGGTTGATCACTTACTACCAGCTGGTGCTTTGCCAAACCAACAACACTCATTTGTTGGAGTTGATGTAAGTACGGCAGGTGCTGTTATGTCTGATCCAACTTACTATATGGACATTAGTAATATGAATGGTTTTAATAATGTTTCTACTATTGCATTGTCAGGAAGGTTCAGCGATTGGTCAAAAAATGCGGCGTTTACATATGAAGATCCATCTTTGCCAGGCTCTGCATTTTCTTTAATGTGGAAATCGCAACTTACAAGTACTCCAAATTGGAAGATCGCTGCTACAAATACATTAGATCTGGCAGAAATTAAGTTGTTTCCAAACCCAGCAACTGAACAGGCGTATGTTTCCTTAGAGGGAGCTTCTGGAGTGTTTAGCTATGAGGTTTATTCTCAAGTTGGGCGATTGATAGAATCGGGAGATTTAGATTCGGATAAGTCGGAGATAACTGTGTCAGATTGGGCTTCGGGAGTTTATCTCGTTGCAGTCAAAAACGAAGAAACAAACAGTACTAAAATGATTCGATTTGTGAAACAATAGTTATTTATTAATAATAAAAGACGAGAAGGAGGTTGCCAATCATTGGTAACCTCTTTTTTCATCAAACCTGTCTCGTCCTTAAATAGCGTTACATAAAAAGTAATGTTATACATACAAATGAAAAAGGTAAGTACGTAAAATGGAGGTGCAAACATTAATAACATTGATTAAGTATGCACCCTTAAAGGCAAATAGTATATGGAAAATAAAAGACTTTTATATAACTACCTTCTCCTTGTATTGAGAATATCATCTTCTCTAGCCTCTAGCCTCTAACCCAAAACCTATCCTCGTGGAACAAACCCAATCGACCATTTGAACCGAATAGAAAGCAATCGGATTGCAATCACTGTCAAAATTGAAAGAACAAGTTTGAGTTCTGACCAAATACTCAAATAATCCAATCCCATGTATACCAAGGCGCCTGCAAGACAGGCAAAGGCATAAATCTCTTTTCTAAATATTAAAGGAACCTGATTGGAAAGGACATCTCTTATGACACCACCAAAAACTGCAGATACAACTCCCATCATAATTGCAATCACAGGTGATAATCCTGAATCTAGTGCTGTTTCAAGGCCGAGAATAGTGAATAGTCCAATTCCAATCGTATCGAAAAGCAAGAAGGTTTTTCGCAATCGCCGCAATTGTTTTAAGAAGAAATAGGAAACGGGCAGCGCAAGAAGAATGATCCAAACATGAACGTCACTTTTCATCCAGCCCACTGGAGTTTGACCAATGAGCACATCGCGTAAAGTACTTCCTCCAATAGCTGTAACAAAGGCTAGAATAATTGTCCCAAACAAGTCAAACTTCTTTTCAACCGCTGCTATAACACCGGATAATGCAAAGACGAATGTTCCCAGAATGTCAATTGCAATGATTGGATCTATTTTCATAGCGGTAAATCTATATTTTATACCAATTGGAATAGGTCTTCAATGGAAAATACACAAATCAATTTTCGTAGGCCGAAATTTTCACACTTTCACCAAGAACCCCAAACCAATACGGTCGAGTCTGAACTCCCAGAGTAATTATTCCTGTTTCCAATTGAATTTGTATTCTTCAAACTTTAGTCGAATTATCCGAAGACTAATTGATACCGATGATTTATTAGCTTCATTTATAGTATGCTAGATAAGGTTGGATGCAATCGACTTCAAAAATATTCGGATACATTTTAGAGACAGCAACGCATTTTCCTTTCTCGACTTGGGCTGTTTAAAATGCGTATATGTGCGCAATATCTCTGTATTTGTTACGGATTATCAATCGATTTAAGGCTAGTATAAATCATTTTGGTTAGTATTAGACATTCAGATTCACACGTCTGAAAACAGTTAAAACCACATTCAATGAGCAAGAATATAATTCTGTTTGCCGATGGCACAGGAAATAAGGGAGGTTATACTCCTTCAAGTAACGTTTACAAACTTTATCATGCGATTGACTTACACAACCCGGATAAAAAACAAATTACGTTTTATGACAACGGGGTAGGGACTAGCACTAATAAATACCTCAGAGGAATTGGAGGCGCTTTCGGTTTTGGATTTGAAACCAATGTGAAAGATCTCTACGAGTTTTTAGCGCGGAACTATGATACGGGAGATTCCATTTACATTTTTGGGTTTTCACGCGGTGCTGCTACGGTTCGAGCATTTAATGGTTTTATGGCCCACAGTGGTCTAATTGACGGCCGTGGAATTGGAAATTCACACCTAAAAGAAAAAGTGGAAATAGCCTTCAACTATTACCGTCGACCGACAAAACGGAATGAAGCGAAAATGAAGTTGGAAAGAACTCATGAACTCCCTAAAGTTAAGTTTATTGGAGTTTGGGACACGGTCTCTGCACTTGGTTTTCCAGAACAAGTAGATAAGGTTGGTTTTGGCCTGCGCGTGATTCACCAAGTTCTTCGTTTTATTAGTTGGACATCGGATAAGATCTCTCCGTATAAATTTTACAACTATGAAATCACCCCAAATGTTTTAAAAGCAAGGCATGCATTATCAATTGATGATGAACGCACTATTTTTTGGCCGAAAGTTTGGGACGAGAAAGCCAACAATAAGCTCAATGATACTGAGAAGACGGATATTGATCAAGTTTGGTTTGCAGGGATGCACTCGAACGTTGGTGGTGGCTATGAACGTCAGGAACTTGCAAATGTGAGTTATGATTGGATGCTGGAAAATGCGCCAGAGTTGGTTCTTAGAGATAGGGTAAGGGAAGAAGCTAGAGCTGATGCTAATGTTACGGGGAGAATGTACGATTCTCGACTTGGAGCTGCTGCCTTTTATTCTTACCATCCTCGTTTTTTAGCCGTTTTATGCAGACATGCTGATGCTCCGGTGAATATTCATAACAGTGCATTGGAGAGAATGAGACTTCGAAGTGCTAATTATGCTCCTAAACTTTTGCCAAAGAAATTCAATGTGGTTGATATGATAAATGGAATGAAAGTCGTTAAGGAAAGCCCTGAAGTTTACAGCGAAGACTGGGATCTATTTCACAAAAAAATCCGTCATAGAATATTTTGGCAGAAATGGTTATACGGTATTTTCTTAGAAATCGTTTTGACGACAGTTTTCTTTATTATTTATTGGAAAGACACTTCAATTGGTGATCTAAGTCAACGTTCAGAGGAAGTCTCCGTGAAAATTTTCAATTTCGTGGATACAATTTCTCCTGACATTATGAATGGATTCCATTATAAAATTATGGTAGAGTATCCCTTAATTGGGATAGGGTTCGCCGTTGGATTGGCCATTTTCATCTGGTTTAGAGTCAATTTCAGGAAGCAAACGAACGCATGGGCAGAACGTCTTCGAAAACTTTATATCAGTGTTCCGGAAGGCGCACCGCATCCAGCCTTTATAAAGAAGAACAAAACCAGCAATGCAAATTCTGAGAATTGAAATTAATATTTATCTTTGGTTAAAATTGAACTTATAATAAAGTTATGGCAAGCAAGAAATTATTAAAAAAGAAAGTTAAAGGAATGATCTTCGAAATTTTGAATGATTGTGATGAAGTTATTGTCAATGAAGGAAAGAACGCAGACAAAGCGGACAAACTGATTGATGAGGCTGTTGACTTTCACGATGAAGTTATTGCTAAAATTAACAGCGCAAAAACGAAAAAAGAATTCAATGAAATTATTTCAAGCCTTACGAAGGCGGGTGAAGATTTTGGAAAAAAATTGAAATCTCTTTAATTCATAGAAAATAGGAATTGAAAAGTGTTGGTCTTAATGACTAACACTTTTTTTTTGACGTTTATTTTCGAATTGGTGAAATTTTAAATCAATGCAGGCTGAGCCGAACTGCGCAATCGAATAATCGCTATCTTAGGCAATGTAATGCGATTTTCAAAACTACTTCTAGCGCTTTTCATTGTTGGTGTCTCTCATTTTTCATGGGGGCAATTCTATGAAGGTATCCCAGAAGTAAAACCCTATTTGTCAAATCTCGCGAAGCTTGATATCTACCTTCAAACAAGCCCGGATAATTTACATGAACTTTACGATGACCTTTATTCCAATGCACGGAAAAAGAAGAACAAAACACTCGAAGCTGTTCTAAATATTTATAAAGGAACTGGGTATTACTACTCGGGTCAATCAGATAGTGCAGTCGTTTATTTCAATAAATCCATTGATATAGCAAGTGAAATCAAAAATCAAAAACTAGTATCAACAGCCCGAATTCGAAAGATCTTCGTTATAGGTGAGAGCACTGATAACAAAGTTGCTTTTCGAATGATGAAGGATGAGTTTGATGCTGCTGCATCCAATAAGGATACGCTGAATATGATTTATAGCATGAATGGAATGAGTCTTTTTGGCGAAGAAGACTCTGGATTTGATGCAAACATGCGTGCCATTCAATTGGCTCAAAATAGCGGCAATGAATACGAGTACGGCTTTCTTTTAAATAACCTTGGCGTTACCAAATTAGATCTCGACGATCCGCCTGGAGCATTGGCTGATTTTGAAAAAGCCATAGACATTGCAAAACGGGTGGAAAACCCAAGGTTGGAGTTAACAGTTATGGAGAATCTTGCCTATTACTATCTAAAGATCGATTCAATTGAGCTCGCAAAAAAGAAACTCTACGAAGTATACGATCGCGCTGCAAGTATAAAACACAACCAAGTGGCAGTTACAGCTATGGTTAACTTGGGGAGCCTTTACCATTTAGAGGGAGGTTTAAAGAAAAGTGATTCTTTAACCGAAGCCGGCTTAATGTTGTCCAAAGAGACCAAAATGTATCACGTGGTTTCAATGATTTACTTGAATAAAGCATCTCTTGAGCTTGCTGGAGGGAGATATAATAAAGTCAATGAGAACCTCGATTCCGTAGAGTTTTATCAGAAATATACACCGAACAATAAAGTTCAAATGGGAATCTATGAGATTCAGTATCAGATGAGCAAAAAGAGGGGCGATTTTGAAATGGCTCTGAATTATTATGCAGAGCTCAAAGATTTCCAAGATTCAATCAACAAAAATGGTCGCTTGCAAATGATTTCTGAATTGCAATTGAAATTCGATGTTGAGAAAAAGGAAAAAGAACGCGTTCAACAAAAAATAGGATTTGAGAAGATGCTGGCAAATGGAGAATTAAAAACGGCCAATTTGCGTGAAAATATTGCCATTGGAGCAATTGTTTTCATTCTACTTTTAGCAGGATTGGTCATTTATTACTTTAGAGCAAAACACAATCGAGAAAGAGAGTTCAGTTCGGCGCTTGTGAATAAGCTTGAAGAGGAACGAGGTCGGATTGCCAGAGATTTGCATGATGGGCTTGGACAAAGTTTGGTCATACTAAAAAACAAGTTCAATAAAATAGAAAGTGGAGTTGAAGGCTTGTCGGAAGAACTGAATGATAATTTTGCCGATACCATAGAAGAGGTTAGGAGTATTTCACGGTCATTAATCCCGCCAGAGCTAAGACGGTTGGGATTAAAGAAGTCGCTGAATAAGATGTTAAAGGATGTCGAATTTTCCGCAGGGATTGTCGTTTCAATTGAAATTGACGATCTTGATTCGATAAAACTAGAACAACCTTCTGAAATTCGAATTTATCGGATCATCCAGGAGTTAACCAATAATACGATTAAGCATTCCGAAGCGACGTCTCTCAAGTTGGAAGTAACCGATATGGGAAATTGGTTCTCGATCGTTTATCGAGACAATGGAAAAGGTTTGGCTGCGGATAAAATGAACGCATCTGTTGACTCCGTTGGCTTAAGAAGTATCCAGCAACGAATGAGCTTCTTGAATGGTACGGTGCGTTTTGAAAGACCGCAAAAAGGATTTAAAGCGACAATAAAAATTAAAAACCAGAAGTAATGCAAATACTTTTAGCCGACGATCATCCAATATTTAGGAAGGGCCTTAAGGCATTAATTGAAGACAATTACGATCACTGCATTATTGTTGAGGCGGATAATGGTTTAGACGCCATTAAAAAACTGACCTACGAGACATTCACGATTTGCATTTTGGACATTGACATGCCAGGCGCTTCTGGAATAGACGTATTAAAATTCATAAAAGAAAAGTCCGTTAAAGTGAAGCCAATAATGTTAACCATGCACAATGACGAATTGTTTTTTAATGAGGCCTTTGATGAAGGTGCGCATGGTTTTTTACTCAAAGAAGATTCGAGTATCGAAATAGTAGGTTGTTTAACAAATATATTGGCCGGAATTCCATTTGTTAGTAAAAAGCTCAACCCATTTCTTGAAAACCGCAGTAATTTTACATCAAAGCGGAATGAAATGCGCAACGCAATGGCGTCTTTATCGAACGCGGAGTTAAATACTCTGAAATTAGTTGCGCTAAACAAAACCTCGAAAGAAATATCTGAATTGCTATTTGTCACTGAGAAATCGGTAGAAAATTACAGGAGTAGAATTTGCAAGAAGTTAAATATAAGTGGCGGAAGCAATACCTTGTACAAATGGTGTGTTGAAAACAAGGCTGCTATAGAACGTCGCTATTAGTGCTTATTTCAAAGCAAGTGTTTCCCCCTCAATTATTGAATTTATAGGGCTAATCGGCCTTCTCAATGTTTACATTGTCGACAGTTAGTAATAGTTACAAACAGTCATGTGATAAGTTGAGTTACCCAGTTACTGATTTCTCGCGTTTGATTTATGGGCTTTAAATCAACAAATCGTAGCGTTAAGGGTAGATAGATTTTTTATGTTAAATCGTTGAAGTTTTTCTTTACTGAGTTTGGCAATGAAAAAAGAATTGAGCAATCTTCAATTAGATTCTACCACCTATTATCAATTTCTCCATGACTGTTTTTGTTTTCTAAAACATCAATTACCTTCTAGCTATATCGACTTTGTAGGGAGTGTTTTAATTGATTGCAGCACATTCTTTCACTATTCAATGTTTATAAACTCTTTACACGGATTTGAATCCACTCGAATTAAGTCTATCTTTACATAAACTTAATATAATATTCTATGAAAAAAATGTTACTTTCTTTTGCTGTTGTTTCGACTTTAGCATTAAGCGCAAGCGCACAGTATTACGATCAAACTGCCGGTATCACTGCGAGTGGTGTTATTAGTGCATATATGATCGATAACGACACTTTGGTTCAAAGTGCTGATGACTTTACAGTTCCTGCTGGTCCAGACTGGGATGTTACTTCTGTAACTGTTCACGGTTTCCGTAATAACGCTGGAGCGAACATGACTGATATGCAAGTTCAAATTTGGACAGATGCTGCAGGACCAGGTACTCCTGTTTACAATGCATTACACGTATTGCCTGGAGCTGGAGTTCCTTCTCCAAACAATGATACTACAATCACAATTACAATTCCTTCTACTACTTTGGTTCCTGGTACTTACTGGTTAAGTGTTTACGGCTTCACTGAAGCAGCTAGTCGTTGGAACTGGACAACTCACGGAGCTACTCCTATTGGAGCAACTGCAATGTTAGAAGATGCTGATGACTTTTTCGGAGCTGGTGCAACTTCTTGGACTGCTGTTACTGCTTTAGGTCTTACTGATCCTGATTTCACATTCCAAATTAATGAGGTTCCTGTAATTGGAATTGCTGAGATTTCTGATGAGATTTCTATCTACCCGAATCCTGCTGCAGATGTATTGAATGTAGTTGTTGATGCTGAAGTGTCAAACGTTACTATTTACAATGTTGCTGGAAACGTAGTTCTTAATGAAGTTAATCCTTCAACTCAAATTAACATCGCTGATTTATCTGCTGGTGCTTACATTGTTGAAGTTTCAACTATCAATGGGGTTTCTAGAATTCAAATTATGAAGAAGTAATCCGATTACTTAACATATTGAAGGGATCCTTTTAAAGGGTCCCTTTTTTTGTGCCTAATAGTTTGATTATGGAATTCTTTAAGATTTTTTCTCCTTCTCCATAATCCAATACGAAAGATAGCGAGAGCTCATCATCGTTTGCTGCTGCATCAGGGTAGAAGTGTAGTCTTTTGATCTATGTTCGCTGAGATTGTCAAACGTGTCTTGGAAGGTCGTATTCAACTCTGGCAAATGATTCTTTGAATTGAAAGTATCTAAAATGATCTTAAATCCATTTTCCTGTGCTTTAGACCACTTTTGTGCATTCGTATACAATTCCATAGCCTCATTCGCAAATGATTCAGTAGAATCGACCACAGTGCCGTTCCATTCATTGTCCATTTGAATTCCTTCTGCACCAATTGGTGTTGTAACGTTTGGTGTTCCGCACGCCATTGCTTCTAATAATTTACCTTTTATCCCAGCGCCAAAACGAATTGGAGCCAAGCTTACGCGGGCCTTCATTGTTTCTTTCATCGCATTGTCTGCACGCCCATGAATAAGGAAACCATCCTTGGGAGCGTTAAGCTGTGAAACCTTTTGAGTAGGGTAGGCACCAAAAATATTGATTTTAGCCTTTGGCATTCCTTTTCGAATAAAAGGCCAGATTTCATCTTTTAAATACTTAACGGCATCGGCATTGGGTTCGTGTAAGAAATTCCCAATAAATACAAAGTCAGAACGCTCTTCAAAACCAAGGAGTTCATCAGTCGTTCTTTCAACGAACAGTGGTAAATAATGAAGCAGATGCTGCGGAACTTGAAAGGTGTCGGTCAAAAGTTTCATTTCAATGCTGGAAATAATCAATGACACATCCGATCTGTAAATGGCTGAAATTTCTCGACTTGTATTAGGAGTGTGCATTTCCGATTGATTGCTCAAATCGATGCTCTTTCCTTTTTTAAGTGCCTTGTGGCGGGCGTCTCGAAGAAAATGCATGTCCTCAGTGTTTAAAACGCGTAAGGCGTTCGGGCAATGTTCCATGACGCGCCAACCGAATTGTTCCTCGGTCATGAAGCGATCAAAAACAACCAAACTTGGATTGAGTTCAAGAATAAAATCGTTGAACGAATCCGAGTTCAATTCAATTGGAGCAACATTTATTTTTAATGCTTCTAAATCCACTTGAAATTGAGATGGATTCGCCGTGCATGCAAAAGTCAGTTTTGTTTCTTTGCTTTTAAAAAACGATAAGAGTTGCATCATACGCGTTCCCGCGGCTGAGGAATTAGGTTCCGGCCAGACTTTTCCAATTACAAGAATGTTGTCATACACGTTCATGCAACCAAAGTTAATCTAGTTTTTGGTTTCGCTCACTTTCGATTCATCCTCCTTAGTATAAAACCCATTCACAAACATTTCTTTTGATGGGGCTAAATAGCTGAATTTCAATGTGAATAAATGACTTTATTCAATACGGTTAGCCTTCAATTGTGGAATGAAATACCTTTTCATAGTATCTTAAGCTATCATTTTGCAATATTTCTTTAACAGAATTCAAGGTTTCTATAAAAGCAACGGAACGCGTATAAATAACGTAAACACAACCGGGCTTTTCAATAAAATAGAATGGCATTGGATGGTAAGCTTCTCGCCATTGATAGGCCAATTTATCAATGTCTTGAACAATTGATGTGTCTATATTCCACTTTTCTACGACAAAGTCTGGTCCATTCTTTGAAGCAACTCCATGACTTTCGCAATAAGCAAAGAAATATCCTTTCCCATTCCATAAACCAGTTAATAGTTCATTTGAGTTTGAGCCTTTCGAACGTTCATTGAGAATGTGGTTTTCAAGATTCAATTCATTGGTCATGATTGCGTCTCGAAATCGAAATGGAGTTTTCCTTAAATCACGATATGCATAACCTGCAAGGTCAGAAAGTCGCGATGTGTCACAATAGAAATCACGAAGATTCATTGCGATAACCATATTAGAAAAAATGCTATCAGCAAAAACAAATCCAAGATTATTCCCTTTAGGTTCGATAATCTGTGTTTTTTTCACAACTTGATCTACAGGTTTCGTATCCTCCGAGCAAGAGCTAAATACTCCTAAAAATACAAGCGTACAGTAAATGAATTTCTGATTGATCATTTGATTTGAAGATAGTAATAAATCTTCGATACAAAGATCAAGTCCTATAGAACTGCGCAATTGGAAAAGAAAGAAATAGAATCTTTTTTACATTAACTCGTCAATGATTCGATCCATTGAATACCCTTCTGCATCTGCACGGTAGTTTCTTACAAGACGGTGTCTCAAAATTGGTTTTGCAACGGCTTTCACATCTTCAATGTCGGGAGAATACTTTCCATTCAACGCGGCGTGGCATTTCGCACCAACGATTAAATACTGAGAAGCTCTCGGTCCAGCACCCCAAGTAATAAAGTCTTTGGTTACCTGAGGAGCACTTTTATCGCCAACTCTAGTTTTAGCAACCAATTTAACAGCATATTCTAAAACATTATCCGCTACTGGGATTCTACGAATAAGCTCTTGGTATTTTAATATTTGATCTCCAGAGATGATTCTGTTCAATTCAGTTTTGGTATCTGAAGTTGTCGCTTTTACAATGGCCAACTCTTCTGTATACGACGGGTAGTCTACCCAAACGTTAAACATGAAACGGTCTAATTGAGCTTCAGGAAGGGGATAGGTACCTTCTTGTTCAATTGGATTCTGTGTTGCAAGAACAAAGAACGGAGCGTCTAATTTATAAGTCGTTCCAGCTGCGGTAACTGAACGTTCCTGCATGGCCTCAAGAAGCGCTGATTGTGTTTTTGGAGGAGTTCTATTGATCTCATCTGCCAAAACAATGTTTGTAAACAAAGGGCCCTTGATGAATTTGAAGTTTCTTCCTTCATCCAATACTTCCGAACCTATAATATCCGAAGGCATTAAATCAGGTGTAAATTGAATTCTATTGAACCCAAGACCCAAACAATCCGCAATTGTATTTACCAAGAGTGTTTTAGCCAATCCTGGAACACCAACTAATAAACAGTGGCCTCTAGAGAAAATAGAAATTAATACTTGATCAACTACCTCGTCTTGTCCCACGATAACCTTGTGGATTTCATTCTTTAATTCTTGGTAGTCTTTTACTAATTGATCTATTCCTTCTTTATCTGACATTCTATCTACTATTTTAATGCTTTTCTTAAAGTTAATCTTTTACAACAATTATCAAATATTCTTGATCTTATAGTTGAACCCAATTGTTCACGAACTGGCACGATTTAAATTCCTCATCCAATCGAATATAGGCATTACCAATCTTACTTTGTGTCCATTTCGCGATCACATCTTGTTTCTTGTCATTTTCAGCAGCTCTTTTAATCAACGCATAATCATCTTTAAGATTCGCTCTGTGTGGAGCAGTACGTTTCGTTAATCGAACCAAACGAATACCTTCTTTACGATCAATCTGGTTTTCGTAAAGTGTAGGTTCAGAAACTTCATTCGTCTCCATTGCATTCGTTAATAAGTAAATCTGTCTATCAACTTGGTTCAAATCTTCCATGCTCCACATGATATCTCCAGTGATTGGATTCGTAATTGTACCATTGTTCTCCTTTGTTGATTCTTCATTTGAGAAAAGTTGTACTCCTTGTTCCCATGTAATTTCACCACTTTTGATTTGCTTGTAGCACGAGTCCATTTTTAATGCTGCAGTTGTAATTGCATCTGGATCAAACTCCGCAACAATCAAAACGTGTTGACAGGTATAATCGTCTCCTTTTCTGTCCAAAAGTTTAACAATGTGGTATCCATATTGCGTCTCGAATATTTCAGAAACACCATTCTTATCTAAGCTGAAGGCGGCCGCTTCAAATTGAGGAACCATCATACCACGAGTTGCTTCAATTTTTCCGCCGTCTTTAGCACTCCCAGGGTCCATTGAATACAATCTTGCCTGCGTGGAGAAGTTTTTACCCGACTCTACAATTCCTTTTCTGATCTTAGCTAGTTTATCATAAGCTCGTTGTTTATCTGCAGGTTTGATTTCTGGGTAATGAACGATCTGTTGGAAACTAAGCTGAGAACTGATCAACGGAATACTATCATAAGGAATTGTTTTATAAAAGCGTTCAACTTCTCGCGGTGTTACTGAGATGTCTGCGGTAATTGTTCGCTCCATTTCTTGAGAAAGCAATTGATCTTCGATCACAGTTCTAAATTCACGCTTGATTTCACCAATCGTCTTTCCGTAAAAGGCTTCCAGTTTTTGTCGACCACCAATTTGACCTTCAATCACTCTAATTCTTTGTTCCATTTCAGCATCGACTTGTTGAGGAGAAATAATGATACTATCTAATGCAGCCTGGTTTAATAGTAATTTTTGAAACATCAATTCTTCAAGAATTTGACAATCCATTTCCGGTGTTACTTCAACGCCAGCTTGAATTGCTTGAATTTTTTGACCTTGAATATCAGAAAGTAGAATGATATTGTCTCCGACTTGCGCAACAATTTTATCAATTGTGTGCTGAGCGTTTGATGAAAAGCTCAGCAGCAGTGCTGTACTAATTATAAATAGTGACTTCATGTTTCTTTTTTAATTCTTTAATCAAGTTTGCCTCGTTTTTTTCTCGAAGGTCATTCAACCTCTTTGAAACAATGATACCATAGATTTGATCCTTCAGGAAATCTAAGGGCGGAGCCTCATCTTTTAATTTGTAATCAATAATATTTAAAAAATACCAATGTTCTTCATCCGAAAAGTACGTCTTTGTTCTGTTCAAAACGATATTATCGATATTGTATTTTGTTAATGGTATATCTTCGGTAATTTTATCGAAGTAGATCCATACAGAATCATCGAAATAATAGTTCTCGGCATAAAGTTTAGCATAAGAATTTATTTCGGCGAGGTCTTTATCATTTTTTAACAGGTAATTCAAGTGAACTTCCTCTTTTTTGAAATCAAGATCTTTTGGGATTTTAAGGTACAACGCCTTCACGATATAATCGTTTAAGATGAATTCATCCTTGTGAGAATCATAATAGGCCTGAGTCTCTTCCAAACTAACGATGGTGTCCAAGGATTTATTGATCTTAATTTCTTCCAAATAGAACTTCGATAAATCACCCTGATACATTTGTGATCGCAATTGAATAAGTTTCCATTTTTCTGGTGCCGTTGCTTTTAATTCTTGGTTGAAAATTTCGTTTTCACACCATTCATTAATAAACTCTCGGTATTGTTCTTTGTCCTTTGAATCATACCCCCGATGCTTCATAAGCACATACGCATCCGACTCAGTTAACTCAGTTTCTCCGACGCGAGCAACTACCTTGCCTTCTTCAGAACAAGCTGTCAGAAAACAAAACAGGCCGACAAGAATGCCAGCCTGAAATAGATATTTTATTTGTCTATTTACCAATTGAGTATAATGCCTCTTTGTTGATTTTAACAGTATGTTTTGTTCTTAATTCCTTCAACCATTCTTGTTCAAGATAGTTTTGGTAGTCAGAAGTAATAGCTCCTTTTGCTTCGCTGAATTCTTTTTGAGAAGGTTCAAGGATTTCTGCAACACGGATTACATAGAATTTACCATCGTATTCGTAAACTTTATTTACACCCAAATTCAATTTCTGATCTGTCAAGTAGCGTGTTTTAGAAGTATCGAATTTTGAATTTCTGTGACGAACGTTCAATTCACTTTCTACATTTACAAGACCAACAATTTCAACAACCTCTAATGAATCAGCACCTTCAGAAGTTAAAAGACCATAAACAGTTTTAGCGGCTTCAGCAGAGTAACATTCGAATACATCAGAGTCTAAACGAGTCCCCCAAACGTAATCAGATTTGTGTTCAGCGTGAAACGCTTTCAAACCAGTAGTGTCTTTCATTGCTTTGTTCCAAACCAAATCAGACATTACCTCATACAATAAGATTCCATCATGGTATTCAGTGACTAGTGCTTTAAAATCAGGATATTTACCTGTAAGTTTTGATTCTTCGTAATCCAAGATTGTTTTCTTCTCCCAAATTTTATATTGATTGTCAATTAGAACGTTGATTGATCCTATATCACGAATTCCTCTCTGGTTGTCTTGAAGGAATTGAGCAAAATCTCTAGAGTTGAATTTCTGCTTGTCCATTTTAAACAAAGGTTTATTCTTTGTCACTTGATCAGCGCTGAATTTACCTTCGAAGTACGTTGAATCAACATTCTCGTAGAACCATTTCAATCCTTTCTTTGATTTGTCTTTGAATTTGTACTCAATTTTCATTTTAGAAACGAATGAATTTTGAGTTTGTTTAGAGCGTTCGTCTTTTGCAACTCTCGAAGATAAATTCTCTTCTAAAGTTTCAAATCCTGGTACTTCCGTCCAATTCAAACGTTTCACAATATGGAATCCGTAATCTGTTTTTACTGGCATACTATAATCACCATCATTCTTTAATTTGAACGCAGCGTCCTCAAATGCAGGAACCATTCGTGTTGTTGTTCCCGTTCCAAATGTTGGAAGCTTTCCTTGTTTATCAACAGAAGATGGGTCATCAGAGAATTTCTTTACCAATTCTTCGAAGTTTCCTCCTTTGTTTAGCAATTCATAAATTTCGTCAATTTTCTTGCGAGCATCATCCATTGCAGGTTGTCCTTCAGACTCTCTTGCTGCAACCATAATGTGAGCAGTTTCGATACTTCCTCTTGCCGCTCGTTTTTCATCTACTTTTAAAATATGGTATCCGAATCGCGTTCTAAATGGCATTGAAATTTTTCCAACTTCAGTATTGTAAGCTTGATCTTCGAATTGGTAAACCATTTGGAATGCTGTAAAGAATCCAAGGTCTCCCTTATTGCTTGCCGCTGATGGATCCTGAGAAGACGACTTAGCAACTGCTCCAAAATCTTCACCTCCTTCAATTCTCTCTTTAAGCGCCATGATCTTGTTCCAAGCAGCTATCGTATCTGCTGGAGATGCTTTGGAATCTAGCTTTATCAAAATATGTGAAGCACGAACTTCATTTGCGGTTCTATTATAAGCCTCTTTAACCAAAGCCTCAGTTTTTAAAGAATCAACCAAATAGGGAAGGGCCAATTGTTTTGTATAACCTCTTAATTCTTTCACCAATTTTGGAATTGTATCGTATCCCAAATCTTCAGCCTCGGCTACTTTAAGTTTGAATTTAGTAAACAACTCAACGTATTCATCAAGTGATTCTTTATCGTACTTAGGGTCGTTGTTGTTCTTTAGATAGATTTGAAGAAATTCAGTTTTTGTGATTTTTTTATCATCAATTGTCATGATAACAGGGTCGTCTTGACTGAATGCTGATGATCCTAAAATTAAAGTGAATGCTAAAAGAATAAATTTATTCATAGTATATATTAAATTATGGACTGCCAAATATAACGTCTTAAGTCCTATTAACGTTTGGTTTGAAATTATTTTATGCTATAATTTGGTGCTTCTCTTGTTATTGTAACATCATGCGGATGGCTTTCAAGTACACCAGCACTTGTTATCCTAACAAATTTTGATCCTTTTAACTTGTCGATGCTTCCAGCGCCACAATATCCCATTCCTGCTCTAAGGCCACCAATTATTTGGTACATTACTTCATTCAGTTTCCCTTTGAATGGCACACGGCCAGAGATTCCTTCAGGAACTAATTTTTTATCATCGTTCTCATCTGCCTGAAAGTATCTGTCTTTAGATCCTTTTTGCATTGCTTCTATAGACCCCATTCCTCGGTAGGTCTTGAATTTCCTTCCTTGAAAAATAATTGTCTCTCCTGGTGATTCTTCAACTCCTGCGAACATTGAACCAACCATTACAGCATCTGCTCCAGCCGCGATTGCTTTTACAATGTCTCCTGTGTACCTAATACCACCATCTGCAATAACGGGAACACCTGTTCCTTCTAAAGCAATTGCTACGTCACTTATAGCAGACAATTGAGGTACTCCAACTCCGGCAATAATTCGCGTTGTACAAATTGAACCCGGGCCAATTCCAACTTTAACAGCATCGGCTCCCGCTTCAACTAAGAAAAGTGCTGCTTCAGGAGTTGCAATATTTCCTGCAATGACTTCTAGGGTAGGAAATTTGGTTTTAACTTCTCTTAATTTTGCACCGAACGACGCCGTATGTCCATGAGCAGTATCAATAACGATGGCATCAACACTTGCTTTTACTAAGGCTTCAACTCTTTCAATCGTATCGTCTGTTACACCAACAGCTGCAGCAACTCTTAATCGACCATAGCTGTCTTTGCAAGAATTTGGATGCTCTTTAACTTTTATAATATCTCTAAACGTGATTAATCCGATCAATTTATTATTCTCATCAATCACCGGTAATTTTTCGATTTTATTCTCCTGCAAGATCGCCTCCGCTGTAGTTAGGCTCGTGTTCTCTTTTGTTGTAATGATGTTTTTTGAGGTCATTACTTCAAGGATAGGTCGCGAATGATTTTTTTCAAATCTCAAATCACGGTTCGTTACAATTCCTTTCAATGTTCCGTTTTCGTCAACCACAGGAATACCACCGATCTTATTTTCTTGCATTATTCTCAAAGCGTCAGCAACTATTGCATTTTCTTCAAGAGTAACAGGATCAAGTATCATTCCACTTTCAGAACGCTTCACTTTTCTTACTTGAAGAGCTTGCTGTTCTATCGACATGTTTTTATGAATAACACCAATTCCACCTTGTTGAGCAATTGCAATTGCAAGACTCGACTCAGTTACGGTATCCATTGCGGCGGATACAATTGGAGTCATTACTTCTATGTTTCTTGTGATTTTACTTTTTAAAACTACTTGGTTCGGGAGAACTTCTGAAAAAGCTGGTACCAGTAGAACGTCATCGTAGGTTAAACCTTCTTTGATTTCGGAGATATTTGAGAGTGCCATATTTGAACCTATTTTTGAAATAAATTCTTGCAAAAGTACACATAATATATCGGATTAGTAACGAATTGTTAATTATAAATAAGTCATTCAAATATTAAGATTAATTCGTTATTTTCATACCTAATTAATGGAACGATCATTGTTTATGTTAAAGAAATCAAATTCTTTTTGTCAAATTGATTATAATGGTTACCCTTGTGATGTATATTAAATGAATATCTTGAAAAACACATTAATCTTTTTGTTTGCTCTTTCTCCATTAATGGGGATGACTCAAGACGCTGACAGTACTTATTTAGATTCAAATCTGATTCAATTATCCGGTGTGGTAATTAACGAAGAGGATTTGGAACCAATGCCCTATACGACTGTTTTTGATAAAACATTGCGAAGAGGTGTTATCGCTGATTATTACGGCTATTTTTCAACAGTCGTTTATCCTGGAGACACGTTGTATTTCAATTATTTCGGATACAAGACTTCCACATTTATCGTTCCTGACTCATTGAAAGACAATAGGTATTCCATGATTCACATGCTTCATAAAGACACTTTAAACTTACCTGAAGTGGTTGTTTATCCTTGGCCTTCAAAAGAAGACTTTGCAAGAGCTTTTGTTGAGATGAGGCCGTACGATGATGCTTTGAAAAGAGCTCAACGTGAATTATCAGGAGAGAGTTTGGCTTTTGTTGCTGCACGTTTAGAAGGAGATGCGTCTCTGGCTTATGGAATGACACAACAGCAGAATTACAACCGTGTGTATACTCAGAATCAATTGCCAGCAAATAACTTGTTTAACCCGTATGCTTGGGCGAAGTTAGTGCAAGATTGGAAAGCCGGAAAGCTGTCGAGGCAGTAGAACCTAAATTCCTTTATTCCTATTCTTTATAACATATTCGGCTGCTTTTTAAGCTTCCTCTGTGTAGCTTGTATTACTAATGCGCTCTTCAAGTTCGGTGTCGGATAGTTTTTTAAAGTTCTTTTTGTGAAGTTCGAGTATTTCGTTTGACTGGTCTTTTTCCGTTACCTCACTCGGAGTTGAGAAAGAAGGAATTATTTTACCAATTCTTTTTGTGGGAACAATTGGACAAGGGGACAAGTTGTGCATTAAAGAGGACACGAAAAGAACACCTCCGTTTTCAAATTCAATTCTCAAATACGAATAGTTCTTCCAGATTATTGGCAACGTTGATGAGGTGTATGAATTTGTTTCACAATAGATGAGCAGTACACTTTTAATACTTGAAATCCGATATTCCGTTCTAGTCTTACCTAATATGGATATTATTGAGCCTTCATGACGATCAATAATAATAATAGTCCTGTTGAGGTTGATTAAAAGAAGGTAAATGTGCAGGATAAAAGCAATTAACAACGGAATTCCACTAAAGATTGATAGAGTGAATAAAAAGGCACCGTTATTTAATGGTATTAAAGTTGAGTGTTCGAAATATTCTATTCCTGCGATAATGATGTAGGTCAATGGGATAAAAATGAGCAATTCAGAAATACCTGAAAAAGATCGCAATTGACTCCGCAAGTTGTTTTTAAGAATGATCGGTGTTGGTTGCATGCTATTTCATTCCCAAAGACAATTGCTCCGGTTTGGATGTATTGAAAACGGGATACGCTAAAAAGTATTTCTCAACAGGATTGGAAAGTGCAGAGATGTTCAAATTGTCAGAAGCTTCAGTAACATCTATGATCTCTCCAGACTTCATCAATAAATTGATGTTTTCCTTCTCGTTATTATAAGCGTTATTTGTAAGCGTGTTGGTGTAAACAAAATACTCCACATCGGACTCACCAAGGTCCAAGTTTTCACTTACATTGTTTTTTACCTCTTGAATTCTTTCTTCACTAAATGGAGTTTTAGAGACTTCAATTTTGAACAAACGACGGTCAATAATTCTAACAGCTAATTCGGACAAAACCTTATCATCAGAAGATTGCCATACCTTTATTGCACCAAGGATATCATAATCGTCGAGCTGAGCGAATTGTTCAAGAACTTTCGGGTTTGATTTGAAATCTTCCGCCGTTATGTTGTTCTTCATAAAGAACGCTAGGGCTGGACTTGCAAAAATCTCTTCACCTTGTTGACATAGCTCTTTCGCTCTTTGTAACACATGAATGAGCATAAACTCCGCGGCAACAACAGTTTTATGAAGGTATACTTGCCAATACATTATTCTTCTTGCGACAATAAATTTCTCAATCGAATAGACTCCTTTTTCCTCAAGAACAAGGTTTCCATCCGAAACAGTCATCATTTCAATGATACGATCGCTTCCAATTTTTCCTTCGCTAACTCCAGTGTAGAAGCTGTCTCGGTTCAAATAATCCATACGATCCATATCCAATTGACTTGAAACCAATTGATGCAAGAACTTTTTAGGGTATGTGTTTCTAAATATTTCAAGGGCAAGGTCTAATTTACCGTTGAATTCTTCACTTAAACGCTCAATGAAAAATGTCGATATGTCTTCATGAGAAACTCCGCTGACTATGCCATGTTCGAGCGCATGACTAAATGGCCCGTGACCGATATCGTGAAGCAGAATAGCAAGCAATGCAGCTTCCTCTTCCGGTTCTGTAATTTCATGACCTTTTCTGCGGATCGTCGAGATGGCTTTCGACATCAAATGCATTGCACCCAAAACATGGTGAAAACGCGTGTGTAAAGCTCCAGGATACACCAAGTGTGTTAGTCCGAGTTGCTTGATTCTCCTAAGTCTCTGAAGAAAAGGATGTTCTATAACGTCGAAAATAATTTCCTGTGGGATTGAAATAAATCCGTACACGGGATCGTTGAATATTTTCTTTTTGTTATTAATGTTGACTTTCGATTGCAATTGCATACTTTTAATTCCGAATGTCAAATCTATAAAATATAAGGCATATGCAAGTAAAAATCCTTTGGGCAGACGATGAAATAGACTTATTAAAACCACATATTCTGTTTCTTGAATCTAAAGGTTACGAAGTTGTACCAGTAAATAATGGTTCTACGGCTGTCGATAAAAACAGGGAAGACGAGTTTGATATTGTGTTTTTGGATGAGAACATGCCGGGAATCAGTGGGTTGGATGCTTTGGCTTTAATAAAGAAAGACAAACCGCACGTTCCAGTTGTTATGATCACGAAGAGTGAGGAGGAACATATTATGGAAGAGGCAATCGGAAGTAATATTGCCGATTACTTGATCAAACCTGTGAATCCGAATCAGATTTTGCTTGCAATAAAAAAGAATCTAGATAAGAGTAAACTCGTTTCTCAAACAACCAATTCCAATTATCAAAAAGAGTTCAAAGAACTTGGAATGCAATTGAACAGCCGTTTGGATGTCAAAGAATGGTTTGATGTTTACGAACAATTGGTGTATTGGGAATTGAAACTTCAAAACATTGAAGACTCTGGAATGCAAGAGATTCTTAACATGCAAAAGAAGGAGGCAAATACACAGTTTTCTAAATTTGTAGAAGACAATTATCTCGATTGGTTGAATGGAGTAGAGGAGTCACCACAAATGATTCACACCTTATTCAAAAACAAGATTAATCCAATTTTAGAAAATGAATCAGCTTTCGTTCTGGTCATTGATAATTTAAGATACGATCAATGGAAAGTATTAAGTCCAATATTTTCTAAGTACTTCACCATCAATAATGAGGAAATCATTTATTCGATTTTGCCAACCGCAACTCAGTATGCTCGAAACGCTTTTTTTGCAGGGCTAATGCCTTCTGAAATTGCTAAGAAATACCCTCAATATTGGTTGAACGAAGAAGATGAAGGAAGTAAGAATAAATTTGAATCACAACTTTTAGAGACGCAGTTAAAACGTTTGGGAAGGGATGTGAAATGGTCGTATAATAAGATCACAAACCTCGATGCTGGAAAGCGACTATCCGATAATTTTGACAAGCTTTTAGACAACAAACTAAACGTTATCGTTTGGAATTTTGTTGATATGCTTTCTCATGCTAGAACTGACATGGAAGTGATTAAAGAACTGGCCGATGACGAATCTGCATACAGATCTTTGACTTTGTCGTGGTTTGAGCATTCACCACTTCATGACATTGTTAAGAAATGTGCTGAAGCAGGTAAAAAGCTTATTGTTACAACGGATCACGGAACAGTTCGCGTAAACAATCCTGTTAAGATAATGGGGGAGAGAAGTACAAATTCGAACTTGAGGTACAAAGTAGGGAAAAACCTTTCGTACAAGGAGAAGGAAGTTTTCCAGATTAAAGATCCATCGGAAGGTTATTTACCGAAAAGTGGGCTTTCTTCGGAGTTCGTATTTACAAAAGAGAATGACTTTTTCGTGTATCCAAACAACTACAATCATTTTGTAAAGCATTACGGCAATACATTTCAGCACGGTGGGATTTCTCTTGAAGAAGTTCTAATTCCTTATGTTGAAATGGAGCCTAAGACTGAAAAAGGTGCTACAACTGAAAGCCAACCAACAGAAGCACCAAAAAGAGATGTTTCCAGATTTTCAAGAAGAAGAAAGTAGATTGGAACTATAAATTGGTTGTGTTTCAAACACTTCCGAGGACAGTTGAATAGTGAATCGAACAATCTAACGATCAAATAATCGAATAATCGATTATGAACGTAACTTTACCCTGCTTAATTCAGTATTATAAAAAACATGGAGACGAAGTTGGAGATAAGGATAGAGTCAGTTAGTGACATCCCTGGAGCAGCCAAGGAGTTTTTGGATACCGTTGGGCACCGAAAGGTATTTGCTTTTGATGCTGAAATGGGGGCCGGAAAAACCACTTTTATTTTAGGTTTGCTTGGAGCTATGGGAATAACCAATCCCGAAGGATCACCGACGTACTCTCTTGTTAATGTTTATGAAAGCGAAATGTTCGGCAAAGTTTATCATTTTGATTTATACAGAATAAATAGTGAAGAAGAGGCTCTAGATATTGGAGTTGAAGAAATGCTTTATTCGGATGGTGTTTGTTTTATAGAATGGCCAGATAAAATAAAAGATCTACTTCCTGATAACACGATTTGGTCGTATATTAGTAAAAATGAAGATGAGAGTCGAACCTTAACTGTTGAAGTATGATTACAGATCCAGAAATTCTCAAGGAATTAATGAAACAGGGGAGTCTTCTTCCAAAAGAAGAAATGCTTGAAGTTGCCCGGAAAAAAGGCAATCTCTATATCGGGATTCCCAAAGAAATTTCATTTCAAGAACGACGTGTGGCCTTGGTGCCAGAAACCGTTTCGCTTTTAGTAGCTCATGGTCATAGGGTTAAAGTTGAAACCAAAAGTGGTGAAATGGCAAATTTCACTGATAACGATTATAGCGAGGCAGGAGCAGAGATTTGTCACGATAAAAAAGAAATATTTCAATGCGATTTAATATTTAAGGTCGCGCCGCCTTCAGAAGAAGAGGTTGAAATGATGCGAGGAAACCAAACACTAATTTCAGCGCTGCAGATTTCAATTCAACCTAAGCAGATTCTAAAAAAGTTAATGGAAAAAAAGGTGACTGCAATTGCTTGGGATTATATCCGAGATGAAAGCGGTGTTTTTCCAGTAGTTAGAACGCTAGGCGAGATAGCAGGTACGACTTCAATGCTCGTAGCTGGTGAGCTTTTGTCTTCTGTAAATGGAGGGAAAGGAATGATGCTGGGCGGAATTGCGGGCGTGCAGCCAACTGAAATTGTGGTTATTGGAGCAGGAACGGTTGGCGAATATGCTACTCGTGCTGCTTTAGGACTTGGAGCTTCGGTTAAGGTGTTTGACAATTCACAATCGCGATTGAGACGCCTTCAAACGACTTTGGGAACTCGGATTTTCACTTCAGTTATTCAGCCGAAAGTATTGGCCAAATCGTTAATGAGAGCCGATGTTGTAATTGGCGCTTTGAGAGCTCCACTTGGACGAACTCCTTGCGTGGTAACAGAAGAAATGGTTTCGAATATGAAAGAGGGCTCTGTTATTGTCGATGTTAGTATTGATCAGGGAGGGTGTTTTGAAACTTCTCAGATAACAAACCACGATAAACCTACGTTTGTGAAGCATGGCGTAATTCATTACTGTGTTCCAAACATTCCTTCTAGAGTTTCAAGAACCGCGTCTTTTGCACTCTCGAATATATTTTCTCCTATCCTCGTGGAAATGGGCGTTAAAGGAGGTTGTAAAGAAATGATTATTTCCGATCCTGGATTCAGATCTGGAGTTTATATCTATAGAGGAACACTTACGAGTGAGGTTCTAGGAAAGGTTTTTGATTTACAATACAAGGACATCGAATTGTTATTGATGGGAATGAAATAGAGTCGATCATTCGATTGTTCGACAGTCCGATCATTCGAATAATCGAAAAATCAAGAAATCGAATACTCGAAAAATGATTACTCCACTAAACCTTCCTAAAGCAGATCTGAAATTATCCAAAAAGGACGATCAAGTTTTTGTTTGGTGCATTTTGCGCAAGAAGAATCTTGTTTGTACGCCTGAAGAATGGGTACGTCAGCACGTGGTTCATTATTTGATAGGAAATGGAGTTCCTGAAGGTTTAATTGCCGCAGAATTTAATCTAGAATACAACGGACGATCAAAAAGAGCAGACGTTGTTGTGTTTGATCGGGAACAAAACCCAATTCTTGTTGTTGAATGCAAAGAGCCTCGCGTAGAATTGACGCAAGCAGTGTTCAATCAAATTGCGGGTTACAACCATGAACTTCGTGTTGAATATCTAATGATGACCAATGGTTTGGATCATATTTATTGTAATGTAAATCAGAGTACGGGGCAAGTCCAGTATTTGGAAGGACTCCCCAATTTATTTTAATCGACATGATTTTTTAAGATAATTTCAAAGAGCTTTGGTTATCTTCATAATAAATTAACAGTAGAGTAATAAGAATTAATTCTAGGACGGTTTAATTTGCATTAATGTCAGATTTGGAAGAATTAGAAAATAGAGAGGTAAGTTGGCTGTCATTCAATCAAAGAGTGTTGCAAGAAGCTACAGATGTATCTAATCCTGTCGTGGAAAGAATGCGGTTTTTGGGTATATTTTCTAACAATCGCGATGAATTTTTCAGGGTGAGAATTGCCTCCGTAACACGAATGTTAACCCTGGGAAAAAAAACGCGTCGACAGCTTTACAATGACCCTGAAGAATTACTCGTTCAGTTAGCTTCGATCTTTAAGAAGCAAGAAAGATTATTTTTAAAGGCGTATACGGACATTGTTAAAGAACTCAAACAACAAAATTTTCATCTGGTAGATCATTCTGAATTGAGCGAAAGTCAGAAACAATTTGCTCTCAATTACTTTAAGAAGGAAGTCCGTTCAGCCTTGGTTCCGTTAATGTTGACTAAAAAATCAGCACCTGAATTAACGGATAAGTCTTCTTATTTGGCTGTGAAAATGGAGATGAATAACGATCCGTTAAAGAATAATTATGCTTTGATTGAAGTCCCATCTGCAATTATTCCAAGGTTTCTTGAATTGCCTGCAGAAGGAAAATCGAAGTATGTTATGTATTTAGATGATGTTATTCGATTGGGATTGTCTCAGATTTTTAAAATTTTCCCCTATAAAAGTATCGAAGCTTTTGCAGTAAGAATGACACGTGATGCCGAGTTAGACCTTGATGATGATCTCGATGAATCTCTTATGGATAAGTTGTCCAAAAGTATCTCAAAACGTAGGAGCGCACGACCCGTTCGATTTGTGCATGATTCAGAGATCAGTGATGTTTTGTTGGAATTTTTAAAAGGGAATTTAAAATTAACAGATCAGCAAAATGTTGTGCCAAGCGGGAGGTATCACAATTTGAGAGACTTAATGAACTTTCCAAATGTTGGAAATAAATCGCTGGTCTATAAAAAGTGGGTTCCAACGAGGCATCCAGAATTAAACAATAAAAGGAGCCTGCTTGATATTATTGAAAAAAAGGATATTCTTCTAAATTACCCCTATCAGGCATTTAGTCATACCATTGATATTCTTCGAGAAGCAGCAATCGATCCTACTGTTAGCGCAATTCAAATTAGCATGTATCGAATTGCTAAGAATTCTAAAATTGTAAACGCTTTAATAAACGCATCCAAGAACGGGAAATTAGTGACTGCTGTAATCGAGCTTCGCGCACGGTTCGATGAGGAACACAATATGGCTATTGCACGAAGTCTTCAAGAGAATGGCGTGAAAGTGATTTTTGGAGTTGAGGGTTTAAAGGTGCATTGCAAGCTTATCGTAATTACGCGGAAAAAGAGGAACAAGGTCTCATACATTGCCCATATTGGAACAGGTAATTTTCACGAAAAAAATTCAGAAGTATATACAGATTTATCGCTTTGGACAACTGATCAGAAGATTTCAAAAGAAGTATTTAAGTTGTTTGACTTTTTCAATCATAATTACAAGAAAGGAATTTTTAGAGAATTAATTGTTTCACCGTTTAATGTGCGAAGAAAAATTCAGGACATGATTGATCATGAATCCAAAAATGCGCAAAATGGAAAAAAGGCATATATCATTCTAAAGCTTAACAATCTTGTAGATCCTGATTTAATAAAACGACTTTATGCAGCCAATGATTTAGGAGTTCGGATTCAATTGATTGTGCGTGGAATATGTTCACTGCGTCCCGGTGTTAAGGGGTTGAGTGAAAACATAGAAGTAACGAGCATCTTAGATCGCTATTTAGAACATTCTCGCATTATGATTTTTGGGAACAATGGAGACGAACGTATTTTTATTAGTTCCGCCGACTGGATGGGACGTAATTTAGACGGTCGAATTGAAGTTGCAACACCTATTTATGATGAATCAATTAAAAAGGAGATCCGAAGAATAGTTGATTTGATGCTGAAGGACAATACGAAAGCTCGAATTATAGGACCGCATCAGCGGAACGGATACAAAGTGCATAAAGGAAAAAGAATTCAATCTCAAAAAGCAATTTACGAGTATTACGTAAAAAAAATGAATCAAGCTTCAGAATAAGTTTCATTAACAACTGTTGTTGAAAGATTCAATTCTTCTTTGGTTAATCCAATCTCGAATAATACTATACTTGTTGTATGCAACGCTATGCCGCAATTGATATTGGTTCCAACGCAATCCGAATGCTTTTTGTACATGTTTATGAAAAGTCGGACGGACCGGTATTTAAAAAACTTTCCTTAGTACGGCTCCCAGTTCGTTTAGGAGAGGATGCCTTTATTAATGGGGTGATTTCTGAAAAGAAAGAAGATCATATTATCAATATGGCAAAATCCTTTAATCACTTGTGTTCAATATTTGAAGTTATCGAATACCGTGCAACGGCAACGTCAGCAATGCGTGATTCCAGCAACGGAATGACTATCATTCAGAGGGTTTTGGGAGAGACGAATGTTAAAATTGAAATCATCGAAGGGGAGGAGGAAGCTAAAATTTTATATGAAAGTATTTTCAATTCTGGGAAGATTGAAACCAATGAAAGTTATATGTTCATTGATGTTGGTGGTGGAAGTACTGAAATTAACTTTTATGTTAATGGTGAGAGAAAGTCGTGGAGGTCATTTAACCTAGGCTCTGTAAGACTGAAAGAAGGGATTCAAGATGATTCCTTGTGGAATGAATTTGACAATTGGATTGAGGATAGAGTTAAAGTGTACAATCCTAAAATTGCAGTTGGAACAGGAGGGAATATCAATAAGATTTACAAATTGTGCGGACATTCTGATTGGGAGTTGCTGCACAGGTCAGAAATCGCATCAATTATTGATTACTTGAAGGGATTTACTTCAGAGGAAATGATCAATCGTTTTGATATTAAATCAGATCGAGCAGATGTAATTATCCCAGGAGGTTTA
Source organism: Crocinitomicaceae bacterium (assembly GCA_047630755.1). Taxonomy (GTDB): domain Bacteria; phylum Bacteroidota; class Bacteroidia; order Flavobacteriales_D; family Crocinitomicaceae; genus UBA4466. The sequence goes on along the minus strand of JBLHYG010000007.1, from coordinate 86,967 downwards.
ATCTATTTGAGAGCTATGGAAAAGGCCAGAATTTCAGAAATGATTGTGCCTAAAGTAGGATTGGCAGATGGATTGATTCGTCGAATGTATCTTGAGAACAAGGCGTCGACTGATCTTTAGAGTACTGATGAATTGACCAACGCACACTCCTTTATAATGAAGCTGGCTGATTACGTTAAGTAATTGCTGATCAGCGAACAATATTTCGTTTCTGATTCGATGTAATAGGTATTGTTTTAGTCTTGGACAGGACTGATTTCAACTGGAACTGATTTTTTTTCACTCTTCACGTACAGGATTGTTTCTTCATTTCCCACGAACATTTTAAGTTTCGCTTTCTGAACATCTTCTATCGTAAATGTTTCTTTTCTCGTTCCATCATAGTTAATGATTAACTCATGATTTTCAGGTTTGTAGTTCCATGATCCTTTCGAATACTTTTCCTCGTCGAAGTAAATGAGTGTGCCATCCGCATTAAAAACAAAATGAATTTCAGTAGGGAAGGACCTACTTTCACCATCTACTTTATAACTTGCCAAAAACATTTTCTTTCCATAGAAATTTGCCAATGGAGTCGCAACTGTCGATTCCATAGGAACTAGCTTCTCCTTTGCAGCAGGTGTTTTCTGTGCATTAACTGCGAATCCAACCGAAATGAATAAAAAAAGTGCAAATATATTTTTCATAATTGTCAATTTATTATCAAGTTTTAAACAGCAATTTTAATACCAAAATTGATACTAATCTTCCAACTTAAATTCAGATGTTCTGTGGAACGTAATATCTGGATAATCCTGTTCAGCCATCGTTAATAAGAACGAAGTCTCTGCAAGGAACACGAGATTGTCTTCTCTGTCTAAGGCAACATTGCTTGTTTTGGCTTTTCTAAACCTTTCAAGCATATCAGCATTTTCCGTAGTGATCCAACATGCTTTGAAATAATTTTTTGGCAAGAACCTACATTTTGCACCGTATTCGTGTTCCAATCGGTAAGAAATAACTTCAAATTGAAGTTGACCAACTGTTCCGATAATCTTACGGCTACCGGGCTGTTGAATAAATAATTGGGCAACTCCTTCGTCCATCAACTGGCGAATTCCCTTGTCCAATTGCTTCGATTTCATTGGGTCCAGATTTTCCAATTCCATGAAAATCTCTGGAGAAAAGCTAGGGATTCCTTTAAAGACAAAAGACTCACCTTGATTTAGAGTGTCACCAATTTTAAAATTTCCTGAATCGTAAAGTCCGATCACATCGCCTGGATAGGCCTCGTCAATTATACTTTTGTCCTGCGCCATAAAAGACGTCGGGTTCGGGAATTTCATTTTTTTCGAAAGCCGAACGTGGTTGTAAAATGTATTTCTTTCGAATTTTCCAGAAACGATTCTTAAGAATGCGATTCTATCTCTGTGCTTTGGATCAAGGTTGGCGTGAATTTTAAATACAAATCCAGAAAATTTAGCATCATTCGGTTCAATTCTTCCTTGATCTGTGTCTCTTCCGCGAGGTGAAGGGGAGATGCGGCAGAAGGTATCTAGAAGTTCTTTCACACCGAAGTTATTCATTGCCGAACCAAAGAAAACAGGCGCTACATCACCCGAAAGGTAGGATTCTCTATCAAAGGGATCGTAGACCCCGTTAATCATTTCAACTTCTTCTCGAAGTTCATCAGCGGCTTCTTGTCCAATAATATCGTCCAATTCGGGGTTGTTCAAGTCTTCAAAAGGAACGACATCAGCCGAAATTCCAGTTTTGTTTCCTTGAAATAAATTCAGGTTGTTATCAAATAAATTGTAAACGCCTTTGAAACGATCTCCCATTCCAATTGGCCAAGCCAACGGACGCACTTTTATTTTTAGTTTGTCTTCCAGTTCATCCAATAGATCGAATGCTTCTTTACCGTCTCTATCCATTTTGTTGACAAAGATGATCACTGGTGTTTTTCGCATTCGACATACTTCCATCAATCGCTCTGTTTGCGCTTCCACACCGCTTGCAACATCGACAACCAATATAACGCTATCGACAGCAGTAAGTGTTCTAAACGTATCCTCAGCGAAGTCTTTGTGACCAGGAGTATCGAGAATGTTAATTTGTTTTCCAGAATAATTGAAAGCCATTACAGAAGTTGCAACAGAGATTCCTCTTTGCTTTTCAATTTCCATAAAATCGGAAGTAGCTGACTTTTTTATTTTACTGTTCTTAACAGCTCCAGCAGATTGAATTGCTCCACCAAAAAGAAGTAATTTTTCCGTTAATGTTGTCTTACCAGCATCCGGGTGAGATATAATCCCAAACGTTCTTCTTTTTTCTACCTCTTCTGCGTTGCTCATAGCTGTTCAAATTCAGGGGCAAATTTAAAACAAATTAACTCAAAGAAGTCCAATTGTTCGAATATACCAAAGATTTGAATTTACATAGATGTTCATTGAGCGAATCTATAAACTCAATAACGTTAATTTTTTGAAAAAATAGTAGAGGCATATAAATCGTTTAAACACAATTTTTTATCGGTTAAACATGTGTTTATTGCGTCGAATATAGTTTTTTCATCGATGAGCATTGGATTTATACTTATATTTGTACTCAGATAAGCTTAATATACTCTTGATTGTTATTTGCCCAAATCAAAAATTGACGATTCAGGAGGGGATGCAGAAAATTATGAAAATGTCGATATCTACGCAAGCTATTGCATGACAACCGAAGATAACTAGATTAACTACGGGAATGTTACTGGCGATAGAGCGCAGATATCAACATTTGATTAAGAGATTAAATTGATGATTTGGTCTCGTAATTATTGACTTTCCCGCCGAATATCCAATGTAAGACTTTCAGAAATATTCAAGAATTATTAATTGTGCAAACTAAAAAATCAAGTATCTTTGCGGCCAGTTTAAACAAAAAATATATGATTAAAAACAATTTAAACAAGTTCAAACCACTAGTGTTTATGCTAGCATTTGTTCTTGTTTCAGGAACTTTAAACGCTGCAACTTACACAACCCTTGTGAACGGAGATTGGAACAATACGTCCAATGTCTGGTCATTAGATGGTGTAACAGCGTGCGGATGCGAACCTGGATCAAGTACAGATGGAAATACAATTGTAGTGAATCACGCAATTTCAATGACTTCTAATCTCGTTGTGAGCGGAGGATCTATTCTAACGGTTTCCGGTACAGGCGGATTATCAGGAAGTAATAATGTAGCCGTAACAAATGGTACGGCCAATTTTTATGCAGATGTTACATTTTCAAAATTCATTGTCAAGTCAGGTGCAATTGTAAATGTAAGTGGGGCAGTCATGAAATTGAACAGCCGCCTTACTGTGGAAGGTTTGTTGAATGTTGACGGAGGCTATGTATTGATCAATAGTGGAAACATTACAGTTGAAGCAACTGGAAGTATTTTAACAAGCAATTCTGGGAAAATAGATGCTTTCGGAGGGAATATAGAAAATTATGGAGTTGTCGATATTTGCATGAGCTGTTGCATTACAACCAAAGGGAATTGGAAGAACTTCGGAAATGTTATTGGCGATGGTTCTGCGACTTCGACGTCTGGAAATATGAGTAATTCGGGGAATTGGAGTCTTGATATTCTTTGGTGTTCTGATGGAAATGATTTTGGAATGCCAACTTCAGAAAACTGCACAGAGGCAGGGGCTACCTGTAATGCCGTTGCTCTTCCTGTTGAGTTGTCTCAATTTGAAGTTGAATTATTGAATGATACAAGAGTTCTTATCTCTTGGCAAACTGTTTCGGAGATAAATAGCGATTATTTCATTGTGCTGAAATCTCTAAATGGAATCGATTGGACTGAGGTTGAAACTGTTTATGCAGCTGGAAATAGTACTGAAACTATTGATTACTCTGCATTCGACCTTAGATCTAATTTCGACATTGCGTATTACAGATTGTTGCAAGTTGATTTCGATGGAACTCAAACGTACTCGAAGATCGAGGCGCTATCTGGAAAACAATTGACGGAGATTATTGTTTTTCCAAATCCAGCTTCTCTAGGAAATACGAGCTCTGTAGCAATTACAAACGTTGAAGACGCACAAATCTCAATTGTGGATATGAATGGAAAACCAGTTTATTCGACTGTTTCTTATAGCAACACAGCGATAATTGATCTAACTGAAATTCGTTCAGGAATTTATTTTGCCCACATAGTTACAATTGAAGGCGAAGTGATTTCAAAACAAATTGTCTTAATGGACTAAGCCATTTTGAATTCTAAAAGCCATCTAGTCTTTGCTTAATTGAGTTAGATGGCTTTTTGTTTTCATCGAAATTGACTTAATTGATTCACTTGGTTCCACACCATTAAACTCATAAGTAAAGGATTCGTTAGGACAAAAAAATATTCACAATCGCAAAGGCTTAAATTTTAGATAAATAAGCAATTGTTTCAACATTACCGCTACCTTTGCGCACATACATAATAAATGACATTTAAAGATTTAGGGTTAATTGAACCCATTCTCGACGCTCTCGAGCAAAAGGGCTATACACAACCAACACCCATTCAAGAACAGGCGATTCCAATCTTATTAGAAGGAAAAGATCTACTTGGTTGTGCTCAAACAGGAACTGGGAAAACAGCGGCATTCGCGATTCCAATTATCCAGTTAATTCAAAAAGGAACTACTTCTGAAGAAAAAGGACGTAGAAAAATAAAAGCACTCATTGTTACACCTACACGTGAGTTGGCGATTCAAATCGGTGAAAATTTCACGGCTTACAGCAAGAACACGCGACTTAGAAACACGGTTATTTTTGGTGGTGTAAAGCAAGGAGCTCAGACTAGTGCTTTGAGAGGAGGAGTTGATATTTTAGTTGCGACACCAGGAAGATTATTGGATTTGATGCAGCAAGGATTTATCACGCTTAAAGACATTGAGTATTTTGTACTTGATGAAGCGGATCAAATGCTTGACATGGGTTTCATCCATGACATTAAAAAATTACTAGCAAAATTACCTTCTCAACGTCAATCATTGTTCTTCTCAGCGACAATGCCAGATAGTATTGTAGAGCTTTCAAGAAAGATTTTAGGTTCGTACGAAAAGGTAACGATTCAACCAGAGCAGGCAACTGCGGAGAGAGTTGAACAAGCGATTTATTTTGTTGCAAAGAAGGACAAACCGGATTTGTTGGCGCATTTAATTCACGAGCAGAATCCAGAATCAACTTTGGTGTTTTCAAGAACAAAACACGGAGCTGATAAGATCGTTCGAAAGTTAGAGAAGTCGGGTATTAAGGCCGCAGCGATTCATGGGAATAAATCTCAAAATCAACGCCAGAAAGCTTTAGGGAACTTTAAAAAAGGAGAATTAAGCGTTTTGATTGCAACGGATATCGCTGCAAGAGGAATTGATGTTTCTCAATTGGAAATGGTAATCAATTACGATTTGCCGAATGTTGCAGAGACGTATGTGCACCGTATTGGTCGTACAGGTAGAGCTTCCGCAAGTGGTGTTGCAGTTTCATTCTGTGATATCGATGAGAAAGCGTACTTGAAGGATATTCAAAAATTGATCAATACTGTGATTCCAGTAATTGACGATCACCCCTTTCCAGATGATGGAACGCAAATCCCAACGAAGCCTGGAAAAGGTGGAGGAGGCGGTGGAAATCGCGGTAGAGGTAATGATAGAAATCAAAACAACAGCGGAAAAAGAAACAATAACAACAGCAGACGTCGAAGCGATTCACGCGATCGTCGTTCTTAGAAAATAAGATTAGAATAAAAAGCCGTCTCAGTTCAACCGAGACGGCTTTTTTTAGGCCTTATTTTTCTGTTTCATAAGCGAATACACACACGGAACTACAAATACGTTTAAGAAAGTTGCTGTTAGTAGTCCACCGAGAATTACAATTGCCATTGGGCTTTGAATCTCATTACCCGCTTCACTTCCTTTAATCGCAAGTGGAATAAGAGCAAGAGCTGTTGTCAAAGCCGTCATCAGAATCGGATTCAATCGATCCACAGAACCTTTCATAATGATCTCCATCTTGCTCATTCCCGTTTCTTGTAGCGATTGATACCTCGAGATTAATAGAATTCCATTTCGAGTCGCAATACCGAAAAGGCTGATAAATCCAATTGTTGCGGCTATCGATACAACGCCTGACGTGAAATAAACAATGAAGATTCCGCCAATAAGTGCCAACGGTAGATTCATCAAAACTATTGCTGATAATTTGAAGTCCTTGAACTCCAAATAAAGCAAAATGTAAATTAGTAGTACAGCGAGAAAAGAAGCCAACAGTAGCAGAGAAGAAGCTTTTTCTTCGCTCTCAAATTGTCCACCAAATTCAATTCGGCATCCGTCGGGAAGATTTACATTTGCGTCAATTGATTCTTTAATTTCATTGACTGCACCTCTCAAATCTCTGCCTTCAACATTTGCAGAAACAACAACTTTTCGTTGAACATTCTCCCTGTTTATTGTGCTGGGACTGCTCACGGATTTAATGTCTGCAACCTGACCCAACGCTATTTTCGTTCCGTTCGGAAGGTCAATTAAAGCGCGCTTCATTTTATCAATTCCACCGCGGGCAGTTGTGTCGTAACGAACGACCATATCATAACTTCGCTGACCATCAAGAACCTCCGAAACTGCTTCTCCTGCAAAGGCTACGTCAATGAAATTAGTCACGTCGTGGACCGTCAATCCATACTGAGGAAGGAGGTTACGCTTTGGTTCAATTCGAATTTGAGGAATTTCGATTTGTTGCTCAACTGCAACATCCACGATGCCGTCAATATCAATAATTGATGCTTGAATGGCATTGCATGTAGTGAATAAATCGCCAAGATCATCTCCAAACACTTTAATGGCAATATTGGCTCTAGTCCCGGATAACATGTGATCAATCCGATGTGCTATCGGCATTCCAATGGTAATGTTAACGCCTGGAACCACTGAAAGTTTTTCTCTAACTTCTTTTAAAAAATCTTCTTTGCTTCTTCCCGAAAGAATGAATGGAGCATCTACCTCAGAAGTGTTTGTCCCGAGTGCGTGTTCGTCCAATTCTGCCCGTCCTGTTCGCCGTGTAACAACATCAATTTCAGACATTGACAATAGAATCTCCTCTGTCATGACGCCTATTTTATTGCTTTCTTCCAAAGACATTGAAGGAGGTCCAACCACAGAAATCACTAATGACCCTTCGTTAAATTCGGGTAAAAAGCTTCTTCCGAGCGTCGATGCGAAAAATAAACTGATGACGAAAACGACAATTGTTCCTGCGATTGTCAACTTTGGGAAGCGAAGAAAACGTTTCAATGTTTTTCCATAAATCGATTGCAAGAAACGTTCGACTCTTGTTCCATTCGATTGTTTTTTTAGCAATTTTTCGCTGTTCAATAAATAACTACAAAGCACTGGTGTTAGTGTTATCGCAACAAAGAGAGATGTTAGAACTGAAGTCACGAAAGCAATTCCCAAGGGCTGAAGTAGTCTTCCTTCCATCCCCCCTAAAAAGAAAAGTGGGATAAATGAGACGATGATAATTAACGTTGCAATGATAATTGAACTTCGAATTTCTCGAGAAGCTTCTAGAACCACTTTTAAGGTTGTGGTTCTTTCCGATTCTGGTTTTAGAACGTTCTCACGTAAACGTTTGAAGACATTCTCAACATCAATTATCGCGTCATCAACCAAGGCGCCAATTGCAATTGCCATTCCACCAAGACTCATCGTATTGATTGTATATCCAAGAGCTTGAAGAACGATAAATGAAACGATTAAGGAGATTGGGATTGCTAAAAGAGAGATAATGGTTGTTCTCCAATTCATTAAGAAAATGAACAAAATTAGAACAACGAAAAACGCCCCTTCGAGTAAAGTTGCCTGAAGGTTGTCTACCGATGCATCAATAAAATCGCCCTGACGGAATATCTGATTATTGATCTTTACATTGGAAGGGAGAGAGGCTCTGAGATCGTCAATTGCCGCATCTAAATTCCGTGTCAACTCAATCGTATTCGTTTGTGGTTGCTTTGTAATAGTTAGAATTATTGCAGGACTTCCGTTCATTGATCCATCACCTATTTTGTCTGAACCACCGATCTGAACTTCGGCTACGTCGCCAATGGTAATAGGTGTATCACCGTTTTTCTTGATGAAAGCACCTGCAATTTGATCAACTGAATGCACGCGCCCTTCGCCTTTGATAACGTATTGGTTTCCAAATTCGGAATAGAAGCCGCCGGTTGCACTGAGGTTTGATTTTTTTGCTGCATCCTGTAACTCTTGTAATGTTACATGGTAAAAATCCATTTTAGTCGGAGAAGCCAAAATCTGATACTGCTTGAATTCGCCTCCAATGACAACCACATTTGCAATCCCATTGACAGCTTTGATTCTAGGCCTTATGTCACGATCTGCAATTGTTCTTAACTCGATAGGTGAAAGCGTGTCAGAAGTGACGGAAAGAAGCATTACTTCACCCATTATGGATGAAACTGGAGCTAATGTAGGCTCTCCGATACCATTCGGCAGGCGTTCTTTAATCGATGGAATTTTCTCACTCACGATTTGACGCGCTCTGTAAATGTCTGTTCCCCAATCAAATTCAACCCAAACAATAGAGAATCCAGCAGCGGATGACGAGCGAATTCTTCTCACGTTCGAAGCGCCATTCATTCCCGTCTCAATTTGATAGGTTACTGAACGTTCTACTTCTTCGGCCTCCATTCCGTGAGATTCTGTTAAGATCGTTACGGTTGGTGCGGTCAAATCTGGAAACACATCAACTTCCATTGACTTAACGATATACACTCCAGATAAAGAAAGAGCGACAGTAGCTATGAGAACCAAGAAACGGTTCTTTAGGGATAGTTCAAGAATTTTATTTAACATAAAATCAAGTTTTAATGTGCATGACCGTGAGCAGGAATTTCCCCACTCATTGAAGCCATTTTAATCTGATAAGCACCAGTTGTAACAACGCGTTCATCTTCTTTTAAACCAGAAGTGACCTCTACATTTTTACCGTCTGAATTGCCGATCATAATATCCCTTTCTTCGAAGGTCTCGCCAGCGAGTTGTACTATGACGCTGTATTTTCCATACTGCTCTAATAAGGCCGTTTTGGGCACGGTCAGCGCCTTTTTAGAAACGTTCGTTTTAAGCCAAACCTCTACAAAACTTCCTGGAAGTAGGTTTCCAGTATTGTCCATTTCGAAGTAAATTGGAATCTTTGGGTTTGTAGGTGTAATTGAAGCGCCGTAAGAAAGAAATTTTCCATTGAACTCTTCAATCGCATAGACTTTTCCATTCAACGAAAAGTTAGCAGAAATTGAAGGACTTAATTTTTGATAATCCAATTGACTGACAAATGATTCCAGTGTAAGTCGTTTGTTTTGAGCAATTACCGCTAACGGTTCTCCCGCCTCAACATATTGACCTTCAGATTTAAAAAGTTGTTTTATGAAACCATGACTCGAAGTGCTAATTGATTTCCCTTTTTGACTGTAGTTGTTCGAAATGTTCTGAAAATTACTTTCAGCCAAGTCATACGAGAGTTGCGCGTTTTCCAATTCTGCCCTTGCTATTGCACCCGCATCGTAGAGTTCATTTTTTCGTGCAAGATTTGCCTTTTCTCGGGTGAAATTTGCCTTTGCGTTCATGAATTCAGTCTGCACGTTATTGGCGTTGACGTTTCCTCCGCTGACGGTGAAAAGCTTTTGACTTGCGTTAACTTCGGCTCCAATCGTTACATCGGTTGAACTGTACATGACAATTCCGCTAGTCGTTGCTACAATCGTTTTTTCATCACCAATTGCTGCGTGAATTTCACCACTGCTTGGAATAACATTGTACACATCCACTTTTTGAACTGGAGCGTTCGCAAATTCCATTTTCCAAGCTTGTTCTTTCAGAAATGAAATCTGATTGGATCCATGCTCATCATGCTTGATCTTAATCATCATTTCTTTCTTGGAACTAAAGACTTCAACAGCTGAAATAGTGATTTTATCGTAGAGGTTCCCCGAAGAAATTTCAAAGACCAAATCGTAGATTCCACTTTCTTTTGGTGTCAACGATGGTTTAAAAATCCCAGGAGAAGCGGGCGCATCAACTTTGTGACGGATTCCACTTGTGCCCTCTATGAGACTCACTGTAACTTGACCATTGTCGATGGACTTGAATTGCTCCATTTCTGAAAAATGAGCAAGAAACTCGCTTGACTCCCCGACAATAAGCGGTGAATATTCAACGAACAATTCCGTTTTGTTAGTCCAAACGGTGTGCGATTGCGTAAATTCATCCAATTCGTGTTCATGAGGTTCTTCAACCGTTTCTTGACAGCTTCCGAGTAATACTCCAAGCGCAAGAAGGATACTTATTTTCTTCATAATTCTTAATGTTTGTGATCTCCATGATTATGATCGTGTCCATCATGGTTGTGCTCTTTTGGAAGTTCTTCATTTGGAACTGGATCTGTAACGCTCACCTTGCTTGGAGTTGTTGTGTCAAGGATCGAGTCAGTAGGTTCTACAACAAAATCTTCCTGTTCATTATTGTGGTTGTGGTCATTTCCATCATGGTCGTGATGTTCACCATTTTCTCCATGAGAATGCCCGCCGTCATCTTCATGTGAATGATTGTCCGTTGAGTCCCCGCAAGCGATTAGGTAAAATGCTGATACTGTTAAAATTAATATTGACTTTTTCATTTCTTTTTTTTTAAAGTTGGTATTTGTACAATTTGGCGATTGCCAGTTGATATTCTTTTTTAATAAGATTTAATTGATCCTCGGCCTCATAGAAGAAGTTGAGTTCCATGGAATAGGTAATGAAATCAATTTGACCTAAATCCAATGCTATTTTAAGGATTTGGAAGCTATTCAATCCACTCAAAACGGCTTGGTACTCTTCCAATTCGATTTTCAGGTTCTTATAGTTTTCATAGCGTTCTTTGATTTCATAAGAATGCCCGATTTCATGTTCCTCAATTTCCAATTTCACAAATTCTGCCTTGGCACGTTCTGTTTTGAGCTCGTTCTTGTGCTGCCAAAGTGGAATATTAAGTCCAACGTGAACTCCATTAAACGTTTGACCAAGAACAGATTGATAACGGTATCCTGTTTCAAAATTAGGCAAGGTCATCGCTTTTTTAAGAGCCAAAGAAGACTGGCTCACTTTCGCTTGTTGATTCAAGCTTTTCAAAGAGGGATCGTTCTGTTCAATCGTGTCTTCAAGGATTTCAAAGCTAGGTAAGTCCTGGACAAGAGCATATTTAGACTCCGTGATTTGAATTGAAGATCCGCCATTCATTTCAGATAAATGGTCTCCTTTCATCTTAATTCCGCTGTTAATGTTCCGTAAAGCTGACTTAATATTCAACATCTGAATTTTCGCCTTATTCAGCTCTAGCGCATTGATCTCCTCCAAATCAAATTTCTTCTGATACGCCTCTACAATCAATTGCGCATTGGCTTTCCGTTCCTCAAATAGTTCCTTTTGTCCATTTAAGTAAATGATTTCAAGGACAGTCTCTTTGGTTTCTAAGAGAACCTTTTGGCGTAACTCGTCCATACTGATGTCCAGAAGTTTGTCTTGTTCATCTGCTAGGTTTCCCTTTTTGAAATAGACGGAAGGAAAATCAAGGCTTTGGATCAAAGCAAAATCAAATTGATTCCCAAATGAAGCGTTCTTTCCAATAAGGTAATCGGCAGACAAATAAGGGTTTTCAGGCGTGATTCCAGTTCTGTGCTCTAACTTCTGTGCGATCACAAATTGCTGTGCGGCTTGAATCGTTTTGTTGTTCCTCGAAACGGATTCTAAGGCCTGATCCATAGACGATTGAGCAGAACACGTTTCGTTAAGGAGAGTACAAAGCAGGAAAATAATATACTTGTAATTCATACACAATGATTTTTTGCTCATTAATGAGACTTGAATAAAATGCTATAAATAGGATTGCCCGCCTTTGGTATAAGACAGGTCATGCAAAGAGAACTACTTTGCTTAAGCTTTTGATGGAGGTCCTCGAAGAGGGGATGAACCGCAATAATGCCGTTCATAAAAGACAGGTGGGTCTTCGAAATTTACCTCAATTTCAAGAGGTACAATTGCTAGAAATTCCTTGAAAAGAGTAAAACTCGGAAGGTCTACATTATTTTGAATTGAAATGTTCAGTGAGAAGTTTTCCGTTTGAGCCGTGAAGTTTTCAAAATGTCCTTCGCCCAACTCATGGTGTTCAATACCACCTAATAAGCCAAGTAGCCCTTCCAACCAGCTAGAGTTAACTTCCTCTTGGCCATGATCATGTCGGTCTTCCTGATGGCTGTGGTGAATTCCTGTATGTGCATGATGAGAAGCCTCAGTACTCGTAAAATTTGAATCCGATTCACATTCAAAATGAGGCGTCATATTATGCAGAACCACAACACCATAGATGCTGAGTAAAGCAATTGCCACAATTGATTTGAATTTTTTCACTTCGTTAAATGTAAGAATATTTATTAACATCAAAAATTAGGAAAGGTGAATGTTGGAATGTATTTGGTTGTGGTGAACGAACTAATTGAAGATGTTCAGTTTAGGGGCACTATTTCACGTTGACAATAGTATTCGATTTGATTGAAATGGCGGATTTGAAGATAAGCGTATGATTGTTTTTGGTTTGTTATTCAATACCACTTTCAATGAAGTGATAATACAATTCATGGCCTTCATCAACTTCGTTTTCCTCTCCGTCAAATTGAATTTTAAAGAAGTTATTGTATTTGAAATGCTTATACACCAGGCCAATCCCTTTTGCATAAATTTCATAATCTTCGTAGTCTCTAATTCCGTTTGGAGGGAAGTAGGTTGTTGCGGTTAAAGTTGAATCCATGTAAATCCCGTTGATTGTTGTGTCATAATGAAGCTTACTGTAGTAACGATCCTTTTCTCCATCTGCGTTTGCTTCATTTGCATTCCACTGTTTGTAAAATGTTGGAGAAAATACCAATTTAACTTTACGCTGATTTTCTTCAATTAATTCCGCTCGTATTCCATCGATGAGTCCGTGCCATTTGTCTTGCAGGGTCCAAGTGCTTGTGCTTGATGCTCGCGTAAACCTCATGAATTCACGGGCATTTCTACCTTCGTCATCAATATACGTTTTGTCCCATTTCGTTTTAAGCTGATAATGGAGTGTATCATGCTGTTCAAGAGCCTTGTCGTGCTTGATTTCAACTACATCGTAAATAACATATCGACCGGCTTCCATTCCAAAATATGCTTGATGGAAATTGGGAGTAGGTGTTTTACTGCAAGCAGAAAAAAGAGTAATAATTAGCACCCCGAGGCTGAGATAGATATAGTAGCTTTTCATTTGAAATGTAAGTTACAAAATCGAGTTGAGAATTACAGCTTAGAAATGAAAATTGCAAAAAGAAGTAAGATGTGAGTCCTGAAGAAGGAATTCCTTAATGTTTTCATCTCGGATTCTGTATGTATTGATCCCAATTAGGTTAATTAAATGAGTTTTCCTCTATTATTCATGCATAAAATAGGATGTACTCCAATCTCAATTTCTAAAACCGAAAAGAGCCAATGCATCAAGCATCGACTCTTTCAATTGTATTTCCCTTTGTTCAATTTTTTACAAAATCGGTGTTTACCGCACTCAACTACCGAATAAACCTGTGAATTGCATTATGAGCATTGTCCTGATATTCCAGATTCCCCAAATCAGCCATGAATGGTACTTGATCCATAACAGGGCCAACCAATGAGTTTTTAGCACTGGCATAGAACAATCCACTTTTCAATGAAGGATCATTTACGGCTTTGACATAACGGGCAGCTCCTTTATCCACTTTATGCGACATTCCCATAAGAGGCATCAAAATAGGCATCCCGATGTATTTGAACATTACTTTTTGAATTCCTTTTAAGTTGTTCATCACCGCTGTTCCTCTTGTCGCACCTGGACTCATACTAATGAATCGAATGTTCGGATGTTTTCTTGCCATCGCCAACATCCAAAGCGTTGCTACGTATTTTACGTAACTGTAAACTTGCATTCCATTAAATTTTTCAAAGTATGAACCGTCAATTACATTGGCAAATTCATTTTCTGAAGAAGTCTTCATTGTAGGTGCTTTCATGCCCATTTTCTTCACGCCTCGAACAGCTTCCGAGCTCGCATACATGGCGACATTGTTCAATTTATTTTCTTCAATCAATGTGTCAACGAGAACGACATGTCCAAGTACGTTCGCGGCAAACATATTCGTCACGCCCTCTGAAGTTCGTTTTTCTGGAGTTTTACCACCCATTCCGCCTGCGTTCATAATCAAGGCATCAACCGGTTCTTTTAACTTTGTAACGGCAGCCTTAACCGAGTTAACGCTCGAAACATCCATGATTAGAATTTCGAATATTTTACGTCCGGTACTCTTTTCCAAATCGTTTTTAGCTTCAATCGCCTTTGCTTCATTTCGACAAGCCAAGTATATTTTCTCTGTTGTTTTAACTAAAGCCAATTGACGAGCAGCATCTTTTCCAAGTCCAGCATTAGCTCCTGTGATCATTATTATCTTATTCATATCATTTGTTTTAGTGATTGTACATTACAAATGTCAGAAATTAGGAAGGTTTGGATTTCTCGATTTAGATCAAAGACTAATCAAATTAGCTCAAACGAAATTCAGAGGGTGATTTACCGTAAATCGAAGTGAAATTACGATTGAAAGTAGCCAAAGATTCAAAGCCTACATCGTAAGCAATGTCTGAAATGCGCAGCCCTTCTGTTTTTAGGAGATTAGCGGCCTTTTCTACCTTTTTCTTGGCAATGTATTTCTTTGGGCTATCGTTAAAGGTTTCCTTGAATTTCCGTTTGAAAGATGAAACACTTAAATGACACAAAGCAGCCAATTCATCCAAAGACAAGTTGGCGTATAGATTGTGTTGAATCACCGATTTGAATTCGACATCATTCGGTCTGAACAATGCGGACAGAAAGTCCAACTGGGAAGGTGCGTTTTGCGATTTTGACATCAACAATACGAATTCTCTTAATTTGGTTTTAATGATATTGTCATCCGCCAATTCTGGATTTTCGATCAGAATTTTAATACTTTCCTTAAAGTTTTGGAGAAGTAAATCAACTTGGACTTGCTTGATGTTGTAGTCCAATTGATACGTTGAAGTACTCAAGTCAAATTCAAAAATCTCTTCAACCAGACCGGGATAAAGAATTACGCCAATCGCTTCAACGCAATCGCTGGACTTACTTTGTTCTTCATTTGTTTCATAAAAGTAATTCAGGCACTTGGCTAAGACTCCAGTGTTAACATCAAAGTCAAGGCGGCTGTCCTGTGATCGAATTGAAAATTCTCCTTTGTCTACGAAAACAAAACACGCCTCATTTTCAACATACTCCTTAGGCATTCGATCAAAGTAAGGCATCGTCTGTAAGCCGAAAACAACACGGTCTTTGTACGTGAGAACTTTATCTATCACGTTTACTTAGACTCTCTCATGATCACACCAATTTCCATCGCCATCGGCATTGGATCTTTAGGCATGTTATGTTGGATCACATAAGTGTATGTTCCCGTTTCCTCAAATTTCTTTCCTTTCTCAACGATGTGTTCACTGTCCCATATATCCAAAGAACCTTCACCGATGTAATCACCGTTGTCTTTTCTTACTGTAAGATCATACTCAGAAACGGTTTCCTTTCCGCTTGGACTTTTTTCAGTAACCTTAACCTTTGCCGTTTTGTAAGGATATCCCTCTGCATACCTGAAGGAAAGACTCATGTCATACGCACTACTATTGTCTTTGATTGGAACTTCAAATTTACGTGCGTCCTTCTTTTTCCATTCCATTTCTGGAGATAATTCTTTGTGCTCATTGTAAATTTCTCCTTCTGGAGTACACGAGAATAAAAGGATTCCGACAACGAGTAGATTGATGATGTTTTTCATGTGATTTGTTTAACTTGGTAATGCAAGATAACAATAAAGTCACATCAGCGAATGAGGAATCAAATTGGTGCGGTTAAAAAAGTTTAACTTTAAACTGAAGGACAAAATTGAAGTGGAAAAAACAAAGAATCAAAAATATAGATTTATAGAACACATTCTGTTTCCGCCTAAAAGCGTGAATCTGGAAAAGCTTCGATCGTCACTTTCAAATAAAACGGTTTTGATTACAGGCGCGAGCTATGGAATAGGAGAGGAGCTAGCGTATTTATTGGCAATGGATTCCATTCATCTTATTCTAGTCGGGCGAACGGAAGAGAAATTGAATTTGGTTAAGAAAACAGTTGAATCTAACGGCGCAACGGCAGAAGTTCAAGCCCTCGATTTAAGAAATGAAGAACAATTGGATTCATTTATTGAAGCTTTGATTTCAAGAGAAAAAGGAATAGATGTTTTTGTTAGTAATGCCGGTAAATCGATTCGCAGGTCTATTTATGATTCATTGGATCGAGAGCACGACTTTGAAAGAACAATGGCCATTAATTACCACGTTCCCGTTAAGCTATGCCTCGCCTTAATTCCGATTTTAGAGAAGAACAACGGACAAATAATAAACATTTCAGCCATTAATGTTTTGATTGAGCCAATGCCGGAATGGGCAGCATATCAAGCATCTAAGTCGGCATTTGATCAATGGTTTCGATCTGTTGTTCCAGAAGTAAATGCAAGGGGAATCGCGACATCAACTATTTATTTGCCCCTGGTGAAAACAAGAATGATTACTCCAACAAAAGCCTACGATAAAATGCCAGCGATGAAAGCACCTCATGTGGCACGGTTGATTGGGAAAATGATCGTTCATCGCAAGAGAATTCACAAACCATGGTGGCTTAAATTCGCCGAGCAGGGATCGTTTTTGTTTAGAAGACCAATTCAGGCTCATCTGAGACGTAAATACAAAAAAGACACGAATGCTTAGCTTGATCGTTAAACTTTTCAAAGTCAATTTGATAGCACCGAAAGGATTGCTCTATCTTATTCAGGCGTTCTCTATCCATGGAAGTAATTTAATGGGAATCCTACAATTTTCAGCGAGAATTCATCCCAATCGAATTGCAGTTAAGGATGAAAAAGGGGAATTGACATACAGTGAATTACATTCTTCTTCACTGCTTTTAGCGAAGCATTTGAATCAAAAATTCTCCATCAATCCTAAAAAGAAAGTCGCAATTCTGTGCAGAAATCATTCTGTCAGTATCCAAGCGTTGATCGCGCTATCAAGACTTGGAGCCGATGTTGTTTTTCTCAATGTGGAAATGAGCAACGCACAATTGGAATCCATTTTTAATTCTGTTTCTTTTCATCTATTGATTCATGATAATGAATTCAAAGAGAAGATAGATTCGGTTGATTGTGTCCAAATTTCAGGTTCGGGATCCAATGAAATTACAATTGAATCGATGTTGAATGATAGATCGGTCGAAGAAATCGTGTTGCGGAAATCAAACTCTGGAAACATCAGCGTTTTGACGGGGGGAACAAGTGGTAAGGTGAAATTTGCAAAACGAAAACCCTCGATTGCAAGTTTGGTAATGCCTTTTTTTGCTTTGCTGAAGAAGGTGGAACTTGACAAATACCAACGTGTATATATCGCTGTTCCTTTCTTTCATGGATACGGATTGGCAGCATTGACGGTCTCACTAATCTTAAGTTCTGAAATTTATTTGACAGCGAAATTTCAGACCGATACCTCCATTGCGTTAATCGAGGAGGAAAAGATAGAAGTCGCAATCTTAGTTCCAACCATGATTGGAAGAATGTTGGATAAAGATTTGAATGCCTTGAACGCTCTTTCATGCATTCTTTCGGGAGGTGCTCCTTTGGGAACGTCTTTGGTTGCACGTGTTATTGAAAATTCAGGCGACAAATTGTTCAACCTCTACGGGACGTCGGAAGCTGGGTTCTCAGTTATTGCGACTCCAAAAGATCTTAGAAAACATCCAGACACAATTGGGAAGAGGATTAAAGGAGTTTCGTTGCATGTCCTCAACAGTTCGAATGAAGCCGTAAAAGAAGATGAGGTTGGTGTTATAAATATTAAGAATGCGTGGTCAATGAACGGCGTGAAAAAGAAATACGTTTCAACGGGAGACTTGGGAACGATCGATTCTGAGGGGTATCTTTTTTTGAAAGGCAGAGTAGACGACATGATCGTTTCGGGAGGTGAAAATGTATATCCTATGGATGTTGAAAATGTTCTTAATTCACACCCTGATATTGAATCAGTAGCGGTTTTCGCAATAGAAAGCAGCGATTTCGGGAAGAGACTGGTTGCTTTTGTATCGTCCCGAAAGGATTCAACTCTGAGTGCTGAAATTCTTAAAGATTGGCTCACCAGTAAAATTGCGCGTTATCAAATGCCACAGCACATTACGGTTGTGGATGCATTGCCAATGACGGCAACAGGTAAATTGGATCGTGCTGCATTAAAGAAGCAGCTGGGCTAGAAGTCTAGCTCGTAACCTTCGATAGGTCCAATCGGGTTGTGTTGTCTATATTCTCTCCTGTTTCAACATGGTATTGAATTCCTGCCATGAATGCTTCCCAAGACTTAATGTTCATTTTTCGCATTTTAACCAAGTTCATAAAACGTCCAATAGGGTTACTGATTAAGTATTCAAACCGTGCATTCAAAACGGCTTTACCCTCTTTTTCTGATACTTCGAAACGGGCCTGGACTTCTTTCATCATTGGCATTCGCTTAAGGTTATAAAGTTCAATGGTCATTGAGTTTCCCTCATCCCATTGCGTTATTTTTTCATCTACTTGAGCCCCCATTACTGTGAAATCACAATGTCTTTGAGCTCCAATTCCAGATTTTTTATCTGAAATCAAATAGGATTTGGCAATATTCGGGCTCATATTCATTACATTTCCGAAATCGGCCAATGCATCCCAAACTTCATGTTTAGGAGCATTGATCGTGATTTTTCTGTCTATGATTGTCTTTTTCATAATTTCCTCAATTAAATTTTAGGACGCTTTACCAATCACTAAATTCAGTTTGGAAAATACTCTTGCGCGCAATTCCGCTAGCGCTTTAAATTCTTCAGAGTTAATGGCGTCATTGATCGCTTGGCTATTTGGAAACTCGAGGATTGAGACTAGTTCTGGGCTATCAGTTCCGACAACATCTTGGAAGACTTTGTAACTTGCAACTGGCTGCGCACAATACTTTCCGAGAACAGGTCCAATTTTATTTTTGTAAGATGGAAGCTCCTCCATATTTGTTTTGTTCACTTTTGCAGTGATAATCAAGATTGCTTTTTCTTCATTCATTTCATTATGTTTTTTAGTTCATAACAAAGGTCTGCACTATTCGATTAAAGGGCTATGCGAAAAAGTTTTATTGCTGTGCAATTTGGTTCAAGCGAAATTCTGAGGGCGAAATTCCATAACTCGATTTAAAGGATCTGTTAAATGTTGAAATCGTTTCGTATCCGCATTCATAGGCAATGTCAGAGATTCTTTCTTGACTGTTTTTTAGTAGATTAACCGCCCTTTCCAATTTCTTATTTGCTAAATATTTTTTAGGACTCTCACTAAATTCCTCCTTGAATTTTCTTTTAAACGACGAAGTACTCATTGCGCATAGTTGCGCCATTTCACGAACGCTTAAATTCGAATACAAGTTATTGTGGATGGTAGATTTAAAATCAATTGCATTTAACTTGAAAATGGCCGATAGAAAGTCCAAAGGCGCCATGTTCTGTGATTTTGAAATTAACAAGACGAATTCTCTGATCTTATTTTCAATCAGTGCTTCATCAGCGAGCTCAGGGTTTTCAACAAGAACGTCTATCGATTCGTGGAAGGAATGCAGCAATTTGTCAATCTCAACACGCTTCATATTGTAATCGACTTGGACTGAAGATTCGCTAAGTTTTAAGTCAAGTAATTTTTCAACGTGAGAAGGGAATAAAAATACGCCCATGAATTCTATAGTTGAATGCTTAACGCGCTGCTTATTGGTCGTTTCAATGAAGAAGTTGAAGCATTTAGTCAGCATCCCTTGCTTTTCTTTAAAAGGAATGACCTCTTCATTCGTTCGAATTGAGAAATCTCCATGGTGCACAAACATAAAACATGCTTCGTTTTCTTGAAACGGTTTTAATTCACGCGCAGGTGCCGTTATCGTCAATTTATTAAAGACAATTTTGCCTTTGTATTCTAAAGTTTTATAACGCTTACCCACAGACTAAAAGTAGCGAAATAATTGAAGTCTTTTGAAGTTTCTATAATTGTATATTTGACCATGAGAATTCTAATAGTATGTATCGCCATTGGCTGTTCGCAAGTTCTGTTTGCTCAAAATGAAGATTCTATTTCATTCAACTTTTATCAATTGGAAGAGGTGTATGGTGTTTTCGAAGTCCGCTCTTCAACTGGAGATACAGCAGTAATCTTGGGAAATGTAGAGATTGCCAATGACACGATCTACTTCACTGAATTTAGAGATTCCATCGCTTTGAAACTGTCCGGGATGAATGGTACTTATGGGTTTGATACTATTGATCTCATAGACTTTCCGAAAATTAATATGATCTCTTCTAAATTCGCCTATCTAGGAAATAGACATAAGTTAATAGCATTGGATACCGTCGATTATGTAATAAACGATTCGTTGGTCACTACATTTATGCGTTCTGATTTGATGTCAGACACACTACATCTTATTAATTTTGTTCCTCGAAAGGCCTATACGCTTTACTTGAAAAATGAACACATGCAATCGGAGTATATTAATTTGAAACAGAAATGGATCATGATTGGAAGAAGCAGAAGGGGAAAGGATGATAATTTTGAAATCGCAACAAACTGGATATTGAAATATGATGTTTATTGCTCGGTAAATCCATTAAATATTGATGTTCAGGAAATTGTTGGGGATTCTTTATTCTTAGGAAAACGCAGATACACAATGGTTTATCTAGATCGTAAATAAGTTAATTTGAAGAAAAAACAATTTTTATTTTGATTAAATCGAAAACTTCGCATACATTTGGCCCCGCAATGAAAAACATGAATATTATTCCATCTATTATTAAAGTCGTAGTAATTAGCTACAGGCTCTGAGGATGGTATATTGAAAAATATAAAGTGAAGCCATCCATTAGGATGGCTTTTTTTTTGCTTAAAAATTTAGAATGAAAAATTTACAGAACATAATTATTGTCGCAGTCATTATTATTTCTATCCCACCGGGATGAGACTAGGACGATAGTGTGTATATAACGCAAAGCCCTTCTCATCTCGAGAAGGGCTTTTTTTTTGAACTCAATTTAAAACAAATAATATGTATTACAACGACAAAACCACCATCTTCCTTGATGGTAAATGGATGAAAGCAACGAATGCTACCACCGATCTTTATTCTCAAACACTTCATTATGGAGCAGGCGTTTTTGAAGGGATTCGCTCGTATCAAACAGAAGATGGTGCCAAAGTGTTTAAAGCAAAAGAGCATTACGAGCGACTTCATTACTCCGCTGAAAAAATGCACATCAAACTTCAATATTCTGTAGATGAATTGGTAGAGCTGACCTACGAATTGCTCGAACGAAACAATCTTGAAGACGCTTATATCAGGCCATTGGTTTATCTCGGTCAAAACATGTCGCTTCAGCCAACGGAAGAGGTTCACGTACTTCTTTGTGCTTGGAGTTGGGAGCGTTATCTCGGCGACAAACAATTGCGGTTAATGACTTCCTCGTACCAGCGACCAAATCCAAAATCGTGTCATGTTGAGGCCAAGGTTACCGGACATTACACGAATTCAATTTTGGCCACAACAGAAGCAAAGAACAAAGGCTTTGATGAGGCGCTTTTACTTGACATGAATGAACAAGTTGCCGAAGGACCTGGAGCGAACTTCTTTTATGAAAAAGACGATAAATTATTCACGGCTCCATTGGGAAATATTCTAGCCGGCATCACCCGACAAACAATCTTTGAATTGGCGAAAGAATTGGGAATAGAAGTAGAGGAGAAGTACTTCACGCCTGAGGATGTTTACCAAGCGGATGGTGCCTTTTTTACAGGAACTGCAGCCGAGGTTGCTGGAGTTGAAAGCTTAGATGATAACAAGTTTAGACTTCCATGGGAAGAAACATTGGGAGCTACACTTTCCAACGCCTACTTGAATAGAGTACAAAAAAAAGAATACAAAAATTTTGAACTGGTATGAAACTGAACAAGTACAGCTGTCGAGTGACACAAGACGATTCGCAACCTGCAGCACAAGCGATGTTGCACGCGATAGGCCTTTCTAAGGAAGATTTAAAAAAACCGCTGATTGGAATTGCTAGTACAGGATATGAAGGGAATCCGTGCAACATGCATTTGAATGACCTTGCATTAAAAGTCAAAGAAGGAACGAAGAATGCAGATTTAATTGGGTTGATTTTTAATACGATCGGAGTGAGTGATGGGATTTCAATGGGAACTCCAGGAATGCGGTACTCACTTCCGTCAAGAGATGTTATTGCCGATTCAATGGAAACGGTCATGGAAGGAATGTCCTATGACGGAATGGTGACAGTTGTTGGTTGCGATAAGAACATGCCCGGTGCTTTGATGGCCATGATTCGGGTGAATCGCCCGAGTGTTTTGGTCTATGGTGGAACAATTGCTTCGGGGTGTCATGAAGGTAAAAAGCTCGATGTTGTTTCCGCTTTTGAGGCTTGGGGACAAAAGAACGCAGGCAAGATTGAGGAATCAGAATACCAATCGGTGATCGAAAAGGCTTGCCCTGGAGCAGGCGCTTGCGGCGGAATGTACACGGCAAATACGATGGCATCGGCAATTGAAGCTTTGGGAATGGCTTTGCCGTTTAACTCTTCAAATCCCGCTTTGTCGGAGGATAAGAAAACCGAAAGTGTTCGCGCAGGTGAAGCGCTTCGTTTGCTGTTGGAGCGAGACATCAAACCTTTGGACATCGTAACGAAGAAATCGATTGAAAACGCTGTGCGATTGATCACTGTTCTCGGTGGGTCAACGAATGCGGTGCTTCATTTTTTAGCAATCGCAAGTACAGCTGAAATTGATTTCACATTGGATGACTTTCAACGGATCTCAGATACAACACCATTTCTAGCCGATTTAAAACCGAGCGGAAAATACTTGATGGAAGACGTTCATGAGATCGGAGGAATTCCAGCTGTCCTAAAGTATTTGCTCGAAGAAGGATTGCTTCATGGAGATTGTCTTACGGTAACCGGAAAAACCTTGGCTGAAAATTTAGATGAAGTTGACTCTTTAAAAGAAGGTCAGGATGTTATCAAGTCGTTGGCAAATCCTATTAAAGCATCGGGACATTTAAGGATCTTGAAAGGAAATTTATCGCCAGAGGGGTCTGTTGCCAAAATCACAGGAAAGGAAGGGCTGAAATTTAGCGGAACCGCAAAGGTGTTTAATTCTGAATACGACGCCAATGATGGAATTCGAGATGGTAAAGTCGGAAAGGGAGATGTTGTTGTAATTCGCTACGAAGGACCACAAGGCGGACCAGGAATGCCGGAAATGTTGAAACCAACCGCTGCAATTATTGGAGCTGGATTGGGAAATGACGTTGCTTTAATTACCGATGGCAGATTCTCAGGAGGGACACACGGCTTTGTTGTTGGACATATTTCACCAGAAGCGCAAGTTGGTGGCCCAATTGCATTTGTTGAAAATGGCGATCACATTACAATTGACGCTGTTTCAAATTCAATCTCATTGGACGTTTCGGAACAGGAAATAAACAGAAGGAAATCAAATTGGAAAGCACCCGAATTGAAAATTAAGCGAGGCGTGCTACACAAATACGCGAAAACTGTTTCATCGGCATCGATGGGGTGTATCACAGATAAATTTTAAAAAATGAAAGTAGAAGAATTACAAAAAGAAGCGGTTTTAGAATCGAACGAGGTTTCCATGACTGGAGCTCAAGCTGTTGTTCAAGCCTTAATCGATGAAGGAACGGATTTGATGTTCGGATATCCTGGCGGGGCAATTATGCCAGTCTATGATGCGCTTTACGATGTGGAAGATCAATTAACGCATGTTCTAACACGGCATGAGCAAGGTGCTGTTCACGCTGCGCAAGGATATGCCAGAGCAACAGGGGAAGTAGGCGTTTGCATCGCGACATCAGGGCCTGGCGCAACCAACTTAATCACTGGAATTGCGGATGCTCAAATAGATTCAACGGCACTCGTATGCATAACAGGACAGGTTCATAGCCATTTATTGGGAACCGATGCATTTCAAGAAACAGACGTGATTGGAATCTCAATGCCAGTAACGAAATGGAACTTTCAAGTCACAAAAGCACATGAAATCCCAATGGCAATTGCGAAGGCATTTTATATCGCTCGAACGGGAAAGCCAGGACCTGTTTTGGTTGACATAACGAAAGATGCGCAATTTGAAATGTTGGATTATGAATACAAGCCGTTCAAAGGAATGCGGAGTTATCAGCCTAAAAGTGAATTGGACCTATCCCAGGTGGCAAAAGCCGCTGAATTGATTAATTCGGCCAAAAAACCATTTGTTCTTTTTGGTCAAGGTGTGATTTTGTCCAAAGCCGAAAAAGAGTTCAAAGCATTTATTGAAAAGGCTGGAATTCCTTCCGGTTGGACAATAATGGGATTGTCGGCATTGGAATCAGATCATTACTTGAATGTTGGAATGCTCGGCATGCATGGGAACTATGCTCCGAATAAAATGACAAATGAATGCGATGTTCTAATTGCCGTTGGAATGCGCTTCGATGATCGCGTTACTGGGGATTTACCGCGGTATGCAACCCAAGCGAAAGTTGTTCATTTGGAAATTGATCCTGCTGAAATAGACAAAAATGTAAAGGCTGATGTTCCTGTTCTAGGCGATGCCAAGGAATCTCTTAAAGCACTCACAGAGTTGGTTGAAGCGAAAGAGCATACGAATTGGTTGAACGAATTTAGAAAACTCGAGCGGGAAGAATTCGAAGTTGTGATCGATGAAGAATTGAATCCAAGTTGTGAAGAACTGACAATGGGCGAGGTGATTCATGCGATCAACCAAGAAACGAATGGAGATGCGATTGTTGTTACCGATGTTGGGCAGCATCAAATGGTGACGTGTCGCTATGCAAAGTTCAACCGGTCCAAATCAATGATTACTTCTGGCGGTTTAGGAACAATGGGATTTTGCTTGCCTGCGGCGATTGGAGCGAAAATGGGAATGCCCGATAAGGAAGTTGTAGCCGTAATTGGCGATGGGGGTTTTCAAATGACGATTCAAGAACTCGGAACAATATTTCAATGTAAAACTCCAGTGAAAATAGTCGTACTCAACAATGAATTTCTTGGAATGGTGCGTCAATGGCAAGAGTTGTTTTTTGACAAAAGATATGCTTCGACAACGATGATCAATCCTGATTTTCAAACAATTGTAAAAGGGTACGGAATAGCTACAAAGAAGGTAACTGAACGCCAAAACTTGAAAGATGCCGTAGCGGAAATGATAAACTATGAGGGCGCGTATTTCTTAGAAGTTAAAGTTGGCAAAGAGAACAACGTTTTCCCTATGATTCCCACTGGAGCATCCGTTTCCGAAATTAGACTTAAATAAGCCGATGCGCACCGATAACAATCAGAAGTATCAAGGTAAAGAGTGGAAGCTCACTTAAAACACAAACCATGAAAAAAACCTATACAATATCCGTTTTTACGGAAGATAGGGTTGGACTATTGAACAGAGTCACAATCATTTTTACAAGAAGAAAGATCAATATTGAAAGTATCGCGGCTTCAGAAAGTGAAATCGCCAATGTACACCGCTATACGATCGTAATCAACGAGAATGAAGACACGGTGAAAAAAGTGGTGCTTCAATTGGAAAAGCAAGTTGAGATTATTAAAGCGGTGTATCATTTAGAAGAAGAGATTGTTTACCAAGAGATCGCACTCTACAAAGTACCGACGGATGTTTTGGTGGCCGGAAATGATGCCGAAAAAATCGTTAGAGCACATCATGCGCGCGTATTGTCCGTCGAATCGGCGTTTACCGTTCTTGAAAAAACGGGGCATAAAGAAGAGACTCAGGCGCTTTTCAATGAGCTCGAGCCTTATGGAATCTTGGAGTTTGTCAGATCGGGACGAATTGCGATAACCAAGCCCATGCGGACTCTGACATCAATAATAGAAGAATTAGAAAACGGAATAAATAAAAATTAAGATGAAAAATTACTTTAACACATTATCATTAAGAGAGCAACTGGAACAATTGGGAAAGTGTGATCTATTGAATACAAACGAATTCGAAAAAGGCGTTGATGCATTGAAAGGAAAGAAAATAGTCATTGTTGGCTGCGGTGCTCAAGGATTGAATCAGGGCTTGAATATGCGTGATTCAGGATTGGATATTTCATACGCTTTGAGAGATTCAGCAATTGAAGAAAGGCGCACGTCTTACCTGAATGCTTTTGAGAATAGATTCAATGTCGGCAATTACAATCAAATGATTCCACAGGCGGATTTAGTGATCAACTTAACACCAGATAAGCAGCATTCAGATGTTGTCAATAAAGTTGTTCCAATGATGAAACACGGAGCGACATTGTCTTATTCGCACGGGTTCAATATCGTCGAAGAAGGAATGAAAGTTCGTGAAGATTTGACAGTCATTATGGTCGCACCAAAATCTCCAGGGTCTGAGGTTAGGGAGGAATACAAACGCGGATTCGGAGTTCCAACCTTGATCGCTGTGCATCCAGAAAATGATCCAAACGGATCGGGATTTGAAACGGCTAAAGCCTACGCTGTTGCAACTGGAGGTCATAAAGCTGGAGTTCTGAATTCATCTTTTGTCGCTGAGGTGAAATCTGATTTAATGGGCGAACAGACAATTCTTTGCGGTGTTTTGCAAACGGGTTCAATCCTTGCATTCGATAAAATGGTAGAGAAAGGAATCAATCCCAATTACGCTTCCAAGCTTGTTCAGTGTGGATGGGAAGTGATCACAGAAGCTCTCAAGCATGGTGGTTTGACGAACATGATGGATCGATTGTCAAATCCAGCAAAGCTCGAAGCACATCGATTGTCTGAGGAATTGAAAACGATCATGAAGCCTCTGTTTGCTGAACACATGGATGCAATTATGTCAGGAGACTTTTCTGCCAACATGATGAAGGATTGGTCGAATCAAGACGCGAACCTTTTGAAATGGAGAAAAGAAACGGGCGAAACGCAGTTCGAATTAACGCCTGGATCTGAAGACGAAATAACAGAACAAGAATTTTTTGATCATGGAACCTTGCTTGTCGCTTTCGTCAAAGCTGGAGTTGAGTTGGCTTATGAAACGATGGTTCAATCTGGAATTAAAGCGGAATCGGCGTACTACGAATCCTTGCACGAAGCGCCATTAATTGCCAATACAATTGCGAGAAAGAAGCTGTATGAGATGAACAGAATCATTTCCGATACTGCAGAATACGGCTGTTATTTATTTGATCATGCATGCCGGCCTTTGTTGGCTGAGTTTATGAAATCGGTTGACACCAATGTGATCGGTAGAAATTTCGCGGCCAACAATCAAGTGGATAATGTTGAATTGCTTAAAGTGAATAAGGCCATTCGAAACCATCCAATTGAGTCAGTAGGAGAGCAACTTAGATCTGTCATGGCAACAATGAAAACCTTATAAAATGGAATTCAATTTAAACAATGTTAATGAAGCCGCTTCACTTTTAAGTGATGTGGTTTCCAAAACGCCTCTGATGCGTAACGTGCAGAAATCAAGTGAGTTTGACGCGAATATTTTCTTCAAACGAGAGGATTTACAACAAGTTCGTTCGTACAAAATTCGAGGAGCTTTCAATAAGATCGCATCGTTGACAGCATCCGAATTGGTGAATGGAGTTGTTTGCGCGAGTGCAGGGAATCATGCTCAGGGTGTGGCTTACTCGTGCTTTCTCAAGAAAATTAAGGGCGTCGTATTTATGCCAACTCCAACACCAAAGCAAAAGGTTGAACAAGTCAAAATGTTTGGCGGAACGTGGATCGAAATCATTCTTGTAGGCGATTCGTTTGACGATGCATTCAACAATGCAAATGCCTATTGCACCAGCCATAAAATGTGCTTTATTCACCCTTTTGACGACATGAAAGTGATTGAAGGTCAGGCTACAATAGCCTTGGAATTGTTGGAGCAATCCACCGAAGCAATTGATTATCTATTTCTTCCCGTCGGTGGAGGTGGGTTAGCTTCTGGCGTTTCAAGCGTGTTTAAATTACTCTCGCCAAAGACAAAAATAATAGGAGTTGAACCACTCGGAGCGCATTCAATGTCAACGTCCATTCAAAATGGAGTAAACACGAAGTTGGAAGAAATCGATAAATTCATAGATGGTGCATCCGTGCAACGCGTAGGCGATTTGAATTTTCAATTTTGCTCCAAAAATTTGGATGAAATGGTGACTGTTCATGAAGGGAAAGTTTGCCAAACAATATTGGATCTCTACAACAAAGACGCGATTGTCGTTGAGCCTGCTGGGGCATTGTCCGTCGCAGTACTCGATCAATTCAAGAATGAAATCAAAGGAAAGAATGTTGTGTGTTTGATTAGTGGGAGTAACAATGACATTACGCGAACGGAGGAAATTAAAGAGCGTGCATTGCTTTATGCCGGAGTGAAACACTACTTCGTAATCCGTTTTCCACAGCGGGCAGGAGCATTGAAGGAGTTTGTCGCAGAAGTTTTGGGGCCGAAGGATGATATCACACATTTCGAATATTCTAAGAAACACAATCGGAACATGGGACCGGCGGTTATTGGAATTGAATTGGGAGGAGAGGAAACCATTGAAGCCATTAAAGACCGCATGGTTGAGCGGAATTTTTTCGGTGAATACTTGAACGAAAATCCTGATTTGTTTCAGTTGTTGGTTTAGGGCGCATTGGTACAAATTGTAAGTACTTTTAGAACAAACCGTCTATCTGAATATATAAACCTCTAACTCATTAAATTATGTCTGAAGAACAACACATCGAAACATTTAAAGCAACGGCTCAAGGAATTGGTTGGCCGACGAAAGTGCAAATCACAGATACGGAATGGACTGTTAAAGTGGATGAACCAGTCGAAGATGGAGGTTTGAACAGTGGGCCAAATCCAATGCAACTTTTCGCGGCTTCATTGGCAAGTTGTCAAAATGAACAAGCACAAGTTGTTGGCGAAGAGCTTTCAGTGAGCTTCAGTGGAATTGATATCACATTAGAGATTGACCTTGATTTATCAGGATTTATGGGAATGGCGGATCATTCAAATGGAAGTTACAAAGCGGTTCGTATGAGCGCTGTTGTAAACGGTAGTTTGACGGAAGATCAAGTAGCTGAATTAGGAGCTAAGGTTGATGCGCGTTGTCCAATTTTAGGATTGCTTCGATCAAGCGGTTGCGCAATTGAAAGCACGTGGGCTAACGCTTAGAACTGGATAAACTATTTTGCAATAACATCAAACGATGTAGACCATTATGTTCCAAGCCATATGTAAAGCGATTGGCGGCCCTATTGATTTCGATTTATAGTAAACAAGTGCCAAAAGCAGTCCGCCAAATAGCGTAGTATATGCGTGGTGAAAATGGTAATAGAATTCAAGGTGCATAAAATCGAAATGCAGAAAATGTAAGAAGCTGAAAAGCAATGCAGATGCGATTATAGTCTTTGTCGCGTTCATCTTTTTATGCAGTTTTCTTTGTAAGAATTGTCGGAAAAATAGTTCTTCTGCTATTGGGATGAAAAGAATACTGGATAGTATGTTGACATTCATGAAATTACCCCATCCAGTAAAGTCATACGAAATGACAAATTGTTGGACAGAAATACAATTGTATATCCAGGTTAGGGGCCATTGCGCAAAAACAAATAGTGCACCAATTGCTACGGCGATTAAATACCATTTAATGGCGGTCGGCTGAGGAAGCCTTTCATTTTCATTGTTGGTCATATATGTAAACAGGAACAAGGAAAAAAACAAGAGTAAACCATTAATTAAATAGTAGTATTCTAGAATAGAGCCAGATTCTGAATAAGAAAAAAAGTGGACACAAAATCCTAATAATTCAAGCAGAGCTAAGTAGATTAACACATAAAAGAAGGATTTTACAATTTGCATGAATCTCGTTTTTAACTCCAGGCTTAGTTCAAATGAGTTCTAATAGGATCCAATATCGGCATAAGTAATCGAATTCTTCGGTATAAATAATCAGGCGATAACCTTTTGACAGAATTTCCATCATGAATCCGATCGCTTCCATTTACTAGAACCCCAACGGTATGCTTATCGGTAGAATAAAGAATCCAGCCAAGATCGGATTATGAAATTACTTCAGTACAATTGAGATTAAAAATTAAAACGTACCAAAAAATTTACTTAAACTTTCGTTCCGACTCTTCAATTGCCAAATCATTGATACTCGCGAAGCGCTTGTCCATCAAACCATTTTCATCAAACTCCCAATTCTCGTTGCCGTAAGCTCTGAACCATTGTCCTGCTTCATTTCGGTATTCATACTCAAAACGAACGGCGATACGATTATCGGTATGTGACCAATATTCTTTTTTGAGCTGGTACTCCAATTCTTTCTCCCATTTTCCCGTTAAAAAGGCTTGAACCTCATCTCTTCCATTTATAAACTGATCTCTATTTCTCCATTCTGTATTCATCGAGTATGCCTTTGAAATCTTCACTGCATCTTTGCTGTTCCAGGCATCTTCAGCCATTTGTATCTTTTGTTTGGCTGTTTCCAATGTAAAAGGAGGAAGGGGTAGTTTTTGTTCCATGAAATTATCGTATTTAATTAAGACTAAAGTCTTTGTACTATACGTATTAAGTGGAGATACCTTTCAAAGAATTCCGATCAAACCCTCTTACTTTAATGCGTCCCAGTCTTCTTGGCTTCCATTTGACTTCTGATACTCCATGGTAACTTGCCAATCACCGTTGCGCTTTACCAATAGTGCCTCAAAATGGACAATATATGTTCCTAGAACTTCTCCCATGCTGTCAGTTGATGTGTAAATGAAAATACCCGTTTCATGCGCAGTTGTGGCATCACCAATCCTTTGTGAGAATCGAAATTCAACATTGTCATTTGTTTTCCCAGATTTGGTATCCATGAACCCTTTTTCCCATCCTGCTAAAGCCTTAGAAATTGGCATTGATGATTTATTTTTCCCAGAAGTAAAAATAACTACAGCATCATCGTGGTAATTGACTTTATAACCTTCGAAATCACCTTCTTTAACTGTTCTTGATAGTTCTGCCCATAGAGCATCGAGTTCAATTATTCGAAGAGAATCCTCGTTATTCTTCTCAATTTGCTGTTTACTAATTTGAGTATTTGTACTGGCTAAGGCGCTGTTTGCCAATAGAACAATGAGAGATAAGAGTAGGCTGTTTAGACTGTTTTTCATCGGGGAATAAAGATTTTATTTTTAAGATCTGTAATAATTACAAATTAAGAATTTCCAAAAGGCAAATCAATAAGTTGACTGGGAGTATAATACAATTGTGCATTTTGTAAATCAAAATAGACGTTGAATCGTTTTAAGATGTTTCCGCCAATAACGCTGATTCTCTGCTTTCCGAGAGCTCCTTCAAAGAAACTGATTGGCATATCCGTAAAGCTTGTCTGTCCAATAGAGAAGGAGGGAAGGATTGCTTTTTTCGTTTTAAGAATGTTTCCGTACGAATCCTTTAAATGACTTTCACTGATCGTTTCGAGTTGAGAATCAATGTCATTATTGTGCACGAATTGATTGTCCAATAAGAGTGTTCCTCCAGACCCAGAATGGATTAGGACTTGGTTGGTGTAATCGTTATTTTCAATCTTATATTTCGTTTCTACATACATCATGTGCTCCTTGAACTGCAGATCTAACTTTTTATAGCTTTCGTCTAGCTCTGGCAAATAGGAGTGAATTATCATTAAATTTTCATCAAAATTCAATTCAATTACTTTGTCTTGAAAAAGATTTGGTCCAAATTTTCCATCTGCACTTGGGCCGGTGTTTTGATCTTCCCAAATGGTAACGTTGTGCCATTCAAAATCGTTTATTTTTAAATAATTTCCCAGGCTATATCGGGTTTCACTTTCTCCGCCCCAAGTCGATGCTCGTTGGGAATTGTCAAAACTTTTATTGGTTATTTTTTTGACTGCATCTTCTGTTAGACTAATTGCGCCTTGTGCTGTGTGAAACATCAAATTTAATGTGTCAACTTCATTGAGAACCGTTTGAATTATAATGTTGTTAGACTCCGTTAAAATGAATGGAATAGTATCGTGTGTAAGAACCAAATCCTCTTTATTTATAAAGGTGATTCCGCTCTTTATTTGCGTTAAACAGGTATCTGTATCGTTTAAAATGACAAGAAAATTCTGTTTTTCATAAAGCGAAATCTGAAATGAAACAGTGTCAATATCAGAATAAAAGGTAATCGATTTTGTCTGAATTGTTTTGTCTGCAACGTAAACATCCAATTCTAATGCAGGATCAATTGTCCAGTAGTTTTCTTTAAAGGAATTTCCATCATTAATTGACAAATCACTTGTGTTGGTTCTTAGAACAGGCAAATCATGTTGAGCAATACTCGATACGCTTAAGGCTGCAAATAGTATTAAAAGGCTTGCGGTTTTCATTGGATTTGTTTTATGTTAAAGTCAATAGTGAATGGATATTAAAAGTACGATTTATTCTATTACTCTTTGAAGCACTACTTGTTAGATTAATGTTAAATACAAGACTTTCCAAATTGGACATTTATCAATAGACTTCACATTGAGTATAAATACTCATAGTAATAATTGTTAAATTATTACATTGTTGATTATTTACTTGATCAAGAGATCAAAAACTACTGTTAACAGACCCTCGATATTGGGTGAAAATTTAAACCTATGAAAAAAAATAAAAATGAATGGATTATGAAATATCTTTTGGTCTTAATGATCTTTTCTATTGCGAGTGTTTTTACAGCTTGTAATGTTGTAGATGAAGTAATTGATGTGGTAGATGAAACTACTGATATTGACACAGATGAATTGCCAATCGATATTGATTCAAGTATTCCAGACAGAAATGCCGATATTCAGTTTTATCATGCTTGGCTGGCTGACTGTGTTAATGATACTGCGTTTAGCTCAAAAAGTGTTGCTGAGTCACAATTGCTTGCATTGGCCAATAGCCGAATTCGAGCGGCGATTGCAGATCCTGCAATTATTAATGGTTTCGGTTCTGTTCAACTTACAGAAAGATTAGTTTGGGGGCCAGTAGTAATTGTTGAGCCTACGAAATTAGATTCAACGATGTACGCTGCGTCAAATGTGATGTTTTGCTTAAAAAGTGTAGATACTCGAGGAGTGGCTCATTACTCTATCGGAATCTCAGGGACAAATATGATTTCAACGTATGACTGGTTCAATGAAGATTTCAATGCAGGTGCAAATGCTCAACATGACTGGCCCAGTACGGGAGGGAAAATTTCGAACGGTGCATTCATTGGAGTTAGATTATTGGCGCAAATGAATTCAGGTGGAAAGACGCTTATTGAATATTTGAGCACAGATGCCGTAAAAGAGCGTGCATCGATTATGAATGTCTCTGGGCACAGTCTAGGGGGAACATTAACACAGGTTTACGCTTCTTCATTACATGATGAAATGATGAGGTTAAGACGGGGTATCCATGTAAGTGCTTCGGTTTATGCAGGACCGACTGCAGGAAAT
Organism: Crocinitomicaceae bacterium; assembly: GCA_047630755.1. Lineage (GTDB taxonomy): Bacteria > Bacteroidota > Bacteroidia > Flavobacteriales_D > Crocinitomicaceae > UBA4466. Next base: position 53,202 of record JBLHYG010000007.1, on the reverse strand, counting down.
TCTGAATTTGCTACTGGCTTAGTAAACCAATTATACGCATATCAAGCTTACAATAACACACTAGATGCTATTCCGCATGCATGGCAAGCATCAACACTTGAAAAATTGTGCTCGCTTTATAATCGCAAAGCTTTTTGCGATTGGACCATTAATGAATGTCCCAGTATTAATGGTGTCATGAAATATTTACAGCTAAGTTCTCTTGGTGGAGATTACACAATGGCTGGGGTTCCAGAAGATACAACTCAATTTACAGGTGAATTGTTGGCGCCTGGATTTGAGGATTGCGCGGGCATTGACTTGGCTATCAAAGTTTATTATGAAGATATGAATAAGAGCTATTTGATGAAGGATCTGGTAAAGGTGCATAATTTATGCAGTCCAGGTACAACGATGAATGAGACGGAAGTGTACAGTTTTTTTTCATATTTATCTGAAATGGGATATCAACATACTACGGCCTATTTCAACCACTTTATCACAAAAACAGCAACACGAAGAGCTCTTGATATACATATTCCGGGGGCCAAAAGTAAACTGAATCTCTCTCTTAAGGGAGAGCGAATTTTGGATGAATTTTTGAAAAAAATATACGCAGAATTGAGAACGAATGGAGTTACTTCATGCGGTTGCGATAACTAAGTTGTAGTGAATTCAAACAGGTGTAACCGTGCCTAGTCAATACATGAATGTTACAGTTTATATGACTCACATTATTTATTAAGCAGCGAAGAGAGCAATCTCTTTGCTGTTTTTTATTTCAAAAGGTTTTGTGGGTAAGAAACACCAAAACAGCATGTTAGGTAAGGTGAAGGATGCATTACCGAGCTGTCGAGTTATTGGATGGCATATTCTCCAACATAAAAAACCTATTCGCGTGAATCGCTAGACCGCGCTTTATTAATGTTTCGCTCAGTTTAACTATGGCATCGTCTAGTTCAAAGAAAATACACTTTCTTAATCCTACCTAAAAGGCGGTCCAGAAACCCATCCAACGATAGACTGGCGAGTTCCTTTGGTTATTTCTGTCACACGATGAATGATGAAAGAAGGGAAAATGATCAAAGTTCCTTTTTTCCTAGGAGCTGTTACGATTTTCTCGTTGATCATAAACTGTAAGTCTCCACCCTCGTATTCATCTGAGTCCGATAACTGAATAGTCATGCTTAATTTTCTTGCTGAAATTTCTCCCGCTCCAAAATCCAAATGCCAATTAAAAAAATCACCCTCAGAGTACCTTGTCAATTGTAATTCTTGATGAAATCCCAGAAGGTCAAACCAATACCGTTCATTGTTCGTTTTTATTGCCATTCCTGCTAGTCTGCTATACAGCCAATCGTTTTCAGGAGTATTGTCAATGAACATCACAGAGCTCTTCCTCAATTCGTCTCTGTATACCTTATCTCCATCAACGGTTGCTTTTAGGGTTTTCTCATCGTCCCAAAAATTGCGAATTTTGTCAATTTCATGAGGTAAAATCATTCCTTCGTAATAGATGAATTCAGCAAAGTCATGCTTGAGCGGAAGACCAAAGTCGTAGTTTATTGCCATTGTGATGAAGCTAGTGGTTTCAATTTTTAATAATAGCTACAAAGTAAGAGATTCGTTTGAAATATCCTCACTTTTTGGGTAAGAGTATATATTGCTTTCAAAGATTGAGTTTTAAGAAAGGGTTAACGGGATGAAGAGTGGCGATTTGTGAAATTCACAAGTCAATTTTAACGAGCATTTTTCGTTTGTGATTTCTTTGGCAAGATTTCGTTCCATTCTAGTGCTGGAAAAATTGTAACTTGCAGCGACTTTAAAAAGACTATTATGAAATTCAGATTGTTCCTAACAATTTTCTGCTCGTTCCTATATTTATCAGCAGATGCACAGCAAACCATTAATGCCTCTATAACAAATGGTGGAATTCAAAGGGATTATATTTTATACGTTCCAGCAAATTACACTGGAACTGCGGCAGTGCCATTATTGTTCAATTTTCACGGCTTCACAAGTAATGCAACCCAGCAAATGTTTTATGGTGACTTTCGATCAATTGCCGATACAGCAGGATTTATTATTGTACACCCCGAAGGAACACTTGACGGCAATGGAGCGACACACTTCAATGTGGGATGGGGAACAAGCACAGTTGATGATGTTGGCTTTACAAGTGCATTGATAGACTCACTTTCGGCGCAATACAACATTGACCAAGACCGAGTGTATTCTACAGGAATGTCGAACGGAGGGTTTATGAGCTTTAAATTGGCTTGCGAATTAAGTGATCGAATTGCAGGAATTGCCTCTGTTACCGGTTCTATTTTACCGCTAACGCTTTCGAACTGCAATGCGCTTCATTCAACTCCAATCATGCAAATTCATGGTACAAGTGACGGAACGGTACCTTACAATGGCGGAGCAGGGTGGACGGAACCAATTACTTCTTTAGTCGATTATTGGGCAAACTTTAATAATTGTACAGTAACACCTGTAATAGAAAATATGCCCAACATCAGTGTTGTCGATGGAAGTACGGTAGAAAAGTATTCTTACCTCAATGGTGACAATTGCACAGAGGTTATCCATTTTAAAATTACGAATGGTGATCATACATGGCCCGGTTCTGCTTTCCCTTCTTCTGGAACAAATTATGATATTAATGCCTCTATTGAAATTTGGAACTTTTTATCTCAATACAATATAAATGGATTGATGAATTGTGGAAGTGTTGGTATTAGCGAAGAAATACAAAACCCAACTTTAACTGTTTATCCTAATCCTGCTAAGAATACACTACAAATTGATGGACTTGAGAACCTTATTGATCTACGTAAATTGGTGATCACTGATCTTTCTGGAGCGGTTTTGATTACGGTAGAAAGCGCTGAAAATGGAATAGATATTTCAGAATTGTCTAGCGGATTTTATTTGGTTCATATTGAACATGCAACTGGTAAACGTTCAATTAAGTTCACAAAGCAGTAGGGATTAAAACCCGAGTTTTTTGGCAAGTAGCGCTTATTGTTTCTGTTCGAAGATATGTCCTTTTTCATACGCAACATATGGTCGGCCTCCCTCTTTGCCAAGGTTTTTGTCTACAATTATTAATTCGCTAGAAGAAAGTTCAACAATCATGTAATTAACGTGTTTGCCTGAGATTGTTAATGTCAAGTTCTTCTTTTTCATTTTCCAGCTGAAATTCGTTGATTGTCCATCATTGAGCAAATTGCTAGTATTATCTTCTTTAAATATCATAAGATATCCCTTCTACCAATGAAAAACTCATTGAACTATTATTGTTATAAGTACTTTATTATCAATAGGTTACGAGGCCGCTTTGCGCCTGCGTATTTGAACTGACTAATACCAATGCTATAATCACCAATGCACTATGGATCATTCTTTTGATAATTTTCAAGTTAAAGTGTTGGTGTTTAAGGTTTTTGTATTGGTTGAAAGATGCAGAGTAGTAGAGGATACGAGCTAAGGTTCGATTGTTCTAAACGTTAAATTTATTCTCGGAATTTTTACTTTTTTGGTTGGTGGTAAACGGTGGAGCCAATTTGTTTGGGTTGTACCTTTCATTATTAACAAGCTGCCCTTTTCTAAGAAAACAGAAATGGTTTGTTTTGATACTTTGTGTTTAAAGGAAAATTTGCGATCTGCTCCAAAACTTATTGACGCGATCGCACCGTTCTTTTTCAAAGCTTCTTCGCCATCACTATGCCAAGCCATTCCTTCTTCTCCGCTATGATACAGATTAAGTAGGCAAGAGTTAAATGTTTCGCCCGACTTTTCTTCAATTAATTCTTTTAATTCGAGAAGTTCTTTGGTCCAAGGCAAAGCGGATTTAGTCGTCTTTGAATAGGTGTAATCAAACGGTTTGTCGCCGTACCAAGCTACTTTTCGCTTTGTGATTATCAATTTCCCGAAAATTATTGCCTTGTCGTTTTCCCATTCGATGTTCTTGAACAATTGGTCGAAGTATTCTTGCGCTTTTATAGTGTTAAGAATTGGACCGTAATAATTTACTTCTCCATCTTTCGGCAATATGTTTGATATCGCATCGCTGTTAAATAAGTCCATCATCCATCCAACTTTTAAAGTCCATTGATTTTTCCCTGCTAACAATAACGTTACCATCAAACTCAGGTATGAGCTCTAATTTCAATTTCCCTTTGAACCACAAATTGATTTTCGCAATGGCATTTATACTAACAATGATTTGTCGATTGATTCTATAGAATTTTGTCGGGTTTAATACTTCAATAAGTTGCTCTAATGAGGATTTTATTGGAAAACGATTGCCGTTCTCGAGGACAATGTAGGTATCATCATCTTTATAAAAATAGGAAATGTCTGTGGTTAAAATGAGTACCAATTCATCTCCTTTATTGACTAAAAAACGTTCTTTATAATTCTTGTTAGCAGAGACTCCCTTCAAATCTTGAATCAATTTATCGTAAGAATTCAAAATTGGTTTTACCCTTGAATGGTATTTGTCTAGTGATTTCTTTATATTCTTTTGTGTGATGGGCTTTAGTATGTAATCAATACTATTTAATTCGAAAGCTTTTATTGCGAATTCGTCGAATGCTGTTGTAAATATTATTGGACAGGTAACTTGTACATATTCAAATATTTTAAAACTCAAATCGTCACTTAAGTGAATGTCTAAAAAGATGAGGTCGGGAGAATTATTTGACTCAATCCAATCGATAGATTGCTCCACACTTTGCAACCATGAAACAATGTTGATTGATGCATCAATTTCTGATAAAATGTGCTTTAAATTTTTAAATGCACTTTCCTCATCTTCAATTATTAATACATCCATCATTTTATTTTCAATAAAGGTAGCTTAACTAAGAATGAATTGTTCTCGTTGCTTATAACAATTGTTTTCTTCGTGAGAAACTTATATTGCTCTGCTAAAATATGCAATCCTTTTTTTGTAGAATCTACATTGTTTTTTAGATGGATTCTATTTTTAACAGACAAACAATCCTCGTTTTGTTGAATGGTGAAGTGCATTGGATGCTCATTATCAATTCGATTATGCTTTACAATGTTTTCCAACAATAAATGCAAAGAAATAGGAGGGAGCATATAGTTTAAATCAGATACTTCAATTGAATAGTTGAAATTTTTGCCGAACCGCTTTTTTAGCAGACGGTTATAATTTTCAGCAAATTGAATCTCATCTTTTAAGGGAACTACCTCTTTGTCCGTTGAGTTTAATATGTAACGATACATATCTGACATCTCTTTTAGAAATTCGTTCGCGATCAATGGATCTTCTTGTATTAACCCTGATAAAGTATTTAGATTGTTAAATAAAAAATGAGGATTAAGTTGATTTCTCAAGGCCCTGTTCTGCAGCTCTAATTCGTTTCTTTTTAAACGTTCATTCTCTTCGTTTTCAAGTCTCCATCGTTTGAAGAAATTGAGACTAAATAACATACTTATTAGCAGAGTTCCTTTTAAAAATCCTTCAAGCGTAGTGAGCCCAAGAGTAAAGTAAGTGAAGAGAGGGAAGTCAAGTTGATAAAGTGTTAAAAGGGTAAATTTTATGCCGTAATAGAGAACATTATTTACAATTACCATTGCGAAAACAGAGAGGATAAATAGCTTAAGGTTCATGTGCCACCCCTTCTTAACTAGCTTGTTTAAAGATACCTGGGCAATTATCCAAAGAATTCCGAATTGAACAGTAATAAAAAAGACAACGGGCCATTTATAGCCGTAATTTGAATCGGTTGTCTGACTCATCATGAAAAAAGTGGTATAATAGATCAATGCCAATATTGGAATAAAGAGCAGAGGATATATTTTATAACTATTGTTTTTCATTGGTGACTGATTATTCGTCCAAACGAAGTTAGCTTTTTATTTAATGATCAGAATATGTCAATGGCTCACTTAATTCTATCCTTTTCACCTGTTCCTACTTCAATTAATTTATTTTGATCTTGTTTCAGTCTCCCAAACTTATAGCTGAGAGATAATCTTACATACCGGCTTGAATTTTTTCTTAGATAATTAACTGAATAATCACCTATATAGTAAGTACCTGCTGTTCTTTGAGTGAAAAATACATCATTTGCTATAAGCTGACACTTTAGTTTCTTTTTAAAAAACTCTCGAGATACACCTACAGAAAGATCATAGGAGCTAATGTCCTTATAAATACCGTCATATCTTCCAGAACTGTATGAACCTATCAATTCAATATTGAATAACTTCTTAACCCTAATTTGGTTGTACATATACACATAATGTGAAGGAGCCAAATCGAATGTTGTAAAATCTCCATAATCACCTATAACTTTATCCCATCCAATTAAGTAGTAAATGTAGGTTGTGATCACCTTGTTTTTAAGAGGAATTCCGATTGTACCGTATAGTCGATCAGCATCTACATTTTCTTTAAACAGTGTAACGCTGTTGTCACCAGTTAGTCCTTCACGAACAATATCTTTAAAAGCATTTATTGACCGATAATACGTTAAATCAAGTTTCATTGGTCCTACATTTATTGTGGCAGATATGGCGTGATCTCTTTGGGGCAACAATAAAGGATTCCCTTGTTTGGACGTTAACGAATCAATATAAAATACAACTGGGTTTAGGTCGTTATAACTTGGGCGTCCTGTCGAAGTTGTATAGCTCAGCGATAACTTAATCTTTTTATGAACGTTTTTTGATAAAATTATTGAAGGTAAAAACCAATTGTAACTTCGGTCCAAACTCAATTGACCTTGCTGTGTAGTTATCCCTTTGGCATCAGTATGTTCATAGCGCAATCCAACGAGTATGTTAAGTGATTTCCAAGAAGTTTTGAATTCTGAGTATGCCGCATATATATTTTCATCAAATTTTGTAGTTGAACTAAATAGTGGAATGCCAACCCAAGTGTTATTGGAGAAAATATCCATCTCAAAACTACCTGATGTCTGCGCGTTAGAATACTTTAAACCTCCAGCGAAACTTGTTTTATCAGACGTGTATTTTTCAAAATCAACTTGAGAAGAAAAGATATTAAAACTATTTTCTCCATTTATTCTTTTTTTAGTTTGACCCAAAAAGATATTGTCTGTTGTTATATGTTCTGTAATAGAATCGTACATTCCAAAGCCAGACATTGTGTATTGAGTTCCTACAAAAAGGTTCGACCCGAGTGTGTCAAAAGCCCGTGTATAGTTTGCAACAAAGTTGTTGTTATTGATATTCAATAACCCATTATTAGAAACATCATATTGGGAAACTTGAGTTGAAGTGATAGTGTTTTTAGATAAAACATCAATTCCTATTGCATTGAATGTGCCGCTATAACCAAATGTAATAGTTTGGTTTGAATCCAACTCATACCCTATACCTCCGCTAACAATGTGACCCAGCAGGTTTGTGGTCTCCAAAACATCCAAGTCTGTAGCGTACAATCCTACTCTTTCCGTTGATTGTAATCCTGTATTCCACTGTTCCCCTTTGGTAAATCCGTAATTAAAATTCAGAGACAGTTTTTTCTTTTTGTAATTAATTCCAAAAATTGAATTAGACATAAATGGAGGATATGTCAGGGATTGTCGAAGGCCAATATTTGTTCCTTCTCTGCGGTAATTTTTTGTAATAACTTTAATTACAGCAGCTGCATCTCCATCGTATCTAGCAGATGGATTTCTAATAATTTCAAATTTTAAAATTTGATCGACAGGGATGTTATTCAACTGATCTACCGTAATTTTTTGACCGTTTAGATAAAGGGCTGCATTTCCTCTCCCTAGAACAATCACAGAACTTCCGTTCACTAAAATACCAGGTGATTTTTTTAAAATCTCCAATGGGGTTATACTTGCTGACAATATAGTTTTTGCAACGTTAACAATCGTTGAGGTTCCATCATTTTCGAAAATTGGTGTTTCACCGACAACTGTAACTGGTCCAAAAGTGATATCTGACACTAAATGGATAGTGCCAATAGAAATAGTATCGGCCTTTTCAGCATTCTTTGCACTTTGAAAGTAATCTGTATATCCAAAAGAAGTGATTTTAATATAAACCGATGGCTCCACAATTACTGGTGATACAAATTTCCCATCAGTTATTAATGCTCCTTCAATAATTGAACTATCTGATGGATTATAAATATATAAATTTCCAAATTCGAGAGGTACACCTGTAGAATCCAGTATTAAACCATCCAAAACGTAAGTGTTCTGCGAATACACCATTGGTGCATATAACAATGTCAAAACGAGACAAATACTTCTCATTAAACGAAATGAGGAAGCTCTTTTAGAATTGAAATCTAGATATTCAGTTACTTGGTTCATATATAGTTTGTTGTTAATTGAATTCTTTCTTAGGCGCTAAAAAGAGTTAAGCTTCAAGTCGCTTAATGTGCTCCATTTGGTTGTTAAATTTGCTTTATTGTTCCAAGTCCGTTTACTTGCTGAGTCATTTTTGGAGCCCCTGAGTATTTAATAGTTCCAACACCGTTTATTACGGCCGTTAACGCTTCTGTAACATTCGTTTTTATCATCCCTGAACCATTTACGGTTGCGTTAGACGATATGGCAGTAGAGTTCAAAGAATTAATTGATCCAGCCCCATTCAATACCATATTAACTTGTGCGAAATGACACCCTGTCAATCGTAACTCACCAGCACCGTTAATTTCAATTGAAAGATTTTCTCCGGAAAAATTTGAAATATTAGATTCATCGCAAGCACCATGAATAGAAAAATTGACAAGATTTGGTGTGACAATTTTTACTTCAATCGGATAGTTCTGAGTCGTATTCTTTTTGTAAGAAACTTCTAAGGAATTATGATCATTCTTGATATTAAGTAATTCATGATCTTCGGGAGTCGCTGAAATCTCTAATTTCGGGGTGTCTCCTTTAACAATAGTGATGTTATAATAACCACTTAGTTCAACCTTTTCAAAAGTATCTACCGAGTATTTTTTACTAATCACATTTGTTACGGGAGGATTTTCTGAGCAGCCTCCAAGTATTAGAAAACCGTGCTGAATGACGAACAACACCATTATGATTTTTATAGAATAATTTCCTTGATAAAGCCTTCTGAATTTGTCTAGCATAATATTGAATTTGAAAGTTCAATTATAGACGGTTTTAGATGAGTGAAAAAGATAATAGTACTGAAGCAGTATTATTTTTCTTTGAAGCAGTACTATTTGAGATTAAAAGAGTTGTGATAATTATCCACTTCCAATTATTGGCTACGATTGGTATTCCAGCAGTAACGGATTTAAGAGCACTCAAATAAATAAAAAAGCGGTTCGAGTATACACCCAAACCGCTATGGCTTATCTATTATGTTACACGGTGTTTTCTTTACTTCTCAATATTTTAGCTTAGTAAATCAATCATTTTTAGAGCAACGCCTGATGCAGATGCAGGATTTTGACCAGTGACGATATTTCCATCATTTATAACATATGATTCAAAAGGTTTGGCATGTGAAAATAGTGCGCCTTGCTTTATTAGTTCTTCATCAAGCATAAATGGAATTACTTCTCCAAGTACATGTTTATCTTTTTCTTCCTCTGCTTTTGTAAATGAATTAATTTTTTTTCCTTCTAATAAGTTGCTACCGTCTGCAAGAATAACATTCAATAATGCACTTGGTCCGTGACATACAGCACCAATTATTATTTCATCTTCAAACGCTTCTTTAATGATTTTTTTAACCAACGGGTTGTCAACCATATCTGTCATTAATCCTAAACCTCCTGGGAAGAAAATGGCATCATACGCAGCTGTATTGATAGCATCCAGTTTATGGCTGAAATTCAGTCTTTTAAACCCACTACTTTCTTTGAATTTGACGCTGGTATGTTGTGATGCATCGTAGCCCACGAATGGTGGGGATCCACCCTGTATACTTGCAAAATCTACGGTATATCCTTTGCTTGTGAATTCAAAATAGGGGTCTGCTATTTCTGAGAACTCATAACCTGCAGGGTGTTTTCCAGTACCTGTTTTATCAGTACTAGTAACAATAAATAGTATATGTTTCATTTGTGTTTGTTTTGTAATAAAAAGGGAACCATCATTAGATTCTTTTTTATTAATAATGGCCAATTGAATTTTTATGATGTAGCAATTTTATTTAGTGCATGAGCCAATTCCTTAGGAGCAGTTTCTAAGGGGACATGTCCGTTTTTCAATGTAATTACCACATCAATTCCCAATATTTTTTGGCCATGTCTTTGCGCCTTAATTGTAGTAACTCTATCTAATGTAGTTTCAATGTAGGCTTTAGGCACTCTTCCAAAATTTTCTGGAGTTGTAATTACCTGTTCAAAGAATGGTTTTGTGGCTTGAACCACTAATTTTGGCATTAAAGCATCTATTTGTTCATCCGTAGCTCCTGTAAAAACTATGTTTTTGATTGTTTCTCTGCTCATAGTTACCTCGCTCTGATCTTCTGAAAAAATGAGGTTTTTTAGAAACTCACTCTCTGTATCCTCGGTAAATACCTCAATAACTGTTTTTCCTTCATAGGGTACTGCGGATGCCACGTAAACTAATTTTTCAATTTTTTCGGGTACCTCTTCAGCGACTTTAGAGACTACAAATCCAGCAAAGCTGTGTCCAACTAAAATCACTCGGCCATTGATTTTTTCCAATTCTTGCTTAACGCGGTTCGCATACAAAGCCATCGTAATTTCAGAAATAGGTGTTTTATCGTCTCCATGTCCGGGTAAATCAATAGAAATTATATTGTGCCCGTTCTGTTCTAAATGTTCTGTTGTTTGCTCCCATGACCATGCACCTTCCCATGCGCCATGAATTAATAAGATTGTTTTATCTGAATTTTTCATTTATTTTATTTTTAGAAATGTGCTTCAATTATGATGTAAAGTTCAATCAATATGGAAGCATAAAAGTTATTGTTTGATAATGCCCAAACTATTTAAACACAAGCTCAAATAGATTTTTGATTTGAGCTTGTGTTAATTTAATTAGCCTTTTGAAATGATTTCTCCTAGTTCTTCATTGCTCATTGCAACTCCGTTTAGATTCCAACCACCATCTACAGCGTGTAGAACATTTACATAAATGTTATCCTTAGGCTGTTTTCCTCCTGATAATTGATGAATAATCTCTGTAACCTCATTAAAATGCATTTTAATAACCGCTTTGTCCGCTAATGCAAATGATGGAACTTTCCATTCTGCCCAAGCTCCTAAAAACTCTTTCCCTCCCGAAAACGAGGATCCTTTTGGAACGATGTGAACATTTGCTGTAATGTTGGGAGTCATTACAGTATTGCCAGTTAAACCATGTGTTTTTAATAATGAAGCTGTAATTTGTTCAACGGCATCTTTCTCTTTTCCTGCGGGAATTACCCCCTCCGATAATGTCAATGTTAATGGCATAATGTATGTGTTTTAAATTGTGAACTTAGTTGTTCAACAACACAACAAATATCATGTGATTGGAAAGTTTAAAAGTTGTCTTAAGACAATGAATTGAAGAATTTTGAAGTGCTACTTTTACTGATAATTAATCCTGTGACAATAAACAAAACTCCTATGAGGTGATAGGTATGTAAGTGCTCATTAAAAAGAATAGCAAATAGTGCTGCTGATAAAGGAACTATATTCATATAAATTCCTGCTTTATCTGCTCCCGCAATTTGAACGCCTTTTTGTCATAAAAAATAGGCCAGGTGGAAATTTAATCCTAAAAATATTGTGGCAATAGTTAAGTAAAGTATTGCTTTCATCGTTAGCAGATTACAATTTTGCTCGCAATTTACTCAATGTAGAATTCGTCATCCCTAAATAGGACGCAACTGCTTTACTTGAAATACGAGACAATAACTTGGGTTCATGCTCAATAACCCATTTGAGTTTATCAATTCCTTCCATACCTAAAAAACTATAAATCCGCATTTGAGAATGTATAAAAGCAAATTCAATAAATTGATGGTAAACATTTGCAAAGGGAGGAAGCGTATTAACCAATTCATAAAAATCACTTCGGTTGATTACTAGCAACTCTGAAGGCTCTAAAGAAACCAAACAATCTCTTGATGGTTTTTCAAGGATAAAACTAGTATTCGCAGACATGATGCTATTTTCTAATGCAAAATAGCCCGTGACTTCATTTCCTTTAGCATCTATTTCATAAAGTCTTAAACAGCCTTTTTTAATAAAATAGAAATGTTTACAAACTTGACCAAGATTGCATAACATTTCATTTCGGGTTGTTTTTATCGGTTTGAAAAATTTAATTATCTGCTGAAGTTCTTTCTCTCCGATTTCCCCATGGCTTTTGATAAATTGCTCTAATTCTTTATACACCTGATAGTTGTTATTTTATGAATTCACAGTACAAAGATAGGAAGTGTTTATTGTGCAAAGATTGTCTTATGACCATCTTTTATGAGTCCTGTTGTTTTTATTGAAGAAACAATGTTGTTATTATAATGATAGGCAATTGATGGTGTCTGCGCAACGTGCGGGCATCAAAGTTTATTATCTCGAAAATAATAGTAGATTTTTAAATTTAGATGAATCTATAGCAATGTTAGAATCGTAACCAAGATGATTCCAGGCAACACTATAATCAAAGATGCAATTCTAGTGAAAGTGAACCACGGTTTTTGACGTTTGAAGATAAACGTTGCAAGTGGTATGAGCATTAAGATTTGTAAAAAAGGGAACCAGGTGAAAATAGATCTTCTTCTGATCGTTTCGTGTCTTCTGACTGTGGTTTCATTTACTTGGAGGTCATAACTCAACTTCTTTCCAGTTCGGAAGATCGGGGAGTAGGTAATTTCATAACTGCCCTCTACATAATTGCTCCAATCCCTTAAGTGAGGAACGAATAAGTAGTCACCTACTTTTATGCTTTGATGAAACAAAATATACATTTCTCTATCAATTTTCCATTCACTTTTATCCAGTTTTTTGGTTTCACCATCTACGAAAATTTCAATTGTAGTAAGTACCATCATCAAAGTGCAAAAGGCTACGACAACTTTGAAGAAGTTCCAATGTTTACCCGTAGTTATTTTTAAATAGTATTCATCGTTTGCACGTTTTTCTTCTTCTTCCTTACGGCGTACTTTTTCTGCTGCAATTCTTAGGATATCTTCTCGACTGTACTTTGTTTTCATGGCTTTTTATAGTGAATGCAATATTAAGATTTTTTTGGATTCAAATTAATGAATCTTTGTCTCTGGTAAATTCAAAGAAAAGGGGATAGGTCGTACAAACGGCTCAATTGAGTACACTTTATGTCAATCGAGAATATCTAGTCTGTCGCTAATGAAAACACCATGTTGCTCAGCTAAAAGTTTTTTTAATGTATTTCTTTCGTTGATTGTTACGACATACGTTTTGGACCACCTATCATGCCAACCCCTATCGCTGAAACAAGAAATTACTTCGAACGGGACCAGTCTTGAAAAAGAACGTACCACTAGTGAACCGCTTTCTGGAGATTCAGCATATTCATTAATAACGACAGAATTAGTTACAAACTTGCCAATTGTTCGTTGCATGGTTTTTTCACAAAGAAAATAATAGACAACGGTGATGATTATTTTATCGAACGTGGGGATCAAATTGAACGTGATTCCATTGATTTCGAAACCAGCATAATATCCAAGAGTAAAACCTTTAAGTAGAAAAAAATCGATAGCAGCAAGTAGAATACTAATTATTACTATATCAATAATATAATGTGTAATACGAGGTAATCCAGTGACCAATTGAACTTTACGAGGCATGGCTTTTTCATAATCTTCTATTGTTACATTACCGAAAGCATCCCGATCACGTTTGTAAAAGGTTTTGTTTTCAGTGATCATTTCAATAGTACTTCTCATAAATGCTTTACTCGTGGCTTTAACGGTTATGCGTTTGCTTCGAATCCATCAGAGTGTGGCTTTACACCTTGTTGGCAAATCGCTTTATTGTTCAATTTCAGCTTCAAATAATTGAGCCAAATACTTTTTTGATTTAATACTTTCATATTTAAAACCACCTGTAACCAATGCGTATACAAATATGAGCATTCCAAATGGTATCAAGTTCATAGGTTGAAAATCCTGGCTAGTGAACATCATCGATAAAAAAGACAAACACGCAATTCCAACTATTCCAACCCAAATGATTAAAAAGACAATTACGAATGTATGAAGCCTCATTTTGACTTTGATTTTTGTCCCGCTGTAGTCCTTTTCAATAACTCCAGTAATTTGAGGTAAAAAGGAGTTGCGATACCCAATTATTCGGTTAATCTTAAATGAATTTCCATGAATACTTCCTTCATATGGATTATGATTAACACTTCCGAAAAGCCCAGTCATCCTAAATGTCTTTTTAGCTTCAATAACATTTCCCAATCGATTTAGGGCTTCCTCTGATTCAAGTTTGGTCTTGTATGTGATATTTTCAAAGGGTAAATATTTCATCTTTATGTTGCCAACAGTCAAGGCTAAAATGACGTGCGCCATTTTCGCGTGTTTAAGTTTCTAATAAAGATAGCTGTTTTTGAATAAGGTAGTTGTTCTTAGCACAAGCGGAGCAGTACATCTTATGTACTGTTCGCATCTGTATTGCCTCAAATTTGCGGTTATCGCACGTTATTTTCCAATATGATTTTTTCAATCATTTCGTTCTGTTCATCGTTTTGAACATGTTTAGAATCTTCAATTAGTTTTACACTTTTCAGAGATGGAAATATCTTTGACGCTCTTTTAATCATTTTATTTCCAGGGAAAAGGATGTCATTTTTCGCAGCGAATAGTATTATCGGTGTTTTTATTGAATTGGCTTTTATCGTATTGATTACTGGTACCGGTGTGAAATCCATTTTGAAATGTAAGAACACTTTTGATAAATATTTGATTGCAAATTCGTTGCGATCTGTGAAAACTTCTGATAAAAATTTCTCAACATATTTGACTTTCTCCGTTTTCATAAACCTCTTCATTGGGATAAATATTTTGAATAAAGCTTTGAGTGGATTTCCATTGACAATGTAGGCAGGTGCAGAAAGATAAACTTCTTTGATTTTACTTTCATTAAATTCTAAAGTCTTTAATATTACCAACCCTCCAAAAGAAAAACCAGCCATAGTAACATTTTCAATTTTTAGAGAATCGATTATTTCATTGATCCATTTTCCGTATGAATCATCTTTCATGCTCAATCTTGTTTCTGCACTTTTGTTTGGTTGTGCCAAAACATCGACTGCAAAAACTCTAAAGTTCTTACTTAAATTAGGATAGGTTTCAAGAGCAATTGGTGCGCAACCATTCGAACCGTGTATCAAAATAATTGGTGGGTTTGATGCTGATCCAGTTGCAATAATATTGGTTTCTCCAAAAGAAGAATCAATCTTTATGTATTCATATTCAATGTTGAGTTCATCTAATTTTTGGTTATAAAGGTTTAAGATTTCTTTTTTTCCTTGTTCAGATTTAAATAATGATTCCATTTCACTTTGTTTTAGGACAAATTTACTAAAAAATCATTATTAGGACAAGTTTACTAATGGTAAATAAAAAAATAGCGCCACTTTCCAGAATACTGTTTAGTCAGCAAATATACAGTAAGGTGACAATTTGGATTATTTGTGCTTTAGAATGGATAATTTTTATTCATCATGATATTTTCGCTACTACAGTTCATTCTTAGGTGCTTTCAGGTAGCGGTTTGAGTGAGAAAAGGAAAGGGGTTTGAAACTCTTACTTTTGGGGTTAGCACTGAGTAAAAGCTGCATTTTTGTATAAAAAAAGTCCGCGAAATTTACAATCTCGCGGACTTTGTATAAGCTTTGAGATCGCTCTTAAACCCTTGGTGTTTTTTGCCTTGGATTGGGAACAGAATTTATTCACTCACTTTGTGGTTCCCAGGAACAAACCCAAAAGTTTTCATTAGTCTATTCCAAGTATTACTTTGAGAGATCGTTAGTGTTAAATAGCAAATTTCTTTTTTAGAAAAATGACTGCTCAAATTATCAAATAATTCCTGAGAAATTGGGCTGCCTTTTAGTTTTGTTAAGGTGTCAGTAAATGACAAAACAAGCCTCTCTTTTTCAGAGAAATAAGGAGTTTCTTCCCAAACACATAAAGAAGACAATCGTTGCTCCGTTTCTCCAAAATGTTTCAACTCTTTGTAATGCATATCAACACAATAGGCACATCCATTCATTTGAGCTGTTCTTAATCGTATCATTTCTATCAATTTTCTATCCAATGTAGAATTGATAATTGAGTCTTCGATAGTTCTTAAGTTTTCAAACATTCCATTTGGGATGTCTTGATACGTAATTCGTTCCATAATTTTATTGTTTAAATAATTTATGAAGCAAATTTATGATGTCGCTTTTCTTTTATAATTAAGGTATCTTAAGAAATGAATAATGGTTACTTTTTTCTCAACTCACTTAGGTATTCTGGGGTGATCTCTAAATATGAAGCAATCATGTATTGTGGAACTCTTTGAGAAAAATCAGGAAAGTATTTTATTAAATCGCTGTATCTGTCCTTGCTTTTCATTTGTAAATAGATGTCGCTTCGGCGTTGAATAGCAATCAACATATTTTCGGTAATAATTCTGAAAAATCTTTCAAACTTTGGTATCGTTTTGAAAAGCTCTTCCAAGTCAACTTTGTCAATTACTAGCACTGTAGTTTTTTCAATTGCTTGGATCGATGAATATGAAGGAACACCTTTTATGTAACTTTCCATATTGGTTACCCACCAATTTTCAATGGCGAATTGAGTTATTTTCTCATTGCCTTTAGCGTCAATATAAAAGGAACGAACCAACCCGCTTAAAATAAAATAATTGCTTTTACAAACTTGCCCCTCTTTGAGCAAATATTCTTTTTTATTAAAAGTCTTCTGAATTAATTTTGAAAAAAGTTCATCTATTTCTTCATCCTTGAACTCAACATACCGGCTTAAATGTTTCCTTAACTGGTCTTTCACTTTGGTTGAGTTTTTTTATAGATTACCTCGACTCATTTTTTATCCGTTTTCACAGGTTCCCATAATTCAATTTTACGTCCTTCGCTGTCTAAAATATGAACAAATTTACCATAATCGTAAGTTACGATACTATCGAGGATGGTTACGCCACTCTTTTTAAGATTAGCAACTAGGCCTTCTATATTTTGCACTTGATAATTGACCATAAATTCGTTCTTAGATGGAGAAAAATAAGCGTCTCCATTTTTGAAAGCTTTCCATTGTAAAGAATTTATTTCTTCAGGATTGTCAATACTTCTTGAGTCAAAACTAGAAGAACCCCAATCATTGATGTCAAAACCTAAATTCTTGGAATACCATTCTTTCGATTCTTCTGGATCGTCTGAGTAAAAGAAAATTCCACCAACTCCTACAACTTTAGGCAGTGTATCATTTGGTGAGATTGGTTTGTCTGTTTGATTTATTTTGTCTTCCATATTTTTTGATTTTTCTGTTTTCGTATTGCAATTTGCTAGCAATAGAGCTGCCAACAATGTTATGGCTAATTTATTCATGTTGAGTTTTTTAAGTTAAGAACTGTAAAGTTGTTTAATTGGTAAGTAAAGTTCTAAATCAAAACTGGACCAATCATTTGCTTTCTCTTTATTCTTAATTTTTTCAAAAGCGTAGAGGTGATTTGGTTCATACGTACTATTTATCAACCAATTATTATACAAATAATTCCAAGAATTAATGACGTTTTCGATCTTACCTGAAGCTTTCGTCATGGCATATTTACTTTTCGGAATACGCATACTTTTAATTTCAGGATCTTCAATTAAAAACCCCACTGGAACTGTTATTCCTATTAAATAGCGGTATTTATCCTTCGGTGTAACAACGGCATCATCCGGAGACATACCTAGTAATTCACCATCATTAAAGATTCCTACTTGCTTCGACCAATTCATTAATTTGTTAAGCGCTTTTAATGCTTTACCTTCTTCAAAGGCATTGAAAACAGTTATGTAGGCTATGTTTTCAAACTCAAGCTCTTTAACAATTACTGTTTTCTCTTCTTTCATGGGGTCAAAGTACGTGCTTTGTCTCAATGTATTTTTGCAAATCTTGCTATTGTTCGTTAATCCATTTTTTCGATAATGAGTTGGTGTTGAGTCGAAGTAATTTTTAAAAGCTCTGGAGAAAGTCGCAATTGAAGAAAAACCTAGATCCAATGAAATTTCTAAGATGGACTTATTCGTATAACTCAATTTTTGAGATGCTTTTTCAAGCTTTATTCTGTTGATGTAGTTGCCAACAGACTCGTTCATTAGTGTCTGAAAAATTCGATGGAAATGAAATGGTGAAAAATGAGCTGCCGAAGCTAAATCTTCAATGGATATTTTCTTATTTAAATTATCATTAACATAGTTAAGTGCTAAGTTAATCCGAGTGGCATATATATCTTTTTGTTTAATCACAATCTAGAATTTTCTGGTTCTATGGTAAGAAATGGAGGTGTTTTTTGCTAAAGTATTTTTCTCAAATGACTTATATAGTTTGACGTAATGAACCGTAAGGCGCATCTATCAAAGTTTGTTGTTCGAAGATAAAATAAAGTGGCGAGCTTTCGCAAATGTTTTTCCATTTTTGAATGATCAGCAAAAGCTAAGAACCCTTTTGTTTTTTGTACAATTTACCTTTTAAGTGTGATTTTCTCAAAAATGGCGAAGGAGTCAATGTTAGATGGGTTTTCAGCGTAGTCCAACACCTTTGCTTTTTTCAAGATGAAAGCGTCATTAGATATCCATTTGAATTCAAGGGGCACCCAATCTTGTTGATCAATTTCTACAATCTTACGCCATTTGTGGTTCGGAGTAATTTCCCAAATTTGATATCCATTTGGAGTTTCTGCTAATCCCCAATTAACAGACTTACTTATTATTAAGTTATTGTTGGGCGAGAATAATGGCTTAGTCCAAATAGTATCAGTTATTCCAGTTTTTTTGTCCACTAAGTAAAATTCGTGCCACTCCCAATAATGACCTTCTACAATGTAAAATCCATTATATTGATTAACACCATGGAATTCAAATTTTACACCATCTGGGTAGTCTACATTGTAATTCTGAAATGTTTTTGATCCAACTTCAAGGGGCAATGTAAAAGAAGAGTCCGTTTTTTCGAATTCGATTTTCTTTATCGGTGTCTCATGGTTTATTTGTGAAAAAAGTTCATGAAGGCTGAGTTCTTCTTCTTGAATCTCTTCATTTACAGGTTCTTCATGAATATCATGCTTTTTATCATGCACGTTATTGGCTGGCAACTGCTTATCCTCTGAACAAGCCCCAGTAATAAGTAATAGGATCAATATGGTCAAGGTAAGCTTCATTGTACTTAAGGGATTGAATAACCGGTTGTTTTAATGCCATTTATTTATTGTTTGCGGCCTCTATTTCTTGTTCAATTCCATCAAGACAGCGAAGCGCCCATTCCTTCGAGTCCTGATGTTCTTCATTTTCAGGTCTGAAATACCATTTGTAAAAATCCGCTGGTTCTGCCGGGAACTTTTTAAAATTCCAAGCTCCATCCTCGGTCCAAATAAAGCCACCGGTCAATTCAGCTATTGAGGCACTAATTAATCCATAGGCTAGATTAATGGAACCAGGTTGTCCCGCAGATCTCCTAAAAGTCCAGTAACGATTGAGCCGTTTGGCTTTCTCAATTTTTAATTCAAAGTTTTCAATGGCCTTATTGTTTAACAATATGTCTTCCAACCTCCACCATGGACCAGAATCGCTAAAATCATCCTTCAGCTCTTCGCAGTATGCATCAGTTCCACCTGGAATCCCCTTAATTACAAACCAAACATATTCGTTATCCGCCCAATTAAAAAAGGAGTCTAAGTCAATTTCGTTAACGTACTTTTCTCGGTTCTCATGCAAGTTAATACTAAGTTGAATGGTGGAAATGATTCCAATAGACTCAAGGAATGCATTAATCCTTTTTTCTGAAAGCTCAATTACCTCACGAAAAGTGATATGAATTGTCTCCACAGGTATTACTTCAAAGGTTGTACTCATTTTGTTAATTACTGCTAACGACTACAGCTCGTATGTTTGAAACTTCAATAGTCAGTCAAGAGTAAATATACAGAAAAGAGTATTAATTACAGGCCTAAATAGAAGGGATTGGGAGACAACAGCAGGTACGTACAAAACGATTTCGTTTCATAGAAATTCCACCCTTGTATGTTTTTCTTAGAACTTGAACGGCACCTAGGTCCAGATATACATGAGACCACATCTTGCACAGTTGTATATTTTGAATTCGCAGTTTGGTATAATTTTTAAAAGAGGAAGGTGGTTTAAGCCAATTGTAATATAAATGAAAGGTTATAGTAAGCTAATTGTAATCTTAGTTTTGAATTATTTGAGTAGAACTACTCTCATCTTTGTGATTGAAGAATAACGGACTAACTATTCTTAAAATCGAATTTACATGATACGAATACTATCGACGCCAAAACTTAAGAACTGTATAGGACTTATAGCTCTCTTTTTTATCCATAACTTTTCAAGTGCACAAACCATTGTTTACAATGTTCCTTATGGGAATTTAATTAATCAAGGAAGCACTTGTGGTAGTGGTGGGTATTACAATGGTTGTAGTGGCAATTACGGGTTTAACTGGACGTCAACTGGTACAGTTGCACCGACATCTGTGTCCGTTCAGTTTGGAGGTGCGATTCGTTGTGACGGAACAACAGGAAGAAATGCCGTTTTGAATGGAAATACTGGAACACAAACCTTTTTCAATATACTTAATGGAGGATGCTTTTGTAATTCAGCTGGATATCTTAATACAGTAGCTTTGAATGTTACTGGCTATAACCCAGGAGGATTTAACCAAATGATGATTACAGGTTTTACGAGTTGCGAAGGATTTGATGATGGAATAGGAGGCTTGCCAGGAGGAATTTTTGCACAAATTACAGTAGACTATCCAACAGGATTACCTGTTGAGCTTGCGAGTTTTAACGTGCATGCAACTGGAAATAACGTACTGCTTGATTGGGAAACGGTTAGTGAGCGTGACAATGATTATTTTACCGTTGAAAAGTCAATTGATGGTATTCTTTGGGAGCCAATTATTGAGGTTGGTGGCGCTGGAACATCTTTAGAGCCAAATAAGTATGCTACTCAAGACGTGAATCCAACGGAAGGTATCGCTTACTACCGATTGAAACAAACGGATTATGATGGACAGTTTAATTACTTTCTAACAAAAGCAGTGACCTTTGAGAAGGCCGCATCAGCTATTGTATTTCCAAATCCATTTGTTGGTGAAATTACATTGGCGAATTTGATTGATCTAACGTTTCCACTAAATATTGTTGTTTCCGATCCCGTTGGAAAAGAGATTCTCAACCAGGTGGTTGAAGACGAACTTAACGAGGTAACCTTGAATTTGGATGCTGATCTTGCAGTCGGATTATATACTGTTACTATTTCTTCGAATGATGAACAGTTTGTCTACCGCGTTGTAAAACGATAACGGAGTAAATTACTTGTCGGTAATAGAATATCAAAATAAGCTATTTGAAATCCTTGAAGCATATGTTTCAAGGATTTTTTTTGTTTCCTAATCTATAGTTGAGCCAACCAAGAATGGTTTAAGCTACGCAACGTGTGGGTTTCAAAGGTTGTTTTTCGAAGAAGAAAATCATTGAGCTACAACCCCTATAAACACTGAGTGTAATTGTTTTTAGCGGGTAATTTAGTGCTGAAAAATAATTTTCAACTTCAATGTGATTCAACTATGCTCAATCCACTTCAAATGAGGTCAAATTTAACGTTAAATTAGATGATTTTAATATTGAAGTTATATCACCCATGTTTAAGTAAATAAATATTTTCTCCATTGAATACTCACCAATATTCGGACAAAGATTTTTAATACTGTTTAATTCTTTCAAACCATCTGAATTTAAATAATGTTTGAGTTTTATTTCAGTTATTTCGGTTTTGTCAACAACATTTAAATTAAGATATGGAGAATTGTTGATTTCAAAGGAGGTGGATTCGCTGTACCTCCCTAAAAACCCATATTACGCTATGATACTTCATACTAAGCCATGGTCTTTTAGTTTTCCATATTTGATAATGCAACATATGTTCTTGAACTGTAAAAAATAATTTTCTGACTTCAGTACATTTTTTACTTCTGATCTAATTCTTTTCTTAAAGAATAGATGCACATCTGTGAAATACAACACGTAATATCACGTATTTATGCTTATTAAATGTTAAAATTTACAATAAACCAATTTAACATCGTTACATTTTACGGCAACGTACAAACCTTACGTTGCTAAAAACCAAATTTTCTACTCATAATTATTGAAAATAAAGACGTGTATTCACTGATTTATATAACACCGAACAATATTTAATGGGAAATACAATTAGAATAGCCTTAGCAGAAGATCATAAAATCTTTCTTCAAACCTTAGCGAATATGTTAAGTGGAGAAGAAGACATGGAAGTTGTCATAACTGCTGCAAATGGAAAAGAACTACTCTCACAGATGAAGACAACTGATGTTGATATTGTACTATTAGATTTGGATATGCCAATATTGGACGGACGAGCAGCTCTTCCAATATTAAAGCAGTACTTTTCAAAAGCCAAAATTATTATCTTGAGTTTTCACGATTCTTTGGTTCATATGCGCAAGTTTTTAAGCGAAGGAGCCAATGCTTATATCTCCAAGGGCTCTGATTTTAGTGTTTTATTGTCGGCAATTCGAAAAGTAAATAAGGAAGGGTATTTCTTTTGTGATAGGGTAAGTAAGGAATTGTTGGATAAGTGGAACGAGGGTAAACTTAAAAGAATTGGAGTAATAAATAAAGACCCATTAACCGATCGAGAAAAAGAAATAGTTCGTCTTATTTGTGCTGGAAAGTCAAATGGAGAAATGTCTATAGAATTGAATTTGAGTCAGCGAACAGTAGAGAATCACCGAATGCGTATTTCAAAAAAAATTGGAAGTAAAAGTACAGCTCATATTTTTGAATATGCGGTTAAGAATGGTATGTACATTATCGAATTATAGTACTTTAATTACCTTTTCTCGAAATAATAATACTTCCATTTTTAGAAATTAGAAATAAAGTAGATTCCTTCATTTCCTTTCAATGTTAATGTTGCTCCTGAATCAAAAAGTACTGTTTCTGATAAAATAATCTGTCCAAGTGCATTTTGAACTTCTATTTCCAGTGCTTCAAAATCTTGAGTTGATTCTAAGTAATTAATGCAATAAATTAAATCCATAACTAGTTGTTTTTGAATCTAATTTGGTTTTCAAAACCGTAAATAATTTTACGTTTTGCTTTTTTGTAGGAGATTAAGTATTAATACTTAATTTGCCTCAAACGGTTAAGTATTAATACTCAATATGCATCATCGATATAATTATTAAGAAAATAAGTAGTTATATTGAATGGGGATCAATTCGTATTAATTGAAATGATCCAATCCAAAATTAATTCTGTTAATATCAGACTAATTACTGAACATAAAGCAATAGTAATTGTACGGAATTAAGCGACTCGAATTAGAAATATAAAAATTATATAACATGCATTTTTTCACAGAATTAACAGTTCCAAGTCAGGCGTCGACTACATCGTTGCCATTTGGCCCAATGGCAGGTTTGGAAGAAACAACTTATGTCACTTCAAGTCACTTTGATCTTGCAGCTACTGGTCCGCTAAAAATATTTGCATGTCAAAGTGGAATGATGTTTATTCAGGAGTCGTCGTTTCCCGATATTGTAAATGTTATAATTAAACCATCAGATGGTTTAGAGATTGCTTATACGGGAGTAAAGTATTATGTGTATCGGGGAGTAAGAAAAGATAGTTTTATAGATGGTAGCGCCATTACCGCTGCAGGCGGAAGTAAATCGGATTTTATCAATGATTTTTGGGCAAATGATACCGCATCAAAAAATGCCTTGGGAATCCCTCTCCTTCCTGCTCCAACGCCAGTGAAAATTGGTTTAGATCCGATCCTTGCTGGAACTGTAAATGTTGAAGATATATTCAATAATTCTCAAACAGATGCTCGAGCCGTAAAAGTAAAAGAAGGTGATTGGATTGGAAAATTTAGCGATGCTTATCCAGCACTTTTTGAAATTATAACCGATACGGATAATATTGTTGTTGATCTTGACTCTTTGAGGGATACGTCTTTTCAATTGGCACCTTTGAACTCAGGCCCTTCCTCTCAGGATCAGTTCGATGATCAAATTGCGAGAGAAGAAGTATTAGCATTTATCGATCCAGCAGCCTTTTATGGTATGCATTACGATGTTGGGGTAGGAGTGTCGGGAACGTCAACAATAAAAAAAGAGGAAGATTTATACAATGACATTCTATCATTGTTTGCTACAAAAAATAGAGTGTACTTTGATATCCGAGGAGAGCAAGGTTATTCTTATAATTTTTATAAAAATTACGGCGATATAAATGATAACCTGATCCAAATTAAGGATCAGACAACCTCACTTTTTGTGGATAATGAATATTTTACACACAAGTGGCCAATTTATTATACCGACACAGAATTGGGGCAAGGAAAGTTTAGTAAGGTCGAAATAAAATTAAGAGTAGATGACAATATAGAGCCCCTTTTGTTTGTTAGGGATAAAAGTTTAATTCGAAAATTAATTCGTCCAAACTTTATTGATGCTAAGAAGCTTTTAGATGGAAGTAATACAGATTGGACCAAGGAAATTAAGCTTCGCTTTCAAAACATGGACTTAGGTGCTTCAAAAGTAAATGTTGCTCGTCATATTCAACTGCAATATTTCATACAAGATTTTAGTCAAGTTAGTACCAGTGATGTTGTTTTTCCCTATGATTCAAACGACCTATTATTCGCTAATTTTGACCTCCCTTCTTCAGCTGGAGCCTCAGATGTATTTCAACATACGCAATCAAGCAAGCATACCTTAATATCTGGGGAGAAATTCTCATATGTTGCAAGACCTGGGGTGTATTCTAATTCAAATGAGGTGGTTTTTTATGCTCAACCAGAGTTTTCTTATAAACACTCTAGAGAGAATTATCCGATGCCAACATCTAAAAATAAGCAGAAAAGTACAAACCCTACAGGAATTCCTCTCTTCAAGAAGGATGTGAAACTTGTTCAGACAGACCTTGTTGATGGAGCATTAACAATCTCAATTATTAGCATTGCGAATGCCACTAGGTTTGGAAAACCAGCAAGGAAGGAGGACTTTTTTATGCTAGGTATAACTAAAGCTGAATACGATAGTGTCGCAGCCATTGCTGATGCGGAGGATATATCGAAAGACCATATGAGAAGAATAATATTCACTCTTGGTGGCCCAGTTGAGCCAGTAGATGAAATTCAATATTATGAAGCTGAACTTAATATTCAAGGTTATCATATTGATGGATTTACTGAGTCTACAGAATTGGTTGGAACAGGAATATTTTTATATAGTCTAGATGGAAGAGCATTTAATTCAAAAGCTTTCGGAGATCAGTCTAGTTTAGGTATAGAAATTCCAGATCCAGGAACTCTTGAGCAATGGAAGCATATAGGGCGGTGGGAATATGATAAAGAGGATTCAAAAGTTCAGAATGTTCATCCAACGGGGATAGTTTCTTTAGCTGATGATAGTACGAATAATTCAAAACTTAATCCAATAGATACTGAGCTGAGGGGGGTGTCATATTATCCATCTCTCACGTCACTCGGGCTCATCGTTCCATCTGCTCGACCCGCCATATTTGTAGTTCATGGCAATGGCCAAGAGTACAAGCAATATGAGGATATTTGTAAATTCTTCGCTAAAAATGGATTTATTGCTACAACAATTAGCTGTGAGTTTGACAAGAAAGAATTTAACCTTAGGGATGCAATAATAATAGACCCAGCTTATGCTCCTTTGACACATTTCTTTTCTCATCAAAAAACAGTTTATTTTTATAATGGTACAGCATTAGACGCTGATTTTGGAAAATTATATGTTGTTATAGGTACAAATTATGCTCCTGGCACAATGGTCACACAACATGTTGAAAAATGGATTAAAGATGATCCAAATGGATTTACGTTTACTGCTGGAACGCCTGCTAAATTGAACTTTAAACAAAATCTCGTTCATAACCAAGGAATGGGAGGCTTAGGTCGTGCGAATCTACTTTATGAACACATGAAGGTCGTTAAAGACAAATTTGATAACAAAATACAAAATAATATTGGGCTCTTAGGACATAGTCGAGGAGGAGAGTCTGTGGTAATGGCTGCTAATGAAATCACAAAAACCACAGCGCCAAATGATGTGCATAATGACCTTGTCCTGATTAATATGAACAATATTAACTCGGTGATTTCCTTAGCCCCAACACATCAAGCACCATATTTAGATGTAAGGCTGGAAAGAGATATTCCTTACATGGTGGTTTATGGATCAAGAGATCATGATGTGGATGGAGGGTATAGAATAGCAAATGTTACAAAGGCAAAAATGCCTACTGGGATCTCTATTTATGATCAGTCATATGACCAAGAAAAGTCTTTAATTTTTATTCATAATGCGACACATAATGGATTTATAACTGATAATTCTGAAGATATTAAAGCTGGAACCCGCAAAACCGTTGTTGTAGATTCAGCTGAGATGCTTCACAAAGATAAACAGTTTAGTGCATCCAAAGCTTACTTTAACGCTCATTTCAGGAAAAGTCTATACGGTGAAAATCATTGGCTTCCTTATACATCAGGAGAAATTATTCCAGCATCTGTTCAAATTGATGAGGTTTTAGTTCAATATGAACCCAAAAGTACTGGTAGCATACTGGTCGCGGAACCAAGCTCTTCGTTTAGATCAGTAGATATCCCAGGTGTAACAACGAGCTATTCAGGGACAGGGGCAATGACTAGTGGAGACTTACGATCACTGGATTTGTATAGCCAATCATACCTTGAGGATTTTGGAACTTCACCCAATAATACCAATGGTATAAATGCTAAATGGAAAGGTAACGATCAATTAACATTTTCATTTACGGCACAAGATATATCGACTTATACTTATGTGAGTTTGAGAATTGCAAATGCGTCACGTGGCGCTAATTTAAAGGGAGTGAAAATTGGACTTACAAGCGGCGGAGCAGCAAAGTTTGTGGAAATTGAGGAATTGTTTGCACCTGATGAAAGAACAGATAAGCCTAAATCAGGGAGAAATATTGATCCTACTAAATATGCCATTAAATCAGTACGAGTTTTCCTAACAGGGTTCGGTGTACAAGGAATAAGTTTAACAGCTATCGACAGTATATCAGTATTGTTTCCAGCAAGTGGCACCGGAGGAAAGGTTACGATTGACAATGTTTTATTCACAAATTAAAAAATTATGTTGCGCCTCTTAATAATTGTAATGGTTCTCGGAGCTTGTAAAACACCGAATGTAATTGAACCTACTGAGCAACCCGAAAAAATAAATTCATCTATGGATAGCACTAGTAATAATACCGTTAATTCTCCAGATTT
Source organism: Crocinitomicaceae bacterium (assembly GCA_047630755.1). Taxonomy (GTDB): domain Bacteria; phylum Bacteroidota; class Bacteroidia; order Flavobacteriales_D; family Crocinitomicaceae; genus UBA4466. The sequence goes on along the minus strand of JBLHYG010000007.1, from coordinate 25,654 downwards.
TGAAATTTTTGAAAGTATGGAGAAATGGTTTGATGGAGGACAATACAGGTTTTTAAATATTGCTATGACGGGATATCATTCCACATTGGGAATGGAATTTATTTTAGTCAATGATGCTCTTATTGTAAAGAATGATAGTTGCTATATATATGCGCTAACAATGATTAAAGAAAAGTTTGTAAATCCAAATACTGGAATTCTAAGCAACAGAGTTCGTGGGTTATTTCTAATGGACGACTTTGAAAAACTGGATAGCTTAGATATTCACTATGATGCAGAATATGGTAGTGATAGCATGTCTAGTTTTGTTCCGGATGGGGCTAATGCGACGCTACAGGTTGACTGGAATACAGTTGTTGTAGACTCCAATTTGGTCAATGACACTATACCCATTGCAAATCGAGATTGGTACAAAGACTGGAAGTCATCTCATCCGCAAGTAAAACATTTAAGAGCTAATAACGCCTACTTAGATGGAATTTGCAAAGATTAAGAACATTTTAAAATAATTTAAAAACACACACATGGCTAGTTATTCATTTATACTCGAAGAGTTCGTCCAAGATTTTAATTCAGATGAACGGCAAATAATAATTCTAACGATCACTAATATTGATAGCATTTTTGTGGAAGACTCTGAGAGACCATTTGCTTCAGTATATGATGGTATTCTAACAGCTGACAATTTTATGATGCAATTGTCCCCAAATAAAAAAGAATCACATTTCTATTTTACCTCAGATGCGTTTGCAGGATTTGCGGCGAGTGCGGATATAAGCTTTGGAGTGGGCTCACTAATATTAGACGAATTTACCGGAGTCAATTTAGGTACAGCCGTTGTTCCACTCAATTCATTACTTGCCAGCATTGGTGCTCCAGATGGAGACAACGCATGGTTAGCTACAGTCATTTAATTCATTAAAAACAAGAAATTATGCCATTAGAGCCGTATTTAGCCCCAGTTTCAGATCTCATTGATGTTTCCAAAATTCCAGGCAATTTTGGAGCATTAGAATCTTTTGCTGAAGAAGGTGTTGATCTCCTATTGGGGAAAATTTATTTCAGGGACTTTGTTGCAGAAAATTCAAACAATTCTGATACTGCTTATTATCATTTAATTATTGCTACCAAAGCATTACGTCTCCCTATCTTTGGGTCAGGAATGAATCTAGTTCTCTTTAGAGGAGCGAGTCCGAACCTGTCAGAGTTCCCTATAACCATGGAAGTAACATGGCCAATTAAGAAATATATATCAGACTTTAATAGTCAAGGGTTTTCATATTTGCCAAATGCAATAATGGACATTTTTTTAGAGTTGACAGATTTAGACGAGAAGTCATTTTTAGATCAAATAGTTGCTCAATTTCTTAATACTGGAGACGATCTTTATTTAGACTTTTTCAATACTCTTAAAACGAAAATTTCGGATCACAGTGATGGCAGCGTGGCGGCTGATGGCGAAATGTTAAATATCTCAAATCAATTGGATATCATACGTGATACAGCGGAAGATGATATAACAAACTCAAGCATGTATACCGTTGCTTCGCTTTTAGAAGTGTTTGAGGAAATTCCTACATACTTGAATGCAGTGAATTCTATAAAAGCATCGATGGATATTTTATATGATGATCTCGATATTGATGTTCCTTTATTTAAAGAAGTAATATTAACTATTCTTTCCAATTTTAACACCCCAGAGGAAATAATTGAGAATCTTGTTACCTTGTTCAAAAGATTATTAGGAGATATTACGGAAGAACAAATAAAGGATTTAATAGTTCCGCAGTTCTCAATAGAATTGGATAATATAGGAATGGCATTGGAGTTTCCGCGTAATTGGTTGAGTCCAGTTATTCCAGATCCTGATAACGTTGGTGGATTTATTCCCAATCCTGATATGAATCTACTTTCGGCATTAGAGTTTGACGCTGGAAGTCTCAGGTTTTCGACAAAGGGTGGTTTTGAGTTTGATCTTGATCCCGGATTTACTTTCGAAAAAGCCATCATTGGTAAAACAGGCATTATGCTTGAGTTTCTTGATGTTAAGGTTGACATGAGTGACACGGATAATATTCCTGAAGCTAATGCCGATGGGAGACCAGACGATTTTCAGGGAGTGTTTGTAGGATCTGCGAGTGTTACGCTTCCTGCCAAATGGTTCAAGAATTCGAACAATGTAGATGCAGTAATTTTTGGAGAGAAATTATTAATTGGTACTGGAGGTTTTTCAGGGACCATTGGTTTAAAAGCAATGGGCGGAACGAATATGTTCTGGTGTGAAATTGGTGAAGATAGTGGTTTCGAATTAGGCTTCAGCAGTTTCGATATTGAGTTCAAACAAAACAAAGTAGTTGAGTCGAATATCAAGGCTGCAATGAAAATTGAAAAATTCGTCTATCCTGCAAGTAGCCCAAGTGCTGGACAAATAGTGGAAATCGGAATTGATGGACATATAAATGATGAAGGTGATTTCAACTTAACTGCATCTGCAGTTCCACCTTTCCCAATTGAACTTGAAGAAGTATTCATTTACGATATTTCAAGTATAGAATTGGGATCTGAAGATGGCGAATTCTATATTGGTACCTCAGGTTCAATACAGTTCCAAGGTTTCTTGAAAGACACACTAAAACTTGGCCCAATTGACATTGATAAAATGCGCATCTATAGCGATGGATCAATTGAATTCCAGGGTGGTTCTATCAATTTATTAGAGCCTATTGTATTAGCACTTGGGCCCGTGGAAATAACTGTTTCAGCAATTCACTTCGGATCTATCCAAAGAGAAATTAACGGTGAAATGCGTAAGTTCAACTACTTCGGATTTGACGGTGGAATTAGCGTTGATCCATTAGGAATTGAAATTCGTGGAGATGGTGTCAAGTTTTATTACTGTTCAGATGACTTGGCAAACAAACCAGATTCATATTTACACATACAAACGCTATACTTGGATTTAACAATCCCATCGTCGACACCAGCTGTGATCTTCAATGGATGGTTGTCAATCCCAGAACCAGGAGCTTCGAAAGAGTACGCAGGAGGAATCAAACTACAAATTCCAAAAGCAAAAATCTCTGGAAGTGCGGCCATGAAATTGATGCCAAAATACCCCGCTTTCATCATCGATGTTGAAGTAGACCTCCCAGCACCAATTACAATAGGGCCTGTTGGAATCTATGGATTTAGAGGATTGATCGGTTACCGATACGTAGCAGAGAAAGAAGCCATTGGATTGGTGTCTGGAGTTGATAGCTGGTATGATTACTATAAAGCACCACCACGTGGAATTGCCGTCCAAAAGTTCAATGGGCCGGATAGAACAACCTTAGCCGGAACTCCTTTCTCTCTTGGATTCGGAGCTTCACTTGGAACTTCGTTTGATAACGGAACTATAGTGAACATTCGAGCAATGATATTGTTGTCTATCCCGTCATTGTTTATGATTGATGGTAAAGCAGCATTATTGTCTGCGAGGCTCGGTTTAGAAGATACAGGTGAACCACCATTCTTTGCATTCATTGCATTAGGAGATAACTCATTAGAGTTCGGAATTGGAGCGGATTTTAAAATGCCTACAAAAACAGGAAAGACTCTCACATTGTACGCAGATATTCAAGCAGGATTCTTCTTTAATGATTCCTCTAAGTGGTACGTGAATGTTGGAACGAAAACAAACCCAATTACCGCGCGCATTGTCGAATTGGTGACCATTAAGAGTTTCTTAATGATGTCCGCCACGGGTATTGAAGCGGGTGCCAGAGGTGAATTTGATTTCTTGCGTGAGTATGGACCAGGGAAAATAATTAAAGTAGCAGCTTGGGCATATATCGAAGTAGGTGGTAAGATTAGTTTCGAGAAACCACAATTTGGAGCCTACATGGCCGCCGGAGTTGGAGCAGATATTGACATCAAAATAGTTAGTCTTTTTGTTTCATTCGATGTCTTACTAGGAGTTGAAGCACCAAAACCATTCTTACTATATGGTGAATTCAAACTTTGTGTTGCGATCTCGATTGCATGGGTGTTTAAGTTTAAATTCTGTGGAGAGCTATCTCTAGAATGGGAGTACGACAGCAACGTTGATAGAACGGCTGTCTCGCCAATACTTAACATTGATAACTTAAATCAAGGTAAAGCAGCAAGCGTAGTGAAAGGAGTAAACATGCTTTCAAATGAAACGTTTGACCTAGCTTACGTAAATGGAGGAATTCCAGCAGCGCCAACAGCCGCGATGTTCAATACAATAATTCCTTTGGATACGTATGTTGATATCAAAACAGAAAAAGGATTTATTCCAAGTGCTATTTCAGATAAAATTGGAGGCTATAATAATCCACCTGAACGATACACAGAGTTAGTGCCACCTCAAAAAATCGTCAATGGTAAAGAGGTTCGTCAAGTGAAGCATCAATATTCAATTGAAAGCATAAGCTTGAAATCTTGGAACCCTGATGACTCATTATGGAATGATTATCATCCTTACGTTGCATTATATCCAACGGATCCAGCTTTAGCTGACCTTAAAATTGGGCAATTCCAAAAATCTGGAAACCAATACAACACGGTTAGATTATTAGCAACGACTCCATTCTCTTATACGGAACAAGGAGAACCAGGTTGGTTCATCCCAGAGCAAAACGGAATAACAGCAGCTTCTCTTTTCTGTGAAACAGATGCTTTAGTTCCTGAATGTGCAAATTTCTTAGAGAAGCCATTTGGTACAGAGTACTATTGCTATAATTCAAATCAATTATTCTTTAGCAATGAAGCAGCGTTCTTATTATTGAATAGATCAGGAGATGATCATGCTACAGTGTCATCTGTGGTTAACCCATTCAGTTTTACACAATCCCTCTCTTTTGAGAATCACAATATTTTGCAGGTTCGTTTACCGGAACCATCAGTGCAGGCAAACTTAAAACTGACTTCCAATGCACAAAACGTCAAGATTAAATATTACGCCTCTCTGATTGATGACACAACATTGCAAGTTCAGTATGGACATCCAGATATTACGGCACCCGATCCTTTGGCACCTTATGAAGTGATTGTTTCCCAAGCGACTTTGGCCTCAGAAGTTGTATACAATCACCCAGAATGGCTGGCTGTAACAAGAATTGAGATTGAGCCAATATCAGGAGATCAACAAGCCATGGATGATTTGTTAGAGCAAATTGCTGAAATGGAAAACAACAACGATCAGATTACTTTAGGTCTAGTCCAAGGTAAAATACAAGACACTAGAATCTTAGAAGATCAATACAACGCTTTACTTGTTTTAGGTTGCTATATTGTTCCTGGAGAAGGAATCATACAATGTGCAACACAACTACATGAGGTTTGTTGGTTGTCTTTAGAGAATTACGAATTCAATTTATTGATTCCATCTCAAGCAGAAATAGAAGCAGATGCACAAGCAACAATTGATGGGATTACACAGTATATTCAACCGATTTGGAGACCTGACACAACATACGTTGTTAGTTTCACCCTAAAAGATGTTGTTGATAATGGATTGGGCTTAGGAACATATGCATACACTTATGGATTCTCTACTGCAGGACCTCTAGGGTTCTTCCACAAGCATGAAAAGGCAACTTATGGTGATATCGCACTTTCGGGTGGAGATGTTTTAGAAGATGCAAATGGAATTGTACGTGATTCAGGAGGAGTAATTATTTCTCAGGATCCTATGAGTGCTCATCCAGAAAAGTATCCGCTTACGTCGTTAACCAGATACATTGATTATGATAGATCATATCCAAACGCAGATGGGAATTTACTGAAATCAAAACCATTGTTCTACGATGATGAAACAACTCAAATTGATTTGTTCTATAGTAAAGCATACGCAACGCACTTCTTCCATAACTGGCAAGAATACAATGGTGAAGATGCCGTAAACGGTAGAATTAAAGTTGTAATTAAAGATCCTAGAGAGGCTCCAGCGACAACGAACCCTCCGTATTTAGACTTTGATGAATTAGACCTTTCAGTTAAACATATTCCTCAAACAGTTGAAATGTGGCAAGATGATCCGAATCCATTGGTTCCTTTTATTTTCGATCAATATGCAAACTTGATCGCGGCTAACCTTTGTACGCCTCTTGGAGGAATTCCAATTGTTCCACCATCTCAATCATTAGAAGTGAAGTTGAAGCATTTGAAACCGTTGAAATTGTATACGGCTATTGTGAATAATCTATATGATTTAGATAACAGCGGAACATTTGATCCTGTTACTGATACAACGGAAGTACATAAGTTCACGTTCCAAACGTCACGTTATAAAAGCTTCTTAGAGCAGGTGAACAGCTACAAGCTTGAAGACCCTGTTGATGCCAGCATTAATGCAGAAGCAGTTTTCAACGTTGACAAGAACCTAAGCGCATTAGATATTGCTGCTGCTTGGGACACGATGAATGATATAGCAAATCCACTCGGAGATGATTTAGATGTCAACTACCAACATAAGTTCGACAGAATTATAGAAGGGCTTTGGGGATTTGCTCCGATGAATGAAGCTGTTACAACTGAGTTTAATGTCATTCGAAATACGAACGATGCAGATAAGATTGTCGCATTGGTAATTCGAAATCCTGAGCCTTTCAATAACCCTAAAATACCATTAAATATTATTGAAGATACGATTGCAGTATTGACGAGTGGAGGAGTAACAGATACAGATTACAAGGTATTGTACTCAAAGGATTATTCTCAAGTGATTGTGATGAAAAATACACTGGAAATAACAAGTGATTTAGACCTGAAATTCATGTACAAAGTGTGGGATGGTAACGCTTACATCGTGCCAGGGCTTCCAGACTACACATCTGATGATATAGGCACAGTAGTTATTGATGATTTAAACATCACAAATATTTAATTAAGAACTCTTTTAACAAGAAAAATATGTCATTCGTAAATAAATATAATTCACCCTCAGTCGTTCTTAAAAATTCTGCTGAATTTTTAGAAGGAAGCACGACCTTTGTTTATACATTGGGAGAGGCAGATGAACTTCCAGCAATCATTAAGTCAGACGAAAATGGAGTTACTGTTTGGGAGAAAAAAATAAGCCATTCGTATACCGGTAGTTTGGTGCTTAAAAACATTGTTCAGCTCGGAGCAACGGAATCAACTAAATATGTAATTAGCGCAGATGAAGGCTCTCTGCATGTTTTGATATCAATCAGCTCTGACGGAACATTGCAATGGATTGAAGACTTTCCAACGAGCAATTCAGACATGAGTTCTTGGATTTTGTCTGAACCTAATGGAGGCTATTTCTATTTCGTTTTCAATGATAAAAGCTCTGTTCCTTTCCCAGTAGTAATGAAAATGATTGCAAGTGGGGCTATAAATTCTCAAGTCAGTTTGTCAACGACAGCACCAAACAACAGTGGATTCCAAATTGTTGCAGCCAAACCCGATAGTGGAGGCTTGGTTTTAGCTGGAGACTTGCTTCAGGGAAGATCAACCGAAGGGATAATCGTTCGACTTGGCTCGAAACTTAAAGTTCTTGATGCTAAAAGTTTTGCTCAGCACGCATTGAATATTCATGACATTGCAATTAATGGAACGAATGATTATACCTTCACTTCATACAGTACAGTTGCACGGGATGTAATGATTTGTCAATTTACAGGGACAGGAGTTAAAACGTATTATTCATTCTCAGGTTCTGCAAGTAAAAAATCATTTTTAGCCAAAGCAGATACAAAGCTGTTAATGGCTTTGAATGATACTAACGATGGAGAAATATATCGTTTTGATAGTAATTTAGGTGTTGATTGGCAAAAACAATTTGATAACAGTTCAAATCTGTTTGGTGCTCAAACAATGCAATACTTGAGAAACACGGACGAGGTTTCCATTACGTCTCAAGAGGATGATATTTTGTTGCATTTGGATGTGGATTTAACTTCATGTATCACAACAGAATTGACAGAAGAGGAATTAAGCTCTGCAACAATTACTGTTGTTGACGTGGTTGTAAATAACGCTTCTACTGAGTATGAAGGAACATCGAGAACAGGATCTGTGATAGTCTTAGCTAGCGATCGAGAAGATGTTTGTGATCCTTGTAATGTTGATTCACATCTTTGTGGATTGTATGATTCAATGATTGCGAAGTACCGCGCTTGCTTCTCTGTTCAGTTAGTACCGCAACAAAATTTCACTTCAATCGCATCTTGTGCTACCACAATTTTAGCTGATTTCACTGCCTTCAATAGTGCGAATCCTTCTTATGGATTGGCAACATTATTTGCAACTGAAATTACAACAATCAATACTTTTATTTCAACGCCAAATGAGGCGAATTATCTTTTAGCAGACGATGCTTTCCATTTAATATTAGATTATTTAGTCGAATATGGAAATTGCGAATGCGGAGCTGAAGGAGATTTGGAAATATCAGAAAATGCAATGCTTCAATCTGGGCATTTGTACTTGCAGTCGGCTGGTTCAGTTGGTGTAGAGAGTACAAAAGGTGTTCATCTTAGATGGTTACTCAAAGGAGGACTATCTCGTCATTTGCCAAAAGCAGATTACGCAATTCCAAATAACAACTTCAATAAGAACGATGACTTCGTAAGAATTTATCGTGCACCATATGTGAGTCTTAAGACAACTGTAAATCTTTCAATTGCTCCTAACTTAAACGATGATGCGAATGCTGAGTGGATGTATGTTGTAGGCACGAACGTTTTCTATGTTAGATTCAAAAATATAGCTCAATACGCTACTGTTAGATCGACAATTGACCCTGCGACTAATCCAACAGGATTTATGTCTGCTTATGGCAATAATCTTATTGAAATTGAAAATGAGAATGAATTAAGCTTTGCTGTCACAATGACTTTTTCTCCTGCAACATCAGGAACAGTAGACTTAGAATTACTCTCCGTAGAAGAGAATGACATTACGTCTCCAAAGAAGACAACCTTAAGAAAGGTGTTTACAACCACGAATTTATCTGGAATTAGGCAAACAAGTGAAAATATTCGTTCAGCAAGATTCGTTGCAAATGGAACGGCACTTGTGAAAATTGAATTTGAGTTTTATTCTACTTTCATTAATAACGCTACATCTCAAGGAACATGGCAATATTATGGTAAACATGCTTTGACGAAAAATACAACATTGGCTTTTAATCGACTTGAGCCTGTTACTGACATTGTTCAAAATTCATGGTTGAGGTATAATGATGACGCCTTTGTTAACGTACAAAACTACAAGACGAAATGGAATGATGTTTCTGTTCCTGTAGACAGTCAAATTATCTCCACAATCGACACTTATATCGACTTAAGTAATGATGACGCGAATCCAGATGCAACCGAATTGGTTTATTTCAATGATCCAGCTGCTCCGCCGTTACCAGGATTTGATCCTTCCGACAATCAATTTGAGCTTTCTAACTTGTACATTTTACAGCTTGCGTCAATGGATTACCATGTTGCACGTATGCTAGGACTGGGGATTCTCGATATTGACCCTGCTTTAGACAATAATGATGAGTACATGTATCTAGCCGAATACACAAGCTTTGGTGATTTAGATGATGGGCTTGGAGCAAGAGAAGTTCAACATTTGTATTGTTCGCTTCCAACGGCTGAAACTGATGAGAGAATGCCCGTTCCAATTGACTTGAAAGTACCATCACCTGGCGTTTCTCAGGGAATGGGAACCGAGGCACCTACATTAATGACAGATGACGAAGGTTATTCGATTGATGGAAAAGCCCGCTTCCTTTCATTATTCCATGAGGAATTGATTAGCGAAGAAGAAGATGCTCCTTTCTTTAATTCAACGGACGAATTTATTTCATCAGAAGGAACACAGCCTGTTTTTGCAGGAATTGAATATAAAATGACAGCGGAAACAGACTGGGTTAAACCAGAACTTCCACATGATAAAGTCTATTTCAATGTGGATTCAACTGTCCCGGCAGCAGATACAAATGAAACGAGGTCTATCGTGCTTCCTGAATTAGGGTACCCACTTTTTGTTCACAGAGAGAAGCAAAGTGGTTGGCACGACTATAGTTCATACGGAATCAACTGGTTTAGTAGAGCAACTAGTAGTACAGTCGTTCATAGTATTGAAACAACAATTACACCGACAAATCATCTTCAACCGCCAACAAATATCAATGCGGTTTTGATAAGAGAAGAAAGTCCATTGTTCTTAAGTTCTGCGGACGAACAAGTAGAGTTCGGTAATATCGCTGGAACTGATAAAACATATATCAGATTAGGTTTTGAATACAATCATGGTCAAGAATTAATTGATTACCATAAAGAGGTAAACGGAGTCGAAAACCCTGGTTATTATGAACTTCCCGACAACGAAGAATTGTTTGCCGAGAATATTGAGGTGTTTTTTAGAAATGAAATTCCGAATTCAGTTTCTGGAAAAATCCTTTCTGTTGCAGATGACGTGAATCCAATTTTATCGATCGTAACTACAGACGAGTATGTATTGGCAAGTCAACCAGCTCCAGATAATGTATTAACACCTGAAGTTCCTATAGGAACTGAGGCGAATTACGTTGGAGGCGCAATTTCAATTGAAGGAGTTAATTATATCATTCACTTAGTTGACAATACTGGGACGTATCCAGTGTTCACAATATTTAAGAATGATGCAAATGGTTTCCCAATTGATCTTACAACTTCTATTTCTCCGGGCGATTTAACATCTCCTGATGCAGGAGGATTATTTATTCTTGTTGAGAATATGTTGACTCCAACTTCGTGGAGTGCTCCTAATCCATTGAGTTTTGCTGTGAACATTGATCACACTACCGTTTACTCTGAGGAAATCACGATTGAGCTTCCTGATGGAAACAATCAAACACATAATCAGAAATTTAGAGGTGTGTATGAGAACGCTTTGATTGAAAAGTTTCTTGAAGATCATGACGGTGATAACGATGATGGAGTTGATCCTTCGGACACACCATTGGAACACCTTGGATTGTATAAAATCACATTTACAGGTTTTGATTTGGCAGATCATTCACAAAGCACTGGAACGGGACATAGAGTCGAGTTTAACAAAGGTGTAGTTCGGGTTCATACAGTAAATAACATGAATGGTGAAAGAAAGTCATTACACGTGATGCGTACTGAGAATATTGGAACCACTAATGATTTAATCATCTATGCTGCCGATCCAACATTCGATACCGATCCTAGTTATGATGAAATAAATATTGGGACAAACCTTGTAAATTATTACCCAGGGTACAGAACATATTTATTTGAAGATGCAACATATGGAATTAACGAGGCGAATACATTGCCTGGAGTGGATGAAGATATTCATTATTCAATCTTCGGGTTTAGAAGTCATGATACAGCTTTAGGATTCTATTCTAAAATTTCCGTTCCTACTTTGATGTACGCTCAGAAAATTGAAGCACCACTTCAGCCAGGAATTCCAGAAGGAAGTAAATACGCTACGCGACCTGATTTCTTTGGTAAAGCGTCGTACACATTTACAAACATCTATCTACACAAACCATACTCTGTTCAATTCAGACGTGCAAGTGATATTCAGATGTTGACGGCTCTTTGGAGAACAGATGATGGTGGAAACCCACTAATATGGACTACAGCCAGAATAAAAAGTGAAATTTTCGATAATGGAAATGCAGATTTTTATCAAGAACGTTGGACAAATTTGTTAGGGTTTGATTATATCTACCCGTCCGATGCTGCAAATGATGGTAAGTTTGAACGCTTCCCTGACCCAGCAGGAACTTCACTTCCGTTGCCAAATAGTATTACTTTAATTGACAGTATCAATGTATTTATTGATAATCATAACGATTACTTCACCGCCACTGTGTCAAATATTACGGCAATTACGGATTTGTATCAAGTCATAATTCCTGTTGGACCTAATAATGTAGAGCTTCTTGCGGTTGATTTCATAAAAGATGTCATTCACAATTGTTTCGTTCCACTTACTGAAATTCCAGTTCTTTACGAACACATTAAGGATGTGAACTACAAGCCAATTCCTAAAAAGCAAAAAACACGAGATGCAAATGGCAACTTGCTAAGCCCGTTAGATCCAGAGTTTGATATGGCACCTATGATGAAAGTAATTGGACCCAATGGCCCTATTACGGATGATATAACTCAATTCACAGACTTTGGAATTGACGGAGCATCAAATGCTAAGTACTTCTATGTTGCTCGTGAAATGAGTCTGCAAATGAAGACTGGACCTTTCAGTCCAATTTTAGGCCCTGTTAACTTGGTGAATACAGCTCCGCCTAAAGCTCCGGAAATTGTTAAGATTACTGCAGTTTTGGAAAATCGTGATGTACTTATTAATCCTTCCATTAAAATTCAATTTAATGGCTATTCAAGTCATCAGAATATCACGGAGATTAACATTTATCGTACATCTAATCCTCAGGAGGCCTTGTCGATACGTACAATGACCAAATTACCGTCTGTTGATGCAACAACAATGCAGGGAGACGCAGTTTGGACAATCAGCGATGATTTTAGCGATTTGGGTTATGTGCCATACGGCGATCCTTTGTTCTATCTGATTACTGTTTCGAGGGAAATCAAATACAACGATAAAAACGGAGTCTTAGTGGAAGAAGTACAACCATCAGAAGCTTCAAAAATGACAATCACAAATATTGTTGAAAAGTACAATCCAGAAGCGCCAGCATTGGAATACTATTCAGACCCATTAAGTGTTGCAAATGAATTGGATACAGTTACATTCAAATGGCCGAAGACGGTCCATAATGGTTCTTATTCGTTACACAAAAAGAACGATAAAGGAAACTGGGTCAAATTGCATGATATTCAATCCAATGATGACGAGATAGTTCTTCAATTATTAGATACTGATTATGCAGATGATACACTCTTAGTTGAGGATGCAGATGGAAATCCAATTTATCATATATTCAAAATTGTAGCTACAAACTTTGCTGGCATGGTTAGCAGAAAAGAAAAGCTATTAAGTATCTATGATGTAAGTACATGGAATGACATAGCAAACATTTAACACAAGCAGTGTTATGGATGAGGATAAATGATCGCTTCACTTATTGAAGCGATCATTTTGCGTATAAATACCTCAGATCTTCACACTTTCTTTCCGTAACTTTATGATTCAATGTATTTCTATGAAAAATTGTATTGCTTTCCTATCCTGTTTTTTTTTATTTGTTTCTTTTGGATCAACTGTTGTTGTGACCAATACCAATGATAATGGGGTAGGTTCACTTCGAGAAGCTGTGGTTACAACTTTTGAAGGAGATACAATCCGATTCGATCCCGCATTAATTGCAGCTGGAACGGATACTATAAAGCTGAATTCAAAAATTGAATTTTTTCACCCTTTGGTTTTTAAAGGCTTATATAATTCAACGGATACCTTGTTTATTAGTGGTCGAAATTTGAATGGGATTCTAGATGCCAATATGGGATTGAGTACTTCTATGACTTTGGTCTTAGACAGTATGTTTTTAATAGAAGGGTATAGCAGTGCTAATGGAGGAGCGCTAGAATTTCAAGGTGAAATTTTGCAAATATTCAATTCATACATTTGTGATAACAGGGCACTTTTCTCTGGAGGAGGTGTGTTCTGTAATGCCTACAATGTAATTGGAATTACCACGAATGAAGTCTTAATAGTCAACTCAAAGATTAATAATAATATTTGTAACAACGGATCAGGTGGAGGAGTGAGAACCTATGCCACAGAAGATGTTATTCTGACAATTATAAATTGCGAGGTAAATGGTAATGTTACGCAAAGTGGAGCTGGAGGAGGTGTTATTGCATTTTCTGCGAGTACTTTCTGCAAAGTCAATATCTCAGATTCTGAAATAAATAATAATACCGCAAATGATGAAGGCGGAGGTGTATATGTCAAAAGTGTTTCGGGCTCTGCATTGCCAGCAATTATAGATTCGATGCAGGTGACAGTTTCGAATTCAACTATCGATAACAACTCAGCGGAAGGTAAAGGTGGTGGAATCTACAGCGAATTAGATTCAGAAAACGATTATAGTACTTATGAATTTACAATTATCAATTCGATTATTTCAAATAACTCGAGCCTTGACAATGGTGGCGGAATATATTCCTATTCCAATAATGAATTAATTAATTTGATGTCTTCTGAATTGAGTTTAATTGATTCAGATGTTACTGGTAACACGGCATCACTTAGTGGAGGCGGAGTTTATTCGGACTCGCCGTATTCTGTTTCCAGCGCTCACAGTTTTAATATTGATAATTCCAATATCGGTCAAAATTCGGCAACCAATTTTGGTGGTGGAGTTTATGCTAGAGGTTATTATGCTCAAATGGATGTTTCCAATTCAACTATTTACGAAAATAGTGCGTCGAACGGCGGTGGAGTTTGCTTTCTGACTCGATTCAGGTCTTTAATTTATAACAAAGCCTTGAGTTTTGATAAGTCCACAATTTCAACGAATATGGCAACAACCGGTGGAGGAATATATATGGATTTTTTTAACGAAGAGTATGAAAGCATAATTACCAGTAACTCTACATTCTATAACAATTCAGCTACAACAGGAGGCGCGATTTCAGCAACATCATCTAGCTCACCTACTACTTATTCTTTAAAGTTTAACAGCTCTATCATAGTGCACAATGGAGCGAGTGCAATTTCAGCGATCAACCTTCAATCACAAGGCTATAATGTTTTTAGCGATGCATCTGTTTCTGGAAGTGTTATTTCAGATCAATTGGGTGTAGATTCGTTAACGCTTAACCTCGGTCCACTTCAAAATAATGGAGGCACAACTTTAACTCACATGCCAATCCTTCCAAGCCCATCAATTGACATGGGAGATCCTACAAACCTATCCAGTGCGCAAAACTGGGCAATCGAAGGGGTGCGTGAATCTGGAGCTGCCGAAGTTTCAAGTATCATTTACGATTCATTAACGGTAATAGTTTGTGATAGCTTAATTAGTCCAAGTGGATCGCAGACCTGGTATACGTCAGGTGTTTTTACAGATACAATATTTGGTTCTCCAAATGACTCTTTGATTACCGTGTTTTTGACAATTCAAGTTACGTACGTAACTATTATTGAAAACAATTGTACAGGTGTCTATAATGCTCCTAATGGCACTGTAATAACTGTCGATGGAATTTACTATGATACCGTTCCAAATACAAATGGATGTGATAGTATTACGACTATGATAGTGTCTTTTTACACACCTACTTTTTCTTCATTTAGTGTAAATGCGTGTTCAAGTTATTCATCACCCAGCGGTAATATTTGGACTTCAACCGGAACTTATCAGGATACAATTCCTAACGCGAATGGTTGCGATAGTGTAATGACGATAAACTTAACGATTGATCAATCCTATAATTCATTTTCAGTGGTGACATGCGATTCACCATATACAGCGCCAAGTGGAAATACGTTTTCTTCATCTGGAATTTATTCAGATACGATTTCAAATTATCTGGGCTGTGACAGTATATTGACAATAAATCTGACTTTAAATTCTGCCACCTTTTCCTCAATAAATGAAATAGCTTGCAATGCTTACACCTCTCCAAGTGGAGTGATTTATACTTCCTCGGGAATATATTCTGATACGATTCCAAATGCTGCGAGTTGCGACAGTATTATTACTATCAATTTGGTGTTGAATGAATCGTTCAGTGCTATTAATGAAAGTATTTGTGTGCCAAACTACACGGCTCCAAGTGGGCAAATTTATTTTTCATCAGGAACGTACTCCGACACCATCCCAAATACTCTTGGGTGCGATAGTATTATTTCAATCGATTTAACAATTAATATGCCTTCGAGTAGCGTTTTAAATATTTCCGAATGTGTTTGGTACATGTCTCCAAGTGGTATTTTATATTCGACTTCTGGTACTTATCAAGATACTATTCAGAATTCCGTTGGCTGCGATAGCGTTATAACAATCAACCTTCAGATTAATGAATCATTTAGCTCAATAATAGTAGAAACATGCGATTCAGTTTATACTTCACCGAGTGGATCGTTTATTTCAAATTCAGGAATATTCAATGACACAATTCCTAACGCTTCCGGCTGTGACAGCATCATTACTATCGATTTACAAATCAACTCTTTAAATGCGACTATTTCTCAAGTAGATGGAGTTACGTTGCAGTCCGACAATATCGGTTTATCCTACCAATGGATTGATTGTGGAAATGGAAATCAAGTTTTGAACGGTGATACCAATCAAGTTTTTATGGCTACTGTAAATGGTGACTATGCTGTGATTATTAGTTATGCAAACTGTTCAGATACTTCTGAGTGCTTTACTATTGATCAAGTTGGTCTATTGGATTTGGAATTTAATGATATTAGAATTTATCCAGTCCCAGTTAATACGTTGTTGACCGTTAGTTTGTTTGGTTTGAATGAGCCAGTTCATTTTGAAGTTGTAAATACGCTCGGACAGGTTGTGAATTCTGGAGTGTTGCTGGGTTCTGAAACCATCTTAGATGTTTCTAACATACCCTCAGGAACCTATTTCATTAAATTCCCCAACTCAGATATTAACGTTCAACGGTTTGTAAAGAATTAACCTTCTGAACCAAACTCAAAACCCTTCCATTATCTTTACCACATGAACATCTCACTATCCGACGACGAAAAAATTAAAGTCCTTAACGGAAACGATCTTTACCACATCATGCAGAAGATACTTTTGCGTGAGGAAAATATAGATCAAGACCGTGAGCACTTTTGGGTTGTAGGACTAGCAAACAACAACAGAATTCTTTTCATTGAATTGATAAGCCTCGGAGCGGTAAACGCTACAATCGCTGAACCAATGGAAGTATTCAGTTTAGCGTTGCAAAAGCGTTCTGTCAGAATCATTCTTGTACATAACCACCCAAGTGGTGAGTTAATGCCGTCTGAAGCAGATAAAGACAGTACAGATAGATTATTCCAAGTTGGAAAGATTGTCAATCTTGAGGTGTATGATCATTTAATTATTTCTACGAATACTTATTTGAGTTTCAGAGATACTGGTTTGTTGGCTCAGTTGAAAATGAGTACGAAGTATGTTCCTCAATATCAATTAGAAGAACAATACAAAAAACAAGCTGAACAATTAGTAGAACGAAGTACTACTTTAGCTAAAAGTGAAATCGCCATCAAGTTCTTGAATAAAGGGGTTGATATTGAATTAATCAGTGAAGCTACAGGACTTTCAGTTGAGGAGATTCGGAGTTTGGAGAGAGGTGAGTAAAACCCTCCATCTCTTCGTTATCCGTAACAATCATTAACAAAACCCAATGAATGTTACTAAACGTTACTGCCTCTACCCTTTTCAGTACCAAAACAATTCATTTCTCGTTTATCTCAATAGTTACTAAACGTTACCATTGAAATTGTGATAAGATAAAAAGTGTGTGTGATTTGTGAGGAAGAGTTTTATTCGAATCATAGATCAAAAAAATCTTTAGTATAAATTCTTGAAATTTACTGGTGTTAAAGTTGAGAATTTCCTACCTTAATTCGTTAATTGCCAACCCCCTCAATATAATAGAAATACATGAGTAGATTTCAAACAATTCAAACACGGTTGAAAGAAATTAATCCAACAGTTTTTCAGGAATTATTGGATTGCTTGTTAGTTAGGGAGGTTAAGAGTATTTCGTCCATATTCAAGATCGGAAGCATGGAAGAAAAACAGAAAACAAGAAAAGGCACACCAGATACGGCTTTTCTGTTAAAAAACGGAAAATTTCTTTGCGCTGAAATGACTACTGATATATCAACTCCCAATAAACTCAAAAATGATATTTCGGCATGTTTTGACTCTGAGAAAAATAAAGTAAGTATTGAAGATATAGAGGGAATAGTTCTTTGCTTTAATTTCAACATTACTCCGAAAGAAACTACAGAACTTAGGAAACACACTTCAAGTTTCAATAAAAGTGTTGATATCGATATTTGGAGCTTTGACCGAATTGCAATGAGGCTCCATTTAGATCATGCAGATTTAGTGCATCAATATTTGGATATTCCCCTACTAACCGGGCAGTTTGTATCCTTGGAAACCTTTATTCATGAATATGACACTAAAGGTAGAGGGAGTGCATCACCTCTTAATATTCCTTTTCTCCATCGAGATGAAGAACGTGATAATCTTTCAATGAGCATTGAACAGCATGACTTAGTAATTTTAGAGGGCGCTCCAGGTGTTGGGAAAAGTAAGCTCGCAGTAGAAACTATTAAACAATTTGTAAATAACAATTCTAATTATCAAGCTTATTGCGTGTCTTACAAGCATGCAAATCTACTTGACGATATGCACCAACTTTTTGATAAGAAGAAAGATTATGTTCTTTTCGTTGATGACGCGAACCGCATTGATTCTTTCATGCAAATAGTTGGCTACTATAAGGGAAGTCGATCAGGAAACCTAAAGATCATTATGACCGTGCGAGATTATGCGTACGAGCAACTATTATCCTTTTGTAAAGAATTCTCTCCATTCTCTAAAAGTATTTCCAACTTTTCAGACAAAGAAATTACTGATATCATTAGTGTTCCTCCTTTTGAAGTAACTCATGCTAGTTTCATAGAGCGAATTCTTTTTATAGCATGTGGAAATCCTCGACTCGCAATTATGGCAGCCAATTATGCTAGAGAGAAGCAAAACATAAATGATATGGGAAGAGTTTCGGATTTATTCGATTCATATTTTGGAACTATACTTTCTGATATTCCTGATGCATCAAACGAGTTTAATTTAAAATGTCTTGGACTCATATCCTTTTTTCAGGCTCTTCCATATGGAGATAGAGAAACTATGAATCCAATATGTATCAATTTTAATATTGATTACAATTTATTTGTGGATGTATTGGAAGAATTAAGTAGGCTTGAACTTATCGAAGTCCGATATGGTTATACTAAAATCTCTGAACAAAACCTTGCGTCTTATTATTTCTACAAAGTCTTCATCAAAGATGAAATCTTATCAATCTCTACGCTTCTAGAAAAATATTTTTTGGACAACGTGCATCAATTCAGAGAAAGCATTATTTCCGCAAACAATAATTTTGGTTATGAAGAGTTTCGAGATAAATTAAGACCACTTTTAACTAAATACTTTACAAAACTTTCAATAAATGATTCGGAGTATTTTCAATTTGTTGATTTGTTCTGGGCGTACCTTCAACCTGAAGTTTTAGAGTTTTATTTTGAATATATTCAAGGAATTTACGAGCCTGATGAACCAATTTACATAATTGATGAAAATAAAAAAGTTCGTATATCCCATAAGAAGGATGACGTTGTAGATATTCTCGGAAATTTTTTGGTTAACAATTCTGATGAGTTTAAAGATGCCCTTGAACTTATATTTGAATACGTAAGAAAAACACCTAAATCGTATCATGCGATGATTGAAAAGATCAAAGGCTCGTTGGCGTATTCGTGGGATGATGAACATTATGGATTTTATAGACAGAATTCATTATTTGAGTTTTTGAAAGAAAAACTCAAAAGTGAAAATGTATTTTACCACAAAGTATTTTGGGAACTGTGTAAGACGTTTCTATTATTTTCATTTAATACAACTCGATCCTCTAGAGGAAAGGTGTTAATTGGAAGGTACACCATATCTAATAATGAACATTCTAATTCGCTGAGAAATTTTATTTGGGAAATTGCGGTTGAAAATTATGGAAGGTTTCCAGTTGAAGGATTTGAATTCCTCAAGATTTATGGAGCAAGACGTCCCGATGTTACGAAAGATATTCTAGAATTAGAAATCTCATTCGTATTACAGGTAATTGATGATAACCTTATATGCATAGAATTCGATCATTGCTTTTATGTTCAAGATCAAATTCAATGGTGGGAGGAAAAAGGTGTTGATGATTCGAGACTCGAAGAGTACAGGGAAAGATTCATTAACTATGATTATAAGTTGTTCCTTCTTCTTGATTGGGATCGTTTTCGAAATAAAAAGAGCTTTCAATTTGATAATTACGATGAGTTTCTTGCACTGAAAAAAGATGAAATACGAAAAAGTATTTCGTTTAAGTCAAAAAGTGAATTTGAAGAATTGTATTTAAGATATTTATCTTTAAAGGACAAGCTTCGTAAAAATACCAACGATGTCTCATTAACATTCGATACCATTCTTGAAGAAACCGCCAACAGAGAACCAAAATTAGCCATTGAATTTCTTACAGTTATAATGGAGAGAGGAAATGAGCTTTACTATGTTCCTAATTCCCCTTTTAGTTTCATTCTTATTAACCAGAAGAATTTTGAATTTTTGTTAAACCAAATTGATAAATTTTCATTTGCCGAAAAGTCGTCTTGGAAGTTGATGGCATTTTATCTAATTGACGAAAAAATTATAATAGATCAAGTGAAAGAACTTTTTATTGAGTTCCTTCGATCATTGAAAACTTCAATTTTTCTTCGACCAAAACAACTTGAGAAATATCTCGTGAAATTCCCGAACATTTTTCAGGAGATATTGGAGATTGTAGTAGCCAAATCTGAGGCTGAAAATGTTCATATTAATCTAGGGTATGGAGGAGGTTTTTTCTCCGAATATTTAGAGTCACTTGGTTCGGATAGAACGAAGATTAGGAAAGGTTATATCCAACAATTAATGCATGACTCTTCATACGACTACGATCATGAACAAGCAATTGGATTACTAAATGAAGACCCAGAGTTTCTGTTAGACATTATAAAGGTTTTTATCGAAGTTAATGAAAGTTCTGTCTCAGGAACATCGGGTAGACTGAAGTTTATTTGGGATATTCAAAATGTTGAACCTGTCTTATTTAAGCTCTTTGATTTAGCTATTGAGAGAACCTTTTCCTTATCTCAAACTGAACACTTTTGTAATAGTTTCTTCAATGGAATGAGTGACAATAATAAGAGAGCAAGGGGAGAAGATTTCGTTCTGAATTATTTAGACAAGAATTATGGTGATTCAAGAAAAGTTAACACTATAGTCAACATTGCCAGAAATTCCTTGAAATCAATTTTTGACAAAGTGCTCATTAAGTACATTTCACTAAATCCGAGTAAGGTAGCGTTCTCAGAAATAATATGGGTGTCACATGGCGTCCTAATGGGCGGAGATGTAAATAGAGGTGATATGGACGCCGCTTCATGGTCTTCGATTGAAAAAACTATCCTTGATGCAGATTTGGGAATTAAATCTCGACCTATAAAGACCTATGTAAGACAACAAATAGAACAAAGCCTTGCATTCGCGGAAGAAGAAAAAAAAAGACGGTTTTTGAGAAAAGACTAATAGATTTTTGGAGGCTATAAATTCAAAAACGGTTTCGATCCAAGTATATCCAGAGTCTGTTTTTTTGAAGCCAATTGATTATTTAGGACAAACTTCTTCATAAAGAATTATCCTTTTCATTAGTTTAAACTGAATGAACCCCACTGAACAACCTCCCTAAAATTCAGCACCTAAACCAAAAAAGCCACTCTTACGAGTTGTTTTCTGTGATCCCTCTGGGGTAAGTCCAGTTTAACCTTTTGAGTCGACTAGACATTGGATTGCGAGTCGAATTTAGGTCGGAATCCGACTGGTTAAAATTAGTAAAATGCCACAAGTTCAAAATGACTCGGCATCCCTTTGTTTATCAATCGTACCCATATCGATAGGACGACTGTTATTCAGGTCGAATCGGAATAGGATGATCAAGCCAAAATGATCGTTTAGTCTTTTGAGTCAATTAAGCATTGAATTGCGAGTCGAAATCAATCGTATTTGAGTCAGATTTAGGTCGGAATCCGAATGGTGAAAATTAGTTAAATGCCACAAGTGCAAAATGACTCGGTATCCCTTTGTTTATCAATCGTACACAAATCGCTAGAGCGACTATTATTTAGGTCGAATCCGACTCGGATTATCAAGCGAAAATGATCGTTTAGTTTTTTGAGTCGTTGAGACCTTGAATTCCAAGTCGAAATCATTCGTATTCAAGTCAGATTTAGGTCGGAATCCGACTGGTGAAAATTAGTAAATTGCCATGAGTGCAAAATGACTCGACATCCCTTTGTTTATGAATCGTACGCGCATCGATAGAGCGACTATTATTTAGGTCTATTCCGACTCGGATTATCAAGCCAAAACGATCGTTTAGTCTTTTGAGTTAATTAAGCATTGACTTGCGAGTCGAAATCAATCGTATTTGAGTCAGATTTAGGTCGGAATCCGAATGGTGAAAATTAGTTAAATGCCACGAGTGCAAAATGATTCGGCATCCCTTTGTTTATCAATAGTACGCATATCGATAGGCAAGACTATTATTTAGGTCGAATCCGACTCGGACTATCAAGCGAAAATGATCGTTTAGTTTTTTGAGTCAATTAAGCATTGAATTGCGAGTCGAAATGATTCGTATTCGAGTCAGATTAGGACTAATTTCGTTCCTCGTGTGTAAACGGGCTGAATGCCTTATTAACATCGGTGTGTGAAGGGGGAAAAGTCCAGTCGGCTTTTGAGTCGGTTTAAAAACAGTTTGGTATCCCCGAGTCTAAAAATTAACCCAAGTCGATACGCAAATTATCCAATCGAATCGTTTTCATTTTTGAATTAGATCGCTAACTGCACATGAAAAGGAGTGCAGTTAGCGGTTTAATTATTTCATTAATTTTGTGATAGATTAAATAAGGTTTTGTGTTAAAAAATCATTTTTTTTAAGTGAATAAGTTAAATTATCATACAACCATCAAGGTGAAGTTTCATTGTCGCCCTCTGAAACCTTTGCTGTATGGTTTTAAACGATAACTGCACTCCTTTTCATGTGCAGATAAAGTTTTGGATTTTTCAAATATTCTGTGTTACATGATTGTATTGATTTAGTTATTGTAGATTGTTCAAAACACCTGAAAGGGAAAATACAATTCGAATAAATCAACGAAGAATTCGATATTCAAAAAAAGCAATCTATGCATACATTACTTCTAAATCAAACTAATCGAATTGGAAATTCTTTAGGGTTGCTTTCAGCAACCCTTTTTAGTTCTCTGACAAATAGTACTGCATTATCAATCAATGATATTTTGTTGTACCCAAAGATTACATTTTGATTCGTAAGAGAATGACCCGTAATTTTACTTAGAACCGTTACTGGAACAAAATTTATCAAGTTTGTTATAAATGATCTTCGTCCTGTGTGAGAAGAAACAAATTTATAAAGTGGTTTTTCTTCAAATTTCTTATTCCCTTTTGCATCTGTATAGGACATTTTCACTAAATCTGTTAATCCCGCTTGTTGAGCAAGTTCTTTAACTGTTAGGTTGAATTGAGAACCCGTAATTTTCTTAGGTAATCCTCCATGTATTTTATATAATTGTTCCAATGGGTGAAGAATAGGAGCTATAATATCCGTTTTAGTTTTTTGATCTATATAACGAGCGTAGTTAAAATTTACCCCTTCTTTTGAGTGTTTGTATTCTGGATGAATCTTAAATACATCTGAATATCTGCAACCCGTGAATAAGAGTGTTATGAATATCAACTTAACGTTTTTAGTTTTAGCATCTATTGGATTGTAATCCAAAATTTTCTGAATTTGAGAGAATGATAAATAAACTTTTTCTTCTTTCACCAAACTAGGTTGGTCAATAGTTGATATTTCAGCAGATGGGTTGAATACTTCTATTTTGTATCTGCGAGTTATATCGTTTAATACGAAAACTAATTTTCTGTACGTAGATGTTACAGAGTTTAAGCGATTGAATCTATTACGCATATCATCCATAAAATCCATGTATTGAGCTTCGTCAAAATTCTTTACCGTTAAGATTATACCTTTTCTCTCTTGAAACTCTTTTAAACGCTTCGCTAAGTCCTCATAACCTCGTTTTGTTGATAGTGATCTATTCCCCATAGATTCGAGAGTGACTTTTTCAATGAAATCCACTAATCCAATAACGTGAACAACAATTTCTTTTCCCTTTAACTTTTTATCCAGTTCAATACGCAACGAGTCGGGTGTTATAGAACCATTCCCACGCTCTAAGTAGCTAAATATATCTATTGCTGTTTGTTCGATCGTTTGCAGTTCTTTCAACTGCTTAGAATTTATGGGAAGTTTATTTATTGAATCCCATTCCGTATTTTTGACAGTAACACCAGTATAGTAACGTAGTGGTTTATATGTTTCCTTATTCGTAAGTGAATTGTATTCTTTGTAACCAAAGCTTAAATAGAGCATAACACTCTTATGTGTTCCGTTGTATTTCTTCACTACAAAACTTGTTTTCAATTTCGTCATAATATTTCGCTTAGTGCTTAAAATAGTGCTGAATAATTCTGATTTCTAACAGAATCAATAGAGTCCAATTACACTCAAAGATTGTACTATTAACTCTGTAAAGCAAGCATGTGTTGATTTTTAACATTCTTTGAGATGGATTGAGAATGCTATTGCTATTTCGAAGATAGTAATAGTATTGTGAACACATAAGTGATCTCTCGAACCATAAGCTCCGTATGCTTTTATGCCTTTGTTGAACTCAACCTTCGGTAGCTAAAGATACTCGAAAACCACGCTCGTATACGCTCATAAAATTCATATGAGTAAAACTACAAAACAATGTTTAGGTTCAGATTCTGCTAAAACAGTAATCTACCAGGCCTTGTTTACGAAAACAAATCACGATTCCACAACCCATCGCCAAAGCGGTGATGTCTAAAAATTGGGTGGTGTATGCCAAGCGGCCTTTTTTTTGTCCAAAACAAGTGATTGAGTATTTAGGAAGATATACACACAAAATAGCGATCTCCAATCATCGTTTACGGAGCATTGACAACGATCAAATCACTTTTGAATACAAAGATTATAGAATTTCGGGGACTAAAAAGACAATGCCTTTAAGTGCCAGTGAGTTTATTCGTCGGTTTTCGATGCATATCCTGCCTCACGGTTTTACACGGATGCGCCATTATGGAATTTTAGCGAGTAAAAACAAGGCGATAGATCTCAATAAAGCCAAAGAGTATTTTGGTATGGAAAGGTGGTTAAAGCAAGACCACAAGTGGGAGGATATCGCTCGTGAAAAGCTCAATATTATCCCCAATCAATGCCCAAAGTGCAAAAAAATCACTTTAACCGTTATCGAAATAATCCATCCTATGCGTGGACCTCCTTGTGCTATCAAACCTAATAATGACTTTTAAGCTACTGAAAAACAAGACTTTATTATCTGTGAAATATTCGGACGGCCAGCGTACTGCCTTGACTTTAACAAATCCGTCAAATGCTAGTCAGTGGACAGATAAACAAGGAGATAAATGGTGTTTTTATGCGCCTTTGAAAGATGAAAACACGTTTTTGTGAATCGAAAACACATCATTTAGTAGAACACTTTCTATTCAATCCCCATAGGGTTAAAATCACTCGCTCCCTCAGGAACGTTCAACAGTAAGCACAATGCAGTCAAGAAGGCTTGACGTTCATTGATGCTTATATGTTATGTACATCCTTCGTTCCTAATTATCACCTTTATATGCTGGTGGTAAGACATCGTTCACCTCCTGTTCCTTTCTAGAATCAGATTTATATATGCCCAACTGGCGATCAATTAAGAACTG